>NZ_JAAOYP010000004.1:0-766838 GCF_011759515.1 Micromonospora sp. CNZ280
ACTTCCGGCTGACCCGGGTGACCACCCCGGCCGGCAGCGTGCTGCGTACCACCCAGGGGCTGTTCAAGACCCGCGAGGTCGACCGGGACGACGACCGGCTGCGCGGCGTGGAGATCTCCGAGCCGGTGCTGTGGCGGTGGCTGGGCACGGCGGACATCAACGTCATCAGCACCGGCCTGACGATGTGGAGCATGACCCCGGCCACCACCGTCCTGCCGCGCGGCCCGGTGCGGGTGGCGCGCTCGGTGGCCGCCGCGGTGCTCGACGCCGACCCGAACCCGTTCGAGGCGCCGCTGCGCCGGCACCCGCGGGCCGCCCTGCGCCGCCGACTCGGCTGGGCGGCGCTCGTCGGGGTGGCGCTCACCGGGGCGCTCGCCGGGCTGGGCGCCGTCCTCGACCTGCCCCGGTTGTGGCTGGCCGGGCCGGCGTCGGCGCCGCTGCTGGCGGGGGCCGCAGTGGTGGCGTACCGGGCGCTCGGGCACACGACGGTCGGCGGATACCTGGTGCTCCGGTCTGGGCTGGTCAGCCGGTCCACGGCGGCGGTACGCGGTGGCGCGGTGATCGGCTGGCGGGTGCGGCAGAGCCTGCTGCAACGCCGGCTCGGCCTGGCCACGCTGACCGCCACCACGGCCGCCGGACACGGCCGGTACGCGGCGGTCGACCTCGCCGCCGGCGACGCGGTCGACCTGGCCGACCGGACGCTGCCCGGCCTGCTCGCCCCGTTCGCCACCGCACCGCCGGATCACCACCCGTCGTCGCCCCGGCAGCTCGCCTGAGCAGACACCGGCTTTGAGGGTTTCACGGTGGCTTCCTGCTTGTATCGACGGAAAGTCTCCATCGTCGGTTCAACGATACGGTTCAGGATATGACTGTTGGTATCACGGACGCCGCCCATGTCGCCGACGCCGCTACCGTCATGCGGCTCCTCCCGGCCCGGCCGCGGCTGCTCGCCCTGGGCGAGCCCACCCACGGCGAGGACGCGCTGCTCGACCTGCGTAACGACCTCTTCCGGCAGCTCGTCGAGCAGGCGGGCTACCGGACCATCGCGATGGAGATCGACTGCCTGATGGGGCTGATCGTGGACGACCACGTCACCTCGGGCAGCGGCACCCTGGACGACGTCATGGAGCGCGGCTTCAGCCACGAATGGGGCGCCTTCCCGGCCAACCGCGAACTGGTGCGCTGGATGCGCGCGTACAACGACGGCCGGCCCGCGTCCGAGTGGCTGCGCTTCGCCGGCTTCGACGGCCCGCTGGAGATCACCGGCGCGGCGAGCCCTCGGCAGGCCCTCACCGCACTGCACGCCTACCTCGCCGCCCGGGTGGACACCGACCTGCTTCCCTGCACCGCGGAGACGCTCGACCAGCTGCTCGGCGCCGACGACCGGTGGACCGAACCCGCCGCCATGATGGACCCGTCCCGGTCCGTGGGGCAGACGCCCGAGGCCGGACAGCTGCGGCTGCTCGCCGACGACCTGGTGGCCCTGCTCGACGCGCAGACACCGCACCTGATCGCGACGTCCACGCCGGACGACTGGGACCGGGCGCGCCTGTACGGTCGTACCGCAACCGGCCTGCTGCGGTACCACTTCTGGATGGCCGACCCGTCGCCGCGGCGGATCGCGCGGCTGCTGGGCGTGCGGGACTCGATGATGGCCGCCAACCTGCTCGCCCTCGCCGAACGGGGTCCGACGCTGGTGAACGCCCACAACAGCCACCTCCAGCGGGACAGGAGCAGCATGCGGATGGGCGGCCTGCCGCAGGAATGGTGGAGTGCCGGGGCGATCGTCAGCGCCCACCTGGGCGAGGGCTACGCCTTCCTGGCCACGGCCGTCGGCACGATCCGCGACCACGGGGTGCAGATCCCACCCCCGGACACCATCGAAGGGCTCCTGTACGCGGTGCCGGAGGACCGGTACGTCGTGGACGCGCGCCGGCTGGTGGCGGTCCTCGGCGACGTGACGCCCGCGCCCCGCGTGTCCCCCTGGTACGGCTACGCCCCGCTGGACCCGGCCCACCTGGCGAGCATCGACGGGATCGTGTTCGTCAAGGACTCGCCACCGAGCTAGCCGCCCGGCGCGGCTGGCCGGCACCGCGTTCGACCGGCGCGGTCGGTCGCAGCCGCACCGTGCCGGCCGGACATCCTGCCGTTCCGCCCCGTCCCCGTCACATCCGGCGGTTAGCGTCGCTGGGTCTGCCGTCCCGGGCAGGCCCAGCGAGGGGAGACCGCCGATGTCGCGCAACACCGAGACCGTCGAGACCTACCTGGACGGCTTCCGGAAGAACGACCACGCCCAGATCCTGTCCTGCCTGACCGACGACATCGAGTGGACGGTCTTCGGCGCGTTCCACCTGAAGGGCAAGCAGGCGTACGACGCCGCGATCGAGGGGCCCGGGTTCGTGCCGCCGCCCCGGCTGGAGGTGGTCCGCATGGTGGAGCAGGGCGACACGGTCATGGCCGAACTCGTCGGTTCGGTGCGGCGCGACACCGGCGAGGAGATGCGGATGTCGATGGCCGAGGTGTTCGTGCTACGCGACGGCAAGATCGCCGAGCGTCGCGCCTGGGTGATCGAACTCAAGGAGAACGACCACCGCTGACCGCCGCCGGAGTCGGTCCGCAGGCGGACGACCAAAAGAGCAAGGCAAGGAGATCAGTCTCCTTGCCACTTCTAACGTATAGCGCACCGGGGGGCTTGCGGCAAGACCCGTGGCATGCCGCAGAATCGTCGGCCCGAGGCCACAACCTGCGGAAATGGGGGCACGGCGTGCGTGTGTCAGAGTCGACGAACGGGGGACGCGGTGACGTCGGGCAGTACGTGTTGGATCTTCACGATGTCGACGAGACGCAGGTCGCGGTCGTTGGCGGCAAGGGTGCGCACCTGGGCGGGCTGTCGCGGATCGACGGCGTCCGCGTGCCGGCCGGCTTCTGCGTGACGACGGACGCCTTTCGGCGGATCATGCCGGAAGCGCCGTCGATCTGCAGTCGGCTCGATCAGCTGGCGCGCCTGAACCCGGACGACCGGGAGGCGGTCCGCACGCTCAGCGCGGAGATCCGCGAAACCATCGAAGGGATCGGCGTCCCCGACGACCTGACGGCGGCGATCACCCGCGCGCTCGCCCAGCTCGGCGACCAGGCCGCCTACGCCGTCCGGTCCAGCGCGACGGCGGAGGACCTGCCGACGGCCTCCTTCGCCGGCCAGCAGGACACGTACCTCAACGTGGTGGGCCCGGCCGCGATCCTCCAGCACGTCAGCCGGTGCTGGGCCTCGCTGTTCACCGAGCGGGCCGTGACCTACCGCCAGCGCAACGGGATCGACCACCGCAGCGTCCACATGGCGGTGGTCGTGCAGCGGATGGTCTTCCCGCAAGCGGCCGGCATCCTGTTCACCGCCGACCCCGTCACGTCCAACCGAAGGGTCGCCTCCGTGGAGGCCAGCTTCGGACTCGGCGAGGCCCTCGTCTCCGGCCTGGTGAACCCGGACGTATACAAGGTGCGCGACGGCGAGGTCGTCGCCAGGGCGATCGCCGCCAAGCAGCGTGCTGTCCACCCCTCGCCGGCGGGCGGGACGCGGGAACAGCCGATCGACCCGGAGCTGCGGGAGCAGCCGGCGCTGACGGATGCGCAGGTCGTCCAGCTCGCGCAGCTCGGCCGGCGGATCGAGGCGCATTTCGGTCGCCCCCAGGACATCGAATGGTGCCTGGTCGACGACGGCTTCCAGATCGTCCAGAGCCGGCCGATCACCACGCTGTTCCCCATCCCCGGGTCCGGCGACGGAGAGAACCACGTATATCTCTCCGTCGGTCATCAGCAGATGATGACCGACGCCATGAAGCCGCTGGGGCTCTCCTTCTGGCAGATGACGACCCCCGCGCCGATGGCCGAGGCCGGCGGCCGCCTGTTCGTCGACGTCACCCGGAGGCTGGCGTCGCCGACGAGCCGCGCCGGCCTCCTGGAGCTCGTGCGGCAATCCGATCCGCTGACCGGGGACGCGCTGCGGACCGTCCTCGAGCGCGACGGCTTCATCCGGCCGCTCCCGGACGAGGGCCCCGCCGAGCCACTGGCCGGCGGCGCGCCGGCCCCGATCGAGACCGATCCGGCAATCGTCACCGAGCTGATCGGGCGCAGCGAGGCCTCCGTCGCCGCCGCGGAGCGCGACATCCGTACCAAGTCCGGGGCGGAGCTGCTCGACTTCATCCGGGCGGACCTGCAGGAGCTGAGGCGGATCCTGTTCGATCCGCGGAGCCATCAGGTGTTCATGTCGGCGATGGAGGCCACCTGGTGGCTCAACGAGCAGTTGAAGGTGTGGCTGGGCGAGAAGAACGCGGCGGACAGCCTCACCCGGTCCGTGCCCCACAACGTCACCTCGGAGATGGGGCTGGCGCTCCTGGACGTCGCTGACGTGATCCGCCCGCATCCGGACGTGGTGGCGTTTCTGCAGCAGGTTGAGGACGACGGTTTCCTGGACGAGCTGCCCAGGCTCGCGGGCGGGCGGGCGGCGCGGGACGCCATCGCGGACTGGCTCGACAGGTACGGCATGCGCTGCGTCGGCGAGATCGACATCACCCGCCCGCGTTGGCGTGAACGCCCCTCCACGCTGGTGCCCATGATCCTCGGCAACATCAGGAACTTCGAGCCGGGAGCCGGCGAGCGGCGCTTCGAACAGGGGCGGCAGGAGGCCCGGAAGAAGGAGGAGGAGCTGCTCGAACGCCTGCGGGCACTGCCGGACGGGGAGCGCAGGGCCGACGAGACGAAGCGGATGATCGACCGGGTCCGGACCTTCATCGGGTACCGGGAGTATCCGAAGTACGGCATGGTCAGCCGCTACTTCGTGTACAAGCAGGCCCTGATGGAAGAAGCCGAGCGTCTCGTGCGGGCCGGCGCGCTTCGTGAGAAGGAGGACATCTTCTACCTCACGTTCGAGGAGCTGCCCGACGTCGTGCGTACGAACCGCGTGGATGACCAGCTCATCGCCCGGCGCAAGGAGGCTTTCAGGTCGTATCAGGCGCTCACGCCGCCCCGGGTGCTCACGTCGGATGGCGAGGCCATCGTCGGCGCGTACCGACGCGACGATGTGCCGGCCGGTGCGCTGATCGGCCTGCCGGTCTCCGCCGGAACCGTCGAAGGGCGGGCCCGCGTCATCCTGGACCTGGCACAGGCCGATCTCGAACCGGGCGACATCCTCGTCACGACCCACACGGACCCCAGCTGGACGCCGCTCTTCGTCGCCGTCGCGGGCCTGGTGACGGAGGTCGGCGGATTGATGACCCACGGCGCCGTGATCGCACGGGAGTACGGCTTGCCGGCCGTCGTCGGCGTGGTGGATGCCACCCGACTGATCCCGGACGGGCAGCGGATCCGAGTGCACGGAACCGACGGGTACATCGAGGTCCTGCCGGACTGATCGCCGTGGCTTCCGGCGAGACGAAATGTCCCGGTAGCACCGGCGGGGCCGCGGGCGGAAAACCGTTTGAGCCTTCCTTGCGCGTTCCCGTACCCGAGTTCGACAGTTGGTGGGCATGCGGGGCGGGTTGGCGGCGGATCTGTGCAGGTGAGAGGGCTGGCGCCCGTCTGAGACTGCCCGGAGGCGTGGGCAAACGGATTTGCCGTGGGTGTTGCTCCTATCAGGCTTGTTGCCTGATGATGCGGGCATGTACTTGCGGAAGATCCAGCGGCGGAACAAGGACGGGTCGGTGGTGCGCTACCTCCAACTCGCCCACAACCGGCGCGTCGGCGGCACCACGCAGGCCGAGGTGCTGGTCAACTTCGGCCGCGAGGACCGCCTGGACGTCAACGGCCTGCGGCGGCTGGTCGCCTCCATCAACCGCTACCTCGGCGAGGAGGACGAGGCCGCCGCGCCGCTGGGCGCCGATGAGACCGGGCCGCTGACGGTGGAGTCCTCCCGGCCGCTCGGGGCGAGCTGGCTGCTCGACGGGCTGTGGAGACTCCTGGGCATCGACACCGCCCTGGCCTCCCGCGTCGACGGGCGCAAGTTCCGCACCGACGTCGAGCGCACCCTGTTCGCGCTGGTCGCCAACCGGGCCATCGCCCCCGCCTCCAAGCTCGCCGCCGCCGAGTGGGCCACCCGCGACCAGGTCATCCCCGGCCTGGACGCACTGGCCGAGCAGCACGCCTACCGCGCCATGGACCTGCTCGTCGCCGCCGATGTCCACGCCGCCGTGCAGGAAGCGGTGTTCTTCTCCGCCGCCCACCTGCTCAACCTCGAAGTCGACCTGGTCTTTTTCGACACCACCTCCACCTACTTCGAACGCGACACCGCGGACGACCCGGACGGCGAGGGCTCCAGCCTGCGCCAGTACGGGCACTCCAAGGACCACCGCAAGGACCTGCCGCAGATCGTCATCGGACTGGCCGTCACCCGCGAAGGCATTCCCGTGCGTTGTTGGACCTGGCCCGGCGGCACCAACGACCAGACCGTGATCACCGAGGTCAAGGACGGGCTGCGCGACTGGCGGCTCGGGCGAGTGGTCACCGTCTGCGACACCGGGTTCTCCTCCGAGGCCAACCAGTCCTACCTGCGTCGGGCCGGCGGCCACTACATCACCGGCATCAAGATGCGCGAGGGCTCCCACCGCGCCGATCAGGCCCTGGCCCGCCAGGGCCGCTACCAGCAAGTGCGCGACAACCTGCGCGTCAAAGAGGTCCGCCTCGACGGCGACGAGGGCAGGCGCTTCATCATCTGCCACAACCCCGCCGAGGCCGAACGCGATGCCGCCCGACGCGAAGACCAACTCGCCGCGATCGGCGAGGAGTTGGCGCGCATCAAGGCCGCCCGGGAAGCCGACGCGACCAAGGCGAAGGCCAAGGCGGCCAAGACCGGTAAGCGCCCCACGGCCCCTTCGGACGCCCCGCACCGCAAGGCCGAGTGCGCGCTTCGCGACCATCCGGCCCTCGGCCGCTGGCTCAAGCAGCACCCCACCACCGGGCGGCTGTCCATCGACGCCGCCAAGGTCGCCGCCGAGTCCCGCCTGGACGGCAAATACCTCCTCGCGACCAGCGACCCCGACCTGTCCGCCGAGGACGTCGCACTCGGCTACAAGAACCTGCTCGAAGCCGAACGCGCCTTCCGCACGATGAAATCCACCCTCGACCTGCGGCCGGTCTACCACCGCCTCGACGAGCGGATACGCGCCCACGTGCTGCTGTGCTGGCTCGCCCTGCTACTGATCCGCGTCGCTGAGCGCCGCACCAAGCAGACCTGGCCCAAGATCGCCGCCGAGCTCGGCAGGATCCACCAGGTCACGCTCTCCGGCCCCGCCGGCAGCCTCCAGCAGACCACCCGGCTCACCGACACCCAGGCCAAACTCTTCACCGACTGCGGTGTCCCGCTCCCGCCAAAGATGAGCGACCTCAAGACCGCCGAATAGCCGCTGAGCTGGGAAAACGCGCTTCGGAGCCGTGGGCAAACGGCCCCGAAGCCTCCCCATGCCCATCACCGCAGGTCAGCCCGCAGATCCGCCACCGCCGCATGCCCACCAACTGTCGAACCCGGGGCCAGGTGCCGACATTGTGCGGGCACATGGTGTCGTCCTCGATCGCAAACGTCAGCTCGGCGGTGGTGTCGTAGGCGCGCGCGGTCAAGGCGCCCGGCACCCGGGCGGCCTCACCGTCATGGACGGAGGATGCGGCGCCTGGCTCGAGAACCCACACTACTCGGGCGGCGCCGGAGGGGTCATCGTCAAGACTCGATACTCCTGCGACCTCGGCTTCACCATGACCGTCACCGGCGCCCTGAGTTACCTGTACTACTGCGGCAACAACCAGCCAACCGGCAGCCTAGAATCCGGCTGGACCAACAGCCAGGGCTGCCAGCCGGTGCGCAGCTCCAACTACTCAAGCTTCGCCGTCGGTTCCAATCAGACCGTGACCAGGTACACGCCCGATGTCGGTCAGTCCGGCTCCCCGTACAAGGGCTGGTACATCGCATGCACCCGGTACTACCGCACGGGCGTCACGGGCTCAATCCGCGTCTGGAGTCCGCCAGCGTACGTCAATTGGTAACGTGGTCCCATGGACCCGGCGCCTGAGCAACAGGACAACTGGGTGCCGGACCTGCGTACCCTGCGGTGGGCCGCCGCGCAGGTCGATGCCGAAGGGCTTGCCGCAGCGATCGCGCACGACGTCCCGCTACGGACCGACATCCCAGCCGGCCTGACGCAAGAACTTTGGCGGGCGGCGGCCGACGCGGCGTACGAGGCTACTTGGTGGCCGATCCTGCAAGTCGCGCAACGCCTTCGGGATGAGCCCAACCAAACGACCGAGAGTTGAGCGAATTCACTGACCGATTGGGGTGGGCGTCATCGCTGTTCCTCCGTCGGTGCCTCGCTCGTAGTCGATGCGTTGGTCGAGGTCGAGCTGGAACGTGCCGTGCAAGGCCACGTTGGACCAGAACAGCCGGGTCAGGCCGCGCAGATCGTGTTCGGTGAGCCGGGCCGCCCAGTCCGGTTCGGCCAGGACGCGGTCGACCATGCGGGTGTTGACCAGCACGAGCGCGGACTGGAGCAGGTGCAGTGAGAGCATGGAGATCTCCTGGGCCTCGCGGTCGGCGCCGGGCAGCTCGGCCTCGCGGCCGTAGTGGATGGCCACGTTCGCCGAGTTCCACTGTTCGACCACCTGCAAGCCCTCATGGATCTCGCGGCGCAGCGCAGGGTCGGCGAGGTAGTCGGCGATGAACGCCGTCCGGACCGCGCGGCCGAGTTCCTCGATCGCGGCGAGGGTGGGGTGTTTCGGGCCGCGGGTGTTGAACCGGCGCAGGATCTGCTCGGCCTCGGCGGTGCCGAGCTGCAATGCCCGCGCGTACTTGATCATCTGGTCGTATTCGCGGGTGATCAGGTCCCAGTTGATCGCCCGAGTCAGCACCGGCTCCAGCCCCGGATAGGTAGCCCCCTCAGCGGGCCGGTAGAGCCGGGCGGCGCCGATGTTCTTCAGCCGGGGCAGCAGCCGGTAGCCGAGCAGGTGCGTGAACGCGAACCCGACCACCGACGCGCCGTGCGTGTCGGTGTAGTTCGCGGTGATCTGTGAGTCGACGTCGGCGGCGTGCCGGATCAGGCCCTCCATCATCGCCGCGACCTCGGACGACGAGCAGGTCTTGAGCTGCGAGTACACGCACACGCTCTTACGCTCGACGTGCCAGTAGATCATCACACCGGGGCCGCCGTAGCGGGCGTGCCACTCGGTCATCAGGTTCGACTCCCACGACCCGAACTTCTTCGAGTCGGACGCACAGGCAGTGCCGGCGCCCCACCAGCGCGGGTCACGCTCCCGCAGCGTCGCCCCGACCACCGCGGCGATGGCCCGCCGCAGACCGTCGCGGTTGACGAACAGGTGCCGCGTGCGCCGCAGCTGCGCCTCAGTGACGCCGTGGTCACCGGAGTGCACGATCCGCTTCACGCCGATGTTCGTGCCCAGCGCGAACAGCACCAGCAGCAGCCGCTTACGCAGCTCGCCCGGGGCCAGGTGCTCGCGGGTGGCGATCGACGTGAACTCGGTGTGCAGGTCGGTCAGCCAGTCGGTCTCCTTGAGCAGGTCGAGCAGGCTCACCACACCCCACCGACGGGTCACCTCCGCCTTGACCGCGTCCAGGTTCGCCGGGACCGGCTGGGCCGGCTGCTTCGACACCGAGATCCACACCTGCCCCTTACGGACCCCGACCGACGTGCCCGCCGTACCAGCGCGCATCGCGGCCGCCCACCGGGCCAATGACGTGTCCACCCGCGACCGCAGCGCGGTGACGAACTCGGTCGGGTCGGTCGGCTGCGCGATCGCGGTGTAGTGCACGTCGCGGTGCAGGTCGAAGTCGACCGGCAGATCCGTCTCCGGGTTACGCCAGGCACGGGCGCCCTCCACCCAGATCTCGCGCCGGCGCACGGCGTCTCGCAGCGCCAGCAACGCGCACAGCTCGTACGGAATCCGCTCGACCCGGCCACGGTCGTCGATGACCGCCGGTCGCCAGTCGGCCTTGACCACCCCGTCCAGCGGCACCCGGTCGGCCCGCTCGTAGTGGGTGAGCCGGCCGTCGCGGTCCTTGTACCGATGCAGTAACTCCAGGGCGTCCATCACCGGCCGGTACGCCGTGTTGTTGCACCGGAACGTCAACGCGTCCAGCAGCTTCGGCAGCATCGTGCGGTAGTGGTGCGAGTACGAGCTGGCCAGCACCGTACGCACCCGCTGGCGTCGCCGCGACTCGGTAGCCTTCGCCTCGGCCACCAGATCCTTGAGGGTCTGCTCACCGACCGCCGGATACACCACGTCGCGGACGATCCCGTCCGGGTGGGCCACCGACACCCCGGCCAGCCGGTACAGCACGTTGTCCTTGTCCGCGACCCGGCGGAACTCCGCGATCTGCTCCCGCTCGACCCGCCGCTCCGCCCGCGTGTTGATCACCCGCACCAGGTCGATGAACAACTCGACCAACGAATCGGTGACCTCGGTCTGCCGGCACCAGCACAACACCGCCAGCAGCGTCAGAGACACCTCCGGCGGGTGGTCGCGGCGCAGCGTCGACGGATACTCCGCCGCCGCCCGCGCCCTCCACCGGGCGACCCGCTTCTCCGCGACGTCGGCGAACAGCCCGGCCGGAAGCCCGATCGTCCGGACCCGACGCAGCTTCACGATCTCACCCAGCAGAGTCTCCAGGCCCAGCTTGCCCGGGTCCGCCTTCAACTCGTTGAAGAAACTCACCCCGCCAGCGCCGTCGGCATCCGCCTCGGCGTCCTGGTCGTCGCCGAGGATCGCCCACAACGCGGCGGTCACATCAGCGGGCAGCCGGCCCACGGTGTCCTCGCAGAACCGGGCGTCAGCGATCCGGTTCGCCGCGCCCACGATCCGGTCCATCCGGCCCGGCTGCTCCAGCTTCTCCGCCCGGCACCGGGCCAACACCGCCTCGCGCTGCCGGTCCTCGTTCAACTCGCTCGGACAGACCTGCTCGGCCAGCCACGCGATCATCTTGTCCTCGTCGCCCCGAGAGAACATCCGGAAACCGAACGCGTCACGGATCTGGACCCGATACCGCTCAACGCCGCGCCCCGTCACCTCGAACTCGGCGTCCGGCACGCCGAGCTGCCGCACGAGATAGTCCACCGCGGCCGGCGGGACCTCGCCGACGTGACGCGGGAACCGGCCCTCGATCTCGAAGAACTTCACCATCAACGCAAAGCTCAACCGGCGGCCGCCGTGCAGCCGCGCCATCAGCTCCAGATCAGCATCGACCAGCGTCCACGACGCGATCAGGTCATCGAGTTCCCACTCCCGGCGCACCGCAACACCCTGACAGACGACGATCAACGGCTGACGGCGACCCGGAACCCGACGTCGATACGCTGAACGCCGACCCCACGCCCGGCGAACACGAAGGACAGACCATGCGCAGGTGGGTACGGTACGAAGCTCCGATCATGGTCTGCGTCGACTTCGGCGACGACGGCTACACCGGCAAAGTCGTCACCGTCGCCCTCGGCGACGACCCCGACGACATCCGCCTCGCCCGCGACCACCGCGGCCACTTTCTCGTCTACGACGACACGATGGAACCCGTCTCCAGCGGCGAACAGCAGGCGAACCGCGCCATCACCATCGCCGAGTACCGCGAATGGCCCGAACGCCTCGACTGGGAAGAAGGCCCCGACGTCCTGCGCTACCCCGACCTCTACGGCCCCGCCGAAGCCGCCGACGACCAGGACGAAGACGACGACCTCGAACCACTCGACCTCCACGAGCGCGGTGCCGTCCACTGACGCCCGTACCTGAACAGCCAAACCGGCCCCGCCAGCACGCAACAACGCTGCGCGGGGCCAATCCGTCTCCTACGACACCTAAACACCAAGATCAAATATTTGCGGTGCTGGGACAGCTACCCAAGCGCGGGGCCTCCAACGAGCCCGCGGGAAATTCGGAGTCGATGAAGCGGGCGTCGCTGCGCTCCAGCTCCCAACGGGCGCGCATCGTCGCCGGGGAGAACCCGAAGCGCCCGTAGATGCTTCCCTCACTTGCGCTCAGCGCGGCCAACGGTTCGCCGCGCTCCAAGGCTTCGTCGAACATCGCCTGCATCATGCCGCGCAGGAGTCCGCGCCGACGGTGGGTCGCGATCACGGCAGTTGCCGTGACACCACCGAACGGCACAGCACGCAGCCCTGGCACGGTGATGGTCAGCGAGAGCATCGCCGAGCCGCCCACCAGCTTCCCGTCCACGAAGGCGGCCTGGGGATGGAAGTGGTCATCCATCACCTCATCGGCCCAGGCTTCCAACTGCTGCTCGGTGGCCGGCTTTCTCGGCGGCGGCCACGCTTCCGGACCGCCGTGCCCCGAACTGGGAGCCGGCTCCCAGTTCGGCAGCCCGTTGACGTACGGCAGCACCTTGAGGTAGTCGACTGCCTCGGAGCGTTCGACGGGTCGGATCTCAATCTTCACGAGCCGCAATCCTTCAGGTCGGCCAGCGCCGAGGCAACGAGGATTCGGTAGCTGCCCAGTCGTCGACGGCCTGCCCTGACGGCGGGGAACGTGTGACGGCCCGTTCCGTCCCGGCACACAGCGCCAGGTCACCATCGGCGCATTACTGGATTACCGGTAACACCAATCCAGCAATCCGAGCGGACCAATCCGGACAAATTGGCAGCGCATCATAATGACTGTTCTTGTGCGTAATGGCTCAGCCTGGTGTACCCACGTACTCGTCGGTCGCCGGCAGACTGCAGGTCGAGAAAGAGATCCTGCGCAAGGCAGCTTCCGATCGCGGCATAACCCGGTGTCCAGACCCCCAGGGGAAGCCCAGTTCTGCCATCCACCCGGCGTGAACGTCGACCACCGCCCGGCCAACAAGCCGAACAGCACCGTGAAACGTTCGTGTCAGGGCACTAGATCGTACGGCGCCGTACCCGCCACACCACCACACCAATCAGGACCGCCGCGACGGCGACGAACAGGGCCGCCTCGATGAGCTGGAACGTCCAGAACCGGTCGGCCGGGTGGTAGATCTTGAACTGCTGGATGCCCCGCGCGTGCAGGAACTGGTTGAGGTTGGTGCCGGCCCGGTTGGCGGCGGCCTCCAGCTCGTAGTACTCGGTCCAGCTCAGCCTGCGCCCGATGGCGTCTGCGTAGCCGTGTTCGATCGTCCAGGAAGCGTTGCTGGGCACGGGCCGGTGCCCCGCCTGGTCCTTCGAGCCGCCGACGGGGACCGGCTCCATGGTGGTGAGCGGCGCGGCGTACGCGGGACGGGCCAACAGCGCCACCGGCATCCGGGCGGCGAGGAACGCCGCGAACGCGACGCCGAACGCGGGCAGGCTGCGCCGCAGGATCGCCCCGGCGGCGGTGGCGACGCCGAACGCGAACAGCGCGTACGCCACCGGAACAAGTCCCTCCAGGTCGAAGGCGTCGTACTGGAATCGCCCTTCCCACGCGTCGAATGGCTGACGGAACCAGGTGAGCACCGCGGTGAACATCCCGGTGAGCGTGACGGTGACGCCGGCCAGTGCCGCGAGCTTGGCCGCCAACCAGCGCATCCGCGGCACGGCCTGCGTCCAGGCGAGCTGCCAGGTGCCGTCCTCCAGTTCGCGCGCGAGCAGTGGCGCACCGAGGAACGCACCGATGACGACGGGGACCAGATAGAAGGCCGCCAGGAGGTTCTCGACGTACCCGTACTCCTCGTCGAGCCGGCGGAAAGAGGCCGTGCAGGCCTCGTTGATACCGGCCTCTCCCGCACACCGGGCGGGACCACCGGGGAACAGGTCGTGGGCCTGCGTCCCGAGCACGAGCAGGGCAATGCCGAACATGCCGACGAGCAGACCCAGGACGCAGACCTCGGTCCGGTGCTGGCGCCAGATCAACCACGTCACACCGCCACCCCCGACGTGACCGCGGCGCTCGGCTCGGACGGCCGGCGCAGGTACGCCAGCACCAGGTCCTCCAGCGCGACCGGCTGGGCCTGCCACCCAGGCGCGGCCGGGATCGCGCCGTCGCGTACCAGCAGGGTCGTGTGCCGGTCGCTGTGGACGGCCTCCACGACGGCGCCGGCCCGGTCGAGGTCGGTGGCCGTGCGCGGGCCGACGAGCAGCCGGTGCTCGGCGAGGAGGGTGTCGATGTCACCGGTGAGCGTGACCCGGCCGTTGTTGAGCACGACCAGGTGGTCGCAGACGCGCTCCAGCTCGTGCACGACGTGGGAGGAGAACAGGACGGTCACCCCGCCTTCGGCCACCGCGCCCATGAGGACCTGCAGGAACTCGTGCCGGGCCAGCGGGTCGAGGCTGGCCACCGGCTCGTCGAGGACAAGCAGGTCCGGCCGCTTCGCCAGGGCCAGAGCCAACGCGACCTGGGCCTGCTGCCCGCCGGAGAGCGTACCGACCCTGCGGTCGAGCGGGATGCCCAGCTTCGCCAGCCGGCCTGCGGCTAGCCCCTGGTCGAACCGCAGGTTGCAAGCCCGGCCGAAGCGGAGCATCTCGGCGACGGTGAAGCGCTTGTACAGCGGGTGGTCCTGGGCCAGGAACCCGACCCGAGACAGCGTTTGCGGGGTGCTGGCGGTGACGTCGTGGCCGAGGACCTCCACCGTGCCGGTGCTCGGTGCCAGCAACCCGACGACCAGGCGCAGCAGCGTGGTCTTGCCCGCGCCGTTCGGCCCGACCAGGGCGATCACGCCGCCCGCCGGCAGGGCCAGGGTGCAGTCGCGCAGCGCCCAGCCCTTCCGGTACCGCTTGCCCACACCGTCGGTGCGCAGCGCGAACTCGGTCGCTGTCACGCCACGTCCTCATTCCTCGTCTGCTGGTGGACGGAAGTAAAGAGCGCGTTGACCGCCTGCTCGTCGAGGCCGGCCGCGTAGGCGCGGCGCAGCCAGGTCGCCAGGCCGCGGCGCAGCGACGTGTACGTCGATGCCGGCATCACGGCCGACTGCTGTTCGTTGACGAACGTGCCCTGGCCGGGCCGGCCGGTGACCAGGTTCTCCTGCTCCATCTGCCGGTACGCCTTGGCGACGGTGTTCGGATTGATCGCCAGGTCCTCGACCACCTCGCGGATGAGCGGGAGGCGGTCACCGGGTTGGAGAAAGCCCAGCAGCACCGCCTGGCGGACCTGCTGGACGAGTTGCAGGTACGGCGGTACGCCGGAGTGGGTGTCGAGCCGGAAGACGAACACGGTAGCCCTTTACTGGCCCTTTACTGCTTTGCTAGTACCTTAGTAAAGCAGCAGGTTGGCGGTCAAGAGAGCCGACGCGCCCGCACGACCGTGGCACCAGATCCGGGCCGTCCTCGGTGGCGTGGCGGGATGGAACTTGCTCCACTGCCCAGCCCAGGGGCGTCTGCGATGCTGTGGGCGTGGAGTACGTGTCCAGAGTGCCGCGACCGCCGCTGGACGGGCTGATCGACGACCTTTACTACCTGGAGGGTGCGCCGCCGTACGCCCGGCTGACGCTGCCGCCCGCGCCGTCGGCGTTGCTCATCGTCAACCTCGGGGCGCCGTTCCGCATCCGCGCCGGCACCGACATCGAGACGGCCGAGTACGCCGACGGCTGTGTGGTCACCATGCCCACCCGCGCGTGGGAGTTCAGCTATCCGCTCCGGACCCGGTCCGTCGGCGCGCACGTCAAGCCGTGGGGGCTGGCGCCGTTTCTGCCGATGCCCGCGGCCGAGCTGTGTGACCGGCCGGTGACGGTGGAGCAGGTCTGGGGCCGGCCCGCCATCGCCGAGCTGCGAGACCGGCTGGCCACGGCGGACGGACCGCACGAGATGCTGACGCTGCTCGAGGAGGAGCTGATGCGACGGCTGTGCGAGACCGCCGGCCTGGGGCTGGTCCGCCATACGAGCAGCGCCATCGCGGCGACCAGCGGGGCGATGTCGATCGGCGACCTGAGCGTGGCAGCCGGTGTCAGCAGCACTCACCTGGCCCAGCGGTTCAAGGAGCTCATCGGCGTCACACCGAAGCGGCTGGCCCGCACCTACCGCTTCGCCGCCACCGTGTTCGCGATCAACCCCGCCGGGCCGATCGACTGGGGCGAACTTGCCGGTGGCGCAGGCTACTTCGACCAGGCCCACTTCGGCCACGAGTTCCGGGCGTTCACCGGGCTCACGCCGACCCGGTACGTCGAAGTCCGGCGGCGGTTCCTGCGCGAACATCCCGGTCACGTGCTGGACGGCTGGCCGCTGCCGGCCGATTGATTTCTTACAAGAGCGGCAGCTCACGACCCGCTAATTTGGGGGCACCCCAGAGCAGAGGAGAGCCTCGTGGGCAAGGTGGTCATGTACAGCTCGGTGTCGGTGGACGGCTTCATCGCGGACGAGAACGACCAGCCCGGACCGCTGTTCGACTGGTTGGTCAACGGTGACGTCCCGTTGGACTCCAGCGGCGAGGTGAAGGTGTCGCAGACGTCCTACGACTACACCCGGCCGTACTGGGACCAGATCGGAGTGACAGTCGTCGGCCGCCACGTCTTCGACCTGACGGACGGCTGGGACGGGAAGCCGCCGGGCGGGATCGACCACGTCGTCGTCGTGACCCACCGGGGCAGGCCCGAGGGCTGGCACCCCGAGGCGCCGTTTCACTTCGTCGACGGCGTCGAGGCAGCCGTGGCCAAAGCACAGGAGCTTGCGGGTGACCGCATGGTCGAGGTCGCCGCTGGCGACGTCGGTGGCCAGGTGCTTGCCGCGGGTCTGGTCGACGAGGTGCGCATGGACGTCGTACCCGTGGTGTTCGGGTCCGGCAAGCGCTACTTCGGGCCGGTCCACGCGCAGCACCTGCTGGAGGATCCTGACGTGGTGATTCACGGCAACCGGGTGCTTCACCTGCGCTATCGGGTGCGCCGCTGATCGATCTGACGGTGCGGAAGCCGAGGGCGACGCGACGGCCTGGCCCGCGGCTCGCCGGCGCGGCTGGTGTCCTGGCACCACACACGCCCACACCCGGCCAACCGTGAGTCAAGTCGAGTTAGTGCGTGACCTTGCGGGCGTGGACCCTCGAGGATGGCCTGCTTTTCGGCGGGGATGGCGGGGCGAAGGTCTGTGTCGTGCCATTGATCGCGATGGTCGCCGAGCGCAGCAGCCGCGGCTGCTTGATGACGTTGCGGATCGCCAGCTGAGTCGGCAACCGAGACCTCGCCACCGACGCTGGTGGCTCTGCAAGGATGGTGGCCATGGCGAGCTTCCACGCGCGGTACGTGTCCGGTGATCCCGACGACGTATGGCGCGACCTGCGCGGTCTTGGCCTACAGGTCTTCGACGCCCCGTACCGCGAGGACGCCGAGGCGGTGGCGCGCGAGTTCGCCGACCGTGCCCGCAGGAACGTCGAGACGCTCGTTGAGCGGCTGCAGGCGCGGGGCTTCCGTGCGGAGGAGAACGACGACGAGGGGACGCCGTGTCGCGCCCACGTTCCCCCGTCGCCGGGCGCGCCCGCGCTGGCCGACTGGCTGGAGGTGACGTTCGCGCCGTTCCCGATGACGATCAGCGCGTGGATCCGGCAGGTGGGCGATGTGTGGCTCGTCGGGGAATTGCCGGGTTGGCCGGCCAGCGTGCTCGCGGACCCGTTGGTGGTGCAGCTCGAGTGGGCCGAGCGGGGCGGCTCGCGCTCCTACTACGAGGCCGAGCACGCCGCGTACCTCAGGGACACCGCGCGCCGGGACGCCGGCATCCCGTTCCAGCTCGACTACGCGCCCGACGAGCTCCACAAGGCGAACATCAGCGGCGACGCGCCCTACGGCATCGACCTGCCCGGCCCCGGAATCGACGGGAAGGTGGGGCCCTCGATCTGGTTCGTCGACGATCTCAACACTGCGTTTGCGGCCGGCGGATTTCCCGGTGCGCTGTGGGACGAGGGCTACCAGGAGCCGCCCGCCGGATTGCGTGAACCGCCCCGGGTTCTGTGGAGACCTCAGCTGTTGACTCCGACCACCTCGCGGGGCTGGGGTTGAGCGTAGAACGTCGATTCGTGTTCGGTGGGTGGGACGTGCCCGATGGCTGAGTGCAGGCGCTGGTTGTTGTACCAGTCGACCCACTCGGCGGTGGCCAGTTCGACCTGGGCGAGGCTGCGCCACGGGCCTCGGGGTTTGATCAGTTCGGTCTTGTAGAGGCCGATGGTGGATTCCATCAGCGCGTTGTCGAGGGCGTCGCCGACGCTGCCGATCGAGGCGTCGATACCGGCGTCCCCTGTCTGCCAGGGTGAGTTGAGGCCAACGGTTCATAGCAAGTCCGTCTGGCAGGGCGAGTTCAGGATCGAGATGCGTTGAGTACTGCTGTTGATATGACGGTGGCCCAGGATGGGGTCATGAGTCGCAAGAAGGGTCCGCGGTCGGACGGGCCGCGGGCGCGCCGGTCGTTCAGCCCGGGGCAGAAGCTGGACCTGTTGACCCGGTATGAGCAGGCTGTCGCGGCGGGTGAGGGCGGGGCGTTTCTGCGGCGGGAGGGCTTGTACTCGTCGTTGATGAGTGAGTGGCGCCGGGCCCGCGATGCCGGGCTGTTGCAGGGCAAGCCGGCTGGGGAGACGGTCGGGCGGCCCAGCGCCGAGCAGGCCGAGATCGCCCGGTTGCGGCGGGAGCTGGAGCGTACGCAGGCGAAGCTGGCGCGGACCGAGACGGCGCTGACGATCATGGGAAAAGCGCGCGAGCTCTTGGAGGAGATCTCCAGGAGCGAGCCGGACGATCCGGACGTGTTCGGGCTCGGCAGGCGCTGATGGACACCTACCACGCGTTGACCGGTGCGGGGACCACCACGCGGGACGCGAAGCGGCTGACCGGGATCGCCCGGTCCAGCGCCGATCGTGACCGACGTCGGCCGACACCGTCACGCCCGGCGCGGCGTCCGCCGGTGAACGCGCTCAGCCCGGCCGAACGGGAGCAGGTCCTGCAGCTGCTGGACAGTCCCGAGTTCGTTGACGCCGCGCCGGCGCAGATCTACGCGGCGTTGCTGGACCAGGGTGTGTACGTGGGCTCGATCGCCACGATGTACCGGATCCTGCGCGAGCACCGGCAGGTCCGCGAGCGGCGCAGGCTGGCCCGGCACCCGGCCCGCCGGCGTCCCGAGCTGGTCGCTGACGCCCCGAGGCAGGTCTACAGCTGGGACATCACGAAACTGCCCGGCCCTGCGAAGAGCGTCTACTACGACGCCTACGTGATGATCGACATCTACTCCCGGTACATCGTCGGGGTGCGGGTGCACGCCCGCGAGTCCGGGCCCTTGGCCGAGGCCATGATCCGCCAGGTGTTCGACACCCACGGCGTCCCGCACGTGGTCCACGCCGACCGGGGCACCTCGATGACCTCGAAATCCGTCGCTGACCTGCTCGAGGACCTGGCCGTTACCCGCTCACACTCCCGGCCGAAGGTGTCCAACGACAACCCGTACAGCGAGGCCTGGTTCAAGACGTTGAAGTACGCGCCGGTGTTCCCCGACCGGTTCGCGTCCCTCGCGGACGCCCGAACGTTCATGACCAACTTCGTGACCTGGTACAACCATGCCCACCGGCACTCCGGCATCGGTCTGCACACCCCCGCCGACATCCACCACGGCCGGCACCACACGGTCCGCGCCCACCGGGAGGACACCCTGGCCGCAGCCCGCGCCGCGCACCCGGAACGGTTCAGCACCACCCGGCTACTACCGAAGATCCTCGACCTGCCCGAACAGGTCTGGATCAACAAGCCCGACCAGGAAACGAAGCCCCTCCCACAAGCCGCTTAACTCCCGCTGGCCTCAATCCCTTGACACGTTCCGGTCGAGCAGGTGGGTGGTGAACCGGAACGACGTGTACTGGCTGCCCGCATCGCTGTGGTGCACCAGTCCCGCCCCGACGGGTTGTCCGGCGCGGTCTCGGCGCCACAGCCCCATGTTCAAAGCGGCGAGGACCAGCGCCTGCGTTCCGCAGCTCAGCGTCGATATAGTCGGCGTTGCGGCGTGAAGGCGCAGGTCAAGGCGTTGCGGCCTGGTGGAAACCGCGAAATCGCCTAGTGACACGCCTGCCTGTGTATAACTGTTATGAGCTGCTGATCTATGCCGGGTCTCATAGTCGGTGTACGGTCGTTCCTCGTGTACGTGAAGGCGTCGACCCGCAAGACCCGCGACGGGCAGACGATCCGCTACCTGCAGTTGGCCCACAATGAGTGGGACCCGGCCGCGAAGGCGTCCAAGACCCGGGTGTTGTACTCGTTCGGCCGTGAGGACCAGCTCGACGTGGCCGGTATCCGCCGCCTGGTGGACGCGTTGTCGCGGCTGCTGGCCCCGGCCGACGCCCTGGCCGCGGCCGCGCCGGCCGGGTTGTCGTTCGAACAGTCGAGGCCGCTGGGCGGGGCGTGGCTGCTCGACGGGCTGTGGCGCCGTCTGCGTATCGACACCGTCCTGCGGCCGCTGGTCGGCTCGGCGCGGCGGGAGGTCGACGTGGAGCGGGTGCTGTTCGCGCTGGTCGCGAACCGGGCCCTGGCGCCGTCGAGCAAGCTGGCCGCCGCCGAGTGGATCTGCCAGGACGTGCACCTGCCCGGCCTGCCACATGTCACCGACGACGCCTGCTACCGGGCGATGGACCAGCTGATCGAGGTCGAACCTGCGTTGACCCGCGGTGTCTACGACCAGATCGCCGACCTGCTCAACCTCGAGGTCGACCTGCTGTTCTTCGACACCACCAGCACCTACTTCGAACTCGACGAGGCCGACGAACCGCTGTGGCGCGACGCCTTGGGCAAGGTCGTGGCCGAAGGCGACCCGGCCGCAGTCAAGCAGGCCGGGTTCCGCACGCATGGTAAGAGCAAGGACTCCCGCGACGACCTGCCCCAGGTCGTGGTCGGGATGGCCGTCACCCGCACCGGTATCCCGGTGCGGGTGTGGTGCTGGCCCGGCAACACCGGCGACTCCGCCCTGATCCGGCAGGTCAAGACCGACATGCGGGAGTGGAGCCTGGCCCGCATCGTCTGGGTCGCCGACCGTGGCTTCGCCTCCGCTGAGAACCGCCGCTTCCTGCAACAGGGCGGCGGGCACTACATCCTCGGCGAGAAGCTGCGCGCCGGCACCAGCGAAGCCGACGCCGCCCTCGCACGGCAGGGCCGCTACGCCACCGTCGCGGACAACCTGCAGGTCAAGGAAGTCAACATCGACACCGACGACCGGTTCGTCATCTGCTACAACCCCGAGGCCGCCGACCGCGACGCCGCCGTCCGGACCCGGCTGATCGCCCAGCTCACCGACCTGATCGACGACACCGACCGGCTGTCGGCCACCAAACGCGCCGAGCTCCGCGGCGTGATCTCGACCAAGCCCGGCCTGAACCGGTTCCTGCGCGTCACGCCCAAGGGCCTGCTGCGCATCGACCAGGCCAAGGTCAAGGCGGAGCAGCGGCTGGACGGCAAGTACCTGCTGCGCTGCTCCGACCCAACACTGTCCGCCGAGGACATCGCCCTGGGCTACAAGCAACTGCTCGAAGTCGAACGCGGCTGGCGCGACATGAAGACCACCCTCGACCTGCGCCCGGTGTTCCACCACCGCGAGGACCGCATCCGCGCCCACATCCTGCTCTGCTGGCTGGCCCTGCTGCTGATCCGGGTCGCCGAGACCGAAACCGGCCGCACCTGGACCGCGATCCGCACCGAGATCGACCGGCTGCACCTGGGCGTGTTCACCGGCCCCGCCGGCACGTTCGCCCAGCGCACCGAGCTGTCCCAACCCCAGAAGGCCCTGCTCACGAAGCTGAAGATCACCGAACCGCCTCGGATCTTCGACGCCACACCCGCAACCGCCTGACCTGCAACAACACAACTGCCTAGTGACACGCCCAGTCACCGGGCCTACCGGCGTTTGCCCAGCTCAAACCCCAAATTCGCGGACTATATCGACGCCGAGCTGCGGAACGCAGGCAGCGGGGTGCGTTTGTTCGTCGCCGCGGACCAACCGACGATCGCCCTGGAGTAGACGTCGACGACGAACGCGACGTAGACGACGCCGGACCAGGCAGCGATGTGGGTGAAGTCCGCGACCCAGCACCGGTTCGGCCGGGCGGCGGTGAAGTCCCGGTTGAGCAGGTCAGCGGCCCGTTCATGCCCGGGATCAGCGACCGTCGTGCGGATCTTCTTGCCCCGCACGGCACCGGCCAGGCCGGCATCACGCATCAACCGCTCAACCGTGCACCGGGCCGTCGGATGCCCTTAGCGGCGCAGCTCGTGCCAGATCTTGCGAGCTCCGTAGACCCCGTAGTTCGCCGAGTGGATCTCGCGGACGAGTTCCCTCAGCTGCGTATCGCGGACCTGTCGCTTCGACGGCGGGCGCTTCTTGGCCGCCCAGTAGCCGCTCGGGGTGATCTGCAGCCCGTGCTGGCGCAGCACGCGGCAGATCGGCTCGACTCCGCCGAAGCGGTCCCGATGCTTGTCGACGAAGGTCACGATCGTGTCGTAGGCCGGTCGAGCTCGGCCGCGAAGAAAGCCGACGCGGCCTTCAGGATCTCATTCGCCCGACGCAGCTCGGCGTTCTCCCGCCGCAGCCGCTTCAGCTCCGCCGACTCCTCCGACGTGACCCCGGGCCGCTGCCCCTGGTCGACTTGCGCCTGGCGGACCCACTTGCGCAACGTCTCGGCCGTGCCGATCCCGAGCCGGGCCGCCACCGCCGTGATGGCAGCCCAGTCCGACTCGTAGTTCGGCCGCACCTCCGCGACCATCCGCACCGCGCGCTCACGCAGCTCCCGCGGATACGGCTTCGTTCCTGCCATCTCTCGATCCTTCCCAAGCGGGGAAGTCTCTACAAGATCCGGGGCGGTTCAGCGTGAGTCGCTCGCCGCGGGGCTGCTGCGGCTCTGAGGCCGCCAGACGGCTGGCCGGTCAGACCCAGTTGACTCATTCGGTTAGTGCGTGAAACAGCCCCACCTACAGGCATCACCGCAGGTGAACGCGACGCGGGCCGCACGAGCGCGGCACCGTTAGCCAACTCAGGTGCGCCAGCTCCCGCCCTGGCCATCGGCACTTCCGGCTGACGTGACCGATGACGGACTGGAAGACAGGCCATTTCAGCACGGCACCTTCGCGAGGACAACGTGATCTCTGCGGACGTCGCCGACCATGGCGAATTCGGCCCGGTCGACGTCGCAGCAGAAGCGGAGGTCGTTGGAAAGATCAACACGTTCGGACGCGGGTAGCTGTGCATAGCCACGAGCATGCTCGGCGGCGCCGCTCATGATGCCAGCGACCAGGTCTGCCCGTCGCGGCGCTGACCCGTTGAGAAGGCCGCTCAGGTACGTCGCACAGGCCCAGTCCTCGGCGGTCCTCCCGGTGCAGATGAGGGTGCACGGAGTCTCGGCGTGGTTGCTCGCGATCCAGCGGGCGGTGGCACCGACATTCCTCGCTGACACCGCGAGCAGCGCCGTCGGGTCCGGACACCGGGCAAGCCCGAGCGTGCCGTTCGATGTCGCCTGAATCAGGCGCTGGCCGTCAAGCCGCGCCGCCGACATCTCGAACGGCGAGTTCCCGACGTTGAAATCCACGGGCTTGAGACCGTTGGTCTCCCCGACCAGAAGGCGGTCGGGGAGGAGCCGGTGGAGAGCTCGGCCAACCTCGACCGACGGCGCGCAGGCTATCTCGGTCACGCCACGCTCGAAGGCAACCGCAGCCGTGGTGAAAGCCCGAATCACATCGATGACGACGACGACCCGGCCGGGCAGAATTTCGGCATCCATACCTACGATCGACACGGCACAGATCATTCGTTCTAGACGTTCGGCCTGCAAGGAGATTCCCGCAGCGAGATCCGGCCCACTGTCATCGGCCGAGCCGGGAGTGCCGGCTATGTTCCGGAAACCAGGTAGGCGGCGAGGATGTGGTTGGGGTGGCGGTCGACGTTCTTGCGGGCGCGGTCGTAGCGCATGGTGGTTCATGGATCGGCGTGGCGGGCGGCGTTCTGGACGTCGCGGAGGCTGGCGCCGGCGTCGAGCATGGTGGTGACGAACGTGTGGCGCAGCATGTGGGAGTGCTGGTGCGCCTTAAAGTGAGGTGCGCTTAAGGCGTCGGGCCAGCACGCGGTTACGGCGCTGTTCCGTGGTTTCGCCTGGTTGGGCTTCCTCAAACAAGAGGGCGTGCTGGGTACGCGCCTTAAGCGCGCTGCGCTGCGCCCGCTCGGAGAAAATGGTGCTGGTGGCCTGGGCCGCGTTCGAGACAGCTGCGGCTGCCGTTCCCACCAGCAATCCTCGGAGTCCGTCGAAAGCTGCTCCGGTAGCTCCGCCCATTACGCCGAATGTCATGGACCGAGCCGCGTCAGAGAACGGAGCGGAGCGAGCCTTCCTTAGCGCCGATGTGGTCTGGCTCGCTACCCCTGCCAGGTGATTGCGTAGCTGGCGCTGAGTGGCCGTATCGGCCATCCCGCCTTCAGTCATCACCGTTAGCTCTGCTAGCGCATCGCGCAGCGACTGGCGCCAAGCCTCCAACACTTCGGAATCGCGTCGGAGATTTACCACATCGCGTACTGGGAGATCGTTCAAGGCCGGCAGATGTACCGTTGCCAAGCTCTGCAGAAGCATGAATTCAAGATCCGCGTCGACTTGCCCAAGCCCATGCTGCGCCAACAGCAGGTAGTACCCCAGATGCTGCGCAGACGGCAGCCAGACGTCGGTTGCCGGCATCAGCCGACTGAATAGAAACCGCGGAAGGTCGAGACTCACCGCATGGAACATGTCGTGGGTGCTGAGCTCTACATAGTGGAGATGCTCCCGAAACCGCTGGGCACGTTTGCGGTTGGCGCGCTCGGGTTGATTCGGCCTGCCAACCCAATCGACCGGTCGCCCTGAGAAGCTCTCTTGAAGTTCGTCAAAGAGCTCCAGGAGCGCCCTGCGCCCGTCCGGGCTCTGACAGATGAGATCGAGACACTTCTCCTCCGCGTCGTTGACGCTGGGGAACTCGCGATAGTTTGGCGGTTCCAGCCTGACCACATCTGCTTCTACCAGCGCGCCGAACTGGTGCCAGAATTCGAGGGCGCCGCGCAACACAACGGAGCGCTGATTCGGCGCTCCTCCGCTTGAGATGCCGATAATTGGATCGTAAAGTGCAACGCCATGACCGTAGAGCAGTGCCTGTCGGAGATCCTCGCTGATAACCGCAGTCCGTGGCGGCCGACGGGGGCCAAACATCGTCAAACCGCCGAAATTGTAATATATCTCCGACTCGAAGAGAGCAGGATGAAGCTCATTCGGTGGGGTGGTCGGACTTTCCTTGCCGGCATAGTAGGCAGCCAATCTGCCATCCAGCCAGGTCAGCCGGTCCGGATTCAGTGCTTCACGCCAGAGCGCCTTGTTGCGCTCGCCATCGCCAAGTAAATCGGCGATCGTGGCACCGAGCGCCTCTTCTATGATTCGTTCGCGTTCGTCCACTGACTTGACGCCCCAGTCTCGAACAGTCGAAATGCCCCCTTAGTGCAGTACAGCACACAGCGGGCCCCGAGCGCTAGCTCATGTCGGCGGCTGGATAATGGCGATAGTTCGGCGCGGAGTGAGTGCTTATTTCAGTCGCCGACGTATGACTGCCCATGCTCGCTCAGAGCAGGACACGCCCGATTGGCCGCGGTGAAGCGGCCGCGGGCCGCCGACCGGCCCGGATTTCCCCGTGGCTCGCTCGGCGGTGGAGACTCGTCGACTCAGCTCACCGTTCGTCCGAGGCCGCCGCGATCGCGGCGTACGGCCGGTGGGTGCCATCGCTGGGCCGATGCTGGCGCTCGACCTCCAGGAAGCCGGCGCGCGCCAACCGCTCGGAGAATTCGTCAGCGGGCCAGCGGTAGGCCGTCACGACTTTGTGGTCGAATGCAGCGACCTCGTCGCCGTCGAAGAAGCCGACCACCAGGGTGCCGGCTGGAGTGATCACCCGCCGGAACTCGGCGAGTGCCCCGTCGAGGTCCTGGGGCGGTAGGTGGATCAACGAGAACCAGGCCAGGATGCCGGCGATGGAACTGTCTTCGACGTCCAGGCTCGTCATCGACCCGAGTTGGTACCTACCGTGCGGATGGGCGGCCTGCGCATGGGCGATGAACTCGGGCACCACGTCGATCCCCGTCGCGTCGACACCCAGCGACCGGAGGTACCCGGTGACATGGCCCGGTCCGCAGCCCACATCGAGCACGTTGCCAGGCTGGATCGACAGATGGCGCGCGATGAAGGCGAGGTCATCGGCATGAACCTGCTGGCTCGTGCCGAACAGCTCGATGTAGAGGTCTGCGACGGAGGCATACGCGTCCCGAACCTGCTCCACGTTCACCGCGTGACTATATGAGAGCCCTGTCGGCCTGATGAGGGCGAGCCCGTTGGCACTGACGAGGCTCCGGTCGGAAACCGGTTGAGCCTCGCGTCCGGGCTCCCGTAGGTTGCCTGCGGCCCGTCGTCGTGAGGACAGAGGACAAAACCGCGTGACCCCGCCTGCTCTCTAGACCTGACACATTCTTCCGCGCCCGGTAGCCGACGCTTCCGTCGGTGCTGGCGGGCTGCCCTTGTGCGCCCGGCAAACAGCGTCTGAGGTCGCGCGTAATCGGCCTCGTGTCAGGTCTAGCGAGATCAGGTCTAGAAAAATCGTGTCTTCACAACCTCATATCGTGCTGCCCTGGGTCGTTCGTCGCACCAGGCTGCCGCTGCTGTCGTTGCGGTGCGTGGACTGCCGATCGGAGTCGGCCACCACCGGCGAGGGCAGGTTCCGGGTCAACGCCAACGGCAAGCTGCTGGACGTGTGGCTGCTGGTCCGGTGCGTGTCCTGCGATCGGACGAGCAAGCTCACCGTGCACGAGCGCACGCCGGCCAGATCCTTCAGCCCGGCCGAGCTGCACGGCTACCACGTCAACGATCCGGAACTGGTGGCGGCCAGGCTGTTGGATCCGGCGCTCGCCCGGCGCAACCACTTCGCGCTGGACTGGGCGGGGGCCTGGCGACTGGACACCCCGTCGACCTGGCTCGAGGAGGCGTGGCCGGTCCAGGTGCGGGTCGTCTTCGAGGATCCGGTACCGGTGCGTCCGGACCGGCTCATCGCGCAAGGTCTCGGGTTCAGCAGGAACGAGGTGCTGCGCCGGATCAAGTGCGACATTCCGCTGCGCCGTACCACGAGCACCGGATTCACCTTCACCGTGATGACCGCGAACTAGCGGCCGGTGGTCGGGCGGGCCACCCGGCCCGCCCGACCACCGGCGACACGGTGCCGACACCGTACGTGCGCACCAGAGCCCGTCGCGAAACAAGCGTCAGGGGTTCGTCGGCGTGGACCGGCCGTGGCCGGCACGTGCCTCGGCGACCTGCGCCGCCTGGCGTTCCCGCCACCGCTTCTGGGCGTCGCGGTTGCAGACCCGGCACACCTTCCGGTAGCGGCCGGTCGCCGGATCGACCTCCCGGTCGTGGCCGTTACGGCACCGGGGGTGCTGCCGCCGACCGCGGCAGCTCTCGGCGTGGGTGACCTGGCGCAGGTGGGTCGGCTCGATGCAGTCCGGCACCCCGCACAGGTGGTGCACGCCGAGCGCCGGGTCGTAGCCGCCGACGAGGACGGCGAAGGCGGCGATGTGCGCCCACGCCCGACCGGCGAGCTTCTGGTACACGCCGCGCCGGCTGCCGTAGCCGCGGACGATCAGGCAGCCGTCGTCCCGGCGCACCGCGCGGCTCAGCAGGTAGGTCCGGAGGGTCTCCTCGGTGAAATGCCGGGACAGCCCGGTCACCTGCGACAGCACCCGGCCAGGATAGGGCGGCGTTCGGACGGTCCGCGCCGTGGGCGATGACGATGGTCCGGGACCGAAAAGGCCGCGAGCCGCACGCCCAGGGCCTGTTGTGCGGTGTGCGCCGGACGTGGCAGTCTGCTTGGCGCCCGGCCCCCGGAGGTGGCGCAACCACATGCTGGCCATCCATGACGCGTCCGTCGGATACGGCGACGCCCCGCCCGTGCTGCGGGGCGTCTCGGTGGCGGTCCACCCGGGTCGGGTGCTGGCGCTCACCGGATCGTCGGGCGCGGGAAAGACCACCCTGCTGCACGCGATGGCCGGGCTGCTGCGACCGCGCGCCGGCACGGTGACCGTCGACGGGCAGCCGCTGCGCGACCGCGACCACGCGGTGACGCTCGGGATCGTCCTGGTCCCGCAGGACCACGGCCTGGCGCCGATCCTGACCGCGGCGGAGAACGTGCAGGTGGTCCTCGTCGCCGGGGGCATGGCGGCCCCGCGGGCGCGCCAGGTCACCACCGGGACGCTGGTCCGGTTGGGTCTGTCCGGTCAGGCCGACCAGCTGGTCGAGGAACTTTCCGGCGGCCAGCAGCAGCGGGCGGCGATCGCCCGTGGTCTGGCCCTGCGCGGCGGCGTCCTGCTCGCCGACGAGGTGACCAGCGAACTCGACGCGGGCAACCGGCAGCGGGTGCTGGACCTGCTGCACGACGAGGCCCGCCGGGGTGCGGCGGTCGTGTTCGCCACCCACGACCCGGAGGTGGCCGCCGCCTGCGACGCGGAACTGCACCTCGCCGACGGAGCGGCGGAGCTGCGGCGCGGTTGACGCCTCCCGGTGAGCATCAGCCCCCGGCAGGCGGCGGGCGGGTCCGGAACGTCGCCGTGCTCGCGGATGAAGTCACCCACCCGGTAACCGGCCGGTATCGATCCGCGTGCGCGGGACGGCCGGCGGCCTCGTCGCTGACTAGCATGACCGTCCATGCTGGCCGTCATCGCGGGAGCACTGGCCGCCCGCCGGGCGCAGGCGCTGGCGGTGCTCCTGCTCGCGGTGCTCGCCAGCGCCGCGGCCGCGGCCGCGCCGATGTACGTGGCCGCCGCCGGTCAGGCCCTGGCCAGTCAGGAACTCGCCGCCGCCGGGCCCGACGAGCGTCGGGTGCGGTTCAGCTCGATCGCCGACTATCCGGGAATCCCCACCGATCCCGGCGTGGCGGCGTTCCGCGGTCAGGTCGAGCCGTTCGCCGCGGCCGGCTTCGAGGTCGTCCTCGGCGCGCAGGCTCCCGGCGTCGCCGCCGGCCCGGCCGGCACCGTCGCGTCGACCCTGGTCTTCCGGCAGGGGATCTGCGAGCGCGTCGCGGTGACCGGCACCTGCCCGGCGCCCACCGCCGCCGGCCAGCGACCTGAGGTGATGGTCAGTACGAACACCGCGACCCACCTCGGCGTGAGCGCCGGCGGCGAGCTGACCTTCGCCGGTGTGCCGCTGCGGGTCACCGGCGTCTACCGGCCGCTCGACCCGTCCGCGCCGTACTGGCTCGGCACCGAGTACCTCCCGCCGCCCGCGCCGGGCCCGCCCCCCGCGTCCTCGGTGGGCAGCGCGCGGGACGCCATCTTCACCGGCGGCGGATCCGCCCGCCTGGCCGACGAGGACGCCATCCTGCAACGGCCCACCGCCGACCTGTTCGTCACCGAACGGTTGGTACGCACCGGGTCGGTCGACGACCTGCGGGCCGCTGTCGCCACCGCCAGCGGCAACGCCGGGCGTGACCGGCTCGGCACCAGCACCAGCCTGCCCGACCTGCTGCACCGGGTCACGGTGCAGCGCGACCAGTTGGCCGTCGGCGTGACCCTGGGCGCCGGGCTGCTCGTTCTGCTCTGCTGGCTGGTGCTCTTCATGGCGGTGAGCTCGGCGGCCGACCTGCGCCGACCGGAGCAGGGCCTGCTGCTGTTGCGCGGAGTGCAACGCCGGCGGCTGTGGACGCTGGCGGTGGGCGAGCACGCCGCGCCGGCGCTGGCCGCGATCCCGCTGGGCTGCCTGGCCGGGCTGGCCGCCGTCGACCTGCTCGCCGCGCACACGCTGGCCGGCGAGATCGCGGTGGCGCTGGACCCCACCGCTGTCGGGTACGCCGCCCTCGCCGCGGTCGGGGCGCTCGCCGCGGTGCTGCTGGCCCAGGCCCGCAGCCTGTCCGCGCCGGTGGTCGACCTGCTGCGCCGGGTGCCCTCGCGGGTACGCGGCTGGCGGGCGAGCATCGGCGACGTGGTGGCGCTGTCGGTCGCCGTGGCCGCCGTGGTGCAGTTACGGGCCGGCGGGGCGCCGTCCGGGCTCGCGCTGCTGGCGCCGGTCGTCGGCGCGCTCGCCGTGGGTGTGCTGCTGGCCCGGCTCGCCATGACCGTCGGGGCGGCGGTGGGCGCGCGGCTGCTGGCCCGGGGCCGCAACGCCGCCGGCCTGGCGCTGGTGCAGGTGGCCCGGCAGCCCCGCTTCCGGCCGCTGATCGCGCTGCTCACGGTGGTGGTCGCGATGCTGGCGTTCACCGCCGCCACGCGTGAGCTGGCCACCGCGGCGTACGCGGACCGGGCGACCGTGGACGTCGGCGCTGCCCGGGTGGTCGGTGTCGACGCGCTGTCCCGCAAGCACCTGTTGGACGCCGTCCGGGCGGTCGATCCCGAGGGGCGGTACGCGATGGCGGTGGTGGCGCGGAGCAGGACCAGCCGGGGCGACCTGCCGCTGCTGGCCGTCGACTCCGACCGGCTGGCGGCGGTCGCCGCGCCGCACCCGTCGTACGGGGTGCGGCTCTCCGACATCGCCGGCACGCTCCGCCCCCGGCCACCGGCCGAGCCGGTGGAGCTGCGCGGCTGGTCGCTGACCGTGGTGGTCACCGTCGACTACGACGAGGCCGCCTACGCCGGCGCCGAACCGCGCCTGTTCGTCTCGGTCGCCAGCCGGTCCGGCAGCCGCCGGATCACCGCGGACCGGCCGCTGGAGACCGGCCGGGGCGCGTACCGGGTGCCGGTGCCGGAGTGCGAGTCGCCGTGCCGGCTGGTCAACTTCGAGATCGCCACCCCGCTCACCCCTCGACCCCTGCGGGTCCGGTTCGAGGAGCTGCGCGTGCGTGCCGGGGACGGCGACACGGTCCGGCTGACTGCCGCCGATTTCGCCGAGGTCGGTCGGTGGCGGGCGTCGGACGAGCGGTTCTTCTCGCTGACGGCCGCTGGCGGCAGTGCGCCGGGGCTGGTCCTGGACGTGCCGGAGGGCCGCTGGCCGGATCCGATCGCGGTCGCCGTCGCCGACGCGCCCGATGTGCTTCCCGGCTGGCTGACCCGGTCGGCGGGAACCAACCTCGGGTCGGTCCGGTACGACGCCCTCGACTCGACCCCGGCCACGGCGCTGGTCGCCGGATTCGCCGCCCGGCTGCCGCGGTTCGGGGAGTCCGGTCTGGTGCTGGACCTGGAGCACGCCGACCGGCGCGCGGTCGGCGGCCAGAGCGGCGACAAGGAGGTGTGGCTGGGCCGGACGGCGCCCGCCGACGTGCTCGACCGGCTGCGGGCGCAGGGCCTGATCGTGCGGTACGAGCGCACGATCGGCGCCGAGCGCCGGACCCTGGCCAGCCAGGCTCCCGCCTTGGCGTTGGGGTTCAACCTCTTCGCCGCGCTGGCCGGTGTGCTGATCGGGGCGGCCGGCCTGGTCGCGATGGCGGTGGCCGAGCAGCGCAACCGGGTCGCCACGATGGTGGCGCTGCGCCGGCAGGGGCTGTCCCCGCGCGCGGTCCGCGGCGGGTACGGCTGGCCGGTCGCCGTGGCCACCGCGGCGGGGGTGTTCGCGGCGGTGGCGATGTGGCTGCTCACCCGGCACGGGCAGCGGCTGTTCAGCGACGGGCGGTCGTCCGTGCCGATACCGGACTGGCCGGATGCCGGCGGGTTGCTGGTGGTCACGGTGCCCGCGGTGGCGCTGTTCGCGCTGGCCGCGGCGGTCCTCGGCCGGGTCCTCGCCGCCTCGGTACGCCGGCGGGCCGGCCGGTGAGCGCGCCGCCGCCCGACGGGGGCACCCCGGTCAGCTGCCACCGGCTGATCCACATCTACCCCACCGGGTCGGGGGACGTGGTCGCGCTGTCCGGGGTGGACCTGCACATCGCCGCCGGCGAGATGCTGGCGCTCGTCGGCCCGTCCGGCTCCGGCAAGTCCACCCTGGTGGCGATCCTCGGCGGCCTGATGCGGCCCAGCGCCGGTCGGGCCTACGTGGGCGAGCACGACCTGTCGCGGCTGTCGACCAGGCAGCTCGCCGCGTTGCGGGGCGCCGTGGTGGGCACGGTGTTGCAGGGCGCCGAACGCAACCTGCTGCCGTACGTGTCGCTGACGCGCAACGTCTGGTTGGCGCAGCGACCAGCGGCGCGGCTGCCCGGCCGCCGGCTCGACCCGCCGGAGGCGATCCTGGAGCTGGTCGGCCTGGCCGGCGCGGGCGGGCGGCGCGTCGGCGAGCTGAGCCCGGGCCAGCGGCAGCGGGCCGCGCTGGCGCAGGGGCTCGCGGCCGGGCCCGGGCTGCTGCTGGTCGACGAGCCGACCAGCCAACTCGACGGGCCGGGCCGGGACGAGGTGCTCGCGGCGTTGGAGACGGTCAACGTCGAGCGGGGCACCACCGTGGTCGTGGTGACCCACGACGGCGAGGTGGGTGCCCGGCTGGGTCGGGCGGTCACCATCCGCGACGGGCGGGTGGGCGCCGAGGGGCGGGACGGCCGGGAGTACGCCGTGGTGGCCGGGGATGGCACCCTCCAGTTGCCGCCGGAGACGCTGGCGGCGTTCCCGCCCGGCACCCTGTTCGCGGTCGAGCACACCGACCGCACGGTCACCCTGCGGGCGGAGGTCGACCCCACGTCCGCCCGGGCCGCGGCGCCCGGCGAGCCGACCGAGGCGTGACGGCCGTACCGCCGGAACACCGGCGGGCGTTGTCCGGTCCGCCGGCACCCGATGCCGGTCGGGGTATGACGGGCCGGCTGGCCGCGCCGCGGCGGGTCAGGTCCGCGCGCCACCGAGGCCGAGCAGCACGGCCAGGCCCAGGGCGCTGCGCGGGGCGTACGGCACGCGCCACAGCCCGCCGTGCGCGGCGCCGTACGCCTCGTCCTGCCACGGGTGCGGCTGGGCCGGCGCGCCGGTGCGCAGGTCGTGCACCAGCAGCGCGGCCATCAGGGTGTTGCTGGTGGCCGGCTCGAACACCTCGATGCCGAACCGGTGCGCGCCCGCGTACGCGGCGGCGAGCGCCCGGTTGCGCAGCACCGAGCGGGTGCGGGTGGGTGGCGCCACCTTGAACGACACGGTCGCCCCGGCGTCCCGGGCCACCGTCGCCCGCCACCGCTGCAACCGCTTGGCCAGCGCGTAGTTGGGACCCTGCTGCGGGACGAGGCTGTCGTTGACGCCGGGGTCGGCGTCCGGCGGGTAGTTGCGGTGCAGCAGCCGGCCGCCGGAGGCCACCCGCAGCGACCGGCGGAGCACGCCGCGGGCCGCGTAGCCGCGCTCGGCGTGGCGTACCGCGTCGCCGGGGACGGCGAAGACGTCGGTGGGGGTGGCCAGGAAGGCCAGCGCCACGTCGTCGCGGCGCTCCTGCAGGTGGTGGGTGAGCGCGTCGACCGCCGTGGCGACCCGGACGTTGGTGGCGCCGTCGGCGTAGACGTAGTTGCCGAGCACGAGCCGGCCGTCGACACCGAGCAGCCAGTCGGCGACCTGCGGCAGGCGGTGCAGCAGGTCGGCGCCGGCGTGCTCGGCGAGCGCGGCGTCGTCGGTGCCGGCGGGCACCGGCACGTGCAGCCGCCCGCCGTGGCGGTGGGCGGTCTGCAGCAGCCGCCGCCAGATCTCCGGCCGGGGCAGGTCCACCGCGACCACGTCGCCGCCCCAGCGCAGCACGGACGGCAGCGGACCCATCTCGGCGCCCGCGCCGAGCACGACGACGCGCTGGTCGCGCAGGTCGAGCCAGTCCGGGTTGGCCGCGACGGCGCGTACCGCCTCGGCGCAGGACGGCTCGACGACGCCGGCGGTGACCCAGGCGTCGAGCCGGCGCAGCAGCTCGTCGCCGCGCAGCCGCCGGCCCCGGTAGGGCAGCGTCAGCTCGCGGTCGGGGTCGCCGGTGCCGGTGACCGTCGCGGTGTCCAGCGGCGCGTCGCCGCCCGGGGTGGTGAAGAGCTGGTCCAGGCCGATCTCGGTGCCGTCGTCGCGGACCACGGTCATCCGGCGGTGCAGCGCGGCGAGCCCGTCCCGGGCGATCGTCACGGCGGCGTCCCGGGAGAGCAGGCCGGCCTCGACGAGTCGCCGGAAGTGCCCGAGGTAGCCGTGCCGCCAGTTCGTCTCGTGCTCGGCCGAGCGGGCCCCGACCGGGTCGACGGCGCGCAGGGCGTCGGCGACGACCGCCCGGCCGAGCGCGGAGGTGCTGCGCCCGGCGTCGGTCTTCGGGAACACCACCCCGGTCGGACCCTCCACGGCCACCGCCTTCTCTCGCCGGCCCGGTGGGCCGCCCTCGGTTCGTCGGGTGCCACTCTGCCGCACCCGGCGCCGCCGCGCAGCTCCGGGATCCGCGCCCCGGCCGGCTGATCACCACGCGCCCCGCCGCGGTGGAGGGCGCCCTGACCGCCGCCGCCGTGCGCGCGACGGACAATGGCCCGGTGACGATGCCGTTCCCTGAGCCCACCGCCCCGGCGGCCAGCCGTGCCGAGGTGTTCCTGCGCTACCTCGACTACTTCCGGGAGAGCCTGCTGGCCAAGGTGTGCGCGCTGCCCGAGGAGGAGGTGCGGCGCAGCCGGGTGGCGTCCGGCTGGACCCCGCTGGAGCTGGTGAAGCACCTGCGGTTCGTGGAGCTGCGCTGGATCGAGTGGGGGTTCCAGGGCCGGGACGTCGCCGAGCCGTGGGGGGACCGGCGCGGCGACCGCTGGCACGTCGCCGCCGAGGAGACCCGCGACGACCTGGTGGCGGCGCTGCGCGCGCAGGGCGCGCACACCACCGCCGTGGTGAGCGGCAACGACCTGGCGGCGGTCGGCGCGCCCGGCCCGCGGTGGGACGGCGCCGACCCGGCGACCCTGGAGCGGGTGCTGTTCCACCTGGTCCAGGAGTACGCCCGCCATCTCGGGCACCTGGACATCGTCGCCGAACTGGCGGGCGGCCCGACGGGGGAGTGAACCGCCGGCCGGGCCGCGACGGCGCCCGGGTCAGCCGCGGTGGCGTACCTCGGCGTCCCAGAACTGCGCCCACGGGCGCCGCAGCCCCCGGCAGACCCAGATCGGGCCGCCGTTCTCGTCGTTGTCCACCTCGACCCGCTGGTCCACCCGCCCGGCCAGGGTGACCTCGGTGAACCAGCCGCGCAGCCGGTCCGGGCGCTGCCACCCGACGGCGATCACCACGTCGGCGTTCTCCGGCGGGCGGCCGAAGTCGGCCATGCTGTTGTGGCCGGAGTAGGCGGCGGGCAGCCCGCGGGCCGGCCCGTAGCGGGCCACCGCGCCCGCCTCGCCGTAGTTGCCGGTGAGGATCACGGCCCGCGCCCGCTGGTCGGCGGGCAGGCCACGGTGGACGGTGGCGAGCGAGTCGGCGAACGCGGGCCAGCCGATCGTCTCGCCGGCGTCGTAGTTGACAGCGACGACCACGTCGGGCAGCCGCTGCGCCGGCAGGGTGGGCAGCAGGAGCACCGCGCTGCCGGCGACGGTCAGCGCGGCGCCGGCCGCCAGCAGGCCGGGCCGCCACCGGGCCCGGGCCGTCCAACCGGCGGCGACCACCGCGCCGGCGGCGGTGAGCACCAGCAGCAGGGGCGCGTCGTAGTAGCCCTTGCCACCGGCGGCCAGCACCACGGCGACGACCACCAGCCACGCCCAGCCCACCGCCCGGTACGCCCGCCACCGTGGTCGGCGCAGCAGCGCCACCAGCCCGGCCACCCAGATCGGCACCGCGTACGGGCTGATGATGACGAACTGCAGGACGAGCGCGTCGAGGCGACCGCTGTAGGAGCTGTCCCCGCCGGCGATCGAGGCGGCCACCGACAGCTGCGGGAATCCGTGGGTGGCCTGCCAGCTCAGGGTGGGCGCGGCGAGCAGCGCGGCCAGCGCGGCGGCGGCGAGCACCCAGCGGTCACGCAGCAGCCGGCGCGGCCCGGCGACGGCCACCCCGGCCAGCAGCCCGGCCGCGAGCAGGGCGGGCAGCAGCTTGTTGAGTATCCCGACGCCGAGGGCCAGCCCGACGCCGAGCGCCCAGCGGCTGTCGCCGGTACGCAGCAGCCGGACCGCGCACCACGCCGCGGCCAGCCAGACCAGCAGGTCGACGGTGGTGGTGCTGAGCAGGTGCCCGGGAGCGAGGACGATGCCGGAGGTGGCGGCGAGGAACGCGGCGAAGGTCTGCCCACCCCGGCCGGCGCCGAGTTCGCGGGCGATCGACGCGGTGAGCAGCACCGCGGCGCCGGCGATCAGCGCCGACGGCGTCCGCAGCGCGAGCAGGCTGCCCGGGGCGACGGTGTCGGCGAGCCGGGCCAGCGCCGGCACCAGCGGGCCCTGGTCGACGTAGCCCCAGTCGAGGTGCCGGCCGCAGAGCAGGAAGTACAGCTCGTCGCGGTGGTAGCCGTAGCGGGTGGCGAGCAGCAGCAGCACCGTGCTCGTGGCGGCGGCGACCAGCCACGGACCGTGGGCGCGCGGACCGGGCGCGGGTGGCTGTTCCGGCGCGGTCGGCTCGTCGGGGGCGCGGTCGGTGACGTCGGTGACGGGTTCGGCCACCCGCCCATCATCGCCCGCCGGTGCCACCGCGGGCTGCCCCGCGACGCGGGCTGACGGGGTCGGCCCGGCCGGGCAGGATGGACGGATGAGAGCCGAGCCGATCGACCTGGCCGCCGCGCTGGCCGGGTTCACCCAGCTGTGGAGCCCCCGGATCGTCACCCGGGTCAACGACTACGACGTGCGGATCGCCAAGGTGGCCGGCGAGCACGTCTGGCACACCCACGACGACACCGACGAGTTCTTCCTGGTGCTGGAGGGCGAGTTGCGCATCGCGTCGCGTGACGGGGAGGGCGGCGCGGAGCGGGAGGTGGTGCTGCCGCGCGGGTCCGTCCACGTGGTACCGCGCGGGGTGGAGCACCGCCCGTCGTCGCCGGGCGGCGCGTCGATCCTGATGTTCGAGCCGTCCGGCACGTCCAGCGTCGGGGACCGGCACGACCCGGTGCCCGACCACGTGGACGCCACCACCGGGCACCCGCTCTGAGCCACCCCGCACCCGCGCCGGTCACCGCGCGACGGCCGCCAGGTCGTCGCGCGGGGCCAGGGTCAGTCGGCGTACGCCCGGCACGGCCGCGGTGCCGGCGCAGGCCACCAGCACCAGCAGGCCGGCCGTGAGCAGCGGCGCGGGGTCGCCGAAGGCCCGTGCCGCGACCGGTGCGAGGGCGTAGCCGAGCGGCGTCGCGGCCAGCGAGACCAGCCAGTCGTACGAGGTGACCCGGGCGAGCACCTGCGGCGGGAACTCGTGCTGCACGACGGTCTCCCAGACCGGGTTGAGGTAGCCGAGGGCGGTGAGCGCCAGCCCGTACGCGGCGATCACCAGCGGGGCGGGGGCGGCGACGGCCAGCAGCGCCAGCGGCGCCGCGTACCCGGCCAGGGCGAGGTTGGCCAGCAGCACCGGGCGGCGCGGCCGCACCCGCGCGGCCAGCAGCGAACCGGCGAGCATGCCGACCGCCCCGGCCTGCAGCAGCAGCACCCAGACGCCCTCGCCGCCGAGTCGGTGCACGGCCACCGCGGGCCCGAGGGTCATCAGCACGGCGGCGGCGCCGTTCCACACGCCGTGGGCGACCAGGCTGGTCCAGTACCAGTCGCGGGCGCGTACCTCCCGCCAGCCGTGCGCCAGGTCGGTGCGCAGGGACGGGGCGGGCAGCGGCACGTGCCGGATCCGGACGGCGGCGAGCAGCGCGGCGCTGACCGCGAACGAGGCGGCGTCGAACAGGAAGGCCCAGCCCGGCCCGGCGGCCCAGATCAGCGCGCCGGCCAGTGCCGGGCCGGCGAGCCGGCTGGCGTTGGCGGTGACGCCGACGAGCGCGTTGGCCGGTTGCCGCTGGGCCGGGGTGACCGTGGCGGCGACCAGGGGTGCGGCGGTGGGCAGGGCGAATGCGCCGGCGGCGCCGCCGACCGCGGTGGCCACCGCGATCGGGGTCAGGCCCGGGTCGCCGAGGAGTTCGACGCCGACGACGAGTTGCGCGGCGCAACGGACCAGGTCGGCCGCGATCGCGACCCGGCGGGCGTCGAACCGGTCGGCGAGCACGCCGCCGAGTGGCAGCAGGAGCAGGCGGGGGACGGTGGCGCAGGCCAGCACCAGGGCGAGCGCGCCGGGGGAGCCGGTCGCGCGGAGCACGGCCAGGGCGAGGGCGGCGGGCACCACGGCGTCGCCGACGGCCGAGACGGTACGGCTGAGGAAGAGCAGCCGGAAGGAGCGAACGCGCAGGGGATGGGTCACCCGGGCAAGCTACTTCGACGTCGAACCTTTCGTCAACGAATATTTCGTTGTTGACGTACGCTGTCCGCCATGACCGCCCGCGATCAGGTCGACCGGCACGTGGAACGCTGGCTGCCGGTCCTGCCCGACCTCGACCCCGACATCGAGGGCGCGGTCACCCGGATGCAGTTCCTCACCCGGCACCTGCGCACCGTCAAGCAGCGGGTGCTGGCGACGCTCGACCTTCAGGGCCACGAGTACGACACGCTGCACGCCCTGGCCGGGCGCGGCGGCCGGGCCGCCCCGTCCGACCTGGCCCGCGACCTGGCCATGGCGCCCGCCTCGGTCACCGCCCGGGTGGACACGCTGGCACGGCGGGGGTTCGTCCGGCGCATCCCGTCGGCCGTCGACCGGCGCCGGGTCGACGTCGAGCTCACCGATGCCGGCCGGGCCGCCTGGCGGGGCGCCATGGACGTGCGGGGCGCGGAGGAGCACCGGCTGCTGGCCGCCCTCGACCCCGAGCAGCGGCGGCTGCTGGCCGACCTGCTGCGCCGGGTGGTGCTGGTCGCCGAGCGGCCGGCCGACTGACGATCGGGAAATCGCCTCGCGCCGCCGTACCCCGCGCTGGCAGGGTGGCCGGCATGACGACGCAGGCTCTGGCGGGGGCGCTCGCCGACGACGTACGGCGGCAGGTCTTCGCGGCGATCGTGCTCGGCGCCGCGGACGCCCCGGCGGTGGCCGCCCGGACCGGGCTGGCGGCGCGGCCGGTCGTCACGGCGATCCGCCGGCTGCGCGACGCCGGCCTGGTCACCGGCGACGACAGCGACCTGCGGGTGGACGCCGACCGGCTGCGCGAGGCGGCCCGCACCGACCCGCCGGCCCGGCCGGCGGAGGAGCCGGAGCAGCGGATCCTGCACACGTTCCTGCGCGACGGGGTGCTGGTCGCCCTGCCGGCGCAGCGCGGCCGACGTCGGGTGCTGCTGGGGCACATCGCCGGCAGCTTCGAGCCGGGCGTGCGCTACCCGGAGCGGGCGGTGGACGACACGCTGCGCGCCTGGTGCGTCGGTGGCGGCTCGGACCACGTGACCCTGCGGCGGTACCTGGTCGACGAGTGCCTGCTCGCCCGGGACCAGGGCGTCTACTGGCGCACCGGCGCCTGATCGTTCGTCGGGCGAAACGATCCCGCCGGACACCCGCAGCGACCTGGTCGAGGCCCGCGCTCTGTCCAAAGCTGCTGCCGAGTTGACGACTGTCGTTTCCCGCGCTATTACGGAGGAGGAAGTTGAGTCGTCCAGACTCAACCTGAAACCTTCGGCCAGGAGAACCGAGGAGGCACGACCATGCTGATGCGCACCGACCCGTTCCGTGAGATCGACCGGCTCGCCGAGCAGTTCTTCGGCACCGCCGCCCGTCCGGCCACGATGCACGTGGACGCCTACCGCGACGGCGACTACTTCTACGCCGCGTTCGACCTGCCCGGCGTCGACCCGGACAGCATCGACTGCACTGTGGAGCGCAACGTGCTGACCGTTCGCGCCGAGCGTCGCCGGCCCACCGGCGACAAGGTCGAGCTCGTCGCCGCCGAGCGCCCGATGGGCATCTTCAGCCGGCAGCTGTTCCTCGGCGACGCCCTCGACACCGACAAGCTCGAGGCCGGCTACGACAACGGGGTGCTGACGCTGCGCATCCCGATCGCCGAGCGGGCCAAGCCGCGGCGGATCAGCATCACCGCCAACGGCAACGGCCGCAAGCAGATCAACGCCTGACCGCTTCCGGGGCGGGTTCCGGTACGCCGGACCCGCCCCGCGGCGGGTCCGGGCACCCCTCGGACGCTGGCGGGTAGAGCGCGGCCAGCGCCCGGGCGGTGCCGACGAACCGCTCCCGCAGCTCCGCCGGAGCCAGCACCTCCGCCTCCGCGCCGAGCTTCAGCAGCTCGATGTGGCCGTGTCGGACCGACTCGATCGGCACGGTGGTGCGCAGCCAGCCGTGCTCGTCAGGCGGGCCGGCCGCCGCCCGGGCCGCCCGGGCCATCGCCGGCGGGAAGACGTACCCGGTCAGCTCCAGCGCCGCCGTTGTCATCCGTACCGTCGCCTCGGCCCGGTAGACGCCGCGCTCGTAGCGGTCGGCGTGTTCCTGCCAGCAGCGGCCCAGGTCGAAGCCGTCGGGCCGGTCGAAGTGCTCGTCGAGGACGGTCAGGTCGAGCACCGCCCCGACCCGGTAGGTGCGCACGTCGCCCCCGACGTCGGCGACCAGGTACCAGCGGCCGGCCTTGAGTACCACGCCGAGCGGGGCGAGCACCCGGGTCACCTCCCGGGGCGCCTTCCACCGCCGGTAGCGCACCTCGACCCGGCGGTCCTCCCACACCGCCCGGGCCAACGCGGCCAGGTGCGGGGTCGGTTCCGGCTCCCGGAACCAGGTCGGCGCGTCGAGGTGGAACCGCTGCCGGATCCGCTCGCCCCGATCGGCCAGCTCGGCGGGCAACGCGGCGCGCAGCTTCAGCTCGGCGGTGGCCAGCACCGAGCCGAGCCCCAGCTCGGCCGCCGGGCCCGGCATGCCGGTCAGGAACAGCGCCTGCGCCTCGTCGGCGGTGAGCCCGGTCAGCCGGGTCCGGTAGCCGTCCAGCAGGCGGTAGCCGCCGGCCGGGCCACGGTCGGCGTAGACCGGGACGCCGGCGGCGCCGAGCGACTCGACGTCCCGGTAGACGGTGCGTACCGACACCGCCAGGGCGTCGGCCAGCTCCTGCGCGGTCATCCGGCCCCGGGTCTGCAGGAGCAGCAGCAGGGACACCAGCCGACTCGCGCGCACCGCCCGACCGTACCCCCGGCCCGGCAACGGCGGCGGTGCCGGGCGACGGGGTGTGTCGGAAACCGGTCGGGCGCGCCTCGTCGCGAATCCCACCCCGAGCTGAGAACCTTTTTCACATGATCTCCCCGGGCGCCCCGGCGCTGCCCCGCCCGTCGGCTCCGCCCGCCCTACCGGGGGGTTCCACCGACTTCACCGAGGCGTGGCTGCGCAACCGGCGGCTCAGCGAGCACACCCGGCAGGCGTACCGGCGGGACATCGCCGGCTGGCTGGCCTGGTGCGCCGCCCGGGAGCTGGACCCGCTGCGGGCGAACTTCCTGCACGTCAACGAGTACGGCCGGACGCTGGAGTCGACCCTGGCGGCGCGCAGCGGCCGCCCGCTGACCCCAGCCACCGTGGCCCGCAAGCTCTCCGCGCTGTCCAGCTGGTACGACTTCCTGGTCAAGCTTGGGGCGGTGGCGGCCAACCCGGTGGCCGGCGCGGACCGGCCGCGCATCGACCGGGACCACTCGGCCACCGTCGGGCTCACCCCGGAGGAGGTCGACGCGCTGCTCGCCGCCGCCGAGGCCGACACCGGGCCCACCGCGCCGCGCAACCGCGCCGCGATCGCGCTCCTGGCCGACCTCGGGCTGCGGGTCGGCGAACTGGTCTCGCTGGACCTGGCCGACCTGGGCGCCGAGCGGGGGCACCGCAGCGTCCGGTTCGTCGGCAAGGGCGGCAAGGCCCGCCGCCGGGCGCTCACCCCGGGCACCGCGTACGCCGTGGACGCCTACCTGGCCCAGCGGGCCGCCGCGCAGGGAGTGCCGGTGACCGAGCTGACCGGGCCGCTGCTGGTCACCGCCAGCGGCGCCCGGCTCGACCGGCACTCGGTGTTCCGGCTGGTGCGCCGGCTGGCCCGGGCCGCCGGCATCCCGGCCTGGGCGCAATTGTCGCCGCACTCGCTGCGGCACGCCTTCGCCACCACCGCCCGCGCCGAGGGCGTCCCGCTGGAGGACGTCCAGGACGCGATGGGGCACGCCGACCCGCGCACCACCCGCCGCTACGACCGGGACCGGCACAACCTCGACCGCGACCCGGCGTACGTGATCTGGGCGGCCCGGTCCCGCCGGCGCGGCTGACGGACCGGGACCGCCGACGTGCCGGGTTCAGCCCTGCGGGCGGGGGCAGATGCAGAACGGCTGCCCGATCGGGTCCACCAGCACCACCCACCGCCCGTCGCCGGGCTGGAACTCCGGCTTCGACGCCCCCGCGGCCAGGAACTCCTTCTCGGCCACCGCCAGGTCGTCGACGTACAGGTCGAGGTGGTAGCGCTTGGCACCGGAGGGGTCCGGCCAGGACGGCGGGCGGTAGCCCTCGACCAGCCCGAAGCCGATGGCCACACCACCGCTGCTGATCATGGCGTACTCGGGCTGGCTGTGGGTCACCTCCCAGCCGAGCACCCGGTGGTAGAACGCCGCGTGCGCGGCGGGGTCGGAGCTGTCGAGGTTGACCATGGCGAGATCGGCTGTCGCTGTCATGCCCGCCAGCCTGCCGCAGGTACCTGACATCCTCTGGCAGGTACCCGCGGTCGAGTCATGGCTCGGCGGGGGTGATCCGGCGGCTCAGCGCACCGACGCCCTCCGGGGTGCCGGCCACCAGCAGCGCGTCACCGTGCGCGAGCCGGCGCTCCGGTCCGGGCGCGGTGATCGTCCGCCCGTCCCGCAGCAGCGCGACCACGGTGACGCCGGGAACGTCAGCGACCACGTCGCGCAGCACCCGGCCGCCGTGCGGGGAGACGGCGGTGACCGGCACGGCCGCCACTGTCAGCTTCCCGGCCCGCTGTTCCAGGTCGGGGACGTGGTCGATGGTGGCGACCGGGTGCAGCAGTTCGGCCAGTTCCCGCGCCTCGGCGGGGGTGAGGCTCACCGACCGCTCGACGGTGTCCGGGTCGCCAGGCGCGTAGAGGAGCAGATCGCGCCGTCCGCCGTGGTGGTGCAGCACGCCGAGCGAGCGCCCCTCGACGGTGTGCAGGGTGTAACCGATCCCGATGCCGGGCAACGCGGTGCGTTCGATCTGCATGGTCATCTCCTGTTCGCTGTCGGGGTGGGCTCCGGGTGCCCGGTCTCGCCGAACCAGCCGGCCAGCCGACCGGCCCGGGCGACGGCCCGCAGTCGCCGCTCGGTGGCCTCCCGCACCCGGGGGGTGGTGAGCACGACGAGTTGGTCCCCGAGGCGCAGCCGGGTGTGCCGGTCGGGCACGAAGGTGTCCGGCCCGCGTACCACCAGGGTGGTCGCGGCCGGCGGCGGCAGCCGTAGTTCGGGCAGGTAGACCCCCTGCAACCGGGAGCCGGGCTCGACCGTGACGTGGATCAGGTCGGCGTCCATGGCGTCCAGCGGCGCCAGTTCGACCTGCAGGTCGGGCCCGAGGCGGTGCGGCGCGAGCCGCAGCCGCCGGGCCAGCCAGGGCAGGGCCGGCGCCTGGATCACGGTGAAGACGACGACCAGCAGGAACACGACGTTGAACACCTGGTCGCTGCCGGGCGCGCCGGTGACCACCGGGATGGTGGCCAGCACGATCGGCACCGCCCCGCGCAGCCCGGCCCAGGACAGGAAGACCTGTTCGCGCAGCGGGACCCGGAAGGCGGCCAGCGACACCAGCACCGACGCGGGCCGGGCGACCAGCAGCAGGGCGGCGCCGACCACCAGCGCGGGCACCACGCTCCCGGGCAGTTCGCTCGGCGTGACCAGCAGGCCGAGCATGACGAACAGGCCGATCTGGGCGATCCAGCCCAGCCCTTCGGCGACCGAGCGGGTGGCCCGCCGGTGCGGCAGGCCGGCGTTGCCGAGCACCAGGCCGGCCAGGTACGCGGCGAGGAAGCCGCTGGTCTGGGTCAGCCCGGCCACGGCGTAGGCGAGCACACCGCAACCCACGATCGCGATCGGGTGCAGCCCGGAGGTGGGCAGCGTGAGCCGGCGCAGCAGCCAGACCCCGACCGTGCCGATGAGCAGGCCGATCACGCCGCCGGCGGCGAGCTGGAAGAGCATCGCGACCAGCAGCGGCAGCGGCTGCACCGCCTCCAGGGTGGCGGCGCTGAAGGTGAGCACCAGGATGAACGTGGGCGCGTCGTTGAGGCCGGACTCGGCCTCCACCAGGCTGGTGAGCCGCTTCGGCAGCGGCACGGCCCGCAGCACGGCGAAGACCGCCGCGGCGTCGGTGGAGGAGACGATCGCGCCGAGCAGCAGCGCCATCTGCCAGCCGACGTCCAGCAGCAGGTACGCCGCCGCCGCGGTGACCCCGACGCTGGTCAGCACCCCGAGCGTGGCGAGCACGGTCGCGGGCGCCAGCACCGGCCGGACGTCTTTCACGTCGGTGGTCAGGCCGCCCTCCACCAGGATCACCGCGAGCGCGGCCATGCCCAGCGCCTGGGCCAGGGCGGCGTCGTCGAACGGCAGGCCGAGCCCGTCCTGGCCGAGCAGCAGACCCACCCCGAGGTACGCCAGCAGCACGGGCATGCCCAGCCGGGCGGCGAGCCGGGCCGCGGCGACGCTGACCAGGAGGACGCCGGTGCCGATGGCCAGCGTCACGTACAGCTGGGTCAGGGTCACCGCGGCCCCCTCTCCGCTCCCGTTCGCCTCATGCGAAGTAGCGCAGCCACACGTAGCCCCAGGCGATCAGCGTGGTCAGCACCGTGGTGGCGATGCCGTACCGGGTGAACTGCCAGAAGCTGATCGGTTCGCCGGCGCGGGCAGCGATGCCCAGCACGACGATGTTGGCGCTGGCCGCGACGGCGGTGCCGTTGCCGCCGAGGTCGGCGCCGAGGGCGAAGGACCACCACAGCGCCTGCCCGGTCTGCGGGTCGGCCTGGCTGGCGATGTCCGCCACGATGGGTGCCATCGTCGCCGTGTACGGGATGTTGTCGAAGAACGCGCCGAGCACCGCCGAGCCGAAGATGAGGCTGGTCGCGCCGGCGAACCAGCTGTCCCCGATGGCGCCGGTCGCCCACTGCCCGACCTGCTCGATGACCCCGGTCTCGGTCAGCCCGGCGACCATCACGAACAGGCCCAGGAAGAACGTCAGCGTCGGCCACTCGACCTCGGCCAGGTACTTCGCGGTGTCGGCCCGGGTGACCAGCACCATCACCCCGGCGCCGAGCAGGGCCACGACCGCCACGTCCACCCCGGTCACGGTGTGCAGCGCGAAGCCGACCATCACCAGCACCAGCACGACCAGGCAGCGGGTCAGCATGGCCGGGTCGGTGATCGCGGCGCGGGCGTCCATGTCGCGGACCGCCGCGAACCGCTCCGGGTGGTACTCGAACGACCGCCGGAACATGAACCGGGCCAGCACCAGGAAGGCCAGGAACATCACCACGGTGATCGGGGCCATGTGCACCAGGAAGTCGTTGAAGCTCAGCCCGGCGCGGCTGCCGATGATGATGTTCGGCGGGTCGCCGATGAGGGTCGCGGCGCCGCCGATGTTGGACGCCAGCACCTCGGCGATCAGGTACGGGGCGGCGGAGATGCCCAGCCGCCGGCAGACCGAGATGGTGATCGGGGCGACCAGCATGACGGTGGTGACGTTGTCCAGGAACGGGGAGGCGAGGCCGGTGATCCCGACCAGCAGCGCCATCAGCCGGTACGGCCGCCCCTGGGAGCGTTGCGCCGCCCAGATCGCCAGGAACTCGAAGACGCCGGTCTGCTTGACCACTCCGACGATGATCATCATGCCGAAGAGCAGGAAGATGACGTCCCAGTCGATCCCCGCGTGGTGCGAGTAGAACACGTCCGAGCCGGGCACCAGGCCGAGCAGGGCCATCAGGCCGGCGGCCCCCAGCACCACCGCCACCCGGTTGATCTTCTCGGTGGCGATGAACATGAACGCCACCGCGAAGATCACGGTGGCGGCGATCGCGGGCCAGGCGCTCACGGGCGCCGGCCCGGCGGGCCGTGCCGGCCGCGGTGCGTGCCTTCGGGTGGCGCGGCGGGCGGGGTCGTCGGTGCGGGCGGCACCAGCACTGCGGTCACGAGTACCTCCGGTGGGGTCAGCGACCACGGCCCCTCCCGGCGACGGGAGGTCGCCGGAAGGGGCCGCCGGGGAGGGTGGCGGGGTCGCGGGCCGGGCGTCTGCCGGCCTCGTGCTGCAAGTTCAGCCGGCCGGGATGCCGATCGACCATCGGGTCTGACACCCATTTGGTGCCGGTGCCGGCCTGTAATCCGACGTCCCGGCCGGGGCCGCCGCCGGCGTCCGCGCGGACCTCCGCCCGGCACCCGGCACCCCCGCCGCCCAGTCGTGGCATGCTGGCCGTGGCCTGCCTGGACGCCGTGCGGGCGGTCGTGGCGAGCCCGGCGGGCGACCCGACCGGGACCGGGTCACCGGGCGAGCCCCCGTAAGGCCGGGGCGGGTGTGGGTGGGCCAGCGCGGGCAAATGGGTGTGGCCACGCATTTACACCGGCCGCCGACGCCGGACAGGCTGGCAAGACGGTTCCCGACCGCGGACGCGGTCCGGGCGGCGGCGGGTCGGGGGAAGGGGGGCGTACGGGTGTCGCTGTTCTGGCGGATCTTCCTGCTCAACGCCGCCGTGCTGGTCACCGCCACGTTGCTGCTGCTCGGCCCGGTCACCGTCTCCACCCCGGTGCTGCTCACCGAGGCCGTGGTGCTGACCGTGGGGCTCATCGCGATGCTGGTCGCCAACGCCGCGCTGCTGCGGGTGGGCCTGGCGCCGCTGCGGCGGCTGGCCCGGGCGATGGCCACCATCGACCTGCTGCAGCCCGAGCCGCGCCTGGTGCCCGGCGGTCCCGGCGGCACCGCCGAGCTGATCCACGCCTTCAACGCCATGATCGACCGGCTGGAGGCGGAGCGGGCGGCCAGCGCCGCTGCCGCGCTCTCCGCCCAGGAGGCCGAACGGCGCCGGGTCGCCCAGGAGCTGCACGACGAGGTCGGCCAGACGTTGACCGCGGTGCTGCTCGAACTCAAACAGGTGGCCCGGCACGCCCCCGACCCGCTGCGCGGGCAGCTGACCCAGGTGCAGGAGACCACCCGCGACAGCCTCGACGAGATCCGCCGCATCGCCCGCCGGCTGCGCCCGGGGGTGCTGGAGGAGCTGGGGCTGGTCAGCGCGCTGAAGGCGCTGGTCAGCGAGATCACCGGGCACACCGACCTGACCGTGGAGCAGCAGCTCGCCGCGGACCTGCCGGCCCTCGGCAGCGAGGCGGAGCTGGTGCTCTACCGGGTCGCTCAGGAGGCGCTGACCAACACCGTCCGGCACGGCAAGGCCACCACGGTGGAGCTGTCGCTGCAGCGCCGTACCGGGGCCGTGCGGTTGCGGGTCCGTGACGACGGGCGGGGCATCGGCGCCGCCGCGGAGGGCACCGGCATCCGGGGCATGCGCGAGCGGGCCCTGCTGATCGGCGCCCAGCTGAGCGTGGGCCCGGCGCCGGGCGGCGGCACCGAGGTGCGGTTGACCGTCCCGGTGGCCGAGCGGGACGGTGGCTCGTGACCACCCGGATCCTGCTCGCCGACGACCACGCGCTGGTCCGCCGGGGCGTGCGGCTGATACTCGACAGCGAGCCGGACCTGACCGTGGTGGCGGAGGCCGGTGACGGGGCGGAGGCGTTGAGCCTGGCCGCCACCGAGCGCCCCGACCTGGTCATCCTGGACATCGCCATGCCCCGGATGACCGGTCTGCAGGCCGCCCGGGAACTGGCCCGCCAGCAGCCCGACCTGCGCATCCTGATCCTGACCATGTACGACAACGAGCAGTACTTCTTCGAGGCGCTGAAGGCCGGCGCGAACGGCTACGTGCTCAAGTCCGTCGCCGACCGGGACCTGGTGGAGGCGTGCCGGGCGGCCATGCGCGACGAGCCGTTCCTCTACCCGGGCGCGGTCAACGCGCTGATCCGCAACTTCCTGGAGCGCAGCGCGCAGGGCGCCGAACCGCCGGCCCGGGCCATCACCGAGCGCGAGGAGGAGATCCTCAAGCTGGTCGCCGAGGGCCACTCCTCGAAGGAGATCGCCCGGCTGCTGTTCATCAGTGTCAAGACCGTGGAACGGCACCGGGCGAACCTGTTGCAGAAGCTCGGCCTGCGCGACCGGCTGGAGCTGACCCGCTACGCCATCCGGGCGGGCCTGATCGAACCGTGAGGCGCGCCGACGGGCGACTTTCCCACGCGCGGCCGGCGATGATTCTCTACCGTCGACAGATGTGGGCGCTGAGCAGCGGTGGAGCCGGCCGGCGCGGCGGCGCCGCCCGCTGCGCGCCGGGCTGGTCTTCGCCGGTATGGGCGTGGCCCTGTGCTGCGTCGGGGTGGCCGGGCTGGGCGCCTGGAACGTGCAGGTGGTGACCCGGGCCAGCGGGCCGGTACGGGAGACCGCCGACGGGTTCCTGCGGCAGGTGACCGCGGGCGACACCGACGGGGCGTACGAGCGGTTGTGCGCCGACGCGCGTACCCGGTGGAGCGAGATCGGCTTCACCAGCTGGGTGCGTACGCCGCCGGTGGTCAGCGACTACGAGATCGTCGACGTGTCGGTGGCCACCCGGCGGGGTCGCCCGCACGGCACGGTGTCGGTGCGGCTGACCCGCGACAGCGGCGCCACCGAGGAGCGGACGCTGTCGGTGGTGAACGAGGACGGTGGCTGGCGGGTCTGCGGCGACCCGTACTGAGCCGCGGCGGGCGGTGGCCGGACCGGTCAGTGGCGTGGGTCGGTCAGTGGCGTGGGCCGAGGTCGCCGGCGCGGTAGTGCCGCCGGCAGAGCACCTGGTAGCGCACCTCGGCGGTGTCGACGGTGTCACCGATGACGACCTGCGCGCCCTCGCGCACCACCCGGCCGCCGACCACCCGGGCGTTGAGCAGCCCTTCCCGGCCGCACCAGCAGAGCACCTCGACCTGGATGCGGGCCACCTCGTCGGCCAGTTCGAACAGCCGCTGCGCGGCGGGGAACAGGCAGGAGCGGAAGTCGGTGGCGAGGCCGAAGGCGTACACGTCGACGTCGTAGCTGTCGACGAGTTCGGCCATCTGCTCGACGTGCTCGACGCTGTAGAAGCTGGCCTCGTCGCAGATGAGGTAGTCGACCCGGACCCCCTCGGCCCAGGTGTCGCGCACCAGCGCGCGCAGGTCGAGGTCGTCGGTGACCTCGATCGCGTCGTGGGTCAGGCCGATGCGGGTGGTGACCCGCGGGCCCAACGAGCGGTCGATGCGGGTGGTGACCAGGCCGCGGCGGCCCTGCCGGGAGTGGTTGTAGTTCATCTGCAGGGCCATCGTGGACTTTCCGCAGTCCATCGGCCCCCAGAAGAACTTCAACGCCGCCGCGTGCAGTGGCCGTCCGTCCACCCCGCGCGCCGCCGCGCAGCCCGCTGGCGTGTCGTGCGGGCCGGGCAGCGGGCGGGCCAGGCAGGTCAGGGCGGCGGCGTCGTCGGTCACGGTCGGGCAGCCTAACCGATCGACCCGATCGGATCCGGAGGGTGCCGGTCAGAGCACCCGGGGCGGAGTGTTCCCGGCGGCCACGATGGCCCGGCGGATCGGCACGGCCAGCAGCAGCAGGAACCCGACGACGAAGAAGATCAGCAGGGAGACCAGGCCCACCCGGTAGGAGGAGGTGAGCTGGAAGACCAGGCCGAACGCGAGCGGACCGAGCCAGCTGGTGCCCTTGTCGCTGATCTCGTAGAAGCCGTAGTACTCGCCTTCCTTGCCGGCGGGGATGAGCTGGCTGAACAGCGACCGGCTCAGCGCCTGGCTGCCGCCGAGCACCAGGCCGATGGCGGCGCCGAGGACCATGAACGGCAGCGGCGCCTCGGCCGGCAGCCGGAACGCGGCGACGATCACACCGGTCCAGAGCACCAGGCTCAGCAGCACGGTCTTCCAGGCGCCGATGCGGCGGGCCAGGGCACCCAGGCTGAGCGCGCCGCCGAAGGCGAGGAACTGCACCAGCAGGATGGTGGTGATCAAAGTGCTCTGCCCCAGCCGCAGCTCCTCGGTGCCGTACTGGCTGGCCAGGGTGATGACGGTCTGGATGCCGTCGTTGTAGACCAGGAAGGCGAGCAGGAAGAACAGCGTCAGCGGGTACGCCTTGATCTCGCGCAGGGTGCGGCCGAGCTGGCGGAACCCGTCGGTGAACACGTTGCCACCGGCGCCGGCCAGCGCCGCGGCGGTGGGCCGCTCGCGCAGCCAGCGCAGCGGCACCAGGGTGAACAGCGCCCACCACACGCCGGCCGACACGATGGACCAGCGGGCCAGGTCCAGCGTGCGCTGCGGGTTGCCGTCCTCGCTGAGCAGGGTGACCGCTACCAGGTTGCCGGCCAGCAACAACCCGCCGCCGAGGTAGCCCAGCGCCCAGCCGCGGCTGGAGATGCCGTCGCGTTCGTCGGGTCCGCCGAGCTGCGGCAGGAACGAGTTGTAGACCACGATGGCGGCGCCGAAGCTGATGTTGGCGATCAGGAACAGCGCCCCGCCGAGCAGGTAGCGGTCGCCGGTGACGAAGGCCATCGCCACGGTCGCCCCGGCGCCGGTGAACGCGGCCCCGCCCAGCAGCCGCTTCTTGTGCAGGGACCGGTCGGCGATCGCGCCCATCACCGGCAGCACGAAAACGGTGAGGAACACCGACAGCGAGATCAGGTACGGGTAGTACGAGCCGGCGGCGACCTTGATGCCCAGCGGGTAGACGAACCCGTCGCAGCTGTCCGCGCCGAGTTCGCAGCCGGCGGCCAGTTCGGTGACGGTGGTCAGGAACGGGCCGAGGAACACCGTGATGACGGTGGTCTGGAAGGCGGAGTTGGCCCAGTCGTAGACGTACCAGCCGGTGCGTTCCCGGCGGGTGCTCGCCGGGGCGGGGGCGTCGCCCACGGTGGGGGTGGCGGTCTCGGCCATCGGTTCCTCGTCGGGGGTCAGGCGGCCCAGTGGCCGCGGCTGCGGTAGACGTCGCGCAGCACGCCGACGTGATCGGTCATGATGCCATCCACTCCAAGATCAAGTAACTCGTGCATCTCGGTGGGTTCGTCGATCGTCCAGACGTGCACCTGCAGGCCGAGGCGGTGGGCGAAGCGCAGGAACCGTCGGTCCACCACGCGGATGCGCCCGTAGCGCACCGGCACCTGCGCGGCGACCACGGACGGCGGCAGCCGCAGCGGCCGGCCGTGTAGCGAGGCCATCCGCAGCCGGGCCACCCCGCGCATGCCGAGGCCGGTGGCGACCCGGCCCTCGGTGAGCGCGCGCAGCCGGGCCAGCCGGGCGTCGCTGAACGAGGCGAGCAGCACCCGGTCGCCGGCGCCGGCCCGCGCCACGGTGGCCACGGTCGGGTCGACGCCGCCGTCGGCCTTGACGTCGATGTTGAACCGGACCTGCGGCCAGGCGTCGAGCACCTCGTCGAGGCGGGGCACCACGGCGGCGCCACCGACCCGTACCGAGGCGAGATCGGCCCAGCGCAGCGCGGCGATGCGCCCCCGCTCGCCGGTGACCCGCTCCAGCGTCGGGTCGTGGAAGATCACCGCCACGCCGTCGGCGGTGGCGTGCACGTCGGTCTCCACGTACCGGTAGCCGAGGCCGATCGCGCGGGCGAACGCTTCGGTGGTGTTCTCGTCGCCCTCGGCGGCCCCGCCGCGGTGGGCGAACGCCAGCGGCGCGGGCGCGTCCAGGTAGGGGTGGGCGGTCAGCACGCAGCGCAGTATGCCGGCACCGGGTGACCCGCGGGTGACCGGGCGGCGGCGGATCCGCGCCGCCACGCCGCGACCCGCCCTGCCGGGGGAACGGTCCCGGGTCCGGCGCCCGCGGCGGCGAGCGCGTCGGTCCCGGCCACCGCTGACGCCGCCCGCCGCCCGCCGCCCGCCGCCCGCCGGCCGGCGGCCGGTCAGGCCGGGCGGCGGCGGTGGGAGCGGCTGGTGTCGGCCGGGCGGCCGGGATCGACGTACCGGGGTCGGTCGGGTTCGTCGGGGCGCAGCGGGACCAGCTCGTCGGTGAGCGCGTCGATGATCCGGTCGGTGGCCCGCCGGGCCGCTCCGGGGACGCCGTGGGCGAGGTCGATCAGCTCGACCGGCCGGCCGAAATGCACCCGGATCACCGGGCGGCGCAGCACGGACCGGGCGATCCCGCGCAGCAGCCCCTTCGGAGCACGGTAGGGCAGCACCTCGTGCGCGCCCCACTGGGCCACCGGGATCACCGGGGCGCCGCAGGCCAGCGCGAGCCGGGCGGTGCCGGTCTTGCCGCGTTCGGGCCACATGCCGGGGTCCAGGCCGATCCGCCCCTCGGGGTAGACCAGGATCACCGAGCCGCCGGCGACCGCCGCCGCCGCGTCGTCGAGGGCCTGGTGCACGGCGCTGCTGCCCCGCTCGACGCGGATGTGCCCGGCGCGGCGCATCGCGGCCCCGACGACGGGCGCGCGGAACAGCCCGCCGGTGGCCATGATCCGGGGGGCGACGCCGGCCGCCCGGCAGGCGGCGGCCATCACCACCGGGTCGAACGGGCTGATGTGGTTGGCGGCCAGGATCAGCGGCCCGCGCCGCAGCTGCGCCGGCACGCTCCCGGTGACCTCCAGGCGGGCCAGCAGGGCGACGACGACACGGGCGAGCAGCTGGGCGGCGCGCCAGATCAGCGGCGGCTGCCAGGGGGAGCGGGCGGTGTCCATCAGCGCGCAATGGTCGCACGGTCGGTCCCGCCGCCGGGGGCCAGGGCGGGCCGCGCCGCGCCGGACGGGGTGGTGACCAGGGGCCGGCCGGCCGGGGTGATCAAGGTCATTGGTCCCGGTCCGGTTCGGGACCCCCGGCCCTGCCGATTCGTCTACGACCCGCAGTAGTATTTACTACGTCTCGTAGTATGACAGCCTGGGGGTTGCAGGTGGACGCGTTGGACGTCGCCCGCTGGCAGTTCGGTGTCACCACCGTCTACCACTTTCTCTTCGTACCGCTGACCATCGGCCTGTCCGTGCTGGTCGCCATCCTGCAGACGCTGTGGCACCGCACGGGCAACGAGAAGTACCTGAAGCTGACCAAGTTCTACGGCAAGCTCTTCCTGATCAACTTCGCGATGGGCGTGGTCACCGGCATCGTGCAGGAGTTCCAGTTCGGCATGAACTGGAGCGACTACTCGCGCTTCGTCGGCGACATCTTCGGCGCCCCGCTCGCGATCGAGGCGCTGGTCGCCTTCTTCCTGGAGTCCACCTTCATCGGCCTGTGGATCTTCGGCTGGGACCGGCTGCCCAAGCGGCTGCACCTGGCGGCCATCTGGGCCGCCGCGATCGGCACCAACCTGTCGGCGTACTTCATCCTGGCCGCGAACTCGTTCATGCAGAACCCGGTCGGCTACCGGATCAACCCGGAGACCGGCCGCGCCGAACTCACCGACTTCCTCGCGGTGCTGACCAACAAGGTCGCCCTGGTCACCTTCCCGCACACCATCGCCGGAGCGTTCCTGGTCGCCGGGTCACTGCTGGTCGCGGTGGCGCTGTGGCACCTGATCCGCAACCGCGACTCGGCCGACACCCCGGCCTACCGGTTCGCCGCCAAGTTCGGCTCCTGGGTCACCCTGATCGCCACCGCCGGCGTGGTCATCACCGGCGACATCCAGGGCAAGATCATGACCGAGGTGCAGCCGATGAAGATGGCCGCCGCCGAGGGCCTCTACACCACCGAGAGCCCCGCCTCCTTCTCCGTGCTCACCGTGGGCAGCCTCGACGGCAGCCGGGAACTGTTCGCCATCAAGATCCCGTACCTGCTGTCCTGGCTCGGCACCGGCGACCCGAACGGCACCGTGCACGGCATCAACGACCTGCAGGCCCAGTACGCCGCCCAGTACGGCGCCGGCAGCTACACCCCGATCATCCCGGTCACCTACTGGAGCTTCCGCTTCATGATCGCCTTCGGCCTGGCCGCCGCCGCGATCGCGCTGCTGGTGCTCTGGAGCCAGCGCAAGGGCCGCACCCCGACCAGCAGGTGGCTGCTGCGCGCCGGCCTGGCCATGCCGCTGCTGCCCCTGGTCGCCAACTCGTTCGGCTGGATCTTCACCGAGATGGGCCGCCAGCCGTGGATCGTCTTCGGCGAGATGCTCACCCGCGACGGCGTCTCCCGCAGCGTCTCGCTGACCGAGGTGCTCACCTCGTTCACCGCGTTCACCCTGATCTACGCCACCCTCGCGGTGATCGAGGTCAAGCTGCTGCTGCGCTACGCCAAGGCCGGCGTACCGGACCTCACCCCGGCACCCGAGATCGACGACAGCCACGACGACGCCGAGCGCCCGCTCGCCTTCGCCTACTGACCACCGGAGACCACCGTGGAACTCACGACCATCTGGTTCCTGCTCGTCGCCGTCCTGTTCACCGGCTACTTCATCCTGGAGGGCTTCGACTTCGGCGTCGGCATGCTGCTGCCCGTGCTCGGCCGCGACGACCGGGAACGCCGCGTCCTGATCAACACCATCGGGCCGGTGTGGGACGGCAACGAGGTGTGGCTGATCACCGCCGGTGGCGCCATGTTCGCCGCCTTCCCCGAGTGGTACGCCACCCTCTTCTCCGGCTTCTACCTGCCGCTGCTGCTGATCCTGCTCGCGCTGATCGCCCGCGGCGTCGCCTTCGAGTACCGGCACAAGCGCCCCGAGCCGTCCTGGAAGCGGCGCTGGGACGCGGCGATCTTCTTCGGCTCGCTGGTGCCGGCGGTGCTGTGGGGGGTGGCCTTCGCCAACATCCTGCGCGGCGTGCCGCTGGACGCCGACCACGAGTACGTCGGCGGCCTGCTCGACCTGCTCCACCCGTACGCCCTGCTCGGCGGCGCCACCACCGCGGCGCTGTTCCTCACCCACGGCGCGGTGTTCATCGCGCTGAAGACCGTCGGTGAGGTGCGCGAGCGGGCCGGCGCCCTCGCGGTGCGCCTCGGCGTCGGCACCGCGCTGCTGGCGGTGGCCTTCCTGACCTGGACGCTGAGCATCCGCTCCAGCGCGGCCGCCGTCGTGCTCGCCGTCGCCGCGGCGCTCGCCCTGCTCGGTGGTCTCGCCGCCGCCCGGGTACGCCGGGAGGGTTGGGCGTTCACCGGCACCGCGGTGGCTATCGGCCTGGCCGTGGCGACCCTGTTCGCGGCGCTGTTCCCGAACGTGCTGCCGTCCACCCTGGACGCGGCCGGCACGCTGACCGCCAGCAACGCCGCCTCCACCCCCTACACCCTGAAGATCATGACCTGGGTGGCGGTGGTGTTCACCCCGATCGTGCTGGCCTACCAGGGCTGGACGTACTGGGTGTTCCGCAAGCGGATCGGCGTCGCGCACATCCCGCAGCACTGACACCCCCGGCCGGCCCGCCCACTCCCCGGGGCGGGCCGGCCGACGCGCGGCTAGGGTGAGCCGGTGACCGGTGAACCCTGGCGTGCCCTGTTCGGCAGCGCGACGCCGCTGGTCGGCGCCCCGATGGCCGGTGGCGCCACCACGCCCGCGCTGGTGCGGGCGGTCACCGCGGCCGGCGGTTTCGGGTTCCTCGCCGCCGGCTACCGCACCGCCGAGGCGGTCGCCGCGGACCTGGCCGACCTGCGCGCCACCGGCACCCCGTGTGGGGTGAACCTGTTCGTGCCCGGCCCCCGCGAGATCGACGAGGCCACCTTCCGCGCCTACGCCCACCGGATCGCCGCCGAGGCCGAGCCGTACGGCCTCGACCTGACCGCCGCGGCACCGGTGCACGACGACGACCACTGGGCCGACAAGATCGACCTGCTGCTCGCCGAGCCGGTGCCGGTGGTCAGCTTCACCTTCGGGTTGCCCGACCGGGCGGCCGTGGCCGCGCTGCGCCGCGCCGGCACCCGGGTGCTGGTCACCGTGACCTCCGCCGACGAGGCACGCGCCGCCCGCGACCTCGGCGTCGACGGGCTCGTCGCCCAGGGCACCGAGGCCGGCGGGCACAGCGGCACCCACACCCCCCGCCGGCCCGCCCCGCCCGTCTCCACCGGCCCGCTGGTACGCGCCGCGGCCGCGGCGACCGGCCTGCCCGTGCTGGCCACCGGCGGCGTGGCCGGCCCCGACGACGTGCGCGACCTGCTCGCCGCCGGCGCGGCCGCGGTGGCGGTCGGCACGCTGCTGCTGCGAACCGACGAGAGCGGCGCCAGCCGCACCCACCGCGACGCGCTGGCCGACCCGGCCCGCACCGGCACCGTCCTCACCCGCGCGTTCACCGGACGGCCGGCGCGCGGGCTGCGCAACGCCTTCATCGACCGGTACGAGCCGCACGCGCCGCTCGGCTACCCGGAGCTGCACCACCTGACCCGAGGGATGCGGGCGGCGGCCGCCGCGGCCGGGCACCCGGAGCGGGTGCACCTGTGGGCCGGCACCGGCTACCGGCACGCCACCACCGGCCCGGCCGCCGCCGTCGTCGAGCGGCTGACCGCGGCACTCTGACCGGCGACCGGTCAGGTCACGTCCGCGGGGAGCGCCGACGGCAGCGGGTTCGTGGGTCCGGCCAACAATCCGGTTAGGCTCACCCCATGGACCACACCGGCGAGTCGGAAACGCCCACCCGGCTGCGTACCACCCCGAGCTGGCTGCTCACCCAGACCGCCGCCCACGCCGGCCGGCTGGTCAGCGAGGGCTTCGGCGGCATCGGCGCCCGCGGCTACCACTACCGGATCCTCGCCGCGCTCGACGAGTTCGGCCCGGCCAGCCAGGCCGACCTGGGCCGGCGCGGCGGCATCGACCGCAGCGACGTCGTCGCCACCGTCAACGAACTCGCCGCCAAAGACCTCGTCGTGCGCGCGCCCGACCCCGCCGACCGGCGCCGCAACGTCATCACCATCACCCCGGCCGGGCAACGTGAGCTGCGCCGGATGGGGGAGACCCTCGCCGCGGTCCAGGACACCCTGCTCGCCCCGCTCACCGCCACCGAACGCGGCCAGCTCACCCGGCTGCTCGGCAAGCTGCTCACCCACCACCGGCAGCGCCGCCCCTGACCGGCGAAAACGGCGGCGGGACGGGCGGCGCCACCGCCACCCGCCCCGCCGCCGCGTCGCCTCAGTGCGCCTCGCGCAGCTCCGCCAGCCGGGCCTCGATCTCCGCCAGCTCGGCGCGCAGCTTCTCGGCCTGCTGCTCGGCCTCGGCCCGCTCGGCGGCCAGGATCTGCTCCACCGCCTCGTGCACCCCCGGCACGTCCACCAGCGCCACCATCCGCAGCGCCTCCGCCGGCTTCACCACGTACGGCTTCGCCAGCGCCTTGCTGCCCTGCTGCGCCGCCACCGTCCACTCGCCGTCGGCGTACGCCAGGGTCACCGTCAACCCGGCCGGGCCCTTCGGCTTCGCCGCCTTGCCCGCCCGGCGCGCCGGCTTGGCCGCCTCCACCGTCTGCACGCTCGACTCCTCCCGCCGCGCCGGCCGCGGCGCCGGCACCCGGTCCAACACGAACTCCGGCTCCGCCGGCGCGGCCGGCGGCTCCGGCTCGGGCTGCGGCTCCGGCTCGGGCTGCGGCTCCGCCGCCGCCTTGCGCCCGGCGCCGCGTGGCGCCACCGCCACATCCGCCGGAGAGAACGGCAACTCGTCGCGGCCGAACCGCACCACCACGAACTCCTCCGAGGCCGCCGGGTCGGTCAGCTCCACCACCTGACCGACCTGCCCGGCGATCTGCCCCGCCGCGGCGGTGAACACCACCTTCGGCTTACGGCCGGCCGCCAACGCCTCCCGGAAGCTGCGCACATCGTCGTCGGACAACCCCTGGCCAGCGGCACCCATCAGCAACCTCTTCCGTACACCTGTTTGATGCCTGCCTTGATACCAGCCGGCTGCGACAGCGCCGCGGCGGGGGATCACCCACCCAGCGCCCGCAACGCCCGGTCCGCGTGCCCGGTCATGCTCAGCTCACTGTGGACCACCTCGATCAGCCGGCGGTCGGTGCCGATCACGAACGTCACCCGCCGGGTGCTCAACGCGCCCAGCGGCAACCGCCGCCGCACCCCGAACCGCTCGGCCACCGCGCCATCGGCATCCGACAGCAGCGGATAGTCGAACCCGTGCAGCCGGGCGAACTCCGCCTGCCTGGCCACCGGGTCGCGGCTGATCCCCACCCGCTGCGCGCCGAGCGCCGCGAACTCCGCCGCCAGGTCCCGGAAGTGGCAACTCTCGGCGGTGCAGCCGCGGGTCATCGCCGCCGGGTAGAAGAACAGCACCACCGGACCCGCCGCCAGCAGCTCCGACAACCGCCGCACCGTGCCCGTCTGGTCCGGCAGCGCGAAGTCCGCCACCACGTCCCCGACACCCAGCACCGCGCACCTCCACCCTCGACACCGACGCGGCGAGCGTAGAGGTCAACCCCACACCGCGGCCACCTCGTCGCACACCGCCGCCGCCTGCGCCCGACCGGCCCGCGCCGCCGCCGCCCGCCGCGCCGGGTCCAGCACGTTGCGCCCGATGGCCGCCCGCGCCGCCGCGTCCGGCGCCACCACCGCCACCTGAGACCCCGCCGCCCGCAACGCCGCCACCTGCGCCGACAACCGGGGCATCGGCCCGAACGCCGCCGCCGTCGGCGCCAGCACCACCACCCGCTGCGCGCCCCGGGCCAGGTCCGCGTTCACCGCCGAGCGCATCCCACCGTCGATGAACCGCCGGCCACCGATGGTCACCGGCGGCCACACCCCGGGCACGGCGCAACTGGCGCCCACCGCGTCCACCAGCGACACCCCGCTGTCGGCGTCGAACACCACGAACTCACCCGACGCCGCGTCCACCGCGGTCACCAGCAACCGCCGGGCCGGCCAGTCCCGCTGCGGCAGCCGCGCCTCGATCACCGCCCGCCGCGACGCCTCCGACGGCGTACGCGCGGCCACCGCCATCGCCCCGATCCGGGCCCGCGACCGCACCGCGTCCCGGGTCCGACCACCGGCCCACACCAGCCGCGCCACCGCCGCGAACCCGAACCGCGCCGCCACCTCACCGCCCGGCGGCGCCAACTGCGCCTCGTACAACTGCTCGACCGGCCGGCCCGAGCACACCTGCGCGCCCACCACCGAACCCGCCGACGTGCCCACCACCAGGTCCGCCTCGGCCAGCGCGACACCCCGTTCGGCCAGCCCGGCGACGATCCCCAGCTCCCAGGCCACCCCGGTCACCCCACCGCCGCCCAGCACCAACGCCCGCGTCATGTGACGTTCCCCTCCCCGCCGGCCCGTGCCGGTCACGGTAGCGTCGGCGCAGCGACAACGGCAGGGGAGAGGTGCGTTGAATCCGGTCACCGTCATCACCGGCGGCAGCCGCGGCATCGGCGCCGCGACCGCCCGCCGGCTCGCCCGCGCCGGCCACCACGTCGCGCTGTCCTACCGCCGCGACCGGGACGCCGCGGCCGCCGTCCTGGCCGACCTGCACGCCACCGGCGTACGGGCCGTCGCGGTGCCCGCCGACACCCGCGACCCCGACCAGGTCGCCGCCCTCTTCGACGCCGCCGCCGACCTCGGCGACCTCACCGGCCTGGTCAACAACGCCGGCGTCACCAGCCCGATCGGGCCGTTCACCGACCTCGACCCCGCCGACCTGCGCGAGGTCGTCGACGTCAACCTCATCGGCTACGTCCTCTGCGCCCAGCAGGCCGCCCGCCGGATGAGCGGCGGCGCCGCCATCGTCAACATCTCCTCCGCGGCGGCCACCCTCGGCAGCCCCGGCGAGTACGTCCACTACGCCGCCGTAAAGGCCGCCACCGACACCCTCACCACCGGCCTGGCCAAGGAACTCGCCCCCCGCGGCATCCGGGTCAACGGCGTCGCCCCCGGCATCATCCGCACCGACATCCACGCCCTCTCCGGCATGCCCGACCGCCCCGACCGGGCCGCCGGGCGGATCCCCCTCGGCCGCGCCGGCGAACCCGACGAGGTCGCCGCCGCGGTCGCCTGGCTGCTCAGCCCGGACGCCTCCTACACCACCGGCGCGGTCCTGCGCGTCGCCGGTGGCCTCTGACATCATCGGCCCATGACCGGAGTCTTCGGAGACGTCGCCGACCTGTACGACGACGCCCGCCCCGGATATCCCACCACCATCGCCGACACCATCCGCGCCTACCACGGCGCAACCCCGACCCACGTGGTCGAGATCGGCGCCGGCACCGGCAAGGCCACCGACGTCCTGCTGCGCCTCGACGCCCCGCTCACCTGCCTCGAACCCGACCCGCGGATGGCCGCCGTGCTGGCCGCCCGACACCCGGGCGTCACCGTGGTCGCCCAGACCTTCGAACAGTGGCAGCCACCCACCGGCGGCGTACCGCTGATCGCCTGCGCCCTGGCCTGGCACTGGCTCGACCCGGCCACCCGCAACCAGCGCGCCCACGCCGCCCTCACCCCCGGCGGCACCCTCGCCGTCTTCGGCCACAAGTACGGCTACGCCGACCCCGACCAGGGCGGCGCCATCGACGCCGCGCTACGCGCCATCGACCCCACCGTCACCGAACGACCCGCCGGCTGGTTCGAACACGACATCACCGCCAGCGGCGTGTTCACCGACGTCCGCGCCGACACCACGCACCGCGACGTTCCGCTGGACACCGACGGCTACCTGCGCCTGCTGCAGACCTTCGGCCCCTACCGGCAACACCCGCCCGACCAGCAGACCCGCGCGCTGACCGCGCTGCGGTCCGTGGTGGACGGCTTCGACGGCACCGTCACCCTGCGCCTGCGCACCACCCTCGTCCTCGCCCGCCGCCCGCGCTGAGCCCGTCGACCCGCCCGCCCGCCGCGTCGAACCGGCGACCGGTGGCGGCAGACCGCCCGTGCCCACCGACCCGACGCCAGGTCGGGGTCGGTGACAATCGCGGCATGCCCCTGCTCGTCCCACCGCTGATGGCGCCCGGCACGATGGCGCGACGGCCGCAACCCGAGATCGACGCCGACGGCCTCCGACTGCGACCCTGGCGGCCCGCCGACCGGGCCGCCGTGGTCGCCGGCTACGCCGACCCGGCGATCCGACGCTGGCACTGCCGGTCGATGACCGACGACGAGGCCCGCGCCTGGATCGCCGGCTGGCCCGAACGGTGGCGGCGGGAGACCGGCGCCGGCTGGGCGGTCGTCGACCACACCGGGGTGCTCGGCCAGATCAGCCTGCGCCGGCTCGACCTCGCCGAAGGGCTGGCCGAGGTGTCGTACTGGGTGCTGCCGGCCGCCCGGGGCCGGGGCGTCGCACCGCGCGCGCTGGCCGCGCTGACCGGCTGGGCGTTCACCGGGCTCGGGCTGCACCGGGTGGAGCTGTCCCACTCCACGGCCAACCCGGCGTCCTGCCGGGTGGCGCTGCGCGCCGGCTTCCCCGCCGAGGGCACCAAACGCGGCGAGGGCCGGCACGCCGACGGCTGGCACGACATGCACCTGCACGCCCGCCTGCGCGGCGACCCGGACCAGCGGACGGCGACCCGACCCGTGACCGGGGGACCGGCGCCGGCGCCACGGTGACGCCCGTAGCAGGTCGACCTCCACCCGTCCCCGCAGGTGCCGTGGACCTGACCGACCGACCCGTGGGTCCGGGCCCCGCCCGGACCCACGGTCACGAACACGTGGCCGGCCGGCCCATCGGACCACGGTAGGGCAACGTCTGGCTGTAGACGATGTTGGTGGTGGTGCTGCCGAACCGGGCCAGTTCGTTCACCAGCTCCTCGAGGTGGACCATCGAGGTGGCGGCCACCTTCAGCGAATAACAGTCCTCGCCGGTGGTGCGCAGGCACTCCAGGATCTCGACCCGCTCGCCGAGCAGCCGGTGCAGTGGCTCGTGCCGGCTGCCGGGGTACTTCAGACGCACGACGGCGAGCACCGGGTAGCCGACCTTCGCCAGGTCGACCTCGGCGCGGTAACCCGCGATCACCCCCGCCGCCTCCAACCGCTTCACCCGTTCGGTCGCCGCGGAGGCGCTCAGGTTCACCCGGCGCCCCAACTCGGTCAGCGGAACCCGCCCGTCCCGCTGGAGCTCACCCAGGATCGCCCAGTCGGTCGCATCGAGACTCTCGGCCATTCCGGCAAACTACCGGCAGATCCACGGCGAAACCGCCCACCCCCGGGCCGAACTCCCTTCAACCCGGCAGCACCGCCGAATAGCCTGGACGTGTGAAGATCGGCGTCAACGTCCCCAACTTCGGCCCCGGCACAAACCCCGACGTGCTGCGCCGCTGGGCGCAGACGGTCGAGGGCCTCGGCTTCGACCTGCTGATGGTGTCCGACCACATCGCCGTGACAGCCGACGTCGCCGAGCAGTACCCGGCACCGTTCTACGAACCCTTCACCAACCTCGCCTGGCTGGCCGGCGTCACCGACCGGGTCCGGCTCGGCACCACCATCCTCGTCGCCCCGTACCGGCACCCGCTGCTCACCGCGCGGATGGCCGCGAACCTCCAGCAGCTCAGCGGCGGCCGGCTCGTCCTCGGCGTCGGCGTCGGCTGGGCCCGGCAGGAGTTCGCCGCGCTCGGCATCCCGTTCCACCACCGCGGGCGCCTCACCGACGAACACCTCTCGGCGATACGCGACGCCTGGGCGAACGACACCGACTACCGCGCCGGGCAGATACCGATCTGGATCGGCGGCAACAGCGACGCCGGCCTGACCCGGGCCGTACGCCTCGGTGCCGCCTGGCACCCGCTGCGGTTCACCCTGCCCTGGCTACGCGCGGCACTGCACCGGATGAAAGCCGCGGCCGACGAGCAGCGACGACCCGTCCCCGCCCTGACGCCCCGCATCGCGCTACGACTGACCACGGCACCCCTCACCGGCCCCGCCCGCCTCGCCGGCGAAGGCACCATCGAGCAGATCGTCGACGACCTCGACCAGTTGCGCCTCCTCGGCGCCGAGACGGTCGTGCTCGACCCCTTCAACGGCGACCCGCACGAGACCCACCGGCCACAGACCGCATGGCACGCGCTCGCCACCGTCGCCGCCCACTGCGACCAGAACGACCACCACCGATGAACGGAGCACACGTGCACCTCGACGACGAACGTCACCTCCGCCGGGCCATCGCGCTCGCCGACGCCGCCCGGGAAGCCGGCAACCCGCCCTTCGGATCCCTGCTGGCGGGCCCGGACGGCACGGTGATCGCCGAAGAACGGAACACCACGATCACCGACAACGACATCACCGCCCATCCCGAGCTGAAGCTGGCCCGGTGGGCGGCCGCGAACCTGGCCCCGGACGTGGCAGCGGCCACCACCATGTACACCAGCTGCCAGCCCTGCGGCATGTGCACCGGCGCGCTCGAACGCTCCGGCCTCGGCCGCGTCGTGTTCGCGCTGGCCACCGAGCAGCTCGACAGCCTCAAGGCGCCCAGCTTCACCGCCGGCCCGCGGCCCGTACCGCAGGACGGCCCCGCACTGTTCGACGAGGCAGCCAAACCGGTCGAGGGCTACTACCGCTGAGCCACCACCCGCGACGAGATCCGCACAACGCTGACCGGGACAGCAACGAACCGCTCGGAACGCACACCGGAGCTTTCTCCGCCGCCGAACCGACGGTCTAGGCTTCGGCCCATGTCGAGCTGGCGATGGCACAGCCGGGCAGCGAACACCACCCTGGTGCTCGCCGTCGGCCTGGTCGCCCTCGTCGGCCTGCTCGTGCAGTCCCGCGGCCTCGACACCACCGCCGACCGGCTGGCCCTGCTGGCCGTACTGGCGTCCACCGCCGCGCTGTACCTCCGCCGCCGCCACCCGGTGGCGGTGGGCGCGGTGGCACTGGCCGCCGTTAGCGCGTACGGGGCACTGCTGCACCGCCCCGGCCCGATCATGCTGGTCTTCGTCGTCGCCCTCTACACCGTCGTCGACGAAGGCCACCTCGGCGTCGCCATCGGCCTCGGCCTCGCCTCCGTACTCGCCTTCGCCGCCGCGGACAGCTACGACAGCACCAACGCCAACGGAGCCACCCTGTTGCACGCCGGCTGGCTCATCGCGGTCATCGTCGGCGTCACCCGCAACCGCCGCGCCTACCTCGCCGAGGCACAGGCCCGCGCGCTCGCCGCCGAACAACGGACGGCGGAGGAAGCCCGCCGCCACGCCACCGAGGAACGGCTGCGCATCGCCCGCGACCTGCACGACGCGCTCGGCCACCACCTCTCACTGATCAACGTGCAGGCCAGCGCCGCGCTGCACCGCCCGGACCCGGCCCGCTCGGAACAGGCCCTCACCGCGATCAAACACATCAGTAAGGAGACGCTGGGCGAGTTGCGCGCCACGCTGGGCAGCCTGCGACAGGACGGCGAGGCACCCACCCGCCCCGCACCCGGCCTGCACCGCCTCGACGAGCTGGTCACCACCGCCGGCCGGTCCGGCCTGACCGTCCGCACCGAACTGACCGAAACCCGGCCACTGCCGCCGGAGGTCGACCTGGCCGCGTACCGGATCCTGCAGGAGGCGCTCACCAACGTGACCCGGCACGCGGGCGCGACCACCGCGGTGATCCGGATCCGACCCGACCGCGACGACGTGCTGGTGGAGATCGACGACGACGGCACCGGCGCACCAGGGCCGCCCGGCAACGGAATCCTCGGCATGGGCGAGCGGGCCCGGGCACTCGGCGGTGCGCTGACCACCGGCCCCGGCCCGGACGGCGGCTTCCAGGTCCGGGCCCGCCTCCCGCTGCGACCCGGCCCGATACTCACCGGAGCGACACCGTGATCCAGGTGCTGCTCGCCGACGACCAGACCCTGGTCCGCGCCGGGTTCCGGTCCATCCTGCACGGCGAGGACGGCATCGAGGTCGTCGGCGAAGCCGCCGACGGCGCCGAGGCCGTGCGGCTCGCCCGCCAACTACGGCCCGACGTCGTCCTCATGGACATCCGGATGCCCGGCCTGGACGGCCTCGCCGCCGCCCGGGAGATCACCGTCAGCTCGCCGGTCCGCGTCATCATCCTGACCACCTTCGACCTGGACGACTACGTCTACGGCGCGCTGCGCGCCGGCGCGAGCGGCTTCCTGGTCAAGGACACCGAGCCGGCGGAGCTGATCCACGGGGTACGCGTGGTGGCCCGCGGCGACGCGCTGATCGCACCGTCGATCACCCGCCGGCTGATCGCCGAGTTCACCGCCCGGGCCACGCCCCCCGACCCGGGTCCCCGGCTGAACGCGCTCACCGAACGGGAACGCGAGGTGATGACGCTGGTCGCCGCCGGCCTGTCCAACGACGAGATCGCGGCGCGCCTGGTGCTCAGCCCGGCCACCGCCAAGACGCACGTCAGCCGGATCATGACGAAGACCAAGGTCCGCGACCGGGCCCAGCTGGTGATCCTCGCCTACGAGTCCGGCCTGACCGTCCCCGGCTGGCTCACCCGCTCCTGACGCGGGCGCGCCCCGACGACGACCCGGGGGCCGGCCCGGCCCACACGCCGGGCCAGCGCCCGTCGACCGGTGTCAGCCGACGCGGCGGGAGCGGGCCAGCGCCAGCCCACCCAGCACGACCGCGACCAGCCCGACCAGCAGGGCTACGTAGGCTCCACCCCGCCCGTTGCCGGTGCCGATGCCATTGTCCGACGTGGCTACCACCAACCCGCCGAGGCCGATGCCGAGCAGACCCGCCACCAGACCCACGGTGGCTCCGAGCCGCCCGCTGCCGGTGCCGATCCGACTGGTGGGGCGGGCCAACGCCAGCCCGCCGACGATTGCGCCGGCCAGCCCCAGCACGGCGGCCACGCTGGCCCCGAGTCGCCCGGCGCTCATGGTGTAGGCATCGGCCGCGACCGGCTGGGTCGAGACGTACGCCGCCGCCGGTGTGGCGAACCCCAACGCCCCGAGCAGCGCGGCGGTGGTGGCGGTGAGCAGGTGACGGACGGACATGGCGGATCCCCTTCGCTGGCATGACCGGTACAGGCCGCAGCGTATGGACCGGCGAGGTGCCGAGTCGTCGTGCCGGAGTTGCGATGCGGCTACCACCCCGGTTGTACGTGCCCCGGCCGCCGCACCACCAGGGTTGTGAGCCCAGGGGAGCGGCATCGACGACCGTCGACAGCGTCGTGGCGAAGGGTTGGTGTACTCGCCGGCGGCGCCGGCGGCCGTCGGCCGGGCACCGGTGATCTCCGAGAACGGGGCACACGGCTGCGGTGGCCACGGACAGTCCGATCCGATCGGCGAGCGTCTCGGCGCGCCAGACACGGCGCGAGGCCGACGTGGGCCCTGTCGTCCAACCAGGACGCCGAGCGCGACCGTGCCGACCGTCGAAGTTCCCAGCTCATCCCGCCCGACGCTCGTGGTTCGATAATGTACATTATGTCAAGTCGAGCGGATCGGGGTCCTCTCTCGCCGGAGGCGGCCCCAGGTACGCCACCACCGCGGCGGCGCGCCGCTCGACCGGGCCGGGCGGCACGGCCACCAGTTCGTAGCCGTGTTCCACGTACACCTCGGCGTGCACGGCGGCGAACTCCAGCGACTCGGTGTAGCTGATCCGGCGGGCCGCCGTCGGCGTCACGAAACCCAGCGGCCGGACCAGGAACACCTGACGCTGGTAGATCCCCTCCCGGGCCGTCCGCTCCACCTCGGCGGCGAGTACCGCGCCGACCGGCCGGCCCAGGAACCGGGCCAGCGCGAGCGTGCACAGTGGTGACCGGTCGTACACCTGCACGGGCCCGCACGCCCCGGCCTGGCGGCTGCGTTGGAGCCGGACGACGGCCTCGACGAAGTCGGGCTCGCTCCACGGCTCGGCCACGCCCCGGGCCTGCCCCGCCGTGATCACGTCGGTGGCCGCCTCGGCGACGACCGGGTATCCCCGCCGACGCAGTTCGTCGGCGATGCTGGTCTTGCCCGCTCCCGGCGCGCCGGTCAGCACGTACCGTCGCATCCGCGCCCTCCCCTGAGCTGTCCACGAACGCGAAAGTCATGCATAATATCCCTTATGCATGACAAACAGGACGAATCGGTGCAATACTGGATCGAGGAGTTCCTGACCGCCCGGGCCACCCGCAAGCCGTCCCCGCACACGCTCGAGGCGTACCGGCGAGACCTGCGTACCGTCGCGGCCCTGGCCGGCGAACTGGTCACCCCTCCCCTCCCCCTGGACGCCCTGCCCGTCGCCGCCCTCACTCCCCGGCTGATGCGCGCGGCGTTCGCCCGGTATGCGACGCCGCGCGCCGCGGCGTCGGTGCACCGTGCCTGGTCCACCTGGAACAGTTTCTTCTCCTTTCTGGTCGCCGACGGGGTGGTCGGCGGCAACCCGATGCCGGCGGTCGACCGGCCCCGCGCGCCGCTCCCCCGGCCCAAGCCGCTGCGCGGGTCGGACACCCCGGAACAGCTGCTGACGGCGGTGGCCCGGGAGGACGCCCGGCAGCGTGATCCGTGGCCGGAGCGCGACGTGGCGGTGCTGGCGCTGGCGCTCTGCGCGGGACTGCGGCTGTCGGAGCTGCTGGCGCTGCGGGTGGGTTCGCTGGCGGGCCGGCCCGGTGAGCGGCGCGTCGACGTGGCGGGCAAGGGTGGGCGGCCGCGGGTGGTGCCGATCGAGCCGGAGCTGGACGGGGTGCTGGTGGACTATCTGGACAGCCGGGCCCGGCGGTTCGGGGCGCGGACGGTGCGGCCGGACGCGCCGCTGCTGGTGGACCGGCGGGGCGAGCCGCTGCGTCGGGGTGGGCTGCAGTACCTGGTGGAGTCATGTTACCGGCGGGCGGGCATCGGCGACCGGGTGCCACCCGGGGCGCGGCTGCACGCGTTGCGGCACACGTTCGCCACCCGGTTGGCCGAGGACGGGGCGAGCGCGGCGGAGATCATGCGGTTGCTGGGGCACGCGTCGTTGGCGTCGTCGCAGGCGTACATCGAGGTGACGGCCGGTCAGCAGCGGGACGCGGTGCGGGCCAACCGCACCAACCGGGTGTTGGCGGGGTTGGTGCGGGGGGTGGCGCGGCGGTGAGGGTGGGCGAGGCGCGCGCGGTGGCGGCGCGGTGGGTGCGCCAGTACGCGGCGCGGGAGCCGGGTGTGCGGGGTGCGTTGGTCAGTGGTTCGACGCTGGGTATGCCGGACGACGCGGTGCTGCCGCCGTGGTCGGACGTGGACGTGCTGGTGGTGCGGGACGCGCCGGCCGGGAAGCTGGGCAAGTTCCGCTGGGGTGGGGTGTTGCTGGAGGTGACGTTCCTGACCTGGGCGGAGCTGGGCGAGCCGGAGGAGGTGCTGGGGTCGTTCGTGTTCGCCGGGTGTCTGCGGGCGGGCGCGGTGCTGGCGGATCCGACGGGGCGGCTGGTGGCGACGCACCGGCGGGTTGCGGCGGAGTTCGCCGAGCCGCGGTGGGTGCGGCGGCGGTGGGCCGGGGTGCGGGAGCGCGTCGAGCGGGGGTTGCGGGAGCTGGACGCCTCGGCGCCGTTGCCGGAGCAGGTGCTGGCGTGGCTGTTTCCGACGTCGTTGACGGCGGTGGTGCCGTTGGTGGCGGGGTTGGTGGAGCCGACGGTGCGGCGGCGGTACGTGCGGGCGGGTGAGGTGCTGGCCGAACGCGGTCTGGCGGAGCGCTATCCGGGTCTGCTGGATCTGTTGGACGGTGGTGGGGTGGGTGCGGCTCGGGTGCGGGAGCACCTGGCCGGGTTGGCGCGCACGTTCGACGTGGCGGCTCAGGTGGCGCGGACGTCGTTCTTCTTCAGTGCGGACGTCACGCCGGCGGCGCGGGTGGTGGCGGTGGACGGCAGTGGGGCGTTGGTGGCGGCGGGGTTGCATCGGGAGGCGATGTTCTGGATCGTGGCGACGTACGCCCGGTGTCACCTGATCCTGGCGGCGGACGCTCCGGAGCGGGGTGCGGAGTTGCTGCCGTTGTTCGAGGCGGCGGTGGCGGATCTGGGGGTGGCGTCGGCGGCGGATCGGCGGCGGCGGGCGGATGCGGTGTTGGCGTACCTGCCGGGGTTGTGGGAGACGGCGGAGCTGGTGATGGCCCGGTCGTGAGGTGTGGTCAGTGGGCGCGGTGGCCGGTGCCGTCGGCGGTGGCGGGCAGCGGGCCGAGGACGGCGTCGACGCTGTGGATGCGGGCGCGGGTGGGCTGGTAGTCGGCGCAGACGGCGTCGGCCTTGTCGCCGAGTGAGCAGCAGGACCGCGGCGGCGAGGGCGGGTGCGGTGCGGGGGTGGGACACGGCGGTCTCCACGGGGTGCGGTGGTGCCGGCAGGGCGGCTCAGTACGCCGCCCTGCCGGCACCGGGTTACCGGGTGGGTGTCACAGGGCCGCGCACTGGTCGGTGCGGGGTCCGTGGACGGTGTTGGTGAGGCCGAGGTTGATCGGCTCGGGGGTGTTGCCGGCGCAGGCGAGCGGGCCGCGGACGGTGGTGCATTCAATCTGGTAGTCGGTGGCGTCGGGTACCGGTTGCCAGGCGAGGGTGGCGTATCCGTGGGCCTGCTGGGCGGTGAGGTCGGTGACCTGGTTGGGGTCGGCGGTTTCCTGCTGTCGGGCGCTGGCCGGGGTGGCGACGAGGCTGACGGCGAGGAGTGTGGACAGTGCGATGAGGGCGGTGCGTCTCATGTGGCCTCCATGGCGAGGACTGGCTGACCGTGACGCGGTTGGGACCAGACGCAACGACCTCGAGCAATACTTGCGGTAAGGGGTCCCTTCCCCTGTCGCCGCTGACCGGTTCAGCCCAGGTCGACGAGGAGGGGGCGGTGGTCGGAGATGGTGGACAGCGGGGTGTGCACGCCGGTGACGGCAGGCAGTTGATCGATGCCCTGCCGGTCGGCGAGGACGTGGTCGAGTTGCACCCGGGGTTGCCCGGCGGGGTAGGTGGGGCGGCGGCCCAGGGGTCGCCAGCCGGAGACGAGGCGGGCGGCCCAGGCGGGCAGGTTCAGGTCGCCGAGCAGGATGCGGGGGGCGGGCAGGGTGCGCAGGGCGCGGACGACCCGGCGCAGCTGGTGGGCGTTCCAGCCGGGGACGAAGGACAGGTGGGTGGCGGCGACGGTGAGCGGGCCGTGGGGGGTATCGAGGATGGCCGCGAGCAGTACGCGGGGTTCGTCGTGCAGCAGGACGAGCCCGCCGCCGGGGCCGGGGACGTAGACCGGTGAGCGCACCGGCGCGGGGCGCAGTCGGGTGACCCGCCAGCTGCGTACCGGGTGGCGGCTGACCAGGCCGACGCCGTAGCAGGGTTCGCCGTGCCCGTCGTCGTCGTGGGTGAGCGGGCGGAACTTCTCGCCGGGGGTGCCGACGACGGCGGCGGCGAAGCGGTGTTCGGGCGCGTCGAGCGCTCGGGCGGCGATGGCGGTGAGGTCGAGTTTGCCGCTGCGGCTCTGGTCGCGGTCGACCTCCTGCAGGGCGAGGATGTCGGCGTCCAGCGCGGTGACGGCGGCGGTGAGACGGTCGGGGTCGACCAGGCCGTCGGTGAGGGAACGGCCGTGCAGCAGGTTGAACGTGGCCAGGCGCACGTTTGCACCCTACGATGCCGTGGCACAGTTGCCCGGTGCTCAGGGTGTTGCTGTGTTCGGCGCTGGTGTTCGTGGCGGTCGGCGCGGTGGGTGTCTGGTTGCGGCGCGCTCGCGGCCGCTGAGGTCGTGCATCCCCCGGCCGGACCGGTCAGCCGGCCGGTGCTGGGTGCACGGCACGGTGCGGATCATGCTCGAGGCGCGGCCGGCGGGCCGCACGCGCGGGCCACGGGTGGCCCGCCCAGCTGCCCGGATTCGGTGCCGGCCGGGTGTCGGTGCTGGTGAGGCTGGCCACAGACGGTCTCGCCGCCGGGCCGGCGATGGGAAGAATGGCCGCCCGTGGACCCCGTATCGCTGACCACCCTGCTCGCGGCGGCCGCCATGGCCGGCTGGGTCGACGCGGTGGTGGGCGGCGGCGGTCTGCTGCTGCTGCCGGCGCTGCTGGTGGGGGCGCCGGGGGTGCCGGTGGCCACCGCGTTGGGCACGAACAAGCTGGCGGCGATCGCCGGGACCGCCACGGCGGCGGTGACGTACGCCCGGCGCACCAAGCTCGACTGGGCGGTGGCCGGGCCGGCGGCCGGGCTTGCGGTGCTCTGCGCCGGGCTGGGCGCGGCGCTGGCCGGCAGCGTCCCGGGGTCGGCGTACCGGCCGGTGGTGCTGGTGGTGCTGGTGTCGGTGGCGGTGTTCGTGTTGCTGCGGCCCCGGCTCGGCGTGGTGGCGGCGCCGCAGCGGCGCACCCCGAAGCGGGTGGTGGCGGCGGTGGCGGTGGCCGGCGTGGGCATCGCCCTGTACGACGGGTTGATCGGCCCGGGCACCGGCACGTTCCTGGTGCTGGCGTTCACCGCGCTGGTCGGCGCGGACTTCGTGCACGGCTCGGCGATGGCGAAGGTGGTCAACGCCGGCACCAACCTGGGTGCGCTGGTGGTGTTCGCGGCGACCGGGCACGTGTGGTGGCTGCTGGGCGCGGGCATGGCGGTGTGCAACATCGCCGGGGCGGTGCTGGGGGCGCGGATGGCGTTGCGGCGCGGCGCCGGGTTCGTGCGGCTGGTGCTGCTGGTGGTGGTGCTGGCGCTGGTCGGCAAGCTCGGCTACGACCAGTGGCTGGCGAGCTGACCGGCCGGCGGGGCCGCACGGCCGGTGTGTGATCATCGGCGGGTGCCGGTACGCGCGGAACACGACCGGGCCGTCCTGGCGCGACTGTTGGGGCGGGATCCGGTGCTGCACGCCTACCAGTTGGGCGACCTGGACGACTTCTTCTGGCCGTACACCTCGTGGTTCCGCCGCGGGGACGAGGTGGCGTTGCTGTACCACGGCGCCGACCCGCCCACCCTGCTGGCGTTCGCCGCCCCGGCGCGGGTCGCGGCGCTGGCGGCGTTGCTGCGCGAGCTGGCGCCGGTGCTGCCGGCCCGGCTGTACGCGCACCTGTCCCCCGGCCTGGAGCCGGCGCTGGCCGACGGGTTCACCTTCGACGCGGCCGGCGGTCACCACAAGATGGCGTTGACCGATCCGGCGCGGCTGGCGGCGGTGGCCCCGGCGGGGGTGGTGCTGCACGCCGGTGACCTGCCGGCGCTGCGCCGGCTCTACGCGGCCGCCTACCCGGGCAACTGGTTCGACCCGCGGATGCTGGACACCGGCCAGTACGTGGGCGTGCGCGACGGCGACGAGCTGGTCGCGGTGGCGGGGGTGCACGTGTACTCCCCCGCCTACCGGGTCGCGGCGTTGGGCAACGTCACCACCCATCCGCGGGTACGGGGCCGGGGGCTGGCCGGGGCGGCGGTGGCCGCGCTGTGCGGGCGGCTGCGCGAGCGGGTCGACCACGTCACGTTGAACGTCAAGGCCGACAACACGGCGGCGCTGCGGCTGTACGACCGGCTCGGCTTCACCCGCGTCGCCGACTACGGCGAGTACACGCTGACCACCCGCCGGGCCTGAGCACCGGCAGCCCGCCGGGGGTGGCGGTCAGCCGCGTTGGCGGGGCGAGTCGAACTGGCCGGCGCGGATCTCGCGCAGCGCCCGGCGGCGGACGTCGCCGCGCAGGGTGTCGACGTAGAGCCGGCCGGCCAGGTGGTCGGTCTCGTGCTGCAGAGCGCGGGCCAGGAATCCGCTGCCGGAAATGGTCAGCGGCTCGCCGTGCTGGTCGAAGCCGTGCGCGGTGGCGTGCATCGCCCGCCGGGTCGGGAAGTACAGCCCGGGGATGGACAGGCAGCCCTCGTCGTCGTCCTGGGTCTCCTCGGACAGTTCCAGGGTCGGGTTGATCAGGTGCCCGCGGTGGCCGTCGGCGTCGTAGACGAACACCTGGGCGCTGACCCCGATCTGGTTGGCGGCCACGCCGGCGCGCCCGGGCGCGCCGAGCAGGGTGTCCATCAGGTCGCTGACCAGGGCGCGCAGTTCGGCGTCGAAGCTGGTCACCGGCTCGCACGGGGTGCGCAGCACCGGGTCGCCGATGATCCGGATGGGCCGCATCGTCATGCCGGCAAGATTATCCGGCGGCGGGCGGGGCGCCACCGCCCGGGCGGTCGCGGATCAGCACCTCGATGCCGTCGAGGATGCGGCGCAGCCCGAACTCGAAGGCCCGTGCCGGGTCACCGGCGGCCTGGTACTCCTCGCCGGCGGCGGCACCGACCCGCGCGGCGAGCGGGAAGCGGCGCGGGTCCATCGCCTTCTCCAGGTACGGGGCGTGTGCCTGCCACCACTGTTCCTCGGTCATGCCGGTGCGCTCGGCGGCCTGGGCGGCCTCCACGGCGCCGCGTACCGCGCCGTGCACGAACCCGGAGATCAGCGTGACCACGGCGTCCATCTCCAGGTCGGTCAGGCCGATGCCGTCGACGGCGCCGAGTTCGTACTCGTAGCGGGCGATCACGTTGGGGCCCAGCGGCGGGCGGGTGGTGGCGACCTGCAGCAGCCAGGGGTGGCGCAGGTAGAGCGCGCGGGTCTCGCGGGCGATCTGTTCGAGCCGGCCCCGCCACCCGCCGGGCACGTCGGCGGGACGGGCGGTCTCGCCGTAGACGGTGTCGAGCATGACGTCGAGCAGTTCGCCCTTGCCCGGCACGTACGTGTAGAGGCTCATGGTGCCCACCCCGAGCCGCTCGGCGACCCGGCGCATGGACAGCGCGGCGAGTCCTTCGGTGTCGGCGACCTCGATCGCGGCCCGGACGATCCGGTCGACGCTCAGGTCGGGGCGCCCCTTGCGGCTGACGCGTTCCCGGGTGCGCCACAGCAGGGCGAGGCTGCGGGCGGGATCGCCGGTGCCGCTGTACTCCGTCGTCACGCCCCGCACTTTACCGTCGCCTGTACCGTACGTTGTACGGTACGCTGTACGACACGAGTTCGGGAGACGGGAGCGCGGATGCACGACGACACACCGGCCATCGAGGCCGAAGGGCTGCGCAAGCGGTACGGCGACACCGAGGCCCTCGCCGGGCTCGACCTGGCGGTGCCGACCGGGCGGGTCTGCGCCCTGCTCGGCCCGAACGGGGCCGGCAAGACCACCGCGGTGCGGATCCTCACCACCCTGCTGCGACCCGACACCGGCCGGGCCCGGGTCGCCGGGCACGACCTGGTGCGCCACCCCGACCGGGTGCGGGCCGCGATCGGCCTGGTCGGGCAGCACGCCGCCGTCGACGAGGTGCTCAGCGGCCGGCAGAACCTGGTCCTCTTCGGCCGGCTGCACCACCTGTCGGCGCGCGCCGCCCGGACCCGCGCCGACGACCTGCTCGACCGCTTCGGCCTGGCCGACACCGGCCCCCGGCCGGTGTCCGGCTACTCCGGCGGCATGCGCCGCCGGCTCGACCTGGCCGCCAGCCTGGTCCGCGCCCCGCGCGTGCTCTTCCTCGACGAGCCCACCACCGGGCTCGACCCACGCGGGCGCAGCGAGGTGTGGGACGCCGTGCGCGGCCTCGTCGCCGACGGCACCACCGTGCTGCTGACCACCCAGTACCTGGAGGAGGCCGACCAGCTCGCCGACACCGTCCGGGTGATCGACACCGGCCGGGTGGTCGCCGCCGGCACCCCCGACCAGCTCAAGAACGACCTCGGTGGTGACCGGCTCGACGTGGTCTGCGACCGCGCCGCCGACCTCGACCGGGCCGCCGCCCTGGTCGCCGCCGCCACCGCCGCCACCCCGGCCGTCGACCCGGCCGCGCTGCGGATCAGCGTCCCGGTCAGCGACCGGGTCACCGCCCTGGCCGCCGTGCTGCGCGCCCTGGACGGCGTCGGCGTCGCCGACGTGGCGGTGCGTCGCCCCACCCTCGACGAGGTGTTCCTGCGCCTCACCGACACCCCGACCGCCCGGACGGTGACCGCATGAGCAGCCTCACCCTCACCCCGGCCCGGCTGCGCTGGGCCGTCACCGACAGCGCCGTGCTCACCGGCCGGGCGCTGCGGCACTGGGCCCGCCAGCCCGGGCAGCTGATCGTCGGACTGCTCTTCCCGGTGCTGCTGGTGCTGATGTTCGGCTACCTGTTCGGCGGGGCGATGTCGGTGCCCGGCGGCGGCGACTACCGCGAGTTCCTGCTGCCCGGCCTGTTCGCCATGACCATGGCCTTCGGCATCGAGGCCACGTACGCCGCGGTGGCCACCGACACCGCCCGCGGGGTCACCGACCGGTTCCGGTCGCTGCCGATGGCCCCGTCGGCGGTGGTGACCGGCCGCGCCGCCGCCGACCTGCTGCACTCCGCCGCCGGCCTGGCGGTGATGCTCGGCTGCGGCTGGCTGGTCGGCTGGCAGTGGCGCAACGGCGCGGGCCCCGCGCTGGCCGCGATCGGGCTGCTCCTGCTGCTGCGGGTCGCGCTGATCTGGGTCGGCATCTACCTGGCGCTGCTGCTGCGCCGGCCCGAGTCGGTGGTGGCCCTGCAGATCCTGGTCTGGCCGGTCGGGTTCACCTCCAACGCGTACGTGCCGCCGGAGACCATGCCGGGCTGGCTGGCCGCGCCGGCCGAGTGGAACCCGCTGTCGGCGACGGTGGCCGCCTGCCGGGAGCTGTTCGGCAATCCCGGCTGGGGCGGCGAGTCGTTCGCCGCGCAGCACGCCGTCGGGCTCGCCGTGGCCTGGCCGGTGCTGCTGATCGCGGTGTTCCTGCCGCTGTCGGTGCGCCACTACCGGCGGCTGAGCCGCTGACCGGAACCAGCACGTCGTGGGGCGCCGCCGACGTCGGCGGCGCCCCACGACCACGACCTGCGGCCGCGGTGTGACGGCCGGAAGAACCGCCGGCCGACGGTCGCGGCCGGACGTCCCGTGTGCGGGCGGGGCCGGCGCGCCGGGCGGCACGGGCACAGCCGGGCGGCACGGGCACAGCCGGGCGGCCGGGCGGCGGGGATCAGGCGGACGGTGGGGGCAGGCCGGCGTCGGCGATGCGCTGGCGCAGTGGCCGGCGGCCCACCGCGGCGAGCAGCGCGTGCAGCAGGTCGGCCAGCGGCACCGGCAGTTCCGCGTCCAGGTCCCGCATCGCCGCGGTGGTGGCCGCCCACTCCGCCTCGATGACCGGCAGCAACTCGCGGGCCCGGCCCGTCAGGTGCACGATGCGGTGCCGGGCGTCCGCGCCGCGGGTCAGCTCGACCAGCCCCGCCCGGGCCATCTGCGCCACGGTCTGGCTGGCCGCCGAATGGGTGACCCCGACCCGGCGGGCCAGGTCCCGGATCGGCAGCGGCCCGTCGGCGACCAGCACCCGCAGCGGCGGCGAGAACCGGGGTCGGTAGTCGGCCAGGCCCCGCTCGGCGTAGACGGCGGCCACGTCGCCGTCGAGCACCTCCAGGACGTGCCGCAGCAGCGTCCCCACCGCCTTCCGGTCCGGCATCTCAGTCACCCCGCTAATGTAACAGCGCTGTTGTATCTGAGGGAGGACAGAATGTACGAAGCGGTGCAGCCGTACGCGCACGGCATGCTCGAGGTCGGCGACGGCCAGCTCGTGTACTGGGAGACCTGCGGCAACCCGGCCGGCAAGCCGGCGGTGGTGCTGCACGGCGGCCCCGGCTCCGGCGCCACGCCGAGCTGGCGGCGCTACTTCGACCCGGCCCGCTACCGGGTGCTCCTGTTCGACCAGCGCGGCTGCGGCCGCAGCCGCCCGCACGCCGCCGACCCGGCCGTCGACCTGTCCGTCAACACCACCGACCACCTGGTCGCCGACATCGAGCGGCTGCGCGAGCACCTGGACGTGGACCGCTGGCTGGTGCTCGGCGCGTCCTGGGGGTCCACCCTCGGCCTGGCCTACGCCCAGCGCCACCCCGACCGGGTCAGCGAGCTGGTGCTGTTCAGCGTGGTCACCACCAGCCGCCGCGAGGTCGAGTGGATCACCCGGGAGATGGGGCGGATCTTCCCCGCCGAGTGGGCCCGCTTCCGCGACGGGGTGCCCCCCGCCGACCGCGACGGCGACCTCGCCGACGCCTACGCCCGGTTGCTGGCCGACCCGGACCCAGCGGTGCGCGAGCGGGCCGCCCGGGACTGGTGCGCGTGGGAGGACACCCACGTCGGCACCGTCCCCGGCCACCGGCCCGATCCCCGCTACGCCGACCCGGTGTTCCGGATGGCCTTCGCGCGGCTGGTCACCCACTACTGGCGGCACGCCGCCTTCCTGCCCGACGGGCAGCTGCTTCGCGAGGCACGGCGGCTCGCCGGCATCCCGGGCGTGCTGCTGCACGGCCGTCGGGACGTCAGCAGCCCGCCGGAGATCCCCTGGCGGCTGGCGCAGGCCTGGCCGGACGCCCGTCTGGAGCTGCTGGAGGCCGCCGGGCACGGCTCCGGCCACGGCATCGGCGCGCGGGTCCTGGCCGCGCTGGACGAGTTCGCCGGCCGCCGCTGAGCGTTCGCGCCGGCAGCGCGAGCGGGCGCGGCGCCGCGGGCCGGCGGCGGGTTCAGTCGTCGAGGGTGCGCCGCTGCGGATAGATCGTCTCGCCGCGGGCGAGCATGTCGACGAACTGGGCGATCCGCCGGGCCCGGGTGTCGGCGCGCTTGGCGCCGGCGACCCGGTACACGACGGCGTACCGGTTCTGCGCGGTGAGGATGTCGAACATCGCCCGCGCTCGGGGCTGCGCCGCCAGCGCGGCGGCCAGGTCGTCGGGCACCTCGGCGCTGGCCTGCCCCGGGTAGGCGGCGTCCCACCGGCCGTCCGCCCGGGCGCGCTCGACCTCGGCCATTCCGGCCGGGCGCATCCGTCCTTCGCGGATCAGCCGGGTGACCAGGTCGACGTTGCGCGCGGACCACACGCTGCGGGGACGCCGCGGGGTGAACCGCCGCCGGTAGGTGCTCTCGTCGCGGCGGCCGGCCTGGCCGTCGATCCAGCCGTGGCAGAGCGCCTCGTCGAGCGCCTGGTCGTAGGTGAGGCTGGTCGGGTGTGTGGTGCCCTGCCGGGCGAGCACCAGCCACACCCCGGTGGTGCTGTCGTGATGCGCGGCGAGCCACTCCCGCCACGCGTCGGCGTCGGCGTCGATCAACTCCGCGACGTCAGCTGCTGACCCCACCCTGACCTCCCCCACGACCGCATCCGGACCACCGGTGCGGTTGTCCGTTCCCGGGCCGCCAACCTCATGATCGACGCGCCGGGCGACCCGGGGTACGACCGTAGCGGCACCCGCCGACAGTCTCGCCGGATGACGCCGCACAGGGCCGGCGGGGGCGGTCCGGGGTCAGCGGCCAGCGAGGGCGGCGCGTACCGGTGCGGTCTTCGCGGCCGCCTCGGCGACCTCGGCGTCCGGGTCGCTGTCCCAGGTGATGCCGCCGCCGGCCCAGACGTGCATCCGGTCGCCGTCGGCGGCGGCGGTGCGGATGGTCAGCCCCAGGTCGATCCGGCCCGGCGCGACCCAGCCGAGCGCCCCCATGCTGGCGCCCCGGCCGACCGGTTCCAGGGCGGCGATCCGGTCCAGCGCGGCGAGCTTCGGCGCGCCGGTGACCGACCCGCCGGGGCAGACCGCGCGCAGCAGGTCGGCCAGGCCGAGCCCGTCGGCCACCGCCGCGGAGACGGTGGATTCGGCCTGCCACAGGTCGCACCAGCGGCGGACCGCGAACAACTCGTCCACCCGGACGGTGCCGGTGCGGGCGAGCCGGGCCAGGTCGTTGCGTTCCAGGTCGACGATCATCACGTGTTCGGCGCGTTCCTTGGCCGAGGCGAGCAGTTCGACGCGGCCGGTGGCGGTGGCCGGGCGGGTCCCCTTGATCGGGCGGGTGATCAGCCGGCCGTCGGCCAGCTCCACCAGGGTCTCCGGGGAGGCGCAGCCGATCGCCCAGCCGGCGCCGGTGAGGGTGCCGCCGTAGCGGGCGCCGGGCAGCGCGCCGAGGCGGGCCAGCGCCGGCAGCGGGTCACCGGCATACCGGGCGGCCGCGTGGCCGACCACGTTGACCTGGTAGACGTCGCCGCGACCGATGGCCGCGTGGACCGCCCGCACCGCGTCGGCGTGCTGCCGGGGGGTCCAGCTCTCCGCCCAGTCGCCGAGCCACCAGCCGGCCGGCGGCGACGCGGCGGGCGGCGGCGCCGGGGTGTGCCCGTAGACCACCACGGCGACCTCCGGCAGGTCGGCCGGGTTGGCGGCGCCGGCCGCGGCGCCGGCCAGCAGCGCGCCGGCGGCGGCGGAGACGTAGAGTGCGGCCCCGCACGCCCCGGCGGGATCGTGCCGGGCGGCCGGGCGGGCCAGGTCGTGCAGCGGCAGGCCGTGGGCGGCCAGGAACTCCTCGGCGAGGGCGGCCGGGTCGCCGCCGTCGGCGGGCCGCCACTCCCACCGGGCGCGTTCGACCAGCGTACGGCGGCAGCCGGCGGGTGCCGCCGGCACATCGATCAGCCTCTCGCTTGGGAGCGTTTCCACGCCGTCCGGCCCAATCCGCCTCATCCGTTCAGTGGATTTCCCGTCAACCACGCGCACTTGTGCTCGATGCTGGCCACTTTCGCTTGGTACTGTGCGTCACTGGTCATGTGAACCATGACACAGTGCCCCCACAGTCCGGAGAACCCGATGTGCCAGCACCAACCCACCTGCCCCTCCGCCGAGGCGACCGACCGGGAGGCCGCCCGAGTCATCGCCTGCTTCCGTGAGCAGGGCTGGAGCCTGCTCTGCAACGGTGTGATCGTCTTCGAGGACACCGGCGAGCTGCTTCCCGACGGCCGCACCATCGCACCGCACCGCGGGCCCGCCCGCCACGCCCTCGTAGCCTGACCTGTCACTGTCCGTAACGTCATTCTTCGCGTCGGCCCAGGCTAGTCCCCCGGTCGGGACGTCCGCCGGCAGGTCGGCGTACCCGCCGGGGCGGCACCCATGACCGCCCCGGCGCGCCGCGACATCAGCTCTCGAAAGCCTCCGGCGACGGGCATGAGCAGACCAGGTTCCGGTCGCCGTACGCGCCGTCGATCCGCCGTACCGGCGGCCAGTACTTCCCGGCCCGGTCCACCCCGGCCGGGTACGCGCCCACCGACCGCGGGTACGGGTGCTCCCAGGAGTCGCCGCTGACCATCGCCGCGGTGTGCGGCGCGTTCGCCAGCGGGTTGTCGCCGGCCGGCCACTCCCCCGCACCCACCTTGTCGATCTCCGCCCGGATGGCGATCATGGCGTCGCAGAACCGGTCCAGCTCGGCCAGGTCCTCGCTCTCCGTCGGCTCCACCATCAGCGTGCCCGCCACCGGGAACGACATGGTCGGGGCGTGGAAGCCGTAGTCGATCAGCCGCTTGGCGACGTCGTCCACGCTCACCCCGGTCGCCTTCGTCAGCGGCCGCAGGTCCAGGATGCACTCGTGCGCCACCAGGCCCTTGTTGCCGGCGTACAGCACCGGGTAGTGGGCGCGCAGCCGCGCCGCCACGTAGTTCGCCGCGAGCACCGCCACCCCGGTGGCCCGGGTCAGCCCGGCCGCACCCATCATCCGCAGGTACGCCCACGGGATCGGCAGGATCCCCGCCGACCCGTAGCGGGCCGCCGAGATCGCCGGCCGGCCGTCGACGTGCCCGCCCAGCGGGTCGCCCGGCAGGAACGGCGCCAGGTGCGCCCGCACCGCCACCGGACCGACCCCCGGCCCGCCGCCGCCGTGCGGAATGCAGAACGTCTTGTGCAGGTTCAGGTGCGACACGTCCGCCCCGAACCTGCCCGGTTTGGCGAACCCGACCAGCGCGTTGAGGTTCGCCCCGTCGACGTACACCTGGCCGCCGGCCTCGTGCACCTTTGCGCACAGCTGCGCGATGCCGGTCTCGTACACGCCGTGCGTGGACGGGTACGTCACCATGATCGCGGCGAGCGCGTCCCGGTGCTTGTCGATCTTTGCGTCGAGGTCGACCAGGTCGACGTTGCCGTCGGCGTCGCAGCCGACCACCACCACCCGCATGCCGGCCATCACCGCGCTGGCCGCGTTGGTGCCGTGCGCCGACGACGGGATCAGGCACACGTCCCGGTGCCCCTCACTCCGGGAGGCGTGGTACGAGCGGATGGCCAGCAGCCCGGCCAACTCGCCCTGGGAACCGGCGTTGGGCTGCACGCTGACCGCGTCGTAGCCGGTCACCTCGGCCAGCCACGCCTCCAGCTGGGCGATCATCTCCCGGTAGCCGGCGGTCTGCTCGGCGGGCGCGAACGGGTGGATGTGGGCGAACTCGGCCCAGCTCACCGGCTCCATCTCGGTGGTCGCGTTGAGCTTCATCGTGCAGGAGCCGAGCGGGATCATGCCCCGGTCCAGGGCGTAGTCGAAGTCCGACAGCCGCCGCAGGTAGCGCAGCATCGCCGTCTCCGAGTGGTGGCTGCGGAACACCGGGTGGGTGAGGAAGTCCGAGGTGCGGGCCAGCCCGGCCGGCAGCGCGGGGTCGCCGGCGCCGTCGAACGCGGGCACCCCGAACGCCGCCCACACCGCCGCCAGGTGCGCGTCGGTGGTGGTCTCGTCGCAGGCGATGCCCACCCGGTCGGCGTCGACCAGGCGCAGGTTCACCCCCCGCTCGGCCGCGGCGGCGACCACGTCCGCCGCCCGGCCGGGCACCGTCGCGGTGACGGTGTCGAAGAACGCGACGTCCGCGACGCTCACCCCGCCGGCGCGCAGCCCGGCCCCGAGCCGCGCCGCCATCTCGTGGGTACGCCGGGCGATCGCCCGCAGCCCGTCCGGGCCGTGGTAGACGGCGTACATGCCGGCCATCACGGCGAGCAGCACCTGCGCGGTGCAGATGTTGCTGGTCGCCTTCTCCCGCCGGATGTGCTGCTCGCGGGTCTGCAACGCCAGCCGGTAGGCCGGGTTGCCGTCGGCGTCGCGGGACACCCCGACCAGCCGGCCGGGCAGCATCCGCTCCAGCCCCGACCGCACCGCCAGGTAGCCGGCGTGCGGGCCACCGAAGCCCATCGGCACGCCGAACCGCTGGGTGGTGCCGGCGGCGATGTCGACGCCGATCTCCCCCGGCGGGCGCAGCAGGGTCAACGCCAGCAGGTCCGCGGCGACGGTGACCAGCGCCCCGACCGCGTGCGCCGCCTCGACCAGGCCGGCCTGGTCGCGCACCGCCCCGGACGCGCCCGGGTACTGCAGGTGCAGGCCGAAGAACTCGCCCGGCAGCGCCTCGGCGTCCAGGTCGAGCACCCGCACCTCGATGCCGAGCGGCTCGGCCCGGCTGGCGATCACCGCGATGGTCTGCGGCAGGGTGTCGGCGTCGACCACGTACACCGGGCTCCTGCTCTTCGACGCCCGGCGGGCCAGGGTCATCGCCTCGGCCGCGGCGGTGCCCTCGTCGAGCATGGAGGCGTTGGCGGTGGCCAGCCCGGTCAGGTCGGTCACCATGGTCTGGAAGTTCAGCAGCGCCTCCAACCGGCCCTGGCTGATCTCCGGCTGGTACGGCGTGTACGCGGTGTACCAGGCCGGGTCCTCCAGCACGTTGCGGCGGATCACCGCCGGGGTGTGCGTGCCGTGGTAGCCCAGGCCGATCATGGACACGGCGACGGTGTTGCGCGCGGCGAGGGCCCGCAGCTCGGCGATCGCCTGCTGCTCGGTGGCCGGCGCCGGCAGGTCGAGGGTGCCGTGCCAGCGGATCACCTCGGGGATCGCGGCGTCCATCAGCTCGTCGATCGAGCCGTATCCGACCGTTTCCAGCATCCGGCGCTCGTCGTCCGGATCGGGGCCGATGTGGCGGGCGGCGAACTGCTCTGTCATGGGCTGCGCTCCCGGGGGCGAGGTCGACGGGTCGGCCTCCCCCTGAGTCGCGCCCGCGCAGCGCTCCACAGTGCCTGCCCCCGCGGTCCTTTTGCCTGAGAGGTTCCGGGGAGGATATGCCCCTTCGGCGCCGCCCGTGCTGCTGTGGGCGGTCTCTCCCGCGTGGGTGGTACCGGCGAAGGTCAACGCTACCAGCGTCGGTGTTTCGGGCCGATGTCGTACCCCCGTCCCCGATCATGGGGGTAGTCGCGCACACCGCAGGAGGTGCCCATGACCGAGCCGGCGACCAGCCCGGACGACCTGGGGCGATTCTTCGTCGCCCGCGCCAACGCCCGCGACGTCGAGGGTCTCGTCGCCCTCTACGAGCCCGACGGGGTGTTCGCCACCCCGGCCGGGCCCGCCGCCGGCGCCGAGCAGCTCCGGGTCGCGTTCGAGCAGATGCTCGCCGACGGGCCCACCTTCACCCCCGGCCAGCCGCAGCCCACCCTGTACGCCGGGGAGCTGGCGTTGACCTCCACCCGCCTCGACGACGGTTCGGTCACCGCGGAGGTGGCCCGCCGCCAGCCCGACGGCACCTGGCGGTGGGTGCTCGACCAGCCCCGCTTCGTCCCGCCGCCGACCAGCTGACCGACCCGCCGGCCCTGGCGCCCCTCGGGGCCGGGCACACGGCGTCGGTTGATCGGCTGCCGCCGGTCATCCGGCCTGCCGCGCCGCGGCCGGAGTGGCCGGGAAGACCGCGCGCCTACCCGGCGGCCACCGCGGCGACCGTCCCGGCACTGTCGGGGGCGCCGGCGGTCCGGTCGGCCAGCGCGGGCAGCAGCCGGCCCAGCGGCGCGTCCACGGTCAGCGCCGCGTACCCGTCCCCGCGGGTCGGCCCCTGGTTGACGATCGCCACCGGGATGCCCAGCTTCGCGGCGCGCAGCACGAACCGCCGCCCGGACATCACCGTCAACGACGAGCCCAGCACCAGCAGCAGCCGGGCCCGGTGCACCACATCGAAGCAGCGCGCCACCCGCGGCGCCGGCACCGTCTCACCGAAGAACACCACGTCGGGCTTGAGCGTGCCGGTGCCGCAGAACGTGCAGTCCACCACCCGGAACCGAGCCACCTCGGCGTCGGGGAGATCCACGTCACCGTCCGGGTTGACGGCGTCGACCTGGGCGTCGAAGCCCGGGTTCGCCTCCCGCAGCCGCCGGTCCAGCTCCTCCCGCGAGGTGTGGTTGCCGCAGTCCAGGCAGACCACCTCGTCCAGGCGACCGTGCAGCTCCACCACCGGCGCGCTGCCGGCCGCGGTGTGCAGCCCGTCGACGTTCTGGGTGATGACCGCGTCGACCAGGCCGGCGCGCTGCAACCGGGCCACCGCCCGGTGCCCGTCGTTCGGCGCCGCCCGGGCGATGGTCCGCCACCCCAGGTGGCTGCGCGCCCAGTAGCGCCGCCGCGCCTGCGCGTCGCCGGTGAACGTCTGGTACGTCATCGGGGTGTGCCGGCGGGCCGCGCCGCTGGGCCCCCGGTAGTCCGGGATGCCCGACTCGGTGGACAGTCCCGCCCCGCTGAGCACCACGACACCACCGGCGCCCACCAGTTCGGCCAGCGCGTCGATCGTCTCGGTCACCCGTCCATGCTGCCTCACCCACCCGCGCCGCGGCGACCACGCCGCGGGCCACCGGCCCGCCCCCGGGGCCCGCGACCGCCTCCGGCGGCGCACCCGCGGCCGGCCGGCTAGATTGCGGGTATGCGCGTCGTCATCGCCGGAGGACACGGCAAGATCGCCAGGCTGCTGCTGCGGGACCTCGCCGGCCGCGGCGACACCGCCGTCGGCCTGATCCGCAACCCCGACCACGCCGCCGCGCTGACCGCCGCCGGCGCCCACCCGGTCCTCGCCGACCTGGAACACCTCGACGTCGACGCCCTCGCCGGCCACCTCGACGGCGCGGACGCGGTGGTCTTCGCCGCCGGCGCCGGCCCGGGCAGCGGCGCCGCCCGCAAGGACACCGTCGACCGGGCCGCCGCCGTGCTGCTCGCCGACGCCGCGCAGCGCGCCGGCGTCCGCCGCTACCTGCTGGTCTCCTCGATTGGCGTGGAGGGCGAACCGCGCCCCGGCACCGATGAGGTGTTCGCCGCGTACCTGCGGGCGAAGAAGGCCGCCGAGGACGACATCACCGGCCGGGACCTCGACTGGACGGTGCTGCGGCCGGGCCGGCTCACCGACGACCCGCCGACCGGGCGGATCACCCTGGACCGGCGGGTGCCCCGCGGCGCGGTCACCCGCACCGACGTCGCCCGGGTGCTGCTCGCCCTGCTCCACGCCCCGGCCACCGCCGGCCTGATCCTGGAACTCGTCGGCGGGGACACCCCGATCGCCGAGGCGGTCGCCGCCGTCACCGCCCGCTGACGCCGCCACCGGCGGCCCGCCTCCGGCCTGACCCGGGTCCTCGACAGGGCCGACACCCGAGCTGCGAAACTCGGTGATCATGCAGGAGTCACCGAAGGCGGCGCCGGTGGCCGTGGTCACCGGAGCCAACCGGGGCATCGGCCGGGCGGTCGCCGCCCACCTCGCCCGCGACAACTATCACACCGTCCTCGCTGTCCGCGACCCCGATCGGGGCCGGCACGCGGCCCGGGACCTGCCCGGCAGCGTCACCGTGGAGCGCCTCGACGTCGCCGACGCCGACAGCGTCACCCGGTTCGCGCAACGGCTGCGCGACCGGCACGGCCGGGTCGACGTGCTGGTCAACAACGCGGCGATCAACTACGACACCTGGCAGGACCCGCTCGGCGCCGACCTGGCCGTCGTCCGCGACACCCTGGAGGTCAACGCCCTCGGCGCCTGGCGGGTCAGCCAGGCCCTCGTGCCGCTGATGCGCCACCGGCGCCCCGGCCGGCGGATCGTCAACGTCTCCAGCGAGAGCGGCTCCCTGACCGGCATGGGCGCCGCCGCCCCCGGCTACGCCATGTCCAAGGCCGCGCTGAACGCGCTGACCCGGCTGCTCGCCGCGCAACTCGCCGCCGACGGGATCCTGGTCAACTCGGTCTGCCCCGGCTGGGTCGCCACCGACATGGGCGGCCCCGCCGCGCCCCGCACCGCCGCCGAGGGAGCGGCCAGCGTGCTGTGGGCGGTGCGGATCCCCGACGACGGCCCCACCGGCGGGTTCTTCCGCGACGGCGAACCGCTGCCCTGGTGAGGCCACCGGCGGCCGGCCCGCGAACCGCGCGGGCCGGCCGCCGGTTCAACGCTGCTGGTGGCGGGGCAGCGCACCCTGCCCGGCACCGGCGTGCACCGCCGGACCAGCCGGTCCGACCAGCCGGTCCATGGTGCGGGCCAGGTGCTCGCTGCCGTCGTCGAGGTGCCGCGCCGCGGCCTGCATGTGCGAGATCATCATCTCGCCGTAGATCCGCAGCGCCTCCCGGGTGGCCACGCCGTCGTCGAAGCTCGACCCGGCCGCCGAGCGGTAGTCCTGCACCGCCCGCTCGGCCTCCCGCTTCGCCTCCTCCGCCGCCGCCTGCACGTAGCTCTCGTACTGCACCCGGGCGTACTCGGCCACCCGCCGCGCGTAGTCGTGCGCCTGCGCGATGATCTGCTCGGCCTCCCGCTGGGCCGCCGAGAGCAGGTTCACCTCCTTCGCCGCCGGCAGCTTCGCCTCCGCCCCGGCGCTCGGGATCACCCCGTGCCGGTGCAACTCCACCCGGTCGTTGAGCCGCTCGTTCTCCGCCCGCAGGGTGGCGATCTGCGCGGACAGCAGATCCAGCTCGTCGGCCACCTGCATCCGGAACCGGTCCACGTCGGCGTGGTCGTAGCCACGCCGGGCGAACGACGCGGAACCGAACTCCCACCGACGCACCCGGTCGGCCGTCATCCGTACCTGCACACCGCCGGAGACCTGCGCACCGTCATACCGGCTGATCGGAGTCGTCAACGGGAACCTCCGGAACTGTCAGGGGCGGACGCCTGATCCACCGCCGTGCGCCACGCCGGGCCGTACCAGTGCTTGCCCAGCCCTTCGTGGTGCAGCTGACCGGCGTGGTAGCCGGCCCGGGCCAGCGCCGCCGCCGAGTACGACACCATCTCGTCGGAGCCACACACGTACACGTGCCGGGACCGCCAGTCACCGTCGGCCAACGCCCGGTCCACCGCGTGCACGAACTCCCCCGGCCGCTGCAGGTCCGTGCCCACCACGTAGGTCACCGTCAGCCACGGGTTCGACGACGCCAGCTTGTCGATCGCGTCGTTGTCGTAGAACTCGGTGCGCGAGCGGGCCCCCACGTACAGGTCGACCTTGCGCCGGGAGCCTTCCGCCGCCACCTGCTCCACCAGCGCCTTCACCGGCGCCCAGCCGGTGCCGCCGGCCAGCAGCAGCAGGTCCGCCGACCCGGCCGACCACAACGTCAGCCGGTCACCCACCGGCGCGGCCAGGTGGATCTGGTCACCGGTCGCGCACCCGTACACCAGCCGTGACGACACCGCCCCGCCGGGCGCCGCGCGCACGTGCAGCTCCAGGGTGCCGTCCGCGCGCGGCGCGTTCGCCGGCGAGTAGTACCGCCACGACCGCACCGACGGGTGAGACACCCCGATCGACTGCCCCGGCGTGAACGGCAGCAGGTACTGCGGACGCAGGGTCAGCACCGCCACGTCGAACGCCCGCCGCTCGTGCCCGATGATCTCCGCCACCCACCACGGCGGGTTGACCGCCTCGGCGGCCTGCGCGGCCTCGATCATCACCTGCGACACCAGCCCGTACGCGCCGGCCCAGTCCTGGGCCAGGTCTTCGGTCCACTGCTCGCCGAGGAAGTGCTGCAACGTCGCCAGCAGCGCCTCCCCGACCGCCGGGTAGTGCTCCGCGCGCACCGCGAACTTGCGGTGGTCGGCGCCGAGGTCCTGCAGGAACCCGACCAGCCGGTCCACCTGGTCCACGTTGGACACGATGTGCCCCAGCGCGGTGACCAGCCGGTCACGCTGCCCCGCCATGTTCGTCGGGAACATCTGCCGGGTCTCCGGGTGGGCCAGGAACAGCGTGGAATAGAAATAGAGCGGCACCTGGTCGCCGTGCGCGGTGACCAGGGACCAGCTCTGCTTGAGCCGGGCGGCGTCCACGCTCAGGCGCTCGCCGGGTTCCCGCTGGCCACCACCTGGTCCTGCACCTGCCCCAGCACCACCTGCACGTCGGCGATGATGTCGCCCGGCACACCCAGCTCGGCCAGCGTCACGGTCAGGTGCTCACCGACCTTGACGTAGTGCTCCACCGGGATCCGCAACGGCTGGTGCGCCTCGGCCAGGCTCCGCCCGGCGTACTCGTTCGGACCACCCAGCACCACGGTCAGCATCAACGCCAGGTGCCGACGCTGCCCCGGCATGTCCACATCGGTGAAGTAGCCGGCCAGTTCCGGGTCGGCCAGCACCCGGTCGTAGAACAGGTCGACGGCGGCCTTGACCGAGGTGGCGCCACCGATGCGCTCGTAGTGGGAGGCGGGAGCGGTTTCTTCCGTAACCGTCACGGTCGTTCCTTCCGACGTGGAGGGGTCGCGCGGGGCTGGCGCGCAGGGGCAACGGTCGGCCGGCGCGCATCAGCGCCGTCGCAGGCGACACCCGCACCGGGGCGACCGCGTGACGGACCATAGCGCGTCACGTCGCCGCGGTCATCGCCCCCCTATCGGATTCCCGACGCTCTCCACTACCCACAGTGACAATCAGACCGGCATCGACATCCACAGTAGGCAATCACCAGCGCACCCACAGTCATCACTGATGCGACAGCCACCGCCGGCCGAACCCGCCACGGACCGGCACCAACGGCCCCGCGCTCGCCGCTGACCACCGCAGACACCCGACGACCGATCGCCTGACCTGCATCATCCGTCCCGGCAGCCCCACCTCAGCCGCAGAGACGACCACCACACACCAATCGGCCAGCCACCCGCCAGCGCCCCCGGCACCCCGCACACAGCGTCACCACGAAATATGCAACAAGCCTCGGCGCGTCGCGCGCACCGTACGTCACAGAACCGGCGCCCGAGCGCCCGGGAAGCCGCCACCGCACGACCACCAGGACACCCGACCAGCCCGGACCCACCCTGCCGGCCGGACACGGCCACCGGTGGCGCGTCAGCACCACCCCACCACGACCGACCCGGTCAGCCGGCCCGCCTACGCGCCCGCCGCGCCGCCAACTCGTCCCCCACCGAATCCGGCGCCACCGCCGGCGACTCCTGACCCGGCGTGGCCGCCGCCGGCTCCGCCGGCAGATGCGACAACGAACCCTGGATCTCCTTGAACGCCCCACCGATCGCGATGCCGAACACGCCCTGGCCGCCCTGCAACAGGTCGACCACCTCCTCCGGCGACCGGCACTCGTACACCGTCGTCCCATCGGAGATCAACGTGATGCCCGCAAGGTCCGCCACCCCACGCGAGCGCAACGCCTCGATCGCCTTCCGGATGTTCTGCAACGACACCCCGGCGTCCAGCAGCCGCTTCACGACCTTCAAGACCACCAGGTCCCGGAACGAATACAACCGCTGCGTGCCCGAACCCGAGGCGTCCCGCACACTCGGCACCACCAGCCCGGTACGCGCCCAGTAGTCCAACTGGCGGTAGCTGATCCCCACCGCGTGGCAGGCCGTCACCCCCCGGTAGCCCACCGAACCGTCACCGTCCGTCGCCACCCCCGGCGGCGCCGCACCCGGCTCGTCCACTTCCGTACCCGGATCGGGATCTCGCGGCTCGTGCATCCGGACAACCTCCCCGCCAGTGCGGTGACACGTCGTTTCCGGGACGTGCACCCCTCGACACGGCAACCCTATAGCCGCCCCCAGGAGTTACCGCGCAGGAACCGTCGCGACACGCCGCGCAGTCAGGGGAAAGATCACCCACACCGCCGGGACATCACCCACAGTGACCCCGATCGACCTCACCACCAGCCGCCCACCGGCAGCCGGTCAACCCGCGAAATCCTCCGGACGCACCTGCTCCAGGAACTCGCGGAACTTCTCCACCTCGTCCTCCTGCTCGTCCGGGATCACGATCCCCGCCTCACTGAGGACCTGCTCGGCACAACGAATGGGCGCCCCCACCCGCAACGCCAACGCGATGGAATCGCTCGGCCGCGCCGACACCCGCACCCCGTCACCGATCAACAGATCGGCGTAGAAGACGTTCTCCTTCAACTCGGTGATCTCCACCGCCCGCAACGGCGCCTTCAACGCCGCCAACACGTCCCGCAGAAGGTCATGAGTCAACGGCCGGGCCGGCTTGACCCCCTGCTGCTCGTAGGCGATCGCCGTCGCCTCGACCGCGCCGATCCAGATCGGCAAGTAGCGGTCCCCCTCGACCTCCCTGAGCAGGACGATCGGCTGGTTGCTGGGCAGCTCCACCCGAACCCCGACCACGCTCAGCTCGCGCACCGCCGCCTCCGTGTCGTTGTCACCTACGCCGCACCGCGCCCTTCCCTGCACGGTACACGGACCGCGACACGGCCGTCCCACGCGCAATCCGCACCACGCCCGCGCCAGAAAGGGGTTACCCCGGCAAGCCTACGACACGCTTCCCGGGACAGATCTTTCCGCACACCCGCCGGTCACCGGCCCAACGTCGACCGCAACCCCACCCGCACCAACGCCGCGTGCAACTGCTGAGACAACGCCACCAACTCCCGCGCCGTCTCCGCCGCCCGCGCCCGCGCCGCCGGATCACTCTGCCGCGCCAACGGCGCCACCAACTGCGCGAACAGACCGACCTCCCGATCCGCCGCCGTCCGGTAAGCCCGCAGATGCCGCGGCTGGAACCCGTACGCCGCCAGACCCGCCACCGCCCGCGCGATGATCAACGCATCCCCGTCGTACCAACCCGGCGGATCCGACACCACCAACCCGAGCCGCTCCAGCTCCGCCAACGTCGACTCGTCGAGCCCGCTGCGCGCCACCAGATCAGCCCGACCGAGCCGCACCTCCGACGACTCGGCCGGCTCCGCCGACTCCCGCCCCGGCACCTCACCACCAGGACCCACCGCCACCAACGTCGGCCGCGCCCGACCCGGCGCCTCCCCGGTCGCGTCCCACTGCGCCAACTGCTCACGGATCACTCGCAACGGCAGGTACTGGTCCCGCTGCGCGGTCAACACGAACCGCAACCGCGCCACATCGTCCCAGCTGAACTTCCGGTAACCCGACGCCGTACGCTGCGGCTCCACCAGACCCTCGGCCTCGAGAAACCGCAACTTCGAAATCGTGACGTCCGGAAAATCCACCCGCAACTGCGCCAGCACCTCACCGATGCTCATCAACGGTTGCGCGCGCGCCGCACCCGGCGACGTCGAGGCCGCAGGCTCGTTCACCCCCGGCCGGCCTCCCCCTCCGGGCGCGGACCGGCGATGAACACCACCCGGAACTTGCCGATCTGCACCTCGTCACCATTGCTCAACGTGGCCGCCTCGACCCGCTCCCGGTTCACGTACGTGCCGTTCAGGCTGCCCACGTCCCGCACCGTGAACGTGCCACCGTCCCGGTGGAACTCCGCGTGCCGCCGCGACACCGTCACGTCGTCCAGGAAGATGTCACTGTCCGGATGCCGGCCGCTGGTCGTCACATCGTGATCCAGCAGGAACCGGGCACCCGCGTTCGGACCCCGCCGGACCACCAGCAGCGCCATCCCCGGCGGCAACGAACCGGACATCCGGCTCGGCACCACATCGGTGTCCGGCCCCTCCAGCACTTCGTCGAGCGAGCCGAGATTGAGCGTCGAAGTGACGTCGAGTGGGGGGAACTCGTCGTCTGGGCGCGTCATGGGACCACCTCACGGATCTGTTCGGTCGGCGTCGGGTGATGGCGGGTCTGGCCGCCGGGCCAATGAACACCCGGCGGCTGGCTCCCCGTGCCCGGAAAGGCGCTTCCGCGACGCTCAACTATTGGGTTCTCGGTCGACTGGGCGAGCCTAGCCAGCGCCGAAATGCAGGGCAACCGGACGCGCGGACTCGACAGGCGCACCGGCTCGGGCACACTCAGCTCTCGGTGAGCTCGCGATACGCGCCCGCGGACAGCAGCCCGCCGACCGCCGCCGGATCGTCCGGGGTGATCTCCACCAACCAACCCGCACCGTACGGGTCAGTGTTGATCACCTCAGGGGTGTCACCGAGCGCCTCGTTGCGCGCCGCCACCGTACCGCTGACCGGGGCGTAGATCTCCGACACACTCTTGGTCGACTCGATCTCACCCAACGACTCACCAGCAGCCACCGCCGTGCCCGCCTCGGGTAGCTGGACATACACGATGTCACCCAGCGCGTCCTGCGCGAAATGGGTGATGCCGACCCGGACAGTGCCGCCGTCGCCACCGGACACCCACTCGTGCTCAGCGGTGTAACGCAGATCCTCAGGAATCACCAGACGCGTCCCTCATCCATCGGTGCACCGGGCGCACCCGGTGCCGGCCGCGCCGGTCAGGAGACCGGACGGGCGTGTTCCAGCTTGATCGGCGCGTGCAGCGCCGAAACCTCGGCAGCCTCACGATCCTCAACGATCACGTTACCGCCGTCGCCCGCAACCGACGCCACCACCCCACCGGGAATGTTCAACGCCGTACGCATCGTCGCCGGATCACCGATCACCGTGATCGTGTACGGACCCGTCAACCGCCGCCCGTCCACGATCAACGACCCGTTCTCCCCGTCCAGGAAGTACGTCGACGCGACGATCCGCACCGTCGCCCGATCCCCACCGGAAATCTGCATCGCCTCCGCGCCCGCACCCCGCAACTCCTGCACCGCGTCCAGCACCCGCGACGCCGAGATCGGCTTGCCACCCGGAACGAACCGCACCGACAACCCCGGCCCCGTCGCCGGCAACGTCCCCGCCAGGATCCCCAACTCGTCCGCCCGCCGGGTAGCCTCCTCCAACGCCGCCTGGCGCCCCTGCTCACCCGACTGCAACTGCCGCTGGCTCTCCTCCAACGACTCGATGTCCTGCCGCAACCGGTTCGTCCGCGAATCCAGGTCGTACAGGATCCGGACCAGGTCCTCCTGCCGGGTCGCCGCCAACGTCGGATCCGTCGACGTCGTCTTCAACTGCACCACCAGGGTGAACCCCAGCAACGCCAACAGCACCGCGATCATCACCCCGGCCGAGCTGAGCCGCGCCCGCACCGACCGCGCCGGCCCGCCACCCGCCGCCGGCGCCTCCACGGCCCCGCCCGGCCCGCCGGCACCCCCGGCCGGCCCCTCGACCGCCGCGGCGCTCGCCCGACCCAGATCCACCGTCGCCGCCTCACCGGCGGCGTCCGACTCCTCCGCCGGCGGACCGTCCTCCCGCTCCGCAGGCCGCGGCGCCAACGGGCTCAACTCGTCCGGATCCGGCGCGTCCGGCCGCGGATCCGGCTCCCCCGCCGGCCCCGACGGACGCGGCGGACCCGCCGGCTGCGGCCAGCCGGTCCCCGTCTCGGTGTGCTCGTCGCTCATCGCCTGTAAACCTACGCCCGGAACAGGTGCCGGCGGATCGCCGCGACGTTACCGAAGATCCGCACCCCCAGCACGACCACCACACCGGTGGACAGCTGACCACCCACGCCCAACTGGTCACCCAGATACACGATCAGACCCGCCACCAGCACGTTCGAGATGAACGACACCACGAACTGCTTGTCGTCGAAGATCCGGTCGAGCTTCGCCCGCACCCCACCGAACACCGCGTCCAGCGCCGCCACCACCGCGATCGGCAGGTACGGCTGCAACGCCGCGGGCACCGTGGGATCGAGCCACACCCCGAGCACCACCCCGGCGAGCAACGCCAGCACCGCGATCATCGACCACCTCCGGAGGGGCTGGGGGGCGTCCGGGAACCGGACGGCTGGACACCGGTGGCCGACCGCGACGGCGTCGGACTCACCGAAGGCTCCGCGTAGCGTAGCTGCGGCTCCGGCGCCGCCGGCAGGGTGAGGTCGTCGACCTTGCGCACCCCGAACGACAACCCGGTCTTCTCCGCCACCTCACGCATCAACAACGCCGACCGGCTGTCCTCGAACCGGCGCTTCATCGACCCCGGGCCGATCGCCGACACCTCGTACGGCCCGGTCACCGGGCGGAAGTCCACCAGGATCGCCTCGCCGGCCGACCGGATCGTCGACGTCGCCGTCAACCGCTGACCGTTGATCGCGATCGCCTCCGCACCCGCGCTCCACAGGTCGTTCGCCACCGCCTGCAGGTCGCTGTAGAGCACCCGCGGCGGCCCGGCGCCCGCCCCGGTCACCGCGTCCTGCTTCCCCGGCGCGTCCGCCAGCCGCACCACCACGCCGTCGCCGCGCACCCGGCCCATCCCGGTACCCGCCTCCAGGTCCCGCAGCCGGGCGGCCTGCGACCCGCTCAACGCCAGCTCGCGCTGCCGGGCGACCTCCTCGCGCAGCTGGTCGGACCGGGCCGCCAGCCGGTCCGCCTCGGCCTGCCGCTCCTTGATCTGGGCGACCAGCCCGGAGCGGGCCTGGCTGCGCCCCGGCTCGTCGGCCAGCGTCTGCTTGTACGCCACCGCGAACAGGAAACCGAGCAGCACGATGACCACCAGGCTCACCGAGCGGGCCGACCAGCCCCGCCACCCCGAGGGCGGCCCACTGTCGCGCCGGTGCGCCGCCGCGTCCAGGTAGCCGGGATCGAGCGGGTTGCGGAACAGCTCGGTGAGGAAGTCCGGGGCGTACACCCGGTCGGCGCGGCCCTGGCCCTGGCCCTCCCGCGGCGTGCCGGTCACGCGCCCGCTCCCCCGGCCCGCACCGCGGTGACCAGCTGGCGGGCCTGCACCACGTAAAGCGCGCCGGCCACCCAGTAGAGGATCAGACCCCACCAGGCCAGACCCCAGCCGACCGGGCCGGCCACCGCGGCCGCGTCCGACACCGCCGACGCCAGCAGCAGCACCGGGAACGCGGCCAGCAGCAGGAACGTGGCGGTCTTGCCGACGTAGTGCACCGGCGGCGGCCCGTACCCGTAGCGGCGCAGCACCGCCAGCGAGCCGAGCAGCAGCAGCTCCCGCGCCAGCAGCGCGGCGGTGAACTGCCAGGGCACCACCTCGCGCGCGGTGAACCCGAGCAGCGTGGCGAGGATGTAGAGCCGGTCGGCGAGCGGGTCGAGCAGCTCGCCTAGCCGGCTCACCTGGCCCAGCCGGCGGGCGATCCAGCCGTCCACCCAGTCGGTGGTGCCGCCCACGGCCAGCACCACGATCGCCGCCACGTCTGCGCGGGCGACCAGCAGCAGATAGAGGAAGAGCGGCACGCCGAGCAGCCGCACGAAGCTGATCAGGTTGGGCAGGGTGAGAACCCGGTCGCCGGGAGCCGGATCGGCGCCGCCCGAGGCCCCCGGATGCGCTGCCCCAGCCGGCCGACGCGACACCGAACCTCCTCCGCGGCGCGTCGCGGCCGCCCGACCGAGGCCGGGCGCTGCGGGACGCGTGCTGTCGGGCCGGCATCCGCCGGCACCCGCTGCGGTCCCGGGACGGGACCTCCCCTGATTCGGCCCGCGATCGTCGTGATCACGGGCCGGCTGAGTTGCGCTGCCACTATATCGGGCGCTCGCCGCCCGCCCGGGTGCCGCACGGTCCGCCTCGGCGGCGTCGCCGTCGCTTGTGACGGGGCTCACGTCGCGTAGAGCATCCTAGGATGCTGGAATCGGCGGCTCGGCCTGGCCGAAGGCGTCCACCGCCCGCACCCGGCCGGTGAGCGTGTCCAGCTCCAGCAGCACGGTCGCCACGTACCGCCGGCCCCGGTGCTGGTGGAAGACCGTGTCCGAGGCGAGTTCGGCCTGCTCGGTCAGGCTGCCGCCGGAGCGGCGGGCGTTGCGCAGCGCGTTCACGGTCACCGCCGTGAGCAGCGAGGCGGACAGCCCGATGCCGGAACCGTTGAGCACGGCGAGGGTCAGCCGGTCGCCGTCGAGCGACCAGTCGAAGTGGTCGCCGCCCACCGTGTACGCCGGCTCCAACTGGCCGGCGAGCTGGAACGCGTCGTGGCTGACCCCGCGCCCCGGCAGCAGCTCCCACTGCATCTCCGCGGCCATGCTGAGCCGCTCCCGGCGGCGGGCCCGGCGGTAGCGGTCGGCCTCCCGGTCCGCCGCGCGCAGCACCACCGCCAGCTCACCGGCGACGTCACCGACCCGCTCCACGATGGCCGGGCCGGGCGCGGTCGGGAACTCGACCAGCAGCACCCCGAGCCGCTCCCCCCACACCGACAGCGGCAGGTAGAGCCGGCACCGGCCGTCCCCGGCGCCGTCGAGCACCGGCTGCTGACTGCTGAAGCACCGCTGCGCCATACCCTGACAGGACAGGAAACCGGCCTCGGGCACCTCCGGGTCCAGCACCGGCCAGAGGCCGCTGATCCGGTAGTCGGCGAGGAACACGTCCGTCCGCGTCGCGCCCAACGTGGACCGGATGGCCCGGTCGGCGGCCTCGGCCACCTGGTCGGGCGGGGACTCGCGCAGGGCACGCGACAACCCGCCGGGCGCGTCCAACATGGTTCTCCTCCGGCAACACTTGCTGTAGGGCAAGCATCAACCGGGGGCCGCCTGGACCGCGCCGCGCGGGCGGCCCGCCATCGTGATCAACCTGCCTCCGGAGGCCCGCCGGCCCGCCGCGGAATCAGTCCGCCGCGCGGACCGCCACCGCGCCGTGGAAGGCGTCCGGAACGTCGGCCGGCGGGCCGTCGGGGCGCCACCGCACGATCGGCGCGATGCCGTCGGCCGTGGGCCGCCACCGGCCCAGCAGGGGCGCGAACGCCTCGGGCCGGCGCATCCGGAACGCCGGCCCCATCATCGCCAGCGCCTCCGGGTGACCGGCCAGTTCCTCGGTGTCGAAGTCGATCGCGAGCCGGCTGCCCGGGGCGACCGCGCCGTACAGCTCGTCGAGCGTACGGGCGAGCGTCTCGTCGTCGAGGAACGCGGCCAGCCCCAGGAAGACCACGCCGACCGGCCGCCTCCCCCACCCCGGCACGAACCGGTGCAGCTGCGCCGGGTCGACGGTGCCGATGTCGGTGGCGTCGCCGTAGCCGTAGCCGGCCCGATCGCTGCCGGCCAGGATCCGCTGGCCCAGCCGGATGGTGACCGGGTCCACATCGGTGTAGAGCACGGTCGCCTCCGCGGCGACCTCGTGCACGTTGCCCATGGTGGGCACCCCGGCGCCGAAGACCAGGAAGCTGTCCACGCCGTCGGCGACGATCGCCCGCACCGCCCGACCGAGGAAGGCACGCAGCTCGCGGAAGACCGGCGCGCACGGCCCGTACGCCTGCTCGAAGGCGCGCGCCGCGGCCACGTCCACCGGGGAGTGATGCTCCCCGCCGAGCCAGAAATCGATCATCCGTGCGGTGCTCGGCTGGTCGGGTTCAACCATCGACGACGCTCCCTCCCCGGCGGTCGTCGCCAGCGTACCGAGCGGACGTCCTGGGCGGTATCGCCCCGCCGGCACGCCACCGGCCGCGATACTGACCCGGAACCGGTGGGAGGTGGACGGTGAACTCGGCGAACGGCGCGGCCGTGGTGGTCGGCGTGGACGGTTCGCGGCCGGCGCTGCGGGCCGTACGCCTGGCTGCCGCCGAGGCCGACCGGCGCAACCGGCCGCTGCGGGTCGTGCACGGCTTCATCTGGCCGCTGCTGCACGTGCCGCTGCAGCCCCCGGCCGGCGGGCCGCCGGGCAGCGGACTGCGGCAGCAGGCCGAGCGGCTGGTCGCCGAGGCGGTGGCCGAGGCCGAGTCCGCGGTGCCCGGCCTGCGGATCTCCGGCGAGATCGTCGACGGGGAGGCGGCGGCGGTGCTGCTCGGCGAGTCGCCGGCCGCCGCGATGATCGTGCTCGGCGACCGGGGCCTGGGCGGCTTCTCCGCGCTGGTGGTCGGCTCGGTCGCGGTCCAGGTCGCCTCCTACGCCGACTGCCCGGTGCTGGTCGCCCGCGGCACCGACCGGGCCGACGGGCCGGTCGTGGTCGGGGTGGACGGCTCCGAGACGTCCCGGCTCGCCGCGGAGTTCGCGGTCGAGGAGGCGTCGGTACGCGGGGCCGAGGTGCTCGCCGTGCACGCCTACCGGCACCCGGTCTCCACCGGCCCCGGCGACATGCAACCGCTGGTCTACGACGACAGCGAGCTGCGCACCGAGGAGGAGCGGCTGGTCGCCGAGGTGACGGCCGGGCTCGCCGACCGCTGGCCCGACGTGCCGGTCACCCGGCGGACCGTCCGCGGCCGCCCGGCGGCGGTGCTCACCGACGCCTCCCGCCAGGCCCAGCTGGTGGTGGTCGGCCGGCAGGGGCGCGGCGAGTTCACCGGGCTGCTGCTGGGTTCGGTGAGCCAGTCGGTGCTGCACCACGCCGACTGCCCGGTCGCGGTGATCCGCGCGCCGCGCTGAGCCGGGGTTGGCCCGCCCGCAGACGGGTAGACGCAACCCGGTACGCCGACGGGCGACAGCGACCGGAGGAGGCAGTGATGCCAGGACCACGGCCGGGCAGCAACGCGTACGACAAGCAGCGCGCGCGGATCCGCAACGCGATCGACGATTCCGGACGCCGGGTGCCGGACGACAAGGCCAACCAGGTGGCCAACCGGATCCTGCAGGAGGACCGGGGACAGCGGGGCGTCGTGCGCGGCGAGCGGACGTACGGGCCCAAGGGCGAGCGCGAGCCCGGAGACCCGAAGTGACCGGGACCAGCCTGGCCGACGGGGTGATCGTCGGGGCGGTCGGCAGCACCGCGCTGAACATCGTCAGCTACCTGGACATGGTGCTCCGCGGGCGCCCGGCGAGCAGCACGCCGGAGGAGAGCGCCGGCCGGCTGGCCGGGGTGGCGCACGTCGACCTCGGCGCCGGGGACCAGGCGGCCAACCGCCGCTCCGGTCTCGGGCCGCTACTCGGCTACGGCGCGGGGATCGCCGCCGCGGTCGGCTTCGCGCTGCTCACCCGCGGCCGGCGGCAACCCCTGCCGCTGGCCGCCGGGCTGCTCGGCGGGGGCGTGATGACGCTCTCCGACGGCGGGATGACCGCGCTCGGCGTGACCGACCCGCGCACGTGGCGCCGCTCGGACTGGATCGCCGACCTGGTGCCGCACCTGGCGTACGGCTTGACGGCCGCAGCCACCTGGAACCGGCTGCGGCCGCCCGGCGGGCGGGGCTGAGTCAGCCCCGCCCGCCGCTCTCGTCGTCGGCCACCGGCTCCCCGGCCGGGCCGTACGGCGAGACCTGTCCCTTCGGCACCGGACGCCCGGCGTCCCCCTTGGACGTGCCGCGGTTGCGGGGATGACCGGTCGGTTGTGGGCCCTTGCTGTACTGGCTCGTGGCGCCCTTGTCGTTGCGCCGGAGCTCCTCCTGCTGCGGGTTGACCACAACTGTCTCCTTCCGCCGGACGGCACCCGGCCGGCGCCGCCTCCGCCACGGGTTACCCGCCGCGGCAGGCGCCATGCCGCAGCCGGACCGGTCGGCCAGGGGTGACCGGCCGCAGGCCGGGTACCCCCGGCAGATGGGCGACGACCGGACCGTGGCGCGGGTCCTGCTGGACCGGCGGGGACGCACGTACGCCGAGGAGGCCGGCATCCGGCTGGCCGACCGGCCGGCCCCGCTCTACCAGCTGCTGGTGCTCGCCACGCTGCTGAGCACCCGGATCCGGGCCCAGGTCGCGGTGGCCGCCGCCCGGGAGCTGTTCGCCGCCGGCTACCGCACGCCGCAGGCGATGGAGGCGGCCAGCTGGCAGGACCGGGTGGACGCGCTGGGCCGCGGCCACTACCGCCGCTACGACGAGCGCACCTCGACGATGCTCCGCACCGGGGCCCGGCTCTGCCTGGACCGCTGGCGCGGCGACCTGCGCCGGCTGCACCGGGAGGCCGACGGCGACCCGGCCGGGCTGCGCCGGCGGCTCACCGAGTTCCCCGGCATCGGCCCCACCGGGGCGGACATCTTCCTGCGCGAGGCCCAGACGGTCTGGCCGGACGTGCGCCCGTACGCCGACCGGCGTGCGCTGGCCGGGGCGAAGCGGCTCGGCCTGCCCGCCGCGCCGGACCGGCTGGCCGGGCTGGTCGGCGCGGCCGAGTTCGGCCGGTTCGCCTCGGCGCTGGTCCGGGTCGCGCTCGGCGAGGAGTCCGCCGGCGAGGTCAGCCGCACCGCCGCCGGCGCCCGCTGACCGCGCTCACTTCGTCGGCGTGTCCCCCGGCTTGGTGAGGTGCCAGACCAGCAGGGCCGCCAGCAGCGCCAGCACCACGAGGCCCCCGGTCACCCCGCCGCCCTCCTCGGGACTGCGGCCGGTGGTGCCGAAGTAGATCACCGCGAGCCCGGCGAGCACCGTGAGAAAGGTACGCATTCCTCGGTCCTTCACGTACCGCACGGTACGGACGGGAACAGGAGCGTACCCGGCTTTTCCGGCACATTCCCCCGAACGGGGGTGGTGCGCTCAGTCGACCTCCAGGTCGTCCAGCGAGATCTTGTGCGACATCAGCCAGCGGGCCAGCGCCGACATCCCGAACAGCCACAGCGGCGCCGACTCGGTGGTGCCGTTGGTGGCGAAGATGGCGAACCGCAGGTCGGGCGCCCGGTACGCCTCGATCCGCCACTTGTGCTGCCGGTCCCGCCAGATCGCGGAAGGGTCCATGCCCGTCACGCTAGGTGACCGGCCCTCCCGCCGGGCGGCCTTGACCACCCACGACGGTCCGGATCAACCGCTGGCGGCGACCACGATCCGGGCGTCGTCGGGCAGCCGGCGGGTGGCGCCGCGCCGGTCCAGCAGTTCCAGCAGCGGCACGGCGACCCGCCGGGTGGTGTCCAGCGCCCGCCGGGCGGCACTGAGCGTGAACGGCTGCGGCAGCCCGGCCAGCACCCGCACCGCCTCGTCGGCGGCCCCGGGCAGCAGCACCACGTTCTCGGCCAGCCGCAGCAGCGCCCCGGCACGCACCGCGGCGCCGATCTCGCGCGGCCCGAGACCGAGGTCGGCGAGGTCGGCCACCTCCGGGGCGCGGAACGGGCGCTCGGCGTACCCGGCCCGGAGCCGGGCCACCGCGCGGGCCACCGGCTCGGGCAGCGCGTCGGCGGCGGACGCGGTGACCCGCCCGGCGCGCAGCCGCAGCGGCGGCCGGACCAGGGCCTCGACCAGCGCCCGGTCGGGCAGCTCCAGGCGCCGCCGGAGCAGCTCGACCGGCGCGCCCGGCTCCAGCGGGTGCTCCCGGCCGTACCGGGTGACCTCCTCGCCCAGCCGGACCGCCAGCTGCCGCCAGTGCTCCGGGTCGGCCAGCCAGTCACCGGCGACCGGTCGGACGGTGACCTCGACCCCGGTGCGGACCAGGTCGGTGACCCGGGCCAGCCGGCGGCGGCGCAGCTCGCCGGCCAGGTCAGGACGGCCGTCCAGGCCGGCGAGCACCGCGGCGCGGGCGGCCGCGGCGCCCCGGCGGGTCAGCGGCGGGGGCGCCACGTCCAGCACGGTCACCCCGCCGGCGACGTGGTGGCGGCCCGGATCGCGCAGCAACGCCCGGTCGCCGACCAGCAGCGGCAGCGGGCGAGCCAGCCGCAGCCGGGCGGTGTCCGGGCCGAGCGGGCGCACCCGGGCGGGCACCGCGGCGGCGCCGACGTGCAGGGTGAGGGTGGCCGGCAGGTCGGCGACCGGGTCACCGGCGAGCCGCACGTCGAGCAGGTCGGTCAGCCGGAACCGGCCGGGGCTGAGCAGCGCGTCGCCGCGGGCCAGCCGGTCGCGGGGTACGCCACGCAGGTTCACCGCCACCCGGGCCACCGCGTCGACCCGCGCCGCGGCGACGCCGAGGCGGTGCAGGCCGCGCACCCGCACCGGCTCCCCGGTGGCGGCCAGTTCCAGCTCGTCGTCGACGCGCAGCCGGCCGGCGCCGAGGGTGCCGGTGACGACGGTGCCGCTGCCCCGGACGGTGAAGCAGCGGTCCACCCAGAGCCGCACCGGCGCGTCCGCCACCGGCGCGGGCAGCCGAGCCGCCAGCCGGTCCAGCGCCGCCCGCAGCTCGGGCAGGCCGGCGCCGGTGACCGCGCTGACCGCCACCGCCTCCACCGCTGCCAGCGAGGTCGCGGCGAGTTCCGCCCGGGCCCGGGCCAGCGCCGGCCCCGGATCGGCCAGGTCCGCGCGGGTCACCACCAGCAGGCCGGACGACACCCCGAGCGCGTCCAGCGCCGCCAGGTGCTCGGCGGACTGCGGCATCCAGCCCTCGTCCGCGGCGACCACGACCAGCGCGGCGGGCACCGGACCCACCCCGGCGAGCATGTTCGGCACGAACCGTTCGTGCCCGGGCACGTCGACGAAGGCGACCGTCCCGCCGGACGGCAGCGCGGTCCAGGCGAAACCGAGGTCGACGGTCATGCCCCGGCGCCGCTCCTCGGCCCACCGGTCCGGTTCCATCCCGGTCAGCGCCCGCACCAGCGTCGACTTGCCGTGGTCCACGTGCCCGGCGGTGGCCACCACCCACATGGCTCAGCCGTCCCCCGCCACCCGTAGCACGGCGGCCCGCACCGCGTCGTCGGCGTCGGCGGGCACGCAGCGCAGGTCCAGCAGCAGCCGGCCGCGCACCACCCGGCCGAGCACCGGCGGGTCGCCGGTGCGCAGCGGCCCGGCGTACCGCTCGGGCAGGCTCAGCGCCCACGAGTCCAGCTCCACGCCGGGGGCGCCGCCGCCACCGACCACCGCGGCGGCCGGCACCACCTCGGCCTTGCAGCCGTCGGCGGCGAGCCGGTCGCGCAACCACTCGGTCCGCTCCCGCAGGGCGCCGGCGGCCGCGTGCAGCGCCGCCCGGGTCGGGGTGGCCGGGTCACCGACGGTGGCGGCCAGCGCGGCCAGGGTCAGTTTGTCCACCCGCAGCGCCCGGGCGAGCGGGTGCCGGCGCAGCCGGTCGACCAGGTCGGCGGCGCCGAGCAGCAGCCCGGCCTGCGGGCCGCCGAGCAGCTTGTCGCCGCTGGCGGTGACCAGCGCCGCGCCCGCGCGCAGGGTGCTCGCGGCGTCCGGCTCGTCGGGCAGCAGCGGATCCGGGGCGAGCAGCCCGGAGCCGATGTCGGCCACCACCGGCACGCCGAGGGTGGCCAGCCGCCGCACCGGAACCGCCGAGGTGAAGCCGGTGACCTGGAAGTTCGACGGGTGCACCTTGAGCACGAAACCGGTGCGCGGGCCGATCGCCGCAGCGTAGTCGGCCAGCGTGGTGCGGTTGGTGGTGCCCACCTCGCGCAGCCGGGCGCCGGTGCTCTCCAGCAGGTCCGGCAGCCGGAACCCGTCGCCGATCTCCACCAGCTCGCCCCGGCTGACCACGATCTCGCCGCCGGCGGCCAGCGCGGTGGCGGCCAGCACCAGCGCCGCCGCGCCGTTGTTCACCACGTGCACCGCGCCGGCGTCCGGCACCGCGGCCGCGAGCGCGTCCAGGGCGTCCCGGCCCCGCCGGGCCCGCCGGCCAGTGCGCAGGTCGAACTCCACATCGGTGGGTCCGGCGGCGGCGACCACCGCGGCGACAGCGGCCGGCGACAGCGCCGCCCGGCCCAGGTTGGTGTGCAGCACCACCCCGGTCGCGTTGAGCACCGCCCGGGGCACCGGCGCGGGCAGCGCGGCCAGCGCCGCGTCGCGTACCTCGTCGGGGCTGATCTCGCCGCGGCGGGCCCGGTCCTGGGCGCGGTGGACGGCGGCCTTGACCCGGTCCCGCCCGAGCGTGCGGGCAGCGGCGGCAAGCGCGGGGTCGGCGAGCAGCGCGTCGGTGCGCGGCACCCGCCGGCGCGGATCCGCGCCGCCGTCCCCTGTCACGTCATCTCCCCGGCTGGCTTGGCGGAGACGGACGGGAATCGAACCCGCCTGGCCCGGGTCCCGGACCACACCGGTTTTGAAGACCGGGAGGGGCACCAGCCGCCTGAACGCCTCCACGGAGCATTTGACCACAGCGGCGGCGGGGCCGCGCGAGTAAGGGTCAGTCCTCCCCGGCGGCGCGGGCCAGCCGGTCGCGTTGCGGCACCACCGTGTACTTCGGATCCCTCGCCGAGGCGACGCCGCCGTGGAAGATGCCGAACCGGGTCGCCACCGACGCGGCCAGCAACGCCGCCCCGGAGAGCGCGGAGACCGTCCGGCTGCGCCCGCCGAGGACGGCGCCGGCCACCCCGGCGCCGGTCAGCGCCCGCCCGGCCCGCAGGAGCCTGCCTGCCCGGCCGACCCGGTACGGCTCGCTGAGCAGCCCGAGCCGGGTCTCCACCCGGTGCGAGCCGTACAGCTCCAGCGCCGCGCCGGCGACCGCCATCCGCCGCGCCGGCCCGGCCTGCCCGAGCGGCGCGGCGAGCAGACCCACCCCGGCGCCGCTGGCCAGGGCACTGCCCGCGAAGACCACCGGCAGCTCCGGGTACGCCTCGTGCCAGGACGGCACGGCCGTGTCGGCCAGCAGCACCCCGGTGTACGTGGCCAGCGCCGGCGCGGTGACCGCGGCGGCCAGGCCGGCGGCGTGCCCCACCGGTGGCAGCACCCGCCGGGCCAGCCCGGGCAGACCGTGCCCGGGCAGCCAGGGCGCGGCCTCCGCGACCGCCGCCACACCGGCGGCCGGCCCGAACGCGACCAGGATCCAGGTGCCCACCGACATCGGCGAGGTCGGCTTGGCGACCCGCAGCATGTGGTGGAACCGGGCCGGCCGGCCCAGGTCCCGGATCAGGAAGCCGGTGCTGGCGCCGACCGCCGCCAGCGCGGCGAGCCGCCCGGCCCGGCGCAGCGCCGGCCGGCCGGTGAGCTGACCGCCTGCGGCCAACAGCGACGACCCGGCCGCCAGCCCGCCGGTGAACAGGTACGCCGCGATGTCCCACTTCCACACCGGGGGCTTCAGCACCGGCCGGCCGTAGTAGGAGGTGAACTCGGCCTCCGGGACGGTGAGCTCCGCGCCGCCGCGCCGGCGCCGCCCGCCCCGGTGCCGCTCGGTCGGGGCGGCCGGCGTCGCCGGGGACGGCGCCAGGCCCGCCGCGGCGGCCCCGGCGTCGCTGCGCGCGGCGCCGACCCCGGTGCCGGTGGACCGCCCGCCCTCCCACGCCGGATCACCCGACCCGCCGGGGCCGGTTGCCGCCGGTCCGGCACCACCGCCGGCCAGGCGCTCGCGGAAACGGCGGAACCGGTCGCCGACCGGGCGGTCACTCACGAGGAACCTCCGACGAACGCGGCGACGGCGGCCGCCGCCATGGCCAACGCGGCCAGGCCGGCGCGCTTCCACATCTTCGGCAGGTCCCGGGTGGTCACCACCGGGTCCGGCGGCAGCCCGTACACCTCCGGGGAGTCGAGCAGCAGGAAGAAGGCGCCGTCGCCGCCGACCCCGTCGGTCGGGTCGTGCCCGTACAGCCGCGCCTCCGGCACACCCCGCTCGTGCAGGGTGGCCACCCGGGCGGCGGCCCGCTCGCGCAACTCCTCCAGCGGACCGTACTGGATGGACTCGGTCGGGCAGGCCTGCGCGCAGGCCGGGGTCATTCCGGCGCCGATCCGGTCGTAGCAGAGCGTGCACTTCCACGCCCGGCCGTCGCCCTTGCGCTGGTCGATCACCCCGTACGGGCAGGCCGAGATGCAGTAGCCGCAGCCGTTGCAGATGTCCTCCTGCACGACCACCGTGCCGAACTCGGTGCGGAACAGCGCCCCGGTCGGGCAGACGTCCAGGCAGGCCGCGTGGGTGCAGTGCTTGCAGACGTCGGACATCATCAGCCAGCGGAAGTCGGTGCGCCCCTCGGCGCTGCCGGTCCGTCCCGGCGGCCCGTCACCCGGCATGCCGAGGAACCGGGTACCGGCCGCCGTCGCCGCGGCCGGGTCGCCGGCCATCCGGGCGGCGGCGTCCGGCGAACCGGGCGGCACACCCGGTTCGGTGCCGGTGGGGTTGCCGGTGCCCGCGGCCACCGCCGCCGACGAGGCGCTCACCGAACCGCCGGTCGGGTTGCCGGCGAACGGGGGCGTCCGGTGGCCGGCCGGGCGGGCCTGCTCGACGAAGGCGACGTGCCGCCACGAGTTGGCGGTCAGCGCGCCGGTGTTGTCGTATGACATGCCCAGCAGGTCCAGCCCGGAGCCGGGCACGTCGTTCCACTCCTTGCAGGCCACCTCGCACGCCTTGCAGCCGATGCAGACGCTGGTGTCGGTGAAGAAGCCCATCCGCGGTGGGGCGTCGGACCAGCCCGCGTCCGGTGCCGGGTCCAGCGGGCCGAAGAGGCTGTTCGGGCCGGGGCTCATCTCGGCCCTCCCCCGTCCGGCCGCCGCTCGCCGGGCGGGTGCGCGCCGGGAGTGACGATCGAGGGATGCGGACCGGGGTCGGCGCCCGGTTCCAGGCCGGCCCGGCGCCGGTAGTCGGCCACCAGGTCCAGCAGGCGCGGCCCGGTGGGCCGCCGGCCCGGTCGTACGTCGCAGGTACCGATCTTGCTCTCCTGGATCAGCACGTTCGGGTCGAGGGTGATCCCGAACAGGTCGTTGGCCGAGTCGCCGGTGACCAGCCCCTCACCGCCGAAGTGGTACGGCAGCCACACCTGGTGGATCGTCCGGCCGTCCACCCGCAGCGGGGCGAGCCGGTCGGTGACCAGCACCCTCGCCTCGATCACCGCCCGCCCGCTGACCAGGTGCGCCCAGCCCAGGTGGGCCAGCCCCAGCTCGCCGGCCAACTCCGGGGACACCTCGACGAACATCGCCGGCTGCAACTCGGCCAGCGGCCGGACGGTGCGGCTCATCCCGCCCGCGGTGTGGTGCTCGGTGAGCCGGCTGACCGTGAACACATACGGGAACACCTGACCGTGCTCGGCCGGTGGGCTGGGGTTCACCGAGTTCACCGGGTGCGGGTACACCTTGCGGGTCGGGTTGGCCTGCTGCCGGTAGAACGGATTGCGCACCGGCGACTCGGCCGGTTCGTAGTGCGTCGGCAGTGGGCCGTCGATCAGCCCGCGCGGCACGTACAGCCAGCCCTTGCCGTCGCTCTGCATGACGAACGGGTCGTCACCGGCGATCCCGGCCGGTCCGGAGGTTCCCTCCGGCGGCCGGTACGTCGGCGGTTTGGTCTTCTCGAAATCCGGCACGTCGTAGCCGGTCCACTCGCCGGCGTCGGCATCCCACCAGACGTACTTCTTCCGTTCGCTCCACGGCCGGCCCTGCGGGTCGGCGGAGGCGCGGTTGTAGAGGGTGCGCCGGTTGGCCGGCCACGCCCAGCCCCACTCGCCGGCCACCCAGTTCTGCTCGTGCCGGGACTTGCGGCGGGCCGCCTGGTTGACCCCGTCGGCGTACACCCCGGTGTAGATCCAGCAGCCGGCGGCGGTGGAACCGTCGTCGCGGGCCTCGGTGAACGACGACAGCGGGCGGCCGGTCGCCACCTCGTACCCGTTGATCTCGCGCAGCACCGCCTCGGCGCTCGGCTCGGCGAACGGAGCCTGCGTGGGGTAGTCCCAGGTCAGGTCGAGCAGGGCCCGGTCGCGGGGGTGCGGAGAGCCGGCCAGCTTCTCCCGCAGCTTGCGCCCCAGGTGGTAGAAGAACCACAGCTCGGAGCGGCAGTCGCCCGGCGGGTCGAGCGCCTTCTCCCGCCACTGCAGCAGCCGCTGGGTCTGGGTGAAGGTGCCCTCCTTCTCCACGTGCGACGCGGCGGGCAGGAAGAACACCTCGGTGCGGCACTCCTGCGGGACGATCTCGCCGGTGGCCACCTCGGGGCTGTTCCGCCAGAACGTGGCGCTCTCGATCATGAACAGGTCGCGGACCACCAGCCAGTCCAGGTTGGCCATGCCCAGCCGCTGCGCCCGGCCGTGCGCCGAGCCGACCGCCGGGTTCTGGCCGAGCAGGAAGTAGCCCTTCACCTTGCCGTCGATCATGTTCAGCACCTGCTGGTAGGTGCCGTGGTCGCCGGTCATCCGGGGCAGGTAGCCGTAGCAGAAGTCGTTCTCCGGTGTCGCCGCGTCCCCCCAGTACGCCTTCAGCAGGCTGGCGCCGTAGGCCCGCGCGTTGCCCCAGAACCCCTTCTGGCCGGGGTGCCGGATGCTGTTCACCCACTGGTCGAAGGTCGGGTGGTCGGCGTGGTGCGGCATCGGCAGGTAGCCGGGCAGGAGGTTGAACAGCGTCGGGATGTCGGTGGAGCCCTGGATGCTGGCGTGCCCGCGCAGCGCCAGCACCCCGCCGCCGGGCCGGCCCACGTTGCCCAGCAGCAGCTGGATGATCGCGCCGGTACGGATGTACTGCACGCCGACGCTGTGCTGGGTCCAGCCGACCGAGTAGATCAGCACGCCGGTGCGCTCCCGGCCGGAGTTCTCCGTCCAGGCCCGCGCCAGCTCCAGGAACTTCTCCCGCGGCACACCGCAGACCCGCTCCACCATCTCCGGGGTGTAGCGGGCGAAGTGCCGCTTGAGGATCTGGTAGACGCAGCGCGGGTGCTGCAACGTCTCGTCCCGCTCGGTCCGGCCCGGGATCGGCGCGCCGTGCGACTCGTGCCGCAACCCGGCCGCGGCGTCCCGCTCCTTGTCGGTCTCCTCCGCCGCCGTCCCCGCCCGGGTCTCCTGGCCCGCGTACTGCCAGCTGGTCCGCTGGTACGTACCGGTGTCCGGGTCGTAGCCGGAGAAGAAACCGTCCCCGTCCTCGGTGTCGACGAAGTCCTCGCTGACGATCGTCGCGGCGTTGGTGTACGCCAGCACGTACTCCCGGAAGTCCAGCTCGTTGCTCAGGATGTAGTTCACCACCCCGCCGAGCAGGGCGATGTCCGAGCCGGCCCGGATCGGCAGGTACGTGTCGGCGAGCGCGCTGGTCCGGGTGAACCGCGGATCGACGTGGAAGACCTTGGCGCCGCGCCGCTTGGCCTCCATCACCCACTGGAAGCCCACCGGGTGGGCCTCGGCCATGTTCGAGCCCTGGATGACGACGACGTCAGCGTTGGCGACGTCCTGCTGGAAGTCCGTCGCGCCACCGCGACCGAAGCTGGTCCCCAGACCGGGGACGGTGGCGGAGTGTCAAATCCGGGCCTGGTTCTCGATCTGGAGCGCCCCCATCGCGGTGAACAGCTTCTTGATGAGGTAGTTCTCCTCGTTGTCCAGCGTCGCCCCGCCCAGGCTGGAGATGCCCAGGGTGCGGTTCAGCGGCCGGCCCTCGCCGTCCACGTCCTCCCAGGTCTGCTCCCGCGCGGCGAGCACCCGGTCGGCGATCATGTCGAGCGCGACGTCGAGGTCCAGGTCCTCCCACTCGGTGCCGTACGGCCGGCGGTAGCGGACCTTCGTCTGCCGCAGCGGGCTGGTCACCAGGCTCTTGCTGGCCGCGCCCTTCGGGCAGAGCCGGCCCCGGGAGATCGGGCTGTCCGGGTCGCCCTCGATCTGGCTGACCCGGTTGTCCTTGACGTACACCCGCTGGCCGCAGCCCACCGCGCAGTACGGGCAGACCGAGCGGGCCACGCTGTCGGCGGTCTCGGTACGCGCCGTCAGCTCCGCCGAGCGGGCCGACTGCGCCGCGGCGCCCCGGCCGAGCGGGTCGGTGCCGGTGAGCTGCCGGTAGACCGGCCAACCTTGGATGAAGGTACGGATGCCCACCACGCCACCCCCCTTCGCCCCGACGCCGACCCCTCGAACATAGGCCAGCCGACGCCCGCACGCGACAGCTCTGACCGATCTTCACGTCCCGGAGACAGCGCCGCCCCTTCGCGACGGCAGGAGGTGGTCGAGGCCGACCGGCGTCGTCGAGGCGTTCGCGGACGTCACCCACGCGGTGGTGCTGCTTCCCATGGTGTACGAGCCGGCCCTGGTCGCCCGATACGCGAGCAACGTCGCGCACGCCGCCCGGGCTGCCGGCGTGACAAGGCTGGTGTTCGTCACGGGCAACCGGATACCGACGGACGCCGACACCGGCGTGGCCGCCCTCGACACCCGCCGCACGGCGGCGCAGACCCTGCTCTCCTCTGGTGTTCCCACGGTGGTGCTCCAGCCGTCGGTATATCTGGACAACCTTCGCGCACCGTGGGTGGCCGGCCCGCTGGAGGATGAGGGCGTCCTGCGGTACCCGCTCGCCCCGCAGGCACCGGTGGCCTGGGTGAGTCACGAGGATCTCGCGGTGGCCGCCGTGGCCGCGCTGCACCAGCCCGGGTTACCTGGTCACCACCTGCCTCTCGGCGGCCCGGACGTCCTCACCGGCCCGCAGCTCGCCGCCCTGTTCGGCGAAGCCCTGGGCCGGCCGGTGCGGTACGTGCCGCAGACTCCGGCAGACTTCGAGGCCACGCTGACAGCGGTGCTGGGAGCAACGACCGCAGCCGCGGTGGCGGACACCTACCGGTGGGTCGCCCGGCACCCCCGGTACTACGCGGCCGACCCGGCGCCGGTGCACCGCCAGCTCGGTGTGACCCTGACGCCGCCCCGGCTGTGGGTGACGGCCCAGCCCTGGTCTCCGAACGCCGGAATATCCCGATGAGCGGCCTGCACCGGGCGGTCGGCCGAGCCCACGACGGCTCGTCCGTTCCCTTTGAGGACTTGGCGATGACCGTCACCGATGAGATCCGCCGGCACCACGGCGTCATGGCGGGCCGGCTGTCCGGACAGCTCCCCCGCACCCGGGATCAGTTCGACGTGTTCGCCGACGCGCACACCCCAGATTTCGTCCTGGTCAACGAGGACGGCGCGGTCCTCGGGCGGGAACTCGTCCTCGCCGCCGTGGAGGCCACCCACGGCGCCGTTCCCGGCTTGGTCGTGGTGATCCGGGACGTCCGGCTGGTGGCGCACGCCGGACCGCTGGTGGTCGCGCTGTTCGACGAGTGGCACCACCGGCCCGATGGCGAAACGCTGCGTCGGTGCACGGTGATCTTCCGCCGTGACCACATCGTCCCGACCGTTCTGCGGTGGCGGCATCTACAGGAGACGTCGGTGTATTCCTGGAGTGACGGCTGCACGACTGGCCGGCATCTGTTGGGTGCCGGCCAGCAGTCCCCCTGTGAGGAAAGTGTTTGTTCGGTTGGGTCAGCTGTTCCAGTGCTCGGCGACGAGGTCGGCGGCCTGCTGTTCCCACTGGGCGTAGTGGTCCGGGTAGGCCGACACCTGCACGGTCTGCGCGGCGACGGTCAGGGGCATGTCCTGCCACCCGTCGACCTGCTTGAGGCCCTTCAGGAACGCCGTGGTCGAGTACTCGGGGTCGGTGATCTGCTCCACCGTGCCCCACCCGCTCGACGGGCGCTGCTGGAACAGGCCCTGCGAGTCGTGGTCGTTGCGCTCGCCCAGGTGACCCAGGTTCTCCAGCTTCGACTCCTGCAGGCTGGTGGCGATGGCCACCACGGCGGCGCGCTCGTCCATGTCGGACGTCTTCGTCGCCGCGATGATCGCCTTCACATTCGCGACCTGCTCGTCGTTGAGGTCGATGCGCGACTGCTCACCCTGCACCCCGTGCGGGATCAGCTTGCCCATGTCCGGCTTGTCAGCCTGCACCACGGCGACCGGCTTGACGGCCTCGACCGGGCCGGTGTCGGCGTGGGTGGCGGGGCCAGCGGCGATGCCACCGGCGAAAGCCAGACCAGCAATACCCAGAACGCTCTTCCGCATGATCGTGTTCATCACACAGCTCCTTCCGGGGGATAACGCCACCAGCCCAAGGGGGGACAGGCCGACAGGGCGCAAGCACCATCAGGCGCTCAGAAAGACTTGGGGGACTCGGCACGATCACGGGCGGGGGACGCCCGTGGTGCCAAAAATGCCGGCCGAACCAGTAGGGCGGGGGTGCCCTACGCGGTGCCGGACTGGGTAACGACCGCCATTGCTGCGATCGCCGGGTGATGTAACGACCGGCCGCCCGCCATCATTCCGCGAACCCAGGACCCCGGGCCGGCCCTGCCGGCCACGTGCCCCTGCTCGATCGTCCGCATGATGTAACGCCCCCGACCAGGCCCCGATTCCACCACCCGGATGCCACCGATCACACCCACAAACCCGACACACACCCCACCGACCGCATCCCAGCAAACGCCCACCCCGGAGGCTGGGCAAGGTGATCAACTCCGGGTCAGCGGGGAGGGGGCCACCGAGGAACGAGCGGGATACCTCAGCGGCATATCCATGACTCAGAGGTATCACCCTCCCGGACAACACGCCTGGCCCCCGACGACACCGTGACGGCACGAACGGAGCTGGGCCACACCCCCAACCGCAACCACCCACCCACCGCAAGCGAACGGCGCGCCACCGAAACCGCAACCACCCACCGCGAGCGGACGGCATGCCCCAGGCCACTCACCGCCCGCGCGCCACCAACCGGCCGCAACCACGGCGCTGACCACCGCGCCGAAAAATCTCCCCGGACCCGGTCGATTTCCCCCGGACCCGATCGTCGTCATCCTGTACGGCACAGGGCCGCACAAGCAGACCTCGAGGAGTTCGACATGAAGTACATGCTGCTGATCCACGCCGGCGCCACCGACGGGGCCGACCAGTGCACGTTCGAGGACTGGGTGATGTACGACAAGGCGCTGAAGGAAGCCGGCGTCCTCGTCTCCGGGCACTCGCTGAAGGACCTGACCACCGCCACCACCGTGCGGGTCGGCCCGAACGGCGAACGGACCGTCACCGACGGGCCGTACGCGGAGACCCGCGAGGTGCTCGGCGGCTACGACGTGATCGACGTACCGAACCTCGACGTCGCGCTGGAGTGGGCCGCCCGCTGCCCCGGTGCGCGCGGCGGCGGGTCGGTGGTGGTGCGGCCGGTCGCCGAGTTCGACCTGTGACCGCGGTGGACGAGCGGGGCACCAGCGTCGGGGCGTCCGTCGAGCTGATGTTCCGGGAGGAACGCGGACGCCTGCTCGCCTCTCTCGTCCGCCGGTTCGGCGACCTGGACCTGGCCGAGGAGGTCACCTCCGAGGCGATCGAGGCGGCTCTGGTGCGCTGGCCGGTCGACGGCGTACCGGCGAGGCCCGGAGCCTGGTTGCTGACCACCGCCCGGCGCAAGGCGGTCGACCGGCTGCGCCGGGACCGGGCGTACGCGGCGCGGCTGGCGATCCTGCAGGTGGAGGCGGACCGGGCCGATCCGGCTGCGCCGGCGGACGCGGACACGGACCTGCCCGACGAGCGGCTTCAGCTCTTCTTCACCTGCGCCCACCCGGCGCTGCCCGCCGAGGACCGTACGGCGCTGACCCTGCGGTGCCTCGCCGGCCTGACCACGCCCGAGGTCGCGCGGGCCTTCCTGGTGCCGGCGGCCACGATGGCGCAGCGGATCGTCCGGGCGAAACGGAAGATCCGGGAGGCCCGGATCCCGTTCCGGGTGCCCGGCCCGGACGAGCTGCCCGACCGCCTGCCCGGCGTGCTCCAGGTGCTCTATTCGATCTTCACCGAGGGCTACGCGGCCAGCTCGGGGGCCCGGTTGCAGCGGCTCGACCTCGCCGAGGAGGCGATCCGGCTGGCCCGGATCCTGCGCCGGCTGCTATCCGCCGAACGGGAGGTGGCCGGGTTGCTCGGGCTGATGCTGCTGGTGCACGCCCGGCGCGACGCCCGTACCGGCCCGGACGGCGAGCTGGTGCTCCTCGCCGACCAGGACCGCGGCCGGTGGGACCAGCAGATGATTGAGGAGGGGCGCGCCCTGGTGCCGGTGGCGCTGACCGGCGGCCCGCCCGGCCCGTACGGGGTGCAGGCCGCGATCGCCGCGCTGCACGACGAGGCCGCCGACGTGGCGAGCACCGACTGGCCGCAGATCGTGGCGCTCTACGACGTGCTGCTCGCCGTGGCCCCGTCCCCGATCGTCGCGCTGAACCGGGCCGCGGCGGTGGCCATGCGGGACGGGCCGGCGGCCGGCCTGGCGCTGCTCGACGAGCTGGCCGACGAGCCGCGGCTGCGCGGGCACCACCCCTACCCGGCCGCCCGCGGCGACCTGCTGCGCCAGCTCGGCCGGTACGCCGAGGCGGCGGCGGCGTACCGGGCGGCGCTCGACCTGGCCGGCACCGAGCCGGAGCGGGCACACCTGCGGCGCAACCTGCGCGCGGCGGAGGGCCACGACCCGGACCACCCGGACCACCCGGACCGGCCATGACCGGCCCGCACGGACGAGGCGTCGGCCCGGTCGAATGCGCATGAGGCGCACGCGTACGCGCGTCCCGGCGGCCGGGGGCGTTACCCTGTCAGCATGTCGGCCGTTTCCGCCACCACCCCCCGCGCGGTCCACCTGGCCCGCCCGGGGCGTCCCGCCGTGGTGGCGCGCACCCTGGCCGAGCTCACCGGCCCCACCCGCGGCGTGGTGGAGCTGCCGGTACGGCTCGTGTGGTGCCCGGACCGCCACTTCGACCTCGGCGACCCGGACCAGCTGCTCTGGATGTACGAGAACGTGCTGCGCGAGACCACCCGCACGGAGGACCTCCGCCGGCTGATCAACGGCCGGACGCTGCGCCGGGTGTGGCGGCTGCTCAACCTGCCGCGTGGCGTCCGCGCCGCCTGGGAGGACCGCCACCGGGGCCTGCGGGCGGCGTGAGCACCGCCCACCCCCACGAGTTCTACCGCGAGGTGGCCCGGGTGGCCCTGTCGGCCGCCGGGCGGTACCGGTTCGTGCTCGGCGGCGGGGTGGCCTGGGCCGCCCACGGGCTGGTCACCCGCCCCACCGAGGACGTCGACCTCTTCGCCGACGTGGAGGGCGCGGCCGCGGCCGCCGCGACCGCGGTGCGGGACGCGCTGCGGCGGGCCGGCTTCCAGGTCGACGACGCCGACCCGGACAGCGACCTGGCCGAGCTGTTCGACGGCTTCGACCGGGACCTGCGGGACTTCGTGGTCAGCCGGGGTCACCGGCAGCTCCGGCTCAGCCTGGCCCGGCTCGACCGGCACCGCAGCCCGGTGGTGATGGACCTGGGCCCGGTGATGGACCTGCGCGACCTGGTGGCCAGCAAGACCGCGGCCCTGGTCAACCGCCGCGAGGTGCGCGACTACATCGACGTCGCCGCGGCCCGGGAGCACTACCCGGTGGCCGAGCTGCTGGCCCTGGCCCACCAGTTCGACCCGGCGCTGGACCCGGAGGACGTCAGCGCGGCCGGCCGCTACCTCGACCGGCTGCCGGACCGCCGGTTCGCCCGCTACGGGCTCGACCCGACCGAGGTCGGCCGGATCCGCGAACGACTCGCCGACTGGCCACGCTGACCGCACCCGCCGCAAGGCGCGGTCACTTCGTCGGCCGTCCGCCCGTCACACCGAGCACTGGGGCGGCGCGGGCTGCTGTGGCTGGTGGGACAGCCGGCCGTTATGGTGCGCTCGGCGCCCACGAGGCGACTCCATCCCCATGGAAGGGCATCGCATGACCTCTCCCTCCGGCCCGTCACGCCGCACGGTGCTCGCCGCCGCGGCCGCGGCGGCCTCCGCCCCGCTGATCGCCGCCGGCCCCGCCCAGGCGGCCGGCGCGGCCCGACCGCGGAGCTGGGACCTCACCCTGCTCGGCACGTCCGACACCCACGGGAACGTCTACAACTGGGACTACTACTCCGACGCCGAGTACGACGACAGCCGGCACAACGACATCGGCGTCGCGAAGCTGGCGACCCTGATCAACCAGATCCGCGCCGAGCGGCGCGGCCGGGCGACGCTGGTGCTCGACGCCGGCGACACCATCCAGGGCACTCCCCTGGCCACCTTCTACGCCAAGCAGGAGCCGATCACCAGCACCGGTGAGACGCACCCGATGGCCCGGGCGATGAACATCATCGACTACGACGCCGTCACGCTCGGCAACCACGAGTTCAACTACGGCCTGCCGCTGCTCGACCTGTGGATCCGCCAGCTCGGCTTCCCGGCGCTGGCCGCCAACGCCATCAACGTGGCCACCGGCAAGCCGGCCTTCCTGCCGTACGTCATCAAGAAGGTCTCCCTCGGTTTCGCCGCGCCCACCCTGCGGGTCGGCATCCTCGGCCTGACCAACCCCGGCGTGGCCATCTGGGACAAGAGCAACGTCGAGGGCCGGCTGCGCTTCGACGACATGATCGCCACCGCGGCGAAGTGGGTGCCGGTCATGCGGGCCCGGGGCGCCGACATCGTGCTGATCTCCGCGCACGGCGGCGACAACGGCACCTCCAGCTACGGCCCGGAGCTGCCGATCGAGAACCCGACCGCGCTGATCGCCGAGCAGGTCCCCGGCATCGACGCGATCCTCTTCGGCCACGCCCACGCCGAGGTCGCCGAGCGGTTCGTGACCAACGCGCAGACCGGCGAGCAGGTGCTGCTCTCCGAGCCGTCGAAGTGGGGCCAGCGGCTCACCCGGATGGACTTCGAGCTGACCCGCGAGCACGGCCGGTGGAAGATCACCAAGAAGGCAGCGGCGCTGCTCAACACCAACACCGTGGTCGAGGACCCGAAGGTCCTCGCGGCCGTGCGGGCCCAGCACCAGAAGACCGTGGCGTACGTCAACCAGGTGGTGGCCCGGTCCACCGTGGAGCTGTCGGCCGCGGAGTCCCGGTACACGGACACCCCGATCCTGGACTTCATCAACCACGTGCAGACCGAGGTGGTGACCGCGGCCCTGGCCGGCACCTCGTACGCGAGCCTGCCGGTGCTGTCGATCGCGGCGCCGTTCAGCCGCACAGCGGTCTTCCCGGCCGGGGACGTGAAGATCCGCGACGTCGCCGGGCTCTACGTCTACGACAACACCCTCGAGGCGGTCGTGCTCAGCGGCGCCGAGGTGCGGGCCTACCTGGAGTACTCGGCGAAGTACTTCCGCACGCTCGCCCCGGGCGCCCCGGTGGACCCGGAGACGATCAGCGACCCGGCGGTGCCGGACTACAACTACGACGTCATCTCCGGCCTGGACTACGACATCGACATCTCCCGGCCGGTCGGTCACCGGATCACCCGGCTGGTGCTGCCCGGCACCGACACGCCGGTGGCCGACAACGCGCAGTTCGTGGTGGCGGTGAACAACTACCGGCGCAGCGGCGGCGGCAACTTCCCCGGCATCGTCAAGACGCAGGTCTACAACGCGCAGCAGGAGATCCGCCAACTGCTCATCGACTGGGCGCAGGCCCGGGGCACGATCGACCCGGGCGACTTCTTCCAGCCGAACTGGCGGCTGGTCCGCGAGGGCGTCCCGGTCTTCTGACCCGTACCACCCGACGGGCCGTGGGCGGCGACGCCCGCGGCCCGTCGCCGTGTCTCAGGCGTGCCGCAGGTCCCAGCGCTCCGGCTCGTCGAGCGGCTCCGGGCGGCCCGGCGGGGTTCGGTCTCGGTCAGCTCGACCCGCTCCTCGGGGCGCGCCACGCGCGGCAGCTCGCCGAACCGGACGTGCCGCAGGAACGCGTACTCCTTGTCGGTGAACGACGGATGGGTGCGGTCGTCGGTCATGCGCCCTCCCCTTTCGCCGCCATTCTCTGCCGGCGGGCCCTCCCCTGGCCAGCGTCTCGTGGGCCCAGCAGGTCGCGCGGGCCACGTCGCGTAGAGCATCCTAGGATCCTGGGTGGACGGGGTTCGCCGGGGTCGCTCGCCTCGCCCGTGGAAACGGCGGTCCACTCACGCACGCCTCAGCGGTCGTGCCGCTGAGGCGAGAACGGCTCCGGTCAGTGGTGCTGGAAGACCGGGGCCAGCACCTCGACGAGCCGGGCCTTGACCGCCTCCCGGTGGGACAGCGGCAGCGGGTCGGGGCCCGGGTGCGCCGGCCACAGCGCCGGCGGCCGCTCGGCGATCCCGGTGTCGGCGAGCAGGTAGAGCGCCCGCAGCGTCCGCATGCAGTTCGACATGCGCGGCGGCGTGCTGCCGCGCGGCTTGGTGGCGAAGTCGGCCTCGACCGGGTCGAGCCAGCTCACCGCGTCCCGCGGCGCCAGGTCGGTACGGGTGAGCACCAGCGCGATCGCCCGGGCCAGCCGGTCGTCCTCCTGCTCGGCGAAGAGCTGGTCGGTCGGGGCGACCAGGCGGGCCGCGGCCAGGGCGAGCATCGCCGCCGGGTCGACCGCCGGATGACGGCCGAAGGTGCCCAGCAGGTCCGCGCCGTGTGCCACCGCGTGCAACCAGCCCAGCCGCGGATGCCAGCCGCGCAGGTCGGTCTCCGTCGGATACCAGGCGGTGAAGGCCGCCAGCCAGGACGGGCGGAAGTCGCCACGGGAGACGATCATGTCGAGCACCAGCGGGGCGAACGTGCGGGCCTGCACCTCCGGGTCGGTGAACCGCTCGGCCATCAGGTCGCCGAGCGCCGCCCGGCGGTCCGCGTCGATGACGTCGCGGGCGATCCAGGTCGACAGCACCACGTACGGCGCGCCGTCGCGGACCTCCGGATCGGGATCGCGCAGCGCGGCGGCCAACTCGGCGACCAGGGCGTCGAACGGCCGGTCGGCGGGTACCGCGAAGTCGTTCTCGCCGACCTCGTCCCAGTTGATCACCCGGACAGCCTAGCCGCGGGTCGCCGGGGCGCGGGCAGCCGGTCCAGCAGCGCCAGGGCCGCCCGGACCGGCGCCCGGGACAGCGTCTCGTCGAAGCTCGCCCGCCCCTGGCAGAACCGCACGAACATCCGCCAACCCGGCGGGGTGGCCAGCAGCGCGTGGAAGACGTCCGGCCGGCGGGAGAAGACGTCCAGCAGCCGGTGCCCGGCCCGCATCGAGGGCATCAGCCGCTCGGCGACCGCGCGCTCGTAGCCGGCCGGGTCGCCGGCCGCGACCGCCGCGCCGGCCAACTCCCCGGAGCGCAGCGCGTAGCTGATCCCCTCCCGGCTCCACGGCTCCAGCAGCCCGGCGGCGTCCCCGACGACCAGCACCCGGCCCCGCCGCAACGGCGAGTCCTCGGCCCGGCAGCGGGTCAGGTGCCCCGAGTCGTGCTCCGGCGGCACGTCCGCCAGCCCCAACCGGTCCACGAACCGGCGCAGGTACTCCCGGGTCCGCTCCCCCTCGCCGCGGGCGGCGACCACCCCGACGGTGAGCCGGTCACCCTTCGGGAACACCCAGCCGTACGACCCGGCGAGCGGACCCCAGTCCACCAGCACCCGGCCCCGCCAGCGCGCCTGCTCCTCCGGCGGCACCGGCAGCTCCACCTCCAGCCCCAGGTCGACCTGCCGGTAGTCGACCCCGACGTGCCGGGCCGTCACCCCGGACGAGCCGTCGGCACCGATCACCGTACGGGCGTGCACGGTGTCGCCGTCGGCCAGCCGCAGGCGTACGCCGTCGGGGTCCTGCTCCACGGCGCGGACCGCGACCCGCTCGCGGACCTCGGCGCCGGCGTCGACCGCGGCGGCGCGCAACCGGTCGTCGAACTCCTCCCGGCGGACCATGGTCACCAGCGGACCGCCGTGGCGTCGGGTGAACCCGCGCCGGCCGTCCCGGGTGAAGGTGACCCGGTCGACCCGGTCGTGCGCGGGCACCTCGATCCGGTCCGCCACGGCCGCGAGCGAGGTGCCGATCAGGCCACCCCCGCAGGTCTTGTACCGCGGATGCGCGACGCGTTCCACGACGACGGTGCGGACGCCGGCACGGGCGGCGACGTACGCGGCGGAGAGCCCGGCCGGCCCACCGCCCACCACGGCGAGATCCCAGACGATCACGTGTGCAGCCTAGGGCACCCGGTCACCGGTGACGGTGGCGGCGCGACCCGACCCGCACCCGCGTTCGCGCCCGCGGCGGGCACCCGGCGGAGCGCCGGCACCGCCCGATCGGGTGGGCATCTTCGGTCAAGCAGGGGGTAACCGCGCAGCGCAGACCGCCCGCGCGGAGGCGGCGGGAACGAAGGAGGAGCCATGCGGCAGGTACAGCTGTCGGAGGTCGAGGAACGGGTGTACGAGGCGGTGACCGCGCTCGAGGCGCGCGGGCAGGTGCCCTACCCGGACATGATCGCTGAGGAGTGCGGCCTGACCGAGGAGCAGTTGCACGCCCCGCTGCACATGCTCACCGAGAAGAACCTGCTGCACCGGGAGGATTCACCGATGGCCGGCCTGGACTTCGGGCCCCGATTCTGCGCCCGCCAGATGGCGTGACGCGCCGGCGGCCGGCGCCGGACGACCGGCGGCGCTGGCAGGCCCTCGGGGTCGGGCTGGTCGCCGCCTTCATGACGCTGCTCGACGTGAGCATCGTCAACGTCGCCGTGCCGTCGAGGCCGGGCTGGCCACCTCCCCCGAGTGGCTGGTCGTCGCGCGAGTACTCCAGGGAGCCGCCGCCGGAGTGGTCAACCCGCAGGTCACCGGCCTGATCCAGGAACTCTTTCAGGGCCCGGAACGTGCCAGCCCGTTCGGGCTGCTCGGCGCCACCATCGGCATCTCCACCGCGGTCGGCCCGCTGCTCGGCGGTCTGCTGATCGCCCTCGGCGGCCAGGAGCACGGCTGGCGGTGGGTCTTCTTCGTCAACGTGCCGGTCGGGATCGTCGCGGTGATCCTCGGCTGGCGGCTGCTGCCCAGCCGTTCCAGGGGTCCGGTCGACAACCGGCGCCTCGACCCGGTCGGTGTACTGCTGCTCGGGGTCGGTGTGGTCCTGCTGCTGCTGCCGCTGGTGCAGCAACAGCAGTGGCGCGGACCGCAGAAGTGGCTGCTCGTCCCGGCCGGGCTGGTCGCGCTGGTCGCCTTCGGACTCTGGGAGCGGCGGTACGCGCGCCGGCGGCAGCCGCTGTTCGACCTGCGGCTGTTCACCTTCCGGTCGTACACGCTGGGTTCGCTGATCGCGTTCATCTACTTCGGTGGGTTCACCGCGATCTTCTTCATCTTCACGCTCTACCTGCAGAACGGGCTCGGCTACAGCGCCCTCGTCGCCGGCCTGGCCATCACCCCGTTCGCGCTGGGCTCGGCCGCCGCGTCCGCGCTCGGCGGCCGGATCGTCAACCGGTACGGGCGCCCGCTGGTCGCCAGCGGCCTGGTCACCGTGGTCGTCGGCCTCGTCGGCGTGGTCGCGATCCTCGAGTTGGGCCCCGGGCACATCGCCGTACCGTGGCTGACCGCCGGGCCGCTGCTGGTCGCCGGCCTCGGCAGCGGGCTGGTGATCGCGCCCAACCAGACGCTCACCCTCTCCGAGGTACCGGTGCGGCAGGCGGGCAGTGGTGCGGGCATGCTGCAGACCGGCCAGCGCATCGGCACGGCCGCCGGCATCGCCGCCGTCGGCTCGGTCTTCTTCGCCTCACTGACGGCGAGCGACGGGGACTGGTCCCTGGCCTTCCGGCACTCGCTGCTGCTGCCCGCCGGGATCATCGCGCTGGCCCTGGTCGCCGCCGTCGCCGACATCAGCCGCAGCCGCCGCTGACCGCCCCCGGAGGTTGGGGCGGGGTGATCAACTCCGTGTCGCCGATATGGGGCGGGTGCCGGGTAGCCGGGGAACGAGCGCGATACCTCTCCGTCATTTTGATGACTCAGAGGTATCACCCTTCCCGGGACCCATGCCCAGCCGTGACGACACGCCCGACCCGAACGGGCCCCGCCGGCAAGGAACCCGCTCAAGTGACCGAGCGAGCGGGACTCCGAGCGGCCGTCACGAGCGGACCCGGGCCACACCCCAACCGCAACCACCCACCGCGAACGGACGGGCAGGCCACACCAACCACCTCGCACAACAGGGCTGGCGCCCGTCGGAACACTCCGACGGGCGCCAGCCCGAGGTGCCTCCGGGCCCTGCCCGGTGCCGAACCTGTCAGCTCGCGCCCGTGCCGATGCGGTGGCGGCGACGCCAGGCCAGCGTCGTGAGCAGCAGCACCGCGCCGACGCCCACCAGGCCGCCGCCGAGCTTCATCGGCGTACCCAGGCTGTCACCGGTGACCGGCAGCGGCTGCTGGTCAGCCCGCCGGGGCAGCACCCGGACCTCGGTGGAGGCCGAGCGGTCGGACTCGTCGCCGGTCGCCGTGAAGGTCAACAGGCCGGTGATCGACGGCTTGTACGGCTTGGTGAACCTGCCCCGCGAGTTGGTGTACGCGTAGAAGGTCAGCGGGGCGGCGGCCTGGAAGGCCACCGGGGCCATCGCGACCGTGCTGCCGTCGCTGCGCCGCGCCCGGCCGGGGGCCGGGGCGGCGAGCGGGGCGACGCTGACCACGATGGTCACGCGCTCGTTGGGGCCGAAGTTCCGGCCGGTGAGGACGACCGTCTCACCGAGGGTGATCGTGGTGCGGTTGACGGTGAGTGTCGCTGCGCCCTGGCCCGGTGGGTAGGGCGGTGGTTGGGGCGTGTCCGTCAGCGTGGGCGCCGGCTGCGGCTGCGCCGCCCCCGCTGCGGTCGGCACGGCCACCACGGCCAGACCGACCGTGAGCGCCATGATGATGCGGGATAGCCGCATGATGGTTCCCTCCTACTGGTCACAGCTTGGTGCGGTAACAACTTGGGTGGTCCATGGGGTGGCGGTGGGCGTGAGCCACAGCTCGGCCGTTCCGGCGCCGGTCTTCGCCGTGAGCAGGGAAACCTCCAAGGTGCGGGAGGCTCCCGGTCCGACGTCCACGTTGGCCGTCGCCACCTGCCGTCGCCGTTCGGTGCCGGAGCCGAGCGCCACCTCGGCCCCGTCGAGACGGGCGTCGAGCACCGATCCGCCGGCCGGGCTGTACACCGAGACGAAGGTCCGCACGGTGTACGGGTCGCCCGCCAGGCCGAGGCCGAGGACCGACTTCGCCAGGCCGGTCTTCGGCGCCGTCGAGCGCAGGGTGACGCGCAGCCGGAGCTGCCGGCGGCCGTCGGGTCGGCATTCGCCGAGCGTCAGGTCCGCCGCCGGGCGCAGGTAGTAGCCGAGCTTCGCGCCGCTGCCGTCGTTGAGGAACACGCCGACGGTCGGCACGGTGTCCTGCTCGGGAAGCGTTCCGGCCATCCGGCTGGCGCCGAACGTCCGCTGCTCCTCGGGGCGGGCACTCCAGAACAATATCCGGCGTTCCCGGACAGCACGGTCGAATACGGACAATAACGCCCTTGGGTTGACATTCTTCTTGAAGAAGGCGTCGAAGACCGCGACGGCCGCCGCCGTGAAGTACTCGTCCTGCTGCCGGGTGTCCAGCCGCTGGTAGCTGTCGCTGAGCAGCGTCCGCACCGCGGTCTCGCTGTCCAGCGGGGCGTGCCCGGGCACCAGCACCGGCCCGGTCGCCTTCAGCAGGTACGACAGCACCACCGGGTCGACCGCCAGCACGCCGTCCACGTTCAGGCCGGTCTGCTGGCGGACCATCTGCCGGTAGAGGTTGGCGGCGGTCGGGAAGTGCGGGGTCAGGTTGACGTCCGCCGGGTAGATGCCGGGCAAATCGCCCCAGAGACGGCGTACCTCGGCGGGCGTCTTGAGCGGCGGGGTGAAGCGACCCAACGCGGCGCTGCTCCCCTGCCGGCCCATCCGCACCCGGCCGTCGTCGGCGTGCAGCACGGCGTACGCGCCGAACATCCCGCCGGTGGCCCGCAGCTCCGCGTTGTTCTGCGACACCAGCAGGTAGCGGCGCGGCCCGTCGACGCCGAGCAGCGGCGGCAGCAGCCGCGCGGCCTGGTCAGCCGCGGCGGTGAGGTCGGCCAGCCGGTCGATCTCGCCACGCAGGTCGGTGAGCGCCTGGCGGATCTGGCTGACCAGGTCGTCGACCGGGACCCTGGCGAGGCTGGTCCGAGTGTCGCGGACCGTCCGGTGCACCGCGGCGAGTTCGGTGGAGAGGGTGCGCAGCCGGGCCACGTCCAGCCGGCCCTCGGTGGGCACGAGGCCGGCGAGGTCGGTGCGGAGCAGGCTCGGGAACGCCTGCCGCGCCAGGTCGTCGATCGCGATCGAGATCTGGCGTACGGCGGCCAGGTCGTCGCCCGCGAACGGCGCGCGCCGCCCGACCCACCAGCCGGGGTCGGCGGTCGCCGCCCGCGCGGCCCCGGACTGTTCCTGCAGTGCGGCGAGGGTGCGCTGGGCCCGGGCGGTGTCCCCACCGACGACCTGGGCGCTGAGCTCCCGGGCCAGCCCGGCGGCGTTGACCAGGTGGGCGCGGGCCTGCCAGCCCCGGAATCCCACCCAGCCGACGGAGACCAGCAGCAGCGAGCCGACGACCAGCGCGCTGAGCAGGGCGCGGCGCAGCCGGGCGCGGCGCAGCCGGGCGCGCCGGCGCCGCCGGGACCGACTGCGCCGGCGGCGCGGCCTTTCGCTCTCCGTCACGCCGTTCTCCATTTCCAAAACCGGACAGAAGGGCACGTTTCTCTGACGTTCTTAGCACGTAACGAGCCTTCTGGGTCGGAAATGACGGTCTGACTGGTATGCGAATATCGCTCGTCGGTCAGCGGGCGCCGGAGCGGGCCGCCACGACCTCGCGGAGCAACCCCTCGATCCGGTCCACCCCGGCGGTCAGCGACATCTCCCGCAGGTACGCCTCCCGGCCCCGCCGGCCCATGTCGACCCGGGCGGGCGGCGGGATGGTGGCGGCCAGCCAGAACCGGTCCGCCAGCGCGGCCCAGTCCTCGGGTGGGCAGGAAAGGCCGGCCCGGGCCCGCTCGACCAGCTCGGCGGTGTCGCCGCCGGCGGACGCGACGACCGGGGCCGCGCAGGAGAACGCGGCCTGCAGCTTGGCCGGCACCGTGCCGCGCAGTTCCGGCAGGTCACGCAGCATGACCAGCTGGTAGTCGGCGGCGGCGTACAGGTCCGGCATGTCCAACGGGGACCGGCGTTCGACGAACCGCACGTTGTCGGCCCGCAGCTCGGCAGCGAGCCCCCGCACCCGCCGCTCCTGCGCGCCCGATCCCACCAGGACCAGGTCCATCGTGTCGTCCAGCGCGGCCGCCGCGCGGACCGCGGTCTCCAGGCCCTGCCGATTCCCGATGGTTCCGGCGTGCATCACCACGCAGCGGCCGTCCCGACGGACCAGCCGCTGGGCGGCGGGGCTCGGGCGGGCGGGGTGGAAGATCCGCTCGTCGGTCCAGTTGAGCACCACCCGGACCCGGGCCGGATCAGCGCCGGCGGCCACCACCGGGTCGCGCAGCGACGGCGCGGCCACCGCGATCGCGTCGGCGGCCCGGTACGTCCGGGCCATCGCCGCGCCGATCCGCGCCGTCCACCCGCCGGCGTCGGCCCCGCCGGGTTCGTCCCGGGCGCAGACGTCCGGCACGTGCAGGACGGTCGGCACCCGGCCGAGCAGCCGCAGCAGCCCGGCCGCGGCGAACACGGTGGCCGGCGGCTGGTGGACGTAGAGCGCGTCCACGTCGGCGAGGAACCGGCGGCCGGCCAGCACCGCACTGCCCGCGAAGGAGAGGTAGCCGGCCATCCGGGCCCGCACCGAGGAGTCCCCGCCCGCGTACCGGGGCACCCGCCGGACGGTGAGCCGCTCGCTGCGCGTCTCGTGCTGCCAGCGCTGGCGCCACCCCGGATAGACGTGCCCGCCCGGGTAGTCCGGGAAGCCGGTGAGCACCCGCACGTCGTGCCCCCGGGCGGCGAGTTCCTCGGCGAGGCTGCCCGGGATGAACGCCGGCTCGGGCGGGAAGTGGTACGTGAGCACGCCGATCCTCACCGGGTCACCTCCGTCCGGGGCGGCCGGTTCGGCGCGGCAGCACCGGTCACCGGGGTGGAGTCCACGTACGATGCCGACAACCCCTCCGCGGTCGGCCGTCGCACGCCGGCCGCCGTCGCGGCGACCCGCGCCGCGACCTCGCCGACGGAAGGGGTCCAGATGACCGACCGGGTGCTGTTCGTCTGCCACGCCAACCTGTGCCGGTCGCCGATGGCCGAGTACCTCGCCCGGCGGCTGCTGGCCGACCGGCCGGTCACCGTCTCCAGCGCGGGCACCGACGCCGTCGAGGGCCTGGCCATGCACCCGTACGCCGCCGAGGTGGCGGCGGAGACCGGCGCGGACCCGTCGGGCTTCCGTAGCCGGCTGCTGCGCCCGGAGTACCTCGAGGGCGCCACGCTGGTGCTCACCTCGACCCGGCGGCAGCGGTCGGTGTGCACCGCGATGGTGCCGGCGGTGCTGCACCGGACCTTCACCCTGCGCCAGTTCGGCCGGCTGGCCGCGGCGGCCGAGCCGCCGGAGGACCTGGCCGACGATTCGCTACGGGCCGCCGTCGTGGCGGCCGCCCGGGCCCGGGGGCGGCTGCAACCCGCCGCCCCCGGTACGGACGACCTGCTGGACCCGATCGGCGGCGCCGCCACCGACTTCCGAAGCTGCGCGGAGGAGATCGAACGGTCGCTACGACCCCTCGCCGCGCTCATCGGGGCAGCCGGGTGAGTTCCTGCGTACGGTCCGGGACACCGGCGCCGGCGCGCTCGGCGTGCCGGCCGCTGGTGGCCCGGTCCGCCGGTACCGAGGTGGTGGCGGTCGAGGCGACCACCCGGTAGGCCTCGTACTGGTAGGCCTCGGCCTTCGGGACCTTGGCCATGTTCAGCACGCAGCCGAGCAGGCGCACCGAGACCGAGTGCAGCGCGCGGGCGGCCGCGGCCACCTGGGTGCGCGAGGTCCGGCCCTGCTGGGACACGAGCAGCGCGCCGTCGGCCTGCACGGCCACCACGACACCGTCGGTGACGGCCAGCAGCGGCGCGGTGTCGATGATGACGATGTCCGCCGACTCCCGCAGGGCCAGCAGCAGGTCCGCCATCGCCTTGGAGCCGAGCAGCTCGCTCGGGTTCGGCGGCGCCGAGCCGCTGGGCAGCACCAGCAGGGACTTGTCGCCCCAGCGCTGCACCACGTCCCCGACCTGCACGTCACCGACCAGCACGTCGGTGAGGCCGACGCCGGCGTCCAGGCCCAGGTAGTCGTCGACCTTGGGCCGGCGCAGGTCGGCGTCGACCAGCAGCACCCGCCACCCGGCCTCGGCCAGCGCGATGGCCAGGTTGCAGGAGAGGGTGGTCTTGCCCTCGCCCTGCAGCGCGCTGGTCACGGCGATCACCCGGGCGGGCTCGTGCACGTCGACGAAGCGCAGGTTGGTCCGGAGCTTGCGGACCGCCTCGGCCCGCGCCGAGTTCACCGCCTCGCCGACGATCAGCGGCTCCGCCTTGGCGCTGCCCTCGAACGGGATCTCGCCGAGCAGCGGGCTGCCGGTGGCCCGTTGCAGGGTCGCCGCGTCGCGCAGCCGGACGTCGGCCAGCCCGCGCAGGATCGCCAGGCCCATCCCGCAGAGCAGGCCGAGCAGGCCGCCGATGGCGCCGTTGCGCACCGGCTGGGGCGAGACCGGGCTCGAGCTGACCCGCGGGCCGCTGACCACCTCGATCTTGATCGGGCCGGTCTGGCCGTTCGCCGGCGTCTCGACCTTCTGCACGAGCTCGACGAACTTCGCCGACAGTGTCTCGGTCACCCGCAGCGCGCGGGTCTGGTCGGTGTCGGTCACCGACGCCCGGAGCAAAACTGTGCCGGTCTCGGTGGAGGTGCTGACCCGGCGCTGGATCTCCTCGGCGGTCAGGCCCACCGAGTTCTCGGCCACCACGGCCTGCGCGAGCCGGTCGCTGGTCAGCAGCTCGGCGTACGACTTCACGCGCTGCTGCATGAGCAGTCCGCCCTGGTAGGCGTCCGTGACGCCCTGGCTCGGGGTGGTGACGAAGAAGGTCACCGAGGCGACATACCGGGGCTCGGCCCGGACGGTGACGAACGCGGTCACCCCGAGCGCTACCATGATCGTGAGCAGGACGATCCACCAGTGCTGGCGCACCAGGCGAAGCTGGCGGTACAGGTCCATCAGGCGCGCCTCCGTACCAGGCCGGTAACGCCAAAGAACTTCACGGAAACCCCCAAGGTCGACTCAATCTCGTGAACCATTAAAGCGGCTCATGCGCCTTTATGTCCGGAGTTATCTGTTTTCTCCTAGGCGAGAAGGCGCGCCCGGAATTACCAACCCGAGAACTGGTCGTTCGGCATCGCCCCGGAAGCAGAAAAGCCGTCCGGGCACGGTGCGAACGGGGGCGCCGGCCACGCCGGCGCCCCCGTTTCGCGTACGCCTCAGCGGCGCCGGTCGGCCGGCGCCCGCTCCTCGGCCTCGTCGGCGAGGGCGTCGGTCACCGGTTCGGTGAAGTCGTCGGCTGGCACCGCCACCTCCTCCGCCCGGTCCTGCTCGTCGGCCCGGCCACCCGGCGGCGGCTCGGGAGCGGTGGCGCCGCCGGCGAACCCGTACTCGTTCGGCTCGTCGTGCTTGCTCATGTGGTTATCCTCCCGGTTTCTCCGCTTTCGCCTCCTACCGCTCACGGTAGGTGGTGATCCCTGTGCCCGCAGGACGCCGGGGATAGTCACCGGGGCGACGGGTGGTCCGCGCTCAGCGCAGCTGCGCCACCGCCTCCAGGATCAGCCAGAGCCCGCAGATGGCGAAGAGCACAGCGGCGCCGTAGCGGATGGTCCGCTCCGGCAGCTTCCGGCCGAGCAGCCGACCGACCAGGATGGCGAGCGCGTCCGCCGCCACCATGCCCACGGTGGAGCCGAGCCAGGTGCCGAACCAGCCGTACTTGGTGGCCAGGGTGATGGTGGCCAGCATCGTCTTGTCGCCCAGCTCGGCCAGGAAGAAGGCGACCGAGACCGCGACGATGGCGGACTTGCTGGTCTTCTCAGCCTTGCGCCGCTCCTCCTCGGTGAGCTTGTCCCCGCGCAGGGTCCACGCCCCGAAGCCGAGGAACGCCAGGCCGGCGAGCAACGAGATCCAGCCGGTCGGCAGCGCGGCGCCGAGACCGTACCCGATCGCCACCGAGGCCAGGTGCACCACGGCGGTGGCCACGGTGATCCCGATCAGCACCGGCAGCGGCTTGAAGCGGGTGGCGAAGGTCAGCGCCATCAACTGGGACTTGTCGCCCAGTTCGGCGACGAAGATGACGCCGAAGCTGACCGCCAGCGCGACGAGGAAACCCTCCATGACATCCTTCCGGTCCACGCCGGGAGGAGGTACGGGGCGACCTCGACCCGGCTGATACAGCCTGGGTCGAAGGTCTCGCCCGCCCCGCCGTCGGCGGGGCCGTGTGGCCGGATGCGAGAACGCACCAGTATGTCGACCACGACATTGGGGGCTACTCCCCTTCGCGCCGCCAGCCTAGCCGATCACCTCCGCCGGCCGCCCCCGGAGTGAACCGGCTCACCCGGCTCAGTCGGCCCGGGCGAGGGTGACCCCGAACAGGCCGTCCGGATCGGTCCAGAACTCCGCGGCGGCGAACCCGGCCGCGGCCAGCTCCCCGGCGATCCCCGCCGGGCGGAACTTCGCCGAGACCTCGGTGCGCAGCTCCTCGCCGGCGGCGAACCGGACGTCCAGGTCGAGCACCCGCACCCGCATCGGCCGTCGGGCCCGCAGCCGCATCTCGATCCACTCCCGCTCCGCGTCCCAGCGGGCCACGTGGTCGAACGCCGCCGGGTCGAAGTCGGCGCCCAACTCCCGGTTGATCACCCGCAGCACGTTGCGGTTGAACTCGGCGGTCACCCCGGCCGCGTCGTCGTACGCCGGCACCACCACCGACGGGTCCTTGACCAGGTCGGTGCCGAGCAGCAGCCAGTCGCCGACCTCCAGCGCGGCGCGCATGTCCGCCAGGAACCGGGCCCGTTCGGCCGGCAGCAGGTTGCCGATGGTGCCGCCGAGGAACACCACGAGCCGGCGCCCACCGGTGGGCAACCGGTCGAGGTGCCGGGTGAAGTCACCGACGATGCCGCGTACCCGCAGCGCCGGATAGTCGGCGGCGATCTCGGCGGTGGACCGGCGCAGCGCGCTGACCGACACGTCCAGCGGCACGAACGTGCCCAGCCCGCCGTGCCGGGTGAAGGCGTCCAGCAGCAGCCGGGTCTTCTCCGACGAGCCCGAACCGAGCTCGATCATCGTCTTCGCGCCGGTCAGCTCCGCGATCCGGTCGGCCCGTCGGGCCAGCACCGCCCGCTCGGCGCGGGTCGGGTAGTACTCCGGCAGCCGGGTGATCTCCTCGAACAGCTCGCTGCCCCGGGCGTCGTAGAACCACTTGGGCGGCAGCCACTTCGGATCGGCGCTCAGACCGACGCGCACGTCGTCGCGCAGGCCACGGTCGAGGTCCCCGGGTTGGAGGTGGATCTCCAACGGCTCGGTGCTCATCTGGGCTCCCTTCGTTCGGGCGACAGGTCCCTCTCCCCGGCCGGTCAGCGGTCACACCTGCCCGATGGCGCGTACCCGCACCTCGGTCGCGGTGCCGGTCACCAGGTGCCCATCGGGCACCTCACGCCAGCCGGGTTCGTCGTCGTGCGGTTCGGACGCCAGCAGCACCGACCGCGGTGTGGTGCGGATGGACAACGCGTGCCCGGCCACGCTGGCCGCCACCGTCCGCCCGTCGGTGAGCAGCAGGTTGAGCCGGGAACCGGGGGCGGCCGCGGCGACCGCGGCGACCGTCTCGGCGACCGCCCGGGCCGGATCCACCCCGGCGCGCAGCCGGTGCCGCACCAGCGCCCAGAGCAGCGCCGAGTCGGTGGCCGCGTCCAGGGTGAGCAGGTCACGCACCGGCAGCCCGGTGGCCAGCGGCACCATCGAGTCGGGCCAGCCGCGCACCACCCCGTTGTGGCTGAACAGCCAGCGCCCCTCGGCGAACGGCGCCGCGGCATTGTCCAGCACCGCCATGCCGACGGTGGCCGAGCGCACCGCCGCCAGCACCGCACCGGTCGAGGTGACCGCGGCGAGCTGGGCGATGGTCGGGTCGCTCCAGATCGGCTGGGCCCGCCGGTACCGCACCGGGTCACCGTCGCCGGGAAACCAGCCGATGCCGAAGCCATCGGCGTTGATCGTCCCGCCGCCGCGCATGTCGCGCGGCGCCCAGGACTGCCGCAGCAGCGAGTACGGCGGGTCGAACAGCAGCTCCCGCAGGTTGACCGGCGGCCCAAGGTAGGCCAGGTGGCGACACATCAGCCGGCACCGCCGCCGGCCCGCCGGGCGGCTCGCCCGCCCGACCGGCCGCGCGCCGCCCACGCCCCGCCGGTGGTACGCGTCGCGGATGCCGGCGTCACCCGCACGCTTCCTCGACGGTGGCGTCGCGGGCGCAACGGAAGCCGCTGAAGATCTGCCGGCGGATCGGGTAGTCCCAGTTGCGGAAGGTGCCCCGGCAGGCCGCCCGGTCGGTGCCGAACGACCCGCCGCGCAGCACCCGGTAGTCGTCGCCGAAGAAGACCTCGGAGTATTCCCGGTAGGGGAAGGCGGTGAAGCCCGGGTGGCCGCGGAAGGTGGTCGAGGTCCACTCCCACACGTCGCCGATCAGCTGGTGCACGCCCAGCGGGGAGGCCCCGTCCGGGTACGCCCCGACCGGGGCCGGCCAGAGGTGCCGCTGGCCCAGGTTCGCGTGCTCGGCGGTGGGGTCGTCGTCGCCCCACGGGTAGCGCCGGGAGCGGCCGGTGGCCGGATCCCAGCGGGCCGCCTTCTCCCACTCCGCCTCGGTGGGCAGCCGCTTGCCGGCCCAGGCCGCGTACGCCTGCGCCTCGTGGAAGCAGACGTGCACCACCGGCTCGTCGTCGCGGACCGCCGTCCACCGGCCGAAGCGGCGGCAGGCCCAGCCGTCGCCGTCGCGCCGCCAGTGCATCGGCGCGGTCAGCCCGGCCTCGGTGCGGTGCCGCCAACCCTCCGGGGCCCACCAACGCGGGTCGTCGTAGCCGCCGTCGGCGATGAACGCGCGATAGGCGCCGTTGGTGACCGGCGCGGCGTCGATGACGTACGCGGGCAGCTCGACCCGGTGCGCCGGGCGCTCGTTGTCCAGCGCCCAGGGGTCGGTGTCGGTGCCCATGGTGAACGGCCCGGCCGGCACCAGCACCTCGTCGCCGACCCGCACCCGCGGCTCGGGCGGCGGGGGCGCGGCCAGCACCGCCGGGCCGGCGCGCAACTGGTGGGTGGCGAGCATCGTCTCGTCGTGCTGCTGCTCGTGCTGGACGATCATCCCGAAGGCGAACCCGTCGGCGACCAGCGGCCGGTCGGTGAACCGGACCCCGTCCAGCAGATCGAAGACCTTGTCGCGGACGGCGCTGACGTAGGCGCGGGCCTCGGCCGGGGGCAGCAGCGGCAGCGCCGGGCGGTCCTTGCGGGGCTGCTTGAACGCGTCGTAGAGATCGTCGATGTCACGCCGGACCGGCTCCCGCCCGCCCACGTCACGGACCAGCCAGAGCTCCTCCTGATTGCCGACGTGGGCCAGATCCCACACCAGCGGCGACATCAGCGGCGAGTGCTGCCGCATCAGGTCGGCGTCGTCGACCACCTCGGTCAGCAGCGCCGTCCGGGCCCGGGTACGCGCCAACTCCTCGGCGATCCGGCCGCGCAGCCGCTCCGCGCCGTCCCGCTCCGTCACGTCTCCGGTCACCGGTGTCCCCTCTCCGCGACGGCGCGCCGGCGCCGTACGCCTCGGTGGATCTCGTCGTACAGCGGCGCCGGCAGGTCGAGCCGGGGCAGCGCCGCCAGGGCCAGGTCGAACAGGGCCGCCGCCGCGGCGGCCAGCGCCGGATCGCGCAGGCCGTGCCGGGCGGCGGTGGGCCAGCGGTGCGCCACCGGCGCGGCGACCGCCCGGGCCGCGTCGACGGTGTCGGGGCCGCAGAGCAGGGCGGCGAGGACCGTCAGCGGCAGCGTCCAGCCCCGGCCGGGCTGCGCGTCGAGGTAGCGCAGCTCCAGGTAGCCGCGCGGGCGCACCGGCGGGAAGAGCGTGCTGACGTGGTATTCCAGGTCGTCCGTGGTGGGCGGCCGGGGCAGCGCCCCGTCGATCCAGTCGGCGAAGGTGACCCCGGGCGGCGGTGTCCAGTCGGCGCCGTCGCCGCGCACGCAGAGCAGCGGCGCCGCCAGCACGTACGCCGTCCAGGCCGACACCGGGTCCAGCTCGGCCTGCTGCGGCGTCCAGACCGGTCGGGTGCGGGCCGGGTCGATGGCCAGCCAGGCGGCCATCCGGGCCGATGCCCAGCCGGTGCGCCGGCCGGCGTGCCGGTCGGCGGTGGCGAACGCGGCCACCAGCGGTGGGCCGACCGCGTGCACCAGCGCCCAGCGGGCGGCGAACCGCTCCGGCTCGCCAGCGTCCAGGCAGATCTGCAGGCCGGCGGTGCTGTACATCATCGTCCGTCCGGCCGGCCCGCGGCGGTCGAAGACCTGCCGCATGGCCCGGTAGCGGGGCGTCTCGACGACCGGACGCGGGGCCCGGTGGGGATCGATTCCGGTCTGCCCGAGGGCCAGCCCCGCACCGGCGAGCAGGTTGGTGAGCTGGGCGACGTCGGCCTCGGTGGCCTGGATCAACGCGGCGATCGAGGGTCGCGGCGCGGTGGAGACCTCCAGTTGCCCGCCCGGCTCCACGGTCACGGTGCTGCCGTGCCGGAGCTGTTCGGCGGGACTGGCGGGATCGAGGGTGACAGGGGTGTGCCGACCGAGCGCCGCCCGGAGCCGCTCGGCGTCGACCGGGCGGGCGGGGTCGGCGGTGTCGTGCACGGTCCATTCCAGTTCGACGCCGGTGCGGGTCGGTGGACCGGTCTTGAAGCAGATCCGGGCGAGGTGCCGGGCGGCCGCGCCGGACTCGCGCAGCACGGTGGACTGGTCAAGTTCCGGTGACGTCACCACGGGATGCCCCCTCTCGCTGCCGGCGACCCGACCTTGGGCCACCGTAACCCGGCCCACCGACAACGTTCCGCCCGTACGCGGCGATCCCCGGTTGGCGGTGCGGGGGTGGCGACCCGCTGACGTGCGACTCGGGCCGCACGGCAATGCGGGACCAGCGACGATGTCGCCTGGGCCGGCGGGGGCGGTGCGGCCGGCCACCCGTGCTCCGTTTTCAGCCGGTCGGGCGGGCGGTACCTCAGTCGCCCGACGATGTCCTGGGCCGCCAGCCACACGGCGGTAGGCGGACCCGGCGGGCGAGCGGCGGCTCAGCCGGCCGGGCGGGCAGGGGGCCGGGCGTTCCGGCCGGTGGCCGGCGGGGCGGCCGGGTCCGCCGACGGAACATCCCCACCGGCGGCGGGGGCCGCGCCCCGAGCGGCCGGATCGGCGGCGGGCGGGACGGCGGCCGGCGGGACGGCCGGCTTGATCTTCGGGGACTTCGGCGGCTTGGCCGCCGGGGATTCTTCCGGCTCGGTGGCGTCGGGCACCAAGGCGTGGCAGTGGTCCTCGACCCGGTCCCGACCACCGGCGGCGGTCACCAGCCCGCCGAAGGCCGGCGTGTCCAGCGCCTTCGCCCGCTGCGCCGGCGACTTCGCCAGGTAAGCCCGGCACAGTCCGGCGAGCTGCTGCTCCCCGGCCGGCGACCGGTTGCCGCCGGCCGGCCCGCTGGTGGTGGGCGTCGCCGGGCCGGGCGATTCGGTGCCGCCGGCCGTGGCCGGCCCGCCCGCCCCGTCGGTGGTCGGGGCCGGGGCCCGAGTGGTCGGCGAGGGCGGGGGCGGGGGCGGCGGATCGTCCGGACGGTCGAGCGTGGCGGCGGCGAACGCGGCGCCGGCGGTCGCGGTGGCCGCGACGCCGGCGATCCAGGCCACGGCGCCGGCGGTGAACCCGCGACGGCGCGCGGCGCGGGGCGGCGCGGCGGCCGGCCCGGCCGCACGGGCCGCACGGAAGGCGGCCAGCGCCGCTTCCTCCCCGGCCAGTTCGCCGGGGCGGGCCGGGGAGGCCGCCGCCGACAGCAGCCGGGCGAGCGGATCCGTCCCGGCGGGAGTGCCGGGACCGGCGGCGTCGAGCAGCCGATCGGACTCGGTGCGGTCGGCGGGCCGACCGGTCCGGCGCAGGCGCATCCTGAATCCCCTCACGTCAACCGTCCGCCGGCTCGGCGTGCGGCGCCTGCCGGCGCCCGGTACGCGGACGGGGCGGCGCGGCGCTCTCCGACTCGGCCGGCCGGTCGGTCGGGTAGTGGCGTTCCATCAGCGCGGCGAGCCGCCGCAGCCCGCGGTGCGCGGCCGTGCGCACCGCTCCGGGTCGCCGCCCGAGCACCCGGCCGGCGGTCTCCGCGTCCAGCCCGATGACCGCGCGCAGCAGCACGGCCTCGGCCTCCCGGGGCGGCAGGGTCGAGATCAGCGCCAGCGCCGCCTCGGTGCCGATCGTCTCGCCGGCCCGTTCGGCGGTGTCGGCGTCGCCGGCCAACTCGCTGAGCGCCTGCACGGGCACCGGCAGGGACGGGCGGCGGCGCTGCCGGCGCAGGTGGTCCATGGCCCGGTTGCGGGCGATGGTCACGGTCCAGGCGCGGAACTCGCCGCCGGTGAAGCTGGGCAGGTCGCGGGAGATCTGCAGCCAGGTCTCCGAGGCCACGTCCTCGGCGTCCGCGCCGACCAGCGCGGTGAGGTAGCGCAGCAGGCCCGGCTGGAGGCTGCGGTAGAGGAAGCGGAAGGCGTCCTCGTCGCCGGCCTGGGCGGCGACGACGGCGTCCGTCAGCTCACCGGACATGGGTCCGCCGGCTCCGGGTCGACGGTCGGGCGCAGCAGCCCGGCCGGTGCGGCGTCCGGGGCAGGGTGCAGCGGCGCACGCCGGACCTGGCGTGCGCGACACCAGCCCGGTCCGGCAGCCGGACCTGATCCCGCACCCTCAGCCCCCCGCTGACCTGTTCGCACCCCCGGCCGCAGTGGCCCGGCGGTATGTCTGGACACTCGCCACGGCGCGACCGACGGCGGGTGCCGCGGCAGGGCCGTGGGGCGGGCCCGAGTTCGGCTAACGCTAGGAGCCGGTGGCCGATCCGACAAGCCGGTGACCGTGGGGAAAAGAGTGAGATTTATCTGGCCGAAGGCCGGCGAGTTGCCGTAACACAACCGGAGATCGGGACGCTACGACGCCCCGGACGGCGTTGTGGGCGCGGTGGGGCCGGCCGTTCGCCCAGCCCAGCGCGGGCGCGCGCGGATCTCGTCACGGATCGTTCCGGTCCGGTGACACGATATCGGAGGAGATCGCGATTTCGCCGCCCCACCGGCCGGTCCGCGGCGGCCGGGGCGCGCTGGTCGCGGCGCGTGCTTTCCCGCGGCGCTGGGTACGGTATTGCTGTGTTGTCATCGGAGGTCGTGCTCAGCGGCCGCTACCGCTTGGACGAACGTGTCGCCACTGGCGGCATGGGTGACGTCTGGCGTGGCTCGGACCTGGTCCTCGGCCGTTCGGTCGCGGTGAAGGTGCTGCTGCCGGCGCTGGTCTCCGACCCCGACTTCATCGCCCGGTTCCGGGCCGAGGCGCGGATCATGGCCGCGGTGCGGCACACCGGCATCGTGCAGGTCTTCGACTACGGTGCGGACGAGCTGCCGGACGGCTCCCGGGCCGACTACCTGGTCATGGAGTTCGTCACCGGCCAGCCGCTGTCGAAGCGGATCGAGGCGCTCGGCCGGCTGGACGTGGCCGAGACGATGTCGATCGTGGCCCAGGTCGCCCAGGCGCTGCACGCCGCGCACTCCGGTGGCATCGTGCACCGGGACGTGAAGCCGAGCAACCTGCTGGTGCAGGAGGACGGTTCGGTCGTGCTGGTCGACTTCGGGGTCGCCCGGTCGACCAACGTCACCAGCATCACCAGCACCAACGCGGTGCCCGGCACCGCGCTCTACATGGCTCCCGAGCAGGCCGCCGGCCGCCCGGTCTCCGGCGCCACCGACATCTACGCCCTGGGCGCGGTGGCGTACTGCTGCCTGACCGGCAGCCCGCCGTTCACCGGCGACAATCCCCTGCAGGTGGCCGTGCGGCATCTCGACGACGAGCCGCCGGAGCTGCCGCACGACATCCCGGAGGCGGTCCGCGCCCTGGTCGGGCGTGCCCTGGCCAAGGACCCGACCGACCGGTTCAGCAGCGGCGCGGCGATGGCCGCGGCGGCCCGGGCCGCGGTCTCCGACCCGTCCGCGCCCACCGCGATGGTGCCGCCGGCGGCGGGTCGGCTGCGCAACGCCGGCACGGCGGGCGGACGCCGGCGGCGCGGCACCCTGGTCGGCGCGGCAGCGGCGGTGCTGGTCGCGCTCGCCGCGCTCGGCGCGGCGCTGGGCGCGGCCCAGGAGGCCAACGCGCCGGCGGTGGAGATGCCGACCACGGTGCCGGCGACCGCGCCGAGCGAGGCAGAGCTGCCGGTCCAGGACGATCCGAGTTCGGATGCCCCGGCCAACCGGCCGTTCCGCCCGGCCGGGTCGACCGGAAGACCGTCGGCGTCGGTCAGCCCGACCCCCAGCGTGCAGCCCAGCGAGACCGCCAGCCCGAATCCCCCACCGGTTGAAACCCCGCCCCCGTCGACCAGTCCGTCGACGACGCCACCGGTCGATCCGCCGACGGAGTCACCGGCCTCACCCACGGCCGACCCGGGTGGCGGCGGGTCCGCGGAGTGACCACGAACGCGGCCAGCTAACACTTCCGCACCAATGGCACCGTTGTTTCCAAAACGGACTCACGATGTGAAAGACGGCGCTATGGTCGAGGGCAGGTAGGTAGGTAGTTGGCCGCGTACCGGTGGCGGCAGGCCGGAACGTCTGCCCGTCCGCGCCCACTCGGCGCGGCGCCGCGGCTCCGGATGACCCGGCACCGCTGGCTGGTCCCGCCGCCCTGAGGGGACGGCGGGACCGGCCGGCGGATGTCACCCGGGCGCGGCGGTCACTGGTCGCCGAGCGCCTCCACCACCGGCCGGGACAGCGCCCGCCGGGCCGGCAGCACCGAGGCGCCCAGCGCCGCCAGCACCGCGACGCCGAGGATCAGCCCAAGCTGCCCCAGCGGCAGCACCACGTGGAAGTCCCCGCCGATCCGGCCGAGCAGGGCCATCGCGGCCGCGCTGACCCCGGTGCCGAGGCCCACGCCGAGCACCGCGCCGACCAGCGCCATCAGCACCGCCTCGACGGCCAGCATGCCGCGCATCCGACCGCGGGTCAGCCCGACCGCGCGCAGCACGGCGTTCTCCCGGGTGCGCTCCACCACCGACAGGCTCAGCGTGTTGGCCACCCCGACCAGCGCGATCACCACGGCCAGGCCGAGCAGCGCGGTGACGAACGCCAGCAGCATGTCCACCGTGCTGGTCAGCATCTCCTTGTAGGCGCCCTGGTCCATCAGGTTGACCGTCGGGTAGCGGGCCAGGACTGTCTCCACGGCGGCGCGGGCCGAGTCGGCGGAGACCCCGTCGGCCGGGTCGATCTCGGCCAGGAAGCCCCGCCGGTCCGGGAAGAGCGCGGTGAAGTCGTCCTCCGCCACCTCGATCACGTGACCGGCCGGCACCGAGCTGCCGGCCGGTCCCGGCCCGTCGTCGGTGACCACGGCGGCGACCCGCAGCTCCCGGTCCCGCACGGTGACCGTCGAGCCGGCGGTCCAGCCGCGCGCCTGCGCCAGTTCCCGGTGCACCAGCGCCGTGCCGGGGCCGAACCCGCCGAGGTCGCCGGCGACCACCCCGGTCAGCGTCCGGGCGACCAGGTCCGGGTGCGCGGCCCGGATCTCCATCCCGGCGGACACCGCGCTGCGCTGCTCGTGCACCACCCCGAGTTCGGGGCGGGCACGCAGCTCGCCGGCGAGGGTCGCCGGCAGGTCGCCGCCGATCCCGGTGACCACGAGGTCCACCCCGATCTCGGCGTCCACGCTGCGCTCGATGCCGTCCTTGGTGCTGCGCGCGCCGACCACGAACGCGGAGACCAGCCCGATCCCGATCACCAGCGCGGTGGCGGTGGCGGCGACCCGCCGGGGATTGCGCACGGCGTTGGCCACGGCCAGCCCGGCGGTCGCCCCGAACAGCCGGCGGGCCGGCCAGCCGAACACCCGCACCAGCGCCGGCACCAGCACCGGCCCGAACAGCACGATGCCGAAGAAGGTCAGCACCCCGCCGGCCGCGACCAGCAGCACCTGCACAGCGAGCGCGGCGCCGACCAGCGCGGCGATCCCGGCCGCGACGACCACCGCGCCGGCGGCCAGCCGCAGCCGGCCGGCGCCCCGGGTGGGTTGCACCGCCGCGTCGGTGAGCGCGGCGACCGGGGCGATCCGGGTGCCTCGCCAGGCCGGCAGCAGCGCCGCGCCGACCGTGATCGCGGTGCCCAGCACCAGGCTGAGCAGCACCGTCGGCGCGGTGACGGTGAGCCCGCCGGAGGCCGGCGCGTCCAGCCGGGACATCAGCTCGCCCAGGCCGGCGGCCAGGCCGACGCCGAGCAGCACGCCGACCGCGGAGGCGGCCAGCCCGACCACCACCGCCTCCAGCAGCGCGGCGCGGAACAGCTGCCCGCGGGTCGCCCCGACCAGCCGCAGCAGCGCGGTCCGCCGGGTCCGCTGGGCCAGCACGATGGCGAACGTGTTGGCGATGACGAACCCGGCCACCACCACCGCGACCCCGGCGAAGGTGAGCAGCACCATGTTGAACTGCTCCAGGCTGCGGACCGCCTCGTCGACCGCGTCGTCGAGGATCTGCTGGCGGGTCTTCACGCTCGGCCCGGCGCCGGTCGCCGCGGCGACCCGGTCGACCAACTCCGCCTCGGGCACACCCGGCCGGGCGGCCACCATGATCCGGCCGTACCCGCGCTCCCCGGTGACGGCGAGGGCGTCGGACCCGACCAGGCCGATGAACGGGCCGCCGATGTCCCGGGCGGTGCCAGCCACGTCGACCGTGCCGACCAGGGTGTACGGCCGGGCCGCTCCCCCGGCCCCGCCGACCCGGACCGGGGCGCCGAGGGTGAAGCCCTCGGCGGCGACCGTCGGCGCGTCGAGCACCACCTCGCCGGGACGGTCCGGCAGCCGGCCGGCGACCACGTCGTACGAGCGCAGGGCGGGTTCGACCGGGATGGCGGCGAGCACGGCGTAGCCGAGCACCGGCCGGCCGTCGGCGCCGAGCGCCCCGCCGGAGCCGGTCAGCTCGCCGGCCGCGGCGGCCACCCCGTCGACCGCGCGCACCCGGTCGACCAGGGCCGGCGGCAGCGCCTCGGACTCGGCGTAGACGCCGAGGTCGGTGTGCCGGTCGAAGGTGCCGGCCCGCTCGTACGCGCCGGCCCGCATGCCGTCGACGAAGATCAGCGTGCCGGCGACGAACGCCACGCCGAGCACGATGGCCAGTGCGGAGAGCAGCAGGCGCAGCGCCTCGGCGCGCAGCGAGCGCAGGGTCAGCCGGATCACCGGGCCACCGCCTGGCGGGCGGGGTCGAGCCCGGCGAGCGCGTCCAGGACCCGCTCGGCGGTGGGCGCGGTGAGATCGCGCACCAGCCGGCCGTCGGCGAGGAAGACCACCCGGTCGGCGTGCCCGGCGGCCACCGGGTCGTGGGTCACCAGGACGACGGTCTGCCCGAGGGTGTCGACCGCCTCGCGGAGCAGCCGCGGCACCTCGGCGCCCGCGCGGGAGTCCAGGTTGCCGGTGGGCTCGTCGGCGAAGATGACCCAGGGCTTGGTGATCAGGGCGCGGGCCACCGCCACCCGCTGCTGCTGCCCGCCGGAGAGCTCCGCGGGCCGGTGCCGCAGCCGGTCGGTGAGCCCCACCGCGGCCACCACCTGGCGCAGCCAGCCGGGGTCGGGGCGGCGGCCGGCGATGGCCAGCGGCAGCACGATGTTCTCCTCGGCGCTCAGCGCCGGCAGCAGGTTGAACTTCTGGAACACGAAGCCGACCCGGTCTCGGCGCAGCAGGGTGAGCCGGCGGTCGTCGAGGCGGGCCAGGTCGGCATCGCCGATGCGCACCGCGCCGGCGGTGGGCCGGTCCAGGCCGGCCAGGCAGTGCATGAGGGTGGACTTGCCGGAGCCGGACGGGCCCATGATGGCGGTGAACCGGCCGGCGGCGAAGTCGACGTCGACGCCGGCCAGGGCGACGACGGCGGCCTGGCCGCTGCCGTACCGCTTGGACAGGCCGCGGGCGGTGACCGCGACGCCGGCGGCGGCGTGCGCGGGAGGTGCGACGGACACGTGGCGCTCCCCGTGGAGATCGTTGGTGGGACGTCTCCGACGCTATGGGCGGGCCGGCCGGGCGGCGTCCACCCGCGCGCTCGACTCCGCTGCGACCGCGGGTGCCCCTGACCGGGCGGTCCCGTACGACCTGGGTCGTACGCCGGCTCAGCCGCCGGGGGTGACCAGCCCGCTCTCGTACGCCAGCACCACGGCCTGCACCCGGTCGCGGAGCTGGAGCTTGGCCAGGATCCGCCCGACGTGGGTCTTCACGGTCGCCTCGGCGACGTGCACCCGGGCAGCGATCTCGGCGTTGGACAGCCCCTGCGCCACCAGCAGCAGGACCTCCCGTTCCCGCTCGGTGAGCTGGGCCAGCCGGGGATCCTCGGTCGGGCCGGGGCCGAGCTGGCCGGCGAACCGGTCGAGCAGCCGCCGGGTGATCGACGGGGCGACCACCGAGTCGCCCTGGGCCACCACCCGGATCGCTGCCAGCAGCTCCTCCGGCGGGACGTTCTTGAGCAGGAACCCGCTGGCCCCGGCCTGGAGGGCGGCGAACGCGTCGGCCTCGGTGTCGAAGGTGGTGAGGACCAGCACCCGGGGCGGGCCGGCGGGCCGGCCGGCGCAGAGCCGGCGGGTCGCCTCCACCCCGTCCATGGTCGGCATCCGGATGTCCATCACCACCACGTCGGCGGCGACCCGGTCGAGCACCCGAAGCGCGTCGGCGCCGTCGATCGCCTCGCCGACCACCTCGAGGTCGGGCTGGGAGTCCAGCACCATCCGGAACCCGGCGCGCACCAGCGCCTGGTCGTCCACGATCACCACCCGGACCGTCATGCCGGCACCACCTCCGTTCCGGCCGTCGACGGTAGCGGCAGCCGCGCCCGCACCTGCCAGCCCCCGGCCAGCCGGGGCCCGGCGGTCAGGCTGCCGTCGTACACCGCCACCCGCTCGCGCATGCCGACCAGGCCGTGGCCGCCGGACGGCGCCGGGCCGACCACGGTCCGGCCGCGCCCGTCGTCGACCACCGCGACCAGCACGGCGCCGGGCTCGCGGGCGAGGGTGACCTCGACGGCCGCGCCGACCCCGGCGTGCTTGAGCGCGTTGGTCAGCCCCTCCTGCACCACCCGGTAGACGGTCAGCTCCAGCCCGGGCGGCAGCGGCGCCGGCTCACCGGTCACCGCGTGCCGCACCCGCAGGCCGGCGACCCGGAACCGGTCGAGCAGGGCGGGCAGTTCGGTCAGCGCCAGCCGGCGGTGCTCCGGGTCGGCGACCACCCCGGCGCCGTCGGGCTCGGCCGCCGCGCCGGTGTCGGCCGCCGCCTCCGGCCGGCCGTCCTCCCGCAGTACGCCGACCAGCCGGCGCATTTCCTCCAGCGCCTGCCGGCCGGTGTCGGCGACCACCTTGACAGCGGCGCGGGCGGTCTCCGGGTCGCGGTCGAGCATGTACCGCGCCCCGTCGGCCTGCACGATCATGACGGCCATGCTGTGCGCCACCACGTCGTGCAGTTCGCGGGCGATGCGGGCCCGCTCCCCGGCGACCGCGGCGCGGGCCTCCGCCTCGCGTTCCCGCTCCAGGGTGGCGGCCCGCTCCTCCAGGCTGAGCACGTAGAGCCGGCGGGTCCGTACGTTGAGCGCGACCAGCCAGACCGCTCCGGTGACCAACCCGAAGTAGATCGCGGTGGCCCACCAGGCGACGCCACCGTCGGTCTGCCGGTCGTTCTGCACGGCGGCCAGCAGCACCCCGACGGCGGCGACGATCCCGGCGAGGATGCCGTCGCGGAGCCGGTCGGCGTACTTCACGACGCTGTAGAGGGCGATCAGCACCGCGATGTCGAAGGGCAGCGGACCCCAGCCGGCGACCACCTGGAGCAGCGCGAGCGCCGCCACCACGGCGGTGACCGCCGAGGGGTGGCTTCGCCGGAACAGCAGCGCCACCGCCATCGCGGCCCCGGTCAGGGTGGCCTTCCAGTCGCCCGGCTGGGCCACCACGCCGGCGACGGCGAAGAGCGCCACCGCCGCGGAGACGAAGACGTCGAAGGCGACGCTGCGCAGCGGACGGCCGAAGATGGTGCGGTTCACGGTCACCCAGCGTACGTGCCCGGTCGGCGCGACGGCCGGCCCGCCGTGATCATGCGGGGGTGGCGGCGCCGGGTCAGGAGTCGAGGAGTTCGCGCAGCCGGTCGATCTCGACGGACTGCTCGGTGGCGACCGAGTTGGCGAACTCGGAGAGGGTGAGCTCGGAACCGACCTTGAGCAGCTCGGTGGCCATCTCGACCGCGCCCCGGTGGTGCTCGGTCATCATCCGCACGAAGAGCCGGTCGAACTCGGCGCCCCGGGCGTCGGCGAGCCGGCGCATCGCCTCGGCCGACTGCATGCCGCGCATGGTGCCGTGGTCGTGCCCGTCGACCCGCTCGGCGAGACCCCGGACCTGCAGCCAGCCCCGCAGCATGCCGATCTCCGGGCCCTGGCTGGCCCGGATCCGGTCGGCGATGGCCCGCACGTCGGGGTCGGCGGCCCGGTCGGGGGCGAGTTCGGCCATCGCCAGGGCCTGCCCGTGGTGCGGGATCATCATCCGCACGAACTCGACGTCCATCGCGTTGTGCGGGCGCTCGGGGGCGCGGACCTGCTCGGCGGGCCGGACGGCCGCCGACTCCCCGGGCCGGCCCGGCACGATCACCGGCGGGCCGGTCGGGGTGGGCGTGGCGGTCGCGGCGGCCGGCCGGGCCTCGCCGGGCGCCGGGTCGGCGCCGGCGCGGACCACGACCAGGACCACCAGCGGCAGCGCGAGGGCCAGTGTGACGATCGCCAGGGTCCGCGCGCGCCGGTTGGTCATGGGCCACTCCCTGAGATCGAGGTCACCGCGATGGTATCCATTGACGGACCTGGCGACATGTGACCCAGATCACATCGACGCATGTCGTCGGACGGTAAGGTGTGGACAATCGTCACCCCCCTTGCGAAGGGCTCGCCGATGATCAGATTCCCCTCGCCGCGGACCCGGCGGTTCAGGGTCGTCAGCCTGGCCGCGGCCGGGCTGCTCCTGGCCAGCGCCGCGACCGCACCACCCAGCAGCGCCGGCGTGGCGCCGCAGCCGGCGTCGGCCGGCACAGTGGACACCACCAACACCATCCCCGGCGTCGACGAGATCGTCAGCAGTCCCAACCTGCGACTGATCACCAACCTGCCCAAGCAGGCCCCGCTGGACGCCACCAACAGCGACCTGGCGTTCCAGGGCAGGTACGCCTTCGCCGGCAACTACAACGGCTTCGTCGTCTGGGACATCTCCCGGCCCAGCGCGCCGACGGTGGTGGCGTCGGTGTTCTGCCCCGGATCGCAGAACGACATCTCCGTCCACGACGACCTGCTCTTCCTCTCCACCGACTCGCCGCGCAGCGACGACTCGTGCAACAGCACGGGCCTGCCGGCGACGGAGAAGGAGTCGTGGGAGGGCATCAAGATCTTCGACATCCGGGACAAGGCCAACCCGCGCTACATCAAGTCGGTGGAGACGGCCTGCGGCTCGCACACCCACACGCTGGTGCCGGCCAAGGACAACCGCTCCGTCTACCTGTACGTCTCCTCGTACAGCCCGCGGGCGGAGTTCCCGGACTGCCAGCCGCCGCACGACTCCATCTCCATCGTCAAGGTGCCGCTGAAGAAGCCCACCGCGGCGGCGGTGGTGGCCACGCCGAACCTCTTCCCGGACGGCGGCTACGAGGGCGTGCCGGGCGAGAAGTCGGCGACCACCGGCTGCCACGACATCACCGCGTACCCGCAGAAGGACCTGGCCGCGGGCGCCTGCATGGGTGACGGCATCCTGATGGACATCCGTAACCGGGAGGCGCCCCGGGTGATCAACCGGGTGCGGGACACGACCAACTTCGCGTTCTGGCACTCGGCCACCTTCAACAACGCCGGCACCAAGGTGGTCTTCACCGACGAGCTGGGTGGCGGCGGCGCCGCGACCTGCAACGAGACCATCGGGCCGAACCGGGGCGCGGACGCCATCTACGACATCACCGGCCGCGGCGACAACCGGACGATGGTCTTCCGCAGCTACTTCAAGATCCCCCGGACCAACGCCGACACCGAGAACTGCGTGGCGCACAACGGCTCGCTGATCCCGGTGCTCGGGCGGGACATCATGGTCCAGGCGTGGTACCAGGGCGGCGTGTCGGTGTGGGACTTCACCGACTCGGCCAACCCGACGGAGATCGCCTTCTGGGAGCGCGGTCCGATCTCGACGGAGGCCCCGGTCGGCGGCGGCTCGTGGTCCGCGTACTACTACAACGGCCACATCTACTCCAACGACATCGCCAAGGGCTTCGACGTGCTGAAGCTGACCGACTGGCGGACCTGGACGGCGGAGCTGGTCCGGTACCGCGAGCTGAACGTGCAGACCCAGCCGCGCTACCTGGGCTGGTAACCCACGCGACAGACCGGGCCCGGTCCCCGTTCGGGGGCCGGGCCCGGTCACGTACGCGGCGAGGCGGTCGCCTCAACCCACCGGCGGGTACGGGTCGCCCTGGTAGGTGTTCTCCGTCTCGATCTTCCCGTCGGCGGTGTGCACGACGAGCTGGCTCGGCTCGTCGCCGTGCGCCGCCTCGCGGCCCGCCTCGACGGCGCGCTGCTTCGTGTCGAAGGTGCCGACCACCTGGTTGCCCCGCTCGACCTTCCAGCCGCCACCGTTCGGTACGACGTGGTACTCGTTGCGCTTCATGCCACCTGCCTCTCGTTCGTGGCGGTTCAGGTACCCGGCCGTGCGGGCCGAAAACCGGGCCGGTGGACAACCATCTATCGCTGCCCTAGCGTTCAATAGATATGCGGAGGACTTTGTGGGGCGCCGGCGTCGCCCTGATGCTGGCCGTGACCGCCTGTTCCACACCCGACCCGGCCGACCCCGCACCGGACGCGCCGGCCGTGACCGGGACGCCGATCGCCTCCCGGCAGGACCCGGGCCAGGTCGAGCAGACCCTGACCAGCCTGCGCAAGGTCGACGACCTGCCGCTGTACGAGATGACCTACGTCGGGGCTTACGACCCGACCGTGGGCACGGACGCCAGTCCGACCACGAAGCCGTTCGGCTGCTCGCTCTTCGTCGCCGCGGGAGACCCGGGCCGGCCGCTGTTCGCCCGCAACTTCGACTGGGACGCCAACCCGGCGATGGTGCTGCGCACCGACCCGCCGGACGGCTACGCCAGCATCTCCGTGGTGGACATGTCCTACCTCGGGGTCGGTGCCGACCCGGCCGGCGACCGGCGGCTGCTCAACGCCCCGCTGCTGCCCTTCGACGGCATGAACGAACGCGGCCTGGCGGTGGGGCTGGCCGCCGACGACGGCGCCCGGGCCGAGCGGGATCCGGCCAAGCCGACCGTCGGTTCGGTGCGCATCCTGCGCCTGGTGCTCGACCAGGCGGCCACGGTGGACGAGGCGGTCGCCGTGTTCAACCGGTACAACGTGGACTTCGACGGCGGGCCGCCGCTGCACTACCTCATCGCCGACGCCACCGGCGCCTCGGTGGTGGTCGAGTTCACCGACGGCCGGCTGCGCGTGGAGCGGGGGTCGGGCGGGTGGCAGGCGCTGACCAACGTGCCGGTCGCCGGGGTGCCGGAGCAGCGCCGCCGGGAGGACCACCGGTACCGGGTGATCGCCGAGGCGCTCAGCCGCACCGGCGGGGTGGCGGACGCGCCCGCCGCCCTGGGGATCCTCACCGACGTCCGCCAGGGACACACCCGCTGGTCGGTGACGTACGGCCTGCGCAGCGGCGAGGTCCGGCTGACCACCGCCAGCGGCGGCGGCGAGCGGCGCTACCAACTGCCGGTGAGCTGACGCCTCCCGGCGCGCCGCGACGGCCGGCAGCCCCGGCGGCGTCCCCGGCGGTGAGCAGGTGCCCGTGCCGCTTCCCTGCCGTGCCGGCGGCCGCCCGACCCGCCCGTCCCGGGTCGCGGCAGCGCGGCCGGTCCCGGGTGGGCGATGTTGCCAGCGCGGTGCGCCGGCCATAAACTTTGCATCGCAGAGCTTTCGCTGTCGCAAAGCCAGACAGGAGTACGCCATGGAGCCCGGCGCCACCGAGCAGGCCGAAGACACCCTCGCCGCCCTGGAGCGGTTGCGCCGACGCACCCACCGGCGCGTCCACGGCGGCGCCTGGCTGCCCGCCCTCGGCATCGCCGCGCTGCTGCTCGCCAGCGTGGCGCTCTACCGACACCCGCTGGCCTTGCCCACCTCCATCGTGGCCGAGCATCCCTGGTGGGCGGGGCTGCCCGACGAGCAGCGCAGCCCGGTGGCCTCCTACGCGTTCTGGTTCCTCGGCACGCCGCTGCTGTTCGCCGGCATCGGCCTGTGGTACCGCTGGCGTGCCCGCCGGCTCGGCGTACGGGTCGCGTGGCCGCTCGTCGCCGGCACCGGGCTCGGGGTGCTGGCCCTGCTGGCCGTGCTGGCCGCGGTGCCGACCGGGCCGGTGCCCGACGGGCTCACCGTCGCCGACGGGCCGTACTGGTCCGGGCTGCTCACCCCGCTGCTGCCGCTCGCCGCCGCGGTCGTGGTGCTCGGCCGGGCCGAGCGCAGCGCCGGCCTCACTGCGGCCGGGGTGTGGATGGCCCTGCTCACGGCCTGGCTGTGCACCTCGTTCCCGCTGGGCACGCTGCCCGGCTGGGCGGGCCGGCTGCTCGGCGGGGGCAGCGGCCTCGGTGGCCAGCTCGGGCTACGACCCGGCCACTATCTTGTCCTGATGGCACTCCCCCTGCTCGCGGTCGCCGCCGTCCGGCTGGTGTCCGGCCGCCGTCCGGACCGCGCGTGACGCGGCAGCAGCCGCCGCACCCCGCCACGGCCCTGGACGACGTGGTCCACCAGCGGGTCCGGCTGGGCATCCTCACCGTGCTGAGCGAGGCGCACGAGTGCCGGTTCGCGGTCCTGCGCGACGAGCTCGGGCTGACCGACGGCAACCTCAACCGGCACCTGCGCATCCTGGAGGAGGCCGGGCTGCTCCAGGTCACCAAGGGCTACCAGGGCCGCCGGCCGTGCACCTGGGTGCGGTTGACCCGGCAGGGCCGGGCCGCGCTGCGCGCGGAGGTCGCCGTGTTGGAGCAGCTGGTGACCCGGATCCGCGGCGCGGCCGGCCGACCGGACGCCGACGGCTGAGCACCGGGCCGCCGACCGGCCGTGGCGGACGGCCGGCGGTGGCGGACGGCCGGCGGTGGCGGACGGCCGGCGGTGGCGGACGGCCGGCGGTGGCGCCGGTCAGCCGCGCCGAACGGGCAACTGGAGCTCCGTGACGCCCTTCTCCGGCGCGTCCGGGCAGTAGTCCAGGTAGACCTCCCGGGCGAACCCGTCCGCCCGGTAGCCGTTCTCCTCGATCCAGCGGGCCAGCACCTGCATGCTCCGCTCCACCTCGTCCATCGGGCCGTGGTGGATGACCGTCGCCGCGGCGGGCACCGCGGGCAGGTCGGCCACCGCGACGCCGGCCGCCGGATCGGGGTCGACGTCGACGGTCACCCCGGCGTGCACCACGACGGCCTCGCCGCCGGGCTCCCCGGCCGGGGCGTACCAGGCGATGCCCGGTCCGCTCGGCCGGATCCCGGCGGCCGCCAGCCGGCGGAACAGCTCCGGGTAGAGCGGCTGGATCACCGGGCTGATGTCCTCGGTCTGGTAGCTGGGCGCGGTGGCGCTCAGTTCCGCGAGGCGCACCGGCGCGATCGACTTGAGTACGACGTCCTGGGTGGTCATCCGACCCTCCGTCTCGATCATCCGGAGCCTCGCCTCGATCCCGGCCAGCCGGGCGGTGTCCGCGGCGACCTGCGCCTCCAGTTGCGAGCGGCGCAGCCGCAGCATGCCGCGCAGTTCGGCGACGTCGACGGCGTCGTCGAGGATCGCCTGCACCTGGGCCAGGGTGAAGCCCAGCTCCTTCAGCGCAATCACCCGGTTGAGCCGGCGCAACTGCTCGGCGGTGTAGTAGCGGTACCCGCTGTACGGGTCGACGGCGGCCGGGCGGAGCAGGCCGATGCTGTCGTAGTGGCGCAGCATCCGCACCGACACCCGGCCCAACCTGGCGAAGTCTCCGATGCTGAACATGACGCTCCCTACGGTCGGCGCTGACACCGTGTCAGAGTCAACCGCGGCGCGTCAGCTCAGCCCGGCAGCGGGGCCTCCTCGTCGCCGCGAATGCGGCGCGGGCCGACCAGCCGGCGCACCATCGGGGCGGCGTTCCACTTCGCCGCACCGACCAGGTCGCGGGCGTGCTCCAGCACGGTGTAGTCCGGCCGCGCCCGGCCGGCTGCGATGGCCCGGTCCAGGTCGTTGCCGCAGCGGGTGAGCACGGTGTCGAAGTCCCGGCGGACCGGCTCCAGCAGGTGGTAGCCGAACTGGCGGTGCAGCCGGGCGAAGAGCGGCTTGTAGAGCCGGGCCCGCTCGTGCAGCCCCGACGAGTACGACATCGGGTTCTTCGGCCGCCGCCGCACGTAGTCGGGCAGCAGGTCGGCGAAGGCCCGCCGGACGATCCACTTCTCCTGGCCCTCGCGCAGCTTCAGGGTGACCGGCAGCCGCATCGCCAGCTCCACCACGTTCAGGTCGAGGAACGGCACCCGGGCCTCCACCCCGTATCCCATGCTGGCCCGGTCGACCCGCTGCAGCTCGGTCCGGCACAGGTTGCGGATCTTGTGCAGGAAGAGCCGGCGGGACGCCTCCGGGCCCACCTCGTGGTACATCGGGTAGCCGCCGAACAACTCGTCCGAGCCGTCGCCGGTGAGCACCACCTTGACGCCCAGCTCCCGCAGCCGGCGGAAGATCGGCACCGAGACCACCGCGTTGATGATGTCGCCGTACTCGGTCAGCTCGGAGATCCGGATCGCCTCCCGGATCTCGGCCAGCCGGATGTCGCGCGGGCGCAGCTCGACCACCTCGTGCGGCACGCCCAGGTCGGCCGCGAGGCGCCGGGCGTACGTCACGTCCGGGCTCTCCGGCACGCCCACGGTGACAGCGACGCAGTCCGGGTGCATCTCCCGGACGTGCAGCAGGGCCAGCGAACTGTCCAACCCGCCGGAGAGCACCACCCCCACGGTGAGGTCGGTGTCCACCCGGACCCGGATGCTGTCGGTGAGGGCGGCACGGACGAGCAGGGCGGCCTCGTCCGGGTCGTCCACCACCGGCAGCCCCTCACCCAGCCGGAGCAGGTCGAGGTACGGACGCAGCCGCACCTGCCCGTCGGCGTCGGCCCAGCCGTGGTGCCCGGGCGGCACCTCGGCGATCTGGGTACCGTGCCCGACCAGCGCCTTCACCTCGCTGGCCAGGTGCAGGCAGCCCGGGGTGCGGGTCCAGTAGAGCGGCTTCACGCCGAGCGGGTCGCGCACCAGGTAGGCGCGGCCGGTGGCCCGCTCGACCACGGCGAAGGCGTACTCCCCGCGCAGCCGGGTCACCATCCGCTCGCCCCAGTGCAGGAACGCGGCCAGCACCACCTCGGTGTCGCTGACGCTGCGGAACCGGTACCCGAGCCGCGTCAGCTCCCCGCGCAGCTCGTGGTGGTTGAAGACCTCGCCGTTGTAGCAGAGCACCCACCGCTCGTCGGCGGAGGTCCACGGCTGCACCGCCCGCTCCCGGTCCACCACCCGCAGCCGCCGGACGCCGGCGAGCAGGCCGTTCTCGTACCGGGTCTCGGTGACCTCGCCACGCGGGGCGAGCACCGTCAGCATCCGCCGGAAGATCGCCGGGTCGGCCTCCGGGCCGAGGCTCAGCACGATGCCGCACATCGGCTCACACCCCCATCTCGGCTTCGTACGCCCGGCGCAGCCGCCGGCGGGCGCCGGGCGCGAGACAGAGGTGCCAGGCCTGGCCCTCGTCGACCACGTTGACCTCGCCGGCCTGTTGCCGGGCCAGCAGCAGCCCGGCGAGGGTCTCCCGGACGCCGAACCGGTCGAACCAGGCCAGCTCCACGTCGGCCGCCCAGCCGAGGCAGTGCCCGCTGGGCACCATGGCGGCGTAGCCGAGGCGGCGCAGCCGGTACTGGTGCTCGGCGCTGCGGACCAGGCTGGTCACCCAGAGCGGCGGGGTGCCCGCCGGGGTGCTGGCGGCGAACTCGCGGCCGACGTCGTTGAGGAATGCGACCATCTCCCGGCGGGCCCGGCGGAACAGCAGCCCGGCGGTACGCGGCGCGGCGTCCGGGAGCAGTCTGCGGCGCAACGCGCGCACCCCCCGCCCCAGCACGGTGGCCGGCTGCTCCTGGTAGCGGAAGCGGAGCAGGTCCCGCCGGCGCAGCCACTCCAGGTCCACCAGTTCCGGGCTGGCGTAGACCTGCGCGTCGGTGAGGTAGGTGGGCGCGTCCCGCCACCACATCACGTCGATGCGGGAAAGCAGGTAGATCCGGACCAGGGCGGTCAGGTCGGCGGCGGAGCTGCGTTCGTTCGGCTGGTAGCGGGCCATCTCCAGCAGCAGCGTCTCGCGGGCGCCGACGAAGCCCTGCGGGGTGGCGTCGAGCACCGCCGCGATGGCCGGTTCGCGCAGCCGGGCGTCGATCAGCACCTGCCGGGCCGCGGTGGATGGTGCCGTGGCCAGCGCGCCGACCTCGACCAGCAGTTCGGCCACTGCGGCGCGGTAGGCGTCCAGATCGGGGCCGGGCGACGGGATCCGCCGCGGCGGGCCGGCCGGTGGCCGGCGGCGGGCCGGGGCGGTCGACGCGGCGGGCGGACCGGGCTGGTGTCCCGGGCTGCGGCTCGGCACTCGCATGGTCGGTCCTCTCTCCCGTCAGGACAACGGTGGGCAACCTCTGCGAACCACCGTAATCGGCCGGACCGGGCCAAGCCCGAACAATCCTCCTATCTTCCTCCGAAGGGATATGAGCAGGTCAGGACGGCCGCCGGGCGACCGCCGCGGGACGAACCGCTACCCGGCGGACGGCGCGCTCAGCCGCTGCGTCTCGGCGTACGAGGGCAGCCGCGGCGGGACGCCGTCGCCGTCGAGCACGGCGAGGGCACCGGCGAGCGCGGCCCGGAACGGCAGGGAGCCGGTGCTCACCCGGGCCGCCCCGAGCGCGCCCAACTCGGCGGGGCCCGGGCCGCCGGGTGACAGCAGGACGTTGAGCGGGGCGTCGATCGCGGCGGCCAGCCGGGCGATCAGCTCGGGGTCGGCGACGCCGGGCACGAAGACGCCGTCGGCGCCCGCGTCCCGGTAGACACGGGCCCGGCGCAGCGTCCCGGGCAGCGGGTCGGGCGTGCCCAGCCACCAGGTGTCGGTCCGGGCGTTGACGAACAGGTCCGGCACGGCCGCCTTGACCGCGGCCACCTTGGCCGCGGTCAGCTCCGCCGGTGCGAGGGTGCCGTCGGCCCGGCCGTCCTCGACGTTGATGCCGACCACCCCGAGCCCGGCCAGCTCGGCGGCCAGGTCGGCGACCGCGGCCGGGTCGTCGCTGAACCCGGCCTCCACGTCGACGGTGAGCAGCACCGGGAGCCGGCGCAGCAGCCGGGCCAGCCGCAGCGTCTCCGCCCGGGTGGCGGCCGCGCCGTCGGGCAGGCCGGCCGCCGCGGCGACGCCGAGGCTGGTGGTGCCGATCGCCCGGTGCCCGCGCGCGGCGAACGCGGCGGCGCTGGCGTGGTCCCAGGCGTTGGGCAGCAGCAGCGGCCGGTCCGCGTGGTGCAGGGCGCGGAAGGCGGCGAAGCGATCGGTCATCGGGGACGTACCTCCAGTCGGGTCGGCACGCGCAGCAGCGCGTGCGGTTCGTGGCGGACCGGCGCGGGCACCGGCCGGCAGCGGCGGCGCAGCACGTCCACCACGCCGGTGGCCAGCGCCAGCGCGTGCCGCTCCCCCGGGCAGCCGCGCGGCCCGGCGCCGAAGGTCAGCGCCGCGTGCGGACGGCCGGGCAGCAGGTGGTCCGGCTCGGCGAAAACCGCCGGGTCCCGGTTGGCCGCGTCGAAGCGCAGCAGCAGCGGGCTGCCCGACGCCAGGTCCCGCCCGCCGAGCCGGACCGGGGCGGCGGTGACCCGCCGGGTGCCGCGTACCGGCGGGTCGAGCCGGAGCACCTCGGCGAGCAGGTCGCCGGTGGACACGTCGGCCGGCCAGGCCAGCACGTGCCGGGCGGCGGCGCCGATCAGGCCGGCGGTGGCGTCGCCGGCCTGGACCAGCAGACCGATCCGGTTCGCCCGGACCTCCGGCGGGGCCGGCGGGGTCAGCGCCAGCAGCGCGGTCACGGCCCGGTCCGCGCGGCGCACCGTGTCCCGGTCGGCGCCGGGGTGGTACGCGGCCGCGACCGCGGTCACCGCCGGCACCACGGCGTCCGGATCGGCGATACCAAGCCGGTCGGCCAGCACCCGCAGCGGTACGCGGCGGGCGAGCACGGCCATCACGTCCAGCCGGTCGGCGGCCCGGTCGAGCGCCCCCCCGGTGAGCCGGGCCGCGCCGCGGCGCAGCTCGTCCGGGTCGAGTTCGGCCAGCATGGCCGTGCCGGCCGCGCGGCGGGCCGGGTGGGTCTCGGGCGCGCTGAACCGGCTCACCGTGCCGCGCAGCCAGGCGAGGGTGCCGGGCGGGGCGGGCGGGGCGACCGGCACCCGGCAGGCGGGATCGAGCAGCGCGGCGCGGACGTCGGCGTGCCGGGTCACGGTCCAGCCGGTGGCCGGATCGAGGATGGGCGGGCCGCACGGCGGCGTGCCGGCGGCGGGTGCGAGGAGGTTCGTCACGACGGTCACCGGGCCGACGGTAGGGCCGGATCGGTTCGGCCCTCACCGAAGAACGCGCGACCCAGCGGGCTGATTCACCCGACGTCCGCGATGTCGTGCATCGACGACGCCCGGACGACCCGATGTCCGGAACCGGAGTGGATCACGCGGCGTCGGTCCGCGATGTCGCGGCAGCGACGACGCCCGGACCACCGGAACCGGAGTGGATCACGGAGGGCCGGTCCGTGCAGGCCGGGTCAGGCGCGGCCGCCGCCGGTGTCCGTGCCGACCGCGGGGGCGAGGTCGGTGACGGTCAGGCCGAGCGCGCCGGCCAGCGCGGGCCCGCCGGCCGGGGTCAGCCGGACCGCCCGGCCGGTGCCCCGGGTGAGCCAGCCGAGATCGAACAGCCGGCCGCAGAGCGCCGCGCCGAGCGTACCGGCCAGATGTGGGCGCCGCTCGGTCCAGTCCAGGCAGTCGCGCAGCAGCGGGCGCCGGCCGGGGGTCGCGACCGGCACGTCCAGCCCGCCCAGCCAGTCCCGTCCGGCCGGGGTCAGGGTGAGCCCGGCCCGCTCGTCCAGCAGCCCGCGGGCCAGCATGGTGTCGCGCAGCAGCACGCCGAGCCGGCCGGCCAGGTGGTCGTAGCAGGTGCGGGCGTACGCCAGGGCGGCGTCGGCCCGCACGGCGCGCAGCGAGCGGGCGGGGCGCGCGGCGCCCGGCGCGTGGCCGGCCAGGTCCTCGACCAGCTGGGCCACCGACGGCCCGGCCAGCCGCAGGTAACGGTGCCGCCCCTGGCGCTCCTCGACCAGCAGCCCGCCGGAGACCAGGCGATCCAGGTGCTCGCTCGCGGTCGACGGGGCGACCCCGGCGGCCCGGGCCAGCTCGCCCGCCGTCCAGGCGCGGCCGTCGAGCAGGGCCAGGCAGAAGCCGGCCCGGGTGCGGTCGGCGAGCAGGCCGGCGAGGCGGGCCAGCGCCGCGCCGTCGGTGCTGGTGGCGCTCATCCGCCCATGCTGACACGGGCACGGTTCGGCGACCACCGACCGGTCACCGGCTCTTTACAACGTTGTATGCATCGTTGTAGAAACGGACGGAGTGACCCTCGTCGACATTCCCCCACCCGAGGCAGGTCTGATGGGACAACTCCGTCGTGGCGGTGCGCTCACCGCCGTACTCGGTCTGCTGCTGGCGGCGACGGCGTCCGCGCCGGCCGTCGCCGCACCCGACGCCGACTACCGCAACCCGGTCTCGGCCGGGTTCGCCGACACCTTCGCCGACCCGGTCGTTCTCCGCGGTGACGACGGCTACTGGTACGCCTACGGCACCACCGATCCGCTGCGCGAGGGCGAGCGGCAGTTCCACCGGGTGCCCACCGCCCGCTCCGCCGACCTGGTGGACTGGCAGTACGTCGGGGACGCCTTCGGCGCCGACCAGCGGCCCCCGTACGCGGCGCCCGGCGCCGGCTTCTGGGCGCCCGACGTCCGCCGGATCGGCGACCGCTACGTCATGTACGTGACGGTGACCGACACCACCGTCTCGCCGGAGGGCAGCGACTTCGCGATCGGCGCGGCGACCGCGCCCACCCCGACCGGCCCGTGGACCTTCGCCGACGAGCCGGTGGTGGCGCCCCGCCCCGGCGGCGGCGGGGGCTGGTTGTGGACCATCGACCCGTCCCAGTTCACCGACGTCGACGGGACCAGCTACCTCTACTACGGCAGCTACTACGGGGGCGTCTCGGTCACCGAGCTCTCCCCCGACGGACTGCGCGCCGTCGGCCAGCCGACCCTGGTGGCGATCGACAACAAGTTCGAGGGCGGCTACGTGCTGCGCCACGACGGCTGGTACTACCTGTTCGCCTCGACGGCGAACTGCTGCGCCGGCCCGGCCACCGGCTACTCCGTCCACGTCGGCCGGTCGCGGAGCCCGCGCGGCCCGTTCGTGGACCGCGACGGCATCCCGCTGACCGCGTCCCGGACCGGTGGCACGCCGGTGCTCACCCAGAACGGCAACCGCTGGATCGGCACCGGCCACAACGGCTTCCTCACCGACCTGTCCGGCCAGGACTGGATCGTCTACCACGCGCTCGACCGGGCCGACCCGTACCTGGACGAGCCGTTCGGCATCAACGAGCGGCCGATGCTGCTGGACCGCCTCGACTGGATCGACGGCTGGCCGACGGTCAACGCCGGGGCCGGCCCGTCCGACGGCGACCGGCCCGCGCCGGTGACCACCGGCCGGGTGGACGAACGGTTCGACGCCGGGCTGGCCGGCTGGCGGGACACCGGCGACTGGCGGATCGCCGACGGGCGGCTCACCGGCAGCGGCGCGCTGACCAGCCGTACCACCGTCGGCGGCGACGTGCGGGCGGAGACCGACCTGCGGCTGACCGGCGCCGACGCGGCCGGGCTGACCCTCGGCGGCCGGGTCGAGGTGCGCCTCGACGCGGCGGCCGGCCGGCTGGTCGCCCGCGACGGCGGTCGCACCGCCAGCGCCCCGCTGCCGCTCGGCCACCGCCTGGCCGACCGGCACAACCTGGCCGTGGAGGTACGCGGCCGGCGACTGGTGGCCGAGCTGAGCCCGGCCCGGCTCGGCGCCCAGCTCGCCACCGTCGCGCTGCGGCTGGACCGGCCCGTGCCCGGGCGGCTCGGGCTGACCGCGACCGGCGGCGCCGCCGAGTTCGACAACGTCAGCCTGGCCCGGCTGCACCGGCCGGTCCGTTACGCCGTGCCCGAGCCCCGGGCCGGCGCCGTGCTGCCCGAGTGGTCCGACGAGTTCACCGACGGCCTCGACCCGGCCTGGAGCTGGGTGCGGCCGGACCCGGCGGCCACCGCGTCCGGCGGAGCGCTGCGCTGGCCGACGCAGGCGGCCGACCTGGTCGGCACCGGCAACACCGCGGGCGTGCTGCTGCGCGACGCGCCGGCCGGCGACTACGTGGTGGAGACGAAGGTGACCCTCGACCTGGGCGAGGAGACCGTGCGCAACTACCAGCAGGCTGGCCTGGTCGCCTACGTCGACGACGACCGGTTCGCCCGGCTGGCCCAGGTGGCGATCTGGAACACCCGGCAGGTGGAGTACGGCTACGAACTGCCTTTCGCCGGGCAGCCGGTGTACGGCGGGAACATCGTCGGCACCCCGGCCACCACCACCTGGCTGCGGCTGGCGCACCGGGTCGACCCGGTCACCGGCGAGCACGAGTTCCGGGCCGGTTCCAGCCGGGACGGAACGCACTGGACGTGGGGTGGGGTGTGGACCTTCCCCGCCGACACCACGCCCCGGATCGGCCTGGTCGCCCACGGCGGCGCGCGGCCGCCGGTCACCGCCGAGTTCGACTACCTGCGCTTCCACCGCTGACCCGACGCGGTCGGGCCCCCGCCGTCGCGGGGGCCCGACCCGGTCGGCTCAGAGCTTCTCGTAGCAGGGCCGGTCCAGGGTGTACGCCTGGGCGGTCGGCCCGGTGAACAGCTCGCGGACCTGACTCACCCCGGTCGGGGAGGCCTTGTCCGGCTTGTAGACCGCGGTGACCCGGACCGCGCCCTCGTTCGCCCCGGCGGCGTAGTTGCCGGCGGTCGCCGGCAGCATCCCCTCGTAATCCACCGAGGTCAGCGACTTGACCGCCTTGAGCAGGCCGGCCCGGGTCAGGTCGCCGTCGGCGACCGCCTTGGTCAGCGCCGCCTTCATCGGGTACGACCAGACCCAGCCGGCGGTGTAGCCGTCGTTCGGGGTGACCCCGGGCAGCGCCTCGCGCAGCGCCCGGTGCCCCGGGGTGTCGGTGCTCCAGGTGTTCCACGGCGCGGTCTGCTCGTAGCGGGCCAGCAGCGCCGGGGCGGCCGGGCTCTGCAGCAGCGCCGGGTTCCAGGTCGGGCTGGTGCCGATGAACCGGCCGGCGAAGCCGCGGGCCACCGCCTGCCCGACGATGGTGGCCGCGTCCGCCGGCCCCATGGTGAGCACCACCAGGTCCGGCTTGCCGGCGAGGATGGCCTGGATGGCGCCGGCCTGCTTGTCGGCGCCGGAGTCGGTCTTGACGTCGGTGAAGGTCATCCCGAGGGTCTGTGCGGCCAGCTTCACCCCGGCCGCGGCGTCGTCGCCGTAGTCGCCGGCCAGGTGCACCGCCATCACCGACTTCGGCGCGTACGTCTCGCGGGCGTAGTCGAGCGCGTTCATCGACTCGACGCAGTAGTTCGCGCCGGACTCGATGATGACGTCCTCGAAGGCGTAGCCGGAGGTCCACGCGGCCGGGGCGGCGATCACGTTGCTCGCCTTCATGTCGCCCAGGATGGCGCCGGTGGTGGGCGAGCCGAGGCTCTGCGCCAGCGCCAGCACGTTCGGCTTGATCTCCTGGTAGACCTGGTTGTGGGTCTGCGGGTTGTACTTGTTGTCCCGCACGTACCGGGTCACATCCACCTCGTAGTCGCCGATCCCGCCGGCGGTGTTGACCCGCTTCCAGAACGCCTTCTGGGCGTCGGTGATCGGCACCGCGAGGGCCCGGAACGGCCCCTCGGTGAGGTCGGAGATGATGCCGAGGTAGATGCAGCCCTTGTTGCGGTCGACCGCGTCCGGGCACGGCTCGGCGGTGACGCCGACGTCGGTGCGCAACCCGGATTCGTCAGTTGTGCTGTCCCCGCCACGGCACGCGGTGAGCGTGCCTGCCAGCAGGATCAGGGCCACCCCGAGGGCGGTCCGCGACGTCCGTAATGCCATGGCTTCCTCGCTCGGGTCAGTAGGAGAACGGCCACGCCTTCCAGTAGGCGCGGGCCCGGACCCAGAGCCCGAACAACCCGCGCGGTTCGAAGATCAGGAAGACGATGATGAGTACGCCGTAGAGGATCGTCTCCACCTGGAAGACGTTCGGCACCTCGTTCGGCTGGGTGCTGATGAACGGCACCCACGCCTGCAGTTCCCGGGTGAGCCGGGGCAGCAGGGTGATGAAGAACGCCCCGGCGATCGCGCCGGAGATGGTGCCCGCGCCGCCGATCAGCACCATGGCGATGTACTGCACGGACAGCAGCAGGCTGAACGAACTCGGGTCGAAGAAGCCGGTGACGGTGTAGAGCAGTGCCCCGGCGCAGCCGGCGTACGCCGACGACACCGCGAACGCGAGGGTCTTGTACCGGGGCAGGTTCACCCCGATCACCCCGGCCGCGATGTCCCGGTCGCGGATGGCGGTGAACGCCCGCCCGATCCGCGAGCGGGCCAGGTTCCGGGCGGCCACCGCGAAGACCACCAGCAGCGCCAGCATCAGCCAGTACAGCTTCTGGTCGCGGGTGGCGGTGGCGTCGGTGACCGCGAGCGGGCGGCCGAGGAACTCCAGGGTGGCGGCCGGCCGGCCCACCCCGGCGCCGCCGGTCAGCGCCGACCACTCGTTGAACACGTGCTGGCCGATGAAGACCAGGCCGAGGGTGACGATGGCGAGGTAGAGCCCGCGCAGCCGGGTGGCCAGCGGGGCGACCAGCACGCCGGCCAGCGCGGCCACCAGGCCGGCGGCGGGCAGCCAGACCGCGATGTCGGTCACCCCGAGGCCGATCACCCGGCCGTCCGGGTCGCCGCTGATCGCCGCCGCGGTGTACGCGCCGATGCCGAGGAAGAACGCGTGGCCGAGGGAGACCTGGCCGGCGTACCCGGTGACCAGGCCGAGCCCGATCGCGCCGATCGCGGCCACGCAGCAGACCGCGAGCAGTTGCAGCAGGTCGTCGGTGAGCAGGAAGGGCAGCGCGACGGCCAGCGCCAGCAGCACGCCGGTCCACCACCGCTTGGCCGGGGTGTCCAGCAACGCCAGGTCCTGGGCGTACGAGGTGCGCAGCAGCGGCCGGTGTCTCATACCCGCTCCACCTCCCGGGTGCCGAACAGCCCGTACGGGCGGACCAGCAGCACGACCAGCATCAGCACGTACGGGGTGATCACCGAGACGTTGCCGCCCAGCCAGGCGAGGTCGTTGGCGTAGCTGGCGGTGAGTTCCTGGAGCACGCCGACGGCCAACCCGCCGACCACCGCCCCGGGCAGCGAGTCGAGCCCACCCAGGATGATCACCGGCAGCGCGGTCAGCGCGATCAGCCAGAGCGCGGCGTCCACGCTCGCCCCGGCGGCGGCAAAGGTGCCGGCCACCGCGGCCAGCCCGCCGGCCAGCGCCCAGCTGACCGCGAAGACCGCGCCGACCGACACGCCGTGCGCCAGCGCCGCCTCCTGGTCCAGCGCGGCGGCCCGCATCGCCAGCCCGGTGCGGGTGAACCGGAAGAACGCGAACAGCCCGGCGACCAGCAGCCCGGTGGCCGCCACCGCGGCCAGGTGCCGCTGTTGCAGCTCCACCGGGCCGAGCGACAGGGTGCGCAGCCCCCACGGGTCGCCGACGTGCCGCACGTCCAGGCCGATGAAGGCGTTGACCACCACCCGGACGGCGACGTCCACGCCGAGGGTGATGATGGCGACCACGAACGCGGGCCGGCCCACCATGGGCCGGACGGCGGCGCGCTCGACGCCGAGCGCGAGCAGCCCGGTGCCGACCGCCGCGAGCGGCACCGCCGCCCAGAAGCCGACGGCCGGGGCGAGATAGGTGACCGCGACGACGCCGGCCAGCATGAACGCGGGCTGGGCGAAGCTGATCACCCGGGTGGCCTTGTAGATGATCACGAAGCCGAGCGCGAGCAGGGCGTAGACGCTGCCGGTGCCCAGCCCGCGCAGCACGCTCTCGGCCAGTTCGGTCACCGGTCACCGCCCGGCGCGTACAGCTCGTCGACCAGGTCGGCGAAGGCCCGGGTGACCGCCTCCCGGCGGACCTTCTGGGTCGCGGTCAGTTCGCCGTCGTCCTGGTCGAGTTCCTTGGGCAGCAGCCGGAACCGCCTGATCTGCTCGACCCGCGGGTGCCGGGCGTTGACCTCGTCCACCACGGTGCGGATCAGCTCGACCACCTCCGGCTTGCCGCTCAGGTCGCGGTAGGTGGTGTACGCCAGCCGCCGTCGCTGCGCCCACTGCCCCACCGTGTCGGCCTCGATGCCGATCAGCGCCACCAGGTAGGGCCGGCGGTCGCCGATCAGCACCGCCTCCTTGACGTACGGCGACGCCTTCAGCTCGTTCTCGATGCCCGCCGGGCCGATGTTCTTCCCACCCGCGGTGATCATGATGTCCTTGGCCCGGCCGGTGATCCGCACGTGCGTGCCGTCCACCCACTCGCCGATGTCGCCGGTGTGCAGCCAGCCGTCCGGTTCCAGCACCGCGGCGGTGGCGGCCAGGTCGTCCAGGTAGCCGGCGAAGACCCCGGGGTGACGGGTGAGGATCTCCCCGGTGGTCTCGTCGATGCGCAGCTCGACGCCCTGCTGCGGCTCGCCGACCGTGCCGAGCTTCACCCGGCCGGGCCGGTTGCCGGTGGCGATGGCGGAGTTCTCCGTCATCCCGTACACCTCGTGCATCGGCACCCCGATGCCCATGAAGAAGCGGAGCACCTCCGGGGCGATCGGGGCGGCGCCGGAGGCGGCGTAGCGCACCCGGCGTACCCCGATCCGCTCGCGCAGCGCCCGGTAGCAGAACAGCCAGCCCACCGCGTACGCCAGCCGGCTGGCCGGGGTGTGCCGGCCGCCGGTGGCCACCAGGGTGGCGCCGATCCGGTCGGCGACCCGCAGCCAGAACCGGGCCACCGCCCGTTTGAGCGGGGACGCCGACGCCACCCGGATGGTGACCGTGGCGAGGATCTTCTCCCAGATCCGGGGCACCCCGAACAGGATGGTCGGCTGCACCTCGCGCAGGTTGGCCGGCACGGTGGCGACCGACTCGGCGAAGTTCACCTGCACCCCGGCGCCGGCGCTGCTCCAGGTGGTGAAGACCCGCTCGGCGACGTGGCAGAGCGGCAGGTAGGACAGGAGCAGGTCGTCCGGGCCGGGCGGGGGGTCGGCCAGGCCGCCGCCCTCGGTGACCGTCCGCACCGCGAAGTCCACGTTGGCGACGGTGAGCATGGCGCCCTTCGGCCGGCCGGTGGTGCCGGACGTGTAGATCAGGGTGGCCAGGTCGGTGTCGGTGGCGGCGGCCATCAGCTCGGCGACCGCGCCGGGGTGGGCGACCCGGTGGGCGACGCCGAGGGCCAGGAAGTCGTCCCAGTACAGCAGCCCCGGATGCCGGTAGCGGCCCCGGACGCCGCGCGGTTCGAGGTAGACCACGCGGTCCAGGTCGGGGCAGTCGTCGAGCACCGCGAGGGCCTTGTCGACCTGCTCCTGGTCCTCGGCGACGAGCACCCGGGCGCCCGAGTGGGCCAGCAGGTAGCCGATCTCGGCGGCCGGGTTGGTCGGGTAGAGCCCGACGGTGACGCCCCGGACAGCGACGGTGGCCACGTCCGTCCAGAGCCACTCGCGCCGGTTCTCGGCCAGCACCGCGACCCGCTCCCCCGGGCCCACCCCGAGGGCCAGCAGGCCGTGCGCCACGGTCTGCGCCGTGTCCCAGTACGCCGCCCAGGTCACCTCCTGCCAGATACCGCGGACCTTCTCCCGCAGCGCCACCCGCTCCGGGGTGGCCCGGGCGCGCTCGCGTACCCGGGCGGCGATGGTCGGGACGGCGGCGTCGGCGGCGCCGGTGGCGGACGCCCCGGTCGGCGCGCTGGTGGTGCTCATGTCGTCGTCACCTCCCCCAGGTAGGCGCGGATCACGTCGGGGTGGTGCTGGATCTCGGCCGGGGTGCCGGTGGCCACCGGTTGTCCGAAGTCGACCACCAGCACCCGGTCGGCGAGGTCCATCACCAGGCCCATGTCGTGCTCGACCAGCACCACCGGGATGCCCAGCTCCTCCCGGACGTCGAGGATGTAGCGGGCCATGTCCTCGGTCTCTTCCAGGTTCATCCCGCCGACCGGCTCGTCGAGCAGCAGCAGCTTCGGCTCCATGGCCAGCGCCCGGCCCAGCTCCACCCGCTTCTGCACCCCGTACGGCAGCAGCCCGACCGGCATCCGCCGCCACTGCTCCAGCTCCAGGAAGTCGACGATCTCCTCAACGGCGGCCCGGGCGGCCAGTTCGGCGCGCCGGGCCCGGCCGCGCCAGAGCACCGCCGCCAGCGGCCCGTACCGGATGTGGTGGTGCCGGCCGAGCAGCAGGTTCTCCAGCACGGTGAGGTTGGCGAAGAGCTCGACGTTCTGGAAGGTGCGGGCCAGCCCGAGCGCGGCGATCTGGTGCGGGCGCCGGCCGACCAGGTTGACGCCGTCGAATATCACCTGTCCGGACTGCGGCCGGTAGACCCCGGAGAGCACATTGAAGATCGACGTCTTGCCGGCGCCGTTCGGCCCGATCACGGCGAACAGCTCCTGCCGGCCGACGGTGAAGCTCACCCCGTCGATCGCCCGGACGCCGGCGAAGCTCAGCCGCACGTCGGTGAAGCGCAGGATCTCCTCGCTCACGACAACCACCGCTTCCGTCGCCGGTAGTGCTTGGCCTCCCGGAACGAACGCCGGCCGGTGTCGGCGCCGGCGTGCAGGCCGAGGTAGAACTCGCGTACGTCGTCGTCGGCGAGCAGCTGCGCGGCCGGCTTGTCGAGCACCACCCGGCCGGTCTCCAGCACGTAGCCGTGCGCGGCGACCGAGAGCGCCATGGCGGCGTTCTGCTCGACCAGCAGCACGCCGGTGCCGGCGGCGTTGATCCGCACGATCAGCTCGCGGACCTGCTCGACCAGGCGTGGGGCGAGGCCGAGGCTGGGCTCGTCCAGCAGCAGGTAGCGGGGGCCGGCCATCAGCGCGCGGCCCATCGCCAGCATCTGCTGCTCGCCGCCGGAGAGGTAGCCGGCGGTGCGCCGGCGCCGCTCGGCCAGCACCGGGAAGAGCGCGTACACCTCGTCGAGCCGGCCCGGGATCCGGCGCGGGTCGGTGTGCCCGCCGAGGCGCAGGTTCTCCTCCACGGTCATCTCGCCGAAGATCCGCCGCCCCTCCATCACCTGGGCGACGCCACGGCGCACGATCGCGGCCGGGCGCAGCCGGTGCAGCGGCTGGCCGTCCAGGGTGACCTCGCCGCGGACCACCGCGCCGTGGTGGATGTCGAGCAGCCCGGTGATGGCCCGCAGCAGGGTCGTCTTGCCGGCACCGTTGGCGCCGAGCAGCGCGACGATCCCGCCCGGCGGGACGGTGATGCTCAGGCCGCGGAGCACCAGCATCACGTCGTCGTAGACGACCTCGAGGTTGCGCACCTGCAGCATGGCCGGCGCTCCTGGGGCTCGAGTGTGGCGTGCGCCACAAGTTACCGAGCATTAAACCGCGCGGAACGTCCCCGCAAAAGATCGGAACGGTTGGATCCGTGGGGTCGGTCGCCGACGGTCGGCCGGCGGCGGGGTCAGCCGGCCGGCGTGCCGAGCGGGTGGACGGTGCGGGTCGCGCCGTCGTAGCTGCGCGCGGCGACGAACTCCCCGGCCGGTGGGGCGTCGCCGACCACCGCCCGGGCCAGGCCGGCGTCGGCGTCGCGGAACCGCAGCGCCAGGCTCAGGTGCGGCCGCCAGCGCCGGGGCGCGTGCCACGGGTTGCGCCCGTCGGCGTCGGTGAGCACGCGCCACACCGCCGCGTGCAGGGCGGTCAGTTCGGCGCCGGGGTGGACCAGCCAGACCAGCGGCGCGCTGCCGTCCAGCACCGTGACCTCGCCGAGCCGGGCCGGCAGCGGCAGCGCCGCGTCGACCAGCGCGGCCAGCCGGGCCACCGCGCCCGGCGGGAACTCGTCGGCCGCGGCCAGGGTCAGGTGCGGCCGGTTGGTCGGGTGGGTGTTGCGCGCCAGGCTGGGCAGCCCCGCCCCGGCCAGCCGGGCCCAGGCGGCCCGGACCGCGGCGTCCAGCCCCGGCGAGCAGACCAGTTCGACCGTACGCATCAGCGTCAGGCTAGTCGGCGGGGTGGTCAGAGCCAGCCGTTGTCCCGGGCGGTGCGCACCGCCGCCGCCCGGTCGGCGGCGCCCAGCTTCTGCACCGCGGCGGCGAGGTGGTTGCGGACGGTGCCGGCGGACAGGTGCACCCGGCGGGCGATCACCGCGACCGGGGCGCCGAGTTCGGCCAGCCGCAGCGTCTCCAGTTCGCGGGGGGTCAACGGGCACTCGGGCAGGGTGAGCGCGTCGGCGGCCAGCGACGGGTCGACGTACCGGCCGCCGGCGTGCACCCGGCGGATCACGTCGGCGAGCGCGCCGCCCGGTGCGCCCTTGGGCAGGAAGCCCCGGGCCCCGGCGGTGAGCGCCTGGCGCAGGTGCGCCGGCCGGCCGTGGCCGGTCAGCAGCACCACCGCGCAGTCGGGCCGCACCCGGGTCAGCTCGGCGGCGACCTGGATGCCGGTGAGCCCCGGCATCTCCAGGTCCACGACGGCCACGTCCGGCCGGTGGGCCAGCGCGGCGGTGACCGCGGCCGGCCCGTCGGCGGCCTGCGCCACCACCTCGAGGTCGGGCTCCAGCCCGAGCAGGGCGGCGACCGCCACCCGGACCAGCTCCTCGTCGTCGGCGAGCAGGACGCGGATCATGAGGCGACCGGCACGGTGGCCTCCAGGGTGAACACCGCACCCTCCCGGTGGACCCGCAGCCGGCCGCCGGCCGCGCCGAGCCGGTCGGTCAGCCCGCGCAGGCCGTTGCTCCGCCCGTCCGGGCCACGGTCGGTGGCGCCGTCGTTGGTCACCGTCATCCTGGCCACGCCGCCCTCCTGGACGATCTCGATCCGGCACCAGCCGGCCCGGCTGTGCCGCAGCACGTTCGTGCTCGCCTCGCGCAGCACCGCCGCCAGCTCGCCCGCCGCCGCCGCCGGCAGGCCGGCCGGTGGGGACGGCACGGCGCACCGTACGCCGCACGAGCGCAGCACGCCGGCCACGGCGGCGAGCTGCTCACTCAGGTCGATGGTGCGGTAGCCGTGCACGGTCTCGCGTACCTCGGTCAGCGCGGCGGCGGCCAGCCGCCGCACCTCGGCGGCCTCGCGGCCGGCCCGCTCCGGATCGCTCGGGGCGAGCCGGGCGGCCAGCTCGGCCTTCAACGCGATCACCGTCAGGTTGTGCCCGAGCACGTCGTGCACCTCGCGGGCGAGCCGCAGCCGCTCCTCGGCGGCGGCCAGCCGGGCCTGGGCGGCCTGCCCCTGCCGGGCCTCGACGAGCAGGTCCCAGAACCAGACCTGGAACCAGTTCAGCACCGCGATGCCGGCCCCCACCCCGCCGGTCACCGCCAGGTGGCGGCCCAGCGAGCCGCCGGTCCAGCCGGCCACGCCGGCGGCGACCGCGACGGCCAGCGCCGCCACCGCCAGCGCGGCCGGGGGGCGGACCAGCAGCGGCGCCATGCCGACCAGCGAGGCGCCGAGCCACGCCCAGGTAGGCCAGTCACCGGCGGCGACCGGACCGACGACGGGGACGCTCAGCACCGCCACCACGGCCAGGCACACCTGGAACCGTCGGCGCCGCCGGTGCGCCAGCCACGGCGTGGCCGCCGCGTACAGCACGGCGGACTGGGCGGCGGCGAAGGCGAGCACGCCGGCCGCGCCGAACGCCGCGCGCACCGGGTCGGGTTCCCGCAGCACGCCGACCGCCGGCAGCAGCAGACTGGCCCAACCGCTGCTGGCCAGCGACACCAGGGTCGCCAAGCGGGCACGGCGCAGCCGCCGGTCCGCCCGGGGTACCGCCGCCTGCTGCGCCACGCCGCAGATCCTAGGGCGGCTCGGCGTCCGGTTCACCCGTGCGGATCGCACGGTCCGGGCGTGCGGTCCGCACCGAGAACCCGTGCCGGACGCGGGTGTCCCGCGCAGCACGGCCGCCGGCAGGGTCGACGGCATGAGAGAGACGTTGACGGAGCACCCGGTCCCCGCCGTGCCACCCACCGCCCACCGGTCCGGTGGCGCCCGACACCTGCTGCGGCACCTCGGCGAGATGGCGCTGGCGATGGTCGCCGGGATGGTGCTGCTCGGCCCGCTGTGGACGGTGGCCGGCGCCCCGCTCGGGCTCACAACCGCGCTGGCCCGGCCGGACGTCGCCGCGCTGGTGATGGCGACCGACATGACCATCGGCATGACCGTCTGGATGCGGTACCGCCGGCACTCCTGGGCCGCCAGCGGCGAGATGGCGGCCGCCATGTACCTGCCGTTCCTGCTGCTGCTCGGGCCGTACTGGGCGGGGCTGCTCGGGGCCGACGCCCTGCTGCTCGGCGGGCACCTGCTGATGGTGCCCGCGATGGTGCTGGTGGCGGTGCGGCAGCGGCACGCCGAGCCGGTGCCGGTACGGCGGCACCCGGCCGTCGTCGCGGTGGCCCGCCGGTGGCCCACCCTGCTCGCCCTGCTGATGACGGTCAAGCTGTGGGCCGCGCCGGACGTGCCGAGCCCGTGGCTGATGCTGGTGCTGCCCGGCTTGTACCTGCTGATCGGCGCGGCCCGGCGCCGGCTGCGCGGTCCCGGCGGGCTCGGCCGGCAGCTGGTCGGGCTGGCCGCCTGGTCGGCGCTGGTGCTGGTGGCGGTGGTGGTCGACGACCGGGCGGCGGCCTGGCTGGTGGCCGCCGGGTGGCTCGCCCACGCCGGCTGGGACCTGCTGCACCACCGCCGCGACGAGGTGGTGCCCCGGGCTTACGCCGAGGGGTGCGGCGTGTTCGACGCGGCCATCGGCGTCTCCGTCGTGCTGGCGATCCTGTCCAGCTGAGGGAGCGGTCGGGCCGGCCGGCGGTACGGGGGCGGCCGGCCCGAGTCGGTGTTGTGCCGGTCGCCGCACCGCCCGCCCGGCCGTGATGAAAGGCTTGTCACATGAGTTCCGCACCCGTACCGCCCGAACCACCCACCCGTCCCGCCGCCGACCCGGACACCGGGGCGGGTGCCTTCGCGGACCTCGGCCTGCGCGCCGAGCTGCTGAACGCGCTGACCGCGCTCGGCTACGAGGAGCCGACCCCGATCCAGCGGGAGGCGATCCCGCCGCTGCTGACCGGGCGGGACCTGCTGGGCCAGGCGGCGACCGGCACCGGCAAGACGGCCGCGTTCGCGCTGCCGTTGCTGCAGCGGATGCCCCCGCAGCGCGCCGGCGGCGATCCGACGGCGCTGGTGCTGGTGCCCACCCGGGAACTCGCCGTGCAGGTGTCCGAGGCGTTCCACCGCTACGGCAAGGACCTGGGCACCCGGGTGCTGCCGATCTACGGCGGGCAGCCGATCGGCCGGCAGCTGCGGGCCCTGGACGCCGGGGTGGACGTGGTGGTGGCTACTCCCGGCCGGGCGCTGGACCACATCGCCCGGGGCACCCTGCGGTTGGGCGGGCTGGCCACCGTGGTGCTGGACGAGGCCGACGAGATGCTCGACATGGGCTTCGCCGAGGACATCGAGGCGATCCTGGAACACGCGCCGGAGCAGCGGCAGACGGTGCTCTTCTCGGCGACCATGCCGGCCCGCATCGACGGGATGGCCCGGCAGCACCTCACCGACCCGGTGCGCATCCTGATCGCCCGGGAGCAGCCGGTGGCCGGCGAGGCGCCCCGGGTGCGGCAGAGCGCCTACATCGTCGCCCGGGCGCACAAGCCGGCGGCGCTGGGCCGGGTGCTGGACGTCGAGTCGCCCACCGCGGCGATCGTGTTCTGCCGCAGTCGGGAGGAGGTGGACCGGCTCACCGAGACGATGAACGGGCGCGGCTACCGGGCGGAGGCGCTGCACGGCGGGATGAGCCAGGAGCAGCGCGACCGGGTGATGGGGCGGCTGCGCGCGGGCACCGCCGACCTGCTGGTGGCCACCGACGTGGCGGCCCGGGGCCTGGACGTCGAGCAGCTCACCCATGTGGTCAACTACGACGTGCCGTCGGCGCCGGAGTCGTACGTGCACCGGATCGGCCGGGTGGGCCGGGCCGGCCGGGAGGGCGTGGCGATCACCCTCGCCGAGCCGCGCGAGCACCGGATGCTGAAGACCATCGAGCGGGTGACCGGGCAGCGGATCACCATCGACAAGATCCCGACGGTGGCCGACCTGCGCACCCGGCGGCTGGAGCTGACCCAGGCCGCGCTGCGGGAGAGCCTGCTGGAGGACGACCTCGACCCGTTCCGGGTCATCGTCGAGTCGTTGACCGACGAGTTCGACCTGGTCGAGGTGGCGCTCGCCGCGGTGCGGCTGGCGCACGAGGCGACCTCGCCGGGCGCGGCCGACGAGGAGGAGATCCCGCAGGTCCCGGTGCGCGGCCCGCGGGAGGGGCGACCGGAGGGTGGCCGGGGCGAGCGCCGCGGCGGGCGGCCCCGGGCGGGCGGCGGCACCACCCAGGTCTTCATCGGCCTTGGCCGGCGCGCCGGGGTGCGCCCGCAGGACCTGGTCGGGGCGATCACCGGGGAGACCCGGGTCAGCGGCCGGGACATCGGCTCGATCGAGATCGCCGACCGGTTCTCCCTCGTCGAGGTCCCGTACGCGGTGGCCGACGAGGTGATCGCCGGGTTGCGCGGCAGCACCATCAAGGGGCGGAAGGCGACCGTGCGCCGTGACCGCGACGGCGACGAGCGTCGTTTCGACGGTGGTGACCGGCGTGACCGCCGGGAGTTCGACGGCGACCGGCGGGAACGCCGGGACCGTCGCTGAGGCACCCGCACCGATGCGCCGGCCACCGGCGGCATCGGTGCGTCCCGCGGTCAGGCCGCCGCAGGCCTCACGACCGCTGCCGCGAGCCGGCGGCCAGCCGCTCGGCGTGCTCCTGCTGCACGGCGCGGGCGGTGACCAGGAAGTCGACGATGGTGGCCAGTTGGTCGCCGTCGTAGCGGGCGAGGGCGCGCAGGCCCGCCTCGCCGAGCGGCCGGTAGATGTCCCGCTCGGCGGCGTGGGCCGACTCGGTGGCGGCCACCAGGACCCGGCGCCGGTTCTCCGGGTCCCGGGTACGGGCCACCAACCCTGCCCGCTCCAGCCGGTCGATGACCGTCGTGGTGGCCGCCGGGCTGAGCCGTAGCGCGGCGGTCAGCTCCCCCGCGGTCAGCGGTCCGCGGTCCAGCACGACGTCCAGGGCCCGCAGGTCGGTGCGGTTGATGCCGAGTCGCACCGCCGCCGCCTCGTCGAACGCGTCGAAGCTCTGTTGCAGCAGCCGGATCTGCCGGGCCACCTCGCGAGGCACATCACTTTTCGACATTCGAATCTTTCTGCTAGCGTTCGTTTCGACGATCGAACATTAGCAGGAGGTTCTCCCGTGACCGACGACGACCGCACCGAGATCCGGCAGCTCTTCGACCGGCTACTGGCGGCCTGGACGGCGAACGACGCCATCGCCTACGGCGCCTGCTTCACGGCGGACTCGGACTACGTCTCCTACGACGGCACCAGGGCGGCCGGCCGAGCACCCATGCAGGCGACTCACGACCAGCTCTTCCGGGGAGTGCTCGCCGGCTCCGCGCTGGTCGGCGAGGTGGAGTCGATCCGCCCGGTGACCGACGACGTGGCGATCGTGCACGGGACCGGGTCGGTGCTGATGCCGTGGCGGTCCCGACTGCCCCGGCGCCGGCTGTCCCGGCAGACCCTGGTCGCGGTCCGCACCGCGCAGGGGTGGCGGTTCACCGCCCTGCACAACGGTCGGGTCCGCCCGGTCCGGATTCCCGCCCCCGGGTCGGCGCCCGCCCGACTCGCCCAGGCGATGGCCCGCGGGGCGCGCACGCTCGGGCTCGGCCGGCCGGTGGCCTGACCGGCCCCGACGGACGGATCGGGGGCGCGGGCGAACCGCCCGCGCCCCCGATCGGGCCGGTCCCCTGTCAGGCGGCGGCGAGCGCCGGTCCGTCCAGGGACTCCGCGTCGAGCTCGGCCGGGCGCAGCGCCAGGGCGAGCACGTCGGCCACGTCGGCCAGGGTGTGGATGGTCAGCGCCTCGCGAACCTCGGTCGGCAGGTCGTCCAGGTCCGGCTCGTTGCGCTTCGGGATGATCACCTCGGTCAGGCCGGCCCGGTGCGCGGCGAGCAGCTTCTGCTTCACCCCGCCGATCGGCAGCACCCGGCCGGAGAGGGTCACCTCGCCGGTCATCCCGAACTCGGGCCGCACCGGTCGCCCGGTCACCAGGGAGGCCAGCGCGGTCACCATGGTTATGCCGGCGCTGGGGCCGTCCTTGGGCACCGCGCCCGCCGGGAAGTGGACGTGGATCCGACGTCCGGCCAGGGCGTTCGGGTCGATGCCGAAGCGTCGCCCGTTCGACCGCAGGTACGACAGCGCGATGTGCGCGGACTCCTTCATCACGTCGCCGAGCTGGCCGGTCAGGGTAAGCCCCGGCTCGCCCTCCATGCTGGTCGCCTCGATGAAGAGCACGTCCCCACCGGCGCCGGTCACCGCCAGGCCGGTCGCCACGCCGGGCACGGCCGTCCGCTCCGCCGACTCCGGCGTGAACTTGGGCCGACCCAGGTAGCGGGCCAGGTTGTCGGTGTCCACCTCGACCGGGGACGGGTCGTCGGCCAGCGCTACCGTCACCTTGCGCAGGATTTTGGCCAGGGCCCGCTCCAGCTGCCGGACGCCGGCCTCCCGGGTGTACTCCCCCGCGATCCGGGCCAGCGCCTCGTCGGCCACGGTCACCTCGTCGGCGGTCAGCCCAGCCCGCTCCCGCTGGCGGGGCAGCAGGTGGTCGCGGGCGATGGCGACCTTCTCGTCCTCGGTGTACCCGTCCAGGGTGACCAGCTCCATCCGGTCCAGCAGCGGGCCGGGGATGGCCTCCACCACGTTCGCGGTGGCCAGGAAGAGCACGTCGGACAGGTCGAGGTCGACCTCCAGGTAGTGGTCCCGGAAGGTGTGGTTCTGCGCCGGGTCGAGCACCTCCAGCAGCGCGGCGGCCGGGTCGCCGGAGTAACCGGCGGCCAGCTTGTCCACCTCGTCGAGGAGCACCACCGGGTTCATCGAGCCGGCCTCGCGCAGCGCGCGGACGATCCGGCCGGGCAGCGCGCCGACGTAGGTGCGCCGGTGACCGCGGATCTCCGCCTCGTCCCGCACGCCGCCCAGGCTGACCCGGACGAAGTTGCGGCCCAGCGCCCGGGCGACGGACTCGCCGAGGCTGGTCTTGCCGACGCCGGGCGGGCCGGCGAGGGCGAGCACCGCGCCGGAGCCGCGCCCGCCGACCACGCCGAGGTTGCGCTCGGCGCGGCGGTTGCGCACCGCGAGGTACTCCAGGATGCGGTCCTTCACGTCGGGCAGGCCGGCGTGGTCGGCGTCGAGCACCGCGCGGGCCGCCGCCAGGTCGGTGTTGTCCTGGGTACGCGTGTTCCACGGCATCTCCAGGACGGTGTCCAGCCAGGTCCGGATCCAGCCCGCCTCCGGGGAGGCGTCGCTGGCCCGCTCCAGCTTGCCGACCTCGCGCAGCGCCGCCTCGCGGACCTTCTCCGGCAGGTCGGCGGCCTCGACCCGGGCCCGGTAGTCGGCCGAGCCGTCGGGCTCGTCCTCACCGAGCTCCTTGCGGATCGCGGCGAGCTGCTGGCGCAGCAGGAACTCCCGCTGCGACTTCTCCAGCCCCTCGCGGACGTCGTTGTTGATCTGCTCGGTGACCTCCTGCTCGGCCAGGTGCTCCTTCACCCAGCCGACCAGCAGCTCCAGCCGGGCGGTGACGTCCGGCGCGGCGAGCAGCTCGCTCTTCTGGTCCAGGCTCAGCCAGGGCGCGTACCCGGCGGAGTCGGCCAGCTCGGAGAGGTCGGTCATCCGCTCCATCGCGTCGATGACCTGCCAGGCGCCCCGCTGCTGGAGCACCGAGGTCATCAGGGCGCGGTACTCGCGGGCGAGTTCCCGGGCCCGACCGGCGGGAGCGGGTTCGGACAGTTCGGTCGCCTCGACCCAGAGGGCGGCGCCGGGCCCGGGCACGCCCGAGCCGATCCGCGCCCGGGACAGGCCGCGGATGACGGCGGCGGGCTCGCCGCTGGGCAGCCGGCCGACCTTCTCGATGGTGGCCACCGCGCCGACCGGGCCGTACTCGCCGTCGAGGCGCGGCACGGCCAGCAGCTTGCGGTCGCCGGTGGCGCGGGCCGCGTCGACCGCGGCCTGGGTGGTCGGGTCGAGGGTCACCGGGATGACCATGCCGGGCAGCAGCACGGCGTCGGTCAGGGGAAGTACCGGAAGAGTTGCCATCGAACACCTGCTATCGCGTTGTCTTGAGCCTGTCTCGCTCAAGTAACAAAGCGTTCCCCTTGTTCCGCCGTGTGACCCAGACCACTCCCGGCCGCCGGACGTGCCGCAGGCGATCGTCACCGGCCGGAGCACGCTGGAGATCGCCAAGCAGCCGCACATCTCGGTACGGACGGTCATGCGGATGGCGGCGGCGCTGCTGCGCGAACTCCGGGTGTCCAGCCGGCGGAGGCCGGGCACGCCGGCCTGCTCGGCCGGTGAGCCAACCGCTTTCCCGGTCGCCGCGATTTGCACAGTGAAACGACCCGCCGAAATGAAAACAGCGGAATTGTTGCGGGTGCGCCGCGGGATGGGTCAAACTTTGACCACACCCCGCCGCACACAGGGAGTATTCGGCGATGGCAAGAAAAGTAATCACGGTGCTGACCGACGATCTCGACGGCGGAAAGGCCGACCGGACGGTCGAGTTCGGTCTCGACGGCGTGGCGTACACCATCGACCTCTCCGACGAGAACGCGGGAGTCCTCCGCAAGGCGCTGGACCCGTACCTGAGCGCCGGCCGACGGATCGGCCGGGGCACCGCCGAGACCGGACGGGCACCCCGCCGGGCGAGCGGAACCGGCGCGGGAATGGATCGCGAGCAGAATCGCGCCATCCGGGAATGGGCCGCCAAGAACGGTTTCCAGATTTCCGAGCGGGGCCGGATCCCGGTCGAGGTCGTCGAGGCGTACAAGAACCGCTGAGCACGGCGGGACGCGGTCCCGCGGGCGGGGTCGGGCCGGCGCACGGTCCGGCCCCGCCGCTCGCTGTCCGGGCCAGGGTCGCCCGGTGCCGCGTCGGGGCGGTGCGGAGGCGTACGCCCCGCACCGCCCCGGCCGGCGCTCGGTCAGTTGACCTCGATGCGTACCGCGTCGAAGGCCGGAGTCTGGTTGGCCCGCTCCATCATCGGGATCCGGTGCGACCCGTCACCGGCCCAGACCGCGCACTGCGCGGTGCCGGACTCGGGCAGCCCCGGGATCTGGATGGTGACCTCGTCCGGCTCGGCGCCGCCGCGGCTGTCCTCGGTGGCGACGAAGAACGCGGGCACCTCCTGGGGCGCCGGCGGCTGGTCGAGGCTGTCCAGCATCCGGCAGGCGGTGTGGAAGTGGCCCCGGACCAGCCCCTGCTCGTTGAGCAGCGAGCTCTCCACGTAGTAGCCGCCCTGGCCGGCGGCGAGGAAGCGGTCCCGGACCAGGTTCCGGGTGGAGACCCGGAGGGTGAACGGCTGGTTGGCGCCCACCTGCTCGGGGAAGTCGGTGATCAGCAGCGACGGGTTGTTCGCCGCGGCGCCGACCTCGCCGAACGCGGTGCTCACGCAGCGGTTGCCGTTCTGGAATCCGTCGTGCGGCTGCAACTGGCTCTCGTCGCAGTCGTTCGCCAGCACGCCGAGCCCGGCACCCGGACCACCGTTGTCGCCACCGCCGTTGTTGCCGCCGCCGTTGTTGTTACCGCCGCCGTTGTCGCCACCGCCGGTGTTGCCGCCGCCGTTGCCGGTCGGCTGCACCTGGCACTCGGCGAGCTGGCGCAGCCCCTGCGGGCGCGGGCCGAACCGGTCGATCGCCGTGGTGATCCGGTCCAACGTCGCCCGCCGCTTGCCGGCCAGCGGCTGCAGGATCGCGTTGCGGATGAACGCCTCGCCCCGGTCGCCCTCGGCGGCGAGCCGGCGGTCGGCCTCGGCGATCTGGGTCTGCAGCAGGCTCAGGTTGCGATCCACCTCGGCCCGGGCCCGGCGGGGCACCTCCGGCAGCTGCCCGGCCACGTCCGGACACGCGATCGCGGAGCCGCCGTTGGGCGCCTCGCCGTCGCGGACCTCCTGGCACTCCTCGAGCGTCTGCTGGCCGTCGCCCCAGTGGTTGCGCACCCACCGGCCGTTCTGCCAGGTACGGGTGGTGCCGTCCCGCCCGCTCGGCGCGGTTGCCCCGGGGCTGGGCGCCACGCAGGCCGCGGCCGCCGGCCGGGTCCGGTTCGACCGCCGGTCCTCGGCCGACGAGATCTGGGTGACGGCGACGACGCCACCGAAGACCGCGAGCGTGCCGACGACGGCCAACAGCCGCTTGCTCCGCGCGTTACCGGATGACCGGCGCGCCCGTGTGGACCTGCGCATCGAATTGCACTCCTTCTCGATCCGGTACTTGATTCGTGACCTCGGCGGACCGACGGAATTGAGGTGGCACGCCCCGACGGAAACCGTCCGGGCGGACCGGTGGCATGTCGACGACCGACGATGCCCTTTCCGCACCGTCTCCCGCGCCGGTGACGCGGATGGGGAGATCCTGTCCATTCCCGCAGGAGTACGAAGCGGCGGCCGCCACGGTTCAATGCGGATCGGACAAAAATTCGCGGCCGGTCGGGACGGCCGCACCGGAGATACGGTCGGTGCCGGAACGCACCCGGGCGCGCCCGGGTGGACGGAGGAAATCAGTCCACGCAGAGGTGGTCGAAGGCGAAGCCGTTCTCCAGTTCGTCGCGTCGCGCCCGCAGGCCGCGGATCTCGGCGCGCAGGTCGTCCCGGGAGACCAGCGCCGGCGCGTCGCCGTCCAGCCCGGCCAACCGCTCACCGACGGCGACCGCCGCCAGGTCCTCGGCGAGCCGGGCGGCGTCCACGCCGCAGGAGAACCGGTGCTCCCAGACCGACACCCGCTCCACCAGGCAGGCGCCGGGGCGCACCTCGACCCAACTCCAGCCCTCGGCCGGCCCGTCCTTCCAGGTCACGTGCAGCCCGCGCACGATCGGGTCGGCCAGCCGGCGCGCCACGTACGCCTCCACGGCCGCCGCCCGGGCCAGCGCGCCGAGGTCGTTGACGTGCCCGGTACGCCCGTCGGGCAGCCGGCCGAGGATGTCCCGGAAGCCCACCGCCGTCTCCCCCGGCAGGCCCCCCTCGGCGTACCCGCGCGCGTCGATCACGTACGCCACGATCCGCCGGCCGTGGTCGGCGGCCCGCAGCGTCGGCGACTCGATCCGCAGCACCTCCAGGCCGACGGCCGCGCCGACCGCGTTCTTCATCCGCTCGGTGCGCTGGGCCGCGGAGCCGGCCGGCGCGGGAGGGCCGATCTCGACGGCGAACAGCGGTCGGCCGCTGTCGCCGGCGCACACCACGAAGTCGACGCCCTCCCGGATGGCGGTGCTCCACTGGTTGCCGGTGATGCCCGGCGGGCGGCGCTGCACCAGGTCGCCCATCCGGCGGTCGGCGTACACGACCTGCCCGGCCCGGGCCAGCACCGGGGCGCGGCCGTCGTCGGTCGGGATCGGGCGCAGCCAGGAGGTGTGGTCACTGCCGGTGCTCGTCATCGCCTGATCCATCCGTCGTCCGTGGGCCGGCCCGAGTCTAGGCCGTCGATCATGGTCGTCGCGTCGTCGGTGCGGCCGACTCCGCCCGAGCCGGGCGCGGCACATCCGTCGACCAGGACGATCACGGTGGGCGCCTGCGCACCGGCCGGTCAACGACCGGTGACGGCACTGCGGGCCGTCGGGCAAAACCGGTTGAGCGGCGCGGGGTGGCCGGGCTGGGATGGGCCGGTGACCGTATTCCTCGCCACTGAGCGGCTGGTGCTGCTCGAGTTCACCGAGGCCGACGCGGACCTGCTAATCGAGTTGGACAGCGACGCCGAGGTGATGCGCTACCTGACCGGCGGCCGCCCCACCCCGCCGGAGGTGGTCCGCGACCGGACCCTGCCCGCGATCCTCGCGCTCTACCGGCGGCCGCCGGGCCTCGGCTTCTGGGCGGCCGTTGACCGGGCCGGCGGCGAGTTCCTCGGCTGGTTCGAGTTCCGCCCGACCCGGGACGGCGAGGTCCGCGAGGTGGAGCTCGGCTACCGGCTGCGCCGCTCGGCGTGGGGTGGTGGCCGGGCCACCGAGGGCTGCCAGGCCCTGATGGAGAAGGGCTTCACCGAGCTGGGCGTGCAGCGGGTCACCGCGAACACCATGGCGGTCAACGCGGCCTCGCGCCGGGTGATGGAGAAGGTCGGCCTGCGGCACGTGCGCACGTACCACGGCGACTGGCCGGAGGCGATTCCCGGCTCCGAGCACGGCGAGGTCGAGTACGCCCTGACCCGCGACCAGTGGCTCCGCGACCGAGCCGACCGGAACGCCGCCTCCGGGTACCCGGCATGATCGACGGCGGGCGGGCGTAGGGCCTCCGGGCAGGAGGGGGTTCGGGATGCGGGTGGTGTCGCTGGTGCCGTCGCTGACCGAGGCGGTGGCCCGCACCCTGCCCGGGCTGCTGGTCGGCGCCACCGACTGGTGCACCCACCCGGCCGGGCTGGACGTGGCCCGGGTCGGCGGCAGCAAGTACCCGGACCTGGACCGGGTGCTCGCCCTGCGGCCGGACGTGGTGCTGCTCAACGTCGAGGAGAACCGTCGCGCCGACGCGGACCCGCTGGCCGCGGCCGGGGTGCCGGTGCGGATCACCTACCCGCGTACGGTGGACGGGGCGCTGGCCGAACTGGCCGAGCTGCTGGCCGAGCTGGGTGCCCCGGCCGAGCCGGACTGGCTGCTCGCCGCCCGCCAGGCCTGGGCGGACCTGCCCGCGGTCCCGGCCCGCCGGGCAGTGGTGCCGGTCTGGCGGAAGCCGTGGGTGGTGCTCGGCGCCGACACCTTCGCCGGCGACGTGCTGCGCCGGCTCGGCGTACGCAACGTCTACGCAAACCACGCCGAGCGCTATCCCCGGCCCGGCCTCGACGAGCTGCGCGCGCACCCGCTCGACCTGGTGGTGCTGCCGGACGAGCCGTACCGGTTCACCGAGCGGGACGGGCCGGAGGCGTTCCCGGGCATCCCCTGTGCCCTGCTCTCCGGACGGCACCTGACCTGGTACGGCCCGTCGCTGGCCGAGGCGCCGGCGGTGCTGGCCGCCCAGCTGGCCCGACCGGTGGTGCACCCGGCCGGTTGACCGGGCGCCTCAGCCTCCCGCTGACGTCGACCCTCAGCCGCCCGCCGTGCGGCGCTCACGCCGGGCGGCGACGATGCTCCAGCCGATGGCGACCGAGAGGGTCAGCACCACCACTGCCAGGGTGATCCAGACCGGCAGCTTCCCGACCGGGGTCTCGGACAGCAGCAGCTTCAGCCCGGCGAAGGCCAGCAGCACGGCCAGCCCGTACCGCAGGCAGCCGAAGTGACGCAGCAGGCCGGCCAGGCAGAAGTAGAGGCTGCGCAGACCGAGCACCGCGAAGGCGGTGGCCGTCCAGACCACGAAGGTGTTGGTGGTGATGGCCAGGATCGCCGCCACCGAGTCGATCGCGAAGATCACATCGGTGGCCTCGATGGCGACCAGCGCCACCAGCAGCAGGGTGGCGTGCCGACGGCCGCGTACCCGCACGAAGAACCGGTTGCCGTGGAAGCTGGCCTCGGTCGGCACCAGCCGGCGGAAGACGCGCACCGCGAGGTTGTGGTCCGGGTCGACGTCCGGCTCGCCGCGCACCGCGAGCCGCCAGCCGGTCCAGATCAGGAAGGCGCCCAGGATGAACCCGACCCAGGCCAGCCGGTGCAGCAGTTCCGCGCCGGCGAAGATGAAGACCAGCCGGAAGCCGAGCGCCCCGATCACGCCCCAGAACAGCGCCTTGTGCTGGTAGCCGGGTGGCACCCGGAAGTAGCCGAAGAGCAGCGCGAAGACGAAGACGTTGTCCACCGACAGCGCCTTCTCCAACAGGTAGCCGGAGTAGTAGGCCAGCGCCGGCTCGCCGCCGCGCCAGAGCCAGACCAGCAGGCCGAAGGCGAGCCCGGCGGTGATCCAGACCGCGCTCCAGGCCAGCGCCTCGCGCAGCTCGATGACGTGGTCGCCGCGGTGGGAGAACATGTCCACCGCGAGCATCGCGGCGAGCACGCCGGCGACCGCCGCCCAGGCCCACAGCGGTGCCGTGAACGTCGCCTCGTCCACCCGGCGCCCTCCGCATCCGTGCCGGCGGCTCTGTGCACGCGTGACGCGCGGCGGCGGCACCGGAGACGCGTCGTACCGAGCCTAGGCGAGCGTCCGGACGTCCGACGGTGGTCCGGCGAAGTCCGCGGGCCCCGCCCGGCGGGGGCGGGGCCCGTGGGGTACGCGGTCAGGCCACGGGGGTGACCTGGCCGTCCACCTCGACCAGGGCGTGGTCGTCCACGTCGTACGCGATCGTGTTCGTCACCCGCACCACGCCGCTGACCTGGCCGGCCAGCCGCCCGGCCAGCTCGACGGCGGTACGCCGGTCGAGCCGGCCGTCCAGGGTCACCTCGCCGTCACGGACCCGCACGGTGACCAGGCCGTCCCGGATCGCGAGCACCCGACGCAGCACCTCCTGGACGACGTCCTCACGGATCTCGGCGTCGGTGCGCAGGTGCACCCGCAGCAGGTCGCCCCGGGTGACGATGCCGGCCAGCCGGCCCAGGTCGTCCAGCACCGGCAGCCGCTTGACCTGCTCGCGGTCCATCAACCGGGCGGCGGCGGGCAGGCTGGCGCCCGGGTACGTGGTCACCGGTGGCGCGGTCATCAGGTCCCGAGCGAGCAGGGCGTCGGCCTTCTCCCGCGCGCTGCGCCGGCGCCGGCCGGCGAAGACCCGCCGCTCGTCCGGGTGCCCGGCGCGTTCGATCTTGTGCAGCAGATCCGCCGCGGACACCACGCCGAGCACCCGGCGGAAGCGGTCCACCACCGGCACGGCGCTGATGCCGCGCCGGACCAGCACGTCGACGATCGCCCGGTACGGGGTTTCCTCGTCCACCGTCGCGACGTCCCGGGTCATCACGTCGCCCACCTGCCATGTCCTCATCACGACCTCCTCCGCTGTCACCTGCGACGCTACGGCCGCCGCCGGGGCCGGGTCAGGGTCGCGCGACCGGTGCCGACCGGCCGACCGGACCGGTGCGCCCGGGGTCCAAAGTCCCGGTCGGTTCGGGCCCGGTCGGCCCTGACCCGGCGCCCGGGACGGGGCGTCCAATGGAGATGCCACCGGGAAGCGCGGTGCGAAGCACGGAAGGGACGTGGAGACAATGACCGCGACGATCAAGCGGACCACCGCCGAGACCACCGCTCCGGTGACCGAGACCCGCCGGGAGCGGGCCACCCGCTACCTGCTCGCCGGACTCCGGCTGGCGCTGGGCTGGGTCTTCCTCTGGGCCTTCCTGGACAAGCTGTTCGGCCTCGGCCTGGCCACCGAGGCGAAGAACGCCTGGCTCGACGGGGGCAGCCCGACCAAGGGCTTCCTCAGCTTCGGCGCCACCGGCCCGTTCCAGGACTTCTACCAGAGCATCGCCGGCGCGGCCTGGGCCGACTGGCTCTTCATGATCGGTCTGGCCGCCATCGGCACCGCGCTCATCCTCGGCATCGGGGTGCGCGTCGCGGCCGCGGCGGGCGGCCTGCTCCTGGTCATGATGTGGACGGCCGTACTGCCCCCCGAGAACAACCCGTTCATGGACGACCACCTCATCTACGCCGCGGTGCTCGCGGTGCTCGCCCTGGTCAACGCCGGCGACACCTGGGGCCTTGGTCGGATGTGGGCCAAGCTCCCGATCGTCCAGCGGTACGGCTGGCTCCGATAGCCGACCCCGAACCCTCCCCTCGGCGGGCGTCACCACCGGTGACGCCCGCCGACCCGTGCGCCCGCCGCCGGCGTCCTGCCCGCGCTGCCGGCGGGTCCGCCGGGCATCGGCGGGCCGCTATCCGGCAGGATCGGCGGTGACCGGACATCACGACCAGTACGGCAGGAGACTCGCGAATGAACCAGGCAGCAGGCGCCCGCCCGGGCAAACCCGAGGTGGGTCCGATCGAGGGCGCGCCGCCGGCCGACCTCGTGATCGAGGACATCACCGTCGGCGAGGGCCCGGAGGCGCAGCCGGGTCAGCTGGCCAACGTCCACTACGTGGGGGTGGCGCACTCCACCGGCCGCGAGTTCGACGCGTCGTGGAACCGCGGTGAGGCGTTCGAGTTCCCGCTCGGCGGCGGGCGGGTCATCGCCGGCTGGGACCAGGGCGTGGTCGGCATGCGGGTCGGCGGCCGGCGGCGGTTGACCATCCCGCCGCACCTGGGCTACGGCGACCGGGGCGCCGGCGGCGTCATCAAGCCGGGCGAGACCCTCGTCTTCGTCGTCGACCTGCTCGGCGTCCGCTGACCGGCGCTGACCGGCCGAACCAGCGCGGCCGGGCCGGCGACCCCCGTCGTCGGCCCGGCCGCGTTGGCGTTCAGCAGGCCACCAGCTCGCGGTCGGGGCACGGGTCGACGATCGGGATGACCCGGTGCAGGCCGGTGGCGCGCAGCACCCGGTGGACCGTCGGGTCGGGGCCGACCAGCACCAGCTCGCCGCCCCGGGCCCGGATGCGCAGGTGTGCGGCGACCAGCGCGCGCACCCCGGCGGCCGAGAGCACCCGTACGCCGGAGAGATCGAGCCGCAGCACCGATCGGGCCGGGGCGGCCCAGAGGGCGGACCGCAACGCGCCGACGGTGGCGATGTCGACCTCGCCGGTCACCCGCATCTCCACCATGTGATCAGCCGCGCTGATCTGCACGTGGAGGCGGTCGTCGCGTTGTCCCATGCCGTCGAATTTAGCCGGCACCACCGACAGTTCCGACCTGCCGCGGGCCGAATCCGGGTACGCCCAGGGTTCGACCCCGAGGCTGTCGGGATCCCCCTCAGGGATGAGCTTGCCGGCCGGTCGGGGGCGGCGCGGACGGCATCGGCGGACGAGAATGGCCGGATGGCCGTCCCCCGCCCGCGCGCGCCCTGGCTGATCCGTCCCGTCCGCGAGCCGGCCACCGTGCCGCCGCCGCTGGACGGGCCGTGGGCCCCGACCGACACCCGGCTCGACGCCACCGAGCTGCTGCCCCTGCCCGACGGCGCCACCGGCCCGGAGGACGTGCTGGTCGACCCGGCCGGGCGGGTGGTCAGCGGCGCCGAGGACGGCCGGATCTGGTGGTGGCCGGTCGACGCGCAGCCGGGCACCCGCCCCCGGCTGCTCGCCGAGACCGGCGGCCGGCCGCTCGGTGTCGAGCTGGACCCGCGCGACGGCAGCCTGGTGATCTGCGACGCGTACCGGGGGCTGCTGCGGGTGACCCCGGACGGGGCGGTGCGGGAGCTGACCGGGGCCGGGGCGCGTCCGCACCTGGCCGACAACGCCGCCGTCGCCCGCGACGGCACCGTCTACTTCACCGACTCGTCGTACCGCTTCCCGGTCTCGCACTGGAAGCGGGACCTGCTGGAGCACCGGCCCAACGGTCGGGTGCTGGCCTACCACCCGGGCACCGGGCGCACCGAGGTGGTCCGGGACGGGCTGTACTTCCCCAACGGGATCGCGCTGACCCCGGACGAGTCGGCGCTGATGCTGGTGGAGACCGCCACCCACCGGCTGGTCCGGCTCACCCTGCCGGACGCCGAGGTCACCGTGCTGGCCGACCTGCCGGCGTACCCGGACAACCTGACCGGGGTCGGCGACGGGACGTACTGGATCGCCCTGCCCAGCCCTCGGCTGGCGGCGATGGAGCGGCTGCTGCCCCACCCGCGGCTGCGCCAGCTGGTCGCGGTGCTGCCGGCGGCGGTGCAGCCGAAGCCGTTGCGCTACGGCCTGGTCGCGCTGGTCGACGGCGCGGGGCGGGTGCTGCGTACGCTGCACGGTCCGCGCGGCGGGTACCACATGATCACCGGCGTCCGGCAGCACGGCGACCAACTCTGGCTGGGCAGCCTCACCGCGACCGGGGTGGCCCGGGTTCCGCTGGCCTGAGCCGCTCCCCGGCGCGCCGATCGGTGCGGCGGGAACGGCGCGACCGGCCCGCCACGCTGGCGGGCCGGTCGGCGTACCCCTGGATCAGCCGCCGGTGACCGACGGCACCGGTGCCGGCGAGCCGCCGGCCACCGCACCCGGGTGCGGCACCTGACTCGGCGCGGGCCGCAGCCCGGCCGGTACGGGCAGTGCGCTGCCCTTGACGAACTCGTCCCAGCCGACGTTCCACGCCGTCCAGCCGTTGCCCTCGGTCAACTCGACCTCGGTGCCCTTGATGGTGACCAGGTCACCGACCTGGGTGACCCGCATCAAAAAGTCCGCTGCCTCGTTCGACACGTTGGTGCAGCCGTGCGAGACGTTGGTGTTGCCCTGGTCCCCCACCGACCACGGCGCGGCGTGGATGAACTCGCCGCCCCAGGTGAGCCGCTGCGCGTCCTCGACGTCGACCACGTAGGGGTCGGCCGAACCCCGGGTGTCGAACGTGGTGAACTCGTGCTTCTCCATGATCACCATCTTGCCGCTGGACGTCGGTGTGCTCGGCTTGCCCATGCTGACCGGGATCTTGCGGACGACCTTGCCGTCGCGCACCACCGACATCTGCTTGGTGGCGTTGTCGATCTCCAGCGACACCTGTCGGCCGATCTTCGAGGTGGCCCGGCGGTCCTCGTCGCCGACGTGGTCCTTGCCGATCGGCAGACCCTCCAGCCCCGCCCGGACACTGATCGTCGTGCCCGGCCGCCAGAAATCGGGCGCCCGGTAGTAGACCTGGCTACCGTCGGACACCCAGGACCAGGCGCCCGGCTGCGGCGGATTCGTCTTCACGAACAGGCGCCGCTGCACATCCGCCCTGGCCTCTTTCGGAATGGGCGGGTCGAACGCGACGGTTACCGGCATCGCCGTGCCGTACGTCCGATTACCGGCGAAATACAACGTGCTGGTGATCGCCGGTTTCGACGATTTCGGCATGGTGGTGAAGGTGGTCTTCCGGGTGGTGGTGGCGCCCGAGTCGCCGGTGGCGGTCACCTCGGCGGTGTAGGTCCGCTTCGGCTGCAACGGCTCGCTCGGCACCCAGCCCGAGCCGTCCTCCCGCGGTTCCGCCGTGACCTCCTTGCCCTTGTCGTCGGTGATCCGCACCGCGGTGACCCGGCCGCCCTTGACGGCGGTGCCCACCTCGGCACTGATCGGGACGTCCCGGGCCCGGTCGGCGGGTGTCAGGCTCACCTCCGGCGGGGCCGACCGGCCCTTGGCCGGCTCGGCGCCCTTGCGGTCGGCGGTGCATCCACCCAGGACCAACGGTGTGGCCGCGATGCTCACCGCCAGCAGCGTCAATCGCCGCCTCAACTCCATGATGCGTCCCCCCGTTTACGGACTTCCTTCCGTCACATTCTCGCCGTCGGTCGCCGTCGGCCGCGCAATTTCGACGGATTCGGAAAAGCAAATTTGCGGCCCTATTTTCCGGCGTGTGCTCGATAACCGGCAACTGGGCGGAGAGCCGGTTCCCGCGCCAGATCCACCCGTTAGACCGTCCATGGCCGGGCTGTCCCCTGCGGGGATATCTGCCGCCCACTTCGCCACCGCGGTCGGGTCTGCCCGATCTGCACCGACCGCCCGGCCTGTCGCAGCGGGCCTCGCCGCGGCAGGCCGGCTGCCGCCGACGACGCGGCGGCGGGAGTGGGAAGGACCCGGATGCCGGCCACTACGGACCGCGCGCAACCCACGCGGCCCGTCGGAGTGCGGCCGGCCGGCAGGGATCCAGCGCCCGCTTTTGTCGGGGCGAGCAGAAGTTTCGTCAGTCCCGGCAGAGCTTTGCCTTCGCTCATCGATAAGGGTACGGTGACCAATCAGATACAAAGTTGTCCATTGGTCGATCCGTTGCCCCGCCTTCCGGGCGATCCGCCCCGCCCGACGGGCGGCGCCGCCGCGTCCTGACCGCGACCGTTTCGCCGGGCCCACGCCCGGCCGGTCCGGCATGCCCGGCGGACGGCCGGTCGGCCCGAGCGGCCGGGCCCGCAACGCCCGGCAGGAAGGACCAGCACCATGGACGAACTCACCTCCCGACCACCGGCGTCCGGCCCGGAGCCGGTCAGCCGCCGCGGCGTGCTCCGCGCCGCCACCGTCTCGGCCGCCGCGGTCGGGGCCGCCGGGCTGCTCGGTGCGCCCGCCGCGGCCCACTCCGGCCCGGCGCGCGGCCGCCGGGTCCCCGCCGACCGGATCAGCATCCAGCTGTACACGCTGCGCGACCAGCTCGCCGCCGACCTGCCCGGCACGCTCGCCGCGCTGCGGCGGATCGGCTACCGCCGGGTCGAGCACGCCGGCTACGTCGGCCGGACGGCCGCCGAGTTCCGGGCCGCGCTGGACGATGCCGGGCTGCGGGCCACCTCCGGGCACGTCGGCATTCCACAGCCGTTCGACCCGGACGCGTGGGAGCAGGTGCTCGCCGACACCAACACCGTGGGCTGCCGGTACCTGGTCCACCCCTGGTTCGGGCTGGACGCCGAGGGCCGGCCGATCCGGGACCCGCAGCGCTACCGGGCGCTGGCCCGGGACCTGAACCGCGCCGGGCGGATGGCCGAGCGGGCCGGGCTGCGGTTCGGCTACCACAACCACCAGCTGGAGTTCGTGCCGCTGACCGACGGACGGACCGGGTTCGAGGTCCTCGCCGCCGAGACCGACCCCCGGCTGGTCCACTTCGAACTCGACCTGTTCTGGACCTGGCGCGGTGCCCGGGACCCGGTCGACGTGATCCGCGCGCACCGCGGCCGGATCCACCAGGTGCACGTCAAGGACATGGACCACAACGCCAGCTTCGCCGACCTCGGCGACGGCCTGATCGACTTCGGCCGGATCTTCGGGTACGCCCGGGAGGCCGGGATCGAGGAGTACATCGTGGAGCGCGACGACGCGGGCACCCCGCCGCGCGCCCCCGCCGACGCCCTCGACACCGCCCGGGTCGGCTACGCCTACCTCGCCTCACTCCGCTACTGAGCCACGACCTCGGGGGAACGCCCAGATGAGAAGAGCCGCACTCCTGCCCGCCCTGGTGCTGGTGGCCGCCGGTCTCACCGCGCCGGCCGCGCCGGTCAGCGCCGCGCCCGCCGCCCCACCACCGGACAGCAGCTTCCAGAAGGTCACACTCAACGACTACCCGGGCGAGCCGATGAGCCTCGCCGTCCTGCCCGACCTGCGGGTGCTGCACACCTCCCGGACCGGCGAGGTCCGCATCCACGACCCGCGGACCGGGCTGAACACGCTCGCCGCCGACGTGCCCGTGTACGAGCACGACGAGGAGGGCCTGCAGGGCATCGCCATCGACCCCGACTTCGCCCGCAACAAGTGGGTCTACCTGTACTACTCCCCGCCGGGGAACACGCCGGTCGACGACCCGGCGACCCCGGACGTCAACGAGGGGGACGCGCCGCTGGTCGGCACCGAGGCGGACTGGCAGCGGTTCCGCGGGGTGCTGCGGCTGTCCCGGTTCAAGCTGGACGGGATGACGCTCGACCTGCGTACCGAGCAGAAGATCATCGACGTGCCCACGGACCGGGGCATCTGCTGCCACGTCGGCGGGCAGATCGACTTCGACAGCAAGGGCAACCTGTACCTGTCGACCGGCGACGACACCAACCCGTTCTTCTCCGACGGCTACACCCCGATCGACGAGCGCGCCGACCGGAACCCGGCCTTCGACGCCCAGCGCACCTCGGCGAACACCAACGACCTGCGCGGCAAGCTGCTGCGGATCCGGGTCAGGCCGGGCGGCGGCTACCGCGTCCCACCGGGCAACCTGTTCCGGCCGGGCACCCCGAAGACCCGGCCCGAGATCTACGCGATGGGCCTGCGCAACCCGTTCCGGTTCGCCGTCGACCGGCGCACCGACGACGTCTACCTCGCCGACTACTCCCCCGACGCCGGTTCGGCGAACCCGGACCGGGGACCGGCCGGGCACGGCCGCTGGATGCTGGTGGACAAGGCCGCCAACTACGGCTGGCCGTACTGCGTCACGCCGACCATGCCGTACCGCGACTACGACTTCGCCACCGGCACGCCCGGCGGGTACTTCGACTGCCGACGGCCGGTGAACGACTCGCCGCACAACACCGGTCAGCGCCGGCTGCCGCCGGTCGAGGCGCCGCAGGTCTGGTACCCGTCCGCGGCCTCCGGCGAGTTCCCGCAGCTCGGCACCGGCGGGATCGGCCCGATGGCCGGCCCGGCGTACGACTACGACGGGCGCAGCACCTCCCGGGTGAAGTGGCCCGCCTACTACGACGGTGTCCCGCTGTTCTACGAGTGGACCCGGGACTACATCAAGGAGTTCCGCCTCGACCGGGCCGGCGAGGTCGCCGACATCCGGCCGGTGGTGCCCTCGCTGGTGGTGGACAACCCGATGGACCTTGAGTTCGGCCCCGACGGCGCGCTCTACGTGCTGGAGTACGGCGACGGGTACTTCGCGGAGAACCCGGACGCCCAGCTGTCCCGGATCGACTTCGTGCGGGGCAACCGGACCCCGATCCCGAAGATCAGCGCGGACCCGACCGCCGGGCAGGCGCCGCTGACGGTCACCTTCTCCAGCGCCGGTACGGTCGACCCGGACGGTGATCCGCTGCGCTACGCCTGGGACTTCGACGCCGACGGCTCGGTCGACTCCACCGAGCCGAACCCGAGCTGGACGTACCAGACCAACGGTTCGTACTCGCCGACGCTGAAGGTCACCGACCGCACCGGCCGGTCCGCCGCCGTCACCCTGCCGCTGCTGATCGGGCCGCGGGCGCCGATCGTCGAGTTCGTCACCCCGGTCGCCGGCCAGCCGTTCGAGTTCGGGCAGACCGTCACGTTCCAGGTGAAGGTCACCGACGACCTGCCGGTGGACTGCTCGCGGGTACGGGTCACCTACATCCTCGGGCACGACGAGCACGGCCATCCACTGTCGACCGCCTCGGGCTGCACCGGCAGCATCGCCACCTTCGTCGACGGTGGGCACAGTGGCGCGCCCAACCTGTCAGCGGTCTTCGTCGCCGAGTACACCGACGCGCCGACCGAGCCGGACGTACCCCCGCAGACCGGCACCGCCACGGTGGTGCTGAACCCGTCGGCACCCTGACGGCCGGGCCGGCGGCGCCCCGGGTGACCGGGCCGCCGCCGGCCGCCGGGGGCGCCGACCGCCTCACCCCTCGTCGTCGTGGCCGTAGTTGCGTTCCCACCGGCCACCGACCGGCGGGGTGTCCGCGCGGACGGCGGCGTCGAGGTTGCCGGCCAGGTCGTTGTCCACCACCCGGCAGTCCACACAGCAGCCCTGGTCGGTGATCCAGATTCCGTGGGTCTGGGTGGCCGGGCCGCGGTTGTCCCAGATCCGGTTGCTCCGCACGGTCGCCGCGGTGAGCTCCGCGTTGACCGTGATCCCGGCGCGCACCGGCGGCGCGGACGGCAGCTCGTACGGCGTCCCCGGTTTCGGGGTGTCCCCGCTCCAGGCGGTGAACGCGCCGGGCCGGATCGGCGCCAGGGTCAGCGTCTCGGCGTCGTTCGCCGCCACCACCGCGACCGCCCGGCCGACCCGCACCACCTTTCCCCGGTGCCCGTCGTTCGGCCAGGTCGCCGTCCGGTCCACCACGGACTTCTCGCTGTACCGCACCGAATCGCCGTGCCCGGTCATCGCCGGCGCCACCTGCCGACCGTTGTTGCGGATCCGGTTGCCGACCACGATCGCGTCCCGGATCGGCCGGTCGAAGCGGATCGCGTCGCCGCTGTTGCCGTAGAAGTCGTTGCTCTCGATGACGATCTCCTCGGCCACGTCCTGCCCCGCCGCACCGAGGCTGCGCTGGTGGTAGCCGTGCCGGCCGTTGCCGCTGACCCGGTTGCCCCGGATGGTGTACGGCCCGGGGGTGTTGCCGATGCTGATCCCGTCGCGCAGGTTGCCGTCGATCACGCAGTCGGTGAGGATCCCGCCACTCCCGGCGGTGTGCGTGGTGCCCTTCGCCGAGACGTGGAAGCCGGCCTCCAGGTTGCCGGTCATCGTGCAGGCGGTGACGATGAGGCCGTTGGCGCCCCAGTCGGAGATGCCGAAGCGGTTGCCCTGGGTGTGGCAGCCGATCACCTTGATGCCCCGCGGACGCAGCCCACCGGCCTCCTGCAGTTCCAGGAAGATGCCGTTGGTGGCGTTGGCCACCGCGCTGCAGTTGACGATGGCGAGCCGCTCGATGCTGCCCCACCCGCCGATGCCGACCCCGATCCCGGCGCCGCCCATCTCGGTGCCGTTGTCCAGCCGTCCGCACCCCATCACCAGCACCCGGTCGATCACGCAGTCCTGCAGGAAGTCGCAGCCCAGCCCGGTCGCCGCGGTGTGGTGGATGTAGAGGTTGCGGAACACGCCGCGGACCACGTACTGCAACCCGAGCCCCTTGGCCAGCGGGGTGTACTCCGCCGACGCCACCTGCGAGCCGTCGATCTCGAAGTCGGCGAAGGTGCAGTTGGCCAGGTGCCGGTCCCGGCCGGCGCCGTGCTGCTGCGCGGTGTGGAAGGCCAGCGGCACCGACTCTGCCCGGTTGCCGGCGTTGCTGAGCACGAACCGGGTCGCCCCCGGCCCGGCGCCGACCAGCGACACCCCGCTGCGCCACACGGTGCCCGCGTCGCGGATCGAGTAGACCCCGGGCGGGCAGTGGATGACCCGAGCCCGCCCGTCCGCCTCGTACGCGTCGCCGAGCAGGTCGACCAGGGCCGCGAGGGCGGGCTGGTCGTTGGTCACCCCGTCGCCGGTCAGACCGTGCTCGCGGGCGTCGCAGAGCAGCGGCGCCCCGGCGACCGGATGCGGCCGGATGCCGGAAGCCACGGTCATGCCCGGATGCGCCACGTCGTCTCCCCTCGGCGACTGGGCCGCCCGCTTTCCCGGTCCGTCCGCCGGGAAACACCCACCGGCGCCGGGAGACACCCACCGGCACCGCCCGGACGGCCCGTCCGGCGGCTCCGGCCCGCGTGGGCCGGGGCCGCCGGCGCCGGTCAGACGGTGGCGATCAGCAGCGTCGGCCGCTCGACGCAGTCGGCGACGTGCCGCAGGAACCCGCCGGCCACCCCGCCGTCGCAGACCCGGTGGTCGAAGGTGAGGCTGAGCTGTGTCACCTTGCGGACCGCGAGCTGACCGTCGACCACCCACGGCTTGTCCACGATCCGCCCCACCCCGAGCAGTGCCGCCTCCGGGTGGTTGATGATCGGGGTGGAGCCGTCGACACCGAACACCCCGTAGTTGTTCAGGGTGAACGTGCCGCCGGTGAGCCGGGCCGGCGGCAGCGTGCCGGCCCGCGCCGCGGCGGTGGTGGCCGCCAGTTCGGCGGCCAGCTCACCGGTGGTCAGCCGCTGCGCGTCGCGGACCACGGGTACGACCAGGCCCCGGTCGGTCTGCGCGGCGATGCCCAGGTGCACCCCGGCGGACTGGACGATCCGCTGCCCCTCGGTGTCCACCCGGGCGTTGAGCTGCGGGTAGCGGCGCAGCCCGGCCAGGCAGATCCGGGCCAGCAGGGCCAGGATGCTCACCGGCGCGTCCGGGGTCGCCGCGTTGATCGCCGCCCGGGTCTCCACCAGCCCGGTGGCGTCCACGTCCACCCAGATGGTGACCTCGGGGATCTCCCGGCGGCTGCGGGACAGCTTGTCGGCGATCGCCTTGCGGATGCCGGTCAGCGGGATGACCACGTCGCCTGCGCCGGCCGGGGCGAGCCCGACGTGCGCCGCCGGCGGGCCGGCCGGCTCCGGACGGTCCGGCACCGCGGCCAGCCGGGCGGGCGTCGCCGCCGCCAGGGCGGCCTCGACGTCGGCCCGGCGGACCACACCGCCGGGGCCGGTGCCGCGCAGCGCGGCCAGGTCCAGGCCGTGCTCGCGGGCCAGCCGGCGCACGATCGGCGAGATGACCAGGGGGGCCGGCGCGGCCGACGCGGTCTCCGACGCCGGGGCGGTCGGCGCGGCCACGGGCTCCGGGGCGACCGCGAGCCGGGGCCGACGCCGCCGCCGGCCCGACCCGCCGTGGCCGGTGCCGTAGCCGATCAGGACGTTGCCGGAGCCGGCCCGCTCCTCCTCCCGGTAGGTGGCGTGGCCGGCGGGTTCGCCGCCGTCGGCGTCCGCCGGGGCGATGGTGATCAGCGGCTGGCCGACCGGGCGCACCTCACCCGCCGCGCCGTGCAGGGCCACCACCCGGCCGGCGTACGGGCAGGGCACGTCGACGACGGCCTTGGCGGTCTCCACCTCGACCACTGTCTGGTCCACGGTGACCATGTCCCCGACGGCGACCCGCCACTCGACGATCTCCGCCTCGGTCAGCCCCTCGCCCAGGTCGGGCAGGAGGAACACCTGCGCCCCGTCGACGGTGGTCATGCCGCGCTGCCTTCCGTGAGCCAGCGCGGGTCCGGCTGGTCGTCCCACTGCAGACGGGCCACCGCGTCCAGCACCCGGTCCACCCCGGGCAGGTGGGTGTGCTCCAGCATCGGCGCCGGGTACGGGATGTCCAGCCCGCTGACCCGCAGCACCGGCGCGTGCAGGGCGTGAAAGCAGCGCTCCTGCACCCGGGCGGCGATCTCGGCGCCCACCCCGGCGAAGCCCTGCGCCTCCTGGATCACCACGCAGCGCCCGGTGCGGCGGACCGAGGCGGTGACCGTGGCGTCGTCGAACGGCACGATGCTGCGCACGTCCACCACCTCCAGGTCCCAGCCCTCCTCGCGGGCGGCCTCGGCGGCCTCCAGCGCGACCGGCACCGCCGGCCCGTACGCCACCAGGGTGGCGTCGCGGCCGGGCCGGCGCACGACCGCCCGGCCGAACGGCTCGGTACGCGCCGGCAGTTGCGCCTCGGCGCTGGAGAAGTAGAGCTTCTTCGGCTCCATGAAGACCACCGGGTCGGGGTCGGCGATCGCCTCGCGCAGCAGCGAGTACGCGTCCTCGACGGTGGCCGGGGTGACCACCTTCAGGCCAGGGGTGTGCGCGTAGTAGGCCTCGCTGGAGTCGCAGTGGTGCTCGACCCCGCCGATCCCGCCGGCGTACGGCACCCGGATGACGATCGGCACGCTGAGCGCGCCGCGGGTCCGGTTGCGCAGCTTCGCCACGTGTGAGGCGATCTGCTCGAACGCCGGGTAGGCGAACGCGTCGAACTGCATCTCGACCACCGGGCGCAGCCCGGACATGGCCAGGCCGACCGCGAAGCCGACGATGCCGGCCTCGGCGAGCGGGGTGTCGAAACAGCGCTTGTCGCCGAACCGGGCCAGCAGCCCGTCGGTGATCCGGAAAACGCCGCCGAGCTGCCCGACGTCCTCGCCGAAGACGACCACCCGCTCGTCGGAGGCCAGCGCGTCGGCGAGCGCCGCGTTGAGCGCCTTCGCCATGGTGGTGGCCATCAGGCGTCCCCCTCCTGCTCGGCCGCGGCCAGTTCGGCGCGGACCTGCTCCCGCTGCTCGACCAACTGCGGGGTCGGCTCGGCGTAGACGTGGTCGAACAGGCTCAGCGGGTCGACGGTCGGCTGGGCGTTCATCCGGGCCCGCAGGTCGGCCGCGTACTCCTCGGCCTCGGCGGCGACCGCCGCGACGGCCGCCTCGTCCAGGACGCCGCGCTCGCGCAGGTAGGTCTCCAGCCGGGCGATCGGGTCCCGGTCCCGCCAGGCGTCGACCTCGGCGCCGTCCCGGTAACGGGTGGCGTCGTCGGCGTTGGTGTGCGGCTCCATCCGGTAGGTGTGCGCCTCCACCAGGAACGGCCCGTTGCCGGCCCGGGCGTGCGCCACCGCGCGGGTGAGCACGGCGAGCACGGCGACCGGGTCGTTGCCGTCGACCTGCTCGCTGGCCACGCCGTAGCCGACACCCTTGTACGCCAGCGACGGGGCGGCGGTCTGCCGGGACAGCGGGACGCTGATCGCGTACCGGTTGTTCTGCACGAAGTAGACCACCGGCGCCTTGAACACGGCGGCGAAGTTGATCCCCTCGTGGAAGTCGCCCTCGCTGGTGGCGCCGTCGCCGATGAAGGCCAGTGCCACGGTGTCCCGCCCCTGGTACGCCTCGCCGTAGGCAAGCCCGGCGGCGTGCACGCACTGGGTGGCCAGCGGGGTGCACTGCGGCGCGGTGCGCCGGGCGGCCGGGTCGTACCCGCAGTGCCAGTCGCCGCGCAGCAGGGTGAGCACCTCGACCGGGTCGAGCCCGCGGGAGACCAGCGCCATCGACTCGCGGTAGGTCGGGAAGACCCAGTCGGTGTCGCGCAGCGCCAGCATCGCGCCGACCTGGCAGGCCTCCTGGCCCCGGGAGGACGGGTAGACGGCCAGCCGGCCCTGCTTGGTCAGGGCGGTGGCCTGGACGTCGAACCGGCGGCCGATCACCATCCGGCGGTACAGCTCGGCCAGCGCCTCGGCGGGCGGCTCGGGGTAGTCGGCGGGGGCGGGCAGCGGCGTGCCGGCCGGGTCGAGCAGGCGTACCGGCTCGGCGGCCGGCAGCAGCCCACGGGCCGGGTCGGGCGGGGTGGTCGACCGGCGGGTGGATGCCCTGCGGACCGCCTGGGGTGTGGTCGTCACGGCGGGGACCTCCTGGACGTGTGGTGGGCCTATGCTCCTGCTGTCGGATGATTGACTCAAGATCCGCGGCAATTGCGGGACAGATGGCAGGTGGGAGGCGTCACGGTGAGCCAGGAATCCGGGCCGGGGGTGGACTCGACGGCCGGAACGGGACGATCGGCCCGCCCGCTCGACGAGGTGGACCGCCGGATCCTGGACGAGCTGGTCCGGGACGGGCGCACCTCGGTGCGCACGCTGGCCGAGCGGGTGCACGTCTCGCGCACCAACGCCTACGCCCGGGTGGAGCGGCTGCTGCGCGACGGGGTGGTCACCGGCTTCCGGGCGCGGGTGGCGCCGGAGGCCGCCGGGCTGGGCACCTCGGCGTACATCGCGCTGAAGATCGAGCAGAACACCTGGCGGGAGGTCTCGGCGGAGCTGGCCCGGGTGCGCTACATCGAGCACGCGGCGCTGCTCGGCGGCGACCACGACGTGCTGGCGCTGGTCCGCGCGCCGGACAACGCCACCCTGCGGGACGTGGTGCTCAACCGGGTGCAGAGCATCGCCGGGGTGCTGTCCACCCGCACCTGGCTGGTCTTCGAGGAGTTCGACGGCGAGCGCAGCCCCTGGGCGTGAGCCGGCGTCAGCGTTCGGGCGGCGCCTCCAGGCCCTCCCGGTCGGCCAGCTCCAGCAGCGGCTCCAGGGAGAACCGCCGCTCGTCCAGGCCGGCGTGCGGGTCGCCGCGCTCGGCGAACCGGGCCGGCATCGACGGCACGTCGAAGTCCTCCGGCCGCGCGTCGTCCAGCTCCGACCAGTCCAGCGGCGCGGAGACCAGCGCCCGAGGGGTGGGCCGGATGGAGTACGCCGAGGCCATGGTGTGGTCTCGGGACATCTGGTTGTAGTCGACGAAGACCGGGCGGTCCCGTTGCTCGCGCCACCAGGTGGTGGTGACCAGCTCCGGCAGCCGGCGTTGCATCTCGCGGCCCAGCGCGAGCACCGCCCGCCGGCAGTCGCCGAAGCTCCACCGGGGCTCGACGGAGAGGTAGATGTGCAGGCCCCGCCCGCCGGTGGTCTTCGGGTAGCCGGTCAGGCCCAGCTCGTCGAGGAACGCCCGCACCTCGCGGGCCACCGGCACCACCTGGTCGAAGCCCACCCCGGGCATCGGGTCGAGGTCGATCCGGAGCTGGTCGGGGCGCTCCACGTCGGCGGCGGAGACCGGCCACGGGTGGAACCGGAGGGTGCCGAGGTTGGCCGCCCAGATCACCACCGCCAGTTCGCTCGGCGCGACCTCGTCGGCCGTCCGGCCACTGGGGAAGGTGATGTGCGCGGTGCGGACCCAGTCGGGCGCGCCCGCGGGCAGCCGCTTCTGATAGAAGGCGTCACCGCGGTTGTCCTGCCGGGTGCCGATCTTCGCGCCCGGGAAGACGCCGCGCGGCCACCGCTCCAGCATGGTGGGGCGGTCCCGCAGCGCGCGCAGGATGCCGTCGCCGACGGCCAGGTAGTAGCGCACCACGTCGAGCTTGGTCAGCCCGAGTTCGGGGAAGTAGGGCTTGTCCGGACTGGAGACGCGGACGACCCGCTCCCCCACCTTGATCTCCTCGGCCGCCGTCGCCACGCCTCACACGGTAGCGGCGACCGGCCGGGCCCGGGGGCAGCGCGCCGAGCGCGGCTCGGCTCAGGCGACGAGCATGACGCCGACGACCACCAGCGGCAGGCCGACGAAGAGGAAGACGCCGACGCCGGTGAGCACCCGCCCACCGCCGCCGGTCTCCTGCTCGGGCGCGAGCCCGAAGGTGGACCGGGCGCCGAGCATGCCGACCCGGCTCAGCGTCAGGTCGCCGGTCACCCCGAGCAGGGCGCCGACGACCACGAGCGCGATGCCGAAGCGGGTGACGAAGTCGCCGCCGGCGACCGCGACCCAGATGCCCGCCGCGGCCGCGACCACCACCAGGGCGATCACGAACAGCACCAGCGCCTCGCGCAGACCACGCACGACCGTCATCGCCGACCCCACCTCCGTCTCCCGGCGCCGCCGCCCGGGACGGCCATTGTGCACGGTGCGGACGCCGTGCCGCTGCCCCGGACACGGAGTGTGGTCAGCGGCGGCGCGGGCCGGCGACCGGGCGCCCGTCACCAGGGCGGTCCGGACGCGCGGGAGCGACCGGGCCACGGAGGCCCGGCCGGGATGACGGCGGCGGGTCGGGCACGCGGAACCTGGCCCGGGCACGCGGAAGCCGGCTGAGCGCGCGGGACCGGGCCGGGCACGCCGAGGCCGGGCCGGGGTGACCGGCCCGGCCGCCGTCCGGTGTCAGCGACCTTCCTTCTGCAGGCGGCTCACCAGCATCTGCTTGCCCTGGTCGCCCGCCTTGCGGTTGTTCTCCTGGATCTTGCGGAACCAGGTGGCGAGTTCCGTGTCGCCCCGGGCATCCGCGTCCGCGATGTACGTCTCCATCCGGTACACGTGCTCGAGCGACATCTGCAAGGCGTGGATGAGGTCGTAGTTCTTGTCCCTCACCGGGCTCATCTGTTCCTTGGTCATGGTCGCCACGGCGCAACCTCCCCTGTCGGTCATCGTGGAGCCAGCGTTTACCCGGCCGTGCCGGGTTCACGCCCGCCGCCGGCCGACGATGAGCAGTCCCGGAGATCGCACCGAACGGGGCGACCACGCCCCGGCCGCCACGCCGACCGGCGGCCAGCCGACCACCGGCCGGGCCGCCGGCACCGGCGATTAGCCGCCAGCACGCCCGGGTACGGGTGGCCCCATGGACCTGGCAGCGCTCTGGATCGTCCGGCACGGCGAGAGCACGGCGAACGTGGCGGCGGGCGCGGCCGAGCGGTCCGGCGCCGAGCTGATCGACCGGACCCACCGGGACGCCGACGTGCCGCTCTCGGCCACCGGCGAGGAGCAGGCCCGGGCCACCGGCCGCTGGCTGGCCGGGCTCCCCGCGTCGCGCCGGCCCGACCTGGCGGTGGTGTCGCCGTACCTGCGCGCGGTACGCACCGCCGAACTGGCGCTGGCCGGCACCGACATCCCGGTCAGCCAGGACGAGCGGCTGCGCGACCGGGAGCTGGGCATCCTCGACGGGCTCACCGGCCACGGGGTGCGCCAACGGCTGCCGGAGGAGGCGGCCCGCCGGGCGCGGCTCGGCAAGTTCTACTACCGGCCGCCGGGCGGCGAGTCCTGGACGGACGTGGCGCTGCGGCTGCGTACCCTCCTCGGCGACCTGCGCCGCGACCACCCGGGCCGGCGGGTGCTGCTCTTCGGCCACGACGCGCTGGTCTTCCTCACCCGCTACCTGGTCGAGCAGCTCACCGAGGCGGAGCTGATGGGGCTGACCCAGGGGCAGGTCATCGCCAACTGCTCGATCACCGGCTGGTCCGCCGACGAGCACGGCCGGCTGACCCTCGACGTGTTCAACGACGTCGCCCACCTGCGCCAGCAGGGCGCGCCGCCGACCCGGGAGAACGAGGTCCATGCCGAACCGGTCTGACGCCGCGGTGATCACCCCACGGCTGCTGCGGGACTGGGCGCTGCCGTACCGACCGGCGGCAAGCAGGCCCGGGGCACGGTGCTGGTGGTGGGCGGCTCGCGGGTCACCCCGGAGCGGCTGGTCCCCCGGTTCGGCCGGATCGGGTTCCTCGCCCGCGAGCTGCTCGACGAGATCCCGCACACCCTCGCCACCGTCTGACACCTTTTGTCCGCCTGAGCGGGTGTGTGTAACGCCACAACGGCTTCCGGCGCTGGTTGCACAGAGGCAAGCATCCTGCCTGCCTCTCGCCGGTCCGCGCTCCACCCGGGGCGCGTCAACCGGCGGGTAACGGCCCCTGGGAGTCTGTGTGAAGAACCTCCGTCGCAAGACACTGGCCGCCGCGTCCGCCCTGACGCTCGGCGTCGGTCTGGCCGTCACCGGCGGGCTCGCGCCCGCCGCGGCGGCCGCCGGCCCGGACACCACGTTCCTGGTGCTCGCGCCGCAGGGCGCGAAGACCGACAAGGCGGCGGCCCGGGTGGCTGCCGCCAAGGGCACCGTGGTGGCCAGCTACGACCAGATCGGCGTGCTCGTCGTCCGCTCGACCAACCCCGACTTCGCCACCGACGTGGCGGGCGCGGGCGTCGAGTCGGTGGCGTCCACCGCCGGCCTGGGCACCGCCCTCGACGAGGGCGAGACCGTCGAGGTGGCCGCGGCCGACGCCGTGACCGCCGCCGCGGATCCGACCACGGAGCCGCTCTTCGGTCAGCAGTGGGACATGCCGATGATCGGCGTCCCGCAGGCCCACGCGATCAACGCCGGCAGCGCCGACGTGGTGGTGGGCGTGCTGGACAGCGGCATCTCCAGCAGTCACCCGGACCTGGCCAGCCAGATCGCCAAGGACAAGAGCGCGTCCTGCCTCGGCGGTGTCGTCGACACCACCGAGTCGGCCTGGAACCCGACCACCTCCGACCACGGCACCCACGTGGCCGGCACCATCGCCGCCGCGGTCAACGGCGTCGGGGTGACCGGGGTCGCTCCGGGGGTGAAGGTGGCCGCCGTCAAGGTCGTCAACAACGACGGCTACATCTTCCCGGAGGCCGCGGTCTGCGGGTTCCTCTGGGCGGCCGAGCACGGCATGCGGGTCACGAACAACAGCTACTACATCGACCCGTGGGAGCTGAACTGCCGCAACGACGCCCGGCAGCGTCCGGTGTGGCAGGCCGTGCAGCGGGCCATCCGTTACTCGCAGAGCAAGGGCGTGCTGCACGTGGCGTCCGCGGGTAACTCCAACTACGACCTCGCGCACAAGATCACCGACACCGGCAGCCCGAACAACGGGACGCCGGAGGTCCGCGAGGACCTCACCAGCGCCTGCCTCGTCCTGCCGGGCGAGGCGCCGGGCGTGGTGACCGTGTCGGCGGTCGGCCCGACCGGGGAGAAGAGCTACTACTCCTCGTACGGCCAGGGCGTGGTCGAGGTGACGGCGCCGGGCGGCGACACCCGGTTCCGCACCGAAGGTGCCCGGTCGACGATCACCGACGCCATCCTGTCGACCACCTTCAACACCGCCACCCGCACCAACGGGTGGGGGTACAAGCAGGGCACCTCGATGTCCGGCCCGCACGCCGCCGGCGTGGCCGCGCTGGCCCTGTCCGCCCACCCGGGCATGACGGCGGGCCAGCTCAGCTCGTTCCTGCAGGGGACGGCCGAGGCGAAGTCCTGCCCGCAGGGGGTCTACAACCCGGTGCCGCTCTTCCCGACCGGTCCGAACGTGTACGACGCCACCTGCTCCGGCGGGGAACGCAACTCGTTCTACGGCGCCGGCATGGTCAGCGCCTACAACGTGGTGCGCTGAGGCGACAGCACGACCAGTGGTGGGGCCCGGCGGTGATCCGCCGGGCCCCACCCGCTCTGGGGGGACACCAGTTTCCGCAGCTCACCCCCGGGGTACCGGACGATCATCCGGCGAACCTAGGAGGTCACCCGGCGTCCACCGATGCCATCGTCCTGCTCAAGGAGGACCACAAGGAGATGCGCCGCCTGGTCAAGGCCTTCCAGGAGAACGTGCTGCACCACGTCGAGGAGGAGGAGCAGGAGTGGTTCCCGAAGGTGCGCGAGGCGCTCGGCCGTAAGCAGCGGCAGGAGATCGGCGAGCGGATGATCGAGCTGCGTGGCGGGCCCCGGCGGGTCGGGGCCCGTCGTCATGCCGGGGGCGCCGGCAGGATCCGCCGCGGCCGCCCCGGCGGTACGGTGCGCTGCCGCCACTCCCTTGGATAGCCCAGCGAGACCTCCTCGAACCGGACACCGTCGTGCCAGGTGGTCCGGGGGATGTGCAGGTGCCCGTAGACCACCGCGGCGGCGTCGAAGCGCAGGTGCCAGTCGGCGGTGGCCTCGGTGCCACACCACTGGGCGAAGATCGGGTAGCGCAGGATCCGGGTCGGCTCGCGGACCAGCGGGTAGTGGTTGACCAGCACGGTGGGCAGCGCCGGCTGCCGCTCGGCCAGCCGCTGCCGGGTCTGCTCGACCCGGGCCGCGCACCAGTGCGCCCGGCTCGGGTACGGGTCGGGGTGCAGCAGGAACTCGTCGGTGCAGACCACCCCGGTCCGGTACGCCTCGGCCAGCGCCGCCTCGCGGGTGTCGAACCCGTCCGGCAGCCAACTGTGGTCGTAGAGCAGGAACAGCGGCGCCACCAGCACCGGCCCGCCCTCGCCGCGCCACACCGGGTACGGGTCCTCCGGGGTGAGCACGCCCAGCCGCCGGCAGATCGCCACCAGGTGCTGGTAGCGCTCCAGCCCGCGCAGCGTCACCGGGTCGTTCGGCGGGGACCACAGCTCGTGGTTGCCGGGCGCCCAGACCACCCGCGCGAAGCGGCGCGCCAGCAGCCCGAGCGCCCACTCGACGTCGGCCACGGTGTCGGCCACGTCCCCGGCGACGAGCAGCCAGTCGTGCGGCGAGTCGGCGTGCAGGCCTTCGACGATCGCCCGGTTCTCCCGGTGGCCGACGTGCAGGTCGCTGATGGCGAGCAGGCTGCCGCCCGTGCTCCCGTCGGCCACCATGCGTCGATCCTATTGATCGCCAACCCCCACCGCGAGCCCGCGCCCGCCGGCACCCGGCTTGACGGAGGTGGACCGGGGTGGCGGGTCGCCGACCCGGTAGGATCAGCCCGGGCCGTGACTGGCGCGTGGGGATGGAGCACCATCGGGAAGCGGTCCCGTCATGAGGACGCATGCCGAGCGCCTGGGCCTTCCGCACGTCACCTGGAGGTCGCATGTCGTCGCTGAACGCCGAATCCACCGCTTTCCGCAGCGCCCTCGAGGTGATCCGCGCGGTCGAACCGCGGGTCGCCGACGCCATCGGGGCGGAACTGGTCGACCAGCGCGAGTCGCTGAAGCTGATCGCGAGCGAGAACTACGCCTCCCCGGCCACGCTGCTGGCGATGGGGAACTGGTTCAGCGACAAGTACGCCGAGGGCACCGTCGGCCGCCGGTTCTACGCCGGCTGCCAGAACGTCGACACCGTGGAGGCGCTCGCCGCCGAGCACGCCCGGGAGCTGTTCGGCGCCGCGCACGCGTACGTGCAGCCGCACTCCGGCATCGACGCCAACCTGGTCGCGTTCTGGGCCATCCTGGCCGACCGGATCGAGTCCCCGGCCTTGCAGAGGGCGCAGGTCCGGCAGGTCAACGAGCTCACCGAGACGGACTGGTTCGCGCTCCGCCGCGAGCTGGGCAACCAGCGGATGCTGGGCATGTCGCTGGACGCCGGTGGGCACCTCACCCACGGCTTCCGGCCGAACATCTCCGGCAAGATGTTCGACCAGCGTAGCTACGGCACCGACCCGGCCACCGGTTTGATCGACTACGACCGGGTCGCCGAGGCGGCCCGTGAGTTCAAGCCGCTGATCCTGGTCGCCGGCTACTCGGCGTACCCGCGGAAGGTCAACTTCCGGATCATGCGGGAGATCGCCGACTCGGTCGGCGCCACCTTCATGGTCGACATGGCCCACTTCGCCGGCCTGGTCGCCGGCAAGGTGTTCACCGGCGACTTCGACCCGGTGCCGCACGCCCACATCGTCACCACCACCACGCACAAGTCGCTGCGCGGCCCGCGCGGCGGCCTGGTGCTCTGCCAGCCGGAGCTGGCCGACCAGGTGGACCGGGGCTGCCCGATGGTGCTCGGCGGCCCGCTGCCGCACGTGATGGCCGCCAAGGCGGTCGCCCTGGCCGAGGCACGCCGTCCCGACTTCGCCGACTACGCCCAGCGCATCGTGGCCAACGCGCAGGCCCTCGCCGAGGGGCTGCTGCGCCGCGGCGGCAAGCTGGTCACCGGCGGCACCGACAACCACCTGGTGCTGATCGACGTCTCCGGCTACGGCCTGACCGGCCGGCAGGCCGAGCAGGCGCTGCTCGACTCGGGCATCGTCACCAACCGCAACTCGGTGCCGCAGGACCCGAACGGCGCCTGGTACACCTCCGGCATCCGGATCGGCACCCCGGCGCTCACCACCCGGGGGCTGGGCATCGCCGAGATGGACCAGACCGCCGAGCTGATCCACACCGTGCTGAGCCAGACCACGCCGGGCAGCAACGCCGACGGCACCCCGTCGAAGGCCAAGTACCTGCTCGACCCGGCCGTCGCCGACAAGGTCAGCCGGCAGGCCACCGAACTGCTCACCGGCTTCCCCCTCTACCCCACCGTCGACCTGACCTGACCCGCACCGTCCCCGACGACCCGCCCGGCCCCGCCGCGCGGGGCGTCGCCGGCGGGGTGGGGTCAGCGGGGGCGGTTGCGGAGGGCGCGGAGGCGGTGGAGGGTGTCGGTGCCGCCGCGGCCGAAGTGGTCGTGCAGGGCGCGGTACTCGGCGTACAGCTCGTCGTAGACCGCCGCACGGGCCGGATCCGGGTGCCAGGTCTCCCGGTGGGGGGCGCCCATCGCCGCCGAGGCGGCCGGCACGTCGGGGTACGCCCCGGCGGCCACCGCCGCGTGGATCGCCGCGCCCAGCGCCGCCGGGTGCGCCGAGTCGACCACGTGCAGCGGCCGGCGCAGCACGTCGGCGTAGATCCGCAGCAGCAGCCGGTTGCCGGTCAGCCCGCCGGCCACGGTCAGCTCGTCGACCCGCACCCCGGCGTCCTCGAACGCGGCGACCACGGTCCGCGCCCCGAACGCGGTCGACTCCAGCAACGCCCGCCAGATCTCCTCCGGCCGGGTGGCCAGGGTCAGCCCGACCAGCACCCCGCTCAGCTCGTGGTCCATCAGCACCGAACGGTTGCCGCTGTGCCAGTCCAGCGCGAGCAGGCCGTGCCCGCCGACCGGCTGTTCGGCGGCGAGTGAGTCGAGCAGCTGGTACGGGGTCATCCCCAGGTCGCGGGCCCGCTCGGCGTACGACGCGGGCAGCGCGGTGGCGGCGTACCAGGCGAAGATGTCGCCGACCCCGCTCTGCCCGGCCTCGTAGCCCCACGCGCCGGTGGTGACACCGCCGTCGACCACGCCGCACACCCCGGGCACCTCGTGGCAGGCGTCCGCGTTCATGATCAGGCAGGTGGAGGTGCCGAGCACCGCGAGCATCCGGCCCGGCTCGACCGAGCGGGCCGCCGCGGCGGTGACGTGCGCGTCGATGGCGCCGACGGCCACCGCGACGCCCACCGGCAGGCCGGTCCAGCCGGCCGCCTCCGGGGTGAGCCCGCCGGCCCGGGCGCCCAGCGGCGCGAGCGGACCGTCGACGCGGGGCAGCAGCCCGTCCAGCCGCGGGTGCACGGCGCGGAGGAACTCCGCCGACGGGTACCGGCCGTCCTGGCGCAGCCCCTTGTAGCCGGCGGCCGAGACGTTGCGGGTCTCCCGGCCGCAGAGCTGCCAGACGATCCAGTCGGCCGCCTCGACCCAGCGCTCCGCCAGGTCGAAGACCTCCGGGTCCTCCTCCAGCAGCTCCAGCGCCTTGGCCAACTGCCACTCCGCCGAGACCCGGCCGCCGTAGCGGGCCAGCCAGCGCTCGCCCCGCGCGGCTGCCAGGGCGTTGATCCGGTCGGCCTGTCGCTGGGCCGCGTGGTGCTTCCACAGCTTCGGGTACGCGTGCGGCCGGTCGGTCAGCCCCGGCAGCTCGCAGAGCGGGGTGCTGTCGGCGCGGGCGGGCAGCACGGTGCTGGCGGTCGCGTCGACGCCGATGCCGATCACGTCCTCGGGGCGTACGCCGGCGGCGCGCAGCGCGGCGGGCACCGCTACGCGCAGCACCTCGCGGTAGTCGTCGGGGTGCTGCAACGCCCAGTCCGGCGGCAGCGGCGCGCCGCCGGGGAGGCGTTCGGTGATCACCCCGTGCCGGTACGGGTGCACGGCCTCGCCGAGTGCGGCGCCGTCGGCGATGTCCACCACCAGGGCCCGGCCGGACAGGGTGCCGAAGTCGACCCCGACCACGCACCGGGGCCGCCCGGGTTGCGCCACTGCTCCTCCTCCCCGCCGCGACCGGGCGGCGCGGGAGCGGCCGGGCGTCGGCGGGAGGCAACGGTAACAACAACGCCGGGTGAACGGCACGCCGCCGGCGCGCGGCGCGGACCGGGGCCGACCGCCCCGGACGGGGGCCGGGCGGTCGGCCGGTGACGGGCCGGCGGCGACGGGATCGGGGGCGGACGCCGGGCGGGTCAGCCGATCTGCCGCTTGAGGTGGTAGCGGTGCACCTCGGTGCTGCCCTGGACGTTGTTCACGTCCTCGGCGGCGGAGACCAGTTCCCAGCCCTCCCGGCCGGCCCGGTTGAGGTGCGCGATCGCCGTGTCGCCGTACGCGGTGATGTCCCGGCGCGACCCGTCCGGGCCGTACCAGATGAAGCTGACGTGGAAATTGCGGCCCTGCCCCTGATAGCGGCGGACCAGCAGGGCGTACTCCCAGGCGACCATGGCGTCCATTATGACCGTCCACGCAGGACGCGGGAACGCGGGCAGTCGCGGATTGCCATGCGGTGAACGCGTTGTGTCAGGCCACCCGTCCCGACTCCGCGGTGCCGGCCTCCCGCGCGCCGGGAGCCGCCTTCGCCACCGCCCCACCACGGCGGGCCAGCTCGTCGGTGACCAGGGCGGCCAGCCGGTCCAGGCCCAGGTCGATCTCGGCCGGGGTCACCGCGCTCACCGACAGCCGCAGCGCGTCGACCGGGGCGCCGGCCTCGTAGAAGTGCGCCATCGGGGTCCAGAGCAGCCCGTACTCGCGGGCCGAGCGGTGCAGCAGCGCGTCGTCGACCGGGAACGGCACGGTCACCACCACGAAGAAGCCGCCGGCCGGCACGTTCCAGCGCACCGGCGAGGCGTCCGCCGGGAACCGCCGGGCCAGTCCGGCGACCAGGTGGCGCAGATTCCGGGTGTACGCGGCCCGCTCGCGGACCGTGGCGGCGACCAGGCTGCACCCGTGCTCCAGCAGCGCCCCGCCGACGACCGCCTGGGCGATTGCCGAGGTGTTCACGGTGACCATGCTCTTGATCTTCGCGAGCTGGTCGGCGAGCAGCCCGACCGTGCCGTCCGCGCCGGCCACCCGCTGGTCGGCGACGACGTAGCCGACCCGCGCGCCGGGCAGCACGGTCTTGGCGAACGACCCCAGGTAGACCACCCGCCGGCCGGTGTCCAACGCCTTGAGCGTGGGCACCCGCTCGGCGTCCCCGGCCGGGAAGAGGCCGTACGGGTTGTCCTCCAGCAGCAGCAGGTCCTCCGCCTCGGCCAGGGCGAGCAGCCGCCGCCGGTCGGCCAGGCTCACGCTCGTCCCGGACGGGTTGGCGAAGTCCGGCATCAGGTAGCAGGCCCGCGGGCGCAGCCCGTCGGCCCGCGCCCGGCGCACCTCGGCCCGCAGGTCGGCCAGGTCGACCCCGGCCGGCCCGCCGGCCACCGGGCGCACCGGCAGGTCGAGCAGCCGGGCCGCGCCGGTCAACCCGACGTACGTGGGCGCGACGGCGAGCAGCACGTCGCCGGGACCGGTGCGCAGCGCCCGCAGGACCAGGAACATCGCCTCCTGGCAGCCGACCGTCACCACGATCGCCTCCGGGTCGACGCTGATCCCCTCGTCCACCGCCAGGTTGCGGGCCACCAGGTGGTGCACGACGCCCTTGGTCCGGCCGTACTGGAACAGGGTGCGGTGCACCTGGGCCGGGGTGAGACCGACATCCTCGGCGAGGTGACGGCGAAACGTGTCCAGGAACCGGTGCAGCGCGGCGACGTCGAAGAACTCCTCGTACGGCCGGCCGGCGGCCAGCGACACCGCGTCCGGGTAGTGCTGGGCCACCTCGTTGAGGAAGTTCATCGAGTTCAGCGCCGGGTCGTCGACGGCCGGATGCAGGTCGGCGGTGCTCAGGTCGGCCACTGTCAGGTCCGCCGGCGCCGCCACGCTCAGTCCACCGTCCGGGTGCGCAACTCGCGGGCGGCCGCCGGGTCGGCGCAGCCGGTCAGCGCCAGCGCGTCGCGGAACTCGTCGGCGAGCAGGGTCAGCGCCGCCTCGGCGCCGGCCTGGCCGCCGACCGCCAGCGCCCAGAGCATCGGCCGGCCGACCAGCACCCCGTTCGCGCCGAGCGCCAGGGCGCGCAGCACGTCCATCCCGCCGCGGATGCCGCTGTCCATCAGCACCTCGCACCGGTCCGCGACGGCCGCCACCACCTCGGGCAGCACGGCCGCGGTGGCCGGGGCGCCGTCCAACTGGCGGCCGCCGTGGTTGGAGACCACCACCGCGTCGGCGCCGGCGGAGACCGCGAGGACGGCGTCGCGCGGGTCGAGGATGCCCTTCACCACCAGCGGCAGCGCGGTGCGCCCGCGCAACCAGTCCAGGTCGTCCCAGGTCAGCGCGGGCGCGAAGACCGCGTCGGTGTGCGCGGCGATAGCGGAGACGCCCGGCATCGCGGTGTGCGCGAGGTCGTCCCGTCCGGCCGGCAGGTTGGCCGCCACCACGTGCGGCGGGACGGCGAACGCGTTGCGCACGTCGCGCAGCCGCCGGCCGAGGATCGGCACGTCCACGGTGACCGTGAGCGCCGTGCAGCCGGCCGCGTGCGCCCGGTCCAGCAGGTCGGTGACCAGACCTCGGTCGCGCAGCCAGTAGAGCTGGAACCAGACCGACCCGCCGGCCTTGGCGACCTGCTCGATCGGCACGCTGCCCAAGGTGCTGGCCAGGTACGGCACGCCGGCCGCGGCCGCGGCGGCGGCCAGCGCCACCTCCCCGTCCGGGTGCACCAGCCGCTGGTACGCGATCGGCGCCACCGCCACCGGCAGTGCGGACGGCGCGCCGAGCAGCCGGGTCTCGGTGCGCGGGGTGGGCACGCCGCGCAGCACCCGGGGCAGCACCGCCACCCGGTCCAGGGCGCGCCGGTTGGCGGCGAGGGTGATCTCGGCGCCGCTGCCGCCGTCGATGTAGTCCCACACGTCGGGCGGGAGCACCGCCCGGGCCGGCTCGGCGTAGTCGGCCAGGCAGGCCGGTGCGGGCGGCTCCGCCACCGGCGCGGCCGGTTTCGGCAGCACATCCTCAGCCATCGTTGGTCCCCCTTCCCGCCGGCACCGCGTCCGGGTCGGTGCCGGTCAACCCGAACCGCCCGCGCAGGAACGCGGCGGCCTCGTCCTGGGCGCGCCGGCCGTCGTCGAAGACGCCGGGCATGGCGAAGAAACCGTGGATCATCCCGGGGTAGCGGGTGAGGGTGCTCGGCACGCCGGCGGCGCGCAGCCGGTGCGCGTACCGCTCGCCCTCGTCGCGCAGCGGATCGTGCTCGGCGGTGACGACCAGGGCGGGCGGCAGGCCGGTCAGGTCCGGCGCGAGCAGCGGCGAGGCCAGCGGGTCGCGGGCGGCGTCCGGGTCGGGCAGGTAGTGCCGGCGGTACCAGGCGACGGAGTGGCGGTTGAACAGCAGCGGGTCGTCGTCGCCGGCGGACACCGCGGTCTGGTCGGTGTTCGGGTAGACCAGCAGTTGCCCGGCGAGCCGGGGACCGCCCCGGGCCCGGGCCAGCAGAGTGACCGCGGCGGCGAGGTTGCCGCCGGCGCTGTCGCCGCCGACCGCGAGCCGCGCCGGGTCCAGCCCGAACTCCCGGGGGTGGGCGGCGAGCCAGCGGGTGGCCGCGTGGCAGTCGTGCACGGCGGCCGGGAAGGGGTGCTCCGGGGCGAGCCGGTAGCCGATGGTGACCACCTGGCAGGGCACCGCGTTGGCCAGCCGCCGGCAGATGCCGTCGGCGGTGTCGATGCTGCCCAGCGTCCAGCCGCCGCCGAAGAAGTAGACCAGGGTGGGCAGCGCGCCGGGGCCGGCCGGCCGGTACACCCGTACCGGCAGGTCGCCGGCCGGGCCGGGGACGTGCGTGTCGCGGACCTCGGCGACCGGCTCGACCGCGCCGCCACCGGCCCGGATCGCGGCCAGGTCGGCGGCGCGGGCCTCGGCCAGGGTCTGGGTGTACAGCGGTGGCGTGCCGGCCGCGGCCCGCGCCGCCCGGTACGCCGCCACCTGCGGGTGGAGGCTCATGCCGGCCCCCCGCTGCGCTCCGGCCCGGTGGCGTCGAGCCTGGTGGTCCGCCCGCTCACGCCGCCTCCCGCCCACCGGTGTGCAGCAGCAACTTGTCGATGCCGCGCAGGAAGAGGCTACCGCTGTAGATCGGCTTCTCGGCGACCGCGAGCCGGGGGAAGCGGGCCAGCAGCCGGGGCAGCGCGAGCCGCCCCTCCAGCCGGGACACCGCGGCGCCGAGGCAGAAGTGCAGGCCGACGCCGAAGGCGAGCGACGGCGGGCCGGGCCGGCGCGGGTCGAACCGGTCCGGGTCGGGGAACCGGGCCGGGTCGCGGTTGGCGGCCGCGATCACCAGCAGCACGTTCTGGTCCCGCTCGACCGGCACCCCGCCGAGCACGGTGTCCCGGGGCGCGGCCCGGGCCAGGAAGTGCACCGGGGCCTCCAGCCGCAGGATCTCGTCGACGGCGCCCCGGGTCAGCGCGTCGTCGCCGGGCAGCGCGGCGGCCACCTCCGGGTGCGCCAGCAGCAGTGGCAGGCCGTTGCTGAACATGTAGACGGTGGTGACGAAGCTGGCGTTGAAGAGCACGATCAGGTTGCTGATCAGCTCGTCCTCGGTCAGTTCCACGCCGCCGGCGTCGACCGCCTCGACCAGCCCGCTGATCAGGTCCGCGCCGGGCTGCCGGCGCCGGTGCGCGATGAGGTCGCGGTAGAAGGCACGCAGTTCCGCCGCGGCGGCGTTCGCGGCGGCCAGGCGTTGCGGGGTCTTGCCGGCAACGTCGAGGAACTCGTCGATCCGGTCCACGCGTTCCCGGTACCAGGGCAGGTCGGCCTCGGGGATGCCGATGAACTCCGCCATCACCCGGGCCGGCAGGGGGTAGGCGAAGTCGGCCACGAAGTCGATCCCGGCGGTCTCGGCCATCCGGTCCAGCAGGTCGTCCACCACCCGCACGATCACCGGCTCCAGCGCGCCGAGCCGACGTGGCGTGAAGGTGCCGGCGAAGACGTGCCGCATCCGGGTGTGGTCGGGCGGGTTGATGAACATCATCGAGGTCAGGAAGGTCCTCAGGATCTCCTGTTCCGGCCAGCCCGGCGGGGCCTGCTTGTACCACTGCGGGTCACGCAGCACCTGGTCCACCACGTCGTACCCGACCGCGACGGCCGCGATCGGCTGATCCACGGCCCCGGCCGGGATCGGGTTGACCGGCCCCAGCCGGTGCAGCGCGGTGTAGCAGGGGTACGGGTTCTGCCGGCCCTCGTCGCTGTAGAGCCGGGTCAGCACCTGCGGGACGTCCACGTCGGTCTCCCCCCGGGAAGCGGTGGCACGGGCGGCGGGGTGGGCCGCCGCCCGCGCCGGATGTCACAGGCCGAGCAGGCGCAGCGGCACGGCGTCGGCCATCGCCTGGTTGCCGGCGTCGTTGGGGTGGATGTGGTCACCGGAGTCGTACGCGGGCAGCAGCCGGCTGGGCTGGGCCGGGTCGCGCAGCACCCGGTCGAAGTCGAGCAGCCCGTCGAACTCGCCGCTGCCGCGCAGGTAGGCGTTCACCGCCTGCCGGGTGGCCTCCTTCTCCGGCGTCCACACCCCCGGGTTGCCGTGCCCCTCGTAGGGCGTCAGGGTGGCCACCAGGCTGCGCAGGCCGCGTGCCTTGACCTGCTGGTTGATCTGCCGCAGGGCGGCGATGATCTGCTCGGCGGAGTCGCCGGACATCCAGATGTCGTTGATGCCCAGGTGGGTGACCACGGTGCGGGCGTCGGTCTGGGCGAAGACGTCCTCGTCGAGCCGGCTCACCGCGTTCGGCCCCAGCTCGTGGTAGCCGGGGAAGCCACCCGCGCCGGGCTCCGGCCCCTCGTGGTTGAGCCGGTTGCCGGCCAGGCTCAGGTTGAGCACGCCGGGGGTGCGGACGTCCGGCCGGGCGTCGATCAGCCGGTCGGCGAGCAGGTCGGGCCAGCGCTTGTTGGCGTTGACCGTGCTGCCGTTGCCGTCGCCGATCGAGTCGCCGAGCACCACCACGGAGCCCGGCGAGTGCCGGCGCTGCACGTCGATGCCGGAGAGGAAGAACCAGCAGCAGTTCGGCCGGATGGTGAAGCCCGCGCCGTCGGCGGCGGAGGTCAGGTCGGTGGCGCCGATGAAGTTGGTCTGCCGGGACTGGCCGTGGAAGGTGACCGGGCCGGTCGGGGTCGGGAAGTGCACGGTGAGCACCAGGTCCTGCTGGTCGCCGACCGGGAAGTCGACCGGGTCGCTGAGCAGTTCGGCGCCGCGGTTCATGGTGGCCGAGGCGGCGCCGTTGAAGCGCAGCTCGCGCAGGCTGGCCGGGTCGATGTCGGAGTGGTCGTCGGCGGTGGCGGTGTTGGGGCGGGCGATGGTGGCCCGGCCGACCTGGACCGCCTGCTCGCCGTAGATGTTGCTCAGTCGCACCCGCAGCCGGGGACCGCCGACCGAGGTGTGCACCACCATCCGCACGCTCTGGTTGTTCAGCCCGGTGTTGGTCAGGCCGGTGGCGTTGCCACGGGTCACCGCGGCGGCCCAGCTGCCCGCCCAGACGGCCCGGTCGCCGCGCGCCCCGGGCGTCGAGTCGGGGCCGGCGCTGGCGACCACGGCCGGGGTGCCCGCGACCAGCAGCGCGGCGGCGGAAGCTATCACGTGCCATCTCTTCGGAGTCGCCATTGAACCTCCATCGTGGTGGCAGCCCAGGGCCGTCCGCGGACGGTCACCGGCTGGACGATGGACCGGAACCTAGCCGCCGTCGAAGATGGACGTCAATCAACCTGATCGACCCGATCAAATGTCCGCCAGTCCGCGCGGAGCGCCGTTCGGCCACTCTCCGCCGACGGCGGGAACACCCTACGCTCACAGGCGGCGGCGAGGTGGTCGCCGACCCGCGCGCCACCGCCGCGCCCTGCCCGGGACCTGCCCGGGCACCGCCGGACCGGATGGGGACTGCCGATGACTGACGGGCAACGGGCCAGCTACGTGCACCGGGCGCTGGCGCTCTTCGCCGGCTGGGACGAGCGGGAGGCGCTGGTCGGCGGTGGCCGCCGGCTCAGCTACGCCGACGTGCGCGCCGAGGTGTGTGCGCTGGCCGGCACGCTGCGCCGGCACGGCGTACGGCCGGGCGCGGCGGTGCTGGTCGCGCTCGGCAACCCGGTCGAGGGGCCGCTGGTGCAGCTCGCCCTGCACCTGCTGGGCTGCCGGACGATGTGGGTCGCGCCGGTCACCTCCCGGCGGGAGGTCACCGACTTCGCCCGGCTGGCCCGCCCCGACGCCTTCCTCTACGACGCGCGGGACCCGGCCGGCCTCGGCCCGGAGCTGGCCGCCGCGCTGCCCGGCGTGCCGGTCTTCTGCCTCGGGCCCGGTGGCGCCGGCCCCGACCTGACCGCCGCCACCGCACCCGGGGACGAGCCCGACGAGCTGCCCGGCGCGGTGCCGGCGCCGGAGTCGTTCCTGCAGACCAGCGGCACCACCGGCCGCCCGAAGCTGGTGCACCACCGGGAGAGCTTCTACGCGCAGATCCTCACCCTGGCCGCGGACTTCCGCGCCGCCGGCTTCCCGCTGCTGCGGCACCTGTCGCACTCCCCCATGTGGCTGGCCAGCGGCCAGATCACCACCCTGTTCAACCTGTTCACCGGCGGCGTGCTGTTCCTCCGCGACGGCTGGGACCCGGCGCGGTTCGTGGACACGGTGCAGCGGGAGCGGATCAACTCCACCTTCGTCACCCCCCCGATGCTCTACGAGGTGCTCGACCACCCAGCGCTGGACGGCGCGGACTTCTCCGCGATGTTCATGTTCAACGTGGGCGCCGGGCCCGCCGCGCCGGCCCGGCTGCGCCAGGCGATCGCCCGCTTCGGTCCGGTGCTGCGCATCGTGTACGGCCTCAGCGAGGCGGTGGTGATCACCGCGCTGCCCGGGCTGACCGACGACCCGGAGCACCCGGAGCGGCTGCGCTCCTGCGGCCGGCCGTACGGGGACGTGCGGGTGGAGATCCGCGCCGAGGACGGCACGGTGCTGCCGCCGGGCGTCGACGGTGAGGTGTGGGTGCACACCGAACTGCGCTTCGCCGGCTACCACGGCGAGCCGGAACTGACCGCCGACACGCTGGTCGACGGCTGGGTGCGCACCCGCGACATCGGGCACCTGGACGCCGACGGCTACCTCTACCTGGTCGACCGGTTGCAGGACCGGATCCTCACCCGGCAGCGCAGCTGGCCGATCTACTCCCGCCCGATCGAGGACGTGCTGGCCGAGCACCCGCAGGTGCGGGCCGCCGCGGTGATCGGCGTACCGGACGAGGTGGCGGGCGAGGTCCCGTACGCCTTCGTGGTGCCGGCACCCGGCGCGACGGTGACCGGCGCCGAGCTGATCGACCTGGTGACCACCGCGCTGAGCGACACCTGGGCGCCCGGGGCGGTCGAGTTCGTCGACCGGCTGCCGCTGAACCGTTCGGCCAAGGTGGACAAACGGGCGCTGCGCGCGAGGTACGCCGCGGCCCACCCGCACGCCGCGATCGGCAGCCCGGCGTGACTCCCCGGCGGGAACTGGTCACCCTGGTCACCGCCGATCTGATCTCCAACCTGGGCAGCCGGATCTCGGTGGTCGCCATCCCCTGGCTGGTGCTGGAGACCACCGGCAGCCCGGCGAAGATGGGTCTGGTGGCGTTCGCCGAGACGCTGCCGTACCTGCTCTCCAGCGCGCTGGCCACGCCGTGGGCGGACCGGATCGGGTTGCGCCGCACCTCGATCCTGGCCGACCTGGCCAGCGCGGCGCTGATGGTGGCGGTGGCGCTCACCCCGTGGCTCGGCTTCGGCGCCCTGGTGGCGCTGGTGGCCGTCGTCGGCGGGCTGCGCGGCATCGGCGACCGGGTCAAGCACGTGCTGTTCCGGCCGGCCGCGGAGGCCGCCGGGGTGCGGCTGATCCGGCTGACCTCGGTCTACGACGGGTTGGGCCGGCTGGTCACCCTCTTCGGGGCGGCCGCCGGCGGCCTGCTCGTCTGGTGGTTCGGGGTGACCGGGGCGATCCTGATCGACGCGGCGACGTTCGGCGTCTGCGCGCTGCTGATCGGCGCCCTGGTCCGCCCGCCGGCGGCCAGCGCGACGCCGGCCCAGCCGGAGGGCTACCTGCGGGCGCTCGCCGGCGGGTTCCGCTACCTGGGCCGGGACCGGATGCTGCTCAGCATGCTGCTGGTCATCGCCGCGCTGAACATGGTGGCCAACGCCAGCATCGCGGTCTACATCCCGCTCTGGGTGGCCGGCGTGCTGGGCAACCCGGCCGGGCTGGGCCTGGTGCTCGGCGCGTTCTCGGCCGGCGCACTGCTGGGGAACCTGCTGTTCACCGTGCTCGGGCCCCGGCTGCCCCGCTACCCGACCTTCGTGGCCGGGGCGCTGGTCAGCGGCACCCCACGGCTGGTCGCGCTGGCGCTCAGCGAGGAACTGCCGGTGGTGCTGGTGGTGACCTTCCTGTCCGGCATCGGCATCGCCGCGGTGAACCCGCTGCTGGGCGTGGCGCTCTACGAGCGGGTGCCGGCGCAGTTGCAGACCCGGGTGATCGGGCTGGCCGGGTCGCTGGGGTTCGTGGGGCTGCCGGTGGGCGCGCTGCTCGGCGGTTGGTCGGTGGCCGCGTTCGGCCTCGCCCCGGCCCTGCTGGCGATGGCCGCCGCCTGCCTGCTGGTGACTCTGCTCCCGCTCTCCACCGCCCTCCGCCCCACCCCCTCCCCCACACCCACCACCCCCTGACGCCTTCCTCGTCGATCAAGGGATTTGCGTCAGGATCGCGCCCCCGGCGTGACACAAACCCCTTGATCACGGCGCGGCCGGCGGTGGGCGGCGCGGCCGGCGGTGGGCGGCGCGGCCGGCGGTGGGCGGCGCGGCCGGCGGTGGGCGGCGTGGTCGGAGGCGGGCGGGAAACGGGTTGCCGGGGTGGGGTCGGGTGGGGAGGGTCGGGGGGTGGAGCAGGATGGGCGAGTCGCGGTGCCGGACGACGTGCTGCGCGGGTGGATCGACGTGGGGCTGGTGCGCCGGCTGGTCGCGGCGCAGTTTCCACAGTGGGCCGACCTGCCGGTCCGGCCGGTCGCGGTCGGCGGCTGGGACAACCGCACCTTCCGTCTGGGTGACCGGATGACCGTCCGGCTGCCCTGCGGCGAGGGCTACGCCCTCCAGGTCGCGAAGGAGCGGCGCTGGCTGCCGGTGCTCGCGCCCCGGCTGCCGCTCACCGTGCCGATCCCGCTCGCCGCCGGGGAACCCGGCGCCGGCTACCCGCACCCGTGGTCGGTCTACCGCTGGATCGACGGCGACACCGCCCGCCCCGAGCGGATCGCCGACCTGGCCGAGTTCGCCACCACCCTCGCCGGCTTCCTCGCCGCGCTGCGCCGGGTGGACCCGGCCGGCGGGCCGGCGGCCGGCCGGCACAGCGCGTGGCGCGGGGCGCCGCTGCGCACGTACGACGCGGAGACCCGGCGCGCGGTCGACGCGCTCGGCGACCGGATCCCCCGCAACCCGGTCACCGCGATCTGGACGGCCGCCCTGGCCACCACCTGGGACGGCCCGCCGGTCTGGTTCCACGGCGACATCGCCGTCGGCAACCTGCTGGTCCGCGACGGCCGGCTGGCCGCCGTCATCGACTTCGGCTGCTGCGGGGTCGGCGACCCGGCCTGCGACACCGTGATCGCCTGGACCCTGCTGGACGGTCCGAGCCGGACGGCGTTCCGGGCGGCGCTCGGCGTCGACGACGCCACCTGGGCCCGGGGGCGCGGCTGGGCACTGTGGAAGGCGTTGATCACGCTGGACGACGCCGACCCGGCACGGGCCGCCGAGGCCCGGCACACGCTCGGCCAGGTGCTCACCGAGTGGCGGGAGGGCTGACCGTAGGGCGTAGGGCGACCCGCCGGCGGCGCGCGGCGCGTATCGTCGGGGCGTGGCCACCTGGGACGACGTACGCCGCATCGCGCTGGGCCTGCCGGAGACCAGCGAGCACCCGTCGTACAACGGGGCGCCGGCGTGGCGGGTGCGGAAGAAGTCCTTCGTCTTCGACCGTCCGCTGCGCAAGGCCGACCGCGAGGCGCTCGGCCCGGCCGCGCCGGACGGCCCGGTGCTCGGCGCGTACGTGCCCGACCTGGGGGCCAAGGAGGCGCTGCTCGCCGACGACCCCGCCGCCTACTTCACCACCCCGCACTTCGACGGCTACCCGGTGATCCTGGCACGGCTCGACCAGCTCGACGTCGAGGAGCTGACGGAGCTGGTGGTCGAGGCGTGGTACGCCTGCGCGCCGAAGCGGCTCGCGGCCGCGTACCAGGCCGGGCAGCCGACCACTCCGTCCTGACCGGGCGGGCCGGTCAGGCGTCCGGGCGACGGAACGGGACGGCCGCCGGCGGGCCACCGTGCCGCGAGGTCGGGCCCGGCGAGTCAATCCGACAGTGCCGCCACGACGGCCTCCTCGGCGGTGGCGACGTGCACCGGACCGGGCACGGGCAGCCCGTCGGCGTCGAGGATCCGCCAGCCGCCGAGCACCACCACCGGGATGCCGCCGCGGCGCAGGCCCAGCGCCACCTCGCTGAGCGTGCCCCAGGACCCGCCGACGGCGATCATCGCGTCGGCGCTCCACACCAGGATCGCGTTGCGGGCCTGACCCATGTTGGTGACCAGCACCGCTGAACAGTCGGCCGGGCCGGGGTCGGTGCCGTCGTCGGGGCGTACGCCGATCACCAGGCCGGACCGGGAGCGGGCGCCGGCGGCGGCCGCGGCCATCACCCCGCCGCCGGCACCGCAGAGCACCGTCACACCGCGCTCGGCGAGCAACTCACCCACCCGGCGGGCGTACGCCAGCTCGGTCCCGCTCGCCGCCGCCGGGCCGCAGACCGCCACCTGCACCATGGCCGACCCCCCTTCCGCCCGCCCATCATGCCCGCGGCGGTGGCCCTTCCGGGACGAGCGCGCGAGGGTCCGCCCGGCGGAGGTCGTCCTGCCCGACGGGCCGCTGCCCGCGGCCGACGGGGTCGATTAGCGTACCCCCATGCCATCGACGTTGACCGAAGCGACCGATCCGTGGTGCCTACGTCTCGGGGAGAGCGCGGCGCTGCTGCGCGGGCATCCGTGGCGGCGCTTCGCGGTGCTGGGCGACAGCGTGGCCGAGGGGCTCTGCGAGCCGGTCGACGGCTATCCGGAGGTTCAGTGGGCGGACCGGATCGCCGCCGAGCTGCTGGCCGCGGCGCCCGACCTGGCGTACCTGAACCTGGGGCTGCGCGGGCTGCGGGCGCACGAGGTACGCGCCACCCAACTCGCCCCGGCGCTGGCCTTCCGCCCCGACCTGGCGCTGGTGGTCTGCGGCGGCAACGACGCCTTCGCTCCCGCCTACGACGCCGACGCGGTGGACACGGAGCTGACCGCGATGATCGAGGCGTTGCGGGCCGCCGGGGCGGACGTGATCACCGTCGGGATGTTCGACGTGTCGCACAGCCCGGCCGTCCCGCAGCGGCACCGGGCCGGCCTGGCCGAGCGGATGCGCCGGCTCTCCGCGCACACCGGCGCGCTCGCGGAGCGGCTCGGCACCCTGCACGTGCGGCTCACCGACCACCCGCTCACCGCGGACCCGTCGATCTACAGCAGCGACGGCCGGCACGGCAGCGCCCGCAGCGACGCCATCGCCGCCGCCGAGACGGTCCGCCGCCTCGGCGCCCACCTGGCCGCCGTCCGGCGCCCCGGTTGACCGCCCCGGTCCGAACCCGCCGCCGGCCCCACCCGGCCGCGACGGACCCGTGGACCGTTTCGCTCGGATGCCGGGCGGGTGCCGCCGGGCGCGTCAGGAGGTGTGCTCTGGGGGTCAGCCCGCGCACCCTACGGCGGGACGTCGAGCGGCTGCGCGGCTACGGCTACCCGGTCGACACCCAGCCCGGACCGGGCGGCTACTACCGGCTCGCGGCCGGCCGGACCATGCCGCCGCTCGTCCTCGACGACGACGAGGCGATCGCCACCCTGCTCGGTCTCGCCTCGCTCGCCGCCACCGGTCCGGCCACGTACGGCGCGCTGGACGAGGCGGCGACCCGCACCTACGGCAAGCTGGAGCAGTTCCTGCCCGCCCGGTTGCGTCCCCGCGTGGCGGCAGTCCGGGCGAGTCTGGAGACGGGGCGGCACGAGACGCCGCCCGTGGCCGCCGAGCAACTCGGCCTACTCGCCGACGCCATCGCCGGCGCCGAGGTCGTCACCTTCAGCTACACCGACGCGCAGGGCACACGCAGCCGGCGACGGGTCGAGCCGTACCGGCAGGTCCACCACCTGCTGCGGTGGTATCTCCTGGGGTGGGACGTCGACCGGGCCGACTGGCGGGTGTTCCGACTCGACCGGATCGGCGGCCCGGTGCGGACCGGCACCCGCTACGCACCCCGGCCGCTGCCGGCCGAGTCGGCGCTGGAGTACCTGCGGGGCGGCCTCGGTGGAGCCGGGCAGCGGGTGACCCTCGTGGTCGAGGCGCCGGCGCACCGCGTGCTCGACGCCCTCAGGTACCACGACATCGAGGTCGACGCCGTCGACGACCGGCGGACCCGGGTCGTCGTCTCGGTCGACTCCTGGCAGTGGCTGCTGCTCAACCTCGCCTTCCTGGACGCGGACTTCACCATCGACGCCCCACCCGACCTCACCGCCGCCTGCCACACCTTCGCCCACCGCCTCCTGACCGCCACCACCCCTCCTCCGCCCGGCACCCCCGACCCATCCCGTCGATCATGAAGTTGCTGACCCGACACGCCGGGGCGAGCCGCAACAACTTCATGATCGACGCGGGCGGAGCGGGGCAGGGCGGAGCGGGGGCGGGGCGGTCAGTCGGTTACCAGGAGGCCGGAGAGGAGGACGCCGCGGGCGAGGTTGAGGACTCCGTCGCAGCCGGGGAAGCCGGTGCGGATGCAGGCGCCGGCCGGCTGGCGGCCGAACAGGTACGGCGCGATGCTGTAGGGCACCTCGGCGGTGACCGTCTCGCCGGTCTCGATGTGCACGAAGTCCAGCGGGACGGTGTCCGCCGGGACGTACTCCTGGAGGATGAAGCCGCCCCGCTCGGCGAACCGGCGCACCCCGTCGCGCCAGCCGTCCGCGTCGCACTCCCGGCCGATCAGCACGTCCACCCCGGCCGAGCCGTCGGCCGGCTTCGTCACCAGGTCGGCCCGGTCGGCCACCGCCCGGTCCAGCAGGGCCGGGGTGAGCGCCCAGGTACGCGGCACGTACCGGTGGATCAGGTCGCGGTCGGCGGCCGGGAGCGCGTCGGCGTCCGCCCAGAGCCAGGCGAAGCCGAGCTTGTTGGCCAGCAGCCAGGCCGCCGACGACACCCACATCGGCACCGTTCCGGCCGCCAGCCCCGCCTCCAGCGCGTCCACCCCGGCGCTCGGGGTGACCCGGTTGGGCACGAAGAGCCGGAACACTCCGTCGACCGGCGCGCCGTCGACGACCAGCCGGTTGTCGCCGTCCAGCGTCACCCCGGACACCGGCGCGATCACCAGGTCCAACCCGAACGCGGCGGCCCGCTCGGCCACCGGGGCGAGCACCCGCAGGAATCGCTGCGGGTCGTCCAAGCCCGGGTACTCGGCGTCGAAGTCCAGCAGCATCGCCACCCGCGCCCCGTCCGGCAGGCACAGCCCGGCGCGGATCGCCGCGAACCGGCGGTCCACCGCGGACGGCGCCGCCTCGAGGCGGACCCGGTCGGTGATCCCTCGGGCCCGGTAGACGTCGACGAACCGGCGGACCACGGTGTCGGCGTCGAACGCGCCGCCGAGGCTGCTGTCGATGTTGTACTCCACCACCCGCGGCACTCCGCCGGAGAGCAGCACGTCCGGCCGGAAGGCGGCCAGCAGCGCCTCGGTCAGCGGCTCGTCGTCGTTCAGCAACCGGGTCGCCCCGGCCGGAACGCCGAGCAGCCGGCGCAGCTCCCCCGCGGTGCCGGCGCGCCGCCGGCACGCCTCGAAGATCAGCTGGGCGAGCCGGTCGCAGACGGCGTTCAGCACGTCCAGCGAGGTCCGGTCCATCACCGGCGGCCGGGCCAGCCGCCACTGCCGGTTGTACGTGGCCCGGCCGTCGAAGATCTCCCGCCAGGACTTCGCCCCGGCGGCCACCATCTCGGCCCGTACGTCGGCGGGCAGGTCCAGCCACGCCTGCGCGGCGGACGGCCAGCGGTGGTCAACGTCGATCATGTCTCACCCGTCCTTCAGCACGTGTTGGATGGCGGTGCGCAACTGGTCCCGACCCGGTTGCACGGCCCGGTCCAGCGCGGGGGCGAACGGCAGCACCGCACCGTCCGGGCGGGTGACCCGGCGCGGCGGCGCGACCAGCGGCACCCGCTCGACGATGGTGGCGATCACCTCGCCGGCGATCCCGCAGGACCGGTTCGAGTCGTCGACCACCACCAGCCGCCGGGTGCGGGCCACCGACTCGGCGAGCGAGTCCCAGTCGAACGGGTACAGCGTGCGCGGGTCGTACACCTCCACCGACGCCTCGCCGGCCAGTTCCTCCGCGACCGCGAGCGCGTCGTGCACCAGATGCCCGACCGCGACCACGGTGACGTCGTCGCCGGCCCGGTGCACCCGGCCCCGGCCCAGCGGCACCGGGGCCAGAGCGGCGAAGTCCACGTCGGCGCGGACGTCCAGCGCGCCGGCCGGCGCGAAGACCACCACCGGGTCGTCGCAGCGCACCGCCGAGACCAGCAGCCCGTACGCGTCCGCCGGGGTGGCCGGCACCACCGTGGTCACCCCGACGTGGGCGAAGAGGCTGTACGGGTGGTCGGAGTGCTGCCCCGCCCAGCCGGTACGGGAGCCGGAGCCGGGCACCAGGTAGGTCACCGGCACCGCGCACTGCCCGCCGGTCATCAGCGGGAACTTGTGCGCGTGGTTGACGATCTGCTCGAAGACCAGGAACAGCAGCGACGGGATCTGGAACTCGACCACCGGGCGCAGCCCGGCCAGGGCGGCGCCGGTGGCGAAGCTGGTGAACGCCTGCTCGGACAGCGGGGTGTCCCGCACCCGCTCCGGGCCGAACCGCTTGAGCAGCCCGGCCGTCACGTTCGCGGCGCCGACCCGGATGTCCTCGCCGAGCAGGAACACCGTCTCGTCGCGGGCCAGCTCGTCGGCGAGCGCCCGGGTGAGCGCCCGCCGGTAGGAGAGCCTGGGCATGGTCAACCACCTCCGGTGCGGGCGGTGAGGCCGCTGGCGTACAGGTGCGCCAGCGCGCCGGCCGGGTCCGGCTCGGGGCTGGCCAGGGCGAACTCCACCGCCGCTGCCAGCTCCCGGTCCACCTCGGCGTCCACCGCGGCCCGGTCGGCGGCGGACAGCCGGGCGCCCTGGATCGCCACCGGGTCGCGGGCCCGGCCCCGGGCCACCTCGTCGGGCGGGCGGTAGTCGAGGCGTACCACGTGTTCGAAGGTGTGGTGGGCGTCGAACCGGTAGGTGCTCGCCTCGATCAGCTCGGGGCCGCCGCCGGCGCGTAGCCGGGCGACGGCGGCCGCGGCGGCGTCGCGTACCGCCTCGGGGTCCTGGCCGTCCACGACGGTGGCCGGCATGCCGAACGCGGCGGCCCGGCCGGTGATGCTGCCGGCCACCGCGCCGGCGACCGGCATGGTGGTGGCGTAGCCGTTGTTCTCGCAGACGAACAGCACCGGCACCCGCCAGAGCGCCGCCAGGTTGAACGCCTCCAGCAGCATCCCCTCGTTGACCGCCCCGTCGCCGAAGAAGCTCACCCCGACGGTGTCCGCGCCGCGCCGCCGGCGGGCCCAGACCGCACCGGTGACGATCGCCCCGGACGCGCCGACGATGGCGTTGGCGCCGAGCACGCCGACGCCGAAGTCGGCGGCGTGCATCGAGCCGCCCCGGCCGGCGTTCAGGCCGGTGGCCCGGCCGCACAGCTCGGCGAGCATCCGGGCCGGGTCGGCGCCCTTGGCCAGCACGTGCCCGTGCCCGCGGTGGGTGCCGACCACCACGTCGTCGGCGCCCAGCGCGGCGCACACGCCGGCGGCGATCCCCTCCTGACCGAGGTAGGGGTGGATGCCGCCGACGATGTGCCCGGCGCGGACCAGCTCGATGGCCCGCTCCTCGAACCGGCGGATCAGCCGGACCGTGCGGTAGAGCCGGACCGGGTCGGCGTCGGTCACCGACCCGCCTTGATCGCGGCGAGGATGTCGTCCCAGAGCCGGGCCCGGGCGGCCAGCGCGGTGTTCACCGTGTCCGCGCACTCCTGCCACTTCGCGTCGTCGTCGCCGCACAGGTCGGCGAGCATCTGCATGGCCATCGGGGTGTGCTGCTCGCCATCGACCTCGATGTGCCGCTCCAGGTAGTCGACGAACGTGTGCAGCCGCCGGCTGCGTTCGTTGACCGCGACGACCTGGGCGAACATGTCCGGGATGAGATCCTCCCGGCCGAACGCGAAGGCCGCCGCCTGGCAGTGCACCGGGGTGCCCTCGATGATCCGCCAGGTGGTGGCGGCGAACGCGGCCGACGGGGCGGGCACCCCGGCCTCGCCCAGCGCCGCGCCGACCGGCCGGCCGGCGCGCAGCAGCTCGACCAGCCGGTCCACCGCGGTGGTGTCGGCGCCGGCCTCCCGCATGCCGCGCACGTACAGCTCGAAGTGGCTGAGGTAGCCGTCGCCGAGCTCGTCGCTCTCCTCCACCATCACGATGTCGTTGATCAGCCGGCGGCTGCCGGTCGGCCCGGTCGGGATCCACGGCACGGTGACGCAGGTGAGCTGCCGCTGCAACGACTTCAGCAGCGACATGAAGTCCCAGACCGCGAAGACGTGGTGGGTCATGAAGGTGACCAGCGCCTCGTGGGTGTCCAGGTTGGCGTAGAGCGGGTGCTTGACCACCGCGTCGCGGCGGTCGGCCACCGCCCGCTCCAGGCGCTCGATCCCCGGATGCGTCCTTCCCCAGTCGTACCGTGACATGTCAGCCTCCCTGCTGGGCGCGGTGGCGCCAGATGACCGGGCAGTATTCGGGGTCCGCGTAGTCCGGCCGCCCGTCCGTGGTGCGGCGGACCAGCACGTCGTGGTTGTACGCGGCGAGCGAGCCGTCGGAGAGCGGGTACGCCCGCCAGGCGTTGTCGCCGTCCTGCAGGTGCAGCGAGATCGCCTGCCGGGGGCGGTCGCTGACGTTGGCGCCGCTGCCGTGGTAGGTGCGGCAGTGGTGGAAGCTCATGTGTCCCTTGGGGATCACCATCGGCACCTTGCGGATCTCGGCGCCGTTGTGCGCCGCGTTCGCGGCCAGCATCTCCTCCAACTGATCGCGGTCGCGCTCGGCGAAGTGCCGCACCACCGTGTCGTCGGTGCCGATCTCCCGCCAGCGGTGCGAGCCGTCGACCATGGTGATGGTGCCCATCTCCTCACCGCAGTCGTGGAAGGGGATGAACGCGGTCAGCATCTTCTCCGACGACGAGGACGCCCAGTAGTGCTTGTCGAAGTGCCAGGGCACGATGTTGCTCGGCTCGCCCGAGATCGGCGGCTTGTAGATCAGCGTGGACTGGAAGACGCGGATCTCCTCGGCCTGGGCGAGGCGGGCGGCGACCGCGCCGATCAGCGGCTTGCGCAGGATCGCGGCGAGCCCGTCGTGCTCGTGGTGGACGTAGTCGTTGTGCCGCTGCACCGCGCCCTTCGACGGCTCCCAGTAGGCCAGCTTCGGCGGGCGTACCGGCAGCCGGCGGTCCCGCTCGCCGGCGTAGTAACGCTCGGCGGCCGCCGTGAGGGTGTCCACCTCCTCGTCGGTGAGCAGCTTCTTCGACAGGTACCAGCCGTGCTCGGCGTAGAACCGCACGTCGGAGTCGGAGGGCAGCAGCGCCTCCTCCTCGGCGGTCAGCGTCGGGTCGAACTCGGTCGTGGTCACGCACCCACCCCCTGCGGTACGGCCGCGGTCGCGGCCAGCTCCCGTTCCTTGGCCTCGTAGAGCGCCTTGATGTTGCCGCTGCCGAAGGTCAGCGCCCCGCGCCGCTCGATCAGTTCGAGGAAGAAGGTGCGGCGCACGTGCATCGACTCGGTGAAGATCTGCAGCAGTTGCCCGGCGTGGTCGGAGTCGACCAGCACGCCCAGCTCGCGCAGCCGGTCCAGCGGCGCGTCGACCCGGCCTACCCGGGCCTCCAGCTCGTCGTAGTAGCTGCCCGGGGTGGCCGCGAAGCGCACCCCCCGGGCGGCGAGCGCGCCGACCGCGCCGACGATGTCGTCGGTGCGCAGCCCCAGGTGCTGCACCCCGGCGCCGGCGTGCTGGTCGAGGAACGCGTCGATCTGCCCCGGCCGGTGGCTGCGGTCCGGCTCCAGCAGCACCAGGGTGACCCGGCCGGACGGGCTCTGCACCACCGTGGAGTTCATCGCCTGCCCGTCGACCTCGATGTGCTCGGTGAAGATCTCCGCGAAGCCGAACACCTCCCGGTAGTGCCGTACGGTCGTGACGAGCTGTCCCGGCGGCACGCAGACCGCCAGGTGGTCGATCTCGGCGAGCAGCGGGTCGTCGCCGTCGGCCGGCGGTGGGGTCGGCTCCACCGCGCCGGGCAGGAAGTCGCGCCGGTCGCCGCGCCGCTCCACCAGCCGGTGCAGCACGTCGCCGAAGCCGCCCACCTCGGCGGTGACCACCTCGGCGTCCGCGCCGCGGTAGGTGGCCGGCGGGGTCACCCCGGTCGCGCCACGGGCCACCAGTTCGGCGTACGCGCCGGCGGCGTCGTCCACCTCGACGGCGACCACCGCCACGCCGTCGCCGTGCCGCTGCACGTACCGGGCGGCCGGGTGCTGAGCGGTCAGCCCGGTGGTGAGCACCATCCGGATGTCCGCCTGGCTCAGCAGCAGCGACCGCCGACCGGCCAGCCCGGTCTCCGGGCCGCCCTGGCCGCTCAGCCGGAAGCCGACCGCGCGGCCGAAGTAGAAGGCGGCCTGCCGCGCGTCCCCCACGTAGAGTTCGATGTGGTCGATTCCACGGATGTCCATCTCATCTGCCCTTCCCCCCGTGCTCTGCCGTCGGGCGCGCCCCGCCCGCGGGTAGGTGCTGTGCCGGTCACCTCCTCGGCCGGGCGGCCCGCGCGAGCAGCAGGCTCACGTTCTGGCCGCCGAAGCCGAACGAGTTGGTCAGCGCGTACTCCGTCTCCGTCGCCCGGGGCTCCTTGCGAATGTGGTCGGCCGGGCAGGCCGGATCCGGGTCGTCCAGGTTGTGCGTCGGCGGCAGCAGCCCGCGGCCGAGCGCCAGCGCGGTGGCCGCCGCCTCCAGCACGCCGGACGCGCCGAGCAGGTGCCCGGTGAGCGCCTTGGTGGAGCTGACCGGCACCCCGTACGCCCCGAAGACCTCCGCCAGCGCGGTGGTCTCGGCGATGTCGCCGAGCTTCGTGCCGGTGCCGTGCGCGTTGACGTAGCCGACCCGGGCGGCCGGCACGCCGCCGCTGGCCAGCGCCCGACGCATGCACTCGGCCGCGCCCGCGCCGTCGGGTCGCGGCGCGGTCGGGTGGTACGCGTCGGTGGTGGCCCCGTAGCCGGCCACCTCGGCGTAGCCGGTGGCGCCCCGGGCGGCGGCGTGGTCGGCGCGTTCCAGCACCAGCAGCGCCGCCCCCTCGGCGAGCACGAAGCCGTTACGGCGGGCGTCGAACGGCCGGCTCGCGGCGGTCGGGACGGCCCAGCCCCGGGCGAGCGCCCGGGCGTTGCCGAAGGTGTCCGCGAAGGTGGGGAAGAGCGGCGCCTCGCTGGCCCCGCAGAGCACCACGTCCGCCTCCCCGGCCCGGATCAGGCGGACCGCGTCGGCGACCGACTGGGCGCCGGAGGCGCAGGCGGTGCCGACCGAGGAGGTGTAGCCGCGGATGCCGTACCGGATCGCGATCCGCGCCGACGGCATGTTCGGCAGGATCCCGGTGAGCAGGTACGGGCTGACCGCCGCCCGCCCCCGGGCGGCCCGGGCCAGCACCTGCTCCTCCAGCGTGGACATGCCGCCCACCCCGCCGACGATCACCGCGATCCGGCCCGGGTCGACGTCCCGGCCGACCTCGATGCCGGCGTCGGCGAGCGCGTCGGCCGCGGCGTGCAGCGCGAGCACCACGATCCGGTCCAGCACCCGGGTCTCCGGACCGGACGCGACGGAGCGCGGATCGACCGGCGGCAGCAGGCCGGCGACCTCCAGGCAGTCGGCGGCGGGGTGCCCGGCCGGCGGGCGGGCCAGCCCGGACCGGCCGGCGCAGAGCGCGTCGAAGGTCGCCTCGACGCCGCGCCCGACCGGGGTGAACAGGCCCATCCCGGTGATCACTGCGGTCATGACGAGGTCCCGGTGAGGTAGCGCTCGCGCAGCGCGACCTTGCGTACCTTGCCGGTGACGGTGACCGGGATGTCGTCGGAGCGGACCGGCACCACCCGGCGCAGGGTGGCGCCGACGTCCGGGCCGAGCGCGGCGCGGACCCGCTCGGTGCGATCCTCGGCGGGGTCGGCGCCGGCGGCGAGTTCCAGCAGCACGTCGGTGACCACGGCGCCGCCGTCGGCGACGATCACCACCGTGCAGTCGGTGACGTCGGGGCAGGCGGCGAGGATCCGCTCCTCGGACATCGCGGTGTAGAACCGCCGCCCGTCGCCGGCGTCGACCGAGTCGACGGCCCGGTCCAGGTGGTAGTACCGGCCGTCGGCGTCGGCGTACACCAGGTCGCCGGTGAGGTACCAGCCGCGCTGGCGGAACCGGTAGGTGGTGACCGAGTCGTTCCAGTAGCCGCGGAACAGCGACGGCGAGTCGATGCCGAGCCAGCCCGGCTGGCCGGGCGGCACCGGGTCGCCGTGCTCGTCGAGCACGGCCACCTTGGTGAAGCGGTACGGCCGGCCGATGCAGCGGCCGTACCGGTCGGTGTCGGCGCGGTGGGTGATGTGGAACATCGAGTGCCCCATCTCGCTGGAGCCGAGGCCGTCGATGAACACCGAGCCGGGCACCCGGACCACCCCGTCGCGGGTGACGACGTCCCGGGAGCCGACCGCGACCAGCCGGCGGATGTGCGGCTCGTGCGAGCAGTCCCCGGTGTTGAACCACAGCCGCACCGAGTCCAGGTCGTACCCGGACAGGTCGAAGCGGGCCAGTTCCGCCCAGGTCACCGAGAAGCCGAACACCCCGTCCGGGCGCCACCGCTGGATCGCGTCGAGCACCCGCTCGCCGCCCTGGTCGGAGAGGAGGAACATCTCCGCCCGGTTGCCGAGCGCCTGGTTGACCATGAGCACGGTGGCGGTGTGCGGGGCGGGCAGCGCGTTGAGGATCCGGCTGGTGCCCTGCGCCTGGGGCATGGTGAGCAGGTGCCGGGTGGCGGCGAAGAGGCTGGCGTGCGAGTGCAGCACCGCCTTCGGCACGCCGGTGGTTCCCGAGGTGTGGGTGATGACGACCGGGTCGTCGGCGTGGTGCGGGTAGTGCGCCGGGGCGGCGGACGGATCACCGGCGCCCGCCTCGACGGGGCTGCCGATCACCGGCACGCCGAGGTCGTGCCCGGCCAGCAGCGCGGCGTGCGCGTCGTCCGCGAGCACGCCGACGCCGCGCAGCCGACGGATGTACTCGGCGGCGATCTCCGGGCGGAGCTTGCCGTTCATCAGCGCCGGAATCGCGCCGAGCCGGGTCAGCGCGAGATAGCTGAGCACCATGTCGGCGGCGGCGGTGGCCCAGACCGCGACCGGGTCCCGCGGCCCGATCCCTCGGGCGTGCAGCCAGCCGGCCCGGGCGGCCACCCGCTGGTCGAGCTGGCCGAGGGTGAGCGGATGTTCGGCCGGGTGGCCGTCGACCTCGGTGTCGAAGGTGAGCCCCGGCCCGTCCGGGTCGGCGCCGTACGCCAGCACCCGGGCCAGCACGTTGCCGGCGCCGATCCGCTCGTCGGCGGCCAGCCGGCCGCGCAGTCCCCTGCTCCTCATCGGTCGTCTCCTCCCCCCAGCAGCACCGCGACGGCCGATGCCGCACCGCCGTCGTCGGGTGCGTCGTCGATCAGGACCAGCAACGCCGCGTCGGCGTCGCCGTCGTGCACCAGCAGGTCGGCCGCGGCGATCCCGTCGGCCCGCGGGTCGCCGGTCGGCGCCAGGCAGAGCACCGGCCCGGCCAGCCCCCAGCGGGCGGCCACGTGCCCGGCCACGCTGTTGGGCACCGACTGGAAGAAGAACAACGGCCCCGGGCGGCGGCCGGCGGCCACAGCCGCCCGTACGTGCGCCGCGCTGGCCCGGTCGCCGTCCGCGCTGACCAGCACGATCGCGCACCGGTCGCCGCCCGGCGCGGGCGCCGCCCGGTGGGCGCGGGTGAGGCAGCGCTCCGCCACCGCCGCGACCAGCGGGTTGAACGCCGAGTACAGGTACCCGGGCAGTGGCGGCGGCGGGCCGTCGCCGGGTTCCGGCCAGGCCGCCTCGGCCAGCACGGCGAGCCCGCTCACCCGGTCCGGCCCGGTCACGCCGCACCGACCAGCAGGGCGGTGTTGGCGCCGCCGAAGGCGGCGTTGAGGGTCAGCGCGTACCGGGTCGCCGCGGGCCGGGGCGCGTCCCGGATCACGTCCAGCGGGCAGTCCGGGTCGGGGCCGAGCCAGCCGGCGTTGACCGGCAGCTTCCCGTGCCGCAGCGCCAGCACGGTGACCACCAGTTCGAGCAGCCCGGACGCCTCCAGCGCGTGCCCGTGCAGCGCCTTGGTGGAGCTGACCGGGACGCCCGCCGCCGGGCCCAGCGCCGCGCGCAGGGCCGCCGCCTCGGCGGCGTCGCTGTGCCCGGTGCCGGTGGCGTTGGCGTTGACGTAGCCGACCGCGTCGGCCGGCAGCCCGGCCCGGGCCAGCGCCGCGCCGACCGCGCGGGCCATCCCGCGGCCGGCCGGGTGTGGCTGGCACGGGTGGTACGCGTCGCCGGCGCGGGCCCAGCCGAGCAGGTCGGCCAGCGGCCGGCGGGCGGCCCGGGCGGACTCCAGCACCACCGCGGCGACGCCGTCGCCGAGCAGCAGCCCGGTACGGCCGGCGCTGAACGGGCGTACCGCGCCGTCGGTGGCCAGCGCGCGGCCGGCGTCGAAGAGGGCGTACTGGTCGGGTTCGACGAGGTAACCGGCGGCGACCACCACCCGGTCGGTGTCGCCGCGCCGGATCAGCGCCGCCGCGTCGGCCACCGCGCTGGTCGCCGAGACGCAGGCGGTGGTGTAGACCCGGGTGGGGCCGCCCAGGCCGGTCCAGCCGGCGAGGGTGCCGGCGAGCGCCGGAACTCCGGGGCCGCCGTGCACGGCCAGCAGCAGCGCGCAGCCGGCCCGCCGGGCGGCGTCGAGCCCGGCCGCCCGGCAGGCCTCGGTCACCGACTCGGCCAGCTCGTCGGGCAGGTCGCCCACCTCGGGCAGGGTGGCCGCCGCGTCCACCCGCCGGGCGCCGGTGTCGAAGCGGCGGACCGGCCGGAACGCCGGCACCCCGGCCAGCACGCCGGCCAGGTGCGCCGCCGTGCCCCGGCCGAGGGCGCTGGTCGCGTGCACGCCGGTGAGCTGGACGGCCGCCGCCTCAACCATCTGCGGCGGCGGTCAGGGAGGTCCGGAAGACCGCCAGGGCGTCGTCGACGGTACGGATCCGCGCGAGCTGGTCGTCGGTGAGGTCGAGCGGCCGCTCGTAGCGCTGCTCCACCAGGTGCACCAGCCAGGCCAGCTCCATCGAGCCGATCCGCTCGGGCACCTCGGCGGCCGGTTTCGCGGTGAGTTCGGCGAGCATCGCCACCAGGTCGGCTCGCCCCAGGTCGGGCCGCCCGGTCATCAGGACTTGTCGCTCGTCGCGGTGGCGACCCGGTCGGCGACCATCGCGGTGAACTCGCCGACGGTCATCAGCGCGAGCTGCTCCGACTCGTCGTCGGCGAACTTCAGCCCGTAGCGGTCCTCCACCCGGACGGCCAGGTCGGCGAGGGCCAGCGACTCCAGGTCCACTCCGGACGGGCCGAGGGTGGTGTCGTCGTCGATCCCCTCGACGTCGTAGTTCATGTCGGCGAGCTGCTCGATGACGAAGGCGCGGACCTCGGTTGACATGGTTAACCTCTTTCCGTGAGCCAGCTACCGGTGCCCGGTCGGGACACCGTGCACGTGTGGGTCGGCCGGGGCGCCGGCGGTCGGCCGGGGCTGGCCGGGCGGCTGCTGCGGCGGGCGGGCGCCACGCTGCTCGGCCGCGCGGAGGCGGAGATCGTGGTCGGGCACGCCGCCGACGGGCGGCCGCTGGTCAGCGCTGGCGGGCCGGGTGGCGCGACGGTCGCGCTGCCGGTCAGCGTCAGCCGCGCCGACGCCGTGGTGCTGGTCGCCGCCCGCCGGGCGGGGCCGGTGGGGATCGACGTCGAACGACGCCGCGAACTGCCCGCGCTGGCCCTGGCCCGACGCTGGTACGGCCCGAGTGAGCTGGCCTGGTTGGCCACGCGACCAGCGCGCGGCCGGGCGGTCGACTTCCTGCGGTTGTGGACCGCCAAGGAGGCGGTCGGCAAGGCGCTCGGCGTGGGACTGCGCGGCGGCGGCCTGCGCCGGCCGGTGCCGGTGCCCGACGGTCCCGGCGCTGACCTGCTGCGGCCGCTGCCCGGCCGGGCCGACCTGCGGGTCGGGCACCCGGCGGTCGACCGGGAACTCGTCGTGGCGGTCGCCGTCGCCGGCCCGGTCGACACGTCCGGCGCGGGGGGTGGCGTGCAGGTGCTGGTGGTGGACGGTGACGTCGGGCTGGTGCAGCGGACCGGTCACGACGTCGCCGCCGAGCGCAGCGCGTCCGGGGAGCGGACCAGCTTGCCGGTGGTGGTGCGGGGCAGTTGGTCGAGCAGCCGCAACACGCGTGGCCGTTTGTAGCCGGCCAGCCGTTCGGCGAGCAGCTTGTCCAGCACCTCCTCCGACAGCGGCCCGTCCGGTTGGACGTACGCGATGATGCCGTCGTCCCAGAGCACCACCGCGGCGGCCACCCCCGGCAGTTCGGCGACGCAGGTCTCCACCTCGGTGAGGTCGACCTTCATCCCGCCCACCGACACCTGCGAGTCCAGCCGCCCGTGGACGGTGAACAGGCCGGTGTCCGGGTCGACCGTCCCGGCGTCGCGGGTGCGCAGCCAGCCGTCGGCCCACCGCGTCGGGTCGCTGAGCCCGACGTACGGCGAGGCGGGGCAGCTGACCCGGAGTTCACCGCCGACCGCCCGGACCTCGATGCCGGGCGCCGGGGCGATCGCCGGCCGGTGCCGCCCGTACAGGTCGGTGCCGATCACCCCGACCTCGGTCATCCCGTACATGTTGCCCAGCGGCACGCCGAAGCGGTCGGTGAACGCCCGGGCGACCGCGGCCGGGACCAGTTCCCCACCGGTGGTCATCCGTTTGAACTGAGGCAGCGGCCCGCCCGGCCGGGTGGAGGCGAGCAGTCCGATGTGGAACGGCACGCCGAGCACGGTGGCCGGGGTGTCGGCGGCGGCGATGGCGGCGAGCACGGCGTCGCCGCTGAGCCGCTCCGGCGGGACCAGCTCGACGCCGGCGTGCAGGCCGTACAGCAGTCCGCCGACCAGGCCGAGCACGTGCACCATCGAGGGGAGCAGGACGATCCGCTCGCCGGGCAGCGCCACCCCGTCGATGCGGGTGTAGCGATGCACCTCGGCGACCAGGTCGCCGGCGGTTCGGCCGATCACCTTGGACGGTCCGGTGGAGCCGGAGCTGAGCTGGATCACCGCGTGCCCGCTGACCGCGGGCCGGTCGGCGTAGCCGGTGACGCCGGCGGTGACGTCGACGAAGACGCGCAGCGCCCCGCCGCCGGTGCGCGCCGGCGTCACCACCACCTGTGGGGTGAGCCGGCGCAGCGCCCGGTCCACCTCGTGGTCGGTGAGCCGGTGGTCGAGCAGGATCGCCTGCGCGCCGACCCGCCAGGTGGCCAGCAGGTGCACCACGTACGCCAGCGAGGGCGGCAGCCGCAGCGCGGCGGCCCCGCCGGGACGCAGCCCGGCGTCGACCAGCCCGGCCTGCGCGTCGGCGACCAGCCGGCGCAGGGTGGCCCGGTCGACCGGTGCCGGCAGCCGCAGGCAGACGCCGTCGCCCGGGCCGGACAGCAGCACCTCGTCGACCCATCCCGGGTCCGTCTCCAACGGGTTCCCTGTCGGTTGCTCCATCGCCACCGCCGTCACCGCCCAGCATCGAACAGGGCGGGATCCGCCCAGGAAAAGTGCTTGTCGGGGTGCTGCGGGGGAACCCTACGACGGCACTCGGATCCATTGCCACATGCAAATGGCTAGATCAAAACGAGCGGCTGGCCGGATTGTCGACGGCCCGTTCGACGGGGCAGGATCGGACGCGTATGCCCACCGAACGCTACCAAACGATGACCCATCGTGCGGACGGCGGGCACTGCCGACCGTACGGCCGATGGCGTTCTTCGACCGGCCCGGCCCGGCGCCGGCAGCGGCGGTGGGTTCCGCACGACCCCGCCGGGCGCCGGCGAGGTCGTGCGGACCGTTCGACCTGGGCAGCCCGACGGACCCGGCGCGCGGTTGGGGTCAGGACACCGGTGGCAGCACCACCCGGGCGGTGCGCCGCTCGCCGTCCATTGCGCGCATCGCGCGGGCCAACGTGCCGGCGTGCAGTTCCGTCTCGCCGCGCTCACGCATCAGCTCGGCGACCGCGGCGATCGCCGTCGCCTCGGCCGCCAGGGCCCGCGCGGCGACCACGCAGCCGAGCGGGTCGAAGTGGCCGCTGTCCCGGGCCGGGTTCAGCGGGCGACCAGGTCGACGATCCGCAGGTACCGCTCGACGAGCTCCTGCTCGGCCCGGGTCAACGCGGGCAGGTCACGTTCGCTCATCCCCGCAGCCTGCCACCGGATCGGACGGCCGGCCGCCCCGGCGCCGCCGACGACGCGGCACCGAGGCTTCAGGCCGGGCTCTCGGCCGCGGTCCGGGAGTGGGTCTGGGCGTGGATGTGGAAGCGCAGCGACCGGGCGTCGGTGAAGCACTCCCGCATCGGCCGGACCAGGTCGCGGTGCTCCGGGCTGCGTTCCCACCGCTCGAAGTCGGCCAGCGCCGCCCACTCGCTGGTGATCAGCCACTGCTCCGGGTCGGTGGCCGAGCGGCAGACCTGGTCCACCAGGTGCCCGGGCACCCCGCCGGCGACCTGGTGGCGGATCTGCTCGTACGCGGCGAGGAACGCCTCGGTGCGGGCCGCCGGCACCCGCACCAGGAAGACCACCCGGGCCCGTTGGTCGGTCATCACGCCACTCCTTCCACCGGTGCCGCGCCGCGCAGCACCAGAGCACTGTTGAAGCCGTCGAAGCCGCGTGCGCAGACCACGGCGGTCCGGCTCGCCGGCCGCCGGTGGGTACGCAGGAAGTCCAGCTCGCAGCCCTCGGCCGCCTCGTCCGGCGCGGCCGACGCGGGCAGCGTGTCGTGCCGGAAGGCGAGCAGCGCGGTCGCCACGTCCACCGCCGAACCGCCCTGGTGGGCCCGGCCGGTGAGCGGCTTCTGGGTGGTCACCGGCGGCGGGCGGGTGCCGAAGACGGCGCGCAGCGCGGCGGCCTCGGCGCGGTCGTAGCGGGGCACGCCCAGCGCGTCGGGCAGCACCACGTCCACCTCCGCCGGCTCGACGCCGGCCCGGTCCAGGGCCAGCCGGATCGCCCGGGCGTACTGCCGCGGGTCGCCGGCGCCGTCCGGTCCGGTGTGCACGCCGTCGTGGGTGGCGCCCCAGCCGGTCACCTCGCCGTAGATCCGGGCGCCCCGGGCCAGCGCCCGCCCCAGCTCCTCCACCACGAACACCGCGCCACCCTCGGCCGGCAGGTAGCCGCTGGCGGCGACGTCGAACGGCCGGTACGCCCGCTCCGGGTCGGCGACGTCGCTGAGCAGCCCGGAGCGCAGCTGGCAGGCCAGCGCGTACGGGCTCAGCGGGCACTCGGTCGCGCCGGCGATCACCACCGGGGTGCCCCGGCGGATGGTGCGTACCGCGTGCGCCAGGCTGTCCAGGCCGCCGGCGGACTCGGCGGCCAGCACCCCGCACGGCCCCTTGAACTGGTGGTGGATGGAGAGCTGGCCGACGCTGGCCGCGTAGAACCAGGCGATCGACTGGTACGCCCCGACGGTCCGCGCCGGCGACCCCCAGAGCCGTTGCAGTTCCCGCTGCCCGAACAGGTTTCCACCGGACGAGCTGGCCAGGGTGACCGCCCACCCGTACGGGTCGGGGGCCCGCTCGGGCAGCCCGGCGTCGGCCAGCGCCAGCCGGGTGGCGGCGAACGCGAGATGCGTCCACCGGTCGGTCTGCACCAGCCGGCGGTTGTCGGCGTGCGCGGCGCCGTCGAAGCCGGGCACCTCACCGCCGTACCGGGTGGGATAGCCGGCCGGGTCGAAGAGGGTGATCGGCCCGGTCCGGCGGGTGCCGGCGAGCACGGTCCGCCAGTGCGCGTCCGCGCCGACGCCGCTCGGCGCCACCACGCCGATCCCGGTGACCACGGCCCGGGCGGTCACGCCGGCACCGTCCGGGGCAGCCGGCGGAACACCATGGCGGACTGGAAGCCGCCGAAGCCGCTGCCGACCGAGAGGGCCACGTCCACCGGCAGCTCGCGGGCCTCGTTCGGCACGTAGTCCAGGTCGCACTCCGGGTCCCGGGTGGCCCAGTTGGCCGTCGGCGGCACCACGCCGTACTCGATGGCCAGCGCGCAGGCCGCCATCTCGATCGAGCCGATCGCGCCGAGCGAGTGCCCCACCATCGACTTGATCGAGCTGACCGGCACCCGGTACGCGGCCTCGCCCAGCGCCCGCTTGAACGCCGCCGTCTCGTGCCGGTCGTTCTGCCGGGTGCCGGAACCGTGCGCGCTGATGTAGGAGACCTGCTCCGGGACGATCCGGGCCTGGCCCAGCGCGGCGCTGACCGCCAGCGCCATCTCCACCCCGTCCGGTCGTAGCCCGGTCATGTGGAAGCCGTTGCTGCGGCTGGCGTAGCCGGCCACCTCGCAGTAGACGTGCGCGCCGCGCCGCCGGGCGTGTCCGGCCTCCTCCAGCACCAGGACCGCAGCGCCCTCGGCGAGCACGAAGCCCCGCCGGTGGGCGTCGAACGGCCGGGAGGCGTGCGCCGGGTCGTCGTTGTCCGGGCTGGTCGCCTTGATCGCGTCGAAGGAGGCGACGGTGACCGGGGAGATCGGCGAGTCGGCGGCCCCGGCCAGCACCACGTCCGCCTCGCCGTCGACGATCAACTGGTGGGCGTACCCGATGGCGTCGATGCCGGAGGTGCAGCCGGTGGAGACCACCTGGGCCGGGCCGTGCAGGCCGTGCCGGCAGGCCACGTCCGCGACCAGGCTGCTGGGCACCAGCGCCTGGTACAGGTACGGGCCACCGCGGGCGTGGTCGACCAGCCACCGGCGGCCGGTGTCGCTGACCCGCACGTACTCCTGCTCCAGCGCCATGGTGCCGCCCACGGCGGTGCCCAGCACCACCCCGGCGTGGTCCCGCTCGGCGTCGGTGAGCTCCAGACCGGCGTCGGCGACCGCCTCCGCGGCGCAGGCCAGCGCGAACTGCACGTACCGGTCGGCGCGGCGCCGCTCGGCGTCGGTGAGCCCGGCGGCGACCGGGTCGAAGTCGCACTCGGCGGCGATCCGGGACCGGAACGGCGACGGGTCGAAGAAGGTGATCCGGCGGGTCGCGGTGCGCCCCTCGGTGATCGCCTTCCAGAACCGGTCCCGGGTCACGCCGCCCGGTGCGACCACCCCGATGCCGGTCACCACCGTGCGGCGCCCGCTCACGACGCCACCCCGGTTCGCGACTGCGGGGCTCGCAACCCCGGCTCACTCCTCGCGCTCACGACGCCACCCCGGCTCGCGACTGCGGGGCTCGCAACCCCGGCTCACTCCTCGCCCTCACGACCCGCCCCGCTGCTCGACCAGCTCGGTATCGACGTGCCCGAGCTCGGGTCGGGGTGCCAGCGGCCCGAGGTGGAAGACCACCTCGGCCGGCTCGTCGCCGGTGTTGCGCAGCCGGTGCCGGACGTCGACCGGGACGAGCAGCGCCTCCCCGGCGGCCAGCGGCACCGGCCGGTCGTCGAGGTCCACGGTGATCGCGCCGCGGCACACGTACAGGAACTCCTCGCTGTAGGGGTGGTAGTGCTCGGCGATCCGCTCCCCCGGCGCCAGCGCCGCCACCCCCATGAAGCCGGAGGTGCTGCCGACCGTCCGCGGGCCGAGCAGGACCCGCAGCTCACCTCCGCGACGCCGGTCCGGCGGTACGTCCCGCGCGGCGACCAGCCGCAGTGTCTGCTCACTCATCGTCGCCTCCACTCGGCTCGCCGGTCGGCGTGCCGCCGTCGCGGGCCAGCCGTTCGACCCGCTCCTTGATGACGGCCAGCTGCACCGCGCTGTTGGCGTTGATCCGGTCGGTCATGCCGGCGTTGTCGACCGGGGCGCTCGGCTTCATGGCGAAGTCCTGCACCCAGGTCATCCGAGTGCCGCCGGGCTCCTCGGTGTAGCGCCAGTGGATCCGCATGTACTCGAACGGCCCGGTCTCCACCCGCTGCGCCCGGACCTGCCGGGTCGCCGGGTCGGCGGTACGCTCGCTGACCCAGCTCCAGGCGATCCCGTTCTCGTCCGGGTGCATGGTGAGCCGGAACCGCACGGTGTCGCCGTCGCGGTGCAGGATCTCCACCCGGGCGTACTCGGTGAACAGCTCGGTCCAGCGGGCGACGTCGTTGGTGACGTCCCAGACCAGCGGCAGAGGCGCCGCGATCAGCACGCTGTTCTCGGTGTGCCCCGGCGGTTCGGCCCGGCGGGCCACCAGCTCCGCCACGGCGGGGATGCTCAGCTGGGCAGCCTGTTCCGGGATCTGCACCTGCCAACGGTCGGCGACCACGGCGGAGAGCTCCAGCAGGGCCAGCGAGTCCATGCCGAGCTCCTCCAGGGACGCGGCCGGCGCGCGGGCGGCCGCATCCGGATCCAGTCCACAGTGCGCCACCAGGATGTCGGTGATCTCGCCGGTGAGCGGACGGCCATGGGTGACGGTCATCGGGTCCTCCTGTGCGGTCGGTCGGGCGGGCCGGCGGGCCCGCCGGGGCGGGCGGCGTCGGGCGGCCGGGTGGCCGGCGGATCGGCGGGTACGCCGGGCGGGCGGGCGGTGGGCGGGTCGCCCGGCCCGGCCGGCCGGCGCGCGGCGGGTGGGCGGGTCGCCGGCGACCTGGTCGGCGACCCGGTCGGCACGGCCGGCGAGGCCGGGTTCCGGGCGGCGAGCAGCCGGTCGACCAGGCCGGTCGAGTAGCGCCCCTTGCGGAACCCGGGATCGTCGAGCACCCGGCGGACGAACGGGATGGTGGTGCGCACCCCGGGCCCGGCGATGTCGAACTCGTCGAGGGCGCGCTCCAGCCGGTTCAGGGCCAGTTCCCGGTCGGGCGCCCAGACCGCCACCTTGGCCAGCAGCGAGTCGTAGTACGGGCCGACCAGATAGCCGGGGTGGCCGTGGGTGTCGACCCGGGTGAACGGGCCGCCGGGCGGGACGAACCGCTCCAGCCGGCCGGGGGTCGGGGCGAAGTCGCGGTCCGGGTCCTCCACGTTGACGCGGCACTCGACCGCCACTCCGTGCGGGCGGACGTCCTCCTGCCGCAGCCGCAGCGGCACTCCGGCGGCGATGTGCAGCTGCTCGTGCACCAGGTCGATTCCGGTGATCATCTCGGTGACCGGATGCTCGACCTGGATCCGGCAGTTGATCTCCAGGAAGTGGAACCGCTCGTCCGCGTCGACCAGGAACTCGACAGTACCGGCGCCGGTGAAGCCGACGTCGAGGGCGCCGCGCAGGGCGGCCGCCGCGATCGCCTCCAGGGTGGACGCGGTCAGCGCCGGCGCCGGTGCCTCCTCGACCAGCTTCTGGTGCCGGCGCTGCACCGAGCAGTCCCGGGTGCCCAGGTGCACGCCGTTGCCGTGCTGGTCGCAGAGCACCTGCACCTCGACGTGCCGGGCGTCGGTGAGGTACCGCTCGACGTACACCCGATCGTCGCCGAAGACGGCCTGCGCGGCGGCGCGGGTGCGCGCGTACGCCCGGGGCAGCTCCGCCGGGGTGCGGACCACGGTCATCCCCCGCCCACCGCCGCCGGCCGCGGCCTTGACGATCACCGGGTAGCCGACCTCGGCGGCCACCGCCACCGCCGCGGCGGCCGTCGGCACCGGCCGTACGCTGCCCGGCGGCAGCGGCAGCCCGGCCCGGCGCATCAGCGCCCGGGCGGACGACTTGTCGGCCAGCTCGGCCATCACCCGCGGCGGCGGGCCGATGAAGGTCAGCCCGTTCTGCTCGCAGATCTCGGCGAAGTCGGCGTCCTCGGAGAGGAACCCGTAGCCGGGGTGCACCGCCTGCGCGCCGACCTGCCGGGCCGCCTCGACGATCGCCGCGGCGTTGAGGTAGCTGCGCCGGCTCTGCGCCGGCCCGATCCGGACCGCCTCGTCGGCGAGCCGGACCGGCGTCGAGTCGGCGTCCGCGCTGGAGTAGACCACCGCGGTCCGCACCCCCAGCTCGCGGCAGGCCCGCAGCACCCGCAGGGCGATCTCGCCCCGGTTGGCGATCAGCACCTTCTCGAACATCGCCACCACCTCAGGCCGGTTCCAGGGCGACCAGCGGCTGGTCGTACTCCACCGGCTGGCCGTCGTCGGCCAGCACCTCGACCACCCGCCCGGCCCGGTCCGCGGTCACCTCGTTCATCAGCTTCATCGCCTCGACGATGCCGACCACCTGGCCCGGCCGGACCAGGTCGCCGACGGCGACGAACGGCGCGGCGCCGGGTTCCGGGGCGCGGTGGAAGGTGCCCACGATCGGCGAGCGCACGGTGGTCCGGGCCGGCCCGTCCCCGTCCGCGGCCGGCGGCCGCGCCGGGGCGGTGGGTTCGGTCGCCGGCCGGGGCGCCGGCGGCGGACCGCCGGCCGGGGCGGGCGGACCGTGCCACTCCACCTCCAGAACGGTCTGCCCGCTGCGCAACCGGACCCGCCGCACCGGTCCGGCCAGTTCGGCGACGAGCTGCCGGGCCTGCCGGCGCAGCCCGGCCAGCACCGCGTCCACCCGGTCCGGACTCGCGTCGGCCGCCGGCGGGCCGGAGCGGGGCGGCGGGGTGGCCGCGTCCGGCGAGCGCCCGGTGCGGGCGGCGGTCACCGGGCACCCGCCCGGCCGCCGGCCGCGCCGAAGCGTCGGAACCGCTGCCGCCGCCGGCGCACCAGCGTCGCCGGGGCCACCTCCAGCAGCGGGGTGAGGTTGGCCAGCAGGGCCAGCCGCAGCAGGCGGGCGGCCGCCTCCGGGTCGTCCTGCGCCGCGGTCGCCGGCTCCGGCACCACCTCGTCCACCACCCCGAGCCGGCACAGGTCGGGCGCGGTGAGCCGCAACGCGCGGGCCGCCTGCGGGGCCGCCCCGCGGTCGGGCCAGAGGATCGCCGCGCAGCCCTCGGGGCTGATCACCGAGTAGACCGCGTGCCGGAGCATCAGCACCCGGTCGGCGACGGCCAGGGCCAGCGCCCCGCCGCTGCCGCCCTCCCCGGTGATCACCGCGACGACCGGGGTGGGCAGCATGGTCAGCGCCAGGATGTTCTCCGCGATGGCAGCCGCCTGGCCCTGCTGCTCGGCGTCCACGCCGGGATCCGCGCCGGGGGTGTCCACCAGGGTCACCACCGGCAGCCCGAGGCGCGCGGCGAGCCGCATCAGCCGCAGCGCCTTGCGGTGCCCGGCCGGGCTGGCCATGCCGAAGTTGCGGGCGACCAGCTCGGCGGTGGTGTGCCCCTTCTGGTGGCCGATCACCATCACCGGTCGGCCGGCCAGCCGGGCCAGGCCGCCGACCACCGCCGGGCAGTCCCCGCCGAGCCGGTCGCCGTGCAGCTCGACGAAGTCGTCGAACGCCGACTCCAGGTAGTCCAGCGTGGTCGGGCGGCCCGGGTGCCGGGCGGCGCGGACGGTCGCCCAGGCGTCGCCGACCGGGCCGTCGACCGCCGACGCGGAGGTGGCGGTTGCCGCCGGGTCCAGGGCGGCCGGCTGCGACCGGCGTACGTCCGGAGCCGGGTCGGGCCGGCGGGCGGCCCCGACCGCGGCGAGCAGCGCGGTCAGCCGGCTCCGCAGCGCGCGCCGGGGCACCACCATGTCCACCTGCCCGTGCCGCAGCAGGAAGTCGGCGGTCTGGAAGCCGTGGGGCAGCGCCCGGCCGGTGACCTGACGGATCACCCGGGGGCCGGCGAAGCCCATCCGGGCGCCGCTCTCGGCGATCACCACGTCGGTGTTGGTGGCGAAGGACGCCGCCACTCCCCCGTACGTCGGGTCGGTGAGCACGCTGACCGTGAGCAGGCCCGCCTCGCGCAGCGCGGCGACGGCCTGGCTGACCGTGGCCATCTGCATCAGCGACAGGGCACCCTCCTGCATCCGCGCCCCGCCGGAGGCGGTGACCAGGACCAGCGGCACCCGGTCGGCCAGCGCCCGCTCGGCGGCGCGGGTGATCAGCTCACCGACCGCGCAGCCGAGGCTGCCGCCGAGGAACCGGAAATCCATCACCGCGAGCGCGCAGGGATGCCCGCCGATGGTGGCGACGCCGCAGACCACCGCCTCATCCAGACCGGTGCCGGCGCGGGCGGCGGTGAGCCGGTGCGGGTACGGCAGCACGTCGACGAAGCCGATCGGGTCCACCTCGGCCGGGCGGTCGGACAGCGCGGCGAACGAGCCGGGGTCGACCAGCTGGCGCAGCCGGTCGGGCGCGCCGAGCCGGACGTGCGTGCCGCATTCGGGGCACACGTCGAGGTTGCGGTGCAGCCGCTTGCGGTACAGCAGCGTGGCGCAGCCGGCGCAGCGGGACCAGAGCTGCCCCTCCCGGGGCGCGGTGGCGGTCACGACGGCCGTCCGGCGGGCGCGGCGTCGAAGCGGTAGAAGCAGCGGGCCATGGCGTCCCGCGGCGAACGCCAGTCCGGCAGGTACGGCGAGATGTACGGCCGCAGCCGCGCGCTGACCCGCTCGAACTCGGGGTGCCCGCGGGCCGTCTCCACCGCCCCGTCGCCCGGCAGCTCGGTCTCCAGCAGGTGCACGTAGAGGTCGTGCAGCCGGTACAGCGACCGGTGCCGGACCCCGACCAGGCGGGGCAGCTCGGTCGCGTCGGACTCGGCGAAGATCTCGGCGACCTGCGCCTCGGCGGTCGGTACCACCTTCGCGACGATGAGCGAACGGTCCATGGCTGGGCCTCCCCCCACGGCGTCCGGTGCCGGCGACCCCGGGCGGACGCGCCGGACGACTGCCGACACGATGCGCCCGACGGCGTCACGCGGCCGTCACCGGGCATCGCCGCCGGACGACGCGGCGTGGTGACGGTGCGTTGACGCAAGCTGTGTATCCGCTGTCCGTCCGCTGACCGAGGCACCGGCTCTTGGTGACATATTCGCAGTTCAGAGCCGTTCTCACGGTCGACTTCGGGGCGTCGAATCACCGACCAGCGTGTTGACCCAGCGTAGTCGCTATTGATAATCTTCGTCGCGGTCACCCCGGCGGGCGCCGCACGCCGCCGGTGCCGCGGCGGAGCGAGCTCGACAGTGGCGTCACGGTCGGCCGCGCCGGGGACACAGCAGACAGTCGGGACGAGCGTTCCGCAGGGGGTGCCGCGTGGCCGCTGATCCATCCGTGCCGACCGTCGGGGGACGTCCCGGCGCCGGCATCTCGCTGCACCTGCTCGGCGGGTTCCGGCTGCTGCACGCCGACGCGCCGGTGGTGGTGCCGCGCGGCCTGCAGCGGGTCGTCGCGCTGCTCGGGCTGCGCCCCGGAGTGACCCGCAGCAACCTGGCCGGACTGCTCTGGCCGGACGCTCCGGAGGAGCGGGCGCTGTCCTCGCTGCGGACCGCGCTGTGGCGGCTGCGCCAGGACCCGTACTGCCCACTGGACACCAGCGGCGACACGCTGCGGCTCGATCCGGTGGTGCGGGTCGACGTGGACGACCTGGTCGACACGGCCGCCCGGGTACGCGACGGCGACGCCCCCGGCGCCATCGCCGGGGCGCTCTGCGCCGGCCGGCACGACCTGCTCCCCGGCTGGTACGACGACTGGGTGCTGCTGGAGCGGGAGCGGCTGCGCCAGCTGCGGCTGCACATGCTGGAACAGGTGGCGTGCCAGCACCTGGCGGCCGGCCGGCACGGCGAGGCGCTGGAGGCCGCCCTGGAGGCGATGGCCGCCGAGCCGCTGCGGGAGACCCCGCACCGGCTGGTGGTTCGCATCCACCTCGCCGAGGGCAACGCCTTCGAGGCGGTGCACGCCTACTACGTCTACCGGGACCTGCTGCACCGGGAGCTGCACCTGGAACCGTCGGCGGCGATGAGCGCCCTGCTCGCCGACACCCTCGCGCCGATCCGGCAGGCCACCGGCGACGCCCGGCCACGCCCCCGCCGCGACCCGGCCACCCGCGGCGCGACCCGCTGAGCCGCCCGTCATCGCCGGTACGGCGCGGGTGACGGTCGGGTGACAGGGCGGCCGGCAGGGTGGGCGGCACAGGTGTCCGTGGCCGCTCCCCCGAACGGGAGCGCCACCGGGGAGAGGGGTCCCATGAGCCGTCTACTGATCGTCAGCAGGATCATCCCGGGCGCGGAGGGACGGGTGGCGCAGATCTTCGCCGAGTCCGACGCGACCGAACTGCCCACCCTGACCGGTGTCCGGCACCGGTCCCTGTACTGCCTGCACGACCTGTGCGTACACCTGATGGAGACCGCGGAGGTCGACGCGGACGCGCTGGCCGAGGCGCGCAGCCACCCGCTCTACCGGCAGGTCAACGAGCGGCTCTCGGCGCACACCTCGCCGTACCTGCCAACCTGGCGCTCGCCGCGCGACGCCATCGCCGGCTGCTTCTACCGGTGGGACGCGGCGGCGGCGCCCGCGCCGCGACCGGCCGGGTGAGCGGGGCCGATCACGATGGCCACCAGCACACCGCACGTCCTGGTGATCGGCGCCGGCACCGGAGGGCTCTGCCTGGCGCACGGGCTGCGCCGCGCCGGGATCAGCGTCGCCGTCTACGAGCGGTACCGCACCCGCGGTGAGGGGCTGCTCGGCTACCGGGTCGGCATCGGCCCGACCGGCAGCCGGGCGCTGCGCGAGTGCCTGCCGCCGGAGCTGTTCGACACCTACCTCGCCACCTGCGCCCGGTCGCCGCGGTACTTCAACGTGATCAGCCAGCGGATGCGCCAGACCGCGTCGTTCGAACTGCGGCCGGACACCGACCCGGTCGACACCGAACGCTCGGTGGCCCGGATGACACTGCGCCAGGTCCTGCTCACCGGGATGGAGGACGTGGTGCATTTCGACAAGACCTTCACCCGCTACGAGCAGCGCGACGACGGCACCGTCACCGCCCACTTCGCCGACGGCAGCACCGCCACCGGGGACCTGCTGGTCGCCGCGGACGGCACGCACTCGGCGGTGCGCCGCCAGTACCTGCCGCACGCGGTCACCCGGGACGCCGGCACCATCAACATCGCCACCCGGATCCCGCTCACTCCGCACACCCGCGGCCTGCTGCCAGAACGGATCCGGCGGGGGATCTCGCTGATCTTCGGCGCCGGCGGGATGATGGGCGTGCTGCACGTGATGGAGTTCAGGTGGGACCGCGACGGCACGGTGAAGCCGGAGGTCAGCGCGGCCGACGCGGCGGTGCTGGCTCGCTGGCCGGGGCTGGCGCACGACCCCACCCGGGACAACATCAACCTGGTCATCTGGAGCACCGCCCGCCGGTTCCCCGCCGACGTCATGCGCCGCCGCGGCGAGGAGCTGATCCGGCTCGCCCTGGACCTCACCCGCGGCTGGCACCCGAACCTGCGCGAGCTGCTGGCCTGCGGCGACCCGGACAGCGCCCTGCCGATCAGGGTGAGCACCTCGGAGCCGGTGCCGCCGTGGAAGAGCAGCACCGTGACGCTGCTCGGCGACGCCATCCACACCATGACCCCCGGTCGCGGGGTCGGCGCGAACACCGCCCTGCGCGACGCCGCCCTGCTCTGCCGGCAGCTCAGGCTGGCCGCGGCCGGCGACAAGACGCTGGTGCAGGCGGTCGCCGACTACGAGACGGTGATGGTGCCGTACGGGTTCGCCCGGGTCGCCGACTCGCTGAACCGCAGCGGCACCAACGGCGACGACCGGATGTACCACCCGCTGTTCGGCCGGCTCGCGCTGCTCGGCGCCCGTGGCTACTTCACCGTCACCAGCCGGGTGCCGCGGCTGCGCCGCAAGTTCGTCGATGACTTCTACACCTATCGGGGCGAGGAGGACTGAGCACCGTCCCGTCACGACCCCGGCGCCCGGCGGCGCCGGGGTCGTCCGGCTGCCCGCCGCGACGGCGCGGCCGGCCGCCCCGACACCGTCCGTCGCCCGTCGGGCACCCCCGGTACGGCCCGTCCCACCGGCACGGTCGGTTGCCGAGCCTCCCTGTCCCCCGGATCGCGCGTGTGCGAAGCTGCGGCGAGTTTTTCTCGCGAGATTCCGACGTGAACGAGAGGGAGGTTTGCCGTGGCGTGGTCTTTCGGGCACTGGCTGATACTGATCGTGGCTCTGCTGGTGGGCCTGGCCGCCGGCTGGGTGCTACGCGGCCGGCGCGACGCAGCGACCGCCGGCTCGCCCAGCATGGACGGTGACGCCGCCGGCGGCATGACGGCCGTGCTGGCCGAGCCGGCACCCGCCGCCACCACCGACACCGTACGGCCCGAGGCGACCGTCGACCCGGCCCCGGCCGCGGTCGCCGAGCAGCCCGCGCCGGTCGACACCGTGCCGGCCCAGCCCGGGCCGGCCACCGCCGCGCCCGACACGGTGGACGCGGCGGACATGGCGCTCACCGACGCCCCGGCGTCCACGCTCGACCCGGTCGCCGACCGGGAGCGGGCCGGTGCCGGCGAGCCGGCCGAGGCGGACGCCGCCCTGGTGACGGAGCTGGCCGCGCGCGACGGTGAGGGCGGGCCCGAGGACGAGGTGCCGGTCAGCGTGCCCGACACCGACCGTCCCGACGGCGACGAACCGGCCGTGGTCGCGCAGCGCCCGGAGCCGGCCGCCGAGCGGGCCGAGGACGTCGCAGCGGCCGAGCCGCCCGCGCGGCCCGCCGTCGCCACGCCGCCGGTGCGGCCGGCACCCGCGCCGGCCGCCGAGGCCGCCGGGGACGCCGAGCCGGCCGACGACTTCCGCCGCATCCAGGGGGTCGGGCCGAAGATGGCGGCCGCGTTGCAGGCCGCCGGCGTCCGGACCTACCGGCAGCTGGCCGAGCTGGACGAGGCGGGCCTGCGGGACCTCATCCGGGCCGCCGGGCTGCGTGCCGCGCCCGGCCTCGCCACCTGGCCGCAGCAGGCCAAGGTGCTGGCCGGCACGCCGGAGGCGGCGGCCGTCCTGCCCGCCGGCGGAAACGACGCATGACCGGTAGCGGCCCGGCGGTCGGCGAACCGACCGCCGGGCCGCCCTGGCGGGAACCACCGGTCGCCGCGTCGGCCGCCCGGATCCCCGGGATCCCGCTGTGGCGGACCGTGCCGGGCTACTCCTCATGCCGACGGTCCGCGGGCACCGGCAGACCCAGCGCCGGGCCGCCCGCATCTCCCGGCCGCGCCGCGTTCGAGTACGAGGTGTTCAGCCAGGTCTCGCTGTCCCGTACCGGCGGGCTGCCCGCCCTGCTCACCGCCGCGCCGGCCGCGCTGGTCCGGCCGCCGGTCTTCGCCGCGCTCGCGGCGATGCTGGTGCTGTTCGGGGTGGCGCTGGCCGATCGCCGGCGCAGCCGGGGCAAGCCGCCGGAGGCGCCGTCCCCGCCGCACTGACCCGGCCCGGCTCCGGCGGCCGCCGACCGGTCACACCAGTGCCTCGGCGTAGGACCGGACCCGCAACCGCTGCCCGGCGGCGGGGCCGAGGCGCACCTGGAGCCCGGGCGGTGGTCCACCCCGGCCTCGGCGACCGCCCGGGCGAAGAAGGCGTTCGACGGGCAGGCCAGCCCGGGCGCGATCACCCGGGTGGTGCGTACCCCCTGGTCGTGCGGGGTCAGGTGGGCCGGCAGCCCGGCGGCGGCCGGCCCGCGGAAGCCGAACGGGCCGGCGCCGTAGAGCGCGTCCATCAGCTGGCGGACCCGCCGCTGCGGGAGCCGGTGCGGCACCAGCGACCAGTCGAACAGGTCGGCGATCCGGCCGGGCGTGGCGGTGATGCTGCGGACCTGGCCGGCCGGCCGACCCTTGGCGAGGTTGACCCGGCGCACGGTGCCGGCGTCCGGCCGGGTGACCACGGCGTAGAAGTTCCCGAAGGCGACCGCGACGACCGCGCCGCCGGCCAGCGCGCGGGCCGCCACGGCCACGTCCTCGGGACGGTCGACGAACAGGTGCGGTGTCCAGGCGCCCATGGAACCTCCTCGGCGGGCCGTGACGCAGTTGTACGTCCATCGCCGGGCCCGGCCGGTGGTGGGTCGTCGATCCGATAGTCGACCCGCCGGTGCGGGCGGGCGATCCCCCGCCGTACCACCGGCCGGCCACGCCCGACGGACGCGGCGGTCGGGCCGGCCGATCGGTGGCGCCGTTAGCCGATCGACGCGACTGGGTACAACGCCTGCACCTCGAAACCACCACCCCTGGAGGCAGTCATGCGCGGCACCTCGATACTCGGCGTCCTGGTCGTCATCTGGCTGATCATCGGCGCGATCGCCGCCGGTCAGCGCGGCTACTACGGCGACGACGACACCAACTGCGCGGAGGCCGGCACGATCCTGGTGACCATCGTGGCCGGGCCGCTCAACTACATCGGCGCCAACCCGAAGGTCGACTGCGAGCTGCCCGAGCCGTCCAGGTAGGACGTTGTGCCCCGGCCCGCGCCCCGGCGGTGCGGGCCGTCGCGTGCCCGGGTCCGGCAGGTCACTTCCCCTAAAGCGTCCTGGGAAGACGGCGTCCGGGCGGGGCGGCCGGACCGGCGCGGACGGTCCAGACTGGTCACCGTGACCGAGACGACCGACACCCGACGCAGCTACGACCGAGTGGCCGGCCGGTACGCGGCGGAGATCGGCGACGAGCTGACCGGCAAGCCGCTGGACCGGGCGCTGCTCGCCGCGCTGGCCGAGTTCGGCGCCGGCGGGCCGGTGCTGGACATCGGCTGCGGGCCCGGCCAGGCGGCGGCCGAACTGGCCGGGCGGGGCGCGCGGCCGGTGGGCGTCGACCTGTCGCCGGCGATGTGCGCGCTCGCCCGCCGCACCACCGCCCTGCCCTGCTGCGCGGCGGACATGACCGCGCTGCCGGTCCGCTCCGCCGCGGTGACCGCGATCGTCTGCCTGTACGCGGTGATCCACCTCGACCCGCCCCGACGGGCCGCCGCCTACGCCGAGTTCGCCCGGGTGCTGCGCCCCGGCGGCAGTGCCCTGATCGCCTTCCACACCCGCGACGAGCAGACCCCGCCCGGGCAGGCCCGGACGCTCACCGACTGGTGGGGGCACCCGGTGGCGCTGACCTTCCGGTTCCTCGACCCGGCAGCCGAGGTGGCCGCCCTCGCCCGGGCCGGGCTCACCCTCACCGCGCGGCTGGACCGCCGTCCGGACCCCGACCGGGAGCACGCCAGCGAGCGCTGCTACCTGCTGGCGCGACGCGCCTGAGCGGCCGGCGGCCGAGCCGGGGACCGCTCAGGGGCCGCTCAGGGGTGACGTTTGCCGCGGGTCGCGGCGGGAACGGCCCTTGCTCGACCGCCGTACGGACGGGAGCAGGAGGCATGCAGATCGGCTACAAGCTCGCCGCGGAGGGCTACGGACCGCAGGAGATGATCCGGCAGGCGGTCCGTGCCGAGCAGGTCGGCTTCGACTTCGTCGAGATGAGCGACCACTTCCACCCGTGGCTGGACGTCCAGGGCCACTCGTCGTTCGCCTGGAGCGTGCTGGGCGCCATCGCCGCCCGGACCACCACCCTGCGGCTGGCCACCGGTGTCACCTGCCCCACCGTCCGCTACCACCCGGCGATCATCGCTCAGGCCGCCGCCACCCTGGCCCTGATCTCCGGCGGCCGGTTCACCCTCGGCGTGGGCGCCGGCGAACGGCTCAACGAGCACGTGGTCGGGCAGGGCTTCCCGAGCGTACGCGGGCGGCACGAACGGCTCCACGAGGCGCTGGAGATCATCCGGCTGCTCTGGCAGGGCGGCTACCGGTCGTATGAGGGCAAGCACCTGCAGCTGGAGGATGCCCGGGTCTTCGACCTGCCCGAGACCCCGCCGGTGATCGCGGTGGCGGCCAGCGGGCCGGACTCCGCCGCGCTGGCCGCCGAGCTGGGCGACGGGCTGTTCGCCACCGAGCCGAAGGGGTCGATCGTCGAGCACTACCGCGCCGCCGGCGGGCAGGGCCCCCGGTACGCCGAGGTGCCGCTGGCCTGGGCCACCGACGACGGGCAGGCGGTGCAGGCGGTGCTGCAGACCAGCCGCTGGATGGTCACCGGCTGGAAGGTGATGAGCGAACTGCCCAACCCGGTCAACTTCGACGCCGCCAGCTCGTACGTGGAGGAGCGGCACGTCCGCGAGCTGTTCGCCGTCGGCCCCGACCCGGAGGTGCACGTCCAGGCGGTTCGGCCGTACCTCGAGGCCGGCTTCGACCACATCGTGCTGCAGAACGCCGGCCCGGACCCGGACGGCTTCCTCGACTTCTTCGCCGCCGAACTGGCCGGCCGGCTGCGCGCGCTCGGCTGACCCGGACGGCGGGCGGCCCGCCGGGGCGATCGGGCGATCGTCCCGGCGGGCGGTGGCTGGGCAGAGCCGATGGCGCGGGTCAGCGGAAGCAGTGGGTGACCGGCACCCGGGAGCCCGCGCAGTTGGTGGGCCGGTTCTCGATGACGTCGGTCTCGTCGTCGACCGTCACCCGGGCCTTGTCGGCATGGATGCCGCCCGGCGCGCGGGTCCCGCCGTTGCGGATCACCTCGCTGCGGTGGATCGTGAGCTGCCCGAGGGAGGCGAAGATGCCGCCGCCGGTCGACCGGGCGCCGACGGCGGCGTTCCGGCTCACCTCGCTCTGCCGCACCAGCAGGTTGGACTTCTCGGCGTAGAGGCCGCCACCGTTGCCGCGGGCGGTATTGCCGGCCACCACGCTGTCGTCGAGCGGGACCAGCCCCTGGAAGGTGGAGATGCCGCCGCCGTTGCCGGTGGCGGTGTTGTCCCGAACGGTGAGCCGGCGCAGGAAGAGCACCGCGTCCGAGTTGGCCAGGCCGCCGCCGATCTGGGCGGTGTTACCGAGGACCTTGGTGTCGGAGACCCGGGTCCGGGCCGAGAAGCTGGCCAGGCCGCCGCCGTGCGTCGCGGTGTTGTGTGCGAAGGTGCTGCCCTGCACCTCGGCCGCGCCGCGGTAGTTGGCCAGCCCGCCGCCGTACGCGACGGCGCTGTTGTCGCGGAACTCGGAGCGGTGCATGGTGAGGACGCCGCCGTTGAGGAGCCCGCCGCCCTTGCCCGCCTTGCCGGCCGCGGTGTTCGACACGAAGGTGCTCTCGTCGACCAGCATGTTGCCGTCGTTGAAGATGGCGCCACCGCCGCCCTCCGCCGAGAGCGAGACGCTGTGGGCGATGGTGGTGCGCTCGACGACGGCCGAGGCGCCGTGCACGACGTGGATGGCGCCGCCCTCGGCGGCCGACCGGCCGTTGCGCAGGACGACGTCGCGCAGGGTCAGCTCGCCGCCGTCGCGGACGGTGAAGAACCGGAACGCCTCGGCGTCGGTCTTCCGGACGATCGTGGCGCCCGCGCCCTCGACGGTGACCGGGTGGTAGATCACCGGCAGGCCGGCCTTGTCGTCGGCCGGGTTGCGCGGCGGCGCCTCGGCGTCGCCGGGGTTCTCCGCCGTGTCGGCGGCCTCCCGGGCGTCGCGGATCCCGCCGTCGTACTGGTCGGGCTGCCCGAACGCGTGGGTGAGCGGGTACGTGCACTTCGGCGCGAGCCGGAGGGTGCCGCCACCCTCGGCGTTGACCCGAACCAGCGCCGCGATGAGCCGGGCGGGGTCGCACGGAACCGCTATCGCGTCCCGGTGCCACCGGTTGCCGCCGCCGTCGCGGCGCTTCCGCGGGTCGTCCCCGGTGCCGCGCGACTCCTGCGGGTCGCCACCGGCGGCGCGCTCCCAGCCGCTGCGCAGGTCGTCCGGCCGCCCGTCCGTGCCCTGCGGGCCCGCCTCGGGCCGGCGTTCACCGCCGTCGGGCCGTTCGCCGGGGCGGTGCGGGCGCCCCGGGTCGGTCTGGTCGCCGGTGCGCATCAGCGCGGGCCGGCCCTGGTCCGGTACGGCGGGCCCGTGGTCGGCGGCGGTCGCCGCGCCCCCGGTCAGCCCCACCGCTCCGGCCACCAGGCTGCCCGCCACGACACCGCCGGCTAAGAACCACCGGGATCGTCGCCTGGGTCGTGCTGGGCGCCGGCTCCCCTGGTAGGTGGACATCACGCTTCCCTGCCTCTCGTGCGGATGACAAGGCCGCGCCGAGACGGGCGCGGCGTGGCTGGCTCGCCGCAGCCACCGAAAGTCACGATACGGTGAGTAATCGGACAAGTCCGTCGAACATGAATAAACGTGTCTTTCGCCTTCATCCACCCCAGCCGGGCACCGAACGGCTCGCCCCGGCGGCCGCGGCTCATCCGCCGACGTGGATTCCCGGGCGACGGGTCGGGTCGGGCTCGGAGCGGCGCAGGATCTCCCGGACCACCGGCGGGGTGTCGCCGCGACCGAGGATCAGGTAACGCAGCAGGTGCGCGACCGGGCTTCCCTCCGACCACTCGAAGTGCGCGTGCGGTCGCACCCCGGTGGCGTCGCGGAGCGCGAGCAGGATCGCCGCGATGGCGTTCGGGGCGGCCGGGCTGCTGGCGCGCAGCACCCGGAACCCGGCGACCTCCACGCCGTGCACCCGCAGCACCTGGCTGAACTCGGACGGGTCGACCACGTCGATTTCCAGGAAGAGCACGTCGGCCGCGCCCGGCACCGGGTTCATCCCACGCTGCGCCCGCTCCTTGACCGTGTACTCCTTGACCGCGCCGGTGTCACGCCGGTTGGCGATCACGTGCAGCCGGCCGTCGTGCGCCACCGACTCCTGGATGTAGCGCCGGGCCTGCTCGTCGAACTCGATCCGCTCGGCGCGCAGCTCGGTGGTGCGACTGACCCGGGAGACCAGCGAGACGGCGATGATGCCGAGGATGAACAGGGCCGAGATGGTGATCCCGTCCGGCTGCTCGATCACGTTCTCGACCAACGCGTACAGCAGCACGAGGACGAGCACGGTGAAGCCGGTGGCGACGCCCCGCCGGTGCTGGCGGGCCGTCGCGATGGCCACCGCCACCGCGGCCGAGACCATCATCGCGAGGATCCCGGTGGCGTACGCCCCGGCCTGGGCGTTCACGTCGGCCCGGAAGATGACGGTGATGGCCACGCAGACCAGCGTGTAGACGATGACCACCGGCCGCACCGCGCGGGCCCACTCGGGCGCCATCCCGTACGAGGGCAGGTAGCGGGGCACGATGTTGATCAGGCCGGCCATCGCCGAGGCGCCGGCGAACCAGAGGATCAGCATGCTGCTGACGTCGTACACAGTGCCGAAGCCCTCGCCGACGTGCTCGTGGGCGAGGAACGCCAGCGCCCGCCCGTTGGCCGCGCCGCCCGGCTCGAACTCCTCGGCGGGAATCAGCACCGTGGTGACGAACGTGGTGGTGACCAGGTACACCGACATGATCAAGGCGGCGGTGCTGAGCAGCCGGCGGGTGTTGCGGATCCGGGCGGCCAGCCGGGCCTGCGGGTCCGGGCCCCGGCCGGCCACCAGCGGCATCATGCTGACCCCGGTCTCGAAGCCGGACAGCCCGAGCACCAGCAGCGGGAAGGCGAGCACGGCGGTCAGCGCCACGTCGGCGGGTCCGCCGGTGGTGGTCAGGGCGGCTGTCCAGTCCGACAGGTGGCCCGGGTCCGCCACGATCTCGGCGACCGCCACCGCGACGATCACCGCGTTGAGGGCGAGGAAGACGGCGACCAGCGGGATCGCCACCACCACGGCCTCGCGGAAGCCGAGCAGGAACACCCCGCCGAGGATCAGCAGCAGGAGCACGGTCACCGCCACCGCCACCAGCGGGCCGCCGAATCCCGCCGGCAGGTACGGGTTCTCCAGCAGGTGCACGGTGGCGTCGGCCGAGGAGAGGGTGATCGTGATGATCCACGAGGTGGCCACGAAGCCGAGCAGGACGAGGACGAAGATCTTGCCCCGCCAGAACGGCAGCAGCCGCTCCAGCATCGCCACCGACCCCTGCCCGTGCGGGCTCTCCCGGGCCACCCGGCGGTACATCGGCAGCATCCCGAACAGGGTGAGCGCCACGATCAGCAGGGTCGCCAGCGGCGACAACGCCCCGGCGGCCACCGCCGCGATGCCGGGCAGGTAGGACAGCGTGGAGAAGTAGTCCACCCCGGTCAGGCACATCACCTGCCACCAGGCATGCGACCGGGCCTGCCGCTCGGTGGTCTCCGGGCCGAGCGGCTGCACCTGGTGCTCGAACAGCCACCGGCGCAGCCGGCCCTCCGGTTCCTGCCGGCGCACCAGGTTCTCCACCCGCTCCGGGACGCTGACCCGGCGGCCGGCGCGGTCGCCGGGGCGGGTCGGGTCGCGGGCGGCACGCAACTCCGGCCCGGGCCCCCGGGACGCCGGCTGCGGTCGCCCGCGCGGGCGTCGCGCCTTCCCCCGCTGCTCGTCAGCCATCCCCCGTCCCACCCTCGGCCGTCCTGCCCAAAAGGTAGGCGGTGCCCGGCGGCCACCCTGGCGGAACAGACGAAGCCGGCCGGTCCGGCCACCCTGGCGGAACAGACGAAGCCGGCAGCGTCCCCCGCCAGGACGGACCGGACGAAGCCGCCCGGGCTTTGCGGCCGGGCGCGTCCGGACCGACGCCGGAGCGGGACGGACCGAGGCCGCTCAGCGGGCCACCGGGCCGGACAGCACGCGGGCCAGGCCCTCCGGGTCGGCGACCGTCACGGTCACCGCCGGGTGCCGCGGCCAGCCGACGGGCAGCAGGGCGGGAACCGGTTCCGCGAACCGTACGCAGACGCCGGCCCGCCAGCTGCTGCCGAACGTGGCCCCGGCGTCGGCGAGCGACAGGTGCGGGCCGATCACCCGCCACCAGCGGTACGGCCCGGCGACCTCCGCCCCGGTGACGTTGCCCCGGCCGGTCCGCAGCCGCCACGGGCCGAACCGGACGATCAGTTCCGCGTCGTCGACCCGTACCCAGGCCGTCGCGGGCCGGACGCCGACCAGCGCGAGACCCGGCCGGAACACCGGGTCGAACCGGAAGGCGAACCGGTGGGTCACCGGGCCCCACCCCGGCGACGCCCGTCGCCCGGCCGGGCGGGGCGGTGCGGTGCGTCGGGTCGGGGGCGGGGTCGCGCCGCGGGCCGGCGCCAGGCCTGGACGTCCATGCCCCGCGCGTACCCCGTGCGGGCCGGCCGACACCCCCCGGGCCGGCCGGCCCCTCCCCCACGGTCGCGGCGGGCGCCCCCCGGGCCCGACCGCGATGCCTCCGACGTCCGCCGGCCGTCGCGGGTCGTCCGGCCGGATGCCCCACCCCCGTGCCGGCCGGCGACCCGCCGACGGACATGTCCCCGCGCCCCACCTGGGGCGAAGCGCGGGGACCCCCCGTCCCGGCTACTGCAGGAACGCCCCGAGGGGCGAGAGCAGCAACCGACCGAGCAGCGCGGCGTTGTCGTCCAACCGCGCGCGCTCGCACTCGTGGGCGCCCGGATCGTGCCGGCAGCGCCAGATCTTCTGCGCGTTGCGCCAGGCGACGTCGCGGGTGTACTCGATCAGTTCACCCTGGTACCAGTCGTCGATGTCGCCGTTCAGCATGTCGATGAGCAGTTGCCAGCGGTCCAGGTAGCCGCGCCGCAGCCCCGGGATCTTGTCGGCGAAGATGTTGTTGATCTCGAGGTAGTCGCGGTGCTGGTCGGTGCCGTCGACCGGCTCCGACTCCAGGCTGTCGAACGTGGTGACCAGAGCGAACGGCAGGTCGAAGTTGATGTGCGCGTTCACCCCGGCGGCGGCCGACGGCAGCGGCCGGGCGTCCGGGCCGCGCATCCGCTCGAACAGGCACGACCAGGCCTTGGGGCAGCCGGGGTTGGAGTCCGTCCACAGCCGCAGCGCGTCGAAGTAGCGGGCCGCGAACTCGACGTCGAGCCGGGACAGGAACACCGGGTCGGCGAACCGGTCGTCGTAGAGACCGTCCAGCACGCTGGTGGTGATGGTCAGGTAGAGCTTGTTGAAGTCGGCGAGCGGGCAGCTCTCCTCCAGCGGAGGCAGCCGCACCAGCAGGTCCTGCAGCTTGGTGAGGTGGTCGACCACCGCGGGCACGTCGGCGGGGTGGTCGGCGAGCAGGTCGACGATGTCCCGGTGCACGGGCCCCCAGACCGGTTCCGTCATCTTCTCCTCCACACTGCCGCAGCACCCCCGTCGGTGACACGGCACAGCCTTCCAGCCGGCGGCTGTCCGCCGGATCAGTAGAACGACGTATCCGTACCGCGCGCGTCAGGCCGACCGGCTACGCAGGTAGATGGCGCTGGCCTGGACCCGGGTGCGGACCTGGAGCTTGTCGAAGATGTGCGACACGTGCACCCCGATGGTCCGTTCGCTGATGAACAGCCGCTGCCCGATCTCCTTGTTGGTCAGCCCCTCGGCCACGGCGGCGAGCACCTCGCGCTCGCGGGCGGTCAGCATGGCCAGTTCGTCGCCGTCCGGACCGGCGGCCGCGCCGGCGTTGCCGACCGGGCCGCGCTCCTCGAGCGGCACCCGGGCCCGGCCGGCGAGGGTACGGATCTCCGAGGTCAACGGCACCGCGCCGAGCCCCTGGGCCACCTGGTACGCCTGCCGCAGCAGCTTCCCCGCGGTGGCGCTGCGGCTGCGCCGGGCCAGCAGCGCCTCGGCCTGCCGAAGCCGGGAGTAGGCGGCCGGGTAGGGGTGGTTGCGCCGGTCCCACTCGGCCGCCGCGTGCGCCCACAGCTCCGGGTCGCTGCCGTCGAGCCGGCTCACCTCGGCGGCGCAGAGCGCCAGGAACCCGTCGACCACGTCGCGGACCGGGCGGGCGGCGTGTTCGCTCCTGCGGGCCACCCGCTCGGCGACCTCCCGCAGCCGGCGCACCGCTGTCCGGTCGACCGCCAACGTACGGCTGGCGTGCGCCTCGGCCTCGGCCCGCAGGCCGTGCCAGACCAGCGTGGCGAGGATGCCCACGTCGTCGGAGCGGCTCTCGGTCAGCCCGCGCTGCACCGCCTGCCGGGCCAGGTCGTGCCGGCCCTGCCACATCGCCAGGCCGGCCCGCAGGGTGAGCAGCGGGATCACGTGCCGGGCGCCGCCGCCGGCGAGCATCGTGGCCACCGAGTCGAGGTCCCGGTCGGCGGCCTCGATGTCGCCGTAGCCGACGGAGAGGCGGCACCGGGCCAGCAGCAGCTCCACGGCGTCGGCGCCGGACGGGCGGTGCCGCAGCGCCGCCGCGACCACCTTCTCCGCCTCGGCCCACTGGCCGACCCGGAACAGCCCGTTGGTGGCGATGGCCAGCAGCCGCGTCTCGTAGGTGCGACCGAGCCCCAGCTCGGCCACCCGCTCGGCACCCCGGCGGGCCACCACCACGCCCTCCTCGAGGACGTTCAGCGGCCCGGTGAGCAGCTCGGCCAGATGCAGGTATGCGCAGGCCACGTCCTCCGGCCGGCCGGCCCGCTCGGCGGTCTCCAGCGCCTCGCGCATCACCGCCAGCCCGGCGTCCGGATCCTCCAGGTACGCCTCGGAGAAGCCGAGCGCCGCGCTGGCCAGCACCACCTCCGAGGTGGAGCCCTCCACCCGTGCCGCCAGCCGCAACGCCTCCCGGGCGCGGCGACCGGCGTCGGCGTACCGGCCCAGGTGCAGCAGCAGCTCCGCCAGGTGGGCGGCGGCGGTGGCCCGCTCCCGGGGCGTGCAGTCGGCGGCCTCCAGCGCCCGCTGGTACTCGGCCTCGGCCGGCGCGGACCGGCCGGCGGCGGCCAGGTAACGGGCCCGCCGGATGTGCAGCGCGCAGGCGGATCCGCCGGCGTCCGCGGCGACCAGTTCCTCCAGCAGCGCCAGCGCCCGGGCGTGCTCGCCGCAGTGGTGGGCCGCCTCGGCGGCGTGTTCGAGCAGGGTGGCCCGGTCCACCGCCACCGGCCCGCCGGCCGGGGTGTCGGCCAGCTGCAACGCCACCGACCAGTGCCGGTGCGCCTCGGCATAGCCGTGCAGCCGTTCGGCCTCCCGGGCCGCGGCCATCGCCGCCGGCAGCGCCCGAGCCGGCTCGCCGGCCAGCCGCCAGTGGTGCGCCAGCCGGGCCTGGTGCAGCTCGGCCGGCGCCGCGGTGAGCGCCTCCGCGTAGCGGCGGTGCACCGCGGCCCGCTCGGCCGGCAGCAGCTCGTGCTCCAGCACCTCGGCGACCAGCCGGTGCCGCAGCCGGTAGCCGTCGTCCGCGCCGACCAGCAGCCGGTGGGCGACCGCCGCGCGGACCGCCTCGATCAGCTCGTCCTCGGGCAGCCGGACCACCCGGGCCAGCAGCCAGTGCTCGACCGGCTCCACCCCGGCGGCGACCGCGTGCACCACGGCGTGCGCGGGCTGGGGCAGCGCGTCCACCCGGGCGAGGAAGATCTCGCGTAGCGTGTCGGAGAGCCCGTCCCGCCCGTCGCGCAGGTCGCGGGCCAGTTCCTCGACCACGAACGGGTTGCCGCCGCTGCGCCGCCAGACCTGCTCGGCCGCCTCCGGGGCCAGCGGGCCGCCGACCACGGCGGCGGCGAGCCGCTCGGTGTCGGGCCGGTCCAGCGGGGCCAGGTCGAGCACCCGCACCGACCGCAGCCGGCGCAGCTCGGTGAGCACCCGGCGCAGCGGGTGGGCGCCCTGCAACGACTCGGCCCGCACCGCGGCCAGCACCGACAGTTGCAGGTCGCCGAGGCCGGCCAGCAGGTAGAGCAGCAGCTGGCGGGTGCTCCGGTCGACCCACTGCAGGTCGTCCAGGACGAGCACCAGCGGCCGCCCCTCGGCGATCAGGTGCAGCCCCCGGGAGACCCGCTCCAGCAGCGCGCCGGCGCCGTCCGGACCGGCGGTCTCGTCGGCGAAGGTCTGCAGCAGCCCGCGTACCGCCGACGAGGTGCGCGCGTGCGAGGCGGTCAGCTCCGCGTCGAAGCGCCGCAGCGCCTGCAGCAGCGGGTGCAGCGGGGATGCGTCGCCGATGTCCAGACAGGACCCGGTGAGCACCAGGGCGCCGGCCTCGCGCAGCCGGGACCCCACCTCGCGCAGCAGCCGGGTCTTGCCCACGCCGCTCTCACCGGTGAGGAAGACCGCCGCGGTGTGCCCCGGCCCCACGTCGTCGAGCAGCGCCGACCGCACCGCCGTCAGCAGGTCGGCCCGACCGACGAGCGGTGCGGTGTCCACATCGCTGGCCATGGCACGCAGCCTAGTCACAGGTCCCCGCACCGTTCTACGGGCCGGACGGCGCTGTGGTACTCCTCGCGTCGACTTCGCGACCAAAGGTTGCGCGCGGCCGACATACGTCGTTCTGCCGATCCCCCGTCGGCCCGGTGGTGACAGTCTCCGAACGTCATCAGCCAGGAACGGGGAGAGAGGCGGTGTCCATGCCCACCACCATCGCCGCGACGCCGGCCACGTCCGTACGTTGGCCGGTGCCCGAGGAACGCCGGACGGTCACCGTGCTGTTCGTCGACATCGTCGGATCCACCGCGCTGGTGGACCGGCTGGACCCGGAGGACGTCCGCACCCTGCAACGGGCCTACTTCGACACGGTCGGCGAGGTGCTACGGCGGTGGCGCGGCGTGGTCGAGAAGTACATCGGGGACGCGGTCATGGCGCTCTTCGGCGCCCGCGACTCGGACGGTTTCGACGCGTACCGGGCGGTGCGGGCCGGGCTGGAGATCCAGCGGGCGCTCGACCGGCGGGCGCTGGCCGGCGGGCCGCGGCTGCGGGTGCGGATCGGGGTGGCGACCGGCGAGGCGGTGGTGGACCTGGCCGGCGCCCGCGACGGCGGGCACGGCGCGGCCAGCGGCGCGGTGATCACCACCGCGGCCCGGCTCCAGGAGTACGCCCCGCCCGGCGGCGTGGCGCTCTGCGCGGCCACCCACCGGGCCACCGCGGGCCTGGTCGAGCAGCGCCGCGTCCCGCCGGTGGCGATGGCCGGCAAGGCGTCGCCGGTCGACGTCTGGCACGCCTCCGCGCCGGTGCGGCCGGCCCCGGTACGGCACGACGGCCCGTTCCTCGGCCGGCGCCGGGAGATGGCCGCCGCCCGGGACCAGATCGTCCGGGCGGTACGGGACCGCCGCCCGCGCTGGGTGTCCCTGGTCGGCCCGGCCGGCAGCGGACGCAGCCGGCTGCTGCACGAGCTGAGCCGGTCGGTGGCGACGGTGGACACGGTGGCGGTCCGCTGGTGCGTGGCGCGCTGCCTGCCGTACCCGGATCATCCGCTGGCACCGGTCGCTGAGCTGGTCCGCGGCTTCGTCGGCCTCCGCGCCACCGACCCGCCCGCCTGGGTACGCCGGCGGCTCGGCACCGCCCTCGCCGGCCTGGTGCCGCCCGAACGCCTGCCGGTGACCGTGGCCACGCTGGCCCGACTGGTGGCCCGGCCGGACGCGCCCGACGCGGCCGACGCGGCGGCGCTCTGGCGGGTGGCGCTGCTGGCCCTGGCCGCCCGGCAGCCGGTGGTGGTGGCGGTGGACGACGTGGACCGCGCCGCGCCGGAGGTGACCGCCTTCCTGCGCGCGCTCCTCGCCGCGGCCACCGCGCGGCGCCTGCCGCTGGCGGTGGTCACCGCGCACCGTCCGCAGTGGGCGGAGCCGCTGCCGGAGCCCTCCGCGCCGGTCGAGCTGCGGCCGCTCGGCCCGGTGGACAGCGACCGGCTGCTGCGCGACCTGCTCCGCCGGACCGGCCGGCCGGTCGCGCTGGCGGACCGCCTGCTGCCTCTGGTCGGGGGCAGTCCGGGCCACGCGGCGGCGTACGTCCGGTCGCTGGTCGAGGGGGCGGACAACGCGGCGGACCTGCCGGTGCCCGAGCCGGTCCGCCGGGCCGTCGACGCGCGACTGGACCGGCTCGACGGCGACCAACGGGCGGCGCTGATGGCCGTGGCCAGCCGGGCGGCGGCCTGCCCCGCGCCGACCGTGGACCGGCTGCTCGACTGGGCGCCGGGACGGGCCCGGCCGGTGCTGCGGTCGCTGGTCGCCCTCGGGTTGCTGGCCGCCCGCCGGGCCGGCGGGTACGCGGTCGCCGAGGCGGTGGTGCGCCAGGTCGCCTACGCCCGGCTGCCCCGGGCGGTACGGGCCGAGTTCGCCCGCCGCGCCGGCGAGACGCCGCCGCGTCCCGGGCCGGCACCGGCGCCCGCCGCCGGGGCACACACCATGCCGGACCTGGTCGCTCCACGCCGATCCGCCGCCGCGCCGCCACCCGCCACGCCCCCGCCGAACCCGGTGACGGCCCGCCGACCGAGCGGCGCACCGGCGCGCCGCCCGTCCGCGCCCACCCCGATGACCGTCCACCCGGGCACGTCCCGCCGCTCCACCGGCACGCCGGTACCCGCCGCCCCCACGCGGATTCCGATGACCGCGCACCGGCCCAGCGGCGCATCGGCACGGCCCGCGCCGGGCCTGGCCACCACCCGGCCCGCCGGCGAGCGGGACCGGCACCGCCCGTCGCACCCGGCCCGGCCGTCCCGCCCGACGGTGGTTCCGCTGCGATCGCCGGCGGCCGAACGACCCCGCTCCGGCGACCCCGGAAGAGCGTGCCGCGGCGGCCCCGCAACAGCGGCAGGCGGGGAGGTCCGGCGGCATGCCGCCCGGTTCCGGAACGGCGGAGCGGATGCGGGCGAGGTGGGGGCGGGACGCCGGCGTACACCGTCGGTTCGGGCGCCGGCCCGGGCGGCCGCCTGACGGCGGCCCGGATGCCCGGCTCTCCCCACGATCCAAGCTATCAGTCGACACCCCCGGGCGGTATCGGGTGCGCGGCCGAGTGCGCAGGTCAGTGCCGTTGGTTAGGTTCGCCCGATGCCTACCGACGAGATCACCGCGGCCGCCGCGGGCAGCTGGACCCTGGGCGACCGCAGCGTGCACCGAATGGGGTTCGGCTCGATGCGCCTCACCGCGAACCCGGACCGGGACCTGGCCGTCCGCGTCCTGCGGCGGGCGGTCGAGCTGGGCGTCAACCACATCGACACCGCCGCCTTCTACTTCTCTCCCGGCGGGCCGCTGCGGGTGGGCACCGGTCCCGTCCGGTACGCCACCGAACTGATCCGCGACGCCCTCCACCCCTACCCCGACGACCTGGTCATCGCCACCAAGGTCGGGCCCGACTACCGCACCTCGGCCTGGAGTGGCGAGCTGACCAGCCCCGCCGACCTGCGCCGGCAGGTCGAGGAGAACCTGCGCCGGCTGGGCCGCGACCACCTCGACGTGGTGAACCTGCGGATCGTGCGGCGGCCCGGCGACGACTCGGTGGCGGAGCGCTTCGCCGCCCTCGCCGAGCTGCGGGACGCCGGACTGATCCGCCACCTCGGGCTGTCCAACGTCCGGGTCGACCACCTCGACGAGGCGCAGGCCATCGCGCCGGTGGTGTGCGTGCAGAACGCGTACGCCGTCGACGCACACCGGAGCTCCGACGACCTGCTGCGGGTCTGCGGGGAGCGGGGGGTGGCGTTCGTGCCCTTCTTCGCGCTGGCCGGGGAACGCCGCGAGGCCGGCGCCACCGCCGAGCACGACGCGGCCGTACGCGAGGTCGCCCGCGCCCACGGCGCGACCCCGCACCAGGTGCGGCTGGCCTGGACCCTGCACCAGGGGTCGCACGTGCTGGCCATTCCCGGCACCGGCGACCCGGAGCATCTGGCGCAGAACGTCGCCGCCGGCGCGTTGCGGCTCTCCCCCGACGAGCTGGCCCGGCTCGGCTGACCGCACCACCGGGCCGGCGCCGCGCGGGCCGGTCCGATCCGGCGCGAGCCGGCGCGGCGCTGCTCGGGCGGACGCCGCGCGGGCCGAGCCCGCCAAGCGAGCCGACGTGGCGCGGGTGGCCGGCCCGCGCCGCGACGGGCTTCCCGGCCGGCTTACCCGGAGAGCGTTTCGCTTCCCGGACGGGGGCGTGGGGTCTGGGAGCGGAAGCTGTGGCCGAGCTCGTCGCCCAGACCGAAGTAGTGGCGGAAGTTGTAGATGAGCGGGCTCCACGCCGACGGGTCGACGTGCTGGGTGCCGGGCACCACGACCCGCGGGTCGGCGTGGACCTTGAGCACCTGGGCCTCGACGATGAGGAAGTCTCCTTCGGCGTCGGGCCGTACCCGGGTCGCGCGGGCCTCCAGGTGCAGCGGGCATTCGGCGACCCGGGGCGGCCGGACCAGCTCGGACGGGATGGGACGCAGGCCGGCGGCGGCGAACTTGTCCGGCTCGAAGCGGAAGGCGCCCCGCTTGTGCTCGGGCACGTCGCGTCGTCCGGTGAGCGGGGCCAGCCGCTCCACCGCGGCCCACAGGGCCGGGCCCGGGAGGTTCACCACCAGGTCGGGACGGCGCCGCAGGTTGCGGCCGGTCTGCCCGGCCCGGCCCAGCCCCAGGACGACGACCTGACCGAGCGCCCAGGCCGACGACATCGGCGCGAGGTTGACCGAGCCGTCGGCGTTCTCCGTCGACAGCAGCACGACCGGGGTGCCGAAGTACAGGATGCTCGGGGTGATCGCCACGTGGTCCGGGGCGACGCCGGCGGCCGGGGAACTCTCCGTCGCTGTGTTCATGGGCAGCGACGGTAGGGCGCGGACCGTTCGGTCGCCGGCGAAGGATCGCCGCACGGCCGGCCGCCGGGCGGCTAACCGGTGAGGAAGGCCAGGCTCCGGTCCCAGGCCCGCAAGGCGGCGCGCGCGTCGTGGTCGGGCACGTCCGGGTCGGTGAACAGGTGCCCGGCACCCGGGTAGCGGTACACGTCCACGGCGGCGCCGGCCGCGGTCATCGCCCGCCGCCACTCGTCCACCTCGTCCTGCGGTTCGTACTCGTCCGGGTCGGCCAGGTGCAACTGCACCCGCAGGCCGGGGCGGACCGCCTCCGGCGCGCCGCCGGTGCCGTGCAACAACAGCAGCCCGGCGGTGTCGGGACGCTCGGCGAGCATCGCGCCGGCCACCCCGGCGCCCATCGAGAAGCCGGCCAGCACGGCGTCGGCCGGTGCGTCGCGCAGTGCCGCCCGGGCGCGGTCGAGCACGACCTCCTGGCCGATCTCGTCGAGCAGGGCGAAGCCGTCGGACACCGTGTCGGCGGGCGGCACGCCGTACAGGTCGGGGGTGGCGACCTCGTGCCCGGCGGCGCGCAGCTCGTCGGCGGCGCGCAACACGGCCGGACGCAGCCCGTACACCGAGTGGAAGAGGACGATGTGTCGCATCGGCCCATCGTGCCCGAGACCACCGACAGGACCGCCGCGCCACGCGTGGCCGCCGGCGCCTCCGGTCAGGCCAGCGCCGCCAGCCGGGGCACCAGGTCGGCCGGCTCCGGCATGGCGGCGATCTCCCGGCTGACCTGCGTCGCGGCGTCGCGCAGCGCGGCGTCGGCGACCAGCCGGGTGAGCGTCGCCGGAGTGATCTCGCGGGTGGCGGCGGCGATGCCGGCGCCCCGGGTCGCCACCAGCTCCGCGTTCTGCCGCCGGTCGCCCGGGCCGACCGTGGCCAGCTGCGGCACCCCGGCGGCCAGGGCGCCGAGGACGCTGCCGGCGCCGCCGTGGTGCACCAGCGCCGCGCCGGCCGCCAGCGCCGCTGGCAGCGGGATCCAGCCGACGGTACGGACGTTGTCGGGCAGCGCGGCCCGGGCCAGCCGCTCGTCCGGCCGGACCAGGACGAACTCCGCGTCCACCCGACCGGCCGCAGCGACCACCGCGCGCATCGGGCCTCCGCCGCCCGGCCCGGCCACGGTGCTGCGGCTGACCAGCACCCGGGGGCGCTCGCCCGGCTCGCGCAGCCAGTCCGGCAGGTCGCCACCGCCGACGTACGCGCCGTAGCGCATCGGCCAGCCGTCCTGGCGCAGCACGCTGGGCGGGGCGACCGCGACGGCGGCCGCCGGTGGGGGCAGTTCGGCCAGGCCGTGCCGGCGCAACGCCGGGGCGAGCCGCTCGACCGTGGCCCGGACCAGCTCTCGGCCGTCGAAGAGGGCGTTCTCGTGGCGTACCGCCGGCACGCCGAGTCGGGCGGCGGCAACCGCCCCGGCCACTGCGAACGGCTCGTGCACCACCAGGTCCGGCTTCCACTGCTCGGCCAGCGTGACCACCCCGTCGGCGAGCTGGTCGTTGACCGCGCCGAAGAGCAGCCCGGCGCCCCGGGTGCCGGCCCGACCGGCCAGCTCGGCGCGGGCCACCAGCGGGTGGCGCAGCAGCATGCCCCGGGCGATGCGGCCGAAGTCGAACCCGGGCGCGACGTCCCGCACCGGCAACCCGGAGCGGGCCACGTCCAGCCCGTCGGCGGCCGTGGCGACCAGCACCTCGTGTCCGGCGTCGCGCAGCGCGACGGTCAGCGGGACGAGCGGGAAGACGTGGCCGATCAACGGCGCGGAGACCACCAGGACGCGCATGGCGCCGATGCTAGGCGATCACCACCAGCCGGCGGGGCCGCCGCTCAGCCCGGCTGCCCGTTGACGGTGCGGCTGCGGCCGCGGAACTCGGCCACCACCTCGCCGTCCCCGCGGGACACCGTGACGTCGTAGATGCCGCTGCGACCGTACCGGGTCCGTTCGGTGGCCCGGGCGATGAGCAGGTCACCCTCCCGGGCCGGCCGGACGAAGGTGATCTCGCCGCCGGCGGCGACGGTGACCGGGCCGTGGCTGTTGCAGGCCAGCGCGAAGGCGGTGTCGGCGAGCAGGAACACGAAGCCGCCGTGGGCGATCGCGTGGCCGTTGACCATCGCGCCGGTCACCCGCATCCGGGCCTCCGCCGCGCCCTCGGCGGCGGAGACCAGCTCGATCCCGAGACTGCGGGAGGCCGCGTCGGCGTCGAACATGTCGTACGCGGCGTTGCGTGCCTCGCCCACGTCAGCCGGCCCGCCGCTGGTCCACGATCCGGCGCATCTTGCCCATCGACCGTTCCACGCCGTCCGGGGCGATCACGTCGACCGCCACGCTCACCCCGATGGTGTTCTTGACCAGGTCGACAAGTTCCGCGCCGGCCCGCTCTGCGGCGTCGACGGCCACCCCGGCGCGCCGCTCCACCCGTACGGTCAGCGTGTCCATCCGCCCCTGCCGGGCGAGCACGCACTGGAAGTGCGGCGACAGCTGCGGGGTACGCAGGATCAACTCCTCGATCTGGGTCGGGAAGACGTTCACCCCGCGCACGATCATCATGTCGTCGGTCCGGCCGGTGATCTTCTCGATCCGGCGCATCGGCCGGGCGGTGCCGGGCAGCAGCCGGGTGAGGTCCCGGGTGCGGTAACGGACCACCGGCATGGCCTCCTTGGTCAGCGAGGTGAGCACCAGCTCGCCCCGCTCCCCGTCGGGCAGCACCTCGCCGGTCACCGGGTCGATGATCTCCGGGTAGAAGTGGTCCTCCCACAGGTGCAGGCCGTCCTTGGTCTCCACACACTCGTTGGCCACGCCGGGGCCCATCACCTCGGAGAGGCCGTAGATGTCCACCGCGTGCATGTCGAGCCGCCGCTCCATCTCCCGGCGCATGTCCTCGGTCCACGGCTCGGCGCCGAAGATGCCCACCCGCAGCGACGTGCCGCGCGGGTCGACGCCCTGCCGCTCCATCTCGTCGACGATGGCCAGCATGTAGCTGGGGGTGACCATGATGACCTCGGGCTCGAAGTCGCGGATCAGCAGCACCTGCCGCTCGGTCATCCCGCCGGAGACCGGGATGACCGTGCAGCCCAGCTCCTCGGCGCCGTAGTGCGCGCCGAGCCCGCCGGTGAACAGCCCGTAGCCGTACGCGACGTGCACCCGGTCGCCGGGGCGGCCGCCGGAGGCGCGGATCGAGCGGGCCATCAGCCGGGCCCAGGTCTTCAGGTCGGCCGCGGTGTAGCCGACCACAGTCGGCCGGCCGGTGGTGCCGGAGGAGGCGTGCAGCCGGGCGATCCGCTCGCGGGGCACGGCGAACATGCCGAACGGGTAGTTCTCCCGCAGCTCGGCCTTGCCGGTCAGCGGGAAGCGGGCCAGGTCGGCCAGTTCCCGGCAGTCGTCGGGATGCACGCCGGCGGCCTCGAACGCCCGCCGGTAGTGCGGCACGTTGTCGTACGCGTGCCGCAGCGACCAGCGCAGCCGCTGCAGTTGCAGGGCGCGCAGCTCGTCGACGCCGGCCCGCTCGATCGGTTCCAGGTCCTCCGGGCGAGGGGTCCGGTCCTGCATCGCTACCTCCTGGCTCCTGGCGCGGGCGGCTGGCCGGGTACCCACCCGTCCACGCCCGCGCGGTCACCGCGCCCCGGCGTCGGGAGGTCACGCGCCCGCCGATCCGGGTACCGTACGCCCGCCGCCGGGCGGGCACCACCGCCGGGTGGCGCCCGCGGCGGTGGTGGTCAGACGGTGAGCAGCGCCTTGCCGATCACCGTCCGGCCCTCGACGGCCCGGTGCGCGTCAGCGGCCCGGTGCAACGGGAAGGTCTGCCCGATCAGCGGCGTGATCCGCCCGGCCGCCGCCGCGTCGAGCGCGGCGCGCAGGTGCCGGCGGGCCTGCTCCGGTGTGAACTGCACGTCGGCGATGCCGGTGACGGTGATCCGCCGGGCCCGGGCGACCTCCGGATCGGGGATCGCGAACGCCCCGGCCGGGGTGCCGTGCGCGGAGAACCGGCCGCCGGCGCGCACCAGGTCGAAGGCGGCCCGACCGTAGTCGCCCCCGGCGCCGTCGAAGACCACGTCCATGTCGCCGGCGGCGGCGCGCACCCGGTCGGTCCAGCCCGGCTCGTGGTAGTCGACCACCAGGTCCGCGCCGAGCCGGCGCAGCGCGGCCAGCTTCGCCGGGCCGCGGGCCGCGGCGACGACGAACCCGCCGGTGGCCCGTACCTGCTGCACCAGGACCGCGCCGAGGCCACCGGCGGCGGCGGTGACCAGCACCCGGTCGCCGGAGCGGACCGGCACCAGATCGAGCAGCCCGAACGCGGTCACCCCGTCGTGCAGCAGCGCGGCCGCGTCGGTGAGCGGGACCGCGTCCGGCACCGGCACGAGGCCGTCGACCGGCACCACCGCCCGTTCCAGGTAGCCGCCGCGCTCGTCGGTGCGGGTCACCACCCGCCGGCCGGCCCAGCCCGGGTCGACCCCCGCGCCGACCGCGCCGACCGTGCCGGCCACCCCCACCCCCGGGCGGTACGGCGGCCGCACCGGGAAGTACGTCCCACCCTGGCCGCGCCGGATCATCGTCTCCACCCAGAGCACGTCCGCGGCGGCCACCGCCACGACCACCTCGCCGGGACCGGGCACCGGCTCCGGCGCCTCGGTCAGCGCCAGCACCTCCGGTCCCCCGAACGCCGTCACCTCGACCACCCGCATGTCACCCTCCACTTCGCTCGCTGATACGACCAGCCTCGAAGATGAAGCGCGGTTGAGGTCAACGGCCGGCCCGGGTGACGCGGCCCACGGCGCCGGCGGAAGCGGTGCGGGGTCGAGCCGACCTCCGGCCCAACCCCGCACCCAACCATCGCCTCGCCATTCTCTCGCTATTGCAAATTGTTGGCAACAAGGTCTGGACCGGACCCACTGATGTAACTAGCCTGATCCGCATGACTCCTTACTTGACGAACGCGGCGGCCTGGCAGGAGAGCTGGGACCGCCAGCAGGAGGCGTACCTGCCGGACCGGGAGCACCGGTTCACCGCGATGCTCGACGCGGTCGACGCGATCCTCGACGGCGGGAGCCTTCGCCTGCTCGACCTGGCCGGTGGCACCGGCACCATCTCCCAGCGGGCGCTGCACCGCTTCCCGGACGCCGAGGTGACCCTGGTCGACCTGGACCCGGCGCTGCTCGCCATCGCCCGGGCCACCCTCGGCGACCGGGTCACCGTGGTGACCGCCGACCTCAACCGGCCCGACTGGTCCGCCGCGCTGCCGCACCGGGAGTACGAGTACGACGCCGTGCTCACCGCCACCGCCCTGCACTGGCTGCCGGGCGACCGGCTGGCCCGGCTCTACGCCGAACTGCGCGACCTGCTGCGCCCAGGCGGCCTCCTGCTCAACGCCGACCACATGCCCGACGACGGCCTCCCACAACTCAGCAAGCGCCTGCTGGACCGCGCCCGCGACCGCCGCGACGCCCGGTACGCCGCCGGCTCCGTGCTGTCCTGGTCGGACTGGTGGGAGCGGGCGGCGGCCGATCCGGCGCTCGGCCCGCTGGTCGCCCGCCGCCGCGAGATCTACCCGACCGGGCACAGCCCGGAGTGGAACCCGCCGGCCTCCTGGCACCTGGCCGCGCTGACCGAGGCCGGCTTCACCGAGGTGGGCACGCTCTGGCGCGGCGGCACCGACGCCGCCGTGGCGGCGGTGCGCTGACCTCCGCGCCGGACGTTATGCTGGCGCCCGCTGCCGGACGGCCGGCGGCGCCACCCGCGGTTGGGGAGGAGACGTGACCGGTCCGGCCGAGCCGCCGCGGATCGATCCCGACGTCGACCTGCGCGTACCCGCTGACCGGCGCGAACTCACCGCGCACCCGGCGGCGGTCCTCGGCGCGGTCTCCGCCGGGGGCGCGCTCGGCGCGCTGGCCCGGGCCGGCCTGCAGGCGGCGTTCCCGCACCCACCGGACGGCCTCCCGTGGGCGATCTTCGGGGTCAACCTCAGCGGCTGCCTGCTGATCGGCGTGCTGATGGCCGTTCTCGACCGGGCCGGCGGCGGGCGGCCGCTGACGCGTCCGTTCCTGGGCGTCGGGGTGCTCGGCGGCTACACCACCTTCTCCACCTACGCCGTGGACGTCCACCGGGCGCTGCTGGCGGGCGCCCCGGCCACCGCGCTGGCGTACCTGACCGCCACCCTGGTCGGGGCGTTGCTCGCGGTCTGGGCCGGGGACGCCGCGACCGACCGGGTGCTGCGAGGCCGGCGGTGACCGCCCTGCTCGTCGCGCTCGGCGCGGCCGTCGGCGCCCCGCTGCGCTACCTCACCGACCGGGCCGTGCAGGCGCGGCTCGGCTCGGCCTTCCCGTGGGGCACGCTCACCGTCAACGTGGCCGGGTCGCTGCTGCTCGGGTTGGTCACCGGGCTGCCGGCGGACCCGGCGGTGGGCGCGCTGGTCGGCACCGGCTTCTGTGGCGCGCTGACCACCTGGTCCACGCTGAGCTACGAGACGCTGCGGCTGGCCCGCGCCGGCCGGCGGCTGGCCGCGCTGCTCAACGTCACGGCCAGCCTCGCCGCCGGGCTGGCGGCGGCCACCGCCGGCTACGCGCTCGCCCGGGCAATCACCGGCTGACCGCCCGACGGCGAGCCCGCGAACGGCGGCGCCTAGACGAGTAGTTCCGAAGTCAGGGGTCGATGTCTGGGCATGAAGAGAGGGCATCCATGATCATGTTGTGACGCAAGACCTGGATACCCTCTTGACCGCACTGTACGTGAAGATCGACGACAGCATCCGCACGCCCCGGTGGCGGGGCCGGCCGCCGCTGTTGACCGACTCCGAACTGGTCTGCCTGGCCGTGGCGCAGGTTCTGCTCGGCGCCCGTTCGGAGGCCCACTGGATCCGCTACGCCCGTGTCCACCTGGCCGGCATGTTCCCGTACCTGCCCCAGCGCCCCGGGTACAACAAGCGCCTCCGCGCGGCGCTGCCGCTGGTCAAACAGGTGATCCGGGATCTGGCCCGTGACAGTGACTTCTGGTTCGACAACCACTGGATCGTCGACTCCACCCCGGTCCCGTGTGGCATGTCCCGCCCGACGGTGCAACGCTCGGACCTTGCCGGCTGGGCCGGTTACGGCTACTGCGCCTCCCACTCCCGGTTCTTCTGGGGCCTGCGGCTGTACCTGGTCTGCACCCCGACCGGAATGCCGATCCTGTGGGCCCTGGCCAACCCGAAGATCGGCGAACGGGAAGTCCTCGCCGCGATGCTTCAGGTCGAGGCCGGTGTGGTCGCCGAGCACGACGGGATCCTGCTGATCTCGGACAAGGGCTTCGCGTCCAAGCCGTTCGAGCGGCAACTGGCCGAGCAAGGCATCGAGCTGCTCCGCCCGTCGCGTAAGCCGGAGAAGGCCCGCTACGGCGAGCCGATGCTCAAGAAGGTCCGACAGTTGATCGAGTCGGTCAACGACACCCTCAAAGGCCAGCTTGACCTGGAAGAACACGGCGGACGAACCCTCGCCGGCGTCGCCGCGCGGGTGGCTCAACGTCTCCTGGCCATGGCCGCAGCGATCTGGCACAACAACAAGACCGGCGCACCCGTCACCCGATCCCTGATCGCCTACGACCACTGACCGGATTTCGGAACTACTCGTCTAGGATCGGGCCACAACCCGTCGCGTCGCGTTCGAGGAGTTGCCGCCATCATCGACATGGGGTTCGAGCACCTCGCCGGCCGGGTCTGGCGCTGCGCGGGCGACCCGGATCCGGCGAACGTGCAGGCCGGCGTCGCGCTGGTCGCCGACGACCGCGGCAGCGTGCTGATCGACGCCGGGCAGAGCCCGGCGCACGCCCGGGAAATCCAGGCCGCGCTGCGTGCCGCCGGGTTGCCGCCACCGCGCTGGCTGGTCTACACCCACCACCACTGGGACCACGTCTGGGGCGCCTGCGCCTGGCCGGACGTGGAGATCGTCGGGCACGTCGCCGGCGAGCGGCTGCTGCGCGCGGAGGCCGACCGGCCGTGGAGCCACCGGTACCTGCGCGAGCAGGTGCGGGCCAACCCTCGGCTCGGCCCGAGCTTCCGGGCCCGGGCGCTGGCGGTCGACTCGTGGGAGGGCTTCGCGGTGCTGCCGCCCACCCGGACCTTCACCGACGAGCTGGAGCTGCCGGTGGGCGTACGGGTGCGGCACGTCGGGGGCAACCACGCGCCGGACTCCACGGTGGTGACCGTGCCGGACTCGGGGGTGCTGCTGCTCGGCGACGCCTACTACCCGCCGCCGGCGCACCTGCGCACCCCGGCGGACCGTCCCGACCTCGCCCTGGTGCGCCGGCTGCTCACCGACGACGTCCACTGGTACGTGGCCAGTCACGAGCCGCCGATGACGCTGGCCGAGGCGCGGGCGGCGGTCGCCGCCGCGGGCTGATCCCCGCTCAGCGGGCGCGCCGCTCCGGGTGGGCCCGGTTCCAGGCCCGCATCCGCTCCGGGTAGCCGGTGCGGGCCGCCTCGTACAGCGGCACCGCGTGCTTGCGGGCGATCGCCCCGGCGGCCCGCGGGGTGCCGGTCCGGCGGCGGATCCACTCGCCGTCGTGGGCGATCGCGACCACCGTGGTGTCCGTCGCCGTGGTCTCCGGTTCCAGGTAGAACTCCACGCCACGGCGGCTGGTCACGAACGCCTCCAGCGCCGCCAGGTCCTCCCGGGTCGCCTCCCGGTCGAGTTTCGTCACCGCGCCCTCGGCGGCCCGCGGCCGCCGGCTGAACCAGCCCATGCCCCGCTCCTCTCCTCGCCCTCCCAGTGCACCACCGGCCCCTGGCAACCCCCTGCACACTCCCTGGGAGCCCCCTGCACGGTGAACCGTGACCGTCTGCCGGGAAGGAGGCGCCGAGCGCCGTCCAGCCGGCGATCGTGGCGACCGGCGCGGCGGGGTGGGGTCAGCGGGTCGGGGGGCGCAGGGTGGGGACCAGGGCCAGGGTGGGCAGCAGCAGCAGTGGCACCACCAGCAGCGCGTGCAGCGTGCCGACCCGGTCGCCGAGCATCCCGAGCAGCGGCGGCCCGGCGAGGAACGCGGTGTAGCCGATCACCGCGACCACGCTGACCCGGGCCGGTGCGCGCTCCTCGTCGTCGGCCGCCGCGCTCATCCCGACCGGGAAACCCAGCGAGGCGCCGACGCCCCAGAGCGCGACGCCGGCGATCGCCACCGGGCCCGATCCGGCCAGCACCGCCGTACCGGCGCCGAGGGTGGCGAGCAGGATGGTGGCGACCAGCACCGGCACCCGCCCCCACCGGTCCAGCGCCAGGGTGCCGACCGTCCGGCCCAGCGTCATGCCGACGACGAAGACGCCGAAGACCGCGGCGCCGGCCGCCTCGCTGAGGCCGTGGCCGTCCACGAAGGCGACCGCCAGCCAGTCGTTGGCGCTGCCCTCGGCGAACGCCATCACCAGCACCAGCAGGCCGACCAGCAGGGTGCGCGGCTCCCGCCAGGCGGCCAGCAGGTCCCGCCGGCGGCTGGCCGGAGCGGGGGCCGCCGCGCTCTCCGTCACCGGCAGGAACGACCGGGCGGCCAGCACGGTGCCGACCAGCACCACCGCCGCCAGCGCGGCCAGGTGGGCGGCGATCGGCACACCGAGGCGGGCGGCCCCGGCGCCGAGCGCCGCGCCGGCCACCGAGCCGAGGCTCCACGCCGCGTGGAAACGGGGCATGACGGTACGCCCGAGCCGCCGTTCCACGGCCGCGCCCTCGACGTTCATCGCCACGTCGCAGGTGCCGGAACCGTAGCCGAGCGCGAAGAGGCCGACCGCGACCCCGGTCAGCGAACCGAGGCCGGCGGCCGCCCCGGCCAGGGTCAGGCCCGCCGCGACGAGCAGGGTGGACCCGGCCACCGTGCGGGCCGTGCCGAGCCGTTGGGCCACCAGGCCGGCGGTGGGCATGGCGAGCAGCGAACCGGCGGAGAGCGCGAGCATCAGCAGCCCGAGCCGGCCGGCGGACAGCCCGAGCGCCTCGCGGACCGCCGGCACCCGGCCGAACCAGGTGGCCACGGCCAGGCCGTTGAGAGCGAACACCACGGCCACACCGGTGCGGGCGGCGAGCACCGACCGGGGTACGGGTCGGGCCGATGCGGCGGGTGGGGCGGCGGCGGGACTCACGACGGGTTTCCTTCCGGTGGACGGTCTGCCGCTTGATCGCACACCTGAGAGCGTTCTCACCACAATCCGGTTCCACCCCTTACCGACCGGGCCCGCAGCGCGGGATGATGCCGTCGGGCACCGCCGGGGGGGGCGGCCGACAACGGGGAGGACAGCGATGACGACGGCACGCCGACCACCGACCCTCGAGGACGTCGCCACCGCTGCCGGGGTCTCCCGGGCCACCGCCTCGCGGGTGCTCGCCGGCACCGGGTACGCCGCACCGGCCACCCGGGACCGGGTCACCGCGGCCGCCGACCGGCTCGGGTACGTGCCGAACCCCGCCGCCCGGGCGCTGGTGCGGGGCAGCGGGGTGCGGCTGGTGGTCGTGGTGGGGGGCGCCGACGCGACCGTCCTCGACGACCCGTACGTCGACCGGGTGGTCGGCGCGGCGGCCCGGGTCTGCGCCCCGTACGGGCTGGGGGTGGCGCTGCACTGGCTGCCGACGCGTGAGCCGGCCGGGCTGCGCCGGCTGGCCGAGGACCGCAGCGTGGGCGGGCTGGTCCTGGTCAACACCACCGAGGCGATGCTCGCCGCGATCCCCCGGGCGCTGCGCGGCCGGGTGGCCTCGATCGGCATCGGCTCCGCCGACGTGCCCTCCTTCGACGTGGACAACGGCGGCGGCACGGCGGCCACGGTCCGGCACCTGTACGCCACCGGGCGGCGCCGCATCGCCATGGTGACCGGTCCGGGCTGGCTGTCCTGCGCCGGCCGCTCGGTCGGGGCGTACCGGCAGGTGATGCGCGACGCGGGGCTGCCGGTGCGGCTGGTGCCCGGCGACTTCACCGCGCGCCGGGGGCGGGTGGCGGCCGGCGAGGTGCTGGCTCGCTGGCCGGACACGGACGCGATCGTCGGGATCAGCGACGCCACCGCGCTCGGGGTGATCGACCGGCTGCGCGGCGCCGGCGTCGGGGTGCCCGGGGACGTCGCCGTGACCGGCTTCGACGACATCCCGCTCGCCGCGATGACGACTCCCGCGCTGACCACGGCGACCCACCCGGTGGCGCAGATCGCCACGGCCGCGGCGACCGCCGCGCTGGCCGGCCGGCCGGCGTCGCCGGTGACCGTGTTCCCGTCCCGGCTGGTCCGGCGGGCCAGCGGCTGAGCCGGCATCGCCCTCGGCGTCGCGGAGAGCGGCCGGCGCGGCGGTGCTCCGGGGTTAGCCGCCGGTCAGTGGGGTATGCGGGCGCACGCCCGCGCCCAGGACTGGAGAGATGATCCCGTGGCCGAACCCGCGCCGCCGCACCGGCAGCCGGCGGAGAACCCCCGGCACGGCCGGCTGACCGCGCGGCCGGCGCCGCCGACCGCGCTGGCCGCCGCCGGGCTGGCGTCGCTGACCGACCCGCACGGCGGGCAGCTGGCCATGGTGTACGCCCCGGAGCCGGTCGACGGCCCGGCGTACCGGCTGGTGCTGCTGCTGCACGGGGCCGGCGGCTCGGCCCGGCAGGGGCTGGACCTGCTGCTCCCGCTCGCCGACGAGCACCGCCTGCTGCTGGTCGCCCCGCAGGCCGAGTCGAGCACCTGGGACCTGATCGTCGAGGGGTTCGGGCCGGACGTGCGGCGGGTGGACGGGTTGCTGGGCACCGTCTTCGCCGGGTACCCGGTCGACCGGGTGGCGGTCGGCGGGTTCTCCGACGGCGCCTCGTACGCCCTCTCCCTGGGCCTGACCAACGGCGACCTGGTCGACGCGGTGGTGGCCTTCTCCCCCGGCTTCGCCGCGCCACAGGTCACCCACGGCCGGCCCCGGGTGTTCGTCTCGCACGGCACCGACGACCCGGTCCTGCCGGTCGACGTGTGCAGCCGCCGTCTGGTCCCCCGGCTGCACGGCCTCGGCTACGACGTCACCTACCGGGAGTTCGCCGGCGCCCACGAGGTGCCCGCCGACACCCGCCGTGAGGCCGTCGCCTGGCTCGACGGCCGACGCTGAGGCCGTCCCCGGCTGGCTATGATCCGGGCGTGGACGGGCTGACCGGGTTGCTGGACGGGGCCCGGGCGCGGGGCGCGTTCCTGCTCCGGTCGGTGCTGGACCCGCCGTTCGCGCTGCGCATCGAGGACCGCGCGCCGCTGACCGTGGTGGCGCTGGTGCGCGGCGCCGCCTGGGTGGTGCCGGACGACGGCGAGCCGGCCCGGCTGGGCCCCGGCGACGTGGCGGTGCTGCGCGGGCCGGACGCGTACATTGTCGCCGACGACCCGGCGACCCCGCCGCAGGTGGTGATCCACCCCGGTCAGCGCTGCACCACGCTGCGCGGCGAGCCGCTGACCGCGACGCCCGGGCTGGGCGTGCGCACCTGGGGCACCGGCCCGGACGCCGCCACGGTGATGCTGACCGGCACCTACCAGCTGCCGGGCGAGCTGAGCCGGCGGCTGCTCACCGCGCTGCCGCCGCTGCTGGTGGTCACGGGTGACGACTGGCGCAGCCCGCTGGTGCCGCTGCTGGCCGAGGAGATGTCCCGGGACGCGCCCGGTCAGGAGGCGGTCCTCGACCGGCTGCTCGACCTGCTGCTGATCGCCGCGCTGCGCACCTGGTTCGCCCGGCCCGGCACCGCCCCGGCCTGGTACGCCGCCGCCGGCGACCCGGTGGTCGGCCCGGCGCTGCGGCTGTTGCAGGAGGACCCGGCCCGGCCGTGGACGGTCGCCTCGCTGGCCGCCGAGGTGGGCGTCTCCCGGGCGGCGCTGGCCCGGCGCTTCACCGACCTGGTCGGCGAGCCGCCGATGACCTTCCTCACCGGGTGGCGGCTGGCGCTCGCCGCCGACCTGCTGCGCGAACCGGACGCCACGGTCGGCGCGGTCGCCCGCCGGGTCGGCTACGGCAGCCCGTTCGCGCTCAGCGCCGCCTTCCGGCGGGTGCACGGGGTGAGCCCGAGCGCGCACCGGGTCGGCGCCGCGACCGGCGACTGAACCGGCCGGCGCGGGCCCCGGGGCGGCGATAGCGCAGTGCTGCTCCCGGTGCCGGGTGCGCCGCCAGGGCCGGCGTCAGGCCGGGTTGGTGGCGGCGCGCAGCAGGGTGCGTACGGCCGCCGCGAGGTCGGCCCGGCTGGCCGGGCTGCCCGGCGGCGGGGCGCTCAGCGCGCCGGCACCGACCAGCCGGTCGAAGAGCAGCCCGTCGATGAACGCGACCAGCTGGTCACCTTGCCGGCGCGGCTCGGGCGCACCGGCCCGGGCGAGCAGGTCGCGGGCCTGTACCCGCAGGCCGGTGCCGTGCTCGAGGACCTGCCGCAGTTCCGGCCGGTGCACCGCCTCCAGCAGGCAGGCGTACCGGGCGAGGGTGCGGCTGCGGCCGACGGTGAGCCAGCGGTCCAGCACCTCGGCCACGCCGATGGCGAGCCGGTCGAGGTCGTCCGGGGTGAGCGGCGGTCCTGGTCGCGGCGGCTGCTGGTCGGCGGGCAGCCGCTGGGCGACCAGGTCGGCCCGGTCGAGGTCGGCCAGCCGCTGCACCACCGCCTCGATCAGCGCCCGGCGGGTCCGCAGGTAGGCGGAGGTGGTGCCGAGCGGCACCCCGGCCCGGGCGTCGACCGCCCGGTGGGTCAGCGCCCGCATGCCGCCCTCGGCGAGCAGCTCGATCGCCGCGTCGGCCAGCGACGCCACCCGTTCCGCCCGTCCCATGGCCCTCCTCGGTTTCGCTTCTACGGATGTAGTATGCACTTCTACAGGAGTAGAAGGAGGCGGGTGCGATGGACGCGACGCACGCGGTCGTGGTCGGTGGCGGGATCGGCGGGCTGGCCGCCGCACTGGCCCTGCACCGGGTCGGCTGGCAGGTCACGGTGCTGGAGCGCGCCCCCGAGCTGCGCGAGGTCGGCGCCGGGCTCACCCTGATGGCGAACGCGCTGCGCGGGCTGGACGCGCTCGGGCTCGGGCCGGTGGTCCGTGCCCGGGGGCAGCAGGCACCCGGCGGGATCCGCACCGCGGGCGGGCGCTGGCTGTCCCGGTTGGACGCCGACGAGATGGCCCGGGTGCTGGGCACCACCGCGCTCGGCATCCACCGCGCCGACCTGCACCGGATCCTGGCCGACGCGCTGCCGGCCGAGGCGCTGCGGACCGGTGCCGAGGTGGACGACGTGGACCCGGACACCGGCGAGGTGCGCTACCGGCGGCACGGCGAGCGGGCCACGCTCCGGGCCGACCTGGTGGTCGGCGCCGACGGCCTGCACAGCGTGCTGCGCGCCCGGCTCTGGCCCGAGACCCCGGCGCCGGTGTACGCGGGCTCGACCGCCTGGCGGGCGGCGATCCCGTTCCCGGCTCCGGTGCCGGCCGCGATCAGTTGGGGGCCGGCCGCGGAGTTCGGCATGGTGCCCCTCGGCGCGGGGCGGGTCTACTGGTACGGCGCGGTCACCGCTCCGCCCGGCGGGCGTGCCCCGGACGAGCTGGCCGCCGTCCGCCAGCGCTTCGGCTCCTGGCACGACCCGATCCCGGCCCTGCTCGCGGCCACCCCGCCGGAGGCGGTGCTGCGCAACGACATCCTCCACCTCGGCACACCGCTGCCGTCGTACGTGCGGGGGCGGGTCGCGCTGCTCGGCGACGCGGCGCACGCGATGACCCCGAACCTGGGGCAGGGCGCGTGCCAGGCGATCGAGGACGCGGTGACACTCGGCGCGCTCTGCGCCCGTGCCGTCGACGTGCCGTCGGCGTTGGTCGCGTACGACCGGCAGCGGCGGCCACGCAGCCAGGCCGTCGCCCGGGCGGCGGCCCGGACCGGCCGCTTCGGTCAGCAGCTGCGCCACCCGGCGGCGGTCGCGCTGCGCAACGCCCTGATCCGACTGACCCCGGCCGGCACCGCGCTGCGCGGCATGGCCCGGTACGCCGACTGGCAGCCACCGACCACCAGCTCCCCGACCGGCCCGGCACCGGGTCGCTGACCTGTCAGCCGTCGGCGGATGACTGACCGCGCCGACCGTCAGCAGGTGCCTGACCGACCCGGCCGGCCGCGGCGAGCGCGGCCAGCCGGGTGTGCTCCGGTGAGCCGAGGAACCGGGCCAGCACCTCAGCGGTGCCCGGGGTGAACGGCCGACCGTCGAGGACCTCCTCGGCCGGCACGAACAGGATCGCCGCCCCCTCGCCGAGCATCACGTCGTCCTGCCCGGCGCCGGTCGCACCGCAGAAGTAGTGCTTCACCCGACCCAGCTCGGGCAGTTCCTGCCGGGCGAAGAGGCGCAACCCGTGCTCGGCGCGCAGCCCGGTCTCCTCCCCCAGCTCGCGTGCGGCGGCCTGTTCGGCGGTCTCGCCCGGTTCGCCGTGCCCGCCGGGCAGACCCCAGACGTTCGGATGGTTCGGGGCGTGCTCGTCGCGCAACTGCAGCAGCAGGCGCCCGTGACCATCCACCAGCAGCACGGCCGAGATCGAGATCATGCCGCAGGGTAACCCGGGGACCGGCGGCTCGGCGGACCGGCGGCGCGGGACGCCGCAGGTCCGTCGGTCAGGCGCGGGACCGCCAGAGTGGACTGTCCACGTAGTGGTTGTCGAACCGCTCGCCGCTGGCGCCGATCTCCGCCGGGTCGGCCTCGCCCCGGTAGACCCGTTCCAGCAGCCGGTAGTAGTCGAACCGGTCGATGCCCGGAGTGAAGACCACCAACACGTCGGCCGCCTCGTCGCGGGCCGGCGCGAAGGCGTGCGGGGTGTGCGCGGGGACGAGCAGGAAGTCGCCCTTGCGCAGGGTACGGATCTCCTCGCCGACCAGCACGTCGAGGACCCCGTCGAGGACGAAGAACGCCTCGGCCGCGCGGGTGTGCAGGTGCGGCGGCGCGCCGGGCGAGCCCCGGTGCAGCGTGGCCCGGTTGGCGGTGAGCGCGCCCGCGGTGGCGTCGGCGTCGGCGTCGGCGTCGGCGTCGGCGTCGGCGTCGGCGTCGGCGAGCAGGGTGATCAGACTGGTCGGCCCGTCCGCGAGGACGGTGGCGTCGGTGGCCTGGACGTGCACGGGTGCGGTCATGGTGGGTTGCCTCTCCGGAAAGGGATGGTGGATCAGGTCAGCGCGGCGGCGAACCGCTCGCGGGTGTTGCCGGGCGTCTCCGGGTAGCGCTGTTCCACGGCGGCGCGCAGGTCGGCGAGCGTCTGACCGGCCAACTCGCGCCGCCAGGCGAGGTCGGCCCGGCGCATGGCCTGCGAGACGAGACAGACCTGGCGGTAGTCGACGTCGGCCCGGCCGCCCGGGCCGGCCCGGAGGTAGAGGCCGGTGCGGGCCCGGTGGTCCACCGTCACCGGCCGGACGTCCACCCCGGCGGCGGCCACCTGCCGCACCACCAGCCGGCCGAACGGGTCGGCTCCGACCCGGCTCACCCAGGTCGTCCGGTGGCCGAGGCCGGCCAGCGCGACGGCCACGTTGGACTCGGCGCCACCGACGGTGACCGCGAGCCGGCCGGCCGACTCCAGCCGCGTCCCGGCGGCCGGGCTGAGCACCACCATCGACTCGCCCACGGTCACCACCTCGGGCGGGTCGCGGTCCGGCCCGGTCACGGCCGCTCCGGGTCGAGCGCGGCGGCCAGCGCGGCGGCCGTGTCCCGGTCCAGCGCCCCGTCGGCGACCGCGATCCGGTGCCGGCCGGCACGCCCGGTCCCGGCGGGCACCACGCGGGGCCGGTCGAACGCGAACGCCACGCACACCCCCGGGTACATCTCGGCCCGGACGAACCACCGGTCGCCGGGGCCGAGACCGGTGAAGACCAGGGTGTACGCGGTGCCGCCCGCCTCGGCGCGCAGCGCCAGCCACGGCTCGGCCGAGCCGTTCACCGCCGCCTCGCCCTGCCCGGTCGCGGTGAACACCGCCGGGGGCCGGTCGGCCATCGCGCGCCAGAAGAAACCGCCGTAGCCGGCGCCGCCGGGTCGGCCGTTGGTGGCCGGGCTGCCCAGCGGCACGTCCCGCCCGGGCGGCGGGGTGAGGGTGTAGTCGAGGTCGAGCCGCCAGGCGTCGGGGTGCCCGGGCAGCGCGCCGGCGGCGATGGCGCGCCGCTCGGTGAGCAGCACCGCCCCGGCCGGGTCGCGCCACTCCAGCCGATGTGCCAGCCGCTCCGGCGCGCGGTGCAGCCAGCCGGTGTGCGCGATCCGGCCGTGGTCGGCGCGCCAGGTGTAGCCGACGTCGCGGACGTAGGTGCGCCCGCCCCAGAGGTTGGTGCCGTCGACGTCCTGCACCGCCAGCGAGGCGCCGAGGTGCCAGACGTGGTCGGCGGGGAGCGCATCGGTCACCACCGTGCCGGCGCGGGTCCGCACCGGGTGGAGGTACGGCCGGGGCCCGTGCCGGGCGTCCAGCCGGGGCGCCACCCGGTACCGGGCCACCTCGACGCCGTCGACCAGCAACCGCGGGTCGTCGCCGTCCGGCCCGGCGGCCGGGTGCCCGGTGCTCTCGACGGTGGCCGTCGCGGCGGGCGGGCGGACCGTGCCGGCGGCGGCCGGTTGGTCGGGGTTGGCGGCGGCGGGGCGTGGGGCCGTGGTCACGACGGTTCCGGGCGGGTGGCGGGCCTGCTGGCGACCGCGTACAGGGCGGCCAGGGTGTAGCCGGCGAGGATCGGCACCGCGACCGGGGTGACCAGCACGGCGAGCAGCAGGGCCACCCCGGCGGTGCCGGCCAGCGCGGCCCAGCGGGCCGGGTGGTCGAGGCAGGCGCGGGCGGCGGTCCGGGCGGCCGGCCGCCACCGCCCCCCGGTACGGCCCACCTCGACCACGATCGACCCGGCGTAGCCGGCGACGGCGGCCGTGACCAGCACGGTGACCGCCAGCGCGGGCGTACCGCCGGGAACCCGCCCGGTGGCCAGCGCGGCCAGGTCCACGGCGAGCAGCCCGGCGCCGGCCAGGGCGAGCAGCGACACCGGCACGCCGGCCGGCACGGCCCGGGCGAACCGGGCCAGGATCTGCCGCGCCGACGGCCAGCCGCCGGTGCTGAACCGGTCGTGCACGGCGGCGCTGGCCGTGGCCGCCGCGGCGGCGGCGGTCAGCAGCGGCAGCGCGGCCACGGTCAGCAGGATGCCGAGCAGGGCCAGGTCGGCGGCGTCGGCGAGCACGTCGCGCCAGTCGCGGCTCATCCGCTCCGGCGCGTCCGGCGACGGGCCGGCCGGTTCGTGGGCGTACCGCCCGGCCGGTTCATCCCTTGAGGCCACTGGTGTTGATCCCCTCGACGAGCATCCGCTGGAACGCCACGAAGAACCCGAAGACCGGCAGCAGCGACAGCACCGACATGGCGAACATCGGGCCGACCGCGCTCTGGCTGGTCGAGTCGATGAACAGGGTCAGCGCCACCGGCACGGTGTAGTCCTCCAGGTCGGAGAGGAAGACCAGCTGCCGGAAGAAGTCGTTCCAGGTCCAGATGAACGAGAAGATCGCGGTGGTGACCAGCGCCGGGCGGCTCAGCGGCAGGATGACGTGCCGGAAGATGCCGAACGCGTTCGCGCCGTCGATCTTGGCTGCCTCGTCCAGTTCGCGCGGGATGCTCCGCATGAACTGCACCATGAGAAAGACGAAGAACGCCTCGGTGGCCAGGAACTGCGGCACCAGCAGCGGCAGGTACGGCCACTCGCCGCCGACCAGCCCGAGGCTGCGGAACAGGATGTACTGCGGCACGATCAGCACGTGCCCGGGCAGCAGCAGGGTGCCGATCATGACGGCGAACCAGACGCCGCGCAGCCGGAACCGCAGCCGGGCGAAGGCGTACGCGGCGAGCAGGCAGGACACCGCGTTGCCGACCACGGTGAGCAGGCTGACCATGGCGCTGTTGAGGAAGAACCGGCCGAAGCTGACGTCGAAGTTGCGCCACCCGTCGGTGTAGTTGCCCGGAGTGAACCGCTCCGGCAACAGGCCGATGTTGCTGGCGATCTCCGGTTGGCTCTTCACCGAGGTGCCGAGCATCCAGACCAGCGGGTAGAGCACCACCGCGAGGATCACCAGCAGCACCAGCAGCCGCAGCGCCGAGCGGCTGCGCGGCCGGGCGCCGGCCGCCGGTCGGCGCGTGGTCACCCCCACCATCACCGGTCCTCCCCGTCGGAGTAGTGCACCCAGAACCGCCCGGTGCTGAAGAAGATCACCGTGATCACCGCGACGGCGACCAGGAAGACCCAGGCCATCGCGGAGGCGTAGCCCATCTCCAGGTCGGTGAAGCCGGTGATGTAGAGGTTGAGCGTGTACATCAGGGTCGAGTCGACCGGCCCGCCGGTGCCGTTGCTGAGCACGAACGCGGCGGTGAAGCCCTGGAAGCCGTTGATGGTCTCCAGCACCAGGTTGAAGAAGATGACCGGGGAGAGCATCGGCAGGGTGACGTTGACGAACTGCCGCCACCGGCCGGCGCCGTCGACCGCGGCCGCCTCGTACAGCTCGGTGGGCACCTGCTTGAGCCCGGCCAGGAAGATCACCATCGGCGCGCCGAACTGCCAGATGGCCAGCACCATGAGGGTCTCCAGCGCCCAGTCCGGGTCGTTGACCCACGGCTTGCCGGTGATGCCGAAGAGAGCGAGGAACGAGTTGAAGGCGCCGTCCCGGTTGAACATGTTGACCCAGACGATGGCCAGCGCGACGCTGCCGCCGAGCAGCGACGGCAGGTAGAACAGCCCGCGGAACACCCCGACGCCGCGCCAGGCCCGGTTGAGCAGCAGCGCCACCCCGAGCGCGGCGGCCAGCTTCAGTGGTACGGCGACCAGCGCGAAGGTCAGCGTCACCCGGACCGAGTGCCACCACGAGGGGTCGGCGGTGAACATCCGCTCGTAGTTGGCCAGCCCCACCCACTCCACCTCGGACCAGGGGGTGAGGATGTCGTAGTTGGTGAAGCTGAGGTAGAGCGACAGCAGCATCGGGATCGCCGTGACGGCCATCAGGCCGATGAGCCAGGGCGACAGGAAGACGTACCCCGCCAGACCTTCGCCGTGCCGGGGCCGCCCGGGCCCGCGCCGGTTGGCGCGGGGCCGGACGGATCCGGGACCGCGGCGGGTCGGGTCGGGCGCCGTGGTCAGGGCCACGAGCCGGCTCCTCTCCGTACGACGGCGGGTCAGACACCCCAGGAGCTGAGGTGTCAAGCAGCGGTGGGTAGGGCGGTTCGGTGTGACCAAGCGGTGGCTTGGTCGTAATGGGTGTTGGTCTTGAGGCAGCCGTGGAGGATGCCGACGAGGCGGTTGCCGATCTGGCGTAGGGCGGCGGGGTGGCTGACGTCGCGGGCGCGGAGTTCGTCGTAGTAGGCACGGACGGCGGTGTCGTGCAGGATCGCGGCGCCGGCCTGCATGTGCAGGGCGTCGACGAGTCGGTCGTTGTGCACGAACCGGGCGTGGACGGTTTTGGTTTTGCCGGATTGGCGGGTGATGGGTGCGGTGCCGGCGTAGTTCTTGCGGGATCTGGCGTCGGTGTAGCGGCCGGGAGCGTCACCGAATTCTGCGAGCACCCGGGCGCCGAGGATGGCGCCGATGCCGGGCTGGCTGAGGTAGACCTCAGCGTCCGGGTGCTGGCCAAAATGGGCCTCGACCTGGCCTTCCATGGTGCGGATCTCGGTGTTGAGGGTCTGCAGGATTGCCACTGTGGCCCGGACGGTCGCCGCGTATGCGCCGGTGACGATCTCGGACTGGCCCAGGTGCGCGGTGCGCAGTGCCTGCCGGATCGCTGCCGCCTTGGTGGGGATGTCGCGTCGGCGGGCCCGTTTGAGTGCGGCGCTGATCTGCGCCACGGTCAGCTTGGCCGCCGCAGCCGGTGTCGGGGCCTTGGCCAGCAGTTCCAGGGTGTCCGAACCGGTGAGCGTCAGGACCTCGTATGCCTGCAGCGCGGCGGGGAAGTACTCCCGCAGCGCGGCCCGCAGCCGCAGCGTGTGCCGGGTGCGTTCCCAGATCAGCGTCTGGTGGGCCCGGGCGACGACCTTGACCGCCTCGGCGATGTCGGAGTCCGCGGCGACCTGCCGCAGCTGGTGCCGGCGGGTCCGCACCATGTCCGCCAGGGTGCGCGCGTCGGCCTTGTCGCTCTTGGCGCCCGAGATCGACATCAGCTCCCGATGCCGGGCGGCCTGCTTCGGGTTGACCCCGTAGACCTGATAGCCGGCCGCGACCAGCGCCCGCACCCACGGGCCACGGTCGGTCTCGATACACACCAGCACCTGCGCCGGCGAGGCATCCTCCGGCAAGAACCCGGCCACCAGGTCATGGAAACGAGCCACGCCGTCCACACCCTCGGGCAGCCGCACGGCCCGCAACGTCCGGCCGCGCTCGTCCTGCACCTCTACATCGTGATGATCTTCTGCCCAGTCGTCCCCGACGAACAGCACACCCGCCTCCGCTTCACCACACCGACCACTCTCGGCAGCCCACGGAAGAGCCCGGCGGCCTAATGGACCAGTGCTCACGCGCAGCGGCGGGCACGACACCCCATCAGCCGTTCCTCTCCCGACCACGAGCGGGGGCACGCTCTGACCCCAGGACTTCCAAGTCCAGGCGAGGGGAGTGCTCACCCACCCGCGGCTACCGGTGTCGAGTCTGCCAACGGCTCACCCGACAGCTCCCATTAGGCGATGGCGGACTTGCAGGCCTCGACGTACTGGGCGGCCGCCTCGGCGGGGGTGGCCCGGCCGTACTGGGCGTTCTCGGCGGCCTTGACCAGTTCGGAGCGGACCTTGCTGTGACCCTTGATCGGCACCTGCGGCGAGTCGCCGAACTTCTGCGCCAGGTCGGACTCGACCTGGATGGACTGCTTCATGGCCGCGTTCGTGGTTGCCTCGCTGACCTTGGCGCGCAGGTCGAGGTTGGACGGCAGGCCCCGGTCGGTGCCGAGCAGGGCCACCGCCTCCTGGTCGTTCATCATAAAGTTGATCACGTCGACGGCGATGTCCTTGTGCTTGCTGCCCTTGAACACCGACCAGTACATGGCGGCCCGCGCCCACTGCCCGCTCGGGTCACCCGGGTACGCGATCACGCCCAGCTCGTCCTTGGTGCTCTTCTTCAGGTCCGGCATCTGGTTGACCCAGACCCAGGAGGTCGCGGACTTGCCGGTGACCACCAGTTGCTTGGTGATGTCGCTGGAGTTGCCCTCGTGGATGACGTCCGGCGTCGGGGTCGCGCCCCGGTCCCGGGCACCCTTCCACAGCTCGAACCACCTCGTCACGTCCTCGACGGTGAAGCCGAGGTCCTTGCCCTTGTAGAGGTCCTTGCCCTGCTGGCGCAGCCACACCCAGAACGCCTTGTAGTCGGCGCTCGGGTCCTGGGTGCCGGGCACCTTGGCCGTCTTCGCCACCCGCTCGGCCCAGGCGATGTGCTCCTCCCAGCTCATCCCGGTGGTCGGCTCCGGCAACCCGTGCTCGGTCAGCAGCGTCTTGTTGTAGACCAGGCCCTGGGTGTTCTCCCCGGCGGCCACACCGGCGAGCTTGCCGTCGACCACCCCGTACTGCCAGAGGCTCTTCGGGAACTTCGACACGTCCAGCTTGCCGGAGTCCTTGTAACTGGTCAGGTCCATGGTGGTGCTGCGGCCGGCGTACTCGGCGAGGTAGTTGTCGTCGATCTGGAACAGGTCCGGCGGGTTGCCGCCGGCGGTGAGGGTGGCCAGCTTGTCGAAGTAGCCCTGGTTGGCCTGCCAGGTCTTCTCGAACGTCACGTTCGGGTGCTTCTTCGCGTAGAGGGCGAGGGCCTCCTCGGTCAGCTTGGCCCGGGCCTCGCCGCCCCACCAGAAGACGGAGAGCTTCACCGGGGCGTTCGGGTCGGTCGCCGGGTCGTCGCCGCCGCAGGCGGCGGCCCCGGTGACCAGCGGCGCGGCGACCGCCACGGCGAGCAGGCCGCGCAGCAACCGGCGGCGGAGCAGCGGGGTACGGTAGGTGCGCCCGGCGGGCGCGCTGGCGGTGGGGGGCGTTGCGGGGTGCATGTGCGCTCACTCCTCGGCGTTAGGAGGCGACGCCGTCACCGGTGGCCACCACCGGGTCGCCCGGGCCCGCAAGGCGATGCGGGCCCGGGCCTGCCGGGGCGGCCGAGGGACGGTCCCGGCCGGCATGGGGGCCCGGCCCGGTCGAGTCGCGGATGACCAGTTCGGTCTGGAGCATCACCTGTGCGGTGGTACGACGGGCGCCGGCTGCCGTGCCGGTGCCGATCCCCCGCGCGGCGCGCGGCGGCTCGGCGTCCTGTTGCAGCAGCATGTCGACGGCCGTCCGGCCGGCGGCCGCGGTCGGTGTGGCCACCGTCGTCAGCTTGGGACGGGTGAGCCGGCTCAGCGCGATGTCGTCGACCCCGACGACGCTCACCTGCTCCGGCACCCGGATCCCCAGTGCGTCGAGCCCCTCGATGAGGCCGATCGCCATCAGGTCGTTGTAGGCGAGCACGGCGGTGACGCCGCTGCGCTGGATCTGTTCGGCCAGCGCCAGGCCACCGGTCTCGGTGGGCGGGTTCGGGCCGAGCACGGTCAGTTCGGCCCCGCCGGCCCGGGCGGCCGCGCCGGCGGCGCGGCGGATCTCCCGGTTGGTCCAGGAACCGCGCGGACCGCCGAGCAGCGCGATCTCCCGGTGGCCGAGGCCGACCAGGTGGTCCACCGCCGCCCGGGCGCCCTGCCCCACGTCCATCAGTACGCAGGGCAGGCCGGCCAGCTGGCGGTTCACCACCACCAGCGGGACCTCTCGGCTGAGCTGCTCGATGAGGCTGTTGCTCATCCGGGGGCTGCACAGCAGCACGCCGTCGACCTGCTTGGCCAGGGCGTGGACCAGTTCCTCCTCGGTGGTCGGATCCTCGTTGGTGTCGGCCACGAAGACGTGGTAGTCGCGGTGCCGGGCCTGGCCCTCCGCCGCCTTGATCAGTGGCGGGAAGAACGGGTTGGCGATGTCGGCGATGATCAGGCCGATGTTGTGCGTCCGGCCGGTGATCAGTGCCCGGGCGGCCCGGTTGGGCCGGTAGCCGAGGTCCTCCGCGCAGGCCAGTACCCGGACCCGGGTCTCCGGGTTGACCAGGTGCGGTGCGGAGAAGGTGCGGGAGACCGTGGAGACGTGCACGCCGGAGGCCCGCGCGACGTCCCTGATGGTGACTGGCACGGCGTCCCTCCGATGTGGCGGCGGTCACGGGTGCCGCCAATTAATGCAAACGGTTGCTCCAGTGTCAACGGTGGATGATTACAGCTCGGTTTCGGCTGCGCTCCCATCAGGCGCCCGCATCGCCGCTAATGCCATCAAAAGCCGCTGATTCCCGTCCGGGCGTTGACTCGTCAGCATCGATCGTGGTTACTTCACTGCAAACCTTTGCAGCTTGCCCGGGAGGCCGAGCAGATGTCACCCCAGGCCAGCGGGCGTCTCCGGTACGCCGTGGTGGGCACCGGCGCCCGCGCCGAGATGTTCGTCCGGGCGCTGGTGCGCGACCACCCCGACACCGCCGAGCTGGTCGCCTTCGCCGACGTCAACCAGGCCCGGATGGACGCGCACAACCGGTGGCTGGCCGAGTCGGGCCACCCGGCGGTGCCCACCTACCGGGCCGCCGACTTCACCGCGATGCTCACCGAGGAGCGGGTCGACGTGGTGCTGGTGACCAGCGTGGACGTCACCCACGACCGCTACATCGTGGCCGCGCTGGAGGCCGGCTGCGACGTGGTCACCGAGAAGCCGATGACGGTGGACGCGCCGCGCTGCGAGCGGATCCTGGACGCGGTGGCGCGTACCGGCCGACGGATCACGGTGGCCTTCAACTACCGCTACAACCCGCTGCACGAGCAGGTGCGCCGGCTGCTCGCCGAGGGCGCGGTCGGCGAGATCGGGTCGGTGCACTTCGAGTGGCTGCTCGACGTGCGGCACGGCGCCGACTACTTCCGCCGCTGGCACCGGGACAAGGCCGCCTCCGGCGGGCTGATGGTGCACAAGGCCAGCCACCACTTCGACCTGGTGAACTGGTGGCTGGACGCCCGGCCGGTGGAGGTCTACGGCGCCGGCCGGCTCTTCTTCTACGGCGAGTCCGGCCGCCGGCACGGCTACGCCCGCGACTACGACCGGGCGCACGGCTCCCCCGCCGCCGGCGACGACCCGTTCGCGCTGCGCCTGGCCGCGCACCCCCGGCTGCGCGAGCTCTACCTCGACGCCGAGGCCGAGGACGGCTACCAGCGCGACCGCAACGTCTTCGCCCCCGGCGTCACCATCGAGGACGACATGGCGGTGCTGGCCCGCTACTCCACCGGCGCCACGATGACCTACCACCTCACCGCGTACGCGCCCTGGGAGGGCTACCGGGTGATGGTCAACGGCAGCCGGGGCCGGCTGGAGCTGGAGGTCACCGAGAGCGCGTACGTCAGCCCGGCGGCCGCCGGGGCGCTCAAGGGCGCCGCCCTGCACGGCGCGGAGGCCCCCGACGAGGCCGGCGGGGCCACCCTCACCCTGCGGCCGTTCTGGGCCCCGCCGCGGGCGGTCACCGTCGAGGGCCACACCCGGCAGGGCCACGGCGGCGCCGACGCGCGGATGACCCGGGTGCTCTTCGGCGGCGCCCCGGACCCGCTCGACCGGGCCGCCACCGCGCACGACGGCGCGCTCGCCCTGCTCACCGGGCTGGCCGCCAACCGGTCCTTCGACACCGGCCGGCCCGTCCGGGTCGCCGACCTGCTCACCCTGCCCTGACCTCGACCCCCGGGAGCCGCATTCCGTGCCCACCATGTCCCGTACCGACCTGCTCCTGCCCGCCGAACCGGGCCAGCGCGCGCTGGCCCGGGAGCTGTATGCGCTGGCGGCCGAGCTGCCGATCATCTCCCCGCACGGGCACGTCGACCCGGCGCTGCTGGCCGAGGACCGGCCGTTCGCCGACCCGGCCCGGCTGCTCATCGTCCCCGACCACTACCTGACTCGGATGCTGCTCAGCCAGGGCGTGCCCCCGGCCGAGCTGGGCGTGCCGAGCCGGGACGGCAGCCCGGTGGAGACCGACGGCCGGCGGATCTGGCGCCGGTTCGCCGCGCACTGGCACCTGTTCCGCGGCACCCCGTCCCGGCTCTGGCTGGAGCAGACCTTCACCGAGGTGTTCGGGGTGGGTACCCCGCTCTCCCCGGCCACCGCCGACGCCGTCTACGACGAGCTGGCCGCCCGGCTGGCCGAGCCGGGCTTCCGGCCCCGGGCGCTGTTCGAGCGGTTCAACATCGAGGTGCTGGCCACTACCGAGTCGCCCCTGGACGACCTGGGGCAGCACGCCAAGCTCGCCGCGGACGGCTGGGGCGGGCCGGGCGGGCGGGTGGTCACCACCTTCCGCCCGGACGACGTGGTCGACCCGGAGTTCGACAACTGGTCGGCCAACCTGGCCCGGCTCGGCGAGCTGACCGGCGAGGACACCGGCCGGTACGCCGGCTACCTGGCCGCGCTGCGCGCCCGGCGGGCGGCGTTCGTCGCGGCCGGCGCCACCTCCTCCGACCACGGCCACCCCACCGCCCGGACGCTCGACCTGGCCCCGGCCGAGGCGGCGGCGCTGTACGACCGGCTCCGCCGCGGGCGCGCCGAGCCCGGCGACGCGGAGGCGTTCCGGGCGCACATGCTGCTGGAGTTCGCCCGGATGTCGCTGGAGGACGGCCTGGTCATGCAGCTGCACCCGGGCGCGGTGCGCAACCACAACCGGTGGCTGCACGCCCGGCACGGCCGCGACGTCGGCGGCGACGTGCCGCAGGCCACCGAGTACGTGCACGCGCTCGCCCCGTTGCTGGACGCGTACGGCAACGACCCCCGGCTGCGGGTGGTGCTCTACACCCTCGACGAGTACACCTTCACCCGGGAGCTGGCCCCGCTGGCGGGCGGCTACGCCGCGCTCTACCTCGGGGCGCCCTGGTGGTTCCTGGACTCCCCCGAGGTGCTGCGCCGGTTCCGGGAGGCGGTCACCGATACCGCCGGCTTCTACAACACCGCCGGTTTCGTCGACGACACCCGGGCGTTCTGCTCGATTCCGGTCCGGCACGACGTGGCCCGGCGGCTGGACGCCGGTTTCCTGGCCCGGCTGGTCGCCGAGCACCGGTTGCCGATGGCGGAGGCCGCCGAGACCATCGTGGACCTGGCGTACCGGCTGCCGAAGCGAGTCTTCAACTTCGGGGAGTCACGGTGAGCGCGAGAAGTGCAGCGCAGCGGAGCCCCGCGGTCGCGAACGAAACGGGAGCAGGCATGAGCGTCACCATCACCTCCGTGGACGTGCACGACGTCCGGTTCCCCACCGCGGCGCGGGGCGACGGCTCGGACGCGATCAACCGGGGCGACTACTCGGCCACCTACGTCGAACTGGGCACCGACGCCGGGCCGACCGGCGCCGGCTTCACCTTCACCAACGGCCGGGGCAACGAGCTCACCTGCGCTGCCGTCCGGGCGCTGGAACACCACGTACGCGGCCGCACCGTCGCCGAGATCGCCGCCGAGCCGGTGGCGTTCTGGCGCTCGCTCGTCGCCGACGTCCAGCTGCGCTGGCTGGGCCCGGAGAAGGGGGTCATCCACCTGGCCACCGGGGCGCTGGTCAACGCGGTCTGGGACCTGCGGGCCAAGCTGGCCGGCCAGCCGCTCTGGCGGTACCTGGCCGAGCTGCCCACCGACGACCTGGTCGGCTGCGTCGACTTCCAGCACATCGCCGACGCGCTCACCCCGGACGAGGCGGCCGCCCTGCTGGACAAGGGACGCGACGGGCTGGCCGACCGGCTGGCCACCCTGGAGCGCGACGGTTTCCCCGCGTACACCACATCGGTGGGGTGGCTGGGCTACCCGGACGACAAGGTCCGGACGCTGACCCGGCAGGCGTACGCGGACGGCTGGCGGGCGATGAAGATGAAGGTCGGCGGCCAGCTCGCCGACGACCTGCGCCGGGCCCGGATCATCCGGGCCGAGATCGGCCCGGACGCGCTGCTCATGATGGACGCCAACCAGGTGTGGGGGGTCGACGAGGCGATCGCCGCGATGACCGCGCTGGCCGAGGTGGACCCGTACTGGATCGAGGAGCCCACGCACGCCGACGACATCCTCGGCCACGCCCGGATCGCCCGGGCCGTCGCCGAGCTGACCGGCGGCCGCTGCCGGGTGGCCACCGGGGAGGTCGCCGCCAACAAGGTGATCTTCAAGCAGCTGCTCCAGGCCGAGGCGATCGGGGTGATGCAGGTCGACGCCTGCCGGGTCGGCGGGGTCGACGAGGTCCTCGCCGAGCTGCTGATGGCGGCGAAGTTCGGGGTGCCGGTGTGCCCGCACGCGGGCGGCGTCGGGCTCTGCGAGTACGTCCAGCACCTGGCGATCTTCGACTACCTGCGGGTGGGCACCAGCCTGGACGGCCGGATGATCGAGTACGTCGACCACCTGCACGAGCACTTCGTCGACCCGGTGCGCACCCGCGGCGGCCGGTACCTGCCGCCCACCGCGCCCGGATACAGCAGCACCATGCGACCGGAGTCGGTCGCCCGGTTCCGGTTCCCGGACGGTCCGGCATGGCGCTGACCGTGGGCCCGTCCCGGCTCGGCCTCGGCTCGCTGCGCCGGCTGCCGGCGGCGAGCCGGCCGCTGCTGCGCCCCGGCACCGTGCCGGCCGGCGTGCTGCACCTTGGCCTCGGCGCGTTCCACCGGGCCCACCAGGCCGTCTACACCGAGGCGGCGGTCGGCGCGGCCGGCGGCGACTGGGGCATCGTCGGCGTCGCCCCGCGCAACGCCGCGCTGGTCGCGGACCTGACCGCGCAGGACAACCTGTTCAGCGTCACCACCCTGGCCGCGGACGGCGCGGGAACCCGGGTGGTGGGCGCGCTGGCCGAGGTACGGCACGCGGCCAGCGACCCGGCGGCGGTGGTGGCGTTGCTCGCCGACCCGGCGATCCGGGTGGTCACGCTGACCGTGACCGAGAAGGCGTACCAGCTCGACCCGACCACCGGGGCGCTGCGCCCGGACCCGGCGCTCGCCGCCGACCTGGCCGGTGACCGGCCGCCGGCGACGGTGCCGGGGCTGCTGGTGCGCGGCCTGCTGGCCCGGGCCGCCGCCGACGCCGGGCCGGTGGCGCTGGTCAGCTGCGACAACCTGCCGGCCAACGGCCGCCGGCTGCGCGGCCTGGTCGAGCAGGCGCTGGCGTACGCGGGCGCGCCGGCGCACGCGGTCGGCTGGGTCGGCGAGCAGGTGTCCTTCCCCGGCACGATGGTGGACCGGATCGTGCCGGCCAGCACGGCGGAGACGCTCGACGTGGCCCGGCACGCGCTCGGGGTGACCGACCTGGCCGCGGTGGCCGCCGAGCCGTACGCGCAGTGGGTGATCGAGGACGACTTCCCCGGCGGCCGGCCGGCCTGGGAGCGGGCCGGGGCGGTGCTCTGCGCCGACGCCGGGCCGTGGGAGCGGCTGAAGCTGCGCACCCTCAACGGCGTGCACTCGGCGGCCGCCTACCTCGGCGCGCTGGCCGGCTGCGAGACGGTCGCCGACGCGCTCGCCCTGCCGTACCTGGCCGACGTGCTGCGCCGGCTGGTCGCCGAGGACGTCGCGCCCAGCTTCACCCCGCCGGACGGCATCCGGGTGGTCGACTACGGCGCGCAGGTGCTGGACCGGTTCGGCAACCCGGCGATCCGGCACCGCACCCTCCAGGTGGCGATGGACGGCTCGCAGAAGCTGCCGCAGCGCGTCCTGCACACCATCGCCGACCTGCGCGCCGCCGGCCGGCCCGCGCGCTGGGCCGCGCTGGTGGTCGCCGCCTGGCTGCGCTTCGCCCAGGGCGCCGCCGACGACGGATCCCCACTGCCGTTGCAGGATCCGCTCGCCGACCGGATCCGCGCCGCACTGGCCGCCGCCCCGCCCACCCCGACCGGCGCGGTGGACGCGGCCTTCGCGCTGCGCGAGATCTTCCCCGCCGAGCTGGCCGAGGACGCCGTGGTCCGCGCCGACGTGGTGGGCTGGCTGGCCGACCTGACCCGGCACGGGGTGCCGGCGACCCTGGCGGGTGCCCGGTGACCGGCTCCCCCGCCGCCCGGTCCCCCGCCGGCGAATCCCCCGCCGCCCGCTCTCCCGCCGCCGGCGACCCTGCCCGGCGCCCGGCGCCCGGCCCGCTCCCACCCGGCCTCCCCGCCCCCGGCTCGCCGGTCGGCCGGCCCGGGGCGCGCCCGGACAGCCGGTACCGGACAACCGGACGGCGGCCGGGTGACCCGCCCCGGGTGGCGCTGGTCGGGGCGAACGGGCACGGACGCTGGCACCGCCGGGTGCTGGCGCCGCTGCACGCGGCCGGCCGGCTGCGGTTGGCGGCCCTGGTGGACCTGCGCCCGGTCGAGGACGATCCGGCCGCGCCGGTGCCGGCGGAAACCACCGTACACACCGACCACCGGGAGATGCTGGCCGCCGTACGCCCGGACGTGGTGGTGGTCTGCACCCCGCCGCACACCCACCTGCCGGTCGCCCTGGACGCGCTCGCCGCCGGGGCGGACCTGCTGCTGGAGAAGCCGCCGGTGCTGTCGACGACCGAGCACGACGAGCTGGCCGCCGCGCTGGCCGCCACCGGCCGCGCCTGCCAGGTGGGGTTCCAGGCGCTCGGCTCGGCGGCGCTGACCGAGCTGACCGCGGCGGTGACGGCCGGTCGGCTCGGCCCGGTCACCGGCATCGCCACCGTCGCCGCCTGGCGGCGCACCGACGCGTACTACGCGCGGGCGCCCTGGGCGGGCCGCCGGACGCTGCACGGCCGGCCGGTGCTGGACGGCGCGCTGGCCAACCCGCTGGCGCACGCGGTGATGCAGTGCCTGGCGATCGCCGAGGCGGCGGCCGGTACGCCGGTGCGGCCGGCCAGCATCGAGGTGGAGCGCTACCGGGTACGCCCGATCGAGGTGGAGGACACCGCCGTGCTCCGGGTCCGGCCGCGCACCGGGCCGCCGGTCCTGGCCGCGGTGACCCTGGCCGGTGAGGATTTCATCGCCGGCGAGGTGCTGGTGACCGGGGACGCCGGGCGGGCCGTGCTGGAGTACCCCACCGACCGGCTGCTGCTGCCCGGCGACGCCGCGCCGCGCGAGGTGCCCGGGCGGCGCGGCCTGCTGGAGAACCTGCTCGACCATCGGGTCGACCCTGCCGTGCCGCTGATCGCCCCGCTGGCCCGGACCGCGGCGTTCACCGCCGTGCTGGACGCGCTCCGGTCGGCGCCCGCGCCACGGCTGCTCGGCGCCGACCTGGTCGAGCCGCTCGGCGCCGGCCCGGAGCGGGTGCTGCGCCTGCGCGGCGTCAACGAGGTGCTGCGCCGGGCCGCCGAGCAGGGCCGGCTGCCCTCGGAACTCGGCGTGCCGTGGGCGGTGCCGCCGTACCGCACCGCGCTCTCGCTCTGCCGGGGCCCTGACCCGTTGTTAGCGTGCGGTGATGGCGACCATTGATTCCCTCACCGTCGAGCTGGAGGACGGATAGCACCGCCTCACCATCGGTAGCGATTCGGAACCCTGCTCCGACCCGGACGGATTCCTGTGGGAGGCCGCATCCTGCTGAGCAAGCATCCGGCTGAAGCCAGGTGGTTGCATCTCGCTACGTCGACGCAGTCGCGACGTCTCTTTCCGGATGTCGCGGACCGCACCAAGGAAGTGTCACTCATGTCCGATGACAAGAAGCCCGACGCGGGACCGAGGTTGCTCTCGGGCGGCAATCCCCAGATCCCCAAGGGTGAGGGAAGCGGGCCGGTTCGGGACTACATCGCTGCCATGCCCGGCTGGAAACGAGACGTCGGGCAGCGCCTGGACGACCTCATCGTGCGCACCGTCCCCGGCGTGCACAAGGCCGTGAAGTGGAACCAACCGTTCTACGGGCTCAAGGGCGAGGGCTGGTTCCTGTCGTTCCGCTGCTATACGAACTACGTGCAGGTGCAGTTCCTGAAGGGGACATCGCTCGATCCCATGCCGCCGAAATCGTCCAAGCACGACGAGGTGCGCTATCTCGACATCCGCCCGGATGAGGAACTGGACGAGGACCGGCTGCGCTCCTGGATCGAGCAGGCCAGCCGGTTGCCGGGCGAGCGGATGTGACCAGGCGTCAATGCCCAGCCGTCGAGCACCGCGCCGCCGCGGCCTAGTCGTCGGTCCCGGCAGGCCGGCAGGGGGGCGTGGGCATGGACGCCAGCCGGCGCGGGTCGGCCAGAGCCACGACCTCGACGAGGCGGCCACCGCGCACGGTACACGCCATCACGCTGAGTGGCGCTCCGGTGCGGCTCCAGGTCATGATGCCCGGCTCCCCGTTGACCAGGACCCGGCGTGCCACGACCGAGGCGCGGGTCCCACGTTCGGCGGCGGCGATCACCTCGGTGGCGCCGAGCTTCACCACGACTCCGCCCGGGGTGTACGACCGCCACGTGATCTGTGGGTCGAGTACCTGCAGCAGTGCCTCGAAGTCCCCGTCCCGGGTAGCAGCCAGGAAGGCGTCGACCACCTGACGTTGGCGGCGGCGGCCGTCGCTGGGAAGGTCGGCGCCGCGCACCTTGCGGCGGGCGCGGCTCGCCATCATCTTGGCTGCGGCCGTGGAGGTGCCGAGGATCTCGGCGATGTCCTTGAACGGCACCGCGAAGATGTCGTGCAGCACGAACGCCAGCCGTTCGTCGGGCCCCAGCGCCTCGAGCACCACCAGCAGAGCGAGGCCCACCGCGTCGTTGGCCGCTGCCGCGTCATCGGGGGGTTCAACGTCCTCGCTGACCGTGAACTCGGGGAGGTCGGGCTCATGCGCCGGGAGCGGGCGGTGCTTGCGTGCGCGCAGCATGTCGACACAGACCCGCGCCGCCACGGTCGTCAGCCAGCCAGGGAGGTTGTCGATCGACGCCGGATCCTGGCGAACCAGACGCAGCCACACCTCCTGGACGGCATCCTCGGCATCCGCTCGCGATCCGAGCATCCGATGGGCCAGGGCCACCAGGCGTCCTCGCTCGTCATCGAACACGGCTGCCAGATGCGTGTCCGGCGTCATCGTCGTTACCTCTCGTGGCTGGGCTCCGTCACACCTACGACGCGCCTCGGGGAGGCGAGGTAACGGATGTGAGGAGCTGTCATGCACACCGCACTATGGATAGTGACTGCCATTGTCGCGACCGGGTTCGTCATCGGCGGGGTCAGTCAGGTCGTACTGACGAAGGAGCGGTTCCGCTCGTTCGGAGCCAGCCAGCACTGGGTGGACGACTTCGGCCGCGGGCACATCAAGGCGATCGGCACGATCAAGATCATCGGTGCTCTCGGCCTGATCCTGCCAGCTGTCGCCGACGTGGCTGTCGTGCTCGTGCCGTTGGCTGCGTCCGGCCTGATGCTGGTGATGGCGGGTGCGGGGACGACCCGGTTCCGCCGCAGCGAGTGGGGCTACCTGCTCGGTGACCTGATGTTCATCGGCCTGCTCGGTTTCGTCGCCTGGGGGAGGTTCGCGCTCGAACCGCTGGGCTGACGTGCGCGTGCGCTCACCGGGCGACGGCTGCCGGCCCCGCCCGTCGGGTGGCCGACCGCCGGACCGGGTTCGTGGTGAAGATCCGCTATAAGTGACGCATGGACTTCCCCGCGTACCTCGCCACCATGCCGATGCACGCGATCACCGAGATCCACGGCGAGCCCGGCCTGCTGGAACGGTTCCGGCTGGAGATCCGGGCGTTCGACGAACCCGCCCGGCAGCGGCTCACCGCCGCCCTCGACCTCGCCGCCGACCTGCACCGCGACGACCGGCGGGTCCGCGAGCCGTACCTCAACCACCTGCTACGGGTGGCGATCCGGATGATGCACCACTACCAGGTGCGCGACGTGGACGTGATCGTCGCCGGGCTGCTGCACGACGCGGTCGAGGACCACCCCGACGAACTGGCCGGCGACGCGGAGGTCGACGACCCGACGACGGCGGCGCTGGCCACCCTCGCCGACCGGTTCGGCCCCCGGGTGGCCCGCCTGGTCGCGGCGGTCACCAACCCGGCGTACGACCCGGGGCGGGACCGGCACGAGCAGTACCGCGAGCACGTGGCGGCGAGCCTCGAGGGCGAGCCGTGGGCGCGGGTCATCAAGGTCTCCGACTTCACCGACAACGGGGTGGGCGTGATCCACACCGTCGGCCCGAAGGTGGCGTCGGCGGCGGCGAAGTACCGGCCGCTGGTGCCGGTCTTCCGCGACCTCGTCACCCGCCCGGACACCCCGCTGTCGGCCCCGGTCAAGCAGCACATCCTCGACCAGCTCGACCTGGCCGAGGAACGCTTCAGCGCCATCCTGGACCAGCCCGCCTGACGGCCCGGCCCGGGCGCAGGCCACGTTCACCGTGCTGCTCACCTTCGTCTCCGCCCTGCTGCCGCCTCGCCGCCGGCTCCCGGCTGACGGAAGTCCGCCCGGCGCGGTGGTTCAGTGGCCCCGGTACAGCGCCTCGACGTCCTCGGCGTAGCGCGTCGCCACCACCTCCCGTTTGATCTTCAACGTGGGGGTGAGTTCGCCCTCGGCCTCGGTGAGGTCACGGTGCAGGATCCGGAACGTCTTGACCTGCTCCGCCCGGGACACGGTCGCGTTCGCCCGGTCGACGGCGGACTGGATCTCGCCGCGCAGCTCCGGGTGATCGCGCTGCTCGGCCACCGGCACGTCGGGCAGGCCGCGCGCGGCGCGCCACCGCGACCAGGCGTGCTCGTCGACGGTCACCAGGGCGGCCACGTACGGGCGGCCGTCGCCGACCAGCATCACCTGGCTGACCAGCGGATGCTCGCGGATCGCGTCCTCGATCGGCGCCGGCGCGAGGTTCTTCCCGGCCGCGGTCACCATGATCTCCTTCTTCCGGCCGGTGATCCGCAGGTAGCCGTCCTGGTCGAGGCCGCCGAGGTCGCCGGTGCGCAACCAGCCGTCGCTGGTGACCGCCTCCCGGGTGGCCTCGGGGTTGTTCCAGTAGCCGGTGAAGATCATCGGGCCGTGCGCGAGGATCTCGCCGTCCGCGGCGACGCGGATCCGCACGCCGGGGATCGGGCGGCCGGCGGTGCCGATGCGCATCGCCGACGGCGGGTTGACCGTCAACGCCGGTGACGTCTCGGTCAGCCCGTAACCCTCCAGCAGGGCCATCCCGGCGCCGCGGAAGAAGTGCCCGAGCCGGTCCGCCAGCGGCGCCCCACCGACGATCGCCAGCCGGCACCGCCCGCCGAGCGTGGCGCGCAGCTTCCGGTACGCCAGCACCTCGAAGACCGCGTGCGCCAGGCGCAGCAGCGGCCCCGGACCGCGCGGGGCGTCCAGCGCCCGGCTGTAGCGCACCGCCAGCCGGTCGGCGAGGTCGAACAACCGCGCCCGATTCGCCTCGTCGGCCTTCTGCCGGGCCCGGTTGTACATCTTCTCGAACATCCGCGGCACCGCCAGGATGAACGTCGGCCGGTACTTCCGCAGCTGGTCGAGGACGCCGCTCATGTCGGCGCTGTGCACCATGGTCGCCCGGCTGTGCACCATGCCGACCTGGATCAGCCGGGCGAACGCGTGCGCCAGCGGCAGGAACAACACCGTCGAGGCGCCCGGGTGCAGCAGGTCCCGCAGCACCTCGACGGCGCCGGTGACGTCGCTGTGGATGTTGCGGTGGGTCAGCACGCAGCCCTTCGGCCGTCCGGTGGTGCCGCTGGTGTACACGATCGTCGCGACGTCCCCGCCGGTCACCGCGCGCCGGCGGGCGTCCACCCGCGCGTCGTCGACGGCGCGGCCCTCTCCCGCCAGGGCGATCAGGTCGCCGCCGTCGATCCGCCACACCTGACGTAACGCGGGCAGGTCGTCCCGGAAGCCGGCGAGCATCGCGGCGTGCTCGCCGGTCTCCAGCACGCAGCCGACCGCGCCGGAGTCGGTGAGGATCCAGCGGAGCTGGTCGGCGCTGGAGGTGTCGTAGATCGGCACGGTGACCGCGCCGACCGACCACAGGGCATAGTCGACGAGCGTCCACTCGTAGCGGGTGCGGCTCATCAGGGCCACCCGGTCGCCGTGGCCGATACCGGCGGCGACGAACCCGCGGGCGAGGGCGAGCACGTCGTCACGGAACTGCCGGCAGGTCACCGGCTGCGGGCCGGTACGCAACGGCCGCGGCGCCGGCCAGGATCTGGGGACCGGGTCCGGGCGCAGGAACTGCACCGCCTCGGGCGCCGCCTCGGCGTTCTCCCACACCACGTCCGCCAGGCCCGCCGACCGGGCCTCGGCGACCACCGGTTCGACCGACACGTCCTGCACGTCAACTCCCCCGTTCCTCCGTCACCGGCACGCGGGGGCCCGCCGGGGTGGCTCCGCGGCCATCATGGCGCGACCGGCGGCGCGGGCGGCGGCGAACGGCGAAAGTGCGGCCGCCGCCGTGGGCGTTCTCGTGCCGGGACGCAACGGGTGGGCCGATTGTCGGCTTCGCCGGCACGCCGCCGCCCCGCCTTCGTGCCGATGCGACGGTGCGGCCCGACGGACGGGTCACCCGGCCGGCGCTGGAGCGTGCGGTCCGACCATCGGCCGGGCGGGGCGGCGCGACGCCGCCCCGCCCGGTCGTCGCAGGTCAGGCGGGGATCGCGTCGACCAGCTTGCGCAGCAGTGTCTCGTTGGCGGTGGCGTCGTCGTGGAAGCTGCTGATCTGGACCGTGTAGGCGCCCGCCTTGCTGATCACCACGGCCTCGGCCTCCGTCCCGCCGGCCGCGAGGTACCCCTGGTCGCCCTTGTCCACGTCGGACACCCGCTCGAACCGCTTGCCGGCCTGTTCCCTGCTGTAGTCGTAGGTCGTCTGACCGGCCAGCTGGGAGGCGAGGGTGATGGTCAGGATGGCGACGCCGTTGTCGTCCCGGAACAGGCAGTTGCCGTCGGCATTCAACGTCCGCCCGACCAGCTCCGAGGCACGCTCCGGGGTGAACGGGCAGGACGGGCGCTCGACAGCCGCCCCGTCCCCCTCGATGACGCCGTCACCGCCGTCGACCTCCTCCGCCGCCCCGGGCGACCCTTGCGGCTCGTCCGAGCCACCGCATCCGGTCAGAGCCAGCACGACCGCCAAGGCCGCCGGCGCGATCCACCGCCGCATGACACCCCTCGCTCTCGTTCACGTCGAAGAGACCGGTTCCGGGCTCGCACCGCCGGGGCCGGATCGGCCCGGCCGCCCACCGGTCGCCACCGCCACCGTCGGGCGGTCCGGCACGCCTCGACGCTAGCTTTCGGACCACCGTCGACGAATCGGGGAAATCCCTACCTACTGACCGGATCCCATCCCGCCGAAACCCGGGACGTCCGGCCGGACCGCGGGCCGCGGCGCGGGTCATCGGCGCGGTCCGGCGATCATTTCCGGGCACGGCGTGGAAACGATCAGCGAATCGTCACATACAGATCAGTTATTGCTTCTGTGTTAACGAGGTATGACGATTGATCAGGGGGGCCCTTCCCATAAGGAGGTTCTTCATGACCGAAGTAACTGAGGCCCCGGACGTCCGCACCTATCAACTGGGAAAGAGCCGTCCTCCGCTGGCCGTGGCGGACCTGCCCGAGCCGGAAGAGGTGTTCGGTGTCCGCAAGCTCGGGCTTCCGCAACTGTTCAAGTACGCGCTCGGGCCGAGCCTGATCGCCCTCGGCATCTCCATCGGCAGCGGGGAATGGCTGCTCGGCCCGCAGGCGGTGGGCCAGTTCGGCTTCGTCGGGGTCGGCTGGGTGATCCTCGTGTCGGCCGTGCTCCAGACGTTCTACAACGTCGAGTCGTCCCGGTACGTGATGGCCACCGGCGAGGCGCCCGTCGTCGGCTGGGGACGGGTGCCGCCCGGCTACCTGTTGTGGGTGCCGTTGTCGGTGTTCCTGGTCATCTTCGCGTTCATCGCCGGCGGTTGGGCCGCGTCCGCCGGCCAGGGCCTGTACGCGCTGGTCCACGGCACGGTGCCGCCGGCCGGAGCCGAGGAGCCGCGGCTCTGGGCGATCGGTCTGCTGGTGCTGGTCTTCCTCATCACGGCGGCGGCCAGACGGATCAGCCGCACGCTGGAGCTGGCCAACTGGCTGATGATCGGGACGATCCTGGTCGCCCTGCTCTTCGTCACCCTGCTCGTGGTCCCGGGGAGCCTGTGGTGGGAGGGCATCCGCGGGTTCTTCACGCCGGCCGCCCCACCGGCCGGCATCACCGCCACCCAGCTGGGCGGGCTGGCCGGCTTCACCGCGCTCGCCTCCGGCCTGAACTGGTACGTGATGGGCCACTACCGGGACAAGGGCTACGGCATGGGCTACCGCACCGGCTACATCTCCGGGCTGCGCGGTGACCGGCGCGAACTGCTGGCCAACGGGGTCACCTTCCCCGACGACGCCGCCAACGCCGCCCGCTGGAAGCGGTGGTACCGGCTGCTGCTCACCGACATGTGGGGCGTCTTCTTCGTCGGCGCCATGCTGGGCATGCTGCTGCCCACCGTCCTCATGGCGCAGGCGGTGGAGCTGTCCGGCGAGACGCCGACCACGGCCACCGTGCCCACCTTCGTGGCCACCGCGCTCGAACCCGAGTACGGCCAGGTGATGTTCTACGGCATGCTGCTGATCGGTGTGCTGATCCTGTTCAGCACCCAGCTCGGCATCTTCGAGGCGATGGTGCGGGTCACCACCGACGCGGCGCACGCCACCAGTCCCCGGCTCCGTCGCCTGCTGGAGGGCGATCCCCGCCGGTTCTACTACCCGTTCATGCTCCTGCTGCTGGTGATCATCGCCGTCGTCCTGCACCTCGCGCTGCCGGTCAGCCTGGTGCAGTGGTCGGCGAACATGTCCAACCTGGGCGCGCTGATCTTCCCGTTCATGCTGATCTACCTGAACCGCCGGCTGCCCCGCGCGGCGCGCCCCCGCTCGTGGCACTACGCACTGCTCATCATCAATGTCATTTTCTTCGGCTTCTTCTTCGTCAACTTCATCGCCGACTTCATCGGCGACCCGCTGGTCACCTTCTGACCGGTCGGATCGGCCGGCACCCCTCCCGCGCGCTGGCGGGAGGGGTGTCACGGCAGCAGGTCGGTGACCGGTCGGGCGCGGATCGACGCGTCCAGCACCTGCGCGGTGTGGGCCAGGGCGACCGTGCCGCCGAGCCGCCCGACCGCTGCGGCCACCTGCATCAGGCAGCCCGGATTGGCGGTGACGAGCAGCTCGGCGCCGGTGGCCAGCACGTCGCGGGCCTTACGCTCCCCGAGCTGCGCCGCCGGCTCCGGGTTGAGCACGTTCCAGACCCCGGCCGATCCGCAGCAGATCTCCGGGTCGGCGATCTCCCGCAGTTCGAGCCCGGGGATTGCGCGCAGCAGGTCGCGGGGCTGCGCCCGCACCCCCTGGGCGTGCGCCAGGTGGCAGGCGTCGTGGTAGGCGACGGTCACCGGCAGCGGGTGCCGCCGGGCGACCGGGCCCAGCTCGACGAGCAGCTCGGCCAGGTCGCGCACCGCGGCGGCGAAGGCCGCCGCGCGCTCGGCGTACGCCGGGTCGTCGCGGAGCAGCTCGCCGTACTCCTTCAGCGACGACCCGCAGCCGGCCGCGTTGACCACGAACCGGTCGATGCCGGCGGCGTCGAAGACGTCGATCAGCGCCCGGGCGAACCGCCGCGCCTCCTCCGTTCGTCCGTTGTGGACGCTCAGCGCGCCGCAGCAGCCCTGCCGGTCCGGGAGGATGACCACCTCGCAGCCCTCCGCGGCGAGGACCCGGGCGGTGGCCGCGTTGACGTCGGGGAAGAACGCGCGCTGCGCGCAGCCGGTGAGCATGCCGACCCGCGCCCGCCGCGGGCCGTACGCCGGCAGCCGCGCCGGCAGCCGGGCCGCCCGCCCGAGCGTGGGGGCCAGCGATTCGAGGGTGGCCAGCGTCGGCGCCAGGCGCGCCGCCAGGCCGCTGCGGCGTACCAGGCGCCGCAGGCCGCTGGCCTGGTACGCCCGCAGCGGCCCGCGCAGCAGCCGCAGCCGGCGCGGGTACGGGAACACCTGGAAGATGGCGGTCCGCAGCAGCCGCTCCCGGCGGGACCGGTTGTGCCGACGTTCCACCTGCTGCCGGGTGTCCTCGATCAGCCGGTCGTAGCGGACCCCGGACGGGCACGCGGTCACGCAGGCCATGCAGCCCAGGCAGCGGTCGAAGTGCCGCACCATGGACGGGCTCAGCGGCTCGCCGTCGAGCCCCTCCTCCATCAGGTAGATGCGCCCGCGCGGCGAGTCCATCTCCTCGCCCCACAGCAGGTAGGTGGGGCAGGTGGGCAGGCAGAAGCCGCAGTGCACGCAGTCGTCGACCAGGTCCCGCCGGGGCGGGTGGTGGTCGTCGAAGGCCGGTTCGCCCGGCGCTCCGACGACCGGCCCCAGCACGTCCGGCAGGGCGCGGCCGGGCCGGTCGACACCGCGCTGGGCGGGGACTTCGCTCGACATCTCAGATCCCTCCCACGAAGCGGCCGGGGGCGAACCGGGCGTCCGGGTCGAACTGCGCCTTGACCCGGTGCATCAGTTCCAGCCCGCCGACCGGTCCCCACAGGTCGACCCGGTCCCGCACCGCGGCCGATGCGGTCAGCACGACGGCGTGCCCGCCGGCGGTCGCCGTCGCGGCGCGCAGGTCCGCGACGATCCGGGCCACCACGTCGGGCGTCGCGGCGCCGGGCAGGCCGGCGTAGAGGACGCCGGTGCCCGCCGAACCGCTGACCCGCACCGGTACGCCGCGCCGCCGCCCCGCCTCGCGCGCCGCCGCGAGCAGTCCCGGGACGCCGGAGAGCGCGGCGGTCAGCTTCAGTCCGACGTCACCTGTCCGCCACGGGTAGGCCGACCACCACGGCGGCGGAGTGTCCGAGGCGGTGGCGGCGGCACCGAGCAGGCGCCGGGTCGCGGCGACCCGCTCGCGGACGCCGGACGGCGTGCCCTCGATCAGCACCGCGACCTCGACGCCGCCGTCGGGCGAGGCGTGCACCTCCAGCGCGCTCGGCACGAGCTGCGCGCCGAGCACGGCGGCCACCAACCGGCCGGCCTCGGTCGCACCGTCGGCCGGGCGGCGCACGTACCCGCTGGCGGCCGGCAGCGGATGCAGCCGGAAGGCGCACTCGGTGATCAGGCCGAGCGTGCCGTACGAGCCGGTGAAGAGCTTGCCGAGGTCGTAGCCGGCCACGTTCTTCACCACCTTGCCGCCGGCGTGGGCAATCACCCCGTCCGGCCGCACCACGGTGATGCCGATCAGCAGGTCCCGGACGGCGCCGTAGCGCATCCGGCGCGGCCCGCTGGTGTTCACCGCCACCGCGCCGCCGACCGTCGCGCCCGCGCCGCCGGCCAGCGGCGGCGCGTCCAGGGCCAGTTGTTGCGCGGCCGGGGCCAGCTTGGCGCGCAGGTCGCCCAGTCGGGTGCCGGCCCGTACCACGACGATCAGGTCGCCGGCGGCGTGCTCGACCACCCCGGTGAGCCGTCGGGTGTCGACGACCAGGTCGAGCCGGCGCGGGGGGTTCGCCCAGTCCTGCTTGGTCCAACCGCCGGCGGCGACGACCGCGAGGTCGTGCGCGGCCGCCACCCGCAGGACGGCGGCGGCGGCCTCGGTGGAGCCGGGCGCGGCGCGGTAACGGGCCGGCACGCCGGCCACCGCGAAGCCGGCACCGGCCGGGCGGACGGCGTCGCGCTCGCCGGCCGCGGCGCGGAGGGCGGCCAGCACGTCGTCGGCCATCAGAACAGCTCCGCCAGACCGGCCTCCTGCGCCGGGTGGACGCCCCGACGCCGGCCGGGCACCTCGCCGCAGAGCCGGGGCGTCGGGAAGACCTTGCCCGGGTTGGCCAGCCCGCGCGGGTCGAAGGCGCACCGCAGCAGCTGCATCGTGTCCAGGTCGTCGTCGGTGAACATGCGCGGCATGAAGGTCACCTTGTCCATGCCGACGCCGTGCTCGCCGGTGATCGAACCGCCGTGTTCGACGCAGAGGTCGAGGATCGCCCCGGAGACCTCCTCGGCCTGTTCGGCCTGGCCGTCGACGCTGTCGTCGAAGAGGACCAGCGGGTGCAGGTTGCCGTCGCCGGCGTGGAAGACGTTGGCCACCCGGACGCCGCGCCGGGCGGCGATCTCCGCGATGCGGCGCAGCACCTCGGGCAGCGCGGTGCGCGGGATGACGCCGTCCTGGACGATGTAGTCGGGGCTGATCCGGCCGACCGCGGCGAACGCCGACTTGCGCCCCTTCCAGATCAGCGCCCGCTCGGTGTCGTCCGCGGCGACCCGGATCTCGCCGGCGCCGTTGTCCCGGCAGAGCCGCTCGACCTCGGCGAACTGGGCGTCCACCTCGGCCGTCGGGCCGTCCAGCTCGACGATGAGCACCGCCCCCGCGCCGGCCGGGTAGCCGCACCGCACGGCCGCCTCGGCGGCGGAGATGGCCAGCGCGTCCATCATCTCGATCGCCGCCGGCACCACGCCGGCCGCGATGACGGCCGAGGTCGCCGCCCCCGCCTCGTCGGTGGAGGGGAAGGCGGCCAGCAGCGTACGGACCGACTCGGGCAGCCGGACCAGCCGCACGGTGACCTCGGTGGCGATGCCGAGCGTCCCCTCGGAGCCGACGAAGGCGCCGAGCAGGTCGTAGCCGGGCGGATCCGGGGCGCGGCCGCCGAGGCGCACCAGGTCGCCGTCCGCGGTGACCACCTCCAGTCCGGTGACGTGGTTGGTGGTGAAGCCGTACTTCAGGCAGTGCGCGCCGCCGGAGTTCTCCGCCACGTTGCCGCCGATGGAGCAGATCTGCTGGCTCGACGGGTCGGGGGCGTAGTAGTAGCCGTACGGGGTGGCCGCCCGGGTGACCTGGAGGTTGATCACGCCGGGTTCCACCACGGCCCGCTCGTCGGCCGGGGCGACCTCCCGGATGGCGCGCAGCCGCGAGGTGACCACCAGCACCCCGTCGGCGTGCGGCAGCGCCCCGCCGGACAGGCCGGTGCCGGAGCCCCGGGCGACGAACGGCACTCCGGCGTCCACGCAGGCCCGGACCGTCGCCGCGCACTCGGCGGCGGTGCCCGGCAGGGCGACCAGGGCGGGGATCACCTTGTACTGGGCGAGCCCGTCGCACTCGTAGGTGCGCAGCTCCTGCCGGTCGGTGATCACATGCTCCGGGCCGAGGACGGCCCGCAGCGTCGCGGCGAGGGTGCCGATGTCCGTCGTGGTCATCGCCGGCCTCCCGTCGCGGTCGCTGGTGGTCAGGGCATCCGCTCGTACGCGGGCAGGGTCAGGAAGTCCACGAAGTCGTCGGCGACGGCGACCGCCATGAACAGCGACCGCGCCTCGGCGTAGTCGGCCGGGTCGCCCGGCAGCTTCGCCAACTCCTCGTCGGCGAGCCGCTCGACCAGGTCCCGGTCGACCTTCTCGCCGGTGTCGTCGAGGGTGACGCCGTTGTGCAGCCACTGCCACACCTGGGAACGGGAGATCTCCGCCGTCGCGGCGTCCTCCATCAGGTTGAAGATGGCCACCGCCCCGGTGCCGCGCAGCCAGCTCGCCAGGTACTGGACGCCGACGCTGATGTCGTTGCGCAGCCCGGCCTCGGTCCGCCGGCCCGGGGTACTCCGCACGTCCAGCAGTTGGGCGGCGGTGACCCGTACCTCGTCGCGGGTCCGGTCGAGCTGGTGGGGCCGGTCGCCGAGCACGGCGTCGAACACCTCGCGGCAGACCGGCACCAGGTCGGGGTGGGCCACCCAGGAGCCGTCGAAGCCGTCGCCCGCCTCGCGGGTCTTGTCGTCGCGGACCTTCGCCAGCGCGGTCTCGTTCACCTGCGGGTCGCGGCGGCTGGGGATGAAGGCGGCCATCCCGCCGATCGCGTGCGCGCCGCGCCGGTGGCAGGTCCGCACCAGCAGCTCGGTGTACGCGCGCATGAACGGCGCGGTCATGGTGACCGCGTTCCGGTCGGGCAGCAGGAAATCGCGGCCCCGGGTGCGGAGCTTCTTGATCACGCTGAACATGAAGTCCCACCGGCCCGCGTTCAGGCCGGCGGAGTGCTCCCGCAACTCGTAGAGGATCTCCTCCATCTCGAACGCAGCCGGGTAGGTCTCGATGAGCACGGTCGCGCGGATGGTGCCGCGCGGGATGCCCAGCCGCTGCTGGGCGAACAGGAACACGTCGTTCCAGAGCCGCGCCTCCAGGTGGCTCTCCAGCTTGGGCAGGTAGAAGTACGGCCCGGAGCCGCGGTCGAGCAGCCGGGTGGCGCAGTGGAAGAGGTACAGGCCGAAGTCGACCAGGCTGCCCGAGGTGCGTTCGCCGTCGACCAGGATGTGCTTCTCGGTCAGGTGCCAGCCGCGGGGCCGGAACACGATGGTGGCCAGCTCGCCGTCGTGCAGCGCGTACCGGCGGCCGTCCGGGGCGGTGAAGGAGAGCGTGCGGTCGATCGCGTCGCGCAGGTTGAGCTGGCCGCCGATCACGTTCTCCCACAGTGGGGTGTTGGCGTCCTCGTGGTCGGCGAGCCAGACCTTGGCGCCCGAGTTGAGCGCGTTGATGGTCATCTTCGCGTCGGTCGGCCCGGTGATCTCCACCCGGCGGTCGACCAGGCCGGGCGCGGGCGGAGCGACCCGCCACTCGCCGTCGCGCACGTGCCGGGTCTCGGGCAGGAAGTCCAGCAGCTCACCGGCGGCCAGCGCCGCCTCGCGGTCGGCGCGCCGGGCGAGCAGCTCCCGCCGCCGGGCGTCGAAGGCGCGGTGCAGCTCGGCCAGGAAGGCGAGCGCCTCCGGGGTGAGGATCTCCGGGAACCGGTCGTGCCGGGGGCCGGCCAGTTCGACGCCGTCGGGCATACCCATGACGCGCTCCTCACCGTCGAGGGAAGATGCAGTCGGATCGATCCACGGGATGCTGGCGTCGACTCTAGTTGCCCTTTCGCCCGACCGCGAGGGGTCGCGCGCGGGGGCGGCCCGCTGAGCCGCCGATCAGTAGGATCTCCGCGTGGCGACTTTCGACAGTGCTGACGGGACCAGGTTGGCGTACCACCGGCTGGGGGCGGGTGCTCCGCTGGTCTGCCTGCCCGGCGGCCCGATGCAGGCCGCCGCCTACCTCGGTGACCTGGGTGGGCTGTCCGCGCACCGCGAGTTGATCCTGCTGGACCTGCGCGGCACCGGCGCGTCCGCCGTCCCGGCGGACCCGGCGAGCTACCGGTTCGACCAGCAGGTGGCCGACATCGAGGCGCTGCGCCGCCACCTGGGGCTGGACCAGCTCGACCTGCTGGCGCACTGCGCCGGCGCGGCGCTCGCCCTGTGCTATGCGGCCCGGCATCCCGACCGGGTCGGCCGGCTCGCCCTGGTCACCCCCAGCCCGCGGGTGGTCGACCTGGCGGTCACCGACCAGGACCGTCGGCTGGTCGCCGAACTGCGCCGGGACGAGCCGTGGTTCCCGGCGGCCTACGCCGCGTTCGAGCGGATCTGGTCGGGTCGGGCCACCGACGCCGACTGGGCGGCCATCGCGCCGTTCACCTGGGGCCGGTGGGACGCGGTCAGCCAGGCCCACCGCGCCCGGGAGGCGAGCCTGCGCAACGCGGACGCGGCGGCCGTCTACTACTCGGCCGGCGCGGTCGACCCGGCGACCGTCCGGTCCGCCCTCGCCCGTCTCGCGGCGCCCGTCCTGGTCGTCGCGGGCGAGTACGACGTCTCGCTCCCGCCGACGTGCGCCGCCGAGTACGCCGGCCTGTTCCCGCACGCCGAGGTGACAGTGCAGCCGGGCGGCGGGCACTTCCCGTGGCTCGACGACCCGGAGTCGTTCGTCGCGACGCTCGCCGGGTTCCGGCGTCCTCCGGCCGCACCCACCGCGTAGAGCCGGCCCCGCCAGTCCCAGGCCAGGTCCTGCACGTTGCGGTGGCCGAGGCTGTGGACCAGCGGACCCGGACCGGGTTGTCCCACGGCACGCCGCCGTCGGGCCGCAGCCGCAGCATCTTCCCGTCGCGGCTGCGGGATCCTGAACGGTGGCCGGCTGGGCGGCGTCCCCGACGCCCGCGTAGAGCATCCCGTCGGGGCCCAAGGCGATCCGGCCGCCGTCGTGCGAGCCGGCCCGGGCGAGCCCGGTGAGGATCGGCTGCTGGACCTGCGGCGCGGCCAACCGGAGGCGGACGATCCGGTTGTCCACGGCGGAGGTGAAGTAGGCGTACACGTAGCCGTCGGCACGGTAGCGCGGCGAGACGGCCAGCCCGAGCAGCCCGGACTCGCCGACCGCCGACACGCCGGCGATCCGCGCCACCTGCCGCGGCGCCACGCCCCGGCCCACCCGCAGGACCCGCCCGCTGTTCCGCTCACCGACCAGTGCGCTGCCATCGGCTAGGAAGGCCAGTCCCCACGGCGCGTACTGACGCCGGAGGCGTCGGGACACCCGGTGGCGAGCGGTGTCCATGCTGGAAGGCGTGATTCGCTTCGTGTTGAACGTGCTGTGGCTCATCTTCGGCGGCGGCCTCGTCCTCGCCATCGGTTACGGCATCGCCGCGCTGATCTGCTTCGTCCTCGTCGTCACCATCCCGTTCGGGGTGGCCTCCCTGCGCCTGGCCGGATACTCGCTGTGGCCGTTCGGCCGCACGCTGGTGCCCAAGCCGGGCGCGGGGGTCGCGTCCGGCCTGGCCAACGTGCTCTGGGTGGTGCTGGCGGGCTGGTGGCTGGCCCTGTCCCACCTCGTCGCCGGCGTCGCGCTCTGCGTCACGATCATCGGCATTCCGTTCGGGGTGGCCAACTTCAAGCTCGTCCCGGCGGCGTTCTGGCCGCTCGGGCGGGACGTCGTCGACACACCGTAGGCGCGCCGACCGCCCGCACCTCGACCCGTACGTCACCGGCGCGGCGACCGGCGACGCGGGGCGGCCGGCTGTCGGCGTGGTGGACAGCTCAGGCGCCGGCCAACTCTGCCCGGTACCGCCGGATCCACTCCCGGTTGAGCCGGTCGGCCTGGCGCCGGTGCCGGGCCACGATGGCGCCGTCCCCGGCCGGCGCGTCGAGCCCGAGGAAGTCCAGGACGCCGCGGGTGGCGGCCACCATGTCCTGGTCGAGGTCCTCGTAGCGCACCCGGTACGGCCGGATCCCCCGCGTGGCGAACCACGCCTCCCAGGCCGCGTTGTGCTTCTCGATGACCTCGACGTGGCGCCGGATCCCGATGGCGTCGAAGCGGGGCGCCCGGCCGGTGCCGGCGTTGCCGCTGATCTCCCCGTTGCCGCCGACGAACCAGGTGCCGGTCTGCTCGGCCCGGAGCCAGGAGACCGCCTGGGCCAGCACGTCCGCGCGCCGCAGGAAGACGAACCGGGTACGGCCGAACGCCCGAGCCAGCAGGGCGATGTCGTCACCGGCCAGGTCGGGGTGGACGGTCGCGAGGCGGGCGGCCAGTTCGTCCACCGTTCCCCACATGAGCTTCGCGCCGAACACCCCGTTGCCGGTCCGGCCCTCGGCGAGCGCGGCCCGCAGGTAGTCCGCGTAGTCGATGCCGCCGTCGGCGGTGCGGGGCAGCCGCCACCGGTCGGCCCAGAGCGGCTCGTCCGGCGACCGGAAGTACGCCTGGGGACGACCGGCGACACCGGTGGACTCCAGCAGCCCGAGCAGCAGCGAGCTGCCGGTACGCGGGGTGGCGCAGACGAAGTACGAGTCGATCGGGTCGGCCGGCATGGCCACACCCAAGCGCACCGCCGGCGTGCCCGGCAACCGAGTTCGCCGACCGGCTCAGCGCGGCCGGCCGGACCGGGCCCGCCGCGACCGGGCCAGCACGAGCAGGCCCGCCACCAGCAGGCCGAGCCCGATCGCCCCCGCCGCCACCGTCGGCGTGACCCCGCTGCCGGCGCGGTCGGCCCGGTCGCCGGCGACCCGGTCGCCCGGCACGGAGGTGGTCGGCGGCGCGGCGGGTGACGGGGCCGCCGCCGGGTAGCGCAGGATGCTCGGTCGCGTGCCGACGGGCTGGTCGGCGGTCTCCGAGACGGTGAGCAGGGACCGCCCGTCCCGGCTGTAGGTGATCGACTCGCCCTGCGGTTCGTCGGGCAGCGGGGTGACCCGCGGCGTCCCGCCGGTCAGCGCCTCGATCACGTCGCCGCCGGTGACGTCGAATTCGAACGCGTCGGCGTAGGTGCGCAGCACCACCCGGCTCCCGCCCGGCGCCGTGGCGGCGCCGGTGACCGCCGTCCGGCCGAGCACCGAGAACGGGTTGCTCGTCGTGGAGGCCGGCAGCCGGACCTGCCCCACCTGCGCCAGCGGCACGGTCGCGCCCGGCCGCAGGGCGGTGCTCGGTGCGTAGAGCACGCCCGAGTACTTGGCAACGATCACCGGCCGGTCGTCGCCGGTCACCAGCATCGCCTCGGCGTCGTGCGGACGGTCCGGGTACGTCATCCGGTACAGCACCGGCCGGGCCGCACCCGGGGGGAGCTTCCACACCGCGACCGTCTGCCGGGAACGGTCGTTGTCGCCGATGTCCGCCACCCAGAGCGTGCCGTCCGCGCCGACGGCGAGATCCTCGGTGTCCCGGGGCCGGGACGGGTAGCGCAGGGTCCGGGTCACCGCGCAGTCCGCGTCCAGGAAGAATATCCGGCGGCGGGCCTCGTCGTCCGCGCCGTCGTTGACCACGACGTACCCGTCGTCCGTGGCCACCAGCCCGGAGATCTCGGTCAGCCGGTCGTCGCGGATCTGGCACACCGGGACGCCCGCGGCGGGCGTCGGGTCGGCCGCCGCGCCGGTCGGGGTCAGCACGGCGAGGGCGACGGCCGCGGCCACGGCGGCCGACAGCCGGGGCGTTCCGTCACGTGGTCGCATCACCGGCAATCCTTCCATCACCGGTCGCGCCGGCCGCGCCGGCCGCGCCGGCCGCCCGTGGCCGGACCCGGTGCCGGTTGGAGCGGCCGCTCACCGCCACCGTGGAGCCGCAGGAAGTCCGACCCAGTTGTCGACCGCTGGGCCCAGGCCGCCGGCGGGCGGACGACTCCGCCGCCGCGCGACCGGCGACACCGGTCGCCAGCCCGTCCGTGGGAGCGTTCCCACAGTGGGGGAAAGTATCGACATAACTAGATGCACGTCGGCATCCTGGGCCCCGGTTGGTTTCTTAGAACGGAGGTGTCGGAATGCGTGCTGAGCAGATCGTCGGACCGGCGGTGTCCCTCTTCCGCGCGGTCATCGGGCTGCTGTTCCTCTGCCACGGCCTCGCCTCGCTCTTCGGCGTCCTCGGCGGCAACCGGGGCACCGGCGAGGCGATCCCGCTGGGCGCGTGGCCGGGCTGGTGGGCCGCGCTGATCCAGGGGATCTGCGGCGCGCTGGTGCTCCTCGGCCTGCTCACCCGGCCGGCCGCGATCCTGGCCTCCGGCTCCATGGCGTACGCGTATTTCGTGGTGCACCAGCCGGACGCCCTGCTGCCCCTGCGCAACGGCGGCGAGCTGGCCGTGCTGTTCTGCTGGTCGTTCCTGCTCATCGCGGTGCTCGGCCCCGGCGCGTGGGCGCTCGACCCGCTGCTGCGGACCCGCCGCGCCGGCCGGGCGCCGGTCCCCGCCCGGTGAGCGTTCGGCGCCGGCCCGGTCGGGAGCCGGGCGGGTCAGTGGCCGAGCACCCCGGCCAGCCACCGCAGCTGACGCCGCACCTGCACCGCCTCCCCGCCCTCGTGCTGGTTGAACGGGTAGACGTGCAGTTCGCGCTCGGGAAGGTCGGGCCGGCCGTTGCCGGCGCCGTACTGGTTGTAGGCGGCGAACCCGGTGCTCGGCGGGCAGACCTGGTCGCGCAGGCCGATCCCGAAGTGCGCGGGGGCGGTGGCCCGGCGGGCGAAGGCGACGCCGTCGACGTAGGACAGCGTCCGGCGGACCGGCTCCTCCGCCTCCCGGTTGACCGCCAGGTACTGGGCGATCTCGCCGTACGGCGAGGCGTCGGTGATCTCGATGGCCCGCTGGACGTGGCAGAGGAACGGCGCGGTGGTGAGCAGCGCGGCGAGGTCGGGGACCAGCCCCGCCACGGCCAGGGCGAGGCCGCCGCCCTGGCTGTTGCCGGCCGCGACCACCCGGCCGGCGTCCACCCCGGGCAGCACGCGGGCGGCCTGCACGGCCCGCACCGCGTCGGTGATGAGCCGGCGGTAGTAGTAGCTCTGCGGCGTCAGGATGCCCCAGGTCACCGGCCAGGGGCCGCCGGGCGCGCCGGCGCGCGGGTCGACGGTGTCGCCGCCCCCGTACCGGCCGGACTGGCCCCGGGAGTCCATCAGCAGGTGCCCGTAGCCGGCCACCGGCCAGGTCAGACGCTCGTGCGGCAGCCCGCGGCCGCGCCCGTAGCCGACGTACTCCACCACGGTGGGGAGCGGCTCGTCGGTGCCGGCCGGGCGGGTGTACCAGGCCCGGACCGGGTCACCGCCAAAGCCGGCGAACGTGACGTCCCAGGAGTCGACCAGGCGCAGCTCGGTCGGCTCGGGCCGGACGTCGAGCAGCACCGGCCGGCCAGCCTCCGCGGCCAGCGTGGTGCGCCAGAACTCGTCGAAGTCCTCCGGTTCGGGCACGACCGGCGCGTACCGCTGGAGTTGGTCGAGGGGAAGGTCGAACAGGGCCATGGCTCCTCGCGGGCGGGCGCGGCGGGTGGGCTCAGCGGGGTCGGGTCAGCGGCGGTCGGCCGGCGGCGCGGTGGTCTCCCGTACGATCAGTTCGGTCACCAGGTCGACCCGGGAGGTCGGTAGGTCCGCGCCGCGTGCCAGGTCGAGCAGCATCTGGGTGGCGGTGCCGGCCATGTCACCGAGCGGTTGGTTGACAGTGGTGAGGGCCGGGCCGATCCACGCCGCCACCGGCAGGTTGTCGTACCCGATCACCGAGAGGTCCCGGGGGACGTCCAGGCCGAGCTGCCACCCGGCCCGGAGCACCCCCATCGCCTGCATGTCCGAACCGGCGAAGATCGCCGTGGGGCGGTCCGGTCGGGACAGCAGCTCCAGCCCGTGCGCGTAGCCGGCGTCGACGTAGAAGCTGCCGAACCGGATCAGCTCGGGGTCGACCGGCAGGCCGGCCTCGTCGTGTGCGGAGCGGAAGCCGGCGGCCCGGGCCCGGCTGCACAGTACGTCCTCGGGCCCGGAGATGATCCCGATCCGGCGGTGGCCGAGGTCCAGCAGGTGGCGGGTGGCGAGCAGGCCGCCGTTCCAGTTGTTCGAGCCGACGGTGGGCACCGAGGCGGACGTCGCGCTGTCGGTGTCGACGACGACGAACGGGACCGCCTGACGCCGCAGCTGCTGGTGCTGCGACTCGGACAGGTGGCAGAGCACGAACAGCATGCCCAGCGGGGGATGCGCGAGCGCCTCGTCCAGCCACTGCTGCGACGGGCGGTGCCGCCCGCCGAGCTGGGACAGCAGCACGCCGACGTTGGCCGGGGCCGCCACCGACTCGACCCCACGGATGATCTCCATCGCCCACTCGTTGTCGAACTCGTGGAACACCAGGTGGATCTGCCGGGAGCGGGCCGACTCCCGGCGTGACCGGCGGCGGTACCGGTGCCGGTCGAGGCTGGCCTCGACGCGCGCCCGAGTCTCGGCGGCGACGTCCGAGCGTCCGTTGAGGACCTTCGAGACGGTCGCCGCGGAGACGCCGACCTCTTCCGCGATGGTCGCGATGGTGGCGGGGGCGCGCGCTGGGCGGGACGGTGTCATGGAACCTCATCCGTGACGGCCGAAATTTTCGGGGAACCCTAGCACAGCGTGCCGGCGGCCACGAGGCCTCCTGTCAAGCACGTCGATTACCGACGTCGATACCCAATCGTCCAATCCAACCGTGGGAACGGCAAGTTCGCGACTCTTGACACACCTGGAGTCGCCCCCTAGGTTTCCGCAGCAAGTACCGGGAGGTTTCCGAAACTTTCGAAGACGGCCACCGCAGTGCAGCCCTGCTGCCGGACGGCGGCGTCTGGTCGACCTGAAGGGGTGTGCATGACCAACCAGTTGCCCGCCGGCCGTCGACCGACCCGGGATCCCGGGCCGGACCGGCACCCGCGGTCCACACCGGCCGGACGCGGCACGGCGTCGCCGGAGCGTCCGGCCACGGTCCTCCCGCTCGCCGCCTAGGAGACCGCCGATGAGCACCCCCGGAACGCTGCATCCGCCACCGCCGGCACCTGACCTGCCCGCGACCAGGACCGCCGCCGCGCCCCGGCGTCGCAAGCGCCGCCGCACCTGGCGCCAGGCGCTGCGCCGGGACTGGCAGCTCTATTCGCTCGCGGTGCTGCCGCTGCTGTTCTTCCTGATCTTCCGCTACCTGCCGATGCTCGGGAACGTGATCGCCTTCCGCCGGTTCGAGCCGGGCGGGAGCATCTTCGGCGAGCGGTGGGTGGGGCTGCGGTACGTGCGGATGTTCCTCAACGACCCGTCGTTCTGGGAGGCGTTCACCAACACCCTGGTGCTGGGCGCGTTGACCCTGCTGTTCTGCTTCCCGCTGCCGATCGTGCTGGCGTTGCTGCTCAACGAGATCCGCACCCGCAAGCTCAAGCAGTTCGTGCAGTCGGTGTCGTACCTGCCGCACTTCCTGTCGATCGTGATCGTGGCGGCGATGGTGATGCAGCTGGTCTCCGTCGACGGGACGGTGAACCAGCTCGTCCAGGCCGCCGGCGGGGAGCCGGTGCCGTTCCTGCAACGGCCGGAGTGGTTCCGGACCATCTACGTCTCCTCCGAGGTCTGGCAGACCGTCGGTTGGGGCACCATCCTCTATCTCGCCGCGCTCACCACCGTCGACGACAACCTCTACGAGGCGGCCCGGATCGACGGCGCGAACCGGTGGCGCCAGACCTGGCACGTGACCCTGCCGGGCATCCGGCCGACGATGGTGACGCTGCTGATCCTCAACATCGGCACGTTCATGGCGGTCGGGTTCGAGAAGATCCTGCTGCTGTACAACCCGCTGACGTACCCGACCGCCGACGTCATCTCCACGTACCTGTTCCGGATGGGCTTCGGGTCCAGCAACTTCAGCTACGCGGCGGCGATCGGGCTGTTCGAGGCCGTGATCGGGCTGACGCTGGTGCTGTCGGCGAACCTGATCGCCCGCCGCACGGTGGGGACGAGCCTGTGGTGACCCTCGAGACCACCGAAGCCCCGCCGCGACCACGGCCCCGTGGCCCCCGGGCGAGCCGGGGCTACCGGGTGTTCCAGGCGGTCAACGCCGTGATCCTGACCGGCGTCGTGGTGGTGACGTTGTACCCGTTCGTCAACATCGTGGCCCGCTCGCTCAGCGACGAGGCGTACATCATCGCCGGTCAGGTGAGCCTGGTCCCACGAGGGTTCAACCTGGACACGTACCGGCTGGTGATGTCCGACTCGATGTTCTGGACGAACTACCGCAACACGGTGGTGTACACGGTGGTCGCCACGTTCATCTCGATCGTCCTGACCACCTGCTACGCGTACGTGCTGTCCAAGAAGCACCTGCGGGGCCGCTCGGCGCTGGTCGGCGTCGCCGTGTTCACCATGTTCTTCTCCGGCGGGCTGATCCCCAACTACGTCCTGGTCACCAGCCTGGGCATGAAGAACACGATCTGGGCCATCGCCGTACCGAACGCCATCAACGTGTTCAACCTGCTGGTGATGAAGGCGTTCTTCGGGGGCCTGCCGGTGGAACTGGAGGAGGCGGCGGCCGTCGACGGCCTGAACACGTACGGCATCCTGCTGCGGATCGTGCTGCCGCTGTCCAAGGCGGTGGTCGCCACGATGGTGCTGTTCTACGCGGTCTCCTTCTGGAACTCGTGGTTCGCCGCGTTCCTCTACCTGGACCAGCAGGACCTCTGGCCGGTGACCGTCTACCTGCGCAACCTCATCGCCGGGGCGACCGGCGCGGAGAACGTCGGCGCCATCGCCGAGGCCGACGAGGTACAGGCCGAGGCGACCCTCAAGGCCGTGACCATCGTGCTCACCACCCTGCCCATCCTGCTGGTCTACCCGTTCGTGCAGCGGTACTTCGTGTCCGGGGTCATGCTCGGCGCGGTCAAGGGCTAACCAGCGGTCTCCGCCATGTCCCACCCATCCCCCACCCCACCGAAAGGATCCGCCGTGTTCCACAGATCGCGGCGCCGGCTGGCGGTAGCCGCCGCCGGCCTGCTCGCCCTCACCACCCTCGTCGCCTGCGGCGACGACTCGTCCGACGGGAACGACCTCGCGGAGAACCGGGTCGGCGCGATGGCCGACTACGGCGTCGGCACCCAGTTCACGGCCACCGAGCAGCTCTCCTTCCCGGTGCTGTACAACAACCACTCGAACTACCCGCTGAAGGACGACTGGCTGTTCTGGTCCGAGTTGACCAAGCGGACCAACGTCAAGCTCGAGCCGGTCGCCGTGCCGGCGGGCGACTACGAGCAGAAGCGCAGCCTGCTGATCGGCGCCGGCGACGCGCCGTTCATCATCCCGAAGACCTACCCCCACCAGGAGGACGCCTACGTCTCCTCCGGCGCCATCCTCCCGGTCAGCGACTACCTCGACCTGATGCCCAACCTCAAGGACAAGATCTCGAAGTGGAACCTCAAACCCGAGATCGACACCCTGCGACAGGCCGACGGCAAGTTCTACCTACTGCCCGGCGTGCACGAGAAGCCGTGGCACGACTACTCGCTCGCCGTCCGCACCGACATCCTCGATGAACTCGGCCTCCAGGTGCCGAAGACCTGGGACGAGCTGTACACCGTGCTCAAGGCGATGAAGGCGAAGTACCCGGCCACCTACCCGTTCTCCGACCGGTGGAGCAAGCCACACCCGGGCGGCAATCTGCTGAACCTGCTGGCCCTGACCCACGGGCTGGCCGGCGCCGGCTGGAACTACCAGCACGCCAGCTGGGACCCGAACGCCAAGAAGTTCCGGTACACCGCCGCCACCGACCAGTACAAGCAGATGTTGCAGTACCTGAACAAGCTGGTGAAGGAGGGGCTGCTCGACCCGGAGAGCTTCACCCAGACCGACGACCAGGCGCGGCAGAAGCTCGCCAACGGCAAGTCGTTCGTGATCAGCGCCAACGCCCAGACCCTGGTCAACGACCACCGGCCGGACCTGGCGAAGACCATCCCGAACGCGAAGCTGGTCAAGATCCCGCTGCTGGTCGGCCCGGCGGGTGAGATCAACCCGGCCAGCCGCCTGGAGAACGGCGTGATGATCTCGAAGAAGGCGCGGGACAGCAAGAACTTCGTGGCCATGATGCAGTTCGTCGACTGGCTGTGGTACTCCGACGCGGGCCAGGAGTTCGCCCGCTGGGGCGTGGAGGGGACGACCTTCGTCAAGGACTCCGCCGGCAAGCGCACCCTGGCGGACGAGGTCAACGTGGTCGGGCTCAACCCGAAGGCGAGCAAGCACCTGCAGAAGGACTTCGGCTTCTACAACGGCGTGTTCGCCTACGGCGGCAACCCCGACCTGGTGCAGGCGTTCTTCTCCGCCGAGGAACAGCAGTTCCAGCAGGTGATGAACGCCCGGACGCCGATCCCGGTGGCCCCGCCGTACCCGCTCACCGACGAGGAGCGCGAGCAGGCGTCGCTGTGGGAAACCCCGCTGCGCGACCACGTCACCCAGGCGTCGCTCCAGTTCATCCTCGGCCAACGCGACCTGGGCCAGTGGGAGGCCTACCTGACCGAACTCAAGGGCAAGAACATGGACCAGTACCTGGAGATGGTCAACAAGGCGTACGACCGCTACCAGAAGGAACACGGCTGACCTGACGATCCGTCGGGTGGCGCCGCCCACCGGCGCCCCCCGACGGTCCGAGCCGCCTGCGCCGGCGCCACCCGACCGGCCGCGGCCGCCCCAGGCGACGACCGCGGCACCCCAGCCGCACCGAGCACAGAGGACGATGATGCGCATCTCCGTACCGGAGCACCCCTCGGGCCGGTTGACCGGCGCGTGGCGCGCCTGCGTCGGCACCGGCCGGTTCGACCTGGCGCTGCGCCGCGACTACCAGGAATCCCTGGCCCTGGTGCAGCGGGAGATCGGCTTCCGGCACATCCGCGGGCACGGGCTGCTCAGCGACGGCGTGGGCGTCCACCGCCCGTACGAGTACCAGGGGTCGCGCCGGGTACGGCACGCGTTCACGTACGTCGACCAGGTCGTCGACGCCTACCTCGAACTCGGCATCCGGCCGTTCGTGGAGCTGGGCTTCATGCCCTCCGGCCTCGCCTCCGGCGAGCAGACCGTGTTCTGGTGGCGCGGCAACGTCACCCCGCCCCGCTCCTGGACCGAGTGGGCGGACCTGGTCCGCGCCACGGTCGGCCACCTCGTCGACCGGTACGGGCTCGACGAGGTGCGCGGCTGGCCGATCGAGGTCTGGAACGAGCCCAATCTGCCGGCGTTCTGGCAGGGCGCCGACCAGGACGCCTACCACCGGCTGTACGAGGTCACCGCGCACGCGGTCAAGGAGGTGGACGCCGCGCTCCAGGTCGGCGGCCCGGCCATCTCCCCCGGCGCCGACGAGTGGCTGATACCGTTCGCCGAGTTCGTCACCGCCCGGTCGGTGCCGGTCGACTTCGTCAGCCGGCACGCGTACACCTCCGGCCCGGCCCAGCACGTGCCCTTCGGCACCCACCAGACCCTGGCGCCGGCGAGCAGCCTGCTGGAGCAGTTCGCCAGCCCGCGCCGGCACCTGCGCGGCACCGCGCTGGCCGACCTGCCGGTGCACATCACCGAGTTCAACTCCTCCTACCGGCCGGACAACCCGATCCACGACACCGCCTTCCACGCCGCGTATCTGGCCCCGGTCGTGGCCGCCGGCGGCGACCTGGTCGACTCCTTCTCCTACTGGACGTTCAGCGACGTGTTCGAGGAGGAGGGAGTGCCGACGTCGCTGTTCCACGGCGGCTTCGGCCTGCTCACCCACCGCCAGGTCAAGAAACCCACCTACCACCTGTACGCCTTCCTGGCCCGGATGGGCGACCAGGTCCTCGCCCGCGGACCGGACCACCTGGTCACCCGCGACGCCACCGGCCGGGTCACCGTGCTGGCCTGGGCTCCGGTGGACGTGACCGGTCACGAGCCGGTCCCCGACCGGCACACGGTGCGCCTGTCGGTGCCGCTGCCGGCGTCCGCGAGCAGCGCCTTCCTGCTGCGCTCGTCGGTCGGCGAGGAGGCCGGCAACGCCTGGCGGGCGTGGTGCGAGCTGGGCCGGCCCCGCTCGCCGCGTACCGGTGAACTGGACGCCCTGCGGGAGGCGGCCGAGCCGGCCCGCCGGCACGCCAGCCTGCCGGTGCGGGCCGGCCGCGTGGCGCTCGACCTGCACCTGGGCCGGCACGAGGTGACCCTGGCCGAGCTCACGGCGGTGACCGACGAGACCCCGCCGTGGTGGGCCGACGACCGGCTGCTCGGCCGGCAGGCGGGGACGGAACCGGCATGAGCGAGCGTCAGCGAGCGAATCATCGCTACAGCGCGAAAGTGCCTCATGGCGGCACGCAGCGCAGCGGAGTGCCGGCATGAGCGACGCCGTCGACACCCAGCGCCAGTTCGGCGACGGACCGCTGTCCCGCGCCGCGGCGCTGATCTACACCCTGCTGGTGGTCGAATCGCTGCTGCTGGTGACCACCGCGCCCGGCCTGGTCACCCTGGTGCTGCTGGACCGGGACGTGAGCAACCTGCCGCTGGTCGCGGCCTGCGCGCTGCCGGTCGGCCCGGCCGTCTCCGCCGGGCTGTACGCGCTGCACCACCAGCGCCTCGACCTGACCGACCTGCACCCCGCCCGGGTCTTCTGGCGCGGCTACCGGGCCAACCTCGCCGGCGTGCTGCGGATCTGGGTGCCGTTGCTGGTGTGGCTGACCGTCCTCGCGGTGAACCTCGCCCACCTGTCCGCCGCCGGCCTGCCGCGCTGGTGGGCGGTGCCGCTGGTGCTGGTCGGCGCGGGCGCGGCGGTGGTCGGCGTCAACGCACTGGTCATCACGTCGTTGTTCGCGTTCCGGGTGCGCGACGTCGTCCGGCTGGCCCGGTACTTTGTGCTGCGCACCCCGGTCGTCACGCTCGGCCACGCCCTGCTGCTGGCGGCGGCGACGGCGGTGGCGCTGGCCGGCTCCGAGGCGGTGCTCGCGGCGCTGGGCGCGGTGCTGGTGCTGGCCCTGCTGCGCGGCAGCGACCCGCTGATCGCCACCGTCCGGAAGGAGTTCACCGCATGAGCGAGCGGAGTGCCGGAATCAGCGGCCTGCCGGTCACACCGAAGGTGCCCTTCGGCGGCGACTACAACCCCGAGCAGTGGCCCGAGCCGGTGTGGAGCGAGGATCACCGGCTGTTCGACCTCGCCCGGATCGACACCGTCACCCTCGGCGTCTTCGACTGGGCGCTGATCCAGGCCGGCCCGGACGTCTACGACTTCACGCTGCTGGACCGGATCGTCGAGCGGGCCTCCGCTGCGGACGACGGCTCGCCGTCCTGGATGGCGTTGAGCCACGACCTGATGCGCGGGCTCAAGGACGGCCAGCCGTTCTGGTTGATGGAGCAGACGCCCAGCCACACCGCCTGCCGGGACGTCAACGAGAAGTACCACGGCGCGGTGATCGGCCACGCGGGCCGGTCGGACACCCGGGTGTTCCGGGAGGTCGCGCAGCTCGGCGCGGAACTCGACCGGCTCGGCGGGGCCACGCTCGGCGCGCGTACGCCGGCCCGGGTCGCGCTGCTGTTCGACTGGGACAGCTGGTGGGCGCTGGAGATCTCCGACGGCCCGTCCCGGCTGGTCCGGTACCAGCAGGTGGTGCTCACCTACCACCGGGCGTTCTGGGACGCCGGGGTGGACGTCGACGTGGTCGCCGTGACGGCCGACCTGTCCGGCTACGACGTGGTCGTCGCGCCGGCGTTGCACATGCTCAAGGGCGACCTGCCGGAGCGGCTGGCGGAGGTGGCCGCCCGGGGCGGCTCGGTGCTGACCACGTTCCTGTCCGGCCGGGTGGACGAGCACGACAACGCGTTCCTGGCGGACGTGCCCGGTCCGCTGGGGCCGCTGCTGGGCGTCCGCGTCGACGAGTGGGACGCCCGCGGGCCGGAGGTGGTCAACCCGGTGCGCCTGCGGTCGGGGTCAGACGAGATCGAGGTCGCCGCGCGCCTGCTGTTCGAGCTGGTCATCCCGCAGGGCGCCGAGGTTGTCGGCAGCTACCAGGCCGACTTCTACGCCGGCACCCCGGCGGTCACCCGGAACACCTTCGGCGCTGGCCGCGGCTGGTACGTCGGCACCGCGCTGGACCAGGCGGGGGTCTCCTGGGTGGTCCGGCAGGTGCTCGACCGGCACCGGCTGACCGGCCCCTATCCGGACGTGCCCGACCTGGAGACGGCCGTGCGGGTCACCCCGGCCGGGGCACGCCTGCTGTTCCTGCTCAACCACCGCGCCGAGCGGGTCGAGGTGACCGCCCGGGGCGGTGGGCTCGACCTGCTGACCGGTGACCGCGTCGAGGGCGGCGAGCCGATCCGGCTGGCCGCCCGGGGCGTCCTGGTGCTCCGGGAGGATTCGTGACCACCGGCGACCGGAACGACGTACACCCCGCCTGGCTGCCGCCGGAGGCGTTCCGCGCCCTCGGCGCGCGCCGCACCCTGGTCGCCGGCGACGGGCCGCTGGTCGAGACGGTGTACCGCGAGGTGGCGCAGGCGTGCGCCAGCTACGGCGGGGGCGTGTACCGGCCGGGCGGCGCGGCGGACCCGTTCGACCTCGTCCTCGCGCTGGCCTCGGCCGGGCCGCTGCCCGCGGCGGCGGAGGCGGTCGTCGCCGACCAGCGGCGGCGGGCGGGAACACTCGGCGCCGAGGGTTTCCTGCTGGCCCGGTACGGTGACGTCACGGTGGTGCTGGCCGGGCAGCCCGCCGGCCTGCTCTACGGCCTGTTCCACGTGGTCCGGCTCGGCGAGTCCGCGTTCGGCGTCACGCTCCCGCCGCGACCGCACCGCCCGGCGGCGCGGCTGCGCATGCTCGACCACTGGGACAACGTCGACGTGCATCCGGTGATGGGACAGGTCGAGCGCGGCTACGCGGGCGGATCGATCTTCTGGCGGGACGGCGCCCGCCGCGACCTGACCCGGGTCCGGGACTACGGGCGGCTGCTGGCCGCCGTGGGCGTCAACGCCGTCTCGGTGAACAACGTGAACGTCCACGCGACCGAGGCGCGGCTGCTCACCGACCGGCTCGACGACGTCGCCGCGATCGCCGACGTGCTGCGGCCGTACGGGATCCGGGTGCACCTGTCGGTCACCTTCGCCGCGCCGGTCCTGCTCGGCGGCCTGCCCACCGCCGACCCGCTGGACGAGCGGGTGCGCACCTGGTGGGCCGGGACCACCCGCCGGGTGTACGAGCGCATCCCGGACTTCGGCGGCTATCTGGTGAAGGCCGACTCCGAGGGGCAGCCGGGTCCCTTCTCGTACGGGCGCAGCCACGCCGACGGCGCGAACCTCCTCGCCGAGGCGCTGGCGCCGTTCTCGGGCGTGGTGCACTGGCGGGCCTTCGTCTACAACCATCACCAGGACTGGCGCGACCGGTCCACCGACCGGGCCCGCGCCGCGTTCGACCACTTCGCCCCGCTGGACGGCCGGTTCCGGGACAACGTGATCCTGCAGGTGAAGCATGGTCCGATGGACTTCCAGACGCGGGAGCCGGTGTCGCCGGTGATCGCCGCCATGCCCGCCACCCGGCTGGCGGTGGAGTTCCAGGTGACCCAGGAGTACACCGGCCAGCAGCGGCACGTGTGCTACCTGGGGCCCTGGTGGAGCGAGGTGCTCCGGTTCGCGCCGTGGGGCGACGGCGGACCCACCGTCGCCGAGGTGGCCACCGGCATCCGGGACGGCGGGTCGTCCGGCGGCGGCCTGGTCGCGATCTCCAACGTCGGCGACGACCGCTACTGGACCGGGCACCCGCTGGCCCAGGCGAACCTGTACGCGTTCGGCCGGCTGGCCTGGGACCCGGGGCTGGACCCGGTGGCCGTCCTCGACGAGTGGATAGGCCTCACCTTCCCGCCACCGGCGGCCGCGGTTTCGGCGCCGGCACAGGCGGGCGGCGCTCGCGACCACGACCTGGTGCGGCGGACGCTGCACGAGATCATGGACGACTCCTGGCGCAGCTACGAGCGGTACACCGCGCCGCTGGGCGTCGGCTTCATGGTCCGTCCCGGCACCCACTACGGCCCCGACGTGGACGGCTACGAGTACACGCCCTGGGGCACATACCATTTCGCCGACCGCGACGGGGTGGGCGTCGACCGCACCCGGGCCACCGGCACCGGGTTCACCGGCCAGTACCCGCAGCCCTGGTCGGAGGTGTACGAGTCACTCGACCGGTGCCCGGACGAGCTGCTGCTCTTCTTCCACCACGTGCCGTACGGGCACGTGCTGCACAGCGGCGCCACGGTCATCCAGCACATCTACGACACCCACTTCGGCGGGGTGACGGAGGTGGCCGCGATGCGGCGGCGGTGGAACCGGCTCGCCGGGCTGCTCGACCCGGCGCTGCACGCCCGGGTGGCCGAACGCCTCGACGAGCAGCTGCGCTGCGCCGAGGAGTGGCGCGACCAGGTCAACACCTACTTCTTCCGCAAGTCGGGGGTGCCGGACGGGCACGGCCGCCGCATCCACTGACCGCCGCGCTCACCGCAGTGCCTCGGACCGGGCCGGCAGCCGACCACGGGCCACCAGCCGTGCCGACCCCGGGTGATTCGTCGACCGGCGGTCGACGTCGGACGGTCGCCGCCAGGAAGAGGCGCAGGCGCGCGCTCTCGGGCCGGAAGGGTGGTGGCCGTTCTGATCGGGGGGCGTCCCGGCTGGTGATGTCGTACCCGTCGGTAGGCTCTGCGGTGTGGAAGATCCGTTCCGGGTACGCATCACCGTCCGTGGTTACGAGCTCGACACCCAGGGCCACCTGAACCAGGCCGTCTACCTCCAGTACGCCGAGCACGCCCGGTGGAAATGCCTGCGCGCCGCCGGCATCTCGCAGGACCGGCTGATCGCCACCGGCGTGGGGCCGGTCGCCCTCGAGGTCACCCTGCGCTATCTGCGGGAGCTGCGCGGCGGTGACGAGGTGGACGTGTCGTGCGCGTTCCACTGGGGTGAGGGCAAGACCTTCCGGATCGAGCAGGACTTCGTCCGCGCGGACGGCACCCGGGTGGCGGCGCTGACCGGGGTGGGCGGCCTGCTGGACCTGTCGGCCCGGCGGCTGGTGCCCGCCCCGCAGGAGCGGTTCCGCGAGCTGGCCGGCGACCCGCAGCCGCTCAACCTCTGATCCCGGCCGCGGCTGCTCGCGGGCGGCGCGGCCTCGGCGGCTACAGCGTGCCGTCCCAGTTGTCGGCGAAGAACTGGCCGGTGTCTCGCTCCGACTGCCCGCGAGTCTGGCGAGACACCACGACGCCTGTCAATGGCATCGCGAAAAATTCCGGCGGAGCGAGAAGGACTCCCTGAAGACATCCTTCGGCGATGCGCCGCCGCTTGACTACCACTATGACCATCAATCGCCGCACCCTGCTCGGCCGGGTCGGCGCGGTCGGCGCGGCCACGGCGGCCGGCGCCCTGCTCGCCCCCGGGCCCGCCCGGGCCGCGTCCTGGAAGAAGCGCCTCACCGGCGCCGACCTGGACACCTACCACCGCTGGCGGGTCGCCGGCACCGACCTCGGCATCCCCTACGTGCTGGAGAACGGCTCCATCGGGTACCTCTTCGGCGACACCTTCAACACCCCGTGGCCGGAAGGTCCACCATTGCCGAACGACTGGCGCTCGCCGGTGATGCTGCGCTCCAACATTCACCCCGGTGCCGCCGGCGGAGTGGTCTTCGACAGCGCGGCCCGGGTCGCGGGCAACGGGCGGGCCCCGGAGCTGATGCACAACGGCCACAACGGGATCGGCATCGACGGCCTCTGGGAGGTGACCGTCATCCCCAACGACGGGATCAGCTTCCCGGAGACCGGCCGCCAGCTCATCTCGTACATGAGCATTGAGAACTGGGCCTCCGCCGGGCCCGCCGGGCCGCACTGGCGGTCGCGGTACGCCGGACTGGCCTACAGCGACAACGGCAACGACTTCATCCGCACGCCGCTGAAGTGGTGGAACGACGGGACCAACACCGACCCGTTCCAGATGTGGACGATGCAGCGCGACGGGGACTGGGTGTACGTCTTCTCGGTGCGCTCGGGGCGCCAGGACGGCCCGATGATGCTGCGCCGGGTCCGCTGGGACCGGCTGTTCTACCCGGAGTCGTACGAGGGTTGGGGCTGGAACGGCAGCACCTGGGGCTGGGGTCGGCCGTGCACGCCGATCCTGACCGGCCGTTTCGGCGAGCCGTCGGTCCGGCGGCTCGCCGACGGCACCTGGGTGATGTCCTACCTCAACTGTGCCACCGGTTGCATCGTCACCCGCACCGCCGGCGGGCCGGACCAGGTCTGGACGCCGGAGAAGGTGCAGGTCACCTCCTGGCAGGAGCCGGGGCTCTACGGCGGTTTCGTCCACCCGTGGTCCAGCCGGCGGGCCAACGACCTGCACCTGATGGTCTCGAAGTGGACCAGGACGCCCGACGGCCGGAGCACCGCCTACCACGTCAGCCAGTTCGTCGGCACCGCCTGAGCGGCGCGCCCGCCGCGCTCGCCGCGCCGTTCGGGCCGTCCGACTTGTAGCAAACCTTCTTGACGATTCATCGATGCGTAGCTAAGTTTCAGCCATCCGGACTGAGAGGTCGTCGTCTATGAAGACCCGACTCGTCACCGCGACCGTCCTGGTGGCCACCCTGGGCGCCACCCTCGCGCCGCTGCCCGTCCAGGCCACCCCCGCCGCACCCGCCGCGCTGCCGCCCGCCGCGCTGCCGCCCGCCGCCGAACACGGCTGGGTCACCTCCACGCTGCGGCACATGAGCCTGGAGCAGAAGGTCGGCCAGCTCTTCGCCACCTACGTCTACGGCGGCGACGCCACCGCGCCGACGGCCGCGGACCGGGCCGCCAACCGGGCGGCGTTCGGCGTCGAGACACCGGCCGAGGTCATCGAGGAGTTCCACCTCGGCGCGGTCTGCTACTTCTCCTGGTCGCACAACCTGGACAGTCCGCGGCAGATCGCCACGCTCTCCAACGGCCTGCAACGGGCCGCCCTCGGCGACGGCGGCAAGGGCCGCGTCCCGCTGCTCATCTCCACCGACCAGGAGCAGGGCGTGGTGCTGCGGATGCCCGCCCCCGCCGCGCAGTTCCCCGGCGCGATGGCCCTGGGCGCCGGGCGCTCACCGCGCGACGCCCGCACCGCGGCGGAGATCACCGGGCGCGAGCTGCGCGCCGTCGGCATCCACCAGCCGTACGCGCCGATCGCCGACGTCAACGTCGACCCGGCCAACCCGGTGATCGGGGTGCGCTCGTTCGGTGCCGACCCCACCCTGGTGGCCGAGCTGACCGCCGCGCAGGTCACCGGCTTCCAGCGGGACGCCGGCACGACCGCGGTGGCGAAGCACTTCCCGGGGCACGGCGACACCGACAACGACAGCCACACCGACCTGCCGGTGATCAACCACACCCGCGAGGAGTGGGACCGGATCGACGCGCCGCCGTTCCGCCGGGCCATCGCCGCCGGCGTCGAGTCGATCATGACGGCGCACATCGTGGTGCCGGCGCTCGACCCCTCCGGCGACCCGGCGACGCTGTCGCCGACGATCCTGTCCGGGGTGCTGCGCGGCGAGCTTGGCTTCCGCGGCGTGATCGTCACCGACGCGTTGAACATGGCCGGAGTGCGGCAGAAGTACGGCGACGAGCGGGTGCCCGTGCTGGCGCTCAAGGCCGGCGCCGACCAGCTGCTGATGCCGCCCGACCTGCGGCTGGCCCGGGACGCGGTGCTGCGGGCGGTGGCCACCGGCGAGCTGACCGAGCGGCGGATCGACGAGTCGGTCCGGCGCATCCTCGCCCTGAAGTACCGCCAGGGGCTGGCCGGGTCGCCGCTGGTCGACGTCGAGGCCGCGGTCCGTACGGTCGGGGCGGCCGAGCATCTCGCCGCCGTCACCCGGGTCACCGACCCGACGCTCACCGCGGTGCGTAACGACGGCGGACTGCTGCCGCTCGCCCGCACCGACCGGTCGGTGCTGGTGACCGGCTGGAACAGCGCCGCCTTCGCACCGGTCGCGACGGTGGCCGACGGGTTCGCCGCCCGCGGGGCCCGCGCCACCGCCCGGCCCGCGACCCTGCCGTCCGACCAGGCGATCGCCGCGACCGCCGCCGAGGCGGCCCGGCACGACCTCACCGTGGTGCTGGTGAACAAGGCGTGGGACGTCGAGGTCAGCGACCCGCGGGGCAGCCAACGGCGGCTGGTCGCGGCGCTGCTCGCGACCGGCCGACCCGTGGTCGTGGTGGCGGTCCGGGACCCGTACGACATCGCGTACCTGCCAGGTGTGTCCACCTACCTGGCGACCTACTCGTACACCCGGGCGGCGATGGACGCGCTCGTCCGCGCGCTGCACGGCGAGCTGTCCCCGCGCGGACGGCTGCCCGTCACGATCCCCACCGCCGACGGTGGGCTGCTCCACCCCTACGGCCACGGCCTGACCTGGTAGGAGGGACCATGCCGGCGAGGACTGTCCGCGCCACGATGAGCACCCGCCCGGGCCTCGCCCTCGGCCTGGCCGTGGCCGTGCTGGGCACGACCCTGCCGGCGACCGGGGCGGCTGCCGCCGGGCGGCCCCCGGCCGATTCCGCACCCCCGGCCGTCACACCCGCCGACATCCAGTTCCGCCACGACACGCTGCGCTACGGTGGGGCCCGCGAGGTGGGGCTGCTCCCCGAGCACGTGGACCGCATGCCGGCCGACCTCGCCGGGTACCTCGAACCGCATCCGGACCACCCGGGCCATCCCACCTACGCCGGCGCCGTGGTGCTGGCCGCCAAGGACGGCGTGGTCGTGCAGCACGCCGCGGTGGGGTCGGCCGTGCGCTACTCGGCCGTCGGGCCGCCGCCCGGGCTGGTCGGGGTGGAACTGCCCGCCGACGAGCAGCTCCCGATGCGGCCAGACACGATCTTCGACCTGGCGTCGGTGTCGAAGCTGTTCACCACGATCGTGGTGCTGCAGCAGGTCGAGTGGGGTCGGGTCGAGCTGGACGCGCCGGTCGCCCGGTACGTCCCGGAGTTCGCCGCCGGCGGCAAGGAGGCCGTGACGGTACGCATGCTGCTCACCCACACCTCCGGCCTGCCGGCGTTCACGGCACTGTGGAGCCGGTACCCGACGCCGGCCGAACGGCTCGCCGCCGCGCTCGCCACGCCACTGGCGGCCGGGGCGACGCCGGGCACCCGGTACGTGTACTCCGACCTCGGGCTGATCGCGCTCGGCGTGCTGGTGGAGCGGGTGACCGGCCGGTCGTTGGCCGACCTGGTCCGCGACGGCGTCACCGCGCCGCTGGGCATGACCGACACCGGCTACAACCCGGCGCCGGAGCTACGGTCGCGGATCGCCGCGACCGAGTACCAGCCGTACGCCGGGCGCGGCATGGTGTGGGGCGAGGTGCACGACGAGAACGCCTGGTCGCTCGGCGGCGTGGCCGGGCACGCGGGGGTCTTCTCGACCGCGGCCGACCTGGCCGTGCTCTGCCAGACCCTGCTCAACGGCGGCGAGTACCGCGGCCGGCGGATCCTGCGCGCCGACACGGTGCGGGCGATGCTGGTCAACTACAACGCGCCGCTGGAGCAGGCCTACCCGGAGAGCGACCGAGGGCTCGGCTTCGAGCTCAACAAGCACTGGTACATGACGGGTCTGTCCTCCCCGGTGGGGTTCGGGCACACCGGGTTCACCGGCACCTCGCTGGTGGTCGACCCGCTCTCCCACTCGTTCGTCGTCCTGCTGAGCAACCGGGTGCATCCCGACCGTGGCTGGGGCAGCAACAACGTGGCCCGACGTGCCGTCGCGACGGACCTCGCCGAGGCGATGCCGGTACGGCCCCGGTCGCGGGAGGCCTGGCGGGCCGACCCACACGACTCCACGACGGTCACCCTCACCGCCCCGCTGCGCCGGGCGGCGCGCGGCGGCGGCACGGCGAGCTTCCTGCTCTGGTACGACACCGAGCCGCGCTACGACAGCGCCCGGTTCGAGGTCTCCACCGACGGCGGGCGGACCTGGACCGCGGCCCCGATGCGGCTGCGGCACGGGGACCGGCGCTGGGCCAGCGACGGCACGGTCACCGGGTACGGCGGCCGGGTCTGGTGGCAGGTCTCCGTCGACCTGCCCGACCAGGCGACCCACCTGCGATGGAGCAGCAGCACTGACGTCTCCGCCCGGGGGCGCGGGGTCTACGTCGACCGGATCGTCGCGGCGGACCGGGCCGGCCTGCTGTTCCAGGGCGAGGGCGGGGACGCCGCCCGCCTCGTGGCGGACGGGTGGTCGCCCGCCCGGACCTGACGGCTCGCCGGTCGCCGCGCCGGAGGACCCGGTGGCCCGACGAACAACCCCACGCAGCCACGGACGACATCTGCAGATGCGTCAATGTCGTGTCGGATTTCTTTCCCGGCCCGGAGATCGGTACGGATATCGTGGGACCGGCCCGGCAACTCCGGGTCGGACCGCCCGGATATTGTCCGCCAGATCACATTGCACTACCATTTCCACCGTCTCACTCGACCATCGGCGACAAACCGCCGGCGGGGATCCGTCACTGGCCGGTGAAGCCTCTGCCAGGTGCGCGGCAGCGGCCCGGCGACCAGCCGAGCGCCTCGCCACCGCACGGTCACCTGCCCGGCGAGCCGCCAACCCAGCCCCCACCACACCTACCCCGACCCCCTGGCGGACATCCCGGTGAATTCGGTCAAGCCATGCTGAAAACGTTTACGCCCGAGGCGCGGAACAATGTCGCAGCCATTTACAGATGCCTACGCGCAACTATCTTTGACCGTACCGATATAAAGCAGAACTAGGGTCTCGATTGATTGACGGCCGTCGCGGAACGACCGCCCGGAAATCGTGGGGGAACGGGGAAGGTGGGGGATGAGGGGGATCCGGGTCGCGTCCCTGGCGATCGGCATCGCTTCCTCGCCGGCGGAGCGCAGACGGCTGGCGCAACTGCTCGGCGGCAGCGAGGCGTTCCTGATCGTCTCGAGTGTGGATCAGGCACGGCGGTTCCTCGACGTGGTCGAGCCGCCGCGCGAGCTGCCGGCGGCTCCGCCGGACCAGCCGGTGGTCACCGAGACCCCACCGGGCGCCGCGGCACCGCCTACCGGCCTGACCGTCGACTCGGATCGCCGGGTGCTGCGCTGGCTGGACCGCGAGATCGAACTGACCCGGCTGGAGCACGACCTGCTGCGCTGCCTGGTCGGCACGCCCGGGCGGGTCTGGACCTACGAGCTGCTGCACCGCGAGGTCTGGGGCAACGAGCACCTCGGCCGCGGGTCCGACATGCACTCGGTGGTGCGGCGGGTACGGCGCAAGCTCGACCGGCTCAACGCCGCGGCGACCATCCACGCGGTACGCGGAGTCGGCTTCCGCCTCGCTCCGGTCTGACCACCGGCCCACTCCACCCCGCGGCTCACCCGCCGGACGTGAACCGGCCCGCCTGGTGGACGACCAGGCGGGCCGGATCGGTCAGCTGACGGTCAGGTCAGCAGCGGATGGGTAACAGTGCGAAGTCCTCCACCGTGGGCGTGCTGGTGTTGATCCTCGTCCGACGGGTCTGGGGCTTCCAGTCGTCCTTGGCGACGATCATCGTCAACGGGTTGTTCCGGCGGTCCATCCAGTAGGCGTACTTGCCCTCGGCGTCGGTGGCGAAGGTCCAGGACATCGCCCACGAGTCGATCTGGACGACCGCACCGGCGATCGGCGAGCTGACACCCTGGCAGCTCGTCCCGGTGACCGTGCCCATCAGCTTGCCCCAGGTCTTCGGCGGATTCACGTTCATCGTCACCGCCACCGGCGAGACCGTGTACGGGGTGTTCTCCTTGATCGCGACCGAGGCGGTGTAGGCACCCGGCTGGTCGACGTTCGCCGCCATCCCGACGGTGACCGTGACCTGCTCGCCCGGCGCCAGCGTGGCCGACGTCTTGTCGATCGTCATCCAGCTGACGTCGGCGGCCGCCTCGGCGCACTCCTCGAACCCGGGCAGCACCTCGCTGTCCGGCGTCGCGGTGAAGCTGCCGGACGAGCCGCCGATCTTGTAGAAGCCGCACGCCGCGCCACCGCGGTAGCGCGCCGTGTTGGCGTTCGGCAGGTTCGACCACGAGTTGGTGGCCGGGTCGTACGCGAAGCCGGCGTTGGTGATGGCGCCGCCCTGCGAACCGCCGACCACCAGGAGCCTGCCGTTCGCCACCGCGAACGAGCTGGCCCAGTTGTCGGCCGGCGCGTCGGGGATCGCGGTCCAGGCGTTGGCCCCCGGGTCGAAGGCGTAGCTGGCCTTCTGCGAGGCGGAGCCGTCGTTGCCGCCGGTGCAGTAGACGACGCCGTCGATCCCGCCGCAGGAGGCGAAGGCCACCGACTTCGGGTAGTTCGGCAGCGTCTCCCAGCTGTCGCCGGCCGGGTCGTACCGGACCACGCTGTTCGACATCGGCGTGCAGGCCGAGGTGGTGCAGCCGCCGATGGCGTAGAGCTTGCCGTCGACGACCGCCTGGCCGGCGGCGGAGCGGGCCGCCGGGTTGTCGGCCACCTTCGTCCAGGTGTTCGCGCCCGGGTCGTACGACCAGGTGGTGCCGGAGGGGCCGGCCGCCGCCCAGCCGCCGGTCGCGATGATCTTCCCGCCGACCACGCCCACCGTCATGGCGTTGCGTGCCTCGGGCAGATCGGCGATCGGCGCCCAGCTCTGCGCGATCGGGTCGTAGACGAAGTTCTTCGTCGTGGACGCCGAACCGTTGCCGCCGGCGATCGAGTACACCTTGCCGTCGAGGTTCACCATCCGGTTGTCCATCACGTTCGCCGGGTAGTCGGCGATGTCCGTCCAAGGCTCGGCCTGCGGGCCGACAGCGGCGGAGGTCGCGTTGCTCGACATGCCCGAGGCCCGCGCGGCGAACGACGTCGGGACGTTCAGCCGCTGCTCGGGTGCGCCGTTGGACCCGATCACCTGCTGTTCGGTCAACCGGGACCCGTCGGCCCGGAGGAGCTCGAAACCGCCGTCGCGCTCACTGAACTCGACCTCGACCGGCGCCCCGCCGGTGTTGGTCACCGTGAACGTCTTGTTGACCTTGCCGCTGGGCATCTGGAGCGTGGCGCTCACCTGGGCCGGCTTGACCGCGAGCCGGCCGGCCGCGAGCCGGAAGTTGGTCGCGGTCGCCCAGTCGGCCTGCACGTCGACGTTCTTGCTCTGGCTGACGTAGTTGCCGGCCGCGGCGGTGAACTTGTGCGTGCCGGTCAGCGAGGAGAACAGCCAGTAGAAGCCGTCCGCCAGCTCGGTGTCGTCCGGGGTGGCCACGGTGGTGGCCTTCTCCGCCGGCCGGTCGTTGCTGGTGACCGTGGCCCCGTTGACGTAGCCGTCGTCGTTGCGGTCACGGACGTGCCCGAGCACCAGCCCGCCGTTGGTCGGCCGGCAGACGACCTCGCTGCCGATGAGGACGTTGTCGACCTCCCACCACCACTCGAACGAGGCGTCGTAGTAGTGGAAGCGGACCTGGACCTGCGCCTGCCCGGCGGCCTGCGGGATCGGGATCTCGGTCACCCGCGGCCCCCGGACGTCGGCCGCCTGCCGGAGCACGTTCGTCCAGGTGGCGCCGCCGTCGAGGCTCAGGTCGACGTCGGCGCGGTCCGGACCCAGATGGTTGAAGTCCTGGTTGAACCGGATCACCGGAGCCGCCACGTCGGTCAGGTCGACGACCGGGGTGACCAGCGAGCTGTCCTGCCGCCCGCCGGAGCCGTACTCGTCGCTGTCGATGATGGCGAAGTTGCCGGTGCCGCCGGTCAGGTTGCCCCGGTTGCCGTCGTCGGTGAACTTCCAGACCTGGCCGGTACCCGCGTGGTCGACCACCGACCAGCCGGCCGGCACGCCGGTGCCGTCGAACGTCTCGTAGACGCCGTCGGAGCCGAACGTGTAGCCGGGCGCCGTGGTGCAGGCGTTGGTCTGCACCGGCACGGCGATGTCGGCGGTGACGTTGCCCGAGCCGACGACGACCTCCTTGGTCACCGTCTGGTAGCCCGGGTACTGCGACTCGACCTTCAGGGTGTAGGTCGCCCCGGCTGGCAGCGTGAAGCTGTAGCGGCCGTTGGTGGGCGTGGTGTAGTCGGACACGCCCGACGGGCCCTGCACGGTCACCTTTGCGTAGAGCGGCCAGCCGTGACCGGAGCCGTCGGTGACCGACCCGCTGACGGTGACGCTCGGCACCGCCGACAGCGCGACGTTGACCGTCGTGGTGGCGTTCTGGGTCACCGTCGCCGGCACCGTCCGGCTCTGGTAGCCGAACGCCGCCACGGCGACCTGGTAGTCACCCACCGGCAGCAGGGACGAGTACGTCCCGTCCGCCCCGGTGGTCAGCTGGCGCTCGGCCGGACCGGTCACGGTCACCGTGGCGTCCGCGATCGGGGCGCCCGTGGCCGCGTCGGTGACGGTGCCGGTCAGCGTGCCGGTGTCGCCGATCGGGGCGGCGTTGAGCAGCGCCAGCGCGTCCAGCCGGCCCTCACCGAAGACGTTGTTGTCGTCGGTGGTGCCACCGCACTGGGCGTCGGCGCTGTCGATCGCGGTGTTGTCCAGCAGCGCGCGGGTCGCGTCGACCTCACCCACCAGCGCGGGTGCCGCCGACCACAGCAGCGCGATCGTGCCGGCGAGGTGCGGCGCCGCCATCGAGGTGCCGCTGATGGCGCCGTACCCGTTGCCCGGAATGCTCGACCGGACGTTCACCCCGGGGGCCGAGATGTTCGGCTTGGTCTCGCCGTTCTGCCCCGCACCCCGGGCCGAGAAGCTGGCGATGTTGTTGTTGACGTCGTACGCGCCGGAGGAGTAGTTGCTGGCCAGGCTGCCCGGCGAGCCGCTGGTCTGGCACCCCGGCCCGCTGTTGCCGTTGGAGAAGACACCGAAGATGCCCGACTCCTTCCAGGCCAGCGTCACGTCCTCCATGAACGGGTCGTTCGAGGGCAGCCGGGTCCCCCACGAGTTGTTGATGATGTTCGGCCGCTTGCTGGCGTCCGGGTTCTGGCCGTTGACGTCGGTCGGCTCGAGCATCCACTGGCCGGAGGTGACCAGCGCGGCGTCGCTGGGGCAGCAGCCGTTCGCGGCGATCCACCTGACCTCGGGGGCGACGCCGATCTGGTTCGCTCCGTCGGAGCCGACCATCGTGCCCATCGTGTGCGTGCCGTGGCCGTCACCGTCGCACGGCGTGGCGCAGGTGCCGGCGGCGTTGAACCAGTTGTAGTTGTGGTCGAACGTGCCGTCGCCGTTGTTGCCGCGGTAGGAGTTCACCAGCGCGGGGTGGTCGAACTGCACGCCGGTGTCGATGTTGGCGATGGTGATGCCCTCGCCCTTGACGCCGTACTGGGACCAGACGTCGTCGGCGTTGATGTTCGCGATGCCCCACTCGAGGGCGTTCACGGTCTTCTCGTCGGTGCCCTTGGTGGTCTCCGGAACCTCGTAGGCGACCGGCGCGTACAGGCCCTCGACCTCGGCGTGCGCGGCGAGGTTCTGCGCCATCGCCAGCGAGCCGCCGCTGACCCGGATGGCGTTGGTCGCCCAGAAGGTCTGGTACTTCGCGCCGGCGGTGTCCAGCTCGGCCCGGATCTTGCCCTGGCTCTCGGCGGCGGTCTTCTTCAGCGCCTCCGCCACCGCGGTGCCCCGCTCGGCCCAGTCCTTGATGCCCCTGGCCCGGCTGAGGTCGGCCCGATCCTTGAAGCGGATCCAGAAGTCGCCCTCGGTCTTGCCTTCGAGCTGCTTCGCGAGGTCAGGCCGGATCTTGTCCGACGCGGCGACCGCACCTGCCGCCGTGCCGGCCTGCGCGGCCTGTGCGCCGGTCCCGGTGGCCAGGCCTGCCGCGACGAGGACCATCGCCGCTGTGGCGCTCACCAGCGATCTGGCTGTGCGCCTCCTGTGTGGACGTCTGAACATCGGTGCTGCCTCCTTCAGAACGACCCAGGTTCGAGTGAGCCATGGTGAAGGGGTTCGGGGGATGACGTCCCTTGTGGATGTAGGCGGAACGGCTGACCCCCTCCAGGCCCCCCAGGCATCGCGCGGGTCACGCCGGCTGCCCGAGTGGACACTATGATCTAGCGGAAAGGACGATCAAGAACTTGCCGTAAGCAACTTGTCACTAACCGTTTGCTGACTCGCGGCAAGGTTGCCCTTTATTGTCAGACGACGATGGAACTGGGCAGGCGCTGCCCAGCGTTTCCGGGCGGGTGCGGTGGCCGAGGACGACGAGAGCACGGTGCCGGGTGGTGGGTCCGGACCGGCCGAGGAACTGTTCCCGCTACTGATCGCGGTGACCCCGTCAGCGGCCGAACGGATCCGGCTCGCCGAGCGTCTCGACGGCATCGCGCCCCTGCTGCTCGTCGCCGACCTCGACGAGTTGCGCCGGCTGATCTCGGTCCCGCAGCAGCTCGGCCGCGGGTCGCCCGCACCCGCGCCGGTCGGCGTTCCGGCGGCCGACAACGCGCTGCGCATCGACTCGGCCCGGTCCACCGCCCGCTGCCGGGACCGGGAGGTCTCCCTGACCCGGCTCGAACACGACCTGCTGGGCTGCCTCACCACCGAGCCGGTGCGAGTGTGGAGCTACGCCGAGCTGCACCGGGCGGTCTGGCGGGACGAGGGGTTGCGGCGCAAGGCGGACGTGCAGTCCGTGGTGAAGCGGCTGCGGCGCAAGCTCACCGAGCTGGGCACCGGGGTCACCATCGACACCGTGCGCGGGGTCGGCCTGCGGCTGACCGACCATCAGCAACCGAGGATCAGCGGCGCCTGACGCCTGCCTGACTCGGGCAGCCGTCGTCGCCGCCGCCGGCCAGCCGCGCAGTCAGATCAGCCCGGCACGGGTCCACAGCAGACGGCCCGGTCCGGCCACCAGGCCGAGGCCGGCCAGGTGCTCGTACACCTTGGCGGCGGACCAGCGCAGGGTGGCCCGCCAGTGCGGGTTCGCGCGGGCGGCGGCGCGGCCGACCGCCGGCGGGATGCCCACCGCCGCGTACGCCTGCGGATGGACCAGCCGGTTGGCGATCGAGTACGCGGCCCGGCCGATCAGCAGCCGGGCGTACGACAGGCCCAGCGGCCCGGCCGCCTCGACCTGGCGGGCCAGTTCCGCGCGGGCGAACCGGACGTGCCGCGCCTCCTCGACGACGTGGATCCGGGACACCATCCGGATCAGCGGCTGGAGCGACTCGTCCGCCATGATCTCGCGCTGGAACGCGTCGAGGATCTCCTCCGCGATGAGGATCGCGGCGTACATCCGCGGGCCGGTGGCGGTGGCCTTGAGGAAGCGGCCGAGCAGGTGGTCCACCGGGTCGGCCCGGTAGACCGGGCAGCCCATCGCCTCGATGAGCCGGCCGAACATGATGGAGTGCCGGCACTCGTCGGCGACCTCGGTGAGCGCGTACTGGGCGTGCCGGCTGGTCGGGTCGGCGTCGTAGTAGTGCCGGATCAGCATCTGCATGAGGATCGTCTCGAACCACAGTCCGGCGCTGGCCGCGCTGGCCACCTCGTGCTTGGTGAGCTCGACGCGCTGCTCCTCGGTGAGCCGCTGCCACAGCGGGGTGCCGTAGAGGCTGCTGCGCCGCGGCGGCAGCCAGTACGCCCCGGGCACCGCCGGGGCGTCCCAGTCGATCTCGACGACCGGGTCGTAGCTGGTCCGCAGCGAGGAGGTGAGCAGCCGGGTGGCGAGCGCCGCGCGCTCGGGCCGGTCGGACGTGGTTTCCATGACGCCTCCATATTGACGTGACGTCCGGTAACTGTTACGAGTAGTAGCATGCAATTGCCTGTGACGGATGTCAATGGATCCGGGTCGTCCGGCGGGCCGCCCGCGGCGCGGGCCAACGGTCGCCGGGACCGCTGGGCGGACCATCGGGAACAGCGGCGGCAGGAGCTGATCGGGGCGGCCGTGCAGGCGTTGCTGCGGCACGGGCCGGAGGTCGACATGGACCAGGTGGCCGCCACGGCGGGGGTGAGCAAGCCGGTCCTCTACCGCTACTTCGCCGACAAGTCACAGCTCTGGCTGGCCGTCAGCGAGGTGGTGGCCGCCCGGGTGGTCGACACCGTGGCGCCGGCGGTCGAGCAGGTCCGCGAGGAACGCGACCTGGTCCAGGCGACCATCGACGCGTACCTCGGGGTGATCGAGTCGGAGCCGAAGCTCTACCGCTTCCTGATGCACCAGTCCAGCCATCCCGGCATCCACCAGGTGGTGGCCGGCACCAGCCGGCAGGTGGCCGCCGGCCTGGCCCGGGTGATCGGCGACCGACTGCGCGCGCTGGGCCTCGACGCCGGCCCGGCGGAGCCGTGGGCGTACGGCCTGGTGGGCTTCGTGCAGGCGGTCGGCGACTGGTGGACCACGAACGGGCAGCCGATCCGCCGGGCGGCCCTCACCGACTACCTGACCACGCTGCTGTGGAGCGGCATCGAGGGAGTACGGCGCAGCGCCGACCTGCCGCGCGAGCTCACCCGCGCGCACGAGCGGATCGTGCCGTGAGCCGGCGTCAGCGAGCGAATCGTCAGCTCAGCGCGGCGGAGCCGCAGGCCGCCACCGGGCCCGGCGAGGGGGCGGCATGAGTTACCACGGCCCGGCCAGTCTCGCCGGCACCCCGGTCCGGGTGCACCTGAGCGGGCGGTGGGAGCCGGTTGACGGCCGCTACCACTGGGGCGGGCGGGTCGAGCCGGAGCCGGACGTGGCCCGGCTGCTCCGCTCCGGCCGGCGCGACGTCGAGCTGCGCGTCGCCGGCCGGACCTGCCCGGCCCGGCTGGCCGAGGTCGACCCGTGGGGCGGCGTACGGATCACGGGAGTGGGCGGTCCGCCCTGGCCCGCCGCGGCGGACGGGGAGCACGCCGATGCGGGATGACCTCGCGGGCCGGACGATCCTCGTGACCGGGGCGGCGCGTGGCATCGGCGCGCAACTGGCCCGCCGGGCCGCCGCCCGGGGTGCCCGGGTCGCCCTCGTCGGGCTGGAACCCGACCTGCTGGAGCGGCTCGCCGCCGACCTCGACGCGCACTGGTACGAGTGCGACGTCACCGACCAGGCGGCCGTGGATGCCGCGGTGGCCTCCACGGTGGACCGGTTCGGCGGGATCGACGTGGTGGTCGCCAACGCCGGCATCGCCAACCTCGGCACGGTCGCGCTGGGGCCGGTCGACGCGCTGGTCCGTACGGTCGAGGTGAACCTGTGCGGCGCGATCCGCACGGTCAGCGCCGCACTGCCGCACGTCACCGCCGCCCGTGGCCACATCCTGATCGTTTCCTCCGCCGCCGCGTTCACGGCGATGCCCGGGATGGCCGCCTACTGCGCCTCAAAGGCGGGCGTCGAACAGTTCGCCAACGTGCTGCGGCTGGAGACCCGCCGGCACGGCGTCACCGTGGGCACCGCCCACCCGATCTGGATCGACACCGACCTGGTCCGCGACATCCGCGACGACCTGGCCTCGTTCCGCGCCACGCTGCGCCGGCTGCCGCGGCCGCTGTCCACGGTGGTGCCCGTCGACCGGTGCGCCGCCGCGCTGCTGCGCGGCATCGAGCGCCGCAGCCGCAAGGTCTACGTGCCGCGCTCGCTCGCCGTGGTGCAGGCGCTGCGACCGCTGGTGCTGAGCGGTCCCACCGACGCGCTGGTCACCCGGCTGGGCGGCCGCACCCTGGTCGACCGGATGGAGGACGAGGTACGCGGGCTCGGCCGCTCCTTCGGCCGGACCTCGGTGGAGGAGCGGCCGTGAGGGTCCACTTCCGCCGGGCCGGCCGTGGGGAGCCGCTCGTGCTGATCCACGGCATCGGGCACCGCCACCAGGCGTGGGACCCGGTCTTCGACCGGCTCGCCGCCCATCACGAGGTGATCGCGCTCGACCTGCCCGGCTTCGGCGACTCCCCGGTGCCCGAAGCGGGCATGCCCGCCGACATGGCCGCCACCGTCGCGGCGATCCTGCCGGTGCTCACCGGGTGGGGACTGGAGCGTCCGCACGTGGCCGGCTACAGCCTCGGCGGGGCGATCGGCCTGGAACTGGCCGCCGCCGGGGCGGTCGCCTCGGCCACCGCCCTCTCCCCCGCCGGCTTCTTCACCCCGGCCGAGCGGCGCCGGGCGCTGGCCATCCTCAGGCTGCTGCGGGCCAACGCGTACCTGCCGACCCCGGTCATGCGGGTCGCGCTGCGCTCGGCGTACCTGCGGGCGATGTGCTTCGCGCCGCTGGTGGCGCGGCCCCGGTCGCTGGACTTCGAGCGCGCGCTGGGCGACGCGCTCGCGCTGCGCCGGGCGGTCGGCTTCAGCACCGTGGCTCGGGCCGCCCGCGGCTACCGCTTCGACTGTGCCCGGCTGTCCGGCGCGGCGGTGCCGGTGACCGTCGGCTGGGGCGACCGCGACCGCATCTTCGGCGTCCACCAGGCCGAGCGCGCCCGGGCGGGGCTGCCGGCGGCCCGGGTGGTGACCCTGCCCGGTTGCGGGCACGTGCCGATGAGCGACGACCCGGACCTGGTCGCCGCGCTGATCCTGGAGACCACCGGCGCGGTCCCCCGCACTGACCGGCCAGCGGACCGACCAGGCTGACCACCGGCCCCGACGGGATCGGGTCCGGACGGAGCACGGCCGGCAACTGTGACCGCCGTCACGTCAATCCGCGGTAGGGGTGCCGCGATCGGCTCCGACCTCTCACCGAGCAGGCGCCCGGAGCGGGTGCCGAGGATCGAGAGGACCGTGCCGAGATGACCAAGGTGACCGCCCAACTGTCGGTGTCGCTGGATGGGTTCTACGCCGGCCCGCGGCACACCGGCGACGGCGACTGGATGACGTCGGCCGAGAGCGCCGGCTTCTTCCGGGTCACCCGCTGGGCGACCGAGGCGATGGCCTGGCGGGAACGGCAGGGCTTCGCCGGCGGCGAGCGGGACACGAACTCCGACGTGATCGCCGAGTCGTTCGAGGCGGCCGGCGCGTACGTGATGGGCCGGCGGATGGCCGACGGCGGTGAGGTGCCCTGGGGTGAGGAACCGCCGTTCCGCGCGCCGGTCTTCGTCGTCACGCACCGCCCTCGGCCGCGGCTGGAGCGCAAGGGCGGCACCAGCTTCACCTACGTCACCGACGGCGTGGCCAGCGCGGTCGAGCAGGCGCGCGCCGCCGCTGGCGGCCGGGACGTCGCCGTGGCCGGCGGCGGCAGCCTGGTGCGGCAGGTGCTCAAGGCGGGCCTGCTCGACGAACTGGAACTGCACGTCGTTCCGGTGGTGCTCGGCACCGGCCTGCGGCTGTTCGACGCGGATCTGGACCTGGCCGAGAAGGAGGCGGTCGAGTTGACGCCGACCCGGGTCATCCACACGCCGCAGGTGACCCACATCCGGTACGCGGTGCGCGGCCGCGCCCCGCTGCTGCTCGACGACCGCGGCAGCGGTGGCGGCCCGACCGTGGTCTCCTGACCTGGGCCGGGGGCGGCCCAGGTCCGCCGGAGCCGCTCGTCCCCGGCCGTCTCCGGCACGTACCGGCAGGTGCGGCCCGATCAGGGCCGCACCGCCCGCTTCCGGCAGGTTCCGGCGAGGTCGCCGCGAAAGCAGCCGAACGGACCGGGAGGCGGAACATCGAGCGACAGGTACGAGCCGGTGACGTTGGTGTAATCGAGCGCCACCCGGTTGAATTCGACCCGGAATGGAGCCACCGCGTCCCGTTCCGCCCAGGGCGGCAATGGCGGCACGTAATGACAAGCACCGTATTCGGGCCCCGAAAAAGCCACGTCAACGGCGCTGCCCGGCACCGGGAAAATGCCGGACGACCTACGTGAACGGCACAACTTCCGGGCCACCGCCGGGCTTTCGGAAAACGGAGTTCGGTCGCGGTGCCGACGATTACGTTCGTTGTCGTGAGCACCTCTTCGGTCACCGCAGCGGCGCTCGGCGCCTTCCTCGTCCTGCCCACGGTCGCGGTCGCACCACCGGCGCGGGCCGCCGCCGCGCCGTACGTGCCGTGTCCGGCGGTGAAGCCGTCGGTGCCGCCGCCCGCCGTGCCGTCGCCACCGCCGGTCGATCCCGCACACCGGGCGGTCGGCGGGCAGGCGCTGGCCACCGCGGGGCTGGCCGCTCCGGCGGGTGCGCCGAAGGCGCCGGCGGTGACCGCCACCTCCTGGCTGGTCGCCGACCTCGACACCGGCGCGGTGCTGGGTGGCTGCGCCCCGCACGAGCACCGCACCCCGGCCAGTGTGCAGAAGCTGCTGCTGGCGGCGGCCCTGATGCCCCGCCTCGATCCGACCCTGATGGTCGAGGTGACCCGGGCCGACCTGCGCGATCTCGACCCGGAGAGTTCCCTGATGGGGGTGATCCCGGGCGGCCGGTACTCGGTGGAGAGCCTGTGGCTGGGGCTGCTGCTCAAGTCGGGCAACGACGCGGCCAACGCGCTGGCACGGGTGGGCGGCGGAGCGGCCGGCCGGGCGGGCGGCGTGCAGGCGATGAACGACGAGGCGCGCCGGCTGCGCGCGTTCCAGACGCATGCCGCGACACCCTCCGGGCTGGACGGGCCCGGGCAGTACACCAGCGCGTACGACCTGGCGCTGATCGCACGGGCCACCTTCGCCCGGAAGGACTTCTGCCGGTACATCGCCACCACGGTGGCGCAGATACCGGCACAGCCGACAAACCCCGGCTTCGCGATCATGCACGACAACACGCTGCTCGGGAAGTACCCCGGGACGGTCGGTGGCAAGACGGGCTTCACCGACCTGGCCCGGCAGACGTACGTCGGCGTGGCCGAGCGCGACGGCCGGCGGCTCGCGGTGACCCTGCTCGGCGCGGAGACCGCCCCGCTGGGCAGTCTGGGCGAGGCGTCCGCCCTGCTCAACTGGGGGTTCGGTCTCCCCGACGGCGCGTCCGTCGGGGAGTTGGTCGGGCCGGAGGAGAAGACGTACGACCAGGCCGTGGTCCCGGTCAAGGGCGAGCGGCGCAGCGGGGAGTCGTCGTCGCTGTCGTGGCCGGCGGGGCTCGGCCTCGGCGCGGCCCTGGCCTTCGCCGTCCTGGTCCTGACGATTCCGTGGTGGCGCCGGGGAGCCCGCGAACGGTAGGGGGCCGGGTCGGGACGGGCCGGGGGCCCCGGGGGTTGCGGGGCCCCGGCATGTGAGGATGCCGCCCATGCGTGCGGTGATCTTCGACGAGTTCGGTGCCCGGCCCGAGGTCCGCGACGTCGCCGACCCGGTGGCGCCGCCCGGGGGCGCGGTGATCCGGGTGGAGGCCACCGGGTTGTGCCGCAGCGACTGGCACGGCTGGCAGGGCCACGACCCCGACATCCGGCCGCCGCACGTCCCCGGCCACGAGTTCGCCGGGGTCGTCGCGGCGGTCGGTGCGGGCGTACGCGGCTGGCGGGTCGGCGACCGGGTGACCGCGCCGTTCGTCTGCGCCTGCGGCCGGTGCCCGGCCTGCCTGGCGGGCGACCAGCAGGTCTGCGAACGGCAGACGCAGCCGGGCTTCACCCACTGGGGCTCGTTCGCGGAGTACGTGGCGGTGCACGACGCCGAGGTCAACCTGGTCCGGCTCCCGGACGACCTGGACTACCCGGCCGCGGCGGCGCTCGGCTGCCGGTTCGCCACCGCGTTCCGGGCCGTGGTCGGCCAGGGGCGGGTCGCCGCGGGCGAGTGGGTAGCGGTGCACGGCTGCGGCGGGGTGGGGCTCTCCGCGGTGATGATCGCGGCGGCGTGCGGTGCGCGGGTGGTGGCCGTCGACGTCGCCCCGGGCGCGCTCGACCTGGCCGCCGGCTGCGGGGCGGCGGTCTGCCTGGACGGCAGTGCGCTGTCCGGTCCCGGTGCGGTGGCCGCCGCCGTCCGGGAGGCGACCGGCGGCGGCGCCCACCTGTCGCTGGACGCGCTGGGCAGCCACGCCACCTGCACCGCCTCCATCGAGAGCCTGCGCCGGCGCGGCCGGCACGTGCAGGTCGGGCTGCTTCCCGTCGCCCAGGGCCGGCCGGCGCTGCCGATGGAGCTGGTCATCGCGTACGAGTTGGAGCTGCTGGGCAGCCACGGCATGCCCGCGCACGCCTACCCCGAGCTGCTGCGGCTGGTGACCTCCGGGGTGCTGCGCCCGGCCGAGCTGGTCACCCGCACCATCGGCCTGGCCGAGGTGCCCGCCGCACTGGCCACCATGGACCGGCCCGGCGCCGGCGGGATGTGCCTGATCCGGCCGCACTGAGCGAGCTGCCGACCGGAGGCCGGGACCCGGTGGACGTGGCTCTTGCCGGCAAGGAGTGAATGGTGATTCAATCCTTGCGTGGTCTATCGGAGCACCGAGCGGGTGCAGGCCCGCCTGAGCGCCTCGCGGCAGCGGATCATCGCCGCCGCGTTGGAGATCATGGCCGGGGCGGGATACGCCGGCTGCTCGGTCGCCGCCGTCGCCGAGCGGGCGGGCGTGGCCACCGGCACGGTCTACCGCCACTTCCCCACCAAGGCCGACCTGTTCGCTGAGGTGTTCCGCACGGCCTCGCAGCGCGAGGTGGACGCCGTCGCACGCGCCGCGGCGCTGGAGCGCACCGCCGCCGCGCAGGTGTCGGCCGTCGTCGAGACGTTCGCCGGCCGCGCGCTGAAGTCCCCGCGGTTGGCGTACGCGCTGCTCGCCGAGCCCGTCGATCCGGCCGTCGACGCCGAGCGGCTGGTCTTCCGCCGGGCGTACGCCGACCTGATCGCGGGTTACGTCGCGGCCGGCGTCGCCGACGGCGAACTGCCCCCGCAGGACCCGGAGCTGACCGCCACCGCGCTGGTCGGCGCGCTGGCCGAGGCCATGGTCGGCCCGCTGGCCGCCGGGGTCGCCGGCCCGGGCACCATCGCCGGCCTGATCACGTTCATCCACCGCGCGCTGGGAGTATCGCCGTGACGACGCACGAGGTCATCAACCAGGTTCCCCCGCTGGTCGGCTACGACGCGGCGGACGATCCGGCCCTGCTCGACGGGCTCGAGCGGGAGGGCGCCGGTTGGGCCGCCGCCGAGCTGCACGAGCTCGGCCGCCTCGGCGGCACCGAGGCGGCGATCGAGCACGGGCGGTTGGCGAACGACCACCCGCCGGTGCTGCGCACCCACGACCGCTACGGCCACCGGATCGACGAGGTGGAGTTCCACCCGGCCTGGCACGAGCTGATGCGTACCGCTGTCACGCACGGGCTGCACGCCGCGCCGTGGGCGGACGACCGGCCGGGCGCCCACGTGGCCCGGGCCGCCAAGTTCTACACCTGGCGGCCCGACGCCGGGCACGGCTGCCCCATCTCGATGACCTACGCGGCGGTACCGGCGCTGCGCCACGAACCCGGGCTGGCCGCGCGGTACGAGCCGCTGCTCACCGCCACCACGTACGACTTCGGGCTGCGCGCGCCGCTGGGCAAGCGGGGTCTGCTGGCCGGCATGTCGATGACGGAGAAGCAGGGCGGCTCGGACGTCCGCGCCAACACCACCACCGCCCGCCCCGAGCCGGACGGCAGCTACCGGCTGCTCGGGCACAAGTGGTTCACCTCTGCGCCGATGTGCGACGTCTTCCTCACCCTCGCCCAGGCGCCCGGCGGGCTCACCTGCTTCCTGGTCCCGCGGGTGCTGCCGGACGGCAGCCGCAACCCGATGCGGCTGATGCGGCTGAAGGACAAGCTCGGCAACCGGTCCAACGCCTCGGCCGAGGTCGAGTACGAGCACGCCGTCGCCTGGCGGGTCGGCGACGAGGGGCGGGGCGTGCGGACCATCATCGACATGGTCAACCTGACCCGGCTGGACTGCGTCATCGGCGCGGCGGCCGGGATGCGCCAGGGCGTGCTCACCGCCGCCCACCACGCCACCCACCGGCAGGCGTTCAGCCGGTACCTGGTCGACCAGCCGCTGATGCGCAACGTGCTGGCCGACCTCGCGGTCGAGTCCGAGGCCGCCACCGTGCTGATGATGCGGCTCGCCGGCGCGACCGACCGGTCCGCGCGCGGCGACGACGCCGAGACCGCGTTCAAGCGGCTCGCCCTCGCCGTCGGCAAGTACTGGGTGTGCAAGCGCTGGCCGGCGCACGCCGCGGAGGCTCTCGAATGCCTGGGCGGCAACGGCTACGTCGAGGAATCCGGCATGCCGCGGCTGTTCCGCGAGTCCCCGCTGAACTCGATCTGGGAGGGTTCGGGCAACGTCGCCGCGCTGGACGTGCTGCGCGCTCTCGGCCGAGAACCCCAGGTCATGGCCGCGTTCCAGGCCGAGGTGGGGGCCGCCGCCGGCGCCGACGCCCGGCTCGACGCGGCGGTACGCCGGCTGCGGGCCGACCTGTCCGACGCCGGTGACCTGGAACTACGGGCCCGCCGCGTCGTCGAGCGGCTCGCGCTGGTGCTCCAGGGCTCGCTGCTGGTCCGGTACGGCCACCCCGCCGTCGCCGACGCCTTCTGCGCCTCCCGGCTCGGTGGCGACCACGGGCAGGCGTTCGGCACCCTGCCCAGCGGGGTCGACTTCGCCGCGATCATCGACCGGGCCGTACCCAAGCTGGGCTGACCGGGCCGCACCGGCGGCCGGTACGCGGAAAAGCGGCGGACCGGCGGGGGCGCCCTGACATAGGTTGGCGGGGTGGAGAGCGCGGCCGTCATCGTCGAACGCCGGGTCACCGAACGCGGCGAACTGGTCCTGCGGGCCGACGCGGGGCACTACGAGGTGATCAGCAACGGGGTGTTCCTGATGGACACCCGCGCCGGGCGGTCCGAGCGGCTGCTGATCCAGGCGGCGCTGGCGGCGGTACCCGGGAACCCGCGGCTGCTCATCGGCGGGCTCGGGGTGGGCTTCTCACTGGCGGAGGCGGCCCGCTCGGAACGGGTCGCGGAGATCACCGTGGTGGAGATCGAGCCGGCGCTGGTCGCGTGGCACCGCAGCCACCTGTCCCGGTTCAGCGAACACGCCCTGGACGACCCCCGGGTACGGGTGGTGACCGCCGACATCGTGTCCTGGCTGCGCGGGACCGACCAGCGCTTCGACGCGATCTGCCTGGACGTCGACAACGGTCCGGACTGGACGGTCTTCGACGGCAACGCCGACCTCTACGGCGTCGACGGTGCCGCCCTGCTCCGGTCCCGGCTGCGCCCCGGCGGGGTGCTGGCGGTCTGGAGCGCCGCGCCCTCCCCCGGGTACGCGCGGCGGCTGGCCGAGCACGTCGGCCCGGTGGACACCCATCGGGTCGACGTGCCGCGTGGCGAGCCGGACGTCGTCTACCTCGCGCACGCCCGGTAGCGGGATCGTCAGCCGACTCCGGCCAGGCTGTGCAGCGCCACCAGGCCGGGCACGGCGACGCGGCCGAGTTCCCGGCCGGTGGCGGGGTCGTACCAGCTCACGGCCCGGGTCTGGCCCACGTGGAGGCGATTGCCGCCGGGGCTCAGCACGAGGCCGGCGACCGGCTCGCGGACCGGCCACCGCGCGGCCTCGCCGAGGCCGGCGAGGTCCACCGTGCGTACGGTCGTGCCGGCGCCGATGAACAGGCGGTTGTCGTCCGCGGCGACGTGGGCCGCGCCGGTGGCCGTGGCCAGGGTGGCCGTCCGGCGTACCGTCAGCTCCTCGGTGGAGATCTCCGCGACGCCGCCCGAGGCGACGTCGGTCACGTAGATTCGCCGTCCGTCCGGCGTGATCGCCATGCCGTGACCGCTCGCCGGCCCCTCCCCGAACGGGTGCGGCAGGTCGACGCAGTACGCCCACCGCTCGACCAGGTTCAGCGTGTGGACGAACGCGTGCGCGTTGCCCGGCCGCCCGCTGACCAGGTCGCGGGTGTGCCGGTGGCCGGGCTGGTGGGTGTAGAGCGTGTAGAGCGTCCGGCGGTCCGGGGCGAGCACGGCCTGGCGTCCGTCGCCGCGCATCTCCTCCTCGGTGCCCGGTGGGACCGGCGCCTTGGCCCGGGTGGAGAGTGGGCCGGGCGTGCCGGTGGCGAGGTCGACAACCCGGACCCGGTAGCGGTCCGGCGCCGCCGCCGGCAGCCATTCGAGGACGAACAGGCCGGTGAGGTCGCCGGTGAACGCCTCGGGCACGACGTTGCCACGCAGGTCGAGCCGCTGGCGGACCCCGCCGGCGTCGGCGATCAGCACCGGCGTGACGTCCCGCCCGGCCGGACGCCCGGCGGTGACGCGCACGAGCTCCGAGGTGAGGGCCACCGCCGTACCGTGGGCGGCGACGGCCTGCGGCACCCACCGTCCCGGCAGGACGACCCGGGGCGACGTGCTGCCGGTGACGGTGTCCGCCCGCCAGAAGGCGGTGTCGGCGCCCTGGGGAGCGGCCGCGTAGACCGTCCGCCCGTCCGCGGTGGCGACGGCGTGCGGGAGCGTCCGCCGCTCGGCGCCGCGCAGCACACCGAGACCGCCGGCGAGTTCGACGAGCAGCGGGTCGGGAATCGCGGCGGTGGGTGCCGAGGCCGGGCCGCCGGTGGGATCGCAGCCGACCAGCGCGACGGCGCCGGTGCCGGCGAGCGCGGTCAGCAGGGTACGCCGCGAGAGCGTCGTCGTGGCCATCATGTCTGGGTGACACCGCCGCGTCCGCCGGGGTTCCGCCCGGTCGGTGGTACGCCGAGGTTCCGCTCGGCGGGTGGAACCGGGACGGCGTACGCGGTGTCATGAGGTCAGTCACCCGGAGGTTCCCCTGGACGACGAAGAGTTCGTCACCCGCGCTCGAGCCGGTGACCTGGAGGCGTACGAGTTCCTGGTCGCCCGGCACACCGCGTCCGCGCACCGGACGGCGGTGCTGCTCGGCGCGGGCTCGGACGCGGAGGACGTCATCCAGGAGGCGTTCGTGAAGGGCTACCGCAAGCTCTCCCGCTACCGCGGGGAGTCGTCCTTCCGCTCCTGGCTGCTGGCCATCGTGGCGAACGAGACCCGTAACCTGCACCGGTCGCGGGGGCGGCGGGACGGGCTGGTGCTGCGGGCCGCGGCGAACCGGGAGCCGGAGGTCGCCGAGGATGCGGCGGTCGGCGCCGTGCTGGCCGCGGAACGCCGCGCCGCGCTGGTCGACGCGCTGCGTCGGCTGCCGGAGAAGGACCGCGAGGTGATCGTCTGCCGGTTCTTCCTGGATCTGAACGAAGAGGAGACCGTGACCATGCTGGGCTGGCCGCGGGGCACTGTCAAGTCGCGCACCTCCCGGGCACTGGTGAAGCTCCGCGCCCTGCTCGACACTGCGGAGGTCCGCGGTGGATGACCTCGAACGGGAGCTGCGGGCACTGTCCACCTCGCTGCGGACGCCCGAGCCGCCCGACGTCACCGCCCGGGTTCGCGCCCGGCTCGGCGCGCCCGCGCCCCGGCGCAGCCGCTGGCGCCGCTGGCGTTACCACCTCGCGGTGGTGCTCGTCGCGGTTCTCGTCGCCCTGCTGCCGCCCGGGCGGGCCGCCGTCGCCGACGCCGTGGTCGGGCTGCTGCGCTTCGCCGGGATCACCGTCGACACGTCGTCCGGGCCGGCCCTGCCCACCGGCACCCCGTCGCCGATGCCGTCGCAGCGGCCCGCCTCCCTGGCCGAGGCGCAGCGGGCGGTGCGCTTCGCGATCCGCGTGCCGACCGCGCTCGGCCCGCCCGAGCAGGTGCTGGTCGCCGACCCGGACGGCACCGGCGGGCACCGGGTCGCCACCCTGCTCTACCGCGGGGGCGCGCTGCGCCTCGACGCCTTCGACGGCCGGCTCGACCCGGTCTTCCACAAGCAGGCCAGCGGGCCGGGCACCGAGCTGATCCAGCTAGACGGGGACTTCGCGGTCTGGGTGGGCGGACCGCACGCCGTGGCGTACGTGGACCGCACCGGCACGGTCCGGGTGGAGACCGCCCGGCTCGCCGCCTCGACGCTGGTCTGGGAGGAGGCCGGCGTGACCTACCGGCTGGAGGGCGAGGTCACCCAGGCCGAGGCGGTGCGGATCGCCGGCACGCTGGACTAGCCGGTTGCTCCCGTCGGACGGCGGCCCGGTGGCGTGAGATCGGCGTAACAGGTGATCCGGGAGTGCTCAGGGGGATCACCGACGTACCGTGAGATCGTGCAAACGACAGACGTGATCACCAGCGCCGACCTCGCCGAACTGCGCCGCTCGGCGCTCGGGACGGCCAATCCGCTCGGCGTCGCCGCCGAGCTGGCCGAGGCCGTGGAGCAGGGCCGGCTGGCGGAGCCGGCGGATGCCGGGGACGCGTTGACCCTGGCCGCCGAGATCGCCGAGATCCGGGCGCGGCTGGACGCCGCACTCCGGTACGCGGACCGGGCGGTGGCCACGTACCCGTCCGGGGACGACCCGCGGGCCGGGATCGCCCGGGCGCTGCGGGCCCGGATCCTGTTCCGCGCCGGCGGCCGCGAGGACGAGGCGATGGCGGAGCTCACCGCGCTGCGTCCGCTGCTGACCGAGCAGCCCGACGCCCCCGCGTACGTCAGCGCGGCGTTGGACGCCGGCGGCCGCACCGCGGTGGCCGAGGAGTGGCTGAGCGCGGCGGTCGACACTCTGCTCGGCGAGCGCGCCGGCGCCGCCGAACCGGCCGCCTCGACCGCTGCCGCCGCCGAGGCGGCGCTGGAGGTGGGCCCGCCGGAGGCGCCCGGCGTCCTGTTCTTCCTGCTGCAACAGCGGCACCGGGTACGCCGCGACCTCAACCTGCCGCACGACCGCAACGACGACCTCGCCGACCGGCTGGAGGCCCGGCTGGTCCGCCGGGCCCAGGAGCGGCAGGCGGCCGAGCCCGACCTGCTCTTCTGGCCCCGGGCCGAGTTCGACCGGCTGCTCGCCGAACAGGCGGCGCTGACCGAGGCGTACGGGCCGGACTGGGACGCGCACCGGGCCCGCCTGGAGAAGCAGTTGGTCCGGCTGGCCGGCGCCGGCCGCACCGGGCTGCACGTGCTCAGCGGATCGGTGGACGGGCTGGTCGGCCACGCCGGCCGACACGACGGCGACCCGGCGGACCCGGAGATCCGGGCCGGTTACGCGCGCGAGCTGGCGGCCCGCCCGACGGCGCGGATCGGCTGGCCGCCGGAGCGCAACGACGCCTGCTGGTGCGGCTCCGGCAGCAAGTACAAGAAGTGCTGCCTGCCGCGCTCCCGCGGCTGAACCGTCGGGTGCGGCGGCCCGGTCGCCGGTTCAGCCGGTGGTGGGGGCGGCGAGCAGCCGGAGGAAGTGTTCGACGGTCTGCGCCATCGCGGTCCGGCCGAGCGACAGGTACGCCCGCGGGTCGGCGCCGCGGGGATCGTCGGCGAGGCGGGCCCGGACCGCCGCGGTGAACGCGACGTTCAGCGCGGTACCGATGTTGATCTTCACGATGCCGCCGGCCGCCGCCTGGACGAGTTCGGCGTCGGAGACGCCAGACGAGCCGTGCAGCACCAGCGGCACGTCGACCGCGTCCCGGAGCTTGGCGATCAGCGCGTGGTCGAGGGTGGCCGTGCGGGTGGTCATGGCGTGCCGGCTGCCGACCGCCACGGCCAGCGCGTCCACCCGGGTCGCCGCCACGTACGCCGCCGCCTGGTCGGGGTCGGTACGGGCGCCGGGCGCATGGGCGTCCAGCGGCGCCTCGCCGTCCTTGCCGCCGATCCAGCCCAGCTCGGCCTCGATCCAGAGCCCCCGGTCGTGGGCCCAGTCGGCGGCCCGCCGGGTCGCCTCGACGTTGGCCGCGTAGGGCAGCCCGGCCGCGTCGTACATCACCGAACTCACTCCGGCGTGGGCGGCCTGGCGCAACAGTCCTTCGTCGCACACGTGGTCCAGGTGCAGCGCGACGGCGACGGCGGCGGACCGGGCCACCTCCGCGGCCGCCCGGGCGATCGGCAGCACCCGGCCGCCGTGGTACTTCACAGCGTTCTCGCTGATCTGGAGGATGGCCGGGGCGCCGACCCGCTCCGCCGCGTTCACCACGGCCTCGGCGTGTTCGAGGGTGATGACGTTGAAGGCGGCGGCCGCGTGGCCGGCGCGGGCGGCCCGCGCGACGAGGTCGGCGGTGGCGGACAGGGGCATGGCGGACTCCGGGTGCTCAGGTGGTGTGGGGCGTCGGCGTGCGGGTCACCGCCGGCCGGGGGGCGAGCCGGCGGTAGGTGTCGGCGTCGAACTGGCCCGCGCGGGGTGCCCGCACCGTGGCGGCGGAGAGCGCCACCGCGTCCGCCAGCCGCCGCGGCCACGGGGTTCCGGTGTGGAGGCCGGCCGCGATCGCGGCGACGACCGAGTCGCCGGCCCCGGTCGGGTTGCCGGCCAGGGGCTCCGGCGGTTCGGCGCGGAAGGTGCCGTCGGGGGTGGCGGCGAGCAGGCCCGCCGGTCCCAGCGACGCCACCACCGCCCGCGCCCCCGCCGTGCGGAGCGCCTCGGCGGCGGCGAGCGGGTCGGGCAGGCCGGTGGCCTCCGCCAGTTCGGTGGCGTTCGGCTTGACCACGTCCGGGCCCGCCGTGACGCCGGCGCGCAGCGCCGCTCCGGCCGCGTCCAGGATCACCGGCACGCCGGCCCGCCTGGCGGCGTCGGTCAGCTGGGCGTACGCGGTGTCGGGCAGCCCCGGCGGCAGGCTGCCGGAGAGGACGAGCACGGAAGCGTCGGCGAGCAGTCGGTGCACCTGCGCGCGGAGCGCCTGCCACTCCGCGCCGGACACCGCCGGACCGGCCTCGTTGAAGACGGTGGCGTCGCCGCTGCCGAGGTCGACGACGGTGAAGGTGCGTCGGCTCTCCCCCGCGGTGTCGACCAGCCGGTGGGCGATGCCGTGCCGGTCGAGGTCGGCGGCGACGGCGGCGCCGGTGAGGCCGCCGCGGAACGCCACGGCGACGGCGGGCAGCCCCAGCGTGTGCAGGACGCGGGCGACGTTGACGCCCTTGCCGCCGGCTTGGGCGGCGACGTCGGTGACCCGGTGGCTGCGGTGCGGCACCAGCGACGCGACGGTGTGGGTGATGTCGAGCGCCGGGTTCAGGGTGACCGTGACGATCATGTCGTCGCCGGCCGCGCCGTGTCAGGGTGCCGCATGACCCCTCCGAGTTTCCGCATTGGGGCTGGACCGTAATACGGCAGCCAGCCCGCTGGCAACTGTCGGTGCCGGCGGTCGCCACCCGATCGGGTCGTCGCAGGCACCGGCGGGCCGGGACCGACCCTTGACGGTCCACTTCGACCATCATTAAGGTCCGGCCCGTAATGACGTGGACGAACGGAGACAACGATGCCCCTCAGCCGTCGATCACTCCTGGCCGGTAGCTGCCTCACCGGCGCTGCCCTGGCCGTGGGCCACGGATCGCTCGCCACGCCGGCCTTCGCGCAGGACGACGAGCCGCTCACCCCGACCAGTTTCGGGCCGGCGTCGTTGACCGCCGCCGTCCGCGGCGCCGCCGTCATCGGCGACAGCGTCTTCATCACCTCCCGGTTCAACACCCCCGAGGGGAAGATGCGGCTGGGCGAGTTCGACGTCAACACCGGCGAGATGCGCAGCATCGACGACCTGGCCATCCCGAGCAACGGCGGGCAGAAGCTGGCCGCCGACGGCCGGTACGTCTACATCGGCCCGGCCGGCAGCGCGTACGTCCACCGGTTCGACCCGCAGACCAGGGAGCTGGTGGCCTGGGCGCGAGCCGGTGGCAGCACCACCTGGTACTACGACATGGTGGTGCACGGCGAGCACCTCTACCTCGGCACGTACCCCGACTGCACGGTCAAGCGGGTGCGGCTGGCCGACGCGACGGTCGAGACGTACGGACGCATCTCGACCTCGAAGTACGCGGCGGCCGTGGCGGTCGACGACGAGTACGTCTACGGCGGCTCGGCCGCGCCCGGCACCCTGCTGGTGTGGCCGAAGGCCGGCGGCGCCCCGACCGACCTGACCGCGCACCTCAGCGCCTCGCCGGTCGGCATCCTCGACCTGGTGGTCAACGACGGGGTCATCTACGTGGCCAGCGGCCGGCAGCTGATCTCGTTCCGCCGCGACGGCTCCGGCCGAGTCTCCCGGGACATCCCGGCCGAGGACCGCTACATCGACCAGCTGACCGTCGGCGGCGACGGCAAGGTGTACGCGCTGACCCGGCTCACCACCAACCTGTACGAGGTGACCGCGGACGGCCTGGTCCGGGTCGGCAAGCCGCTCGCCGACGTGGAGAACCAGCTCCTCGCCCCGCTGCCCGGCGGCGCCCTGCTCGGCGTGAGCGGCCTCGGGCACGTGTGGCGGGCGACGCCGAACGGCGCGGCCACCGTGTGGCGGACCGCCACCCGCGGCTTCGGCTACCCGGAGACCATCCAGTCGATGCTGCGGCACACCCGCAACACCGTCTGGGTCGGTGGCCACTACGCGATGACCGTGCACCGCCCGGAGGCCGGCACCAGCCAGCGGTTCGACGTCAACGGCGAGGTCAAGGCGATGGCCGAGGGGAAGGCGGGCACGGTGTACGCCGGCCTCTACCCGAGCACCCAGATCGTGGTGATCGACCCGGACAGCTTCGCCGTCACCGTGCTGGGGCTGCTCGGCAACGAGCAGCTGCGCACCAAGCGGATCCACGTCGACCGACCGCGCAACCAGCTGATCGTCGCGTCCAGCCCGCAGACCACCAAGCACACCGGCGCGCTGACCTTCGTCGACCTGTCCGACAACAGCTTCGACTCGCACCGGGAGTTCCTGCCCGAGCAGAGCGTGATGGACGTGGTGGTGCAGGGCACCACGGCGTACCTCGTCGGCGACACGTACGGCGAGGGCACCAGCGGGCCGATCCGCAGGACGGCGCAGGTGGCGGCCGTCGACATCGTCACCCGCAAGCTGCTGTGGCGCGAGGAGATCAAGCCGGACTGGCAGTCGTACGAGAGCTTGCACGTGGTCGGCAACCTGCTCTACGCGATGGGCCGCCGCCCGCGCGGGGCCTGGTTCGCCTACGACCTGACCACCCGCACCATCGTGATGGAGGGTGACCTCGGCGGGTACGGCCAGTTCAACGGGGTCGACGGCCGGGTGTTCTCCTGGGTGCACTGGACCAACGACATCTGCGAGCTGCCGACCGTGCCGGGCGGCGAGGTGACCACGCTCTACGACAACGTGCCACGTGGCTGGTACAACAACCCGGCGTTCCACTTCACCCCGGACGGCAAGGCGACCTGGGGCATGCTCGGCATGGACCTGGCCCGCTTCCCGCTGCCGAAGAAGTAGCCCGGCTCCGCCGGGCCCGGGCCGCGGTCCGGACCCGGTCGGGCCGCCGCCCGCCGGTCGGGCTCACCCGGCGGCGGGCGGCGGCCCGGTGTAGCCGCTGTTCCACCGGAACCGGTTGGCCGGCTGGGCGTACTCCTCGATGACGTGTGCGATCCAGCCCGCCGTCCGGGCCACTGCGAAGACCACCTCTGCCGCGCCCGGTCCCATGCCGGTGGCGTGCGCCAACGCGGCGAGCGCGAAGTCGACGTTGGGCCGGGCGTCCCGCCGCGCCGCCGTCGCGACCAGGTCGTCGACAGTGTGCCGGAGGGCGCCGTCGACCGACAGGTCCGCGACCAGGTCGAGCAGCGCCGCCCCGCGCGGGTCGCCGTCGGGGTAACGCGAGTGCCCGAAGCCGGGCAGGCCGCCGGTCCGCAGCCACTCGGCGACCGCGGCCGCCGTCCCGTCCCGCAGCGCGGCCTCGATGAACCGGTGGACGGTGCTGCCGATCGCGCCGTGCATCGGCCCGTCCAGCGCGCCGAGACCCGCGAGCACCGCCGCGTAGGGGTTCGCCCGGGTCGACGCCGCGACCCGCACCGCGATGGTCGAGGCGGCCAGGTCGTGGTCGGCGAGCAGGACGAGTGCGGCGTTGAGCGCGCGGACGCCGTCCGGGTGCGCCGGCGCGCCGGTCAACCGGCACCACAGCCGGGCCGCCAGGCTGTCGTCCGGTGGCGCCTCACCGGCCGGAGGCAGGGCGTCGACCATGGTGGACAGCAGTGCGGGCGCGAGCGCGGTGACGGTGGCCGGCGCCAGATCGAAGCGGAGCGGGTCCATCGCGGCGGCGACGGCGACGATCACCGGCAGCCGGTCGAAGACCCGGGCCTGCGCGGGCAGGTGCTCGCTCGCCCGCCGCGCCCGCTCCAGGGTCTCCGCGGGTGCGGTGAAGGCGGCGGGCCGCCGTTCGCCCGTCCAGAGCCACTGCGCGACTTCCTCGAACGAGGTGACCGGCGCCAGCGTCGCGGCGTCCAGCCCTCGGTAGTGCAGCCGCCCGTACGCGATCAGCGTGGTGGCGGTCCGCATCGCCGGGGCGGCGTCGCGTTCCGGCCGGGTCGCCTGCGTACGGGCGGCCAGCCGCTCCACGTCGGCCAGCCGGAACCGACTGACCCGCTCGCCCTGAACCTTGACCCGGTCAAGCAATCCCCGACTGACGTACGCGTAGACCGTCTCCGGCTTGATCCGCAGGCGGTGGGCCACCTCGGCGGTGGTCAGCAGGGGTTCTCCGGGCATGTGGCCATGCTCTCACATTGACTGGATCAATGTTGACTGGCCGCGCTCGGCGGCGCGAGGCTGCCGGGCATGGCTGACACCATCACCGTTCCGCGCGGGCTCGCCGGCGTCGTGGTCACCGACACCACCATCGGCCACGTCCGCGGCCACGAGGGCTTCTACCACTACCGCCAGTACTCGGCCATCGACCTGGCCGAGCGCCGCACGCTGGAGGACGTCTGGGCGCTGCTCATCGACGGTTCCCTCCCCGCCGAGCCCAAGGCGCTGCACGGGGAGATCGCGCCGCTGCGCCACATCCCACCCGCGGTCGCCGCCGCCCTGCCCGGCATCGCCGCCGCCTCGGCGTCGCAGGACCCGATGGGCGGGCTGCGCGCCGCGCTGGCCGTCGCCGGCCTCGCCGGCGGAGCCCGCCCGCTCTACGACACCCCGCCCGCCGAACGGCGGTCCCAGGCGATGGCGCTCTGCGCCCTGACGCCCAGCCTGCTGGCCGCGCTGTACCGGCTGCGCGCGGGACTGGAGCCGATCGCGCCGCGGGACGACCTGTCGCACGCGGCGAACTACCTGTACATGATCACGGGCGAGGAGCCGTCCGAGGTCCACGCCCGGGCGATCGAGCGCTACCTGATCGCGACCGTCGACCACGGGTTCAACGCCTCGACGTTCACCGCCCGCGTCATCGCCTCCACCGGCGCCGACATCCACGCCTGCGTCGGCGGGGCCCTGGGGGCGCTGTCCGGCCCGCTGCACGGCGGCGCTCCCAGCCGGGCCCTCGACACCCTCGACGCCATCGGCTCGATCGACCGGGCCAACGCGTGGCTGCGTTCCCGGATCCTGAACGGCGAGCGGATCATGGGGTTCGGGCACCCGATCTACCGGACCGAGGACCCACGGTCCCGGATGCTCAAGGGTATCGCCCAGTCCCTCGGCGGTGAGCTGGTGGACCTCGCGGTGGCCGTGGAGGAGCGGGTGCTGTCGTTGCTGGCGGAGCTGAAGCCGGGCCGCGAGCTGCACACCAACGTGGAGTACTACGCGGGGGTGGTCATGCACCTGTGCGGGCTGCCCCGGGAGATGTTCACCCCGACCTTCGCCACCAGCCGGGTCATCGGATGGTGCGCGAACGTGCTGGAACAGGCAGCGGACTCGAAGATCATCCGGCCGGACTCGCGCTACGTGGGCCCGCCCCCGCCACAGCCGGTGCCGTGAGCGGACCCGTGGGTCGGGACGCTCCGGCTGCTGATCCACCGCGTCACCTGCCGATCCGGACGTGATCGCCCGGCCCGGCCGTCGGCGCGTCAGGTGCCGGGGCCGCCGGTGACCTCAGCCCTCGCCGCCGGCGACGAGCGGGGTACGGGCGCACTGCCGGCAGGCGCGGGCCGAGGCCGCGATCCGGGCGTGCACGGCGACGGCGAGCACGGCGATGAGCGCGCCGAGCGGCCAGTTCCCGGCCAGCGCCGCCGCGACGGCGAGGGTGAGGGCGCTGATCGCGAGCGCCGCAGTGGCGGTGGTGCCGGCCCAGGCGACCAGCAGCGGCAGCCGGTGCGGGGTGGGCAGCCGGCGGGCCAGGGCCCCGGTGAGCGCCAGCGAGGCCCCGGCCAGCAGGGCTGCCGCGGCGGCCACGCCTCCCAGGTGGGCGGCCAGGGTCTGGGCGAGCTGGGGCACGTGCCGGCCCTGGCCGCCGCCGACGATCGTCACCAGGTGCCAACAGGCCAGCAGGAAGGGGACGGCGAGGACGACGGCACGGGCGGTGTGGCGGGCCTGGGCGACGGTGAGTTCCTGCTGGAAGGCGGGCGCGACCTCGTCGACGCTGCCGAAGTCGCGCACCGCGGCCCGGGCGGCGTGGTTGTCGACGGTCGCACCACGGGCGAACGCCGTCGCGGCATCGGTGAGGCCGTCGCGCGCCTCGGTCAACATCCGGGCCTTGACCCGTGCCGGGCCGTGCAGGGTGGCTGCCAGGGCCGCGAGATGGTCCTCGATCGGGTCGGGCCCGGCGCGGTCGAGGGCCGTCACGTGGCCGGCCTCGGCGCCGGCGTCGGGTCCAGGACGGCACCGATCGCGGAGGTGAGTTCGCGCCAGGCGGTGCGCTTGTCGACCAGGGCCCGCCGCCCGGCGTCGGTCAGCTCGTAGCAGCGACGGCGGCGCTCACCGACGGACTGCCAGTCGCTGCGCAGCAACCCGAGCCGTTCCAGCCGTTGCAGGGCCGGATACATCGTGCCCGTACGCAGTTCCAGGGCTCCACCGCTGCGGTCCCGGACGGCCGCGATGATCGCGTAGCCGTGCAGCGGCCCCCGCTCCAGCGCGGCCAGCAGCAGCGCGTCCAGGTGCCCGCGCACGGCGTCGTCCTTCATCGGTAGGCAGCCTACCTCTCCTCCTGTAGGTGTGCTATCTATTGGTAGCCAATATGTAGGCCACCAACCTAAGGGGAACCGGTGACCAAGCTACTGCTGTCGGTGCACGTCCTGGCGGCGATCCTGGCGATCGGACCGATCGCCGTGGCCGCCTCGCTCTTCCCGCGCTACGCCGGTGGCGACGGCCGCGAACCGGGCGGCCGCGCGTCCCAGATCGCCGCGTTCCTGCACCGCACCTGCCGCGCCTACGCGGTCGTCGGTGTGGTGGTCCCCGTCTTCGGGCTCGCCACCGGCGCGCAACTCGGCGTCCTGACCGACGCCTGGCTCGTCACCTCGATCGCGCTGACCGCTGTCGCCGCCGCCCTGCTGGCACTGGCCATCCTCCCCGGCCAGCGGCGCCTGCTGTCCACACCCGACGGTACGAGCGGCGGCGCGGGGGCGCGGACGGCGGCGCGCCGGCTGGCGATGACCACCGGCATGTTCAATCTGCTCTGGGCGATCGTGGTCGTCCTGATGATCGTCCGCCCCGGCTCCACGACGGGAGTGTGACCGGCGTGCGTACCCTGCGGATCGTGGCCGCGGCCGAGGCGGTCTCCCTGGTGGTCCTGCTGGCCAACCTGGCCACCGTGCACGCCGAGGCGATCACCGCCCTGGGCGGTCCGGTGCACGGCGCCGCCTACCTCGCCGTCATCGCCTGCACCTGGCTGACCGGAGCCGCCACCCCGGCCGCCCGCCGGCTCGCCCTCATCCCCGGCTTCGGCGGCCTGCTCGCCCTACGGCGCATCCAGCGCGCCCCCGCGCCGGCCACCGGCGCCGCGGCCGCGCGCTGAACACGGCTCCGGCCCCGGCTGCCGCCCCGGGGATCCTCGGCGACCCCACCGCTGCCCGCCCGGCCGCAACCGTGGACGAGGTCAGTGCACGTCGAGGCGGAACAGCTCGGCGGCGTTGCGCCAGGCCACCCGCTCGGCCAGCTCGGGCGACAGGTCGGCGGCGAGCACCGCCCCGTACGCGGCGGCCGGGTCGATCAGGGTGGCGTCGGTGCCGAACAGCAGCCGCCGCGGGTTGACCGCCGCCGCCACCGCGGCGAAGCGACCCGCCTCGGTGTGCGAGAAGCACGGCTCCAGCCAGAGCCGGTCGACCGAGTTGGCGGCCTCGACGGCGTGCCGCCAGCCGTTGGCGCCCATGTGTCCGGCGATGGCCCGCGCCCCGGGGACGTCCGCGACCGCCTGGGCCAGGTCGAGCGGGCTGGTGTCCCAGGTGTGCACGAGGGCGGGCAGGTCGTGCGCGGTGGCCAGTTCCAGCGCCGCCCGGGTCTGCGGCGAGTTCGCCGGCGAGCCGGTGTAGTCGGTGTGGATCTTCACGCCGACGAACCGGCCGCTGGGCAGCAGCTCGCGCAGGTCCCGCTCGGCGTCGTCCAGCCGGCGCGGGTTGACGGTCAGGTAGCCGAGCAACCGGTCGCTGCTCTCCAGCACCCGGGCCATCGCCCGGTTGCCGGCGGCGACGTCGTAGATCACCGCCTCGGTGGCGGAGACGACGGCCAGGTCGATGCCGTACCGGTCCATCACCGCGAGGTTGGTGGCGACCGCGCCGACCTCCATGCTGAAGAACCACGGCCCCCAGTGGGCGTGCACGTCGATAATCATTTGGTCAGGCCCAGGATCCGGCGGGCGTTGCCGCCCGTCACCGCCGCGACCGCGGTCGGGCCGAGCCCGCCGCGGGCCAGCCGCAGCCGCGGCACGACGGGCTCGTAGAACGGCGTACGGGAGCCGTAGAGCAGCCGCTCGACCCCGACGTGCGCGGCGACGGTCTCCAGCGCGTCCGGCGAGTTGAGCAGCCGGGTGGAGGTGTGGAAGCCCGGCTCGTCGCGGGCCACCACCACGAAGTCGCCCAGGTGGTAGAAGTGCGTGTCGAGGAAGACCACGGTGGCGCCGCGCAGCGGCCGCCAGAACCGGCGCACGTCGCCCCCGGTCAGGATGACCAGGCCGGCCTCGGTGGCCCGCCGGGCGAGGTGCCGTACGGACGGGAAGTCCGGCTCGACGCGCTGTTCGTCGGGGAACAGCCGAACGGCCCGGAAGCCGTGCTCGGCGAGCCGGACGACCTCCCGCTCGGCCCCGAGCGGGTCGCGCAGGTCCAGCCCGCCGACCGGCAGCACGCCGGGGCCGGCAAGGGCGGCCACCTCGTCGTTGCCGCTGCGCACGTCGAACAGGGCCGCCCGCAGGCTGGCCACGGCCGCCCGCTCGACGTCGTTGGCGGCCAGCGTCGCGGCGACCGCCGCCGGTTCGCCGGTGGGTCCGGGCCGGTCGGCGTACCGGCCGACGAGCACGTCGATGTCGAGGGTGACCGGCGGCAGGTCGCCGGCCACGAACGGGTTGTCGGTCACCGGCAGCCCGCCACTCGCAGCACCCGGTCCCGGTCGCCGTCGGGCAGCGCCGGGGCGTGCGGGTCGACGGCGTGGCCCGCCGGGATCCGCCCTTCCGCGGTGGCGATCCAGAGCATGCGTTGCACGTACCCTTCCATCGGTGCGGTGAAGGTGACCTCGGCCAGCCGATCGAGGTCGGCGGAGGCGGCGAGGAACTCGTCGTACCGCTTGTCGGCGTAGGCCCGCAGTGCCCGGGCGGTGACCGGGACCGCGGCGGCGGCCAGGCCGACCAGGGCCGCCTCGGCGCCCCACATCAGCGACGGCCCGAACATCCGGTCCTCGCCGGTGACCGCCAGCCGGTCGGCCCGGTGCGCGGCCGCCAGCGCGGCCTGGCAGGCGATGGCGTCGTGCAGCCGGGCCACCTTCACCCCGGCGACGCCGGGGTGTGCCAGCAGCGCGGCCAGCGCCGGGGCCGGGTACGGCCGCAGGTAGAGGTCGAAGGCGAGCAGCGGCAGGCCGGCCGCGCGCCAGAGCGCGTCGTGGTGGCCGACCGGGTCGTCGTCGACCGGGAAGACGAGCAGGCCGTCCGCGCCGAGGGCGGTGGCGCGTCGCGCCTGCGCGGCCACCTCGTCGGTGCGCTCCCCCGGCCGACCGCCGACGCCGACGATCACCGGCACCCCGCTCTCGACGGCATGCCGGACGACCAGATCACGGGTGGCCTCGTCGAGGTAGGGGCCGCGCCCGGTGTGCGCGAGCACCGCCAGCGCGTCCGCGCCGTCGGCGACCAGCCCGCGCAGGTAGCGACCGAGCACGTCCTCGTCGACGGCTCCGGCCGGGTCCACCGGCGTGGCGGCGGCGGCGACGAGCCCCCAGCGGAGCCGGTCGCGCAGCGCGGCGGCGGGCGGCGCGATCATCCGGCCACCGCGGCGCGGACGGCCCGGGCGATCTCGTCGACGTGCGCGTCGGTGTACCGCTCGTTCCAGTCGATCACCAGCAGGGTCTGTTCGATCAACCGCTCGGCGACCGGGCAGGCGCCGGGTCCGTAGGTCGGCGGCCGGTCGGCGGGCGGCACGGTGAGCGGGAAGCGGGAGCTGCCGTAGACGGGCGCCTCGGTCAGCGCCGGCGCGCAGTGCAGCGGCTGCTGAAGGTAGCCGGCGCGGGCGGGGATGCCGGCCGCGGCGAGCTTCCCGGCCACCTCGTGGTTGGTCAGCGGCGGGTCCAGCACGATCGGGAACAGCCACCAGGCGTGCGCGTCGACGTCCGCCGGCAGGTGCACGCCGGGCAGGCCGGCCAGCTCGTCGACCAGCCGTCGGGCGGTGCGCCGCCGGTCGGCGAGCACCCCGGGCAGCTTCGCCAGTTGGGCCCGGGCGACGGCGCCGGCGAGCTCGGTCATCCGGTAGTTGAGTCCGAGGCTGACGTGCCGGCGGGCCTCGTCGCGCGGCCAGCCCTTGTCGGCGAAGAGCCGCATCCGGCGGGCCAGCACCGGGTCGTCGGTGATGGTCAGGCCGCCGTCGCCGCAGGTGATGTGCTTCCACTGCTGGAGGCTGAAGCAGCCGATCGCGCCGGCCGTGCCGGCGAGGGTGCCGTCCGGGTAGCGGGTGAGCCAGGCCTGGGCGCAGTCCTCGATCAGCGGCACGCCGGCGGCGTCGGCCACCGCGCGCAGGTCGACGGCGGCGCCGAACAGGTGCACCGCGAGGATCGCCCGGGTCCGCGGCCCGACCGCGGCGGCGACCGCCGCCGGGTCCAGATTGCCGGTGTACGGATCGACGTCGGCGAACACCGGCACCGCGTTCTGCGCCAGAATGGGCGCGACCGTGCCGAAGTCACTGATCGGAGAGGTGATGATCTCGTCGCCGGGATCCGGCGCGACGGCCGCGACGGCCAGGTGCAGGGCCGCCGTCCCCGAACTGGCGGCCACCGCGTGCGACACTCCATGGCGGTCGGCCATCTCGCGCTCCAGGGCGCGGACCTCCGTGCCCCAGACCGAGCTGAGCATGCCGGACTGGAGCACCCGGCTGACCGCGGCCAGTTCCTCGGCGCCGATCGTTCGGCCGCTGGCGTCGGCCATGCTGGGAAACACGTGACCCTCCCGGGCTTCAGTAATACCGGGCCTGACCGTAATCTTGTGCTGCGAACAATGCAACCCCCGACAGGAGGCAGCGGTGACCATCGAGATCGGGGTCATCGGTCCGCACGACCTGGTCGACGACGTGGCTGCCGCCTGCGAGGAGCAGCCCGGCGTCACCGCCCGTCGGCTGCACTACGACCACGAGTCGCAGGCTCCGGCGATCGTGGAGGCGCACGCGGGCCAGGTGGAGGCGTGGCTGTTCACCGGCGTGGTGCCGTACACCCTCGCCCGGGAGGCGAACTCCCTGAACCGCCCGGCGGTCTTCGTCGACTACACCGGCGCCACCCTGCTCCAGGCCGCCGTACGGCTGTTGCGGGCCGGGCACGACGTCACCCGGATGTCGATCGACACCGTCACCGGCGCCGACGTCGCCACCACCTTCGGTGAGGCGGGGCTGCCGGTGGACCGGGTCCGCTCGCTGCCGTACCGCAGCGGGTTGCGCTCCGACGACGTGGTCGCGTTCCACCGCCGGCAGCACAAGGCCGGCGCGGACGTCGCGGTCACCTGCATCAGCTCGGTGTACGAGGTGCTGCGGCACGAGATGCCGGCGTTCCGCCTCGCCCCGTCGAACCACTCGGTGCGCACCGCGCTGCGCCAGCTGCTGCTCCAGGTCGGCAGCCAGGCCCAGGAGGACGCGCAGATCGCGCTCGGGCTGGCGAACCTCTCCGACGGCGACGACGGGCTGCTCAAGGAGGTGGCCGGGCTCGGCGGCACGCTCGCCCGGTTCGCGCCCGACACGTACCTCATCGTCACCACCCGCGGCCCGCTGCACGACGCCACCGGCGGGTTCACCGCGCTGCCGATGCTGCGCCGCCTGGCCGACCGGCACGAGACCGTGCAGATCGGCTTCGGCCTGGGGCGCAGCGCCGCGGAGGCGGAGAACCTGGCCCGCCGCGCGCTGAGCCGGGCCCGCCGGGTCGGACCGACCACGGCGGTGCTGTCGCTGCGCGGCGAGACCGACATCGTGCTCGAGTCGACCACGCCGCCCCCGGCGCCGTCGGAGGTGAACCTGGCGGTCATCGCCCAGCGGGTCGGCCTGTCGGTGCCCACCCTGCTGCGGCTGCGGGAGGTGCGCACGTCGGTCGGCGACGAACCGCTGACCAGCCGCGAGGTGGCCGACCAGTTGCGGGTGCAGCAACGCACCGCGCGGCGCATGCTGCACCGGCTGGAGCTGGCCGGCCTGGCCGAGCGGACCGGCAACCTCGCCTCGGGCACCAGCGGCCGTCCGCTGACCCTCTACCGGCTGACCCTCTGAGGCGCTCCGGTCCACGCCCCCGTTCGGCGTGGACCGGAGCGCCCCGGCGTCGTCACGCCAGCCACTCGTCCAGGTGCTCGGCGACGAAGTCGTCGTCGCGCAGGTGCGGATAGGCCCGGTGCACCCGGTCGATCTCGGCCAGCTGTCCCGGCGAGAGCTCCTCGTCCGGGTCCAGGCACCACCGGCCGGCCAGCAGGCCCTGCCGGCGCAGCACCTCGTGGATGCCGGGGATGCAGCCGTGGTAGCCGTTGGCGGCGTCGAAGATGGCCGCGTTGGCGTCGGTCAGGTGGCCGTCCAGGGTGAGCAGCCGGCGCAGCGCGGCGTCGTCGCCGGCCCGGGCCCGCCGGGCCTCGTCGAGCAGCGTCACCGCGGTGCCCGCCCAGACCGCCCACTGGCCGAGCAGGCCCCCGACGAACTCGACCTCCACCGCCCGCCCGTCCAGGATGACCCGGTGCGGCGCGACCAGGTCGGCCAGGATGTGGTCGTCGTTTCCGGTGTAGAGGGCGAGGTCGCCGGTGCGGCCGGCGGCGCAGACGCCGTGCAGCACGTCCAGGGTGCGGTAGCGGTCGAACGGCGCCACCTTGATCCCGACCACCGACTCGAGGGCGGCCAGCCGGGCCCAGAAGTGCCGGGACAGCTCCCGGCCGCCGACGGCCGGTTGCAGGTAGAAACCGATCACCGGCAGCACCTCGCCGACGGCCCGGGCCCGCTCGATCAGCGCGTCCTCGTCCAGCGGCCCGTACGGCGACAGCAGCACCAGGTGGTAGCCGAGCGACGCGGCGAGTTCCGCCTCGGCGACGGCCTGGGCGGTGTCCCCGCAGGCGCCGGCGACCAGGACCGCGTCCGAGCCGGCAGCGGTCTCGGCGGCCAGTTCCAGCACCGGGGCGAGCAGCCCCACCTTCGGGTCGTGGATGGCGAACTGGGTGGTGTGCACGCCGACGGCGATGCCGCCCGCCCCCGAGGCGAGGTAGTAGCGGGTCAACGCCCGCTGCCGGCGCTCGTCGAGCCTGCGGTCGGCGTCCAGGGCGAGCGGGTGGGCGGGGATCACGCACCCGCGCTGGAACCGGGTCAGGGCCGCGGCCTGTCGGGTGCTCGATGCGGTCAACACGGTCTCTCCTAGAACTTGCCGTCGCGGCGCTGGAAGCCGGTCGGCTTGTCGAGCAGGGGCTGGCCGTCGGCGACCCAGTCCGCCGTCAGCTCGATGAGCTGGGCGAGCGGCAGGTCGGGGTAGCCGAACAGGCGGTGGCAGAGCTGGGCGTTGGACAGCAGCGCGGTGGGCGCCTCGGCGCCGGTGAAGGCCGGCTCCCGGCCCAGCCGCGCGGCGACCGCGGTGGCGACCTGGCGGACCGAGACCAGCTCCGGCCCGGTCAGGTTGAGCACGAACGGCGGCGTGCCGGTGTGGTGCAGGGCGCGCAGGATGACCTCGTTGGCGTAGCCCTGCCAGACGACGTTGGCGTGCCCCATGGTGAGGTCCACGGCCTGGCCGGCGTGCACCGCCCGGGCGATGTCGACCAGCACCCCGTAGCGCATCTCGACGGCGTAGTTGAGCCGGATCAGGGCCAGCGGGGTCTGGTCGCGCTGCGCGAAGTGGGTGAGGATGCGCTCGCGGCCCAGGCAGGACATCGCGTACTCGCCGACCGGCTGGACGGGGGTCTGCTCGACGCAGCCGCCGCTGGTCACCGGCACCAGCGGGTAGACGTTGCCGGTGCTCAGCGCCACCAGCCGCGACCCGGCGAAGCGCTGGGCGACCCGGCCGGGCAGGTAGGTGTTGGTGGCCCAGGTGGCGTGCTCCCGGCCGGAGGTGCCGAACTTGGCGCCGACCAGGAAGACCACGTTCGGCGCGTCGGGCAGCGCGGCCAGCGCGGCGTCGTCGGCGACGTCCGCCTCGACCACCTCGGCGCCCTCGCCGCGCAGCGCGTCGGCCAGCCCGGCCTCGGAGAACCGCGACACGGCGATGACCCGCGCGCCGGTGCCCGCCGCCGCGACCCCGCGCAGCGCCAGCCGGACCAGGCTCGGCCCCAGCTTGCCGCCCGCGCCGAGGATCAGGATGTCCCCGCCGAGCTTGCGCAGGTCGTCCACCAGGACGTCCCGCGGGCGGGAGAGGCGCTCCTCCAGGTCCGCCACCGTACGCATGCCACCACACCCCTTCAGAAGTAACGGTCATGACCGTAACCTCCGGCCCGGAGAGCGTCAAGGTGCCCGGGGCGACGGGTCGCCCGGTGCGGCTCCGACGGGCCCGCCGAACCCCGCTGACTCCGCAGGTCGGGACGGTGGCGGGCGGTGCCGGACCACCCACACGACCGGTTTCCCGGCGCACGCCGTGCCGCGCCCGGTCCAATTGCGGACCGGGCCGTCGGGCGCGGCCGGGCCGTCCAGGGCGGCTGTCCAGTGGCTGACGCCGGCGGGCGCGACCGGACTACCGGCCCAGCCGTCGGGGCGGGTCTGCCACGGCGGGGTGCGGTCGGCTACGCGGGGTGGGCCGTGGCGCGGGCGGCGGCGAGAACGCCCAGCACGGCCCGGGTCTGCGCCCACGGCACCGGGCTCGGCGCACCCCGGACCATGGCGAGGAACGCCTCGATGGTGTCCCGGTAGCCGAGCTGGTCGGCGCCGCCGCGCAGCACCACCCGCCGCTCCCCCGCGGCGGTGTGGACGGTCACCTCGTACGCCTCGCCCTCGCTGACCCCGAGCACCTCGACCGCGCCGGGCACCCCGTCCGCCCACTGCAGGGCCAGCAGCCCGGTGTCCTCCGAGCGCAGCCCCCGGTGCTGGCGTACCGTGCCGGCGGCGCCGACCAGCCGGACCGCCGGCCCGAGCAGCGCCACCAGCAGCTCCACGCCGTGCAGCCCCATCATCACCAGCGTGCCGCCGCCGATCGCCGGGTCGTCCTGCCACGGGTTGTAACCGGTCGCCCAGAGCCCGACGTCGTGCCGCACCGTGGCCCGCACCGACAGCACCTCCTCGCGCGGCACCTCGAACGCCGCGAAGTCCGGCGCGAAGCGCAGCACCGAGGAGGTGAGCACCAGCTCCGCGGCCGGCGCCACGACTCGCTCCAGCCGGTCGAGCTGGGCCACCGTCGCGGCGGCCGGCTTGTTGACGAAGCACGGCAGCTCGCGGGCCAGCACCTGGGCCAGCGCGTCCGGCACGTCGGAGGTGGGGACGGTGAGGACCACCCCGTCCGGGCTGGTCGCCAGCAACGCGGCCAGGTCCGGCGCCACGGCGACGTCCGGCTGTTCGGCCCGGAACCGCGCCAGCCGCTGCGGGTCGGGTTCCCACACCACCAGCTCGGCGTGGTCGCGCAACGCGCGGGCGTCGGTGTAGGGGTGACTGGTGGCGAGTCCGGCCAGAGCGATGCGCATGAGCGCAGAGGCTACTTCTCCGCCCTCCGGCCGCGCCAGCGCAGGTCAGCCGGTCAGCCGGTGCGGTCGAGCTGCTCGGGCCGGACCTCGTGGACCAGCGGCTCGCCGCGCCGGAACCGGTCGATCTCGGCCACCACGATCGCGCCGGCCCGCCGCCGCGACTCGACCGTCCCGGCCGCCTCGTGCGGCGTGAGCAGCACGTTGGGCAGCCGGCGGAACGGGTGGTCGACCGGCAGCGGCTCGGCGTCGAAGACATCCAGCGCGGCGTCGATCCGGCCGCTAAGCAGCGCGGCCAGCAGCGCGGCCTCGTCCACCAGCGCCGAGCGGGCGGTGTTGACCAGCAGCGCCCCGTCCGGCAGCAGCGCGAGTTCGCGTGCCCCGATCATCCCGACGGTCTCCGGCAGCACCGGGGCGTGCAGGCTGACCACCAGGCTGCGGGCGAGCAGGTCGTCGAGGCCGACCCGCTCGACGCCGAGCGCCGCCGCCTCCGCCTCGGACAGGAACGGGTCGGCCACCAGCACCCGCGCGCCGAGCGCCCGCACCAGGCCGAGGTACGCCCGACCGGTGCGGGACGCGCCGACCACGCCGACCGTCGCCCCGCGCAGTTCCCGCCGGGGCGGGGCGGCCTTGGCGGCCGCCCAGTCGGCGCCGGTGCGCAGCGCGTGGTCGAACCGGTGCAGCCGGTGCAGCAGGGCGAGGGTGAGCGCGAGCGCCTGCTCCCCCACCGCGTACGCCATCGCCTCGCCGGCCTGGGTGACGCGCACCCCGCGGGCGAAGCTCGCCGGGGTGACGAACGGTTTGACGCTGGCGCCGGTGTGCGCGAGCAACCGCAGCCGGGGCGCGGCGGCGAGCACCGCGGCCGTCAGCGGGGCGGTGCCCCAGCCGGTGACGACGACGTCGGCGTCGGCGAGCAGGCCCGCGAGCACCGCCTCGTCGCCCACGTCGGCGCCGTCGGCCGGCAGCCGCACCTCGCCGAGCCGGCCCAGGGCGGCCCGGGTGTCGGGGTCGAGGAACAGCTCGCGGACGTACGGCGCCGCCGCCACCGCGATGACGCTCAACCCTTGATGCCCGTCGTGGAGACGCCCTCCTGGAAGTACCGCTGGCCGATCAGGTAGGCCATGAAGATCGGTACGAAGGCCACCACGGACCCGGCGAGCAGCATGTTCAACGCCACGTTCTCCTGTTGCAGCGAGGCGATGCCGGTGGTGAGGGTACGCATGTCGAGGCTCTGCCCGACGATCAGCGGCCACAGGAAGTCGTTCCAGTGCCAGAGGAAGACGAAGACGCCGAGGGTGGCCAGGATCGGCTTGATCAGCGGCAGCACGATCGAGACGTACACCCGCCACTCGGAGCAGCCGTCGAGGCGGGCCGCCTCGAACAGCGAGTCGGGCAGCGACGCGATGAACTGCCGCATCAGGAACACCGCCTGGGCGTTGGCCAGCGTCGGCACGATCATGCCCCAGTAGGTGTCCACGCCGTTCAGCTCGGAGATGATGATGAACGTCGGGATCATCGTGACGTGGTACGGCACCATCAGCATCGCCAGGAACGACCAGAACATGGTCTCCTTGCCGGGGAACCGCTTCTTGGCGAAGGCGTAGCCGGCCATCGAGGCGAACAGCAGCACGCCGACCACGGACACCACCGAGTAGATGATGGTGTTCCACATCCAGCGCAGCACGCTCTTGGCGCCGATCACCTGGTCGTACGCCTCGGTGGAGAACGGCCAGGGCAGCAGGCTGTCCGGGAAGGTGACCGGACCGGTCGGCTTGAACGACAGCACGACCATCGCGTAGAAGGGGAAGAGGGTCAGCAGGGCGCCGCCCAGGAGCAGGGCGGTGCGTCCGACCACCCAGCCCCGGCTGGCCCGGCCGACGCGGTACGGGCGCCGGTTGCGTCGGGGCGCCTCGGTGGTCGGCGCGGCGGTGGCCGGGGGCGTGATGATGTCGGTCAATTTTCCCTCCCCAGGGTCAGCCGCTGGATCAGCGCCACGACGATCGTCATCACGAACAGGGCGACCCCGACCGCGCTGGCGTAACCCAGGTCGAAGTACTTGAAGCCCTGGTCGTAGAGCAGGTAGACGAGGCTGTAGCTGGCGCGTACCGGGCCGCCGCCGGTCATCACGTAGATCATGTCGAAGACCTGGAACGACACGGTGGTCTCGATGATGGCGACGAAGAACAGCGCGGGACGCAGCTGCGGCAGCGTGACGTAGCGGAAGCGCTGCCAGGCCGAGGCGCCGTCGGTCAGCGCCGCCTCCTCCAGCTCGGCCGGGATGTCCTGCAGCCGGGCGAGCAGGATGAGCATGCCGTAGCCGAAGCGGGACCAGACCGAGACCAGCACCAGGGCCGGGATCACCAGCACGCTGTCGGCCAGCCAGGACTGTGCCGGCAGGCCGAGCCCGCCCATCGCCCGCGACCAGGGGCCGCCCTCGGAGAAAACCCAGCTGAAGACCACACCGGCGAGCACCAGGCTGGTCACCACCGGCAGGAAGAAGATCGACCGGAACAGCTTCGCGCCGCGGAAGGCGCGGCGGGTCAGCAGCGCCATACCGAGCGAGGCCAGCATCGACAGCGGTACGGACAGCACGGTGAAGATGACCGTCACGCGCAGCGCGGTCCAGAAGGTCGGGTCGTCGACGAGCCGGCGGAAGTTCTCCAACCCGGTCCAGCTGGTCTCGCCGCCGACCGTGTAGTCCGTGAAGCCGAGGAGCACCCCGGCGATCGCCGGCCCGAACCGGAAGACGGCGAAGAGCAGCAGGAACGGCAGGACGAAGAGCAGGGCCGTGCCGGCCTCGCGGGCGGACGGCCGGCGCAGCCGCCGGACCGGCGTCCCCGGTAGTGCAACCATCTGACAACCTTTCTCAGCGGCTCGCGCCCGCTGGGCGGCTCGCGGTGCGCAGGTTACGCCCACCGCGAGCCGCCCAGGGATCAGCCGAGCAGCGGGGCGGCGGCCTTCGCCGCGTCGTCGAGCGCCTGCTCCACCGACTTCTTGCCGAGCAGCGCGGCCTGGATCTCCGGCGAGAGGACGCCCTGGACGTCGCGGGCCTTCTCGTGCAGCGGGCCGACGGTGCTGGTGCCCACGTGCTTCTCCTGCTCCCCGAAGACGGGGTCCCCGGCGTAGAGCGAGCCGGTGGACTTCCGGGCGGAGAACAGGCCGGCACCGACGTCGTACTTCTTGCTGTTCTCAGCGTTGGTGGCGAAGGCGATCCACTTGCCGGTCGCCTCCTTGCTCTCGGCGTTCTTGAGCATCGACAGCGAGCCGACCGTGCCGTAGCCGATCTGCTTGGTCTCGGTGAAGTGCGGGATTACCTGGATGTTCTCCTTGCCCCAGAACTTCTCGATCTCCGCCGCCGGCACGTGCCAGACACAGCCGACCTTGTTCTGGGCGATCCTGGTCTGCTCGATCGGCGGGGCCGTGGTGAGCAGGGTCTTGTCGACGTAGCCGCCGTCGACGAGCTGCTTGGCGAAGGTCAGCGCCTTCTTGCCGGCGTCGCTGTTGAAGGTGACCGACTTGCCGTCCGGGCTGAACACGTCGCCGCCCGCCTGCCAGAGCAGCGGGTAGAAGGTCTGGTTCAAGGTCTGCTTGGCGTCACCGGCGTACGCGGTGATGTCGTAGCCCTTGGCCTTGAACTTCGGGGCCAGCGTGAGCAGGTCGTTCCAGCTGGTCGGGTAGGTCGTCTCGCCGACCGCGGCGAAGACCTTCTTGTTGCAGATCGGGGTGGCCGCGCTGGTGAGGATGGGCGCGCCCATCATCTTGCCGTCGATGCTCACCGACTGCACCACGTTCTCGTGGTAGTCGCTCTTGGCCGCGTCGTCGAGGTACTTGTCGATCGGCTCGATGTTGCGGGCGTACTTGGGCAGCTGGTCGGGGATGAGGTAGACCGCGTCGGGTCCCTTGTTGCCGGCGATCGCGGTGGCGAGCGCCTGGTCCCGGTTGGCCCAGGGGAAGATCTCGACCTTCACCTCGATATCGGGATTGGCGGCCTGGAACGCCTTGATGGTCTCGTCCCAGTGCGCGCGGTGCTTCGCCTCGTCGGCGATCACCGGGTATGTCCACATCGTCACGGTCGCCTCACCGGAGTCACCGGATCCGGAACCGCCGCAGCCCGTCGCCGCGAGCGCGGCGACGAGCGCCACCGCAACGGCCGACAGGCTCTTCCGAACACGCATCTCGCATCCTTCCGGGGGAGTCAGGTTCGCAGTACATTAACTTACGGTCCTGTCCGATACTAGAGGTGGAAAGTATCGAGGTCGTGTCGTCACTGATCGTGCGCACGCGTGGACAGATCGATCCAGCCCCGTAATGAGTGAAGGACTCCGATGACCGTCTCCCTGGCCATCGTCGGCGCGGGCAACCGCGGCAGCACCTACGCCGGCTACGCCCTGCGCACCCCCGACCGGGCGCGGGTGGTCGCCGTCGCCGACCCCCGGGACGCGCACCGCACCGCGCTCGCCGACGCCCACCGGGTGCCGGCGGCCGACCGGTACGACTCCTGGCAGGCCCTGGCCGCCCGGCCCCGGCTGGCCGACGCGATCGTGCTCGCCACCCCCGACCGCGAGCACGCCGAACCGGCCGCCCGCTTCGCCGAACTCGGCTACCACGTGCTGCTGGAGAAGCCGATCGCGCCGACCGAGGCGGAGTGCACGGCGGTCACCGAGGCCGCGGAGCGCACCGGCGTCCTGCTCGCCGTCTGCCACGTGCTGCGCTACACCCGCTACACCGACGCGGTGAAGCGGTACGTCGAGACCGGCGCGCTGGGCCGGATCGTCGGGGTGGAGCACCTGGAACCGGTCGGCTGGTGGCACTTCGCCCACTCCTACGTACGCGGCAACTGGCGCCGCGCCGACACTTCGTCCAGCAGCCTGCTCGCCAAGTGCTGCCACGACCTGGACTGGCTGCGCTACGTGGTGGACGACGTGCCCACCCGGGTCAGCAGCGTCGGCGGGCTGCACCACTTCCACCCCGGCAACCGGCCCGCCGGCGCCGCCGCCGGCTGCCTGGACTGCCCGGTCGAGTCCCGGTGCCCGTACTCGGCCGTGCGCTTCTACCGCGACTGCCTGGCCGACCCGCGGCGGCACGAGTGGCCACTGTCGGTGGTGACCCGCGACCTGACCGAGGCCGGCGTGACCGCGGCGCTGCGCGACGGCCCGTACGGACGCTGCGTCTACGCCGGCGGCAACGACGTGGCCGACCACCAGAGCGTCACGGTCTCCTTCGCCGGCGGGGCGACCGCGACGCTGACCATGAGCGCCTTCACCCCGGGCGGGCACCGGCGTACCCGCATCATGGGCACCCACGGCTACCTGGAGGGCGACGGCGAGCAGGTCAGCGTCACCGACTTCGTCACCGGCGCCACCGTCACCACGGACACCCGCGGCGGCGGGGCGGACGCCGGCTCCGGCCACGGCGGCGGGGACATGCGGCTGATGGCGGCCTTCGTCGAGGCGGTGGCCACCGGCGACCGCTCCGCGGTCCGGTCCGGGCCGCGGGAGTCGCTGGACAGCCACCGGATGGCCTTCGCGGCGGAACGCAGCCGGCTGGCCGGCGGCGCCCCGGTCGACCTCAGCGAACCCGTGTCGGTGGGCTGAACCCGCACGGGCCGCTCCCGCGCCCGCTCACCGTCACGGCGGAGCCCCGCCCTCCTCGTCCTGGGGGGCGGGGCTCTCGCCGTCGGCGGTGGTCGCCGACGGATGCCTTCCGGCGGCCGGAACAGCGGCCCGCTGCGGCCGACGGTCCCGGGTCAGCCGCCGATGTCGGAGCGGCCCGCCGCCGCCACGATCGCGTCCTGTTCCGGGCCGCTGAGCAGGCCGGCGTCGACCAGGTCGGCGGTGACCGCGGCGACGTGCGCGACGAACGCGCCGTGGCTGTCCCAGGACGCCTCGTCGCGGATCAGGTCGTTGACCGTGCACCCGCGCTCGGCGTACCGGTTCGGCACCCCGGTCGCGCCGCCCGCGTACACCTGGGCCCGCAGGTCGGAGCGGGGGCAGTCGTCGGCCTCCGGCACGTACCGCAGCAGGTGCGAGCCGTACTGCACCGCCCCGTTTGCGGCCTTCACCCCGTTGCGGAACCAGAGGTTGCCCTGGCCGTCCTGGGTCAGCCGGTAGGTCTGCGCGTCCCGGATCACCCGCACGTCCTTGGACAGCGGATCGATCCGGTGCAGGTAGCCGTCGAGCACGGCGTAGACGTGCTCGTCGGCGGCGCTGACCACGAGTTCGTCGGCCACCCCCGAGGAGCGGCCGGGCACGTCGACGCGGTGGGTCACCGCGCCGGTCGCCGGGTCGAGGACGAACACCTCGCCGTCGGCGAGCCCCCAGATCATCCCGTCCGGGCCGGCGACCAGAGAGGTGATCGCGTGGGCGCCGGGCACCGGCGTGTACTCGGCGGTCTTCTCCCCGGTCACCAGGTCGGCGGTGAACACCTTCGCCTCGGTGGCGCGCGGCACGGTGCCCCCGCCGCCGCCGATGGTGGTGCCCGCCCAGAGCCGGTCACCGACCACGGCCAGGCTGATCACGCCCTGGTCGACGACGATGTTCCGGCGGGTGGTGCGGTCGCCGGTGGCGGTGTCGTACACGGTCAGCGCGCCGCCCCACAGGCCGTAGTCCGGAGTGCTGCCGACGTAGATCCGGCTGCCGGCCGAGGCGAAGGCGATCGGCCGGTTCTGGCCGTCGGGCTGCAACCGGAACAGCTCGCGCGGGTTGGTGCCGAGCCGGTACGGCTGGGCCGGGTCGTACACCAGCACCCCGCCGTACGGGTACACGCCCTGGTACATCAGGCCGCCGTGCCAGCCGAAGCCGTCGGCCTGGCCGAGCCGGCCCACGTTGGTGGCCGTGCCGGTGGCCGGGTCGAGGACGGCGAGGTTGCCGTTGATGTAGAGGTTGGTCCAGATCCGGCCGTCCGGGCCCGCGGTGATGTTGTTGATGTCCAGCGCCTGCGGCGGGAACGGCAGCCGGTACCGCTCGCTGGCGCCGGTGGCCGGGTCGTAGCGCAGCGCCTGCCCGCCGTAGTTGCCGATCACCGCGTAGAGCTGGCCGTCGAGGAAGCCGAATCCGATGCCGGCGCCGTCGCTGCGCACCGGTGCCCCGGCGGCGTCGCGGACCGGCCCGACGGTGTCGGTCGGCAGGTCGTAGTGCCACAGGTCGGTGCCGGAGGTGAAGTAGACCGACCGGCCGTCGGGCGCGAGCGGTGAGGTGCCGCGCGAGCCCATGGTGAACCCGTCGGCCAGCACCGCGCCGGTGTCCGGGTCGAGCACCAGCCCCTGGAGCTTGTTGCGTTTGACGAAGAGCTTCCCGCCGACCAGGTTGATGTCGTAGGGGTAGTTGGCGTCGCCGCGCAGCGCCGCCGGCCAGATGTCGCGCTTCTCGCCGGTGGCCAGGTCGAGCCGGATCAGGTGGCCGGCGGTGCCGACCGCCGCCCAGAGCAGGTTGCGCACCGGGTCCACCGCGACGTCGACCACGTACTGCTCGCCGGCGTACATCCGGCCGTGGTCGCGGAAGCCCTCGCCCGGGGCGTAGGAGAAGACGTGCGCGCTCGGGTAGGTGCCGCCGTAGACCCGGCCGTCCGCGCCCGGGCGCAGGCCGTAGAGCACGGTCTGGCCGGCGACCGGGGCGCCGAGGTCCACGGTGGTCCGGGTCTTCGGGTCGTACGAGTAGAGGTGGGCGTTGGGGTAGCTGCCGGCGTACACCGTGCCGTCGCTGCTCTGGGTGATCCCCCAGGCGCCGGAGGAGTCGGGCAGATACGCGGTGTCGAGCAGCTCCCGGGTCACCGGGTCGGTCACGCTGAGCACCCCGGGAGATCCCATCTGGACGCCGTAGACGACCGGCCGGTCGTCGGCGCCGGTGCCGTAGTGCGCCTCGAAGACGGTGAGCGCGGTCTGCTGGACACCGAAGTCGGTGACGGTGCCGGGGGTCGCCTCCGCCGGGGCGGCCGACGCGGGAGCGGTGGCCGGCAGCAGGGCGGCGGCGAGGGTCAGGACGGTGGCGGGCACGAGGGTACGGCGGAACGGCGGCACGGGCGACCTCCACGATCGACGATGCCGGCACCCTATTACGGTGGCGGCCGGAATTCCAGGGCCACAGATCGATGCTCTCGATCTGCGTGGAAGATACGGGTAGGGCCTCGACAGGGCGCCACCCGACGTGGTGCGCTGTGACGGTTACAGCCCTGACCGAAACTATTTCTGGAGGTCGTGTTGCGACGTACCGCGCTGACCGCGGCCCTCGCGCTGGTCGCCGCCGTGCTGGCGGTCCCGGTGGGCACCGCCCACGCCGAGGCGCCGGCGGCGGCAGTCCAGGCCGAGGCGTCCCCGCCCGGCACCGTCACCGACCTCGGACCGGCGTCCGAGGTCACCTCCGTCAACGGCTCCGAGCTGATCGACGGCACGATCTACACGGCCACCGGCGGCGTGTCGCCGATCGTGGTGGGCGGCTACGACCTGGCCGCGCAGCGGGTCGACAAACGCTACGAACTGCCCACCGGCGGCGGCGCCTGGGCCACCGCGGCCGTCGGCACCGACCTGTACGTCGGCACCTACGAGCCCGGCGACCTGTACCGGATCGACACCACCGGCACCGCCGTCACCAAGGTCGCCGACGTCTCCCCCGACCGGTACATCTGGGCGCTGGCCACCGCGCCCGACGGCGTCCTCTACGGCGGCACCTATCCCAACGGGCGGGTCTTCTCCTACGACCCGGCCACCGGCGCCACCCGCGACTACGGCGTCGCCGTCCCCGGCGAGCAGTACGTGCGCAGCATCGCCGTCGACGCGACCACCATCTACGCCGGGGTCGGCGCGCACGCCCACCTGATCGCCATCGACCGGGTCACCGGCGCGAAACGGGAGATCCTGCCGCCCGAGTTCGCCGACCGCACCTTCGTCGGCACCCTCGCGCTGGACGACGGGCTGCTCGCCGCCGCCCTCTCCCCCACCGGCACCATGCTGCTGATCGACACCGCGGACCCGTCGCGGTACGAGGTCGTGCAGACGCCGGACAGCTTCATCACCGCGATCGCCGTCGACCGCGAGCGCAACGACGTCTACGTCGGCACCCGCCCGTCGGGCACCCTGCGCAAGTACGACCGGGACACCGGCCAGCTGAGCACGCTCGCCGTGCCCTACGACGGCGCCTCCTTCGGCCGGATCTTCGTCACCGGCGACCAGCTGCGTGGCGTGGTCACCAACACCGTGGTCACCTACGACCTGGCCACCGGTGAGCTGACCGGCGTCGACCTCACCGAGGCCGGCATGCCGCCGGCGCCGGAACTGGCGATGGCGATCGCCACCGACGGCCCTCGGGTGTACGTCTCCGGCAAGGCCGGGGTGCAGGTGCACGACCTGGCCGCCGGCACCTCCGCCCGCCGGTTCCTGCCGGGCGAGGCCAAGGCGATGACCCCGGTCGCCGGTGAGATCTGGATGTCGGTCTACACCCTGGCGTACCTGTTCCGGATGGCACCCGACGGCGACCCGCGGCGGGTGGCCACCATCGGCCACGAGCAGACCCGCCCGCTGGACGCGACCTGGTCCCCGGCCGACAAGCTGCTGGTCGTCGGCACCGAACCGGACTACGGCCACCACGGCGGCGCGGTCTCGTTCTACGACCCGCGCTCCGGTGCGCTGGACGTGCACCGCGACGTCATCGCCGACCAGTCCATCCGGTCGGTGGCGGTGAAGCACGGCACCGCCTTCCTCGGCAGCAGCATCAACGGCGGCTTCGGCACCACGCCGCGGGCCACCGAGGCCCGGCTCGCCGGCTTCGACCTGGCCACCCGGACGAAGACCTGGGAGATCACCCCGGTGCCCGGCGCCAAGCAGATCGTCGACCTGGTCGCCACCGGCGAGAAGATCCTCGGCCTGACCGAGACCGGCGTGCTCTTCGCCGTCGACCGGCGGTCCCGCCAGGTGGTGGCCACCACGACCGTCGCGTCCGGACAGAGCACCCTGGTGCAGGTCGGCGCGACGGTCTACGGCAGCAACGGCCGGGACGTCTGGAAGCTGGACCCGGCGACGATGACCGTCACCCCGTTCGTCACCGGCCTGAACGCCCAGTGGTACGGCGGCGGCGCGCTGCTCACCGCCGCACCGGACGGCTCGGCGCTGTACGCGCTGCGCGGCCGCAACCTGGTCCGCATCCAGCTGTAGACCCGGCACCCCGGTGCGCACGCCGGGCGGGCCGGCGATCCCGGGGGGATCGCCGGCCCGCCCGGCGTCACTGCCCGCGCCGTCCGCCCGGGACGGGCGGTCAGCCGGTCACGGTGAGCCGGTACAGGTGCTCGCCCGCGCCGAGGAAGACCCGGCCGTCGGGGTGCACGGCGAGGTACTCCGCCGGCTGCGCCAGCAGCTGCCGGCTGGCGCCGGTGGCCAGGTCCACCCGGACCACCTGCTGCCCGCGGACCAGCGCGTACAGCAGGTGGCGCGGGGCGTCGTAGCCGAGCTTGCCGCGGCTGTCGGCGACGCCCGACGCGAGCTGGATGCGCTGGACCACCGACCGGCTGGCCAGGTCGAGGGCGAAGAGCTGGCCGCCGGCCAGCCCCCAGAGCAGCCCGGTGCGGTCCACCACCAGCGCCGGGATCGCGGTCGCGCCCGGCACCGGCACGAACTCGAACACCTTGGCGTCGCCGGCGACGTCCCAGCCGAACAGCTTGGCATCGGTCTGGGTGGGCGGTGGCACGCTGTAGCCGCCGGAGATGGAGGTGCCGCCGACGAGCAGGCCGTTGACGTGGGTGAGGCTGACGATCGACTGGTCGGTGACCACCGGCCGGTGCACCCGCGCGGCGCCGGTGGTCTTGTCCACGATGGCCAGCACGCCGCCGAGGGTGGTGTTCGGCATGGTGCCGTAGGCGACCTTGTCGCCGGCGTCGGTCAGCGCGCGGGCGCGTACCTGGTCGGCGGACTTCAGGTCGAGCAGCTTCGCCGGGTTGTCGGCGCTGCCGGGCAGGCCGGGCGAGTACTCCGGGCTGTGCCACGGCGCGGCCGGGTCGTACCGGTAGAGCCGAGAGTCCGGGTACGCCCCCACCCAGACCCGGTCGCCGGCCTCCAGCACGCCTTCCACCTGGGCGAAGCGCTGGAAGGTCGAGACGCCGGTGTCCGCGTCCACCCGGGCCAGGCCGCCGTTGAGGTAGCCGCCGACCCAGACCGTGCCGGTCGGGCCGACGTGCAGCGCCGCGATCGGGATCGGCGCGCCGGGCACGTCGGTCTGCACCACGTCGGCGCGCCCGGTCGCCGGGTTCCAGCGGAACATGTCGCCGCGCCAGAGCAGCCCGACCAGGGTGCGGCCCGGCCAGTCCGGGTCGGCGAGGGTCACCCAGCCGATGCCCCGGTTGTTGACCACCCGGCCGGGGAAGACCAGCGGGGTGTCGGTGAACGTCCGCCGGCCCGGGTGGTAGCCGGTGAGCCGGCCGCCGCGGGTGAGGTAGACCAGGCCGCCCGGGCCGGGTGCGGAGACGTCCAGGCCGGCGACGTCGTCGATCAGGTCGGTCCACCGCTGCCCGACGATGTCGTACACCCCGAGCCGGCCGTTGATGGCCGAGCCGAACCGCGCGTACACCCGGCCGTCGTGGGCGTTGAGGTCGTACACCGTCTGGCCGGTGCCGGTGCCCAGGCCGTCGGGCAACGGCAGCTCGCGCCGCTCGCCGGTGACCTTGTCGATCTCGAACAGGTGGGCGTCCGGCTGGGTGCCGGCGTAGATCTTGTCGGCGGTCACGGCGAGGCTGCGGACGTACTGGACGCCGGGCAGCACCTGGCCGTAGTCGCGGGTCGTCCCGGTCGCCGGGTCGTAGCCGAAGACCCGCGCGCCGGGGAAGGTGCCGCCGTGGACCACGCCCGCGTCGTCCACGGCGATCCGCCAGATGTACGTCTCGGACGGCAGCGGACGGCCGAGGTTCTCCACCGGGCTGTCCGGGCCGGGCCGGCGGCGGTACAGGTCACCGGTGGTGTACGCGCCGACGTAGACGGTGCCGTCGGGCGCGGCGGCCACCGCGTACGAACCGGGGGCGCCGGTGAGGTCCTGGGCGGAGACGGTCCGGCCGGTGGCCGGGTCGATCGCGGCCAGCCGGGCCGGTTCGCCGGAGACGGCGGACCAGAGCACCGGCTCACCGGTCGGTCCGGGGGCGACGGTGCCGCCGATGAGCAGGACGTCGCGCAGCGGGATGCCGAAGTCGTCCACGGTCACCCCGTCCGCGGCGGGGTTCGCGGCCGCGGCCCCGGCGGACCAGGCGACGGGCAGGGCCGGCGCCGCGGTGAGGGCGACGGCGGAGCGGAGTAACGTGCGACGGTTGGTCATGGGCGCCTGCTTCTCTTCCAGCGACCACCGGGTAGCCGGCGGCCGAGCCGTAACGGTCAGAACCGGAATCTCGATGGGCCGGGAGTGGCGAGCCGTACCCGGCTGTTTGAGGAGCTGCTACTGGCAGGATCAGCCGTGAGGCATATTCGGCCAGGGCCGTAATGACCCTAGGGTGCTGTTCGGTCGACGTCAACGCCCCGGCGGGCGGCGACGCCGGATCCGGCACCGCGCGGCGCGGGCGGATCCGGCCCCCGCCGCGCGTGCCGGCCATCGGCGACCCTCGAAGGGCTATGCCACGGCCCGGCCGGCGGGTACGGTCCGGATTGACCGCGATCAACGGCAGCGGCCGGGATGGCGGGGCGTGTCCGGGCGCGAGGGGGGAACGTGGTGACGGTCAGAGCTGGGCTGTGCGTGGCGGCGATGGTCACGGCGGGGCTGGTGGCCGCGCCACCGGCCGCCGCCGCCGAGGTGGGCAGCGCCACCGTGGTGCCGATCCAGGTGACCGGTGATCCGGCCAAGCGGTTCAACCTGGTGCTGCTCGGCGACGGCTACACCGAGGCCGACCTGCCCACGTTCCGGTCGCACGTGGACAAGCACCTCAACACGCTCTGGACCATCGAGCCGTTCAAGTCCTACCGCAGCTATTTCAACGTCTACGCCGTGGAGATCGTCTCGGCGGAGTCCGGGGTGGACTGCGACCCCGGCCTCACCGACCCGCGGCGGGACACCGTGCTCGGCATGGGGTTCTGGGGCGGCTGCAACCCGAACAGCGTGCAGCGCCTGCTCTCGGTCAACGGCGCCGCCGCCAACACGTACGCCAACCTGGCGACCGGCACCAACCCGGGCAACCGGCAGCTGATCGCGCTGGCCAACAGCGGCACCTACGGCGGCGCGGGCGGCGCCAACGCCACCGCGTCCGGCGGCAACGCGCTCTCGGCGCTGATCAGCCCGCACGAGCTGGGGCACTCGCTGGGTGGCCTGCAGGACGAGTACGACTACTACGCCCGCGGCGTGGCCGGTGACACCTACACCGGGCCGGAACCGTCCTCGGTGCACCACACGGTGCTCACCGAACAGCAGATGCGCGACACCCGGGCCAAGTGGTGGCGCTGGCTCGGCGAGCCCAGCGAGTCCGGCGGCACGATCGGCCGCCACGAGGGTGGCCTGTACCTGCAGCGGGGGGTGTGGCGGCCCAGCCAGCACTCGATGATGAAGTCGCTGGGCTTCTACTTCGACCAGGTGGCCCGCGAGCGGATGACCCAGCGGATCGCCGGCAAGGTCAGCATCCTGCAGGGCGGAACGCCGGCGGACCGTCCGATCGGCGCGGACCGGGTGGTCCGGGTGGAGACCCTGCACCCGGTCAGCCACGAACTGGCCGTCACCTGGTCGGTCGACGGCGTCACCGTACCCGGCACCGGCAACGCCCGCAGCCTGCACCTGCGCTCGCTGCGGCTGACGCCCGGCACGCACGCCGTCACCGCCACGGTCACCGACCCGACCCCGTTCGTCCGCGACCCGGCGGTGCGGGACTCGGCCGCGCTGACCCAGCGCCGGACCTGGACCGTCGACACCGCGCTGAGCACCCCCGCCGCCGGCGAGCCGCTGGCGATCACCGCGTCGACCGCGACCGACCGGCCGGTCGGTGCGCGGGACGTGGTGTACGTGGAGAGCACCCAGCCCACCGACCGGGTGCCCACGGTCAGCTGGACCCTCGACGGCGAACCGGTGACCAACCCGGGCCACGACGGTGACCTGGAGCTGGCGCCCCTCGATCTGGCCCGGGGCACCCACCGGCTCACCGCCACGGTCACCGACCCGGCGACGGGAGAGTCGGTGAGCCGCAGCTGGACGGTCGACGCGACCCGGCCGGAGGTGGACTACGACGTCTCCGCGCCGCTGCTCACCACGACCAGGCCCGGCAGGCCCACCGAGTACCTGTACAACGGCCCGTTCACCATGCGACTGACCGGCACGGACGACGGCGCGGGGCAGGTGACCGCGGAGTTCCGGCTGGACGGCGATGGCTGGCACAACTACTACGGCTGGCCCACCGACGCCGACGAACCGTTCCGGTTCACCGCCACCGGCACCGACGTGGACGGCCTCGTCTACGGCAACCTCGGCTCGGGCGGGCTGTCGGTGTCGCCGTTCGCCGAGCGCTCCCCCGGCTACGGCCGGCACACCATCGAGTACCGGGGCATCGACGGGGTCGGCAACATCGGCGCGGCCGGGTCGTTCGTGGCCACCCTGATCCCGTCGCCGCCGGCCTGCACCAGCGTCGTCTCCGGCCGCCACACCGGCCCGCTGGTGGTCAGCACCGGGGTCACCTGCCTGCGCGGGGCGACCGTGACCGGCGCGGTCGTGGTCCGGCCCGGAGCCACCCTCGTCGCCGAGCGCGCCACCATCGCCGGCGCCCTGGCGGCGACCGGCGCGAGCGCCGTCGAGCTGCTGGACAGCACCGTGCGGGGCGCGGTCACGGTGGCCGGCACCACCGGTCACGTCACCGCGGTGGGCACCCGGGTGGACGGTCCGCTCGTCCTGTCCGGCAACGTCACCGGCGACACGGCGGCGATCCTCGCCGGCAACGACGTCGCGACGCTGCACTGCGCGGGCAACAGCCCGGCCCCGGTCGACCTCGGTGCGTCGAACACCGTCCGGGGTGCGGCGTCGGGGCAGTGCCGGGCACTGTAGGCGGTCCGGGTGGCGGGTTCGCGGGCGGCGACCGGTCGCCCGCGCCCCGCTCCGAGGACTACGCCCACTCCCCCTCGAACAGCGGCGCCACCGGGCGCTCCCGGCGCCCGATCTTCAGGTCTCCGAAGATGGTGCTCCGTTCCGCCCGCTCGACCTCCGCGTCCAGGTCGAGCCGCAGCTCCTCGGACGCGTCGTGCGCCGCGCCGATGAGGACGACCTCGGTCCCGGGGTGGTCGAGGAAGGCAGGCGGGTCGAGCGGGGCGAAGCGACGACCGTGGAACGTCGCCCGCAGCGCGGCGGGCAGCTGAACCCTCCGGGATCCGCGCAGGCCGACCCCGGGCGGGGACGGCGCCTCCGGGTTCTTCACCGTGACGATGTAGCTCGCCTCCGGTTCGATGCTGAGCCCGTGCTGCGCCGGGCCGGGGTGCAGCGGAAGCTCCAGCTGGTACGCGAGGTGGGTGTGGTCGTCGTGCCGGGCGATCACGTACGCCCCCTCCGCCGCGGGCCGGGTCGCCGGCTGCTCCCGCTCGCCCCGGGTCCTCGTCCGGTACCGGTGCGCCCGCAGCGTCTCGTGCAACTGTTTCGGCCGCGCCACCACCTCGTCGACGAACGCCCAGAACCGGTCGTGCTCGTCGATACCGGGCAGCCGCTTGCGCCCGACCACGAGGAGCCGCAGGTGCCGGCCCTGCCACGGGTGCAGTACCACCAGCAGCCGCTGCACCTCGTCGAGCGAGTCGACGTGCTCCTCCGCCACCCGGGGGCGGTAGAGGAAGTAGATGTCCCCGTCCTCCAGCAGTTCGGCCACGCGTGCCGGGTACCCGCCTCGGCGGGGCCGACACCGGGACGAGCGGGGTGGCATGCGGGGATCGGGGTGGGGCGAGTCCCCCCGGTCCCTAACGTCCGGCGAGGTGGGTGCCCTAATCCGGCGGGCAGGGTTGCGGGCTCGTCCCCGATGTCCGGCGGGGGCCGCCGGCCATACCGTTGCCGCCGACATCAGATCCGCCCAGGTCCGAGGAGTACCCAGATGGAAACGCAGCAGAGTGTGTCCGTGGACGCGCACGCGTCCCTGCAGGACTTCGTGTTGAACCTGCTCGCCGATGCGGGCGCGCGGTCGGCGTTCGACCTCGACCCGGAGGGCGCGTTGCGGGCCGCCGGCCTGAACGACATCACCGCCGCCGACGTGCAGGACGTCGTCCCCCTGGTGGTCGACTACGCCCCCGTGCACGGCCTCGCCCCCGTCGGCCCCACCGCCGGGCAACTCGGCGTCGACCCCCTGCTCGCCGACACCACCGACGTCGTCGGCCAACTCCAGAACGTCACCCACCAACTCACCCTCAGCACCAGCGACAACGGCCTCGACGTCAAAGCCGGCGTCCTCGGCGCCATCGCCGTCGACCCCACCGCCGTCGGCGTCGGCGCCACCGTCCTACCCGGCATCGGCCTCGGCATCGGCCCCGGCGGCCTCAGCACCGACCTCACCGGCGCCCACGACCTCGCCCACACCCTCGACGCCGACGTCATCGGCGCCGCCGACACCATCACCGACCCCGCCGTCGGCGACCTCACCACCACCCTCGGCAACCCCACCACCGCCCTCGACGGCAGCGACACCGGCCTGCTCGGCACCGGCGTCCTCGGCGACGACGGCCTGCTCGGCGGCACCCTCGGCACCACCCAGAGCCAGGTCGGCGGCCTCGTCGACGGCCTCGGCGTCGACGACACCCTCGACGGCCTCGGCATCGGCACCGGCCAGGGCGGCGTGGTCCCGCCGATCGACGTGCCGTCCACGGTGGACGGCGTCACCGGCCAGGTCGACGGTGTCGTCTCCGGCGCCCTGGGGTCCGTCGGCGGGATGTCCACCGCCGTGGAGGTGCACGGCGAGGCGTCCGCCTCGGCCGGCGGCACGCTGGGCGTCACCGACGGCCTGCTCTGAGCAACTGTCGGCGTACGCCGACGAGGGCCGGACCACCGCGGTGGTCCGGCCCTTCGGCGTCCGGCGGACGCGCCGGAGCCCGACCGCCGCGTTCGCGTCCCTTCGGCCCGAACTCCAGCTCGACGTTACGGGCCACGCTCAAATCTGCCGATGAAAATCCCTCGTCGCCCATACCGGCGAGGCCATCGGCGACGCTAGACTCTGGCGCAATTCCGGTCCCGACCGAAAGGCTGCGCCATGGTCGCCCGTCGTCGTCTACTGCAGACCGCCGCGCTCGCCGGCGGAGCCGCGCTCCTTCCTCCTTCCCCGGCCCACGCCGACGCTGCCGCCGAACCCGAAGGCACCCTCACCGACCTCGGCCCGGCCAGCGTCACCACCCCGCTGGGCAACGGCGAGTTCGTCGGATCGGTGCTCTACGCGGCCACCCGCGGGCTCTCGCCCAACGTGGTGGGCGCGTACGACCTCACCGCCGACGCCGTGACCGCCCACACCGACGTGCCCACCGGCATCGGGGTGTGGGCGATGTGCCGCGTGGGCACCGACGTCTACATCGGCACCCACAGCCGCTCCGACCTCTACCGGCTCGACACGGTGACGGGTGCGCTGGACCAGGTGGGCGCCTACCCGTACCACTTCATCTGGAATCTGGCCTCGTCGCCCGACGGCAAGGTCTACCTCGCGATCTCCGAACCCGGCCGGGTCGTCGAGTACGACCCGGTGACCGGGGTGAGCCGCGACCTCGGCGTGCCGGTCGAGGGCGAGGCGTACGTGCGCAGCATCGCCGCTGACGAGACCACCGTCTACGCGGGCGTCGGCGCGCACGCCCATCTGATCGCGATCGACCGGGCGACCGGCGCCAAGCGCGACATCCTGCCGGCCGCGCTCGCCGGCCGCGACTTCGTCGCCAGCATGGCGCTGTCGGAGACCCACCTGGCCGGCGGCATCTCCTCCAACGGCGAGGTGCTGGTGCTGAACAAGACCGATCCGGCCGACCATCGGGTGCTGACCACGGGCGAGAAGTACGTGACCTCGGTGCTCATCCACGACGGATACGTCTACTTCGCCGGACGGCCGTCGGGCATGCTCTACCGGTGTGCCATCGACGGCGGCGCCGTCGAGACCCTGGGCGTGGCCCAGCCCGAGGCCGCCACCCACCGGCTCCTCGTCCACGACGGCCGGATCTACGGGGTGCAGGACGGCGCGATCTTCGTCTTCGACCCCGCCGACCGTTCGCTGCGCTACGTCAACCTCGTGCAACGCGGCTTCCCGGCCGCGCCCGAGCAGCCCATGTCCGTGCACAGCGACGGCGCGCGCGTCTACGTCGGCGGCAAGGGCGGCGCGGACGTCCACGACCTCGCCACCGGTACGCGATCCCGGCTGGGCATACCTGGCGAACCCAAGACGGCGCTGACCGTCCGCGACGCCACGTACCTCGGCGTCTACACCCAGGCCCTGCTCTACCGTCACCGGGCCGGCGAGACCGAGGCGACCCTGCTGGCCAGGACCGGCAACCAGCAGGACCGACCGCGCGATCTGGCGTACGACGAGGCCACCGGGCTGATCGCGATGACCACCCAGCCGGAGCCGGGCCACCTCAACGGGACCCTGGCCCTCTACGAGCTGCGCACCGGAAGGTTCGACACCTACCGGCCGGTGGTCGAGCGGCAGAGCCTCTACGCCGTGACCTGCCAGGCCGGCGTCGCCTATCTCGGTACCAACATCCAGGAGGGGCTCGGCCTGCCGCCGGTCACCACCACCGCCCGGCTCGCCGCCTTCGACCTGCGCGGCCGCCGGCTGCGCTGGCAGGTCGAACCGGTGCCCGGGGCGAAGGTCATCCCGGGTCTCGCGCACACCGCGCTCGCCGTCTACGGCGTCACCGACACCGGTGTGCTGTTCGAGTACGACCTGCGGCGCGGCCGGGTCACCCGGACCACGAAGGTCGGCGCCCGCGGTTCCGATCTGCACATCGTCGGTCGGGTCGCCTACACCACCGACGGCAACGCCATTTACAAGAGCGATCTGATCACCTTCACGGTCACCACGGTCGTCGACGGGCTGGCCGGCGAATGGTTCGGCGGCGAACCCAAGCTCGCCCTCGACCCGTCCCGGAGCGCGCTGTTCGGCCTCAAGGGACGCAACCTGGTCCGTATCGCGATCTCCGGCGACTGACCGCCCGTGACCGGCATCCCGCGCGCCCAGGACGACAACCCGGCGGGCGACGGCGTCTCGACCGCCACTCCCCCGGCCTCACCGAAGAGGAGCTTGCCCATGACCCAGCTGAATCGGCGTAACCTCATCCAGCTCACGGCACTGTCCGCAGTGGGTGGCGCGGTGCTCGGCGAACTGCCGGCCGCCGCGGACGGCCCGCGCCAGCCGGGGCGGTACGGCCCGGCCTCGCTGAGCGCGGCGATCGTCGGCATGGCGGTGGACGGCACCACCGGATACTTCGTCACCCGGGGGCAGACGCCGCCGAAGGTGGTCACGTACGACATCGCGTCCCGCGCGGTGACCGACGTGGTGCCGCTGGAGCGCGGCGACGGCGCCTGGGCCTGCACCGTCTCCGGCGGAAAGGTGTACATCGGCACGTACTCCTTCGGCGACGTCGTCGAGTACGACCCGGCGACCCGGACCGCCCGGCGGCTCGGCACCATCGGCCCGTCGGGCACGATCGTGTTCGCCGCCACCACCGCGCCGGACGGCGTGGTCTACTTCGGCACCTATCCCCGTGGCGAGGTCTGGTCGCTGCAGCCGGCGACCGGGACGCTGACCAACCTCGGGCGCGCGTACCCCGGGTCGCAGTACGCCCGGCTGCTGGCCGCCGACGAGCGCTACGTCTACGCCGGCACGATTCCCGCCCACATCGTCCGGATCGACCGCGGCACCGGCGAGAAGGTCGACATCATGCCCGCCGGCACCCCGCTGGACGCGGGGCTCGGCGCGCTGGCAGCGGCCGGCGGCCGGGTCTACGCCGCGTCCGCGTTCGGGGTGCACGACATCGCCCGCGACGGTTCCGGCCACGTCGAGGTGCCCGCCGACGGGGAGTACCTGGTCGACTCGCTGAGCGTCACCGGCGACGGCGGGCTGCTCGCCCTCGGCCGGCTGACCGGATCGATCCTGCGCCGGGAGGGCGACCGGCTGGTGACGATCGCCCAGGGTCCGGCTGGCGACGAGGGACGCGGCGTGGTGGAGCTCGCCGACGGCACCGTCTTCGCCGCCAACGGCAGTGGCCGGGTGTCCATCCTGGCCCCCGGCGGGGACACGGTGGAACAGCACGACCTGACCGACGACCCCCGGGCGGCCGGGCCGGAGCTGCTCCAGTCGATGTGCGCCGCCCCGGACGGCTCGGTCTACGTCGGCGGGCACTTCGCGATCACCGTGCACGAGCCCGCGCGTGGCGTCAGCCGCCGGTACCCGGTCGCCGGCGAGGCGAAGGACATCGTCGCCTGGCGGGACCGGATGATCAGCGCCCTGTACCCGAGCGGCGAGGTGATCGAGCTGGACCCGCGGACCGGCCGGGTGCGCAGCTTCGGCCCGATCGGCCACAACCAGCAGCGGCCCTGGGACGTGGTGCACCACAAGCCGTCCGGCCTCGTCCTGATCGCCTCGGCCCCGCGGTACGGCAATCTGCAGGGCGCGCTCACGCTGCTGGACCCGGCGACCGGCCGGATGGAGGTACGCCTGGACATCCTGCCGAACCAGGCGCTGAACGCCATCGCGCTGGACGGCGACCTGGCGTACATAGCCGGCGACACCTGGGGCGGCAACGGGATCCCGCCCACCGAGCCGACCTCCCAGGTGGCGGTCTTCGACATCCGCCGCCGCGAGGTGGTCGACCGGTTCGCACCGCTGCCCGGCCAGCCGAGCATGCAGCACGTCGAGGTGTTCAACGGCGTGCTCTACGCGTCGTACAAGCGCACCAGCGGCACCTGGATCGCGTACGACCTCACCACCCGCACGGTGCTGCACTCCGGCAAACTCAGCGGGTACGGCGAGATCGTCGCGCACCACGGCCACGTCTACGCCGCGACGAACTTCGGCGACACCATCTACCGGCTGGGACCGGGGCTGGCCGCGGCGGAGCCGCTGTACAGCGGCATCGGCACCAACTGGTACACCGTTCCCCGGATCGAGCCGGTCCCGGGAGCCCGCACGGCGTGGACGGCGGTGGACCGCAACCTCGCCCTGGTCGAGTTGCCGGCCTGACCGGCACCGGACCGAGGTCCCCGCCGCTGACCGGTGGGGGCCGCGGTCCGAGCCGGCACCAGCCGGCCGCCGCTCGCGATGACCGGGCCGGCTACGGCGTCAGCCCTCGGCGTAGACGAGGTCCATCGTGTCGGTGCGCCCGGACCAGCGCAGGTCGAGGTGCCAACAGCCGGGCTGCGGCAGGTCGATGATCGACGGGCCCGGGCCGCCGGTCACCTCCCGGGTCACCCGGGTGTCGGTGCCGTGCAGCGTCGCGGTGATGGCCAGCGCCGGCGAGGACGTCGGGTCGGGTGAGGTCGTCGCCGGGCGGGAGACCCAGAGGATCTTGTTGTTGGAGCCGTCCGTCCGGGGCTGCCGCAGCGGATGACCGAACAGCACCGCGACGATCTCGCCCTTCGTGCCGAAGACGTGCGCGATCCGGGGCTCCCCGTGGAACCCGGCATCCGCCCAGTCGGGCAGCGGGCCGGTCTCCACCCGCGAGCCGCAGCCGGTCGCGGGTGGCGCGCTCGACCTGGCTGTGGCCGCCGCGCTCGACGGGGTCGTGGCCGGCGCGCCGGGGGCCGACGTGGCCGACCCGTCCGTGGGCGTGCACGCCGCCAGCAGGACCACCGTTGCCAGCACCGACCTGGCCCGTGAACCCATCTCGTCACCTTCCCGGTGGACGTCCGGCGGAACTGACTCGTCCCGTAGTCAGGACACCGGTCGGACGGTCCGGGTTCCCGGGCACGGGCTCAGGCGGCCAGGGTTCGACGGCCGGATTGCCCGAAGGCCAGGTGCCGGTGCCTCGGGTTGGTGATGATCGGGGCGTGAGCGCCAGGATGCCGGCCCTCGTGCCGCCGATGCTCGCCACCAGCGGCGCGCTGCCCGGCGACTCGGGGTGGGGATACGAGTTCAAGTGGGACGGCGTCCGCGCGATCGCGTACGTCGCCGACGGGGTGCGGCTGCTCAGCCGCAACGATCGCGACGTCACCCGGGCGTACCCGGAACTGGGCGAGCTGGCGCGGCTGCTACCCGGCCGGCGCGCGGTGCTGGACGGGGAGATCGTGGCGCTGGACGGCAAGGGCCGGCCCAGCTTCGCCGCGCTGCAGCGCCGCATGCACGTCCGGACGCCGTCCGCCGCCCTGGTCGGCGGCACCCCCGTCCGGATGTACCTGTTCGACCTGCTGCACCTCGACGGTCGGGACCTGACCTCGCTGCCGTACACCGAGCGCCGCGCCGCGCTGCAGGAGCTGGACCTCAGCGGGCAGAGCGTCGACACGCCGCCCTACTGGACCGGGGACGCCGGCCGTGACCTGGCCACGGCCGCCGCCGACCTGGGCCTGGAAGGGGTCGTCGCCAAGCAGTCGGGCTCGCCGTACCAGCCGGGCCGCCGCTCGCCGGCCTGGGTGAAGGTGCCCCTCAACGACACCGTCGAGGTCATCGTGGGCGGCTACCAGCCCGGTGCGGGCCGGCGCGCCGGCACCATCGGCTCGCTGCTGCTCGGCATGTACGACCAGGCCGACAAGCTGACCTTCATCGGCCACGTCGGCACCGGCTTCACCCAGACCGCGCTGCGCGACCTGCGGCAACGCCTGGACCCGCTGCGCCGACCGGACTCGCCGTTCGAATCCCCGGTGCCGCGCGAACACGCCCGGCACGCCGTCTGGGTCGAGCCGGTGCTGGTCGGTGACGTCACCTTCCGGTCCTGGACCCCGGACAACCGGCTGCGCCACCCCTCCTGGAAGGGACTGCGCAGCGACCGCGAGCCGACCGAGATCCGGCTGCGCCGCTGAGCCCGACGGCTGTGGCATTGACCATGCCTGATAGACCGGAGGGGACGCGCGTGGAGGGGACGCCATGACGGAGGAGATGCAGGACCGGGCCCTGACCGCCGCGCTGGCCGACGCGGCGGCGATCCGGAGCACCATCGAACGCAAGGCGAACCACAACCAGAACGTCATCGGACTGCACCTGACGGTCGTCGCGGCGGTCGCCGGTTTCATCCTCGCCGAGAAGGCCGACCTGCGGCTGCTGCTCCTCCTGCCGCTCATCAGCGCGGCGCTGGGTCTCAACGTCGCCTCGCAGTACCGGGACATCCGCATCGCCGGTGAGTACATCGAGCAGGTCCTCAGCCCGGCGATCGCCCAGTACACCGGGAACAGGACGATCTTCGGCTGGGAGTCGTTCTACTGGAAGCGCAAGCACGACGGGCACCTCGCCCAGGCCGTAGCGATGGGGCTGATCTTCCCGGGCGTCTCGACAGTCGCGCTGGGCGTCGCCCTGCCGGCCGCGCGGACCGGCTTCGATCTGCTCGCCTGGGCCGTCGGGGCGGGACTGCTGGCGCTGCTGCTCGTCTCCTGGTCGAACCGGCTGCGGGAGATGATCCGCGCCCGCGACGTGCGGCTCTGGCGACGCCGGACGACGCCCGCGACCGCACCCCGGCCGGCGGCGGTCGGCCCCCGGTCCGGCGCCGACCAGGAGGCACAGCCAGGGCGCGAGAGCGCCCCGGCGTAGGCCCGAGCGGCCCTCGAACCGTCCCCCGGAACCGGCGGGCCGGTCCTAGCGGTCCGGGCTGTCGGCGGGGGCCATGATGCGCAGCGCGTTGGGGTCCAGGCCGATCCGGATCGGGGTCTCGCCGTACAACTCGCCGTCGACCTCGACCGGTGCCGGCCGGTCGGTCTCCAGCCACAGCTGGCGTACGGCGAGGAAGGGCTCCTCGCGCAGCGTGCGGCGATGCCCGGTGGCGGCGTTGCGGGCCGTGTCGCGCAGCAGCTCGCGACGGGTGGCGCCGCCCACCGGGTAGCCGACCAGCAGCCGGTCGTCGGCGTCCGCGTCGGCGGTGATCGGCCGGCCGGCGTGGAAGCCGCCGTTGGCCACGTAGAGCTGGTGGGTGACGAACTCGCGCTCCCGCCCCTCGGCGCGGACGGTGGCCCGCAGCGGCCGGTGCCGGGTCAGCAGCGCCAGCGCGGTGAGCGGGTACGCGAGCCGGCCGGTGGCCCGCTTCAGCCGCGGCGGCGTCCGGAGCATCACGTCGGCGGAGAGGCCGATGCCGACGTGGTTGGTGAACCGCATGTCGCCCACCAGGCCGAGGTCGACGTCGATCACCTTGCCGGTGGCGAGCACCTCGACCGCCGCGTCGAGGTCGAGCGGGATGCCCACGGTGCGGGCGAAGTTGTTGGTGGTGCCCAGCGGCAGCAGGCCGAGCGCGATGTCGCGGTGGGCGAGCAGCCGGGCGGCGGTGCCTATGGTGCCGTCGCCGCCGCCGGCGACCAGGAGGTCCGCCCCGAGGTCGGCGGCCGCGGTGAGGGTCTGCTCCAGCTCGCCCGGCCGGTCGACCGGGTACGCGCCGAGGAGCGTGAAGCCGGCCGCCGCGAGCCGCGCCCGGGCGCCCTCGTAGAGCCGCCGGCCCCGCCGGGAGTGGGCGTTGACCACGAGCACCGCCCGCCGTTCCCGGCGGATCGTCGCGCTCAGCTCCGGCTTCGTCCGCATAGGACCAGACCCTATCGCCGGCGGGCCGCGCCGACCTCACCTTCCCCACGGTGGCCGCCGCGCCACCGGCAGGTGCGTCGCCTCACCCGTCGATGCCGGCGACCGCCCCTGGGCAGGCCGGACACCGCCGGGACGGCGGTCACCGTCACGCGAGGTCGGGCGTCGGGTGGGCGGGCTCGCGAGCTGCCGCGGTCGCCCCGGTCGCGGACAGGTGGGCGAGGGCGTCGTCGCGGCTGTCGAAGATCGGGAAGACACCGTCCAGGCGCATGGTGTGCAGGACGGTGCGGACGAACCGGGACGGGCCGGCGAGGCACAGCATGACGCCTCGGTCGCGGGCGTCGCGGTGGGCGCGGACGAGCACACCCAACCCGGTGGAGTCGATGACGTGCACCTGGCTGAGGTCGACCACCACGTGCCCGCCCATGTCGGCGGCGTGTCCCAGGGCGGCGCGGAGGGTGTCGCCGCTGTCGAGGTCGATGTCGCCGGTGGCGGCGACGACGGTGGCGCCGTCGACGTGGTCGATGCCGACGATCCCGCCCGGGCCGTGGTCCCGGCAGGGAGCGTGACCGCCACCGGCGGGCGGCAGCAGGCTGCAGTACGGACACCGGTGGGGTCCGGTCGCGAACGGTGATCCGCTCCAGCCGTGCTCGGCGACCAGCGTCCAGACGATCTCGGCGTCGGGCGGCACGCAGGCGGTCACCGTGACGGTGTGGCCACAGGTGTCGCAGATCAACGCCATCAGCTGGTCGTCCGGGACGACGCTCATCGTGCTGTCCTTCCTGCCCGTCCGGGACCCGGTCGGCCACCACCCTGCCCGGCCGGATCTGCGGCCACCACGCGGGTCTGTGACAGTCGCGTGACAAGTCCGGTCCGCCGGCGGGTGGCGGACATCGCCATCCACGCGCCGCCCGGGACGACCCTCAGTAGCGGTCGCGCAGGATCCTCTTCATCTGCGCGATCTCCTCTTCCTGCGACCGTACGATCTGCTCGCAGAGCGCCACGATCTCCGGGTCGGTGATGTCGGACTCCTCGCAGACGAGCACCGCACGGGAGTGGTGCGGGATCATCGAACGGAGGAACGCCTCATTTCCCACGAAGGGTTCGGTCCGGACCGCGGCGAAGCCGCCGAGAAGGACCGCGGCGAACGCGACGTACAGTGCGACGTTCAGGCGCTTGTTCGAGAACATCGGGTACATCACGGCCAGCATGATGACGCCCATTGCCGCCACCATGATCAGCGACATGTAGAAGTTGCTCAGGTTCAGATAGAAGTCACCGAACCGGCGGACCTGCGCGAGGGTCAGGAGAAACATCACGACCAGGCTCACCGCGATGACGACACCGAACCGGACATAGTTCTTCATGGCTTCTCCAGACCTCGCTCGGCAGTGTTTGCGGCAGGGATGCGCCGGCCTGCCGATACCCGTCGCGCGACCTGATAACCGAAGCTCGGAGACGCAGCGCCCCGGCGTGGTCTGAGCCGGTACGCCGGGGCCGACCACCTTGACGCCCCCGGCGGTGAGGATGATGGCGACGAACTCCATCACCAGGAACGGCGTCGGCGCCCGACAGCGGGGCCGCGGCCCCGGTCGAACTACCGCGCTACCCGGCCCCGGGCGCGGCAAAGCCCCTGCTCGACGGCCTTGCTCCGGCCGGCTCGACGGGGTGCCGGAACTTCGGGGAGCACCGGTCATCCCGCCGGGCCCGTCCGGGGTCCGGAGCACCGGACCGACCGGTCGCCCTGTCGCACCGCGCCGCGGCCGGCGGTCAGTCCGCCGAGGCGCGCAGCCGGTTGTTGACGTCGTGCACGCCGGGGGTGCTCCAGGCGCGGTCGTGGGCGGCGGCGCTGGCCTCGGCTGAACTGACCACGCCATCCAGGATCACCACCCGGTTCTGCACCTCGATGCAGATCCGTTCGTGCCTGAGCAGCGGGTCCTGCTGCATCCGTTCGAGCAGACGGTAGGCCAGCCGGGCGTCCTCGGAGGTGGGTCCGGGCTGGAACAGCGACGGGAATTCGTGGGGGAAGAACCAGGGGTAGGTCACGCTGAGCTCCTCGGGTCGCTGCGGCGTGGCGGTGGCCGGCTGTGCGGCCGCCACGGGCACGCCGCGGTCGGGGGTGCGTGGGCGCACCGCCGGGCCGACGGAGCAGACGGGGTACGCCGCGCGCCCGCGGTCGCCGGTCCTGACCGGCGGCACCGTCGTGTCGCGTGGCATGAGCTGCTCCGTCCGTAGCGGCTGATCCCCCTGCACTACCCTGCGCAGACCGCGGCCAACACGACGAAACGATGACGGTTTGCGGCCAGCCTCATGACGGTCACCGCCGTGCGCGGTCGCGCGGCGGCAGCGATGGTCCCCCTGACCCTCGTCCCGGGTTCGCCGGTGGGCGCGCGGAGCGCGACGTACAGTGGCGGGTCGGCCACGACGAGACGCCCTCGGCCGCTATCCCGCGGCTACCTCGGCATCATCCAGCCGTCGACACCGTCGCTGATCGCGGGAGCAGCGGTGGCTACAGGTTGTGGCGGTCGTCGGCCGGCAGGCCCGGCGGCTGCGCCGGCTGCGCGGACTGGTCGGGCTGACCGAGCTGCGCGACGTGGGTCGGGTCGAGGACCCGGGAGAGGAACGAGCGGGTCCGCTCGTGCCGGGGCGCGCCGAGCACCTCCTGCGGCGGTCCCTGCTCGACCACCACGCCGCCGTCCATGAAGACGACCCGGTCGGCCACGTCGCGGGCGAACGCCATCTCGTGGGTGACCACCATCATCGTCATGCCGTCCTCGGCCAGCTTGCGCATGACGGTGAGCACGTCGCCGACGAGTTCCGGGTCCAGCGCGGAGGTCGGCTCGTCGAAGAGCATCAGCTTGGGGTCCATCGACAGCGACCGGGCGATCGCCACCCGCTGCTGCTGCCCGCCGGAGAGCTGCGCGGGGAACGCGGTGGCCTTGTCGGTCAGGCCGACCCGCTCCAGGTTCTCCCGGGCGATCCGCTCGGCCTCCGCCCGGCCGCGCCGGAGCACCTTGCGCTGGGCGACGGTGAGGTTGTCCAGCACGGTCAGGTGCGGGAACAGGTTGAACGACTGGAAGACCATGCCGATGCCGCGGCGGACCGCGTCGATCTCGACGTCCGGGTCGGTCATCTCGATCCCGTTCACCCAGATCTTGCCGGCGGTCGGCTCCTCGAGCAGGTTGACGCAGCGCAGCAGGGTCGACTTGCCGGATCCGGACGGCCCGATGACGCAGACCACCTCGCCGTGGCCGACCTCGAAGTCGATGCCCTTGAGCACTTCGATCGGGCCGAAGGACTTGTGCAGGTCGCGGATCTCGACGGCGGGTCGGGCTTCAGTAGTCGTCATGTGGGTCACCGAGCCTTGGCGTAGCGGAGTTCGAGGCGTCGTACCACCTGGGACAGGGGCAGGGTGATGATCAGGTAGGTGAAGCCGGCCACCAGCAGCGGCGTGGCGTTCACCCGGTCGTTCAGCGTGTCCCGACCGAACTTGGTGATCTCGATGGTCGACGCCGTCACGCCGAGCACGTAGGCGAGCGACGAGTCCTTGGTGAGCAGGATGAGCTCGTTGGTCAGCGGCGGGATCACGATCCGGAACGCCTGCGGGATGACGATGGTGCGCATCGCGGTGAAGTGCGACATGCCGAGGGTGCGGGCCGCCTCCATCTGCCCCTTCGGCACGGCCTGGATGCCGGCGCGGATGGTCTCGGCCATGTACGCGGCGGCGGTCAACCCGAGACCGATCGCGATCGACCCGAACACCCCGCCCGGGATCTCCCGGTCCGGGAAGGCGATGGGGATGCCGTACCCGACCAGGAACAGGACCAGCAGCGCGGGCAGACCGCGGAAGAGTTCGATGTACCCCGTGGCCACCCAGCGGTACGGCGCCACCCGGGACAGCCGCATCAGCGCGAGGATGGTGCCGAACACCAGGCCGAAGGCGAACGCACCGAGCGTGTAGAGGATCGTGTTCCGCAGCGCGACGGTGATGATCGTCGGGAACATCGACTCGATGATGTCGACGCGGAAGAAGGCCTCCTTCAGCCTGCCCCAGTCGGCGGCGTAGATCACCGCGGCGACGACGGCGACGAAGGCCAGGTACTGCAGCCAGAGGGACAGCCGCTCTCGTTGGCGGCGTCGCAGCTTCACCGTTCGATGCTCCTTGCCCACGGGGAGGGCGCGCGCCGGGCGCGCGCCCTCCTGCCACGAGTTCCGATCACTTGGCCGGCTGCTTGCCGATCCACTTCTCGTAGATCTTGTCGTACGAGCCATCCTGCTTGGCCTTGGCCAGCGTCTCGTTGATCTTCTTGAGCAGCTCCGGGTTGCCGTCCTTCTTCACCGAGAAGCCGTACTGCTCGCCGGTGTCGAACTCGGCCGTCACCTCGAACCCGCCCGGGTTCTCCCTGATGTACTCGGTCCAGACCGGCAGGTCGTTGATGGCGGCCTCGACCTGGCCGTTGGCGAGCGCCTGCTGCAGCGCGGCGAGGTCCTCGAACTCGACGAGCTGCAGGCCCTTCTCCGCCTCGAACTTCTTGGCGTAGTCGCGGCCGGTGGTGGCCGCCTGGACGCCGAGCTTCTTGCCCTTGAGGTCGTCGAGCGACTTGTACGCCTTACCGGTCTTCACCAGCAGCGCCTGGGTGGCGTCGAAGTAGGGGTCGGAGAAGTCCATCACCTTCTGCCGCTCCTCGGTGATCGTCATGCCGGCGGCGGCCGCGTCACACTTGCCGGTGTTCAGGTCCTGGCCGGACTTGATCCCCTCGAACGGCGTGTCGACGATCTTCTGCTCGACGCCCAGTTCCTTGGCGACGAGGTCCATCACGTCGACGTCGAACCCGACCACCTTGCCGCCGGCGTCCTTCGACTGGAACGGCGCGTACGGCAGGTGGGTGCAGACGGTGAGCTTGCCCCCTTCGATGAGCTTGACCCCGCTCGCCTGGACCTCGCCCTCATCCTTCTTGGCGCATCCCGCGCTCACGGCGAGGGCGGCGATCGCCGCGATCAAGCCAGCCTTGCGGACTGCGCTGTGGAACGTCACTGCGGTGTCCCTCCCCGATTTCGGCCGCGTACGACCGGCGGCCCGTGTTGGTGCAAAGACGGTGTGCCAGGGGACGCTACCTGATCGGACGAGCCGCACCTAGATCAAGTCGGGCGGTTGTGGCCATGCTGTAGCCATCACGGTCGGTAAACCCGGCAGTCGGCCCGCAACCGGACGGCCCTGCTGGCACTGGCGGACCCGGTGACGGGGCTCACCAAGATCGCCACTTTGGGTGACAGGTCGGTGGTGTCGCGCCACCGGGTCGGCGCCGACGACCGGTCGCACTCACGGCCGGGGACATCCGCCCCGGCCGCCGCTCCGGTCCCAACAGCTCCCTAACGGCGTCACCGACTGACCGGATGCAGGATCACCCGCGTTCGGGCGGGCGAGCGGCGGGACAGCAGGCATCCAGTCAGCGCGGCGGCGAGGCCGGCCAGCCCAGCCGCCGCGAATCCGCCCGCTGGCACGGAGACGTCGATCGCCAGCCCGACGAGCGGGGATCCGAGCGCGAAACCCGCGCTCAGCGCCGAGGATTGCAGACCCGTCGCCTCACCCCGCACGCTGGCCGGCGCCAGTCGGCTCACCGCGTCGGCCACCGCGGAGAGGGTCGGCGCGGTGAAAAACCCCGCGCCGACAACGGCCACGCACAACCAGGGCCAGTCGCGGGCGAGCCCGGCGGGAATCGTCACGAGGCCGAGCAGGCCGAGCAGCAGCCACGTGGGCAGCGGCCGGGGCAGCGCGCCATAGATCAGCCCGCCGGCGACGGAGGCCACGCCGAACACGGCCACGACCACGGCGGCCCAGGACACCTGACCTGCTTCTCTGAGCGTGGCGACGATGGCGAGGTCGACGCCGCTGAGCAGCGTCGTGGCACCGAACGCCATCGTCAGTACGGCGATCATGCGGGCGCCCAGCCACTCCCGGCGCGGGGGCCGTCCGGCCGCGCCGGCATCCGCCTCGTCCTCGGCACGCAGCGGCGGGTTGAGCAGAGCGATCCCGACTCCGCCGGCCGCGATCGCGGCACCGACCCCCCACGCCACCACACCGGGGGACATCTTCGCCGCACACACGATCACCACCGCCGGGCCCACGATGTACGACAGCTCGCCCTGCACCGATTCCAGCGCGAACGCGGCCCGGCGCTGTCCCGCCGTCGTCATCGCGGCGATCGCCTGCCTGGTCACCGACTGGGCCGGCACCATCAGCAGACCCGCCGCGAAGGCGGCGGCCAGCAGGATCCCGTACGGCAGGGTCGGCACGCTCAGCCAGAACACGACCTGCAGTACGACAGTTACCAGCAGCACAGCGCGCAGGCCCCGCCGGTCGATCATGCGGCCAAGCAGCGGCCCGCCCAGCGCCAGCCCGGCGGTCAGAGCCGCCGCGACACCACCCGCTGCCGCGTAGCCCATGTCCAGGCCCAGTACGACATACATGGTCAGCGCCATCACGTCAGCCGTGATCGCGGCACGGGCGAGCAGCGAAACGCCCAGCAGCGGTGCCATCCCTGGCACGGCGAGCACCTGTCGGTATCTGGTCACCTGCGGGACGCTAGGTCCTCCGAGAGCCCATAGGAAGTGGTTAGCTTCTTGGGTCTGACATAATGAATGCTTATGGCAAGGGATCTTGAGGCCGCGTTGCTGCGGTCATTCGTCACCGCCGTGCGGGCGGGCAGCATCAGCCGCGCCGCGACCGCGATCGGCCATACCCAGCCCGCGCTCAGCCAGCAGTTGCGCAAACTCGAGAGCGCCGTCGGCCGTCCGCTGCTCTACCGGTCGCCGTCCGGCGTCTCGCCGACCCGGGCGGGTGAGCAGCTCCTGCCGTACGCCGAACGCATTCTTTCGCTGTCCGCACAGGCACTGACCGAAACCAGGCGCGCGCTCACCGGCCGCTGCGGCGTCGGGTTGCTCGAAGACCTCGCCGCGTCCCAGCTTCCACAGGCCCTCGCCGACCTCGCCGGGCTGCACCCCGACGCGACGCTGGAGGTGCTCACCTTTTCCAACGCCGCGATGCGGGAGGCATACGAGGCGGGCCGCGTCCAACTCGTGCTCGACGAGGCGGCGTACGTTCCCGGGCCGCCGCGCTGGACGGTACGCCGCCCGCTGGTCTGGGCGATCGGCCAGGGTGTGGACGTCGCTGCCGATCCACTGCCGGTGGTGCTGTTCTCGGACCCGTGCTTCTGGCGTACGTCAGTGCTGGAAACGCTCGAACGTGCCGATCGGCGCTGGCGGGTGGCGTTCGAAAGCAACAGCCTGCTCGGTGTGCTCGCCGCGGTACGGGCCGGGCTCGGCGTCGCGGCGCTCATGCCCGCGAACCTCGAACCGGCCATGGCCTGCCATGACGCAGACGCCCTGCCCACCCTGCCGGACGTCGAGCTCGGTCTCGCCCGGCACCCACGGACCGAAGGTGATCCGCTGATCGATGCCGTGGAGACCGCGCTACGACGCATGATCTGAGTTTCGCGGCTGGTCAGCGCGCCGATACTCGACCGGAGCCACCGCCGTACGTGCGGGTGGACCCGACCGTGGTGGTGGAGGTCGGCGCCGACGCCGACCACCCCCGCCGGCCGGCGCCGGCCCGACGTCCGGCAGGCTCTGGGGCATGGCTGGACACGCGATGGTGGCAGCGCCCCCGTACCGCCGTTGCCGGAACCGGGCGTGACCCGGCCGCCCCGCGTCGCCCCGGCCGCTGTCGTGTTCGACCTCGACGGCACGCTGGTCGACACGATGACGATCGCTCCGGCCGTCTACGTCGAGACGATCCGCGCCCTCGGCGGGCCGGACGTCTCGCCGGCCACCGTCGTCGCCACCTGGCACATCGGCCACACCCCGGTGGTGCTGGCCCACTTCCTGCGACGGCCCGTCACCGACTCGGACGTCGAGTGTTTCCACCGCCGGTTCCAGGCCGCGGTCGCCGACATACGACCGTTTCCCGGCGTGTTCGACCTGGCCGACGACCTCCGTCGGGCCGGCTGCCGGCTCGGCATCTTCACCGCCGCCCTGCGCCGGACCACGGCCCTGGTGCTGGCCGGTACCGGGCTCGACCGGCTGTTCCCGGTCGTGGTCTGCGGTGACGACGTCGCCGCACCGAAGCCCGCGCCGGACGGGCTGCGGCTGGCCTGTCGCCGGCTCGACGTCGACGTCGCCGAGACCGCGTACGTCGGCGACGCGGCGGTCGACCTCGCCTGCGCGGAGGCGGCGGGAGCGGTGGCGGTGCACGCCCGCTGGGGCGTCACCGCCGCCGGCGGCGCGGACGTGCCGCTGGTGGCCCGCCGGCCCGCCGACGTCCTCGACCTGCTCGCGGCCCTCGAGTGACCGGTCCCGCTACCGCCGGCAGGCCCAGCGCGGCTCCCAGCTGTCGGGCGGCCGGGCCGGCCGGGTCGCCACCAGGTGCCGGCGGAGCGCGGTGAGGGTGGGGTGCCGGTTGTCGGCGCGGTGCACGAAAGAGTGCGGGTAGATCGGCGTCGGGCCGCGCAGCGGGATCCGGCGCAGGTCCTGGGTGGCCGGCCAGCTGTGCCGGTCACCGGAGCCCACGAGGGTCGCCAGGTCGGCGGCGTCGGCGATCGCGTCGAGCAGCGCCGCGCTGCCGAAGTTCGGGCCGATCGCGTCGATCCGCAGGTCGAACGCCTCGGTCAGCTCGTCGTAGTAGACGGCCCACTCGGCGCCCGGCCGGATGCCCGGGATCCAGATCCGGTGCCCGGCCAGGTCGTCCGGGGTGAGGGTCGCGGCGGCGGCGAGCGGGTGGACCGCGCCGACGAGCAGTTGCAGCGGGTCGTCGAGGACCCGTTCGACCAGGATGCCGTCGGGCAGCTCGCGGGCGGGTAGCGGCACGGCTCGGAAGCTCGCGTCGATCTCCCCGGCGTGGACCGCCTCGATGGCCGCCTCCACGTTGGCGTCCGGGAGCGTGACCACGTCCAGGTCGATCCCCGGGTGGGCGCGGTAGAAGCGGTGCAGGGCCTCGGCCGGGGCGCTGCGCCGGTTCAGGACGTCCACCCGCAGCGCGCGGTCACCGGGCCGGACCGAGGCGGCGGCCCGTTCGGCGGCGCGGAGCAGCTCGCGGGCGTGCGGGAGGAACGCCTGCCCGTCGACGGTCAGCCGGACGCCGCGAGCGGTGCGGATGAACAGGGTGACCCCGAGGCCGCGTTCCAGGTTGGCCACCCGCTTGGAGACCGCCTGCTGGGTGATCCGCAGGTCGACGGCGGCTTCCTGGAACTGCCCCGCGTCGGCGACCGCGAGGAAGGTGCGTACGGCGTCGATGTCCACCGGCGGATGGTACGGACGCACAAGCGTTGGTTGTGGCTCGCCCACCCGGCGGTTGTTGGATCCCACGGACCCCGGCCTGGTCGAATCCTCGCCGTCGACGACCGGTCGTGACGGGGGGATGTGGCGTGGGGCGGCAGCGGCTGGGACGCTCGTTCGGCTGGTTGTGGTCGGCGTACGCGGCGAGCACCGTGGGCACCTGGTTGGGGTTCGGCGCGTTTCCGCTGCTGGCGATCCAGGTGCTCGACGTCGGGCCGGCCGCGGTCTCCGCCCTCGCCGCGGCCGGGCTGGCGGTGGGTGCGCTGCTGGCGCTCCCCCTCGGCCCGTGGCTCGACCGCCGGCGCAAACCGGCGGTCATGATCGTCACCAACGTCGTCCGGTGCGCGGCCCTGCTGAGCGTCCCGATCGCGTTCTGGCTCGGCCTGCTCAGCTACCTCCACCTGCTGATCGTCTCGGTGGTCGGGGCGGCGGCGAACATCGCCTTCACCGCCGCCAGCGGCGCCTACCTGAAGTCGATCGTGCGTCCCGGCCAGCTGCTGGTGGCCAACGGGCGGTTCGAGTCGACCCTCTGGACGGCCACCGCCCTGGGGCCGCCCCTGGGCGGTGCGGCCGTCACCCTGCTGGGGCCCGTCGTCACGGTGGTCGCCAACGCGGCCGGGTTCCTGCTCTCCGCGCTCGGCATCGGCATGATCCGGGACCGCGAACCGCGCCGGGCCGCGAACCGGCCGCCACGGCCGGCCGGTCGTGGTGCCGCCGCGGGTCGGCCGCGCCGCGACGACCTGCTGGCCGGATGGCGGTTCATCCTCGCCGACCGTGAGCTGCGCCGGCTGTTGCTGAACACGGTGACCGTCAACGCGCTGATCATGGCGACCGAGCCGCTGCTGGCCGTGCTGCTCCTGGGGGACCTGGGCTGGGCCGCCTGGCAGTACGGCCTGGCGTTCGGGCTGCCGTGCGTCGGCGGGTTCGTCGGCGCCCAGCTCGCCCCGCGACTGGCGGCCCGCCACGGGCGACGCCGGGTCCTGCTGGTCTCCGGCGTGCTGCGCGCACTGTGGCCGGTCGGCCTGGCCCTCGTCGTACCGGGCACGGCCGGTGTGGTGCTGGTGATCTCGGTCGAGTTGGCGCTGATCACCTGCGTGGGCGTGTTCAACCCGCTGTTCGCCACCGAGCGGCTCCAGCGGGTGCCGGCCGACCGGATCGCCCGCGTGCTGGTCGCCTGGCGGGTCACCGGCACCGGGGCGATCGCGGCGCTGACCGCGCTGTGGGGCGTGCTGGCCGCGGCCACCGGTTCCCGCGTCGCGATCGGGCTCGCCGGCGCGCTGCTGCTGGCCACGCCGTTGCTGCTGCCGTACCGCGGGAGCGGCCGGTCGGCACCCGGCGAGCCGGCCCGGCCGCCGCTGACCGCCGTGCGGTGACGCTTCTGGTCCGCCGTCGGGCCGTGCCGGCCGGCCCCTTGCCGAGACTCCTTGATCGGCGTAGGAAGGACCCACGCCCCACCCCCGGCTCCTCCCACCAGCGTCGGCTGGCGTGGCTCCGGCCACTGCGGCCACCGTCGAAGGAGATGCGTGTGACCACCCCCAGACGGCTCCGTCTCGCCGTGTCGGTGGTGGTGACGGTCGGTGCCGTACTGCTCGGCACCGCCGCCGCCGCCGAACCGCCCGCGCGGCATCCGGCCGCGCACGGCGCCTGCGACCCGATCGACCCGACGGCCTGCCTGCTGCCGTTCCCCAACGACTACTTCACCGTCCCCGATCCCGCCAGCCCCACCGGCAGACGGGTGCGGTTCACGGCCGCCGCGATGCCGGCCACCGTGCAGGGCACCCCGATCGACCCGACCGAATGGAACCGGCAGGACGGGTTCAGCCCCGGCTCGCCGATCCTGGTGCACGTGCCCGGCCTCGACGCCGCGGCCACCGGGATCGCCCCGGTCACCGACATCGGCCGGTCGCTGGCGCCGGACGCGCCGATCGTGCTGCTCGACACGGCCACCGGGAAGCGCACCCCGTACTGGGCGGAGCTGGACGCGCACGCCACCGGTCGGCCCGACCGGCAACTGCTCATCATCCGCCCGGCGGTGGCGCTCAGCGAGGGCACCCGGTACGTCGTGGCGCTGCGCGGCATGCGCGACCGGAACGGCGAGCTGATCCCGGCGCCGGCCGGGTTCCGCTCGTACGTCACCGGCGCCGGCCTCGGCCCGCGGGACCGCCGCACCCCGCAGGTCAAGCGGATCCTCGCCGAACTGACCCGGGTCGGCGTGAAGCGGCACAGTCTGCATCTCGCCTGGGACTTCACGGTGGCCAGCCGGCAGGGGCTGACCGGACGGATGCTGGCGGTCCGCGACGGGGCGTTCGCCACCCTGGGCGCGGCGGCGCCGTCGTTCACCGTCGCGCAGGTGACCGACTATTCGGAGCAGCAGGACGCGCGGATCGCCCGGCAGGTGACCGGCACCGTCGAGGTGCCGTCCTATCTGACCGGCGACGGCGGGCCCGGCTCGCGGCTGCACTACGGGCCGGCCGGCGGCGACGGGACGCCACCCACGACGTACGCCCGGCCCACCCCGTCCGGCGCGACGCTGCGGGCGGACTTCGTCTGCAACATCCCGCGCGGCGCCTCCGCAGCCGACCCGGCCCACCTCTCGCTCTACGGCCACGGTCTGCTCGGCCGGCCGACCGAGATCAACGCCGGCAACGTCAAGACCATGTCGGCGGAGTACGACTTCACCTTCTGCGCCACCAGTTGGATCGGGATGGCCGCCGCCGATGTCCCGTACGTGGCCGGCGCCTTCACCGACCTCAGCGCCTTTCCCGCGGTGGCCGACCGGCTGCAGCAGAGCTTCCTGAACTTCCTCTTCCTGGGCCGGGCGATGATCCACCCGGGCGGGTTCGCCGCCGACCCGGCGTTCCAGGACGCCGCCGGCCGGCCGCTGATCGACGTGGCGGGCGGGCTGCACTACGACGGCAACAGCCAGGGCGGCATCAACGGCGGCGCGCTCACCGCCATCGCCCAGGACTGGACCCGGTCGGTGCTCGGCGTGCCGGCGATGAACTACTCCACCCTGCTGCAGCGCAGTGTGGACTTCGCCCCCTTCCAGTCGATCATGGACGGGTCGTACCCGGACAAGGTCGACCAGCAGCTGATCTTCGCGCTGCTGCAGATGTTGTGGGACCGCGCCGAGGCCAACGGGTACGCCCAGCACATGACGGGCAACCCGTTGCCGCGCACCCCGGCGCACCAGGTGCTGATGCACGTCGCCTTCGGCGACCAGCAGGTCTCCCCCGCCGCGGCCGAGGTGCAGGCGCGCACCATCGGCGCCCGCCTGCACACCCCGGCCCTCGCCGACGGGTGGTCGCTGGACGTGCGGCCGTACTGGGGGATCAAGCCGATCCGGTCGTACCCGTACACCGGCTCGGCGATGGTGGTCTGGAACAGCGGTGCGGCGTACGCGCCGCCGCCGACCAACCTCGCCCCGGCCGGGCCGGAGTACGGCGAGGACTCGCACGAGTTCCCCCGTGCCCAGCCCGGTGCCCAGGAGCAGAAGGCGACGTTCCTGCTCACCGGCAGGATCATCGACGTCTGCGCGGGACGGCCCTGCCCGTGACGCGGTGACCGGCCGCGCCGGACGGGCGCGGCCGGTCCCCCACCGGGCCGGCAACCTCCGGTGCCGGTGACCGTGCGTATCCTCGGTGGGCCGCCGGGGCGACGACCCGGCCGCCTCCGATCCCGGTGCGGCCCACCGGGGAGCCGCCGGGGATCCGGCGGCGGGAGCAGGGAAGGCGGTCCACGCATGTTCAACACGGCACGCCTGCAGGTCGTGCTGGAGATCGCCCGGCACGGCACGATCGTCGCCGCGGCCGAGCAGCTCCGGCTCAGCCCGTCCGCGGTCTCCCACCAGCTCGCCACCCTGGAGCAGGAAGCCGGCGTGGCGCTGGTGGACCGGGGGCCGCGCAGCCTGCGGCTCACGGTGGCGGGCCAGCGGCTGGCCGACTACGCCCAGCAGATCGCCGATCTGATGTCGGCGGCCCGCGACGAGCTGTCCGCGCACGGGGAGGGCCGGCGGGGCGTGCTGCGGATCGGCTTCTTCGCCACCGCCGGCACGGAGCTGCTGCCGCGCGCCCTGTCGAGCTTCACCGCCGAGCATCCCCAGGTCGAGCTGGCCCTGATCCTGGGCCAGCCGCCGGAGCTGCTGCCCCGCCTCAACCAGGGTGAACTGGACCTCGTGGTGGTGTTCAACCATCCGCTGAGCCCGGTCCGGGAGGCGTCCTCCCCGGCGGTCTCCCCGCTGATGGTGGACCCGCAGCTGGTCGTGCTGCCGGCACACCACCCGCTCGCCGGGCGGCGGCGGCTACGGCTCAGCGACCTGGCCGACGAACCGTGGATCACCACCCTCGGCGTGCGGGACGAGGTGTCGGTGCTGGAACTGGCGGCCCGGGCCGAGGGGTTCCAGCCCCGGATCCGCTGTCGCAGCGACCACTACGAGGTGGTGCTGGGCCTGGTCCGGGCCGGCGTCGGCGTCGCGCTGGTGCCGTCGCTGGGACTGCGCAACCCGGGCGGGGTGGCGGTCCGTCCGCTCACCCACGCCAACCTGCACCGGGAGATCGGGGTCGCCCTGCGTCCCGGCAACCCGAATCCGGTGGTCGGCAGCTTCGTCGACCGGCTGACCGACGCCGCGGCCGGGCTCAGTCAGGAGTTGGCCGAGCGCTGGTCGCCGGCGAGCCGGTCGACCGCCGTACCCCACCGGCGCAGCTCCGCCACCGCGGCCCGCTCCGCGCCGGGCGGGAACGCCGCGACCACGGCGTAGACGACGGTGTGCGGGCCGACGACGATGCCGGCGTCGGCGCGTACGCCGGTGTCGGTGCCGGTCTTGTTCGCCACCCGGACTCCGCCGGTCGACCACGGGTCGTGCCGGATGGTGTCGGCGACGAGCGTGCGGTCGGTGTTGCCGGCGAGCCACCCGTGCAGCAGTTCCGACGCCCGCCGGCTCCGCCAGGTCCCGGTCGCCACGTCGGCGAGGAACGCGCAGAGGTCGTGGGCGGTGCCGGTGGCGAAGGTCGGCGGTACGTCGGGGCCGCGGGTGGCCCGGATCCGGTCGTGCACGGTGGTGGCGCGCAGGCCGCTGGTGCGGGCCAGGTGCTGCACGGCCTCCAGGGTCACCAACCTGAGCAGCGCGTTCGTGGCGGCGTTGTCGCTGACCGCGGCGACCGCGGTGGTGAGGTCGGCGACGGTCCAGCGACGCGGCGAGAGCAGACCGAGCAGACCGGTTCCACCCAGTGCCCGGTCGTCGTCGAGCAGGTCGACCGGCCGCTCGGCGGTGAGGGTCCCGGCGGCGAGGCGGCGGGCGACCTCGCCGAGCAGCAGCACCTTCCCGACGCTGGCCAGCGGGAGGACCAGGTCCGGGTCGAGCGAGAGGGTGCGCCCGTCGTCCAGCCGCCGGACCATCGCCCCGATCCGCACCGGGGCCGCCGGGCCGGGGCCGGTCACGGCCGTCCCCGCAGGGCGGGCTCGCGGTCCGGTACGGCGAGCACCCGCCCCGGCCGGGCGTCGGTGACCCGGTCGCCGTCGACGACTACCCGGCCGTCGACCAGCACGTGGCGGATCCCGCGCGGCGGCGCCAGCGGGTCGTCGTAGGTCGCCCCGTCGTTGACTTCCGCCGGGTCGAGGATCACCAGGTCCGCCGCGTACCCGTCGGCGAGCAGGCCCCGCTCGCGCAGGCCGAAGCGCCGGGCGGGCATCCCGGTCATCTTGTGCACCGCCTCGGTGAGGCTCAACAGCCCCACGTCGCGGACGTAGTGGCCGAGCACCCGGGCGAAGCTGCCCGCCCAGCGGGGGTGGGGCCGGCCCGGCTTGGGCACGCCGTCGGAGCAGACCATCGACAGCGGGTGGGCGAGCACCCGCCGGACGTCGTCCTCCCGCATCGAGTGGCTGATGATCGTCACGTTGCCCGCCTCGGCGGCGAGCAGGTCGCAGGCGCAGTCCACGGGGTCGACGCCGCGGACGGCGGCGAGGTCGGCGACGGTGTGCCCCTCGATGGCGGGGCTGGTGGGGGCGGACGCCAGCCGGATCAGCTCCCAGCCGCCGTTGCCGACGGTGTTCTCCCAGCCCGGCAGCCCGGCGGCCAGGTCGGCGCGGATCCGGTCGCGGACGGCCGGGTCGGCGAGGGCGGCGAGCATGGCCGGCACGCCGTCGGCGATGACCCAGGGTGGGAGCATGGCGTGCAGGGCGGTGCTGCCCGCTGTGTACGGGTAGACGTCGCAGCGGACGTCCAGGCCGTCGGCCCGCGCCCGCTCGATCCGCGCCAGGGTGCGCACGGTGGCCCCCCAGGCGTGCCGCCCGGCCGTCTTGTGGTGCGAGACCTGCAACGCCGCGCCGGCCGCGGTGGCGATCTCGATCGCCTCCTCCAGCGCCGACTCGACCTGCGACATCTCGTCGCGCAGGTGGGTCACGTACGGCTTCCCGTGTGCGGCGGCCACCCGGGCGAGCGCGATCACCTCGGCGGTGTCCGCGTTGACCCCGGGCGAGTAGATCAGGCCGGTGGACAGCCCGGCCGCGCCGGCGGTGAGCGCCTCGTCGAGCAGGTCGCACATCCGCTGGACCTCGTCGGCGGTGGCGCGTCGCTGGGCGAAGCCGACGACGGCGGCGCGGAGCGTGCCGTGGCCCACCAGGGCGGCGAGGTGGTTGCGGCGGCCGACACCCTGCGCCGCGGCGAACTCCGCGAAGGACGGGTACGTCGCGGCGGGCGGGCCGAACGTCGCACCGACCAGCTCCCGCACCGTCTCCGCGGGCCGGGCCGGGACCGGGAAGGGGCTGATGCCGCAGTTGCCGCAGATCTCGGTGGTGACCCCTTGGCGCAGCGGTGCGAACCGCAGCGCCTCCCGCTGCTCGTCGTGGCCGGCGAGCAGGTCGGAGTGGGTGTGCACGTCGATGAAGCCGGGGGTGACGACCAGGCCGTCGGCGTCCAGCATGTCGGCGGCGGCGCTGCCACTGCCGGCCGGCAGCAGCAGGAGCCGGCCGTCGCGTACGCCCACGTCGGCGGTGCGGGCGGGTGAGCCGGTGCCGTCGACGACGGTGCCGCCGGTGATCAGCAGGTCCAGCCGGGTCATCAGAGGACCTTGGAGAGGAAGGCGCGGGTCCGGTCGTGCCGCGGCGCGGCGAGCACCTCCCGCGGTGGGCCCTGCTCGATGATCAGGCCGTCGTCCATGAACACGAGGTGGTCGCCGACCTCGCGGGCGAACCCCATCTCGTGGGTCACCACCACCATCGTCATGCCGCTGGCCGCGAGGTCCTTCATCACCTCCAGCACCTCGCCGACCAGTTCGGGGTCGAGCGCCGAGGTCGGCTCGTCGAAGAGCATGAGTTTCGGTGACATCGCCAGGGACCGCGCGATGGCCACCCGCTGCTGCTGCCCGCCGGAAAGCTGCGCCGGGTAGTGGTGTGCCCGGTCGGCGAGCCCGACCCGGTCGAGCAGGTCCCCGGCCTGCCGGCGGGCTTCCGCCGTCCCGACGCCCTTCACGGCGACCAGGCCCTCCATCACGTTCTCCAGGGCGGTGCGGTGCGGGAAGAGGTGGAACCGTTGGAACACCATGCCGATCGACTCGCGCTGTCGCCGCAGCCGGGCATCCGGCAGCGGTCGCAGCCGCCCGTTGCGCTCCTCGTAGCCGATCAGTTCGCCGTCGACGTGGACCCGGCCTGCCTGGGGCTCCTCGAGGTGGTTGAGACAGCGCAGCAGGGTGGACTTGCCGGAGCCGGAGGGGCCGACCACGCAGACCACCTGGCCCCGCTCGATGACCAGGTCGATGCCGCGCAGCACCTCGATCCGGCCGAAGCTCTTGCGGAGCTGCTGGCAGCACACCATCGGCGCGGTCATCGGGCGCTCCCGCTGAAGCGCAGGTTGCGGCCGATCCGCCCGCGCAACGTGCCCGGGGCGGTGGTGCCGAAGCCGCGGCTGAACCGGCGCTCCAGGTAGTGCTGGCCGACGCTGGCGACGGTGGTGAGGACCAGGTACCAGATGGACGCGACGATGAGCAGGGCGATCACCTCGAAGTTGGTCAGGTAGAGCCGCTGGGCGACGGTCAGCAGGTCGGCGCCGGCGATCACCGAGACCAGCGAGGTGGTCTTGAGCATGGAGATGAACTGGTTGCCGGTGGGCGGGACGATGATGCGCATCGCCTGCGGCAGCACCACCCGTCGCATGATCTTCGAACGGGACATGCCCAGGGCGGCCGCGGCCTCCTGCTGGCCGGGATCGACGGCCCGCAGTCCGGCCCGGACGATCTCGCTCATGTAGGCGCCCTCGTTGATGCTGAGCCCGAGCAGCGCCGCGACGAAGCCGGTGACGAGGGCGTTCGTCTCCCAGGTCACCAGCTTCGGACCGCCGAACGGCACGCCGAGGCCGACCTCCGGGAAGATCAGCGCAATGTTGAACCAGAAGATCAGCTGCACCAGCAGCGGGGTGCCGCGGAAGAACCAGACGTAGGCCATCGCGCCGGTGCGCAGGATCCGGCTGCTGGAGGTCTGCATCAGCGCCACCACCACGCCGAGCACCACGCCGATCAGCATCGACGCGACCGTCAGCTGGATGGTGACCCAGAGGCCCTCCAGGATGACCCGGTCGAACTGGTAGGCGACGACGATGTCCCAGTGCAGGTTGGGGTTGACGGCGATGGTCCAGCCGAACCAGATCAGGACCAGGGCGGTCACGCCGGCGGCCAGCCACCGCCCCGGGCGGAGCGGGTGGCTGATCCGGTTCGGCTGCGCGAGGTCGGGCCCGTCGGGCGCCGGGCCCGCGCCGGCCGTGTCCTGCTTGTCGACCGTACGGTCCACCGGCGTGCTCACTTCTGGTCGTTGACGGTGGCCGCTTGGACGGCGCTGCCGGTCACGCCCCACTTCTCCAGGATCTTGGTGTACTCGCCGCTGTCGATCAGCTCCTGGAGCGCCCGCTGCACCGCGTCGCGCAGCTGGCTGTCCTTCTTGTCGATCGCGATGCCCCACGGGCCGGCCTCGTACTGCGCCTCCAGCACGTCGTACTTGCCGCTCTCCTGGGCGAGCATCTTGGCCACCGGGTAGTCGACGATGGTGGCGACGGCCCGTCCGGCGTCGATCTGCAGCAGGCCGGTGGGGGCGTCCTCGCTCTGCGAGATGGTCATCTTCTTCGCGCACCTGGCGTTCTGCCCCTCGCCGATGGCGAGGTTGGAGCTGCCCTTGGCGAGTACGACGGCCCGGCCGCAGAGGTCGGCGAGGTCCTTGACGCCGGCGGGATTGCCCTTGGCCACCATGATCGCGCCGCCGGCCTGGAAGTAGTCCACGAAGTCGACGGCCTTGCGCCGCTCCTCGGTGTCGCTCATCGAGGACATCGCCAGGTCCCAGCGGTCGGCCTGCAGACCGGGGATGAGCCCGGGGAAGCTGGCGTTGGTCATCTCCAGCTTCAGGCCGAGCCGGCCGGCGATGGCCGCGGCCAGGTCGGGGTCGACGCCGATCAGCTCCTGGGTGCCCTCCTTGTACATCTCCATCGGCGGGTAGCCCTCGGCGGTGGCGACCCGGAGGACACCCTTCTCCTTGAGGGCGGCGGGCACCAGGTCGGCGGCCTTGGCGTCGGCGGCGACGGAGGCGGCGGCGCCGGGCTGCGGGGTCTGCCCGCTCGTCGACCGGCCGCAGCCGGTTGCCGCGATCGAGAGTGTGACCAGACCGACGACGACGTGGAGCGCACGCTTCCTGAGCACGGTGAACCTCCTGGCTGAGCGACTGGCGGGGACCCTATCCGGGATCAGCCAGCATGAACAGCCTGAATGCTCTGCATGGTGAGCGTCAATTCGATCGACGCTCAGGTGCCGAGGTGGCCGGCAGCGCCGTGACGGCGGCCAGGTCGACCGGCAGCGCCGTGACGGCGGCCAGGTCGGGCGACCGCCGCGCCGGGTGATGACCCCTGCTGGACCGGAGGGGTAGGGCCGATCGCCACGGGGCGGCGGCGCCGGGCCGGCACACCTCGGCGGGGATCTGAGAGTGTCGTGACCGATTTCGATCAGATCGCGGTCGCGGCCCCCTAGCCGGCCCGGGCCGGACCCGGGCTCGAAATCGCGTTCCGGTCCGCCAGCCGCCGGGCCGGTGCGAGGATGAGCGCGTGCCAGCCTCGCCGGCGCTTCCGCGCCGGTCGACCCGACGCGGCAGGTGGAGAGCATGCCCAACGACCAGGAAATTCGTCCGTTCCGGCTCGACACACCGGAAGAAGCGATCGCCGACCTGCGGCGCCGGATCGCGGCCACCCGCTGGCCCACCCGGGAGCTGGTCAGCGACCGCTCCCAGGGCGTGCAGCTGGCGACCGTCCAGGAGCTGGCCCGCTACTGGACGACCGATCATGACTGGCGCGCGTGCGAGGCGCGGCTGAACGCCCTGCCGCAGTACACGACCTACATCGACGGCGTCGAGATCCACTTCATCCACGTGCGGTCGCAGCACGAGAACGCCCTGCCGCTGATCATGACGCACGGCTGGCCGGGCTCGGTCGTCGAGCTGCTCGGGGTGGTCGGTCCGCTCACCGACCCGACCGCGCACGGCGGACAGGCCGAGGACGCCTTCCACCTGGTGCTGCCGTCCCTGCCCGGCTACGGCTTCTCCGGCGAGCCGACCGAGCTCGGCTGGGATTCGAACCGCATCGCCCGCGCGTGGGCGGAGCTGATGAGCCGCCTCGGCTACCCGCGCTACGTGGCGCAGGGGGGCGACGTGGGCGCCAACGTCACGGACGCGATGGGCCGCCAGGGACCCGAGGGATTGCTCGGCATCCACGTCAACCTGCTCGCCGGGGCGATCGCCGTCAAGGACAAGCTGCCGGCGCAGTCCGAGCCGGAACGCACGGCGCACGACCGGCTCAACACGTTCACGACGGACGGCTTCGGCTACTTCCTGGAGCAGTCCACCCGGCCGCAGACGATCGGCTACTCCCTGCTGGACTCACCGGTCGGGCTGGCGGCCTGGATGCTCGACCACGACACGGACAGCTACTACAAGATGTCCCGCGCGTTCGTCGACGGCGGGCCGGTGGGCGGTCTCACCCGGGACAGCATCGTCGACAACATCACGCTGTACTGGCTGACCGGCACCGGCGCCTCGGCCGCCCGGTGGTACTGGGAATTCGGCCGGTTCCGGGCCGCCGCTGCTGCGTCCGGCCAGGCGCCACCGCCGGTCAAGGTTCCGGTCGGCTTCACCACGTTCCCCGGCGAGCTCTGGGCCGCCCCCCGCAGTTGGGCCGAGGCGGTCTACCCCGGCCTCGCCTACTTCAACGAGGTCGACAAGGGCGGCCACTTCGCCGCCTGGGAGGAACCCGACCTGTTCGCGAACGAGGTGCGGGCCACGTTCCGGCCGCTGCGGGCAGCCTGAGCCGGGGCCGTCGGCGCTTCTACTCCTCGTCGGCGAACACCACCTCGCGGCGCTTGCGGATCGTCGGGAGGACGGCGACGACCAGCGCTGCCACGGCCAGGGCAAGCAGCACCGCGGAGATCGGTCGGGTCAGGAAGACCGACGCGTCGCCGCGGGAGATGATCAGCGCGCGGCGCAGGTTCTCCTCGAGCAGCGGGCCGAGGACGAAGCCGAGCAGCAGGGGCGCCGGCTCGCAGCCGCACTTGATCAGGATGTAGCCCAGCAGCCCGAAGAGCACGATCGCGTAGACGTCGAACGCGTTGAAGCTCAGCGAGTAGGTGCCGATCGCGGCGAACAGGATGATCATCGGGAACAGCACCTGGTACGGGATGCGCAGCATCCGCACCCAGACGCCGATCAGCGGCAGGTTCAGCAGCACCAGCAGCACGTTGCCGATCCACATCGAGGCGATCAGGCCCCAGAACAGCGCCGGCTCGTCGGTGATGACGTTCGGGCCGGGGGTGATGCCGTGGACGATGAACGCGCCGACCATCAGCGCCATCACCGGGTGGGCCGGCAGGCCCAGGGTGAGCAGCGGGATGAACGACGTCTGCGCGGCGGCGTTGTTCGCCGACTCGGGGCCGGCGACGCCCTCGATCGCGCCGCGCCCGAACTCCTCCTGCCGCTTGGAGATCCGCTTCTCGACCGCGTACGAGGTGAACGAGGCCAGCACGTGGCCGCCGCCCGGCAGCACGCCGAGCGCGGTTCCCAGGCCGGTGCCCCGCAGGATCGGGGCGACGATGCGCCGCCGGTCCTCGCGGGTCGGCCAGAGGTTCTTCACCTTGCTGACCACGGCCGTGCGGGTCTGCTCGTTCTCCAGGTTGCGCAGGATCTCGGCCACCCCGAACATGCCGACGGCGACGGACACGAAGTCGATCCCGCCGTACAGTTCGCGCTGGCCGAACACGAACCGGGGCAGGCCGGTGTAGATGTCCTGGCCAACCACGCCGAGCAGGACGCCGAGCGCGATCATCGCGAGGGCCTTGAGCGTGGAGCCGCGCGCCAGCGCGATCGACACGATCAGGCCGAACAGCACGAGCGAGAAGTAGTCCGCCGGGCCGAACTGCAACGCGACGCGGGCCAGCGGTGGGGCCGCCACCGCCAGGGCGACGGTGGCCAGGGTGCCCGCGATGAAGGACCCGATCGCGGCGGCGGCCAGCGCCGGCCCGGCCCGGCCCTGGCGGGCCATCTCGTGGCCGTCCAGCGCGGTGACCGCCGCCGACGATTCACCGGGCAGGTTGATCAGGATGGCCGTGGTCGAGCCGCCGTACTGGGCGCCGTAGTAGATGCCGGCCAGCATGATCAGCGCCGTCACCGGTTCGAAGTTGAACGTGATCGGCAGCAGCATCGCCACCGTGGCCGTCGGCCCGATGCCGGGCAGCACGCCGACCGCCGTACCGAGCAGCACGCCCACGAAGCAGTAGAGGACGTTCTGGACCAGGAAGGCGGTCGAGAAGCCCAGCGCGAGGTTGTCGAAGAGTTCCATGCCTCAGTCCGGGTGGTGCGTCAGAACGCCAGCCACGGGCCCCACAGCGGGATCCGCAGCTGGAGTCCGACGACGAAGATGAGCGTGCTGGCCACGGTCAGTCCGGCGGCCACGGCCAGCGCCGTGAGCAACCGCACCCGCCGGCTGGCCAGGGTGATCAGGAAGGCGGTCACCGCGGACGTCGGCACGAATCCGAGGCGCCGGACGCTGTAGCCGAAGAACACGACGGCGATCACGATGACGCCGACCGCGCGCCACGGGACCGACCCGAACGAGACCACCTCGCCGGCGACGAGCCCCTTGCCGACGATCGCCAGGCCCAGGGCGGCCAGGATCACGCCGACCAGCAGCGGGAAGTAGCCGGGGCCCATCCGCAGTGGGGTGCCCAGCTCGTAGCTGAGCGACCCCACCACGAACGCGCCGCCGATCACGACGAAGATTCCTCCGGCGAGGACGTCCGGAAAGGAGCGTCGGCGTTCCACCTCAGGAGGCCTCGACCCCGGCGTCGGCGATGATCTTCGCCCAGATGCCGAGCTGCTCCTGCAGGTGCGCCCGGTGCGCCTGCGGGGTCGCGTCCTCCGCCGTTACCGGCGCGGTGCCCAGCTTGGCCATCTGGTCGATCACCGCCTGGTCGGCCAGTGCCACCTTCAGCGCCTCGGACAGCTTGTCCACCACCTGCTGCGGCGTGTCGGCCGGGACGTAGAGGCCGTGCCAGACGCTGACCTGGAGCTGGGTCAGCCCCGCTTCGGTCGTGGTGGGCAGGTCGGGCAGGCTCTTCACCCGCTCCGGGGTGGTGACCGCGTACGCCTTGATCTCGCCCGCGGAGATCTGGCCGCTGGTGTTGGTCGTCTGGTCGCACATGAAGTCGACCTGGCCGCCGACGAGGTCGGTCAGCGCGGGGCCGGTCCCCTTGTACGGGACCTCCTGGAGCTTGACCCCGACGGCGTGCTGGAACAGCAGGCCGCACAGGTGGGACGCGGCGCCGACGCCGGCGTTGGCGAGGGTGACCTTGTCGGCGTTGGCCTTCACGTGGGTCACCAGGTCCGGCAGCGTCGCGGGCGGGAAGTCCTTGCGGGCGACGATGGTCATCGGCACCTCGGTGACCAGCCCGACCATCTCGAAGTCCTCGAGCGGCTGGTAGCCGAGGTTCTTGTAGAGGGCGGGCGCCGTGGACATGCCGATGTGGTGCATGAGCACGGTGTAGCCGTCGGGCTCGGCCCGCGCGACCTCGCCGGCGCCGACCGTGCCGCCCGCGCCCTCGACGTTCTGTACGACGATCTTGGCACCCAGCTTCGCGGCCATCGGCTCGGCGATCATGCGGGTGACGGTGTCCGTCGGGCCGCCGGCGCTGAACGGCACGACGAACGTGATGTTCTGCTCCGGGTAGTTCCCGGCGTCGCCTCCGCCGCCGCCACCATCGCCGGAGCAGGCGGCCAGCAGCGAAACGGCGCCGATCGCGGCGACCATCCGCGCGGCGGCCCGGTGCCTGGTCGTTGTCATGTCGGGGGCCTCCTCGTCAGCGCATACGCATCCGTCGGTGGATGCGCGGCCTCAGTCTCGGCGGGCGAGGACGCGGATGGTGTCAGAGAAATCCCAAGGAATGCGCGGGATGTCAGAGAAATCCCAAGAACCGGAGGGCTAACAGCGGGGTGCTCCGGGCCGTACAATTCGCCGACATGCGGATCACCGTCATCGAGGATGACGACCGCGTGGCGCGGGGTCTGGTGACCGTCCTGGCCCAGGCGGGCTTCGAGGTCCACCGCATCGCCACCGCCGCGGAGGCCGTGCGTGCCGCCCCGGCCGACGTGGTCCTCGTCGACCTGGGCCTGCCCGACGGCGACGGCCTCGAGGTGATCCGCAGGCTGCGCGACCGCCCGGAGACCGCCGTCATCGCGGTGACGGCGCGGTCGGAGGAGCACGAGCGGGTCCGCGGCCTGCGCGCCGGCGCCGACGACTACATCGTGAAGCCGTTCGGCATCCCGGAGCTGCTGGCCCGGATCGACGCCGTGCTGCGGCGCACCCGGGCGGCGCGGGCCCTGAGCCACCCGGCCGAGCCGCTGGTCGTCGGTCCGATGCGGATCGGCGTCGGCACCCGCGAGGTCACCGTGCACGGCACGCCCGTGACGCTGACCCGCAAGGAGTTCGAACTGCTCCTGCTGCTGGCACGGCGGGCGCCGAACGTGGTGAGCCGTGACGTCATCCTCGACCAGATCTGGGGCGCGACCTGGGAGTCCTCGAGTCGCACCCTGGACACCCACATCGCCGCGTTGCGGCACAAGCTCGGGTCGACCGTGGTCATCCGCACGGTCCACGGCGTCGGCTACCGGCTTCTGGCCGACCAGCCGGAGCTGATCGGCTGACCCGCCGTGCACCGTCGCCTGCTCGCCGTCCTGGTGCCGCTCGCGGTGCTGCTCGTCGCGGCGCTCGGGGTGCCGCTCAGCGTCACCGTGGCCGAGCGGGAGATGCAGGAGACCTACGTCGACCGGCTGGGCGACGTCGGCCGGTTCGCGTCGCTGGCCGAGACCGCGCTGTCGACCGGACGCACCGAGGCGCTGCACCAGGAACTGGCCCGCTACCGGACTGCGGCCCAGTGCTCCGGCCTTCCAGGCCGGGGGTGAAGGCCCGCGCTGGGAGGGCCGCCAAGGCCCGGGCGGTGCCTTTAGGCTCGCGCCCGCTCGCTCTGCTCGGCCAGGGGCACCGGCACGATGGCGGCGATCCGGCGACCGTTGCGGGTCACGTAGAAGGTCTTGCTCTGCACGGCGGCGTCGTTGAGGATCTCGGCCAGGTTCTTCCGCAGGTCGGCCACGCTGATCTCGTTCGTGTCGGTCATGGCGCACATCGTACATTGTCGTACACTGTAGTACGTGCAGCTCCGTTACAACTTCCGTGTGTACCCGACGCCGGGCCAGCAGACCGAGCTGGCGAAGGCGTTCGGGTGCGCGCGGGTGGTGTTCAACGACGGGCTGCGCGCCCGGCAGGACGCCCATGAGCAGGGCTTGCCGTACGTCTCGGACGCGGAGTTGTCCCGGCGGGTCATCACGGAGGCGAAGAAGACGCAAGCCCGCGCCTGGCTGGGCGAGGTCTCGGCGGTCGTCCTGCAACAGGCCCTCGCGGACCTGAACACCGCCTACCGGAACTTCTTCGCCTGCCTGTCTGGCAAGCGCACGGGCAGGCGGGTGGCCCCGCCGCGGTTCCGGTCCCGCAAGGACAACCGGCAGGCCATCCGGTTCACGAAGAACTCCCGGTTCAAGGTGCTCGGCAACGGCCGGCTGCGCCTGCCGAAGATCGGCGATCTGCGGGTGGTCTGGTCGCGCCGGCTCCCGTCCGCACCGACCTCGGTCACGATCATCCAGGACGCAGCCGGGCGGTACTTCGCGTCGTTCGTCGTGCAGACCACGAACACCCCGCTGCCCGAACTGGACACCGCGGTCGGCATCGACCTGGGCCTGACGCACTTCGCGGTGCTCTCGGACGGCACGAAGATCGCCGCGCCGAAGTTCCTGCGCCGGGCCGCCCGCAAGCTGAGGCGGCTGCAACAGGACTTGTCCCGCAAGCAGCGGGGCAGCCGGAACCGTAAGAAGGCCGTCGTGAAGGTCGCTCGGGCGCACGCCCGGGTAGCCGATACCCGGCGGGACTGGCAGCACAAGCTCTCGACGCAGGTCATCCGCGAGAACCAAGCGGTATACGTCGAGGACCTGTGCGTCGCCGGCCTCGGCCGGACCCGGCTGGCCAAGTCCGTCCACGACGCCGGCTGGGCGTCGTTCGTCGGCATGCTGGAGTACAAGGCTGCCCGGTACGGGCGCACCTTCGGCAGAGCAGACCGGTTCTTCCCCAGCACGAAGAGGTGCTCGGACTGCGGCCGGCTCAACGACAAGTTGGCGCTCAATGTCCGAGCGTGGGACTGCCCCTGCGGGTCGACCCACGACCGGGACGTCAACGCGGCAATGAACGTACTCGCGGCGGGACGCGCCGAGAGCCTAAACGACCGTGGAGCGCACATAAGACCGGCACGAGTGCCTGCAGCGCGCAACGAAGCGGTAATCCACCCAGGCGCAGCGTGTTCCGCGCGCAGCGCGGAGGGAATCGCCGTCCTTCAGGACGGGGAGATCGTCAACACCAGCTCTACGGCATCCGGGCCGCGGTGATCGACACCTCGGGCACGGTGCTGCTCGGGCCGGCCGGCGCGTACCAGGAGGCGGCGCGGGCCGAGCCGGCGTTGCCCCGGATCGTCACCGCGGCGCTGGCCGGCGCGAGGTCCGAACCGTCCGGGGAGCGGGCGCCGTGGGACGACTCCGCCCTGGTGGTGGCGGAGCCGGTGGGCCGGGACAGCGAGGTCGTCGGCGCCGTCGTGACGATCTCCGACCTGTCGCAGACGCGCGGCCACATCCTCGTGCGGTGGGCCCAGCTCGCCGCGCTCGGGCTGCTGCCGTTGATCGCGCTGGTGGCCGTCGCCTGGCCGGTGTCCGCGTGGGTGCTGCGGCCGGTGCGGGAACTGGACGCGGCGAGCGCGGATCTCGCGGGGCGACCTCACCATCCGGGCCGACGCCGAGGCCGGCCCGGTCGAGCTGCGGCGGCTGGCCGAGTCGTTCAACACCATGATGGACGCGGTGGAGAACGCCGTGCAGCGGCAGCGGGCGTTCGTGTCCGACGCGTCGCACCAGTTACGCAATCCGCTGACCAGCCTCCGGCTCGCGGTGGAGAGCCTGGAACCGCATCTGCGCCCGGCCGGCGACGGGCAGGGGCTGTACGACGTCGCCGTCGACGAGCTGAAGGCGATGCAGCGGATGTTGAACTCGCTGCAGGCCAGTGCGCGGATGGAGAGCATCCGGACGGCGTCGCCGGTCGACCTCGACGCGGTGCTGGCGACCCGGGTGAACCGGTGGCGGGCGTTGACCGCGACCGCGGGGCAGACCCTGGTGGTCGACGTGCCGCCCGGGCTGCGGTTGCAGGAGCCGCCGGGCGGGCTGGGCAGCGTCCTGGACGAGTTGATCAGCAACGCGTTGCGGCTGTCCGGCTCGCAGGTGGTGCAGGTGAGCGCCCAGGTCGTCCCCGGCGGCGCCGGCGCTGGCCCCGGCGACGCCGCCGCGGGCGTGGTCACGATCGCCGTCCGGGACGACGGCCAGGGGATCGACGTCGCCGAGCGGGCCCAGGCGCTGCGACGGTTCTGGCGGTCGCCGCGGCACCAGAACGTGTCCGGGACCGGCCTGGGTCTGGCGATCTGCGCCGACCTGGTCGGGGCGGCCGGGGGCGAGCTGCGACTGGAGGACGGCCTGCCGCGTCCGGACGGGTCCGGGCACGGATTCGCCGCGGTGGTCGCGTTGCCGGTCGCCGCGCCGACGGCGACCGCGGCCGACGCCGCATCGCCGGTCTAGGACTCCCCCGCCGGCGGGTCACCGTCCCCGGGTCAGCGCTTGCGGTCGCGGAACCAGGCGGCCGCGCCGGGATGCAGCGGGACCGACCCGGTGGAGATTCCGGTACGCACGTTGATCTGCCACGCCTCGGGAACGGCCTCGGCGTCGTCGCGGCCGGCGGAGGTGATCGTACGGGTGTGCGTGAAGATCGTGTCGGTGATGGCGTAGACCAGGTCGTCGGGCAGGTCGTTGCGGGCGAGGAGCACGTTCGGCACCGCGACGGTGCGGGTGGCCGGGACGCCGGCGTAGGCCGTCGCGGGGATCCTGGCCGGAGCGTACGGACCGGGGTACGCGGTGAACAGCGCGCCGGCCTGCGCGTCCAGCGGGATCAGCCGGATCGAATGCCGCTGCGCCAGCTCGGTGATGGCGGGGGTCGGCACGCCGGTCAGGGAGAACATCGCGTCGATCTGGCCGGCGCGCAGGGCCGCCGCCGATTCGGCCTGGCTGAGGTACCGGCCGTCGGCCCGCACCCGGGCGAGTTCCAGCACCCGCAGCGAGGTGAACTCGGTGCCCGAGTCGCGGGCGCCGAGGGATATCCGCCGGCCCGCGAGGTCTGCGAACTCGTCGATCGCGGAGGCGGCCAGGACCACGAGGTGCAGGTGGCTGTCGTAGAGCCGGCAGATCGCCGAGAGCCCGTCGGGGGCGCTGCCGTCGGTCGTGATCAGCGCGTCCAGGCTGGTCAGTCCGAGGTGCACGGCGCCGGCCCGCAGCATCCGGATGTTGTCGGTCGACGCCCCGCTCGGCACGGTGGTCACCGTGGCTCCCGGCACCTGCTCGGAGATGTGTGCGGCGATCGCACCGCCGATGCGCCGGTACACCGCCCCCGCCGGCCCGGTGGCCAGTCGCAGGTGGACCGGGTCGACCTCGGGCTGCCGGGAGCAACCGGCGAGCAGCCCGCCGGCGGCCAGCAGCACCGCCCGCCGGCTGAGCCGTACCGGCGTCAGCGCCATGCGGAGATGATACGGAGGGTCCCGCCCGTCCGATCTGGCGGACGGGCGGGACCCGGGTCGGCTACAGCTGGATGAGGTGGGTCAGGTTCACCGTCGAGATCGCCCCGGCCTGCACCTGGGCGACTGCGACCGGCTGGCCGACGACGCTGTCGGGCAGGTCGACCTGCACCAGATAGGCGCCGGGACGCAGGTGCACGAAGCCGAACCAGCCGTCCCCGTCGGTGGCTCGGGTGATCGGCGCACCGCCGGTGGTCAGCGGTCGCAGGGTGACGGTGGCCTGGTCCAGCGGCGCGCCGGTGCGCAGCGCGACGCGGCCGGAGACGTGCCCCTCGGCGGGGGTCGCCTTCCACGGCATCACCGGCACCGCCACCTGGTTGGCGAACGGTGCGTCCGGCCCGGTGGTCAGCGCCTGGGCCAGCTTGTCCCGCTCCGCGTTGCGGACGGCCAGCGGCTGGCCGACGCCGGCCCGGGTCGGGTTGGCGTACGAGTAGCCGCTCCAGCCGGCGGCGGTGTTGCCCGCCGCGGTGGGGGCGAGCGCCGTGCGTACCTGCTCGACGCTGTCGGGGATGTCGTTGAGGTACAGGGCCGGGCCGATCACCGCCTGCCGGTCGCCCTGCCAGTCGGCGAGCACCTCGGTCCACTCGTCGTACATCTGCTTCTGGTCGGGCATCCAGTTGCGCTTGTAGTTCATGGCCACGACCGTGTCCATGATCCCCTCGGCCAGCCAGCCCTTCCAGTCCTGCAGCACCTCGGCGTAGGGCCGGGTCCGCTCCCAGCCGCCCATGGTCTGCGGTCCGTAGCTGTAGGTGATGCCGTCCATCGACAGCCGCGCCCGCGGGTCCACCTCCCACATGCCGAGGTAGATCTTGCGGACCAGGTTGGTCATCTGGGTGCGCCGCCAGTCCGAGAACTGCGGGTCGGAGGGCAGCGGCGTGTCGGTGCGGCCGGTGGCGGCGCGGAAGCGGGCCAGCGAGGTCTCGCTGTAGCCCCAGTCGCTGTGCGTGGTGGTGGAGTTGAAGTCCGGGTAGCGCACGTAGTCGAGGTTGATGCCGTCGACGTCGTACTCGCGCACGAGGCTCTGGATCGCCGAGACGATGTAGTTGACAGCGGCGGGGTTGGCCGGGTCCATGTAGGCGTTGTTGCCCATGAGTTCCTGGCCGTCGTAGCGCTTGTTGAGCCAGCGGTCGGCGCCGGTGGCGGACCGGCCGTGCTTGTTGAAGACGTGCTCGGGCGAGGAGTGCGGGGTGGCCGAGTTCCACATCGTGTTGACGTTGACCCAGGCGTGCACCTCCATGCCCGCCGCGTGCCCCTGCGCGATCATCTCGTCGAGCGGGTCGTAGGGCAGTGGTGCGATCGCCGCGTCGGTACGCGGGTAGAGCGCCCGGTTGCAGAAGCAGTCGTAGCGGCGGGCGACCTGAACGATCAGCGCGTTGGCGTTGATCTTCTTGGCGTCCTGCACGAGCTTGGTGACCTGTGCGGGGGTGTAGATGCCCTCGTTGAACGCGTCGACCCAGTAGCTGCGCCACTGCTGGGTGGGTTCCGCGTCGGGTTCCGCCTTCGCGGCGGTGGCCATGCTGAGCGTCAGGAGGATGGCGGTTAGGACGGCTAGTGCTCGTTTTGTCACTGGACCCTCCACGTGCGGGAGTGCGCTGAAAGATATCTGCAAGTGATTGCAGTAGATGCGAAGGTAAGCTACGGCCCACGGCGGGGGCAAGGGCGGCTGCGATCTCGGCGGCAGCGTCCACGACCTCGGCGCTCGTAGCGGATCGACGGTTCAGCCGACGGGTCGGGCGCCCGGCCAGCCGTCACCGGTCGAAGCGGATCTCCACCCGACGGTTCCTCGCCCGGCCACCCGGGTTGTCCCTGCCGTCGACCGCGTTCGGCGCCACCGGCCGGGCCTCGCCGTATCCCGCGGTCTCGATCTGGATACCGGTGCCGGAGAGCACCCGCAGGATCTCCTCCCGGACCGCGTCGGCCCGTCGCCGCGACAGCGCCAGGTTCGCCGCGTCGCCGCCGATCGAGTCGGTGTGGCCGTCGACGTGCACGGTGCCCTTCGCCTGCGCGCGCAGCCGCTCGGCGAGTTCGGCCACCGTGCCCTTCGCCGCCGGGGAGAGCTCGGCGCTGCCGAAGGCGAACAGCACGTCCGCGGCGAGGGTGAGCTCGACCCGGCTGGTGGACTCCGCCTCGGTCAACCTGCCGTCCAGGTCCTCGACCCGGACGTAGATGTCCGAGGTCGGAGTGTCGATGTCGACGACCGGCGCGTTCACCCGGTCGCCCGGCCCCGGGGTCGGCCCCGGCACCACGGTGGCCTGCGGGGTCGGCGCCGGAGCACCGGCGAGCGCCGGCTCGGTCAGCAGCAGGCCGGTCGCCAGCGCCGCGGCGGCCAGCGCCGCCGGCCGGCTACCCGAGCGGAACATTCTCGAACACCGGCGCCCGGGGCACCACCACGTCGACGGCCGTCACGTCGTCCGGCGGTGCGCCGAACATCGCGTACAGGTTGACCGACTGCCCCGCCTCCATGAACACCGACGCCAGGCCGGACGAGGCGAGGTAGTTCGGCCGGCTGTTCTTCGCCTGGTCCGCGCCGGCGGTCCGCGCGACCAGGTACCGCTTCCGGTTCTTCCGGTCGACCAGCGTCACGCCGGAGAAGTCCAGTGAGATCGTCTCGCCCTGGAACGCGCTGCCGATCTGCCACCGCTTCCCGGAGCCGGCCGGGTCCGTCCGGGTCAGCCGCACGTTCACCGTGACGAAGCCGTTCCGCCGGTGCAGCTCGTACAACTCGATCTTCAGTGGCACGATGTCGCCGCCGTCGGCGACCTGGAACTCGCCGCTGGCGACCACCGCGCCCAACTCCGCCGGTCCGCCCGGGGAACTGAGCGTCGACCTCTCCTCGGCCCCGTCGGATGTGCCGAGGCTGTCGCACCCCGTCGCCAGGAGTACCACTGCCAGGGCGACCGCCCCGCGCCTGACCAGGTCACGTAGCCGCACGGATTTTCCTCGTTGTCCTCGTGGCGGGAGGCCGTGCCGTCCGGTGTGCACGACCGGACTTCGCGCGGCTTCCGCCGGAGTTCGACGCCAAACCCGTCACACGGTAGACCATCGCCACGTCCTGGGCAGCCTGGCGGAGCCTGAGCAAAACCCGGTGGCGGACCACGGTGACCGCTGCTAATTTGCCGGAGGCCGTGCGAGAGATCGAGGAGGTGGTACCCGTGAACGTATCGACGTGGGTGCTCCCCTCCGGGGTCACGGTCGGGCGATAGGTCGTCCGGGAGCGCCGTTCACGAGCACTCCCGAAAGGCACGACCATGCGATTCACTTCCGAACAGCGCCTCGACGACGGCCTCCTCGAACGCGGGTTCACCCTCGACGAGATCCCCGGCATCCTGTGGACGCCCGGGTCCGCATCCGCACCGGCCCCGTTGATCCTGCTCGGCCACCCCGGCGGACTACCCGGGATGTACCCCCGACTGGTGGCTCGGGCCCGGCACTGCGCGGCGGAGGGCTTCGCCGCGGCCACCATCGAGCTTCCCGGGGGCGGTGACCGACCCCGTTCCGCCGCCGCGGAGCAGGCCCGCGCCGATCTGCACCGGGCGCTGGAGGCCGGCGAGCCGGTCCGCGACGAGATCGTCGACCGGCTGGTCCTCCCGCTGGTCGAGAAGGCGGTCCCGGAATGGCGGGCCGCCCTGGACGCCCTCCTGTCGCTGCCCGAGATCGGCGGCCCGGTCGGGTACGCGGGCGGGGTGATCGCCATCGGCGTCCGGCTGGCGGTGGTCGAGCCGCGCATCTCGGCCGCCCTGCTGTTCGCCGGGAGTTTCGTGCCCCGCACCATGTTCGAGGAGGCCCGGCAGGTCACCATTCCGTTGCTGGTCCTGCTGCAGTGGGACGACGAAGGAAACGACCGGCAGCTGGCCCTGGACCTGTTCGACGCCTTCGGGTCCAGGGAGAAGACGCTGCACGCCAACATGGGCGGGCACACCGGCGTCCCGCGGTTCGAGGGGGACGACGGGAACCGGTTCTTCGCCCGGCACCTGAAGTGAGGCCGGGCCCTCCGGCCGACAGCTGATGGAACCCCTGGGCAACGACCTGATCCGCCAGCTCACCGAGGCGTTCTGGCAGGTGCAGGCGATCGTGGCCCCCACCCTGCGCACCGACCCGGAGGACCGGATGATCACCGCCCAGCGGCACCGGGCGATCGTCGACGCGATCACCGCCGGCGACCCGGCGGCCCTGCGGGCCGCCATCGCCGACCACTACGCACCCGGCCGCGCGAGCCTGGCACGCGCCGTCCAGTCCTGATCGGTCCGACCAACTCGCCGGCGGGGAAACACACCGCTACCGGACCTCTCCCCGTACGCGAGGCGGCGCGCCCGGCCAGGCCGGGCGCGCCGTCAGGTCAGGCGGTCAGATGATGTTGTGGAAAGCGCCCCAGCCGTGGCCGATCTGCCGGGCGTCCGGGCTGCTGTACGGCACGCCGTTGTCGCGCTCGATGTTGTTCGGGTACAACCACAGCGTCCCGTCGGTCTTGCGGGCAACGAGGTCGGTGTAGCCGTCGCCGGTGACGTCGGCGCCGACGATGTGGTTGAAGCCGCCCCAGCCGCTGCCGATCTGGCTGGCGCTGCCGTACGGCACGCCGTCGTCGCGGACGAAGTTGTTCGGGTAGAGCCACAGCGTCCCGTCGGTCTTGCGGGCCACCAGGTCGGTGAAGCCGTCACCGGTGACGTCGGCGTTCACGACGTGGTTGAAGGTGCCCCAGCCGCTGCCGATCTGCCGGGAACTGCCGTAGGGCACGCCGTCGTCGCGGACGAAGTTGTTCGCGTACAGCAGCATGGTGCCGTCGGTCTTGGCGGCGACCAGGTCCGCGAACGAGTCGCCCGTGACGCTGTGCCCGACGTTCCGCTCGTCGACCGGCGTTCCGCTGCCCACACCCGCGGGTGACACGTACCCGTCGATGTCGATGTTGGTGCGCGAGTAGCTGGCCCGGCTGACCTTGCTGGAGTAGTTGTTCGAGTTGCCCTGGTTGCCGCCGATCGTGTTGACCTGGGTGCTGGTGGCACTGGTGACGATGGCGACGTGGTCGATCGGGTGGCCGTCGCCGGAGGCGTGGTCCCAGTCGAACACGATGGCGTCGCCGGGCTGCGGCACGTACCCGCTGGAGCGGGAGTGGTAGAGCCCGCGCCCGATCCCGTACGTCTTGAACGACTGCGCCCACGAGTCGAGGCCGCTCACGTAGGAGACGCCGGCGGTGCGCCACACCCAGCGGGCGAACTCGGCACACCATTCGATGCCGCAGTTGTTGTATTGACGTTCTCCCCGCCCTAACTTGGTCTTTAACCTGCGGGGCGGTGGCATCGACCCCGGCTGATCATGGGGACAGCCCTTGATCGATCATTCCTCTTGTCTAGGGAAGAAGATCAAGAACCAAGGGCTGTCTGGTGATCAGTGTGCACGATGCTGGGATGACCGACGAGGTCGGGCGGCTGGTCGCGTTCCGGCGTGAGGTCCACTGCTGTCTGACCGCTCGTGGGGATGCGTTGTTCGAGCTGGCGGACGCGTTGTTGTGCGCGGGCGCGCCGGTGCGGTCTCTGGTGGAGTTGTCGCTGGTGGGTGAGCACCGGCGCGGTCACGGCTCGTTGTACGCGGCGTTGAACCGGGGCCGGATCGACATCGAGCGGCTGCGGACCGCGGTGGCGGCGGTGCCGCTGCCGCGGGCCGCGGACGGGCGGATCGTCCTGGCGGTGGATGTGACCTGCTGGCTGCGGCCGGAGGCGCACACCTGCCCGGAGCGGGTGCTGTGCCACACCTACGGGCGCGGCAAGGACACCCACATCGGGGTTCCGGGTTGGCCGTACTCGTTCGTCACCGCACTGGAGACCGGGCGCACCTCGTGGACCGCGCCGTTGGACGCTCGGCGGCTGGCGCCCGGCGATGACGCTGCCACGGTCACCGCCGGTCAGTTGCGGGACGTGGTGCAACGGCTGATCGCTGCCGGACAGTGGCAGCCTGGTGATCCGGACATGTGGATCGTCGCGGACGCCGGCTACGACGGGCCCCGGCTGGCGTTCCTGCTGGCCGACCTGCCGATTCAGGTTCTGGTGCGGATGCGTTCCGACCGGGTGCTGCGCCGGCCCGCGCCACCCCGGCTGCCCGGCACCACCGGCCGCCCGCCCCGCCATGGCGGCGAGTTCATCTTCGGCGACCCGGCCAGCTGGGGCGACCCGGATGTCGCCACGACCACCGACACCCGTCTCTACGGCACCGCGACCGCGCGGGCCTGGCACCGGCTGCACCCCAGGCTGACCCACCGCACCGCCTGGATCAGCCAGCACGGCCCGCTGCCGATCATCGAGGGCACCGTGATCCTGCTTCAGGTCGACCGGCTGCCATCAGGAGCTACCGCGAAACCGGTCTGGCTCTGGTGGTCCCAGCCAGCCGCCACTGACGCCGAGGTTGACCTGCTCTGGCAGGTGTTCCTGCGCCGCTTCGACATCGAGCACACCTTCCGCATGCTCAAACAGACACTCGGCTGGACCAGCCCGAAACTGCGTGACCCGCACGCCGCCGACCGCTGGACCTGGCTCGTGTTGGCCGCCTACACCCAGCTACGCCTCGCCCGAGGCGCCGTCGCCGACCTGCGCCGGCCCTGGGAACGCCCCGCACCACCCGAACGGCTCACCCCCGCCCGCGTCCGCCGCGCGTTTCGGCACCTGCACAGCAAAGCGGGCAGTCCCGCCTGCGCACCGAAACCTTCCCGGCCAGGGCCCGGCCGACCACCCGGACTACGCAACCGCCACCCGGCCGCCCGCCACGACGTCTACATCGTCACTGCCGCCACCAGCACAAAACCGAAAGGTGGCACGAAGAAAACGAAGACTTCGAATAACCCGAGGCCACGCCGAACGGGTTAAAGATCAAGCTAGGTCTGCCGATCGGTCGCTGATTCAGGAGCCCCAGCGCAGCGAGGCCTTCCGATAGTCCTTTTGGGAAGGAACTGCTGGCGCAGCTGTTCGTCGAGGCGAGCAACAAGGGGGCCACAACGGCGAGGCCGTTCCTGGGAGCCGGCTCGTCGAGGTTATCCAGGAGAAGCCGATCCTCGGCTGCTACGACAGCAGCGAGTGGACGCTACTACTGGCGCTGGAACCGCCGATGGTGGATGCCATCCTCGACGTGCTCGCCGAGCGCAGCCCCCGGCTCGCGGAGATTTGGAGGCTGCCCGCCATCCCAAATCACCCGCCGGCCTCGCCAGGAAGCCTGGCTGAAGCAGTGGGAGAAAGATCGCGAAGCGGCATAGCAGCGTTACACTTGCCGAGCTCTGCCGACCCGCAACTGCTCTGAATCGGGATACGCACCACGCCCAGCACGGCATGGCCGGGGGTCGCTTCGCTCCGCGATACCGTCACGTCGGAACGAACCAGACCGCGACGTCCGGCGGTAGCAGGAGCGTTCCATCCGCTGGCTGGACCGGTGCGCTCGCCAGTAGCACTCGGCCGACGCCGGTCAGCGGTGCCGCCCGGTCGCTGGGGTTAAGGGCGCAGCCGAGCCGGTCACCGCGCTGGAACGCCACTATGTCCGGCACGGCGTCCCACCAGGTCAGCTCATCGGCGGCGATGTCGTTGCCCAGCTCCCGGCGCATCCGAATCGCCGCTCGGTAGAGCGACAGGGTGGAGGCTTGATCGACCGTCTGCCGCTGCACGCTCCAGGTCCCCCAGTTGTCGGGCTGCGGCAGCCACGGCGGGGCGGCGCCATCCGGCGAAAAGCCGTTCGTTTCGCCGTCCACTGTCCACGGTATCGGCACCCGGGAGCCGTCGCGCCCGCGCACGGTCCGTCCTGAGCGTTCCCAGATCGGGTCGCGCAGGGCCTCGTCGGGGAGATCCACCTGGGGCAGCCCCAGTTCCTCCCCTTGGTAGATGTAGACGGCACCGGGGAGCGCCAGCATCAGCAGGGCGGCGGCCCGGGCCCGGCGCAACCCCCGTTCTCCCCCGCCGTAGCGGGTGACGGTCCTGGTTGCGTCGTGGCTGTTCAGCACCCAGGCCGGCCGGGCGCCGACCCGGAGGTACGCCTCGAGCGTCTGCCGGATGGTGTTCCGTAGCGTCGGGGCGGACCAGTCGCATTCCAGCAGTTCGAAGGTGAATGCCTGGTGCAGCTCGTCGCAGCGGACGTACCGGGCGTGCCGGTCGGCGTCGAAGAGGCAGACTTCTCCGATCAGCGCCCGCTCGCCCGGCATCGCGTCGACCATGGTCCGCCACTGCCGGTACAGCTCGTGCACGGGCGTCTGGTCGAAGAAGGGCATCAGGTGGTTGCGACGGAAGTCGGTGTGCTGTCCGGGGCCGGCGTCGACCAGGTCGGGGTGCTTGAACAGGGCGTGCGCCATGTCGATGCGCAGCCCGTCCACACCCCGGTCGAGCCACCATCGGATGATCTTTTGGAACTCCGCCGGCACCTCCGGGTTGTCCCAGTTCAGGTCGGGCTGCTCGGGGCTGAACAGGTGCAGGTACCACTCGTCGGGCCCGCCGTGTGGGCTCGGCACTCGCCGCCAGGCGCTCCCGCCGAACGCCGACTGCCAGTCGTTGGGTGGCCGGTCCGGGTCGTGGTCATCGACTGGGCGGAAGATGTACCGGCGGCGGGCAGCGCTGTGCGGTGGTGCGGCGAGGGCCGCCCGGAACCAGGGGTGCTGCTCCGAGGTGTGGTTGGGCACCATGTCGCAGACGACCCGCAGGCCGAGCCGGTGCGCTTCGGCGATGAGCGCGTCGAAGTCGGCGAGGGTGCCGAAGATCGGGTCGACGTTGCGATGATCGGCGACGTCGTATCCGCCGTCGGCCATCGGTGACGGGTAGAACGGGGTCAGCCAGACGGCGTCCACGCCGAGGGAGACCAGGTGTGGCAGGCGGGCGGTGACCCCGGGGAGGTCACCGATCCCGTCCCCATTGGAGTCGGCGAAGCTGCGGACGTACACCTGGTAGCAGACCCCGTCGCGCCACCACGGCTCCCCCGGCGCGGACCCGGTCACCGGCGGACCAGTGTGAAGCCGCCGGGCAGCACAGTCACGTTCAGCGTGACCGTGCTGCAGGTGTTCCGCGAGCGGAGCACGCCCGCCGCGTCGTACACCTCGACGGTGGCCGCTCCGGTGCCGCCAAGGCTGACCTCCGCGGTCAGCGCGGTCCGGGCGGCGCTGCGCAACAGCGTCGTGCTCCGCCCGTCGCCGGACAGGGTGAGCCGGGAGACCAGCGGCTCCAGCACGACCGCATCGAGGGTCGCCGGCTCCCCGGCCGTCGCCTCGGCGGTCAATTCAGTGGCGTGGGCGGCGAGTTCGCGGGGCAGGGTGACCGGGAGCAGCGCGCCCGGCGCCGGGGAGTTGCCCTGGGCGCCGACCCGGGCGTGGTCGACCTCGCCGAGCGGTCCGGCGTCGCTGCGCCAGACGGTGCGGGCTGGCGCGCCGGGGCGCAGGTCCACCACGGGGAGCACCAGCCGGGGCTGGTCGGCCGGCGGGAGCTGCCAGCGCAGCCCGGCACCGGCGGGCAGGTCGACGTACGCTGCGCTGATCAGCGATTCACCGGTCCATGCGGACGGTGGGGTGATCACGGTCGCGCCGCCCGAGCGGGTGGCGTCCTCGGCTTCCAGGGTCACCGCGCCGACCCGTTCGACGATCTCCGTCCGGCGGGCGAGGGCGGCCAGTTCGGGCCGGGCGTCAAGGGCGAGCATGCTGAGCAGCGTGTGGATGGTGGACTCGGCACCGGAGTTCCGGTTGACCTGCCCGTCGCCGTTGATGCCATCGATGGCCCGGCCGGTGTCCGGGTCGTAGCCGGGCGTCCCGGCGGGGTTCGCGCCGAAGTACCAGGTGGCGGTGACGGCGGCGAGCTGCGCGAATCCGGAACGTCCGCTGGTGTCGGCGACGGCGAGCAACGACTGCACCCGGGAGTCGACGCCGTAGGCGATCTGGGTCCGGTCGGTCCGGGTGGGCAGCCGGCCGTTGTCCGGGCCGCCGGAGGTGAGCAGCCAGGGGGTGAAGACGGCCGAGTCGGTGATGGCCGGGTCGAGCAGAGTCCGGTCGCCGAGTGCGTGCGCGGCCCGGGCGAGCGCGGCCGGCATCTGGGCGCCCCAGCCGTGCCAGACCGAGCGGGACAGCGCCCAAGGGCGTACCGCGCCGAACGGCCATTCCCGCACGTCGCCGTCGGTGAGGGCGGCGATGCCCCGGGCGAGTTGGCGCAGCGCCTGGCGGGCGGTGGTGCCGCCGCCGGCCTCGACGTAGGCGGCCAGACCGATGACCGCTTCGGCGGTGGCGTCCCCGCCGTCGACGATTAGCCAGGCCGGGGTGCGTTCCCCGTCGATGATCTGCCACCGGTTGTAGCGGACGAGCACCTGGCGGTGGACGGCGGCGATCGCCAGGTCGAGGCGGTCGCGCAGGAAGCCGGCGAAGTCCGGGTCGGTGTCGCGGAACGCGGCGTACCCTTCGCCGAGCGCCCAGATGGTCCGGGCCAGCCAGTACGAGGCGTCGCTGTCGGACGGGTCGGGTAGTTCCTTCGGCTCGGCGCTGGGGTTGAGCGTGCCGTCCGGCTGCATCCAGAGCACGACGTTGCCGGCGTGCGGACCGTCGGCGGTCTGCAGGTAGGTCAGGCCGCGCAGGAGCTGATACGCGGCGTCCCGGCTGGTGGTGGTCCCGGTCTGTCGCCAGTGCCGCAGGTAGACCACTGCGGCCCGGGAGATGTCGTCGGCGTTGTAGGCGCCCTGCCCCCAGGTGTCGGTCTCCGGGTCGTAGGCGCCGCCGCCGACGCGGCGGAACTCGCCGTCCGGGCCGGGTTCGGCGTAGGTCCAGAGCACCCCGATCCCGGGAGCGTCGGCGAGCCGGTAGGTGGTGTGTCCCTGCTGGTCCGGCGGCGTGACGTCCTGTCGGAGGAAGTCCAGGTGGGCGAGGTTGGTCAGCGGCCCGATCTTCGCCGCCGTGCCCTGCACGGCGGCGGGGGCGGCTCCGGCCGGGCCGGGGGTCGTCAGCAGTGGGGTGGTGAGGGCGAGGCCGCCCAGCAGCAGGGATCGGCGTTTCACGGGGGTCTCCTCGGTCAGGACGGGTGAGCGGTGGTGGGGCAAGCCGTGAGTTGCTCCGACGACCGCCGTAGGTGGACGGTGCGTTCCTCGCGGGCGGCACGGCGGGCCGCGGCGGCGACGGTGACCGCCGTCGCGCCCTCGGTGACTCCGGCGACGGGTCGGTCGCCGGTACGGACGCAGCGCACCAGGTCGTGCATGGCGGCGCGCACGCTCTCGGCGTAGACGTACGGTTTGGCGGCCTCGCCGCCGAGGTCGACGGTGATCCGGCAGTGGTGCGGCAGCCGGCGCTCGTGGCCGCGCTCCCGGGCGTGTGCCGGACCGGCGTGCCGGCGCACCGCCACCTCGACGGCGGCCCGGTCAGCCAACCGGTGCCCGTCGACGGCGAGCAGGTCCCCGGCCCGAACCGGCAGGGTCTCGACGAGCGCGGCTCCGGCGTCGTCGGTCCAGATGTCGATGGCGGCGTGCACGGGAATCCAGCCGGTCACCCGGGCCTCGGCGGTGCCGAAGTCGATCCGCAGCAGTTGCCGCTCACAGCGGTGGGCGTGGCTGAAGCCGTGCGCGAAGGTTGCCACCGCGCCGTCCGGGTACCGGGTGGTGGCGACCGCCAGGTCGATCAGGTCGCTGTCGGGGCGGTGGCTGAGCATGCCCTGCACGGACTGAGGGGGCGAGCCGACCAGGGCGTCGGCCGCGTCGAAGAAGTGCACGCCGTGCTCGACGAAGATCCCGCCGCTGACCCGCTCGTCCCAGAACCAGTGCTCCGGGCCGAGGTCCTCGTCGCTGGCGTCGTTGTCGAAGGCGAGCCGCCGGACCGGACCAAGCAGCGGGTCTGCCGGGGCACCGGGCGGCGTGCCGAATCGTGGGTCACGTAGTCGGGCCAGCGCCCGTAGCACGGGGTTGTAGCGCAGTACGTGGTCGACGACCAGGACGCGACCGGTGGCGGCGACCGCGTCCCGAATGGCGATGGCGTCGTCCTCGTCGGTGGCGAGGGGTTTCTCGCAGAAGACATGCCGACCGGCGCGCAGCGCCGCGAGGGTGGTCTCCGCGTGGCCGGCCGGCGGGGTGGCGACCACCACCGCGTCCACGTCGTCGGCCGTGACCAGCGCCTGCCAGTCCGGCACCGCCTGGGCGGCCAGGGTTTTGGCCAGCCGCCCGGCCCGGTCGGTGTCCGGGTCGGTGACCACGGTCACCGTCACGTCCGGTAGGTCACGGAGGGCGCCGGTGAGGAAGGTGGCGAAGCCGCCGGCCCCGACGACGCCGAGGCGCAGCGCGGCGGGGCCCGTCACGGTACCCACCCCGCCGCCGCAGCCGACCTGGTCGTGGACACCGGCCCGGTCACCAGGGCCGGCTGCGCCGTCGGCGGCTCACCGGACACGGTCCAGCCGGGCGACGCCGATCTTGGCGTCGGCCATCCCGTAGAAGACATACCGGACCCCGTCGATCTCCTCGATTGCGGTCGGGAAGACCACGTTGGGCACGGTGCCGGAGCGCTCGTCCTCGGTCTCAGGCACCAGGATCGGCTCGGCGGTGCGGGCCAGCACCCGCCCCGGATCGGCAGGGTCGAGCAGCATCGCTCCGGCCGCATACTCGACCTTCTGCGTGCTGGGGTCGAAGGTGTCGGGGATGTGGCCGGTCACACCGTGGTGGATGAGCAGCCAGCCCTCCTCCACCCGAACCGGTGGCGGGCCGGCGCCGATCTTCAACTCCTCGTAGGGAAACTCGGACAGGGCGACGCACCGGTGGTTGCGGAGCCGGACCAGGGCGCTGATGTCGGAGTGCACCTCCTCGGCGGGGACGTAGGAGATCCAGATGCCGGGCCGTTCGTCGGTGATCCCGGCCGGCAGGTGCACCCCCTCACCGGGGCGGAACCAGCCCAGGTCCCACATCGGTCGGTGCAGCATCGCGTAGCAGGCGCGGCCGTCCGGTCCGGGCACCGGCTCGGGGAAGAAGACCGCGTCCTTGTTTGGGAAGAGGTTGAGGTCGGTGTCCAGATCCGGCTGGTACGCGAACTGCACCGGACCGAGCCGGCGCCAGGTGCGCAGGTCGGTGGAGACGGCCAGGGCCAGACGCGGGCCGAGTGGCCCGTAGGCGACGTACGTCATCAGGTGCGCGCCCAGACCCGGCACCCAGGTGGTGCGCGGGTCCTCGACCCCGGCGTTGTTCAGCCCACGCTCCCACCCCTCGTCGGGGGCGAGCACGACACCGCGCCGGATCACCCCGGCCGGCACCCCGTCGCGGAACTCGACCTCGGCGAGCCCGACCCGGGAGACGTTCCCGTCGGCGACCAGCCGGGGCAGCAGGTGCACCTTGCCGTCCGGGGTACGCCCGCTGGCCGGGTTGAGCACCCCCTCGACCTCCAGCGGCTCCCCCGCTTCGGGCGCCATGACCACGCCCAGCCGGGTGAGGGTGTACGGGACGACGGTGGAAACAGTCAACGATTTAACCCTTTACGCCAGATCCGATGTTGGTGGAGGTGAAATGCCGCTGGAAGGCGACGAAGAGCGCCACGGCCGGGGCGGCGAGCACGCAGGCGCCGGCGAGGATCGCGCCGTACGGGTTGGCGGCCCGCGCGGCGACGTTGCTCAGGTAGTTGGCGAGCGAGACCGCCAGCGGCTGCATGTCGGTCTGCTTGGTGATCAGGAACGGCCAGAGGAACTCGTTCCACGGGCCGATGAAGGTCAGCAGCACCACGGTGAGCAGTGCCGGACGGACCAGGGGCAGCGCGACCGACCAGAGGATGCGCGGTTCATTTGCGCCATCCACCCGAGCGGCGGCGAAGAGGTCGGCCGGTAGTTGCAGGAAGAACTGCCGGAAGACGAAGACCGCCGTGGTGTTGATCGCGAACGGCAGGATCATGCCGAGGTAGGAGTCGGCCAGCCCGTACCCGCGCACGATCAGTACGTAGAGCGGGATCAGCAGGAGCTGAAACGGCACCACCTGGACCAGCAGGACCAGGCCGAAGAGCGTGCCCCGGCCCCGGAAGCTGAGCTGCGCCAGCGCGTAGCCGGCGAGGACGCCGAAGACGACCGTGCCGAGGATGACCCCGCCGGTGAAGATCCCGGAGTTGACCAGAGACCGCAGCAGGTTGATCTCGGCGTCGATTTCCCGGTAGTTGTCCAGGGTGAGGCCGCCGGTAGGGAACGCCCCGGCTGGAGAGGTGTCCGGTTCGGCCTGCAACGACCCGATGAGCATGTAGTAGAACGGGAAGAGGAAGGCGAGCGCGAAGGCGACCAGCGCCGCGGTGCGCAGCACCCGCCGCACGGTGCCGGGGCGACGGCGGGCCACAGGCGCCGTGCCAGGTGCGGCTGCGGTTTCGGGTACGCCGAGGGTGCCGGTCGACATATCAGCTCCTCTCCAACAGTCGACGGTTGATCATCGAGACGGTGACGACGCCGATGACGAGCAGCACGCCGATCGCCGCCGCCACGTCCGGGGCGCCCTGCTCGATGCCGCGCTGGTACATCAGCAGCACCGGAGATGTGGATGCGCCGTTCGGGCCGCCGCCTCCGGTGAGCAGGTAGGGCTCGGTGAAGAGGTTCGCGCCGGTGATGGTCGCCAGGATCACCACCAGGGTGGTGGCCGGGCGGACCGCCGGTACGGTCACCGAGCGGAACCGCTGCCAGGCGGTCGCCCCGTCCACCGCCGCCGACTCGTACAGCTCCTTCGGGACGTTCTGCAACGCGGCGAGGTAGAGCAGGATGAAGAAGCCGAGCTGCTTCCAGGCCACGAAGACCGCGATGAGCGGCATCGCGAGCGTCTCGTTGACCAGCCAGGACGGGTCCGGGGCGAGCGGGCCGAGGACCGTGTTGACCAGGCCGTCCGAGCTGAACAGGAAGAGCCAGACCCCGACCACGGCGACGCTGGCGGTCACGTACGGCACGTAGTAGGCGACCCGCAGGAAGGTGCGCCCCCGGATGGCCCGGTTGAGCGCCACGGCGAGGGTGAGCGCCAGCACGGCGGTGAGCGGCACGTTGATCAGCAGGAAGACCAGAATGTTGCCGAATGCCTCTCGGACCCCCGGGTCGCCGATCACCGCCCGGTAGTTCTCCAGCCCGACGAAGGGGCGCTCGACCTGGGCTCCCGGCGCGGCGAAGAAGTAGTCGTGGAAGCTCATCCAGACGGCGAACCCGAAGGGGTAGGCGAAGACCAGCACGATGAACGCGGCGTAGGGCGCGATCAAGGCCAGCCCGACCGGGTGACGGCCGAGCAGGGCCGTCACCGGTCGGCGGCCGGGGTGCCGGTTCGTACCCCGGGTGAGGCGGATGGTCATCGCTGGCCGGCGAGCTCGTCGACCTTCTGCGCGGCGTCGCCGAACGCGTCGGCGACCGGCCGCTTGCCGAAGATCACCGACTCGGAGTACGCGTCCCGGAACGTCTGCCAGATGGTGATGGAGTTGGGCACGTTCGGTACCTCGACGGTGCGCCCGGCCTGGTCGGCGAAGACGCGGTAGGCGGGCTTCTGGGTAAAGAAGTCCGGGTAGGTGGCGGTCAGGTCGGTCCGCAGTGGCATCTGGCCGGTTGCCTTCAGCAGCGCGCCGTCCTGCTCCTGGCTGGTGGCGAACTTCAGCACCTCCCAGGCGGTGCCTCGGTTCTTGCAGGAGGAGTACATGGCGACGTTCTTGGCGTCGCTGAAGGTCTTCGTCTCGGCGGCGGGCTTGCCGACGGAGGTGGGGACCGGCTTCAGACCCCACTTGATCTTGTCGCCGTATACGGGGATCGCCCACGGGCCGACGATCGCCATGGCGGCCTTGCCCTCGCCGAAGGCGTCACCGTTGTACTGCTCCTTCGGAGCCAGACCCTCGGCGTAGAGGGTCTTCCAGAAGTCGGCGACCCGCTGCCCCTCGGCCGAGTTGAACTGCGCCTTGCCGTCCTGGACGAGCTGCTTCCCGCCGGACTCGGCGACGAAAAGCGGGTAGAAGTCGAACCAGGACTGGAAGAACTGGCTGGCCGGCGAGGGGTAGATGGCCGCCTGCGCGGCGCCTGAGGACTTGATCTTCCGAGCGGTGTCGAGGAACTCCGCGTACGTGCCGAGCGGTGGGTTCTCCGCGTCGACACCGGCCTTCTGCATGACCGTTTTGTTGTAGACGATCATGACCGGGTTGGCCTTCCAGGGCATCTGGTAGTACTTGCCGTCCGGCGACTTGTACTGCTCGGCGACCGAACCGGTCCGCTGTTCGATGTAGCCCTTGGCGCCCTCGAAGTCGTCCAGCGCGACCAGCCCGCCCTGCTTCTGAAACTGCGGCACGGCGGCCGGCGCGGTGTTGAAGATCAGGCAGGGGGCGTTGCCGGCGGTGATCGCGGCGCCGATGACCTCCTCGGAGGACTTGCCGGCCGGGATCTCCTGGGCGGTGACCTTCTGGTCGGCGTGCTGACTGTTCCACGCCTCGACCATCGCCGTTCCCCAGGCCAGCTCCTCCTTGTTATTGGACAACCAGACGGTGATCGGCCCCTTGGCCGACGAGTTGGCCCCAGCGTCGGAGCCGCCGTCACCGCAGGCTGCGGTGAGGCCGAGAGAGAGGACGAGCAATGCGGCGGGGACGGTTCGCCTCATGATGGGTCTCCGATCTCGACTGCCGTGACCGGCCGGCCGGCCAGTCACGGCGATTGGTGTGGTGTGGGTGGTGGGGCGGTGGAGGCGCGGACGACGAGCTGGGCGGGAGGCATCTCGACGTCGCCGCCGCCATCGCCGTCGATGAGGTCGAGCAGGGTGCGGGCGGCGACGCCACCCCACCCGGACGGATCGGTCCGGACGCTGGTCAGCGCCGGGCTGATGTGGGCGGCCAGTTCGGTGTCGTCGAAGCCGGTGACCGAAAGCCGGCCCGGGACGTCTAGGCCACGGTCCCGGGCCACGGCCATGCCGGCCATTGCCATCACGTCGTTGGCGTAGATGATCGCGGTCGGCGGATCGGCCAGATCGAGCAGTTGATGGGTTGCCTGGGCTCCACCGGCAGCCGAGAAGTCGGCGGGCACGCAGGGCCCGGGCGGCAATCCGGCGGCCCGCAGCGCGTTCTCCCAGGCGTTGCGTCGGGCCGTCCCATGCAGGAAGTGATCCGGGCCTGCGACGTGCGCGACGTGCCGGTGCCCCATCTCCACCAGATGGCGTACCGCGGCGGTGATCCCCCGTCGATCGTCGACGAGCACCGCCGGGAACGGGCTGGCCACGTCGGGACGGCCGAGGGTGACGGCAGGCAGCCGCAGCTCCTCCAGCAGGGCGATCCGGGGATCGGCGATCCGCAGGTCGAGGAGGAACACCCCGTCCACCCGGCCATCGGCGGCCAGCCGCCGGTAGCCTTCCTCCTCCGCCCGCTGGCTGGTGACGACCTGCAGGACCAGCGCCTGGTTCCGCTCGGCGAGGACCCGTTCCACACCGGCGATGAAGGCGGGGAAGAACGGATCGGCGCCGAGCAGCTCCGGCGGGCGGGCAAGGACCAGGCCGACGGCGAACGCCCGGGAGGTGGACAGGGCCCGGGCGCGGTGGCTCGGGGTCCAGCCCAGCGCCTTCGCCGTCGCCAGGATCCGCTGGCGGGTCTCCTCGGCCACCCCGGGCCGGCCGTTGAGGGCGAAGGAAACCGCTCCCTTGGAGACCCCGGCGGCACGGGCGACATCGGTGATCGTCGGTCGACCTTGTCTGACCAACTGTCGGCCTCCTTCCCCATACTGCGGAGTAGCCCCGGCTACTAAACCGGTTTGGGGGATGCTAGACCGGTTTAGCAAACAGATCAATGGCTCCCTCCGATCACAATCAGTGACTGGCGTCGACCCTGACCGGACCGGACCGCCCGATCAGGAGACGGGAGGCGTGGCTGGTATCGACTGTCCACCGGTAGCCGCCAGCACCCATCACGATGCTGCCCTACACGGTGCGGTTCCCCGCGTAGCGTGGAGGCCAGGACTTGAGGGATAGGGGTTCATGGCTGAGACGAGACGCCGGTTCGATCCGGAGTTCCGTGCGGGAGCGGTGCGGATCGTGCGTGAGACCGGGAAGCCGATCGCTCAGGTCGCGCGTGACCTGGGGATCAACGACGGGACTCTGGCGAACTGGGTGAAGAAGGACCGCGAGGCCCGGGGCGAGGCCGCTGCGGGTGGGCTGTCGGAGGACGAGCGGGCTGAGTTGGCCAGGTTGCGGCGGGAGAACGCCGAGTTGGCGATGGAGCGTGATGTCCTCAAGCGATCTGTGGTCCTGTGGGTCAAGGAAGCGACGGGCCGGTGAGGGTGGCCGCCTTCATCGCTTCCCAGAGGACCGAGCACGAGGTGCCCCACGCGGTGGCCTGCCGAGCCCTCGGCGTGTCGCAGTCCTGGTTCTACAAGTGGCGCGACCGGCCGCCCACACCCCGGCAGGACCGTCGGATCCGGCTGGCCGCTGCGGTGCACAGGGTCTTCGAGGACTCCGGCGGCACCTACGGCAGCCCGCGTATCGGTGACGAGCTGCGTGAACAGGGTTGGCAGGTCTCCGATAACACCGTCGCGGCGGTGATGGCCGAGTCGGGGCTCGTCGCGCGGGCCAAGCGTCGTCGCCGTGGGCTGACCCGCCCGGGCAAACGCCCGGCTGCCCCGGACCTGATCAAGCAAAGGTTCACCGCGCCGGCGCCGGATGTTGCCTGGTGCGGTGACATGACCGAGATCGCCACCGACGAGGGCAAGCTCTACCTCGCCACCGTCATCGACCTGTACTCCCGCCGCATCCTCGGCTACGCCATGGGCGCCCACCATGACGCCGGCCTGGTCGTCGCGGCGTTGAACATGGCCGCGGTCACCCGCGGCGGCGACATCGCCGGAGTGATCTTCCACAACGACCGATTGAACTCGCCGAATACACCTCCGCCGATTTCGCCAAGGCATGCGCCCGGTGGCGGGTACGCCAGTCCATGGGCCGGGTCGGGTCGTGCTTCGACAACGCCGTCGCCGAGGCCACCTTCTCCGCCATCAAGGTCGAGTACATCCACCGCCGGCAGTTCCGCACCCGAACCGAAGCCCGGATCAAGATCGCCACCTGGATCACCGACTTCTACAACCGGCGCCGCCGGCATTCCGTCTGCGCCGGCCGCTCACCAATCGACTACGAACGATCAACGGCGCGAGCTCTGGAGGCTCAAGCCGCATAAGGGAGCCCTCCACGCTTCCAGGGGATTGACACCTTGAACCGCCCCGCGGCTGGTAGAGACCTCTTTGCTTGAGAGGATCTGACCATGCCGATGCAGTGCCCGAGAGACCTGCGGGAGCGGGCGGTGCGTCTGGTGCTGTAGAGGCCGCGCATGTGCGTTGGTAGTCGTTCGATAGGCCGGACAGCCCGACCACGAGCTCGCGCTCTGCGTGTTGCACCACAAGCTCTTCGACTTCGGTGCTTTGGGGCTCGATGACGACCTGAACATCACCGTCTCGACGGCCTTCACTGCGCGCACCGCCACCGGCCGCACCGTGTATGACCTGCACGGCCGGCCCCTGCGACCGCGGCCGGCACGCCGGTTCCCGCCCGCCATCATGTGGCGTGGCACCAACGCGAGGTGTTCAAGGGCGATCCTCTGGCGGTGTGAGCGTCCGCAGCCTGCTCCTCCCGACACTCGTTCCCGCGTGGCTGCGCCGCCCGCTACGCCTGCCTCACGCTCTCCGGCGTCAGGGCGTCGGGGCGGCGTGCCGCCCGCCGGCCGGTCGCTCGTCCCCGTGCCCCGGCCACCACGCCTTGTGTCCGATCAGCGCGGTCAGGGCGGGGACGAAGAACATCGACATGACGAACGCTGACAACACGATCCCGATCGCCACGGCGAAACCCATCTGCTGCAGGAACGAGATCGGCGCGAGCATCAGCACCGCGAACGTACCGGCGAGGATCAGGCCCGCCGCGGCGACCGTCGGCCCGGCGTGTTCGACGCCAACGGCGGCGGCCTGGCGCGGCTCGTTGCCCTCCCGTGCCTCCTCACGCAATCGGGCGATCATCAGGATGTTGTAGTCGGTGCCGATCGCCACCACGAACAGGTAGAGGATGATTGGCAGCTGGAAGGTGACGCCAGGCTCGCCCTGCACGCCTTGGAAGAGGTAGACCGTGGCGCCCAGCGTGGCGGCGAAGTTCAGCAGCACCGCGATCACGAGGTAGATCGGCGCGACCAGGCTCCGCAGCAGCAACGCGAGGATGAGCGCGATCAGGCCGGCCGCCACCGGCAGGATCACCGACAGGTCGCGGTTGTTCGCCGAGTTGATGTCCGCGAAAATCGCGGTGGTCCCGCCAACCAGCGCCTTGGTGCCGGCTGGAGCGGCCGCGTGCACGGCGTCGCGCAGGTCCTCGCGGACGAGCGTGATCGCCTCGTTGGAGACCGGATTCTCGTTGAGCAGCAGGTTGACCCGGGCCACGCTCGGGTCGCTGCCGCGCTGCGGAGGCTGCGCCTGACCCACCCCTGGGGCCTTCGCCGCGGCCGCCGCGAACTCGCTGATCTGTTGGTCGGTCAGCGGCGTCCCGTTGCCGGTGGTCAGGTAGACCTCGGTGGGGGCGAGCGCACCGGCGGCGAACCCGCGCTGCAGATCCTGCGCGGCCTTCGCCGACTCGGTGTCCTGCGGGAAGCCGGCGCTGAAGTCGTAGTCGGCCTTGTAGCCCAGCACGCCCGCGGCGAGCGCGACCAGCAGGGCGCCGGATGCCGCCGCGACGAGCGCCGGCCGGCGCCCGATGAGGTTGCCGAGCCGGTGCGACATGGTGGGCTTGGGCGGGCGCTGCCACGCCTTGGACGGCCAGAAGACGAACCGGCCGAGCAGCGAGACGACCGCCGGGATGAGCGTGAGCGAGGTGACCAGCATGACGCCGACGGCGATGGCCAGCGCCGGGCCGAGCGAGCCGAAGAAGCCCAGGGAGGCGAGGAGCAGTACGAGGAACGCGACGATGACCGCTCCCGCGGCCGACGTGATGACCTCGCCGACCCGCTGGACGGAGACGATCATCGCAGTGCGCTTGTCGTCACCGGCCCGCAGCCGCTCGCGGTAGCGGAAGAGCAGGAACAGGATGTAGTCGGTGCCGATGCCGAACAGCACGATCAGCAGGATCGTCTGCAGATCCTGGCTGACGGTGAGATCGAATGCCTTACCCGCGGCGGCGACCAGCCCGGTCGTGACGCTCATGACGACGCTGATGACCACGATGGGCAGCAGCGCGGCGATGGGGCTGCGGAAGATGAGCAGGATCAGTCCGATGATCAGGATGATCGTCGCGATGCCGACCACGGAGAAGGCGTCGTTGAAGGTGTCCTCGTTGTCGACGAAGCTTGCCACGTCGCCGGCCACACCCGCGGTCAGCCCGCTGCCCGCCAGCTCTGGGCCGATGGCCGCGCGCAGATCGCGTACGGCGTCGAGCAGCGCCGGGTCGTCCGGGGCGGGAGCGTCGAGCCCGACGTTGACCACCTGCACCGACTTGTCCGGCGCGACCGCCTGCGGGCCGGTCAGGTAGCCGGACGTGTGCGGGATGTTCTCGGCCTTGAGCGACTGGGCGAGCTGGCTGACCGTCGCCTCGTCCGCCGGGGTGAGCGGCTGCCCGTCGGCGCGTTTGACCACGACGATCACGGTGGCGGTGGCCGCCTGCGGGAATGCCTTCTGTCCGAGTTCGGTGGCCTGCACGGACTCGTAGGAGCGGGGCAGGAAGCTTTCCTGATCGGCGGAGGTGATGTCGCCGAGCGACGGTGCGGTGAAGATGATGGCGAACGCCGCGAGCAGCCAGCCGGCAATCACCCACCACGCCCTGCGTACGACGAATCTGCCCAGCCGCTCGAACATATGCAATCCCCCGTCTGTTCGGCCTGACCGACGTCCGGGTCCCCTGCGCGCCCGCTCGGCACGCTACCGATCAGCCTTCGCTACCCCGTGTGGCAGCGTACCGCTCGGACGCTGGAGGTAACGCGCGTCGCGTGAGTCTCAGCCGCTCAGGTACGCGAGCAGTCAGCGGTTGTCGTCGTCCGACGGCGGCATCCCGGGCTTGCTGAAGATGTTGCTGATGTACTTGCTGCTGACAAATGAGGCAGGGGCGCCGGCCACCACAGCCGGCTCCCCGCGTACATCAGACCGCCTTCGGCCTCTCGTACGCCGGGCGGACGTCGACCTTCACGTCGAGCCCGGCGTCGATGAAGATGTCGACGAACTTCTTCGACCACCCCACCGCTTCCTCCTTCGACCGGGGCGTCCCCTCGTCGTGCCGGCCCAGCTTGGCAAGGACCGCGCGGCGTTGCGACTAACCGGCGCGAAGCGGCGCGGTGTCGAAGGCGACCAGGGATTCCGTCACGACGCCGTCGCGCATGCGCATCCGGTCGATGCCCTGCCACTCGATAGCGACACCGGCGACGGTCGCCCGGGCCCGCCAGCTGATGAACAGCAGGTCGTCGCGCTGGGCGTGGTCCGTCACCTCGAGCCGCAGGTCGGGGAAGCGCTGGAGGGTTCCGGCGACCCGGCTCACCCAGGCGTCGGCCCCGCGAATCGGCTCCGCCAGACCCGGCCAGGTCATCACGATGTCCGGATCGCTCAGGGTACGGATCTTCTCCGGCGTGGGGTCACCCCAGGCCGCCGCCCACCGCTCGACGAAGTCAGGCATCGGCATCTCCTCAGCTAGAAAAGATACGTACTCAAAGGTACGTACTTGCGGTATGGAAGTTACGTACCCGTAGTATGTGATGTCAAGTGGAGGGAGCAGGGATGCGGCGTACGCAGGCGGAGCGGACGGAGGCCACGACCTCGGGACTGGTGGAGACGGCGGCCGGGCTGTTCGGCCGCGACGGCTACGCGGCCACCTCCATCGACGACGTCGCGCGCGCCGCCGGGGTCACCAAGGGAGCGGTGTACCACCACTTCGACGGGAAGATCGGACTGTTCCGGGCGGTCTTCGTACGCGAGGAGCAGCGGCTCGTGGAGCGGCTGGTTGCCGCGGCCGGCGGGACGGCCGACCCCTGGCGGGCCATCCGGGCCGGCTGCGCCGCGTTTCTCGACGCCTGTCTCGACTCGGCCGTGCGGCAGATCATCCTGCTGGACGGACCGGCGGTCCTCGGCTGGCAGGAGGTTCGCCGCATCGAGGACGACTACCTCGTCGCCCTGCTTCGCCGCGGCCTGGAGCGCGCGAGCGGGGGCAATATCGAGGCCCGCACCCACCTGCTGGTCGGGGCGCTCTGCGAGGCGGGCCTGTTGCTCGCGCGCGACCCTGCGGCGAAAGCCGAGCTCCGCCGGGAGTTGGATCTACTCCTCACCGCGTACTCGACGCGTTAGTACTCCAACGTCACATGGGTCTGTCATTCCTGAAGGAGTGGGGCCGTGTCAACCCTTCTTGGCCGGACTGCTGCCTCCGGTTTGTGCTGATTCCCGGCTTGGTGCAGGCAAACGCCGGTGAGGGGTCGGGGTCAAGATTCGACCGGAGGTCGGCCGCGTCAGCGGCTTGGTCTTGACGCCGATCCCGTGCGGCGCACAATCGGTGCGCCGGGAGACACACGCTCAGCTGGTGAAGTTGTGGGGGGTGTGGCCGTGTTCTTCACCGTCCGTAATGTGGACGAGTTGGCAAGCCGGGAGGGTCCCGGTGCCGGTCATTCCTTCGCCACGCAGGTCTGCCCTGGTGGCATGAAGTGAAACGGCCGCGGCCAGGCGGGGTCAATCAAAATCGCTCGACCACGCCGGTGGGGGTCAGACAGACCACGACCTCGCGCCTGGCCGCGCCGGGACTGGGGGTGTTCATGCCGCTCGGTGGTTGGTCAGGCAGCGGATGTGTCCGTCGCGGAGGCCGTAGAAGACGAGGGTGAGTAGTTCGCGGGCGGCGGCGACCTTGGCGATGTTGGTGCCCCGCCGGGCGGCGAGCCGGGCTTTGGTGGCGGCGAGGGGCCCGTGGTGGACGCGTTGGACGGCCTCGACCGCGGCCCAGCGGACGAGGTTGTTGCCCTGCTTGGTGATGCGCCCACGGTGGACTTTCGTGTCCGACTCGCGGTGCCGGGGTGTCATGCCGGCCCAGGAGCACAGCTGCTGCGGACGGGTGAAGCGGGTGACATCGCCGATCTCGGCGACGAACACCGCGCCCAGCACGGGACCCACGCCGGGCAGTGCCTGGATCGCCCGGAACCCCGCGTGGTGGGTCAACTCGGCGCTGATCCGCTTGCCGACCAGGTCGATCTCGAAGCCGTAGGCGTCGATCAGGCGGAGCAGTGACAGCACGCGGGCCTGGAACGGTGGATCGAGTCGCAGCTCGTCGAGCTGCCGCCGGCCGGCCGCGCCGAACATGTCCGAGGGCGCCAGGGTGACGCCCTGCCGGGCGAGCACGGCGTGGACCTGTGCCTTGAGCCCGGAACGCAACGCGACGAGCTTGGCCCGGTGCCGTACAGGCTCCCGCAGTGCCCGCACCTGCGGCGGCGCGATCCACGCCTCCGGCAGGCGGCCCATACGCAGCAGGTCAGCCAGGTCGGCGGCGTCACGCTCGTCGTTCTTCACCCGCCGATACGCAAAACCCTTCACCCCCAACGGGTGAGCCAGGTGCACCGTGGCGCCGGCGTCGGCGAGGACGTCCGCGGCCCAGTACCAGCCATAGGTGGCCTCCAGCACCACCTCCGGAGCCTCGCCCCACAAGCCAACCTGGGCGGCGAACTCCACCGGGTCGCTGGCGATACGCACCACCGGCCCGATCCGCTCACCGTCCGGCCTCATCCGCACGATCACACTGCGCCGCCGGTGCAGATCTATCCCCACATACTGCCGGCCGTCATACTCGTCCACAGGGGCCTCCTTCGTCGTGGTACGTCGTGACAACCCCAGGGAAACCCCTGACCAGGGTGACTGTCACGAGGAGCGGAGGCCCCGCTCCTTCATCGCATCAAAAAACATTACATGATTCTGAATCCACCCGAGGTGAGGTTCCCCCCGGGATGTGGACACCGGGTTATGCCGCGATCTGTTGCAGCGTAGTCGGTTGCAGGGTTTGTTCGTAGTTGGCGGGGCTGAGGTAGCCGAGTGCGGAGTGGCGGCGTCGGTGGTTGTAGAAGGCGATCCAGCGGAAGACGTCGCGGCGGGCGTCGGCTTCGCTGGTCCAGGTGCGGCGGTCGACGTCGAGTTCCCGCTTGAGGGTGGCGAAGAACGCCTCGGCCAGGGCGTTGTCATACGACGAGCCGGTGCGCCCCATCGAGCGGCGGACACCGTGGCGGCGGCAGGCGTCGGCGAAGTCGCCGCTGCCGTATTGGGCGCCCCTGTCCGAGTGGAAGATCACGCCGTCGACCCGGCCGCCGCGGGCGGCGACCGCGGCGTCCAGGGCGTCGATGACCAGGCCGGTGCGCATGTGGATGTTGATCGACCAGCCGATCAGCCGTCGGGTGGCGATGTCGATGACCGTGGCCAGATACAACCAGCCGGCACCGACGCGCAGGTAGGTGATGTCGCCGCACCACCGCTGGTCCGGTGCGGTGGCGGTGAAGTCCCGGCCGATCAGGTCCGGCGCCGGCGGGACGGCAGGATCCGGGATCGTGGTCCGTTTGCGGCGGCGCAGGTGCCGACCCACGACATCCCGTTGCCGCATGATCCGCTCGACCCGTTTGCGGTTGACCCGCACACCCCGCTCGTGCAGCTCGACGGTCACCCGAGGGGATCCGTAGGTGCCACCGGAGTCGGCGTGAATCCTGGTGATTTGCTCGGCGAGGGCATCCTCGTCGGCGGCGCGAGCCTGCCGGGCCGGCTCGCTTGCCGTCCAGCGGTAGAACCCGGAGCGGGACACCGCCAGGATCCGGCACAGCCGCTTGACGCCGAACGTGGCACGGTGGGCGGAGATGAACCGGAAGCGGCTGGTCACCGATCCATCTCCTTCGCGAAATAGGCGGCTGCCTTGCGCAGGATCTCCTTCTCCTGCCGCAACTCCGCGTTCTCACGCCGCAGGCGGGCGATCTCGGCGTCCTTGTCGGCCACCGACAGCCCGTCCCCACCCGAGACGGGCTCGGCGGCCTTGGTCTGGCGTTCGGCGGCGCGGACCCAGTTGCGCAGCGTCTCGTGACTCATCCCGAGCTCACGCGCCACCTGGTTGATAGGCCGCTGCGACGAACGGACCAGGTCAACCGCGTCACGCCGGAACTCTTCCGTGTACTTCGATGGACGCCCCAACGGGACACCCCTTCCTCTGGACCAACATCCAGTCTCAGGGTGTCCACATCTCAGGGGGAAGCCCAAGGATCTGGTAGAACTGAAAGAACTGGTTGAAAAATACGGTAAGAATCACCGGATTGAGGGAGAAGTCCAAGGAACGGGAACCAAGAGCAGGGTTTTCTACATGTACTTCTACAGGGAGAGCGACGACCTGCCACGAGACTGGCAGCCTGATGAAAGTTACCTGAATACGGATCGACTAGAGCACCACAAAAACGATCTCATCGCATCAATAACCTGGTCGGACGCCGACCCGGAGAAGAAATACCACAGTTACAACAAAAGCAAGGAAGGGAAGATCCTGAAGCGCATGTATTTTATTGAGGATCGGCTCGTTCAGTGACGCTGACCCAACCGGTCGCGGTCGCGACGGCTCCCCTGATCCTGACCAGCTCCCGCCCGGGCGGCTCGGATCAGTCGCGCCGCCGGATGCGGCATGGGAAATCGTAGGACCCGGTCCGAGCGGATCGGCCGACCAGGAGCGCATGGGCAAGTCGGACAGCAGCCAGACCAGCCGGGCGGCGTCGTAGCCGGTGTCGCAAGATCCGGATGTCCGGGTCACCGGGCCGCCACAGCAGCGTCCGCACCTCCTCCCACGGGAAGTCGGGCAGCTCGATGCTGCCCGAACGCCGTCGGCTGCGCTGATGCGCTCCACGTGGTCGCCTGGGCCACCGACGCCGCCGACCGGGTCCGCCGCCAGGCATGGAAGAAGGCTGTGCCTCAGCTCGGCTCCGGATCTTGTTAGGTTTGGCTCGTGATCGACACTGGTGCAGCAGTCGAGTGGGTGATCGCGCACGGTGACGAGCCAGACGGGCACCGACTGGCGACGGTGCTGACCGGGGTGTGGCCAACGCCGCTGGACGTGGCGGACGCGTTGTTCGCCGACCAGTCGCCCGAGGGTGGTTTCCCCGCACCCTGGTCGACCGGTGCCCCCTCCGTGGCGGCAACGTGCGAACGGCTCGCCCAGATCATCGAGTTGGACCTGCAGTACAGCTCACGGGTTGACCGGTGCGTCGATGGGCTCGCCGCGCTGGTCGCGCCAGACGGCACGGTGCGCTCGGCGGTGGATGCTGGACGCCTACCGTCGCCGGACCCACTCCACCTACCTGCCAACGTCGGCTGGTGCCTGGCGGTCCTGGACCGACCCGAGGCGGCCGGCCGGGCCGCCCGGGCGGTGCGCGAGGGCGTCGAGGCCTCAGGTGCCTGGCCATCGTGCCTCACCACCACCTGGCTCGCCGCCGCCCTGCTGTGGGCGGTGGGGCTGCGTGCGGACGCGGACCAAGGGCTGGACATCCTGGCGCGGCGGCTGCTCGACGCGCCGCCGGCCGACGTCGCCCGCGCCGGATGGGCACTGCGGACGGCGTTGCTGCCCCCGGACCATCCGGTGTTTCCCGCTGTGGTCCGGCGGCTCACCGCCACGCAGCGTCCGGACGGCTCGTGGCCGGTCGACGGTCCACGCGCCGAGCAGGTGGCGGTCGCCATCACCGCGATAGCCGCCGTCGCCGGCCTGGTGTGAACCCGCGGTACGGCGGCACGTGAGGGTGGTCATAACGGCTGGACGGCGCACCGTCACGCCCTGCTAGCCTCGGCGTCAGGTCATGAGCGCCAGCGTCAAGCCCCGGCTTGCTGGCCGGCAACCCTCGTCCACGTAGGGGTGCCCCGGGTGAGGACCAGGCACCGGAGCAGGCTCCGGTGCAAGCGTGGCCTGGACCCAGGTCAAGCACCGGCCTGGAGGAGAGCTGTGTCCGTTCGCATCGACGCCCCACTGCCGGCCCTGACCCGGCGCCGCCACGTCGACATGATGCGGATCTGCAGCGCCGCGTGTAGCTGACCGCGCCGCTTCCCTTCCCTCGGATTTACCCCAGCGGTACGCCCACCGGGCGCACCGTCGGCGTTGCACGCCCGTGCGCGTCGCCCGCACCACCTCGGAGACTCCTGTGCGATTCACGTCTGCCTTGACCCGGGCCGCTGCCCTCACCGTCGCCGCCGTCCTCGGCACCACCGCGCTCACCGCCTGCGGTGACGACGCCGCCGGCGCGGCCGACAACCCCTACAACCTGCTTCAGCCCGGCGTGCTGCGCGCCGGCACGCTCACCGACGCACCGCCGAACGTCTACCTGAAGGACGGGACGTTCACCGGCTTCGACAACGACCTGCTGGTCGCGGCCGCGGCCAAGGTCGGCCTGAAGGTGGAGTTCGTCGGCACCGACTTCTCCGCGCTGCTGTCGCAGGTCGCCAACCGCAAGTTCGACGTTGGCAGTTCCTCGATCACCATCACCGAGGCACGGAAGAAGACCGTCGACTTCGGCAACGGCTACGACTTCGGCTACTTCGGACTCGACGTCCCGACCGGCTCCACCATCACCAGCTTCGACCAGCTCAAGGGCAAGCGCGTGGTCGTCGTGCAGGGCACCGTCCAAGACGACTACGCCACCCGCGAGGGCCTCAACCCGGTCCGCGTGCCGGACTACAACGGCGCGATCAACCAGCTCAAGGCCGGCACCGCGGACGCCTGGATCGCCCCCGCCGAGATCGGCGAGAAGTCGGCGGCCGAGAGCGGCGGCAAGATCAGCGTGGCGGCCAAGGAGCTCAGCCCGGCCCCGACCGCGTACGCCTTCGCCAAGGAGAACGACGCGCTGCGCGAGGCCCTGGACAAGGCGCTCGACCAGGTGATCGCCGACGGCACCTGGGCGCGGCTGCAGGAGCAGTACTACCCGGGTCGGCCGATCCCCGTCGAATTCAAGCCGGGTAGCGGCACGGTCGCGGTCGGCTGACAAGTACGGGCCCCTTCGCAATGCCTGGCGAGCTGGAAGGGCCCCTCTTAACAGGACGAACGAGCGAGCGGGGCGGTAGGAGAAGCGAACGATGGATCCGTTGAGCACGTTGTGGGAGACCTTCTTCGACTGGGACTCCATGCGCGAGGCGCTGCCCGAGATGCTGACCGTCGGGCTGCCCAACACGCTGATCCTGGCGGTCTCCGCCGCCCTGCTCGGCTCGGTGCTGGGCATGCTGCTGGCGGTCGCCGGCATCTCGCGTACCCGCTGGTTGCGCTGGCCGGCCCGCGTCTACACCGACGTGTTCCGCGGCCTGCCGGCGGCGGCGACGATCCTGCTGATCGGCGTCGGCCTCGCGCCGCTCGGCATGGAGATCTGGGGCCCGAACCCCTACCCGCTCGGGATCCTCGCGCTGTCGCTGATCGCGGCGGCGTACATCGGGGAGATCTTCCGCTCTGGCATCCAGTCCGTGGAGGCCGCGCAACTGGAGGGTGCCCGCGCCCTCGGCTTCTCCTGGGGTGAGGCGATGCGGGTCGTCATCATCCCGCAGGGCGTGCGTCGCGTGCTGCCAGCGTGGGTGAACCAGCTGATCGCGCTGATCAAGGACTCCAGCCTGGTGTACTTCCTGGGCCTGCTGGCCAGCCAGCGGGAGCTGTTCCGGATCGGGCAGGACTACGCGGCGAACACCGGTAACCAGTCGGCGCTGCTGCTGGCCGGACTCTTCTACCTGGTGCTGACGGTGCCGCTGACCCACGCGGTCAACTGGATCGACCGCCGCCTTCGGCACGGGCGCCCGGCCGTCCCGGCCGGTGAAGACGATGACCTTGCGCTACAGAGCGCGGGGGAAGGGGGGCCGCGATGAACACCTCGGTCAGCGTGAGCGTCCGCGACGTGCACCTCGCCTTCGGACCCAACCGGGTGCTCCGTGGCGCGGACCTGGATGTGGCCCGCGGCGGGACCGCATGTGTGATTGGCCCGTCCGGCTCCGGCAAGTCCACCCTGCTGCGGACGATCAACCGCCTGATCGAGCCGGACCGCGGCGACGTGCTGCTCGACGGCCGCAGCGTCCTCCGGGACGACCCGGACCAGCTCCGGCAACGGATCGGCATGGTGTTCCAGCAGTTCAACCTCTTCCCGCACATGAGCGTCCTGCGCAACGTCACCCTCGCGCTGCGGCGGCTCCGCAAGCTCTCCGAGGAGGAGGCCGTGGCGGTGGCCCGGCACCAGCTGGACCGGGTGGGGCTCGCCGCGAAGGCCGACGCCCGGCCGGCGCAGCTCTCCGGCGGGCAGCAGCAACGGGTAGCCATCGCCCGCGCGCTCGCGCTGCAACCGCAGGTGATGCTCTTCGACGAGGCGACCTCGGCGCTGGACCCCGAACTGGTCAAGGGCGTGCTGTCGCTGATGGCGGAGCTGTCCGCGGGCGGCATGACGATGGTGGTGGTCACCCACGAGATGGGCTTCGCCCGTGAGGTGGCCGACACCGTCGCGTTCATGGACCGGGGCGTGGTGCTGGAGGCGGGCTCTCCGGCTGCCATCTTCGAATCAGCCGAGCACCCCCGACTGCAACGCTTCCTCGCCCAAGTCCTCTAGTGGCACGGCGCCTTACTCGCCGCACCACCAGTTCGGAAGAACGCGCTCAACGGGCCGTGATGCCTGAAACGCCTGCGGCCGGCGGCAGAGCAGAATGCCGCTCGGGCCCGCTCCGCGCCACGGTTACTGGCCCGTGGATCGCCCTGCCGATCCGATCCGGATAGCCTCGGCGATCAGGAGTACCGGCCGGCCGGGCAGCGGAACCGAGCGCGTGGTCCTATCGTCCGTGCGTGACTCTGACGCAGTATTTCGTCGCCATGAGCATCGATGGGTACATCGCTGAACCGGCCGAACAGCTTGACTGAGGTGATCTCAACAAGATTCGGGTAGGTAGCGGTATTCGAAGTGGGTGAGATGCAGTGCGGCGCGGACGGTATCGCCGGTTCTTCGTGGGCTGGCGGTGCTGTGCCGGAGGCTGCGCCAGCGGCCGGTGAGGATGGCGAAGCCGCGTTCTCCGCGGCACCGCATGGATCGAAGGACAGCGTTGTAGGTGCGGTTGTCGACGGCGAGGCGGCGGCCGTCGGCGGGTTGCTTGTACGGGGTGTGGATGCCCTGGCCGGCGCCCTCGTAGCCGGAGTCGGCCAATGCCGGCAGGTGCAGTTCGGAGGCCGCCCAATACAGGGCGCCGGTGACATCCAGTTGTTGGGCGCAGGTGAGGTCGTGCAGGTGTCCGGGCATCGCCTCGGAGGTCCAGATCGGTAGTCCGTCCGGGCGCATCACGGCCTGAATGTTCGCGCCGAAGTCGCGGTGTTTCCCGGAGTACCAGGCATCGATCGTTTCGCCCTTCACGCTCATGGTCGTCTCGGCCACTCGGTCGGTGTCGAACAGCTTGCCGTCGAGGATCACGTGCGACCAGCCCTCGCCGGCGACCCGCGCGAGGGCCTCATGCAGGGTGGGGGCCTGCGCCGCTAGGACCCGCACGGCCTCGGCGACATACCGGTAGGCGGTTGCCCTCGACACGCCGAACCCCGCCCCGAGAGTGGTCTTGTCCTCACCCTTGCGGAACCACACCAACACCAGAAGCGCCTGGTAGAAGCAGGTCAACGCCCGCGTTCCCGATCGGGTGCCCACCGCACGGCGCTCGGCGCGTAACAGCCGCGCCACGTGCTGAACGAGTTCCCTGGGCACGTCGAGCATGGCACGATAGGCGATCACGTGGGGTCCTCACTTGCTGGGCTGATCTTGTGGTGAGAACTGCCTACCGAGGGCCCCACGCCCTCCTCAAGCATCGTCCGATAAGGACGCATTCGCGCATGTCGCGCACGTCAAACGGCGATCCTTGTTGAGATCACCTCAGTGCGTGACTTTGCGGGCGTGGATCCTCGAGGATGGCCTGCTTCTCGGCGGTGATGGCGGGGCGAAGGTCTGTGTCGTGCCATTGATCGCGATGGTCGCCGAGCGCAGCGGCCGCGGCTGCTTGATGACGTTGCGGATCGCCAGCTGAGTCGGCAACCGAGACCTCGCCGCCGACGCTGCTGGCGCTCTGCAAGGATGGTGGCCGTGGCGAGCTTCCACGCGCGGTACGTGTCCGGTGATCCCGACGACGTATGGCGCGACCTGCGCGGTCTTGGCCTACGGGTCTTCGACGCCCCGTACCGCGAGGACGCCGAGGCGGTGGCGCGCGAGTTCGCCGACCGTGCCCGCAGGAACGTCGAGACGCTTGTTGAGCGGCTGCAGGCGCGGGGCTTCCGTGCGCATGAGAACGACGACGAGGGGACGCCGTGTCGCGCCCACGTTCCCCCGTCGCCGGGCGCGCCCGCGCTGGCCGACTGGCTGGAGGTGACGTTCGCGCCGTTCCCGATGACGGTCAGCGCGTGGATCCGGCAGGTGGGCGATGTGTGGCTCGTCGGAGAATTGCCGGGTTGGCCGGCCAGCGTGCTCGCGGACCCGTTGGTGGTGCAGCTCGAGTGGGCCGAGCGGGGCGGCTCGCGCTCCTACTACGAGGCCGAGCACGCCGCGTACCTCCGGGACACCGCGCGCCGGGACGCCGGCATCCCGTTCCAGCTCGACTACGCGCCCGACGAGCTCCACAAGGCGAACATCAGCGGCGACGCGCCCTACGGCATCGACCTGCCCGGCCCCGGAATCGACGGAAAGGTGGGGCCCGCGATCTGGTTCGTCGACGATCTCAACACTGCGTTCGCGGCCGGCGGCTTTCCCGGTGCGCTGTGGGACGAGGGCTACCAGGAGCCGCCCGCCGGATTGCGTGAGTCGCTCGCCGCGGGGCTGCTGCGGCTCTGAGGCCGCCAGACGGCTGGCCGGTCAGACCCAGTTGACTCATTCGGTTAGTGCGTGAAAACAGCCCCACCTGCAGGCATCACCGCAGGTGAACGCGACGCGGGCCTCGCGAGCGCGGCACCGTGAGCCGACTCAGGTCAAACATCGCGACACCGGCAAGCACCAGTGGCATGCTCTTCCCCGTGTTGCGGCAGTTGGACGACGGCGTCGAAATCACCGCCGAGACGGGGCTTGGGTCCGTCCGTCTTCATCACGCCGAGCGGCCGTGGAACGACGAGGTGCTCGACCTGCGGTGCGAGTTGGCCGATGACGGCGTCAGTGCGGTGACCTGGGTCCGGACGTCAATGGCGACGGGATCGTGTCGTGGGCAGCCGACCTCGCCGAGTCGTATGAGGGATGGGACGGTGTGCGGGGCTGGGAGTCACTGGAACACGACCTCCGCATCGACGCGACGCATGACCGACGAGGTCACGTCATTCTCCGTTTCGTCATCCGGGGCCCTCGGGACTACGACCCGAGTGCCTGGGAGGCATCCGTCATGGTGACCCTTGACGCCAGCGAGGACATGCGAAGTCTCGTCGCCGAACTCGGCGACTTGATCTCGTAGCGCGGCCTCAAGTCGGAGGCGCGCGATCGGCGGCAAATCCGTGCACGCGATCTCATTAAGTGCCGGGTCGGTGGGCGAGCGGCCGGTGGCACCGTTATGTGGTCAGCGGTCCTCGATGTTGAGAGCCGCGATCAGCTCGGCAGCCGGGGTGCTGCGTGGCCGGTCGCTAACCTGGCCGTCGCCGATCTCGACGATTCGCCACCGACCATCGTCACGCAGTGCGAAGTCCGCCGTCACGAACGGCAGGTCCAAGGCCCGCACCGAAGCTTCCACGGCCGTCAGGTCGAACTCCGCGGCTGGCTGGTGCTCCGGGGTATCCGGGTGCGCGGTGACCAGGCGGCAGGAACCCTCGACCCACCACGTCCGCACCTCCGCCCCGACGAACGACTCGAACCGGCGCAGCACAAAGCCGCCGGCGTAGTCGTCACCACGCAACTGCCGAAACCGGCTGGCCACCCGCCATGCCGCGTCGCGATCAGCCACGTCCGGGATGAATGACGCCTCATGCCAATAATGCTTCATCGACTTGCTGTAGTCACGAAGCACCGCCGGGCCGGCGCCGAGGGCCGCGCACGCTTGGAGGAAGTCGCGGCGATCGTCGCCGGAAGTCCACACCGACTCGGGAGTGTGGCCCTCAATCGCGGAGTACCAACCAGGAAGCTCATGTGCCCGCCGGTACTGCTCGGGGCTGGTCCGCAGACTCACACCGCGACCCGCGACGGCACGCACCAATGCTGCGTACTGCTCACTCCGCAGCATCCACCCCCGATAAACCGCATCCGCACCCTCGGGGACCCTGCCGACCGCCGTCCCGTCCGCCTGCCCGCGAACAAAGGCGTCGTGATCGATCACCGCGACACCGATCCCGGCCTGCCGGGCCGCTTCGGCCTCGTCGGCGAAGTGCTCGTCCGGGCGGCGGGGACGCAACACATCGGCGGGCACCAGCAACATCATGCAACAACGATCAGCTAAACAGCCGACCAACGCATCCGAGTATCCACCCGGGCTTGCTCAGCCGTTGGCGCCCGGCATCACTGCCTACCCACGGTAACGGTGCGCTGGCGGCAACCCCACCTCACCGCGGCATGTGCGTGCACCTGATCTTGCCGTGCTAGGACGTCGTGCTGTTGGCAGGGAAATGTCGAAGTGGTGGGCCGCTTTGCGGTCCTGTGATCAGATCGGCGCCGCGCCTACGTGCTCTCTCGATGCTGCCGGCGCTGTGCACCGCCGAAGAAACGGGATTCGTCCACCCACGGATGAGCCGGTACGGCCCGAAGAACTCACACGGCGCCGCACTGGACTACGGGCTAACTGTGCCGGACATGTTGCTGACGCGGCCCAGGGCGTCGAACTCGACGCGCAGGGTGGAGCCGTCGGCGTGGTGCGCGGTGACCGACGTGGGCGCCGGGTCCAGGCGCCACGCCTGCTGCTGCAGGAACGACTCCACGGCGATGCGGTGGTCCACCGGAAAGCCCTGAATGACCTGGCCCAGGACGCCTAGCACGCGCTCCGGCCGGACCGGCGCGGTGATCTGCGGCGGGGCGTCGTCGAGGTGAAAGAAGACCGCGCCGCCGGGGTACGGGCCGCGGTAGTAACACCGGCCGGTCAGTCCGGAGGCCAGGAGAGCGAGGCGGTGACCATCGACGCGCCGAAGCGCGAACGTGGGCTCGGTGAGCTCGGCAACTCCCTGGCGGTCACCGAACTCGCGGAGCCAGCCACACAGATGCAGCAACGCAGGTGGGAGGTCACTCGCCTCGTTGGCCCATGCCCACAGCCAGCTGCCGTCGTCGTGGCTCTCCGTACCGAGGAGCTGGACGTGATACCGCAGGTCGTCGCCGAACGTCACGGTTCCGCTGGTCAGGTCGAGTTGCCAGCCACGCTCGCCGATCAGGTCGCCTAGCGCCAATTGGCGGGCTAGTCCCAATGCCGGGTAGTTAAGCGCGGCGGTGGCTGGTCAAGAGGGCGTGTTGGTGCAGGTACCGGCAGCGGGACTCCGGTAGAGAGGTACGTCCGCCAAGACATGCCTTACCGCCGGGAGTCCCGCTGTCTGTTCAGTCTGTCATTACGCGTGTGGTCCGGGTCGGGGCAGGTCCGTTCGCGCCGGGTCATTTGGGTGAGCTGACCCAGCAGGTGCCGTTCGAGATGATCGATGCGGTTCTCGCGCAGGTCCGCTGTACCCAGCGGCGGGTGCGGGATCTGCCTTCGCGGGTGGTGGTGTATCTGCTGTTGGCGGGCTGTTTGTTCACCGAGTTGGGGTATCGGCAGGTGTGGCAGCGGCTGGTCGCCGGTCTCGATGGGCTGCCGGTCGCGGACCCGAGCGAGGCCGCGTTGACCAAGGCCCGCCGCCGGGTCGGTCCGGCGCCGTTGCGGGCGTTGTTCGATCTGCTGCGCGGGCCGGCGGCCAGTCTGGCCGGGCCGGTACGCTGGCGCGGCCTGCTGGTCTGCGCGATCGACGGCACCCTGACTTCCGCAGTTCGTAGGCATGCGGGGGCTGCTTGAGCGGCATCGTAGCTGGTCGCGGGCCTGGGTAGGGTCGGTAGGGCTTGAATGGCGTGGGCACACGTTTCCCGGGGTTTGATTTGGATCCTCCTGGGGAGATCGTTCATGCTGTGGGCATGTACTTGCGGACCACTCAGCGTAAGAACAAGGACGGCACGGTGGTCCGCTACGTGCAGCTCGCGCACAATCGCCGGGTGGGCGGCACCACGCAGGCCGAGGTGCTGCACAACTTCGGCCGCGAGGACCGGCTCGATACCGCCGGACTGCGCCGCCTGGTCGCCTCGATCAACCGCTACCTGGGCGAGGACGGCGCGGACGCGGCCGCACCGGCGGGCGGCGGCTTGGAGGTCACCGCCTCGGTGCCGATCGGGGCGGTGTGGCTGCTCGAGGGCCTGTGGCGGCAGCTGGAGATCGACCGGGCCCTGGCCAAGATCCTGGGCGAGCGCCGCTTTCGCACTGACGTCGAGCGGGTGCTGTTCGCGCTGGTCGCCAACCGCGCGATCGCCCCGGCCTCCAAGCTGTCGGCCGCCGAGTGGGCCAGCCGCGACGCGTCGATACCCGGACTCGCGGCCATGGACGAGGACCAGGCATACCGGGCGATGGACCTGCTGGTGGAGGCCGACGCCCAGGCCGAGGTGCAGGAAGCGGTGTTCTTCGCGGTGGCGAACCTGCTGAACCTCGAGGTGGACCTGCTGTTCTTCGACACCACGAACACCTACTTCGAGCGCGATGAGCCCGACGCCGGCGAAACCCCCTTCCGCGCCTACGGCAAGAGCAAGGACCACCGCGACGACCTGCCGCAGATCACCATCGGACTGGCCGTCACCAAGGAGGGCGTGCCGGTCCGTTGCTGGGTCTGGCCCGGCGGGAGCAGCGACCAGGCGATCCTGCCGCAGGTCAAGGACGACATGCGCGACTGGAAGCTCGGCCGGGTGATCACCGTGGTCGACCGCGGGTTCTCCTCGGCGGACAACCTGTCCTACCTGACCCGGGCCGGCGGCCACTACATCGCAGGGATGCGCATGCGCGATGGGAACGACCTGGCCGAGGCCGCGCTCGCGCGCCAGGGCCGCTACCAGGACGTCCGCGACAACCTGCGCGTCAAGGAGGTCCGGCTTGACCAGGCCCCCGGGCGGCGCTTCGTCATCTGCCACAACCCCGCGCAGGCCGAACGCGACCGCCGCCACCGCGAAGAGGCGCTCACCAGGATCGAGGCCGAACTGGAGCGCATCAAGGCCCAGCGCGACCGCGACGCCAAGCGCCTGACCAGCGCCAAGGCCCGCGAGCGGGCGGAGGCCGCGCACGTGCGCGCCGAGTGCGCCCTGATCGAACACCCCACCCTGAAGCGGTGGTTGAGGACATCGAAGAACGGCCGCCTGGCCATCGACCGCGCCAAGGTCAAGGCCGAGGAGCGTCTGGACGGCAAGTACCTGCTGACCAGCTCCGACCCCCACCTGAGCGCGGAGGAGATCGCGGTCGGCTACAAGGCGCTCCTGGAAGCGGAGCGCGGATTTCGCGATCTGAAGACCGTGCTGGAACTGCGGCCCGTCTTCCACCGCCTTGAGCACCGCATCCGCGCCCACGTGCTGCTGTGCTGGCTCGCCCTGCTGCTGATCCGCGTCGCCGAACGCTCCACCGGAAGCACCTGGAACCGCATCGGCAGCGAACTCGGCCGCGTCCACGAGGTCACCCTGACCGGCGAGGCCGGACAGATCACCCAGACCACCCCGCTCACCGCCGAACAGGCGGGCATCTACCGCGACTGCGGCATCAAACCCCCACCCCGGATCACCACCGCAGACCCCGCCTGACCTGCGACAACCCGACCGCGTGGGCACACGCCCACACGGTCCAGGAGCACACGTTCCCGCAGCTCAGAGCAGGCTTTCCGGGCCAACGGATGCCCACCTACTGCGGAAGCCAGGGGCACCACGCTGAGCGTCGCGGACAGCGCGGCGAACCTGGCCCGGTTCAGCAAGCAGCGCGGGGGCCGCACGGGCGGGTCCAGCTATCCGATGCTGCGGCTGGTCACGGTCATGGCGTGCGGTACCCGGTCGGTGATGGACGCGGTGTTCGGGCCGATCACCGCCGGGGAGAGCACCTACGCCAAGGATCTGCTCGCCCGGCTGCCCGCCGGGGTGCTGCTGCTGGCCGACCGTAACTTCGCCGCCGGGCACCTACTCAAGCTCGTGACCGGCCGCCAGGCGCACCTGCTGGTGCGGGCCAAGACCGGCCGCGGCGGCCCGAAGATGCCGGTCCTGCACCGCTGGCGGGACGGCTCCTACCGATCGGTGTTCGGTGGCCAGCCGGTCCGGGTCATCGACGCCGAGATCAGCATCGCCACCAAGACTGGCACGGTCACCGGCATCTACCGCCTGATCACCACGCTGCTGGACCCGGACGCCTACCCGGCCACCGCGATGCTGCGGCTGTATCACGAGCGGTGGGAGATCGAGACCGCCTACTTGGAGATCAAGTCCAGCATCCTCGGCGGCCGGGTGTTACGGGCCCGGACCCCGGCCGGCGTCGACCAGGAAATCCACGCTCTGCTGGTCACCTACCAGATCTTGCGCACCGCGATGACCGACGCCACCAACGGCCAGACCGGCACCGACCCCGACCGGGCCAGCTTCACCATCGCCCTCAACGCCGCCCGTGATCAGGTCGTCCACGCCGCCGGCGTCATCGCCGGCACCGTCATCGACCTGGTCGGCAAGATCGGCCGTCTCGTCCTGGACAACCTGCTGCCTGAGCGGCGGCTACGCGTCAACGCCCGCACCGTCAAACGAGCGATCTCCAAATACAACGCCCGCGGCCCGAACATCGACCGACGCACCTACCAAGCCACCCTCAGCCTCAACATCCTCGCCGGACCTGCCTTGACGACCAGCCCAGACCCTTAACTACCCGGCATTGGGGCTAGTCCGGTGGCGACATGCTCGGTGAAGAGTCGATCAAACGTCAGCATCGCTGCAGTGTGCCAGCCCGCGAGGTGCCGCACGCCGACGCAGGCGGTGCGGATCCCGGGGCTGGGACACTGTACCGATGCCATCCCGAGGCGCCGGTGCACACCGGCCCGGCGTAGACCTCCGTCATGATCACATGCACGCTCCTCGGCATGAGCGTGCGACAGAGCCAGTCACGCGACGGCGATAGCCGACCCCTTCGAAGCTGCCGAAGAGGTCACCGCGCCAATGTGTTTGCGGCGCATGCTACTCAACGCCCGCTTCAAGGCATCGCGGACTCGGCGGCGCCGAATTGCACGGCACGCCTCGTCGCGGTCGTCCCCGCGCCGTGCCTGAGGTTGAGTGGACCGGAGCGGCAGGGCGTCAGCGCTTGTCCGTATTACCGCGAGCCAACCGCCGGCGACGGCCAGCGTGCCTCACGCCACTCGACGGTAGACGGGAATTTCGTCTATCGGGACCCTTCGGTGCACCTCGACGGGCCCACTGTGCCGCTCGCCCGTGAAGTAGTCCTCCCACTCCCCCGGTGGCAGCCAGACGGGCCATGTCGTGACGCCGGGTTCGGTGACCGGGGCGACGAGCAGGTCGTCGCCGAGCTGCCATTGCTGCGGCCAGTCCCAGACCCGCTTGTCGTCCGGGTGGTCGAAGAAGAGCGGCCGCATCAGTGGTTTGCCCGTGCGAACTGACCGCTGCGCCTGCTCTACCAGGTAGGGCACGAGATCCTCACGCAGCTGGGCGAAGCGCCGGAAGACCTCCAGCACCTGCGGCTCCCTGGTGCGCTCGGCGATGTTCCAGGGCGTACGGTCCACCGAGGGGTCGCGATGGTGGTTGAACTCGGAGTGGTACTGCATGATCGGGGCGAAACAGGCGGCTGCGGCGGAGCGTAGGTACAGCTCGGCGTCGGGGATGTCACCGGAGAAGCCGGCCAGGTCCCAGCCCCAGAAGAAGATCCCGCCGACACCGGCGGTCAGGCCGGCGGTGATCGACGCCCGGTAGGCCTCCCAGGTGGAGTCCTCGTCACCGGCCCAGTGTGCGGGGAAAGCAGCGGATCCGGTGAAGCCAGCCCGGCTGAACGTCAGGCCGTCAATGCCGGCCGAGCGCATGAGATCGTGATAGGCCGCCGCGTAGCGTACCGGGAAGAGGTTGTTGCTCTCGTCGCCGCGTGATCCGTCAAAGTAGCGGAGGTCGTGGCCCCAGGGGTGCTCGCCGCCGTCAGTCTTGAAGCCGTCGACGCCGAGCTCCTCAACCAGGTAGCGGCGCTTCTCCAGCCACCACCGCTGGGCCTCCGGATTCGTCCAGTCTGGCAGGAGGGCGCCGGGGAACCACCAGCCACGATTGTGGTGCGGTGACCCGTCGGCCTCCCGGACCGCGTAGCCGCGCTCGGCCATGGTGGCCAGGTCAGCGGCAATCTGCCCTTCGTCACCCCGGTCGGTCGGGACCAGCGGGATCTGCCAAAGCAGCACCTTCACGTCGGCCTCGTGGAGCTCATCGATCATCGCCTTGGGATCGGGCCAGGCCCCGTCGGCCGGGAACTCGAAGTCGGCGAGGCGGTGCGGGGCGCCGTCGCGGTGCACCTGGTAGCGCGCGTCGCGGAAGGCCACGAAGGTCGACTCGTCACTCCATGCCTCGATGACGACGGCGCCGACCGGGATGCCCTCGGCGAGGCTGCGGTGCACCTCGGCCAGCACGCGGGCCTGTGTGTTCCACTCGTTTCCGCTCATCCATGGCCGGAACACCCAGGCCGGCGGCACCGGGGGCTGCCCCGTGTCGGAGAGGAAGTTACGCACGACGGCCGCCGGCTCGCCGGTGTAGAGCCGCAACGGCAGCACGGGCTTCGCGGGGTCGATCTCGGCCTCGACGAGGATGCGGTCCGGCCGGGAGGCACCGACGTCGTACCAGGTCCGCCGGCTCGTCACGACGTGGAAGCCCCAGCCTGCCACCCCGCCGATGACCACCGCGAACGGCATGGGCAGGTAGGTGCGATGGCCCTGCCGCTTGTACTGCTCGAACACCGTCGCGTCCAGCACCTGGCCACGCTGATCGAGCGCGTGGTACCGCTCACCCAAGCCCACCACGTGTTCGCCCTCGGCCAGCCGCATCGCAAACCGCACCCGGCGCGGTCCATCGCTACCGGTCAACCACTCGACGCTTCCCGGGTCGAGCACGCCTGCGGCGCCGGGGTCGCTCACGTCGAGCCGCCCGCCGTCGCGCTGCCAGACCAGCGGCCGCACTGGGAAGACCTCCGTCCTGACCTCACGGCCCGCCGCAGTGCGCCCGACGATGGCGTACTCGTCGTCCACGTCCGCCGTCGCCCGGACGATCCACGGCGTGCGGCCGCCGGTGTCCGGTACGGCCGAGGCGGCAGAGGTCAGGTGGCCTGCCGAGCCGGTCGGTGGAGCAGCGGGAGCACCGAAGTCGAGTGTCACCGTCGCAGGGTCGACCGGCTCGGCGAGCACCTGGGTGCCGTCGCCGAACTCGACTCGGACCTCGGTCACCTGCGGGTCGGTGAGCACGCGGATCTCGTACTGCTCGCCACGCAGCGGGTGCACCGGGACCCGCTGGTCGAGGTCGTGCCGGTAGGGGTGCCCGGTACCGGCCGGGCGGTGGCTGATCAGGGACTCACTCACAGTCCAACCTCCAGAGCGAGCGTGACGAACATGGCGTGCGACCAGAGCAGGGGCGTGGCGACGGGCCCCCACCGCTCGGTCCACTCGGCGATGTACTCGGGGTATTGGGTGCTGCCGCTGACCTGCTCGGGCAGGTGGCCGGCGGGGGTCGCCTGAGCCGCGATCCAGTCCAGCCGGCGAAGGGCCTCGTCCGGACGGCCGGTGCGTGCCTCGTGCCAGCCCAACCAGGCGGTGAGGATCAGCCACTCTCCGCCGCCGTAGAAGGTGTCCCCCAGGTACCGGTAGACGCCGCCGCGCAGCAGGTCGTCGCGTACCTGCTCGTAGGTGCGTTCGGCGAGTGGGCCGTGCGGGTCGACCACTTCGAAGGGGGTGAGGCAGGCCAGGAGGCTGCCATCGACGGCAGTGCCACCAAGCCATTTGGTGAGGTGTCCGTCGGCTGTGCCGCGGCTCGCGATGAGCGCTTCGAGGGCATCGATGCTGGTTGTTGCAGCGCGGGTGCGTCCGGCGTCGAGCAACGGCTCTCCGTGCTCGTCTGGAGCATGAACCACGGCGCGTAGCCCGGCCAGCACCGCGCCAAGGGTGGCCACGTGCTGGTGTTCGGCGTGCTCCTCCCACCAGTCGTAGCAGGGCCGCTCGCCGAATGCGTTGAGGTAGTCCACCGTGGACGCGATCGCTGGACGGTACGCGTCGAGCTGCCGCCCGTGCCGCGCGGTGTGCGCCATGAGCACCCACAGCCACGTGCCGTAGCCGTCGAGCTGGAAGTTCCACCAGGGCTCGTCACCGTCGCCGCCGTCAAGGGTGTAGCGGGTCGGCAGCATCTCGTCGGCGCGGATTTCCTCGCCGCGCCCGGCACGGGCCACGAGATCGGAGATCTGCCCGGCCCGGGCGTCGATCACCGCGGCGCACCAGCGCAGGAACCGGTCGGCGCTGTCCACCCGACCGGCGCGGCTCATCGCGTCAGCTATGAACGCGCCGTCGCGCAGCCAGCTGTACTGGTAGACGGGATAGTTCGGGCTGGCCGGGTAGGCACCGGACGAGTGCTGGTGGGCCTCGATGAGGGTGAGGCTGGACTCGACCAGCATGCGCAGGTCGGACCGTGCGACGGTCGGCACGGAGCTCCTCCAGGAGGGGTCGGTAGGTGGTTGCCGGGGCGCGGCCGAGTGTGGAACGGCCGCACCCCGTTCTTGTCGACTATTTGATAAGGGCGGTGACGGCGGCAGCCGCCTCGTCGAGCGCCTGCTGCGGCGTGGCCTGGCCGGAGGCGGCCTTCTCCAGCGCCTGGGTGACGATGTCCTGCATCTTCGACTGCTGCGCATCGAGCACCGGCGGAAGCGCGATGTCCGACAGTGCGTCGAAGACCGCCTTACGGTTGGTCGGCGGCGTCTTCTTCAGGTAGCTGTCGAACGCAGCCTGGTCGTTGACCGCCGGCAGCTCCCAGTTGGAGGCAAGCCGCGTCTCCACGGCCTTCTGGGAGGTGCCGAGGAAGCGGGCCCACTTCCACGCCGCGGTCGCCTTCTTGGTCTTCGCGGACACGGCCGTGGCGTTCATGAACACCGCGTTGGCCTTCTGCGTGTTGCCGGGCTCGGTGACGATGTCGAAGTCCAGGCCGGCGGTGCCGGCGAGCTTCGAGATCTGCCAGATTCCGTTGTGCCACATGGCGAGCTTGCCGGAGGTGAACAGGGCGGTGTCGTAGTCCGCCTTCCCGCCGATCTCCGCGACGGTGGGCTGTACGGTGCCAGGCTTGCTGAGCAGCCACTGGGCGGCCTCGAGACCCTTGGCGTCGTTGAACGTCGCCTTCTTGCCGTCCTCCGACAGGAACGAACCGCCGTTCTGGGCGAGGGCCTTGTAGAACTCGTGGAAGGTGACCGGCTGGTAGTCGCCGTAGATCCCCTTGGGCTTGTTGGTCAGCTTCTGCGCTGCCGCCCGCTCGTCGGCCCAGGTCCAGTCGGCCGTGGGGTAGGCGACGCCCGCGGCGTCGAAAAGCTTCTTGTTGTAGAAGAGCACCACGTCGGAGAAGGTCGACGGGACCGCGTAGAGCTTGCCCTTGAATTGGAAGGACTCTCGCGCCTTCGGGTAGAGCCGGCTCGCGTCGTAGTCCTTGTCGGCCTTGGCCTTCTCGTCGAGCGGCAGCAGCGCGCCGGCCCGGGCGTACGTCACGAAGTTCTCATAGTTGAGTTCGAAGGTGTCCGGTGCGGTGCCACCGGCGAGCGCCGTCTGCAGCTTCGTGAAGTAGTCGTCGTACGCGGCCGTCTGCACCTGCACGGTGATGCCGGGGTTCTGCTTCTCGAACTCGGCCTTGATCGCGTCGAGATCCTTCAGGTGGTCCGGGGCGGCGGAGAAGGTGAGGTAGGTGATGGTGCCGGTGGCCTCGTCGTTCGTGCCGTCGCCGGAGGCGTCCTGCCCGCATCCGGCGAGCAGGCTCACTGCGGCGAGGGCTCCGGCGGCGGCCGTAAGGAAGCGTCGTCTGGTGGTCATCGGATGTCTCCTCGGGGGTGTGGGGAGTCAGGACTTGATTCCGGTGAAGGTGATGCCGCGCACGACGTAGCGCTGGGCGAAGACGTAGAGCGCGAGGATCGGTAGGACGGACATGGTCGAGCCGGCCATGACGACGTTCCAGGCGGTGCTGTATCGGCCCTGCAACAGGGACAGGCCGACCGGCAGGGTCATGTGCGCCTCGGTCTGCGCGATGACCAACGGCCAGAGGAAGGCGTTCCAGCTGGACATGAAAGCGAAGACCGCGAAGGTGGCCAGCGCCGGCGCCACCAGCGGCAGCAGTACCTGGGCGAAGACCCGTAGGTGCCCGGCCCCGTCGACGTACGCCGCCTCGTCCAGCTCCTTGGGCAGTGCCATGAAGGCTTGCCGGAGCATGAACACCCCGAAGCTGGAAACGATCGTCGGCAGCAGCAGCCCGGCGTAGCTGTCGACCAGTCCGAGGTGGCGCATCTCGATGAACAGCGGGACGATGATCACCTGCATCGGGATCATCATCGTGGCGAGGTAGAGCACGAACACCGCGTTGCTGCCGCGGAACCGAAGCCGGCTGAAGGCGTATGCGGCGGTGGCGCTGGTCAGGAGTTGCAGCAGCGTGGACGCCACGGCGACGCCGATACTGTTGGCGGCGAAGCGCCAAAACGGGAACGCTTCGCTCAGCCGCTCGTAGGGCTGGGCGGTGGGCGGGTTGGGCAGCAGGGGCGCGTCGACCCGAGCTAGCTGCGCGTCGCCAGTCAGTGAAGTGATCAGCATCCACACGAACGGGCCGATCATCGCCACCGCACCCAGCGTGAGCGCGACATACCGCGTGACAGTCTTACTCATAGTGCACCCATCTGCGCTGCAGTCGGAGCTGGACCAGAGTGACCAGGAGGATCACCGCGAAGAGCACGATGCTCATCGCCGAGGCGTAGCCCACCCGCCCGTACGAGAAGGCGTTCTTGACGATCTGCTCGACCACGACGCTGGACGCGCCGCCCGGCCCGCCCTCGGTCATCACCCACACCTGGTCGAAGACCTGGAAGCCGTTGATCAGGCTGATCACGGTGACGAAGAACAGGGACGGGGAGAGCATCGGCAGGGTGATGTTGCGCAGTTTGCGCCACCAGCCGGCGCCGTCGAGAGCGGCGGCCTCCAGCAGATCGCGGGGGATGGCCTGTAGGCCCGCCAGCAGGATCACCGCGACGAACCCGACGTCCTTCCAGACCGAGGCGAGCACCACCGATGGCATGGCCCAGTCCGGGTCGGTCCACCACCCCGGTCCCGTCACGCCGACCGCGCCGAGCATGCGGTTTACCAGCCCATCAGCGGGGTTGAGCAGCCACTTCCACAGCAGCGACACCGCGACCCAGCTGCTGATCACCGGTAGGAAGAAGGTGGCCCGGTAGAGGGTCATCGCCGGGAGTTTGGCGTCCAGCAGCAGCGCCACGGCGAGCCCGCTGACCAGCACCAGCGGCAGGTAGCCGGCCAGGTAGGCCAGGGTGTGCCCCAGCGCGGCGTGGAACTCGGCGTCGCTCAGCAGTTCGATGTAGTTGTCCAGCCCGACGAAGGTCGGCACGCCGATGAGGTTCCAGTCCTGCAGGCTCACCCAGGCGGTGCCGAGCATCGGACCGATCCAGAAGCCCAGCAGCAGGAGCAAGCTGGGGGCGAGGAAGCCGGCCGCCGCGATGGGCGTGCGCAGACGGCGGCGGGCGGCGCCACGTGGGCGTCTGCGCTGCAGCGGCTCTTGGGCCGGTCGTGATGGGCGGGCAGTAGCGGGGCCAGGCGGTGCGGTCACTGGGTCACCTCGGCACCTGGAAAGGCCGCCAACCGCGCGCGGATGGCGTCGGTGTGCGGCTCGGCGTTCATCGTGAACGGCGCCCGGAGCACCAAGGCGGCGGCACCCAGCGCCCATTTCGTGTCGTCCCACGGGTCGACGTGCACGTTGACCGCATCGACAAGGGGAGGGAACATGCCGGCGCGCAGGGCGGTGAGGAACCCGTCGGCCAGGTGGGTCCAGGCCAGAGTTCCTTCGCCGCTGACCAGGATCGCCTGGGGGTCGAGCACGGTGGCCAGCCCGGCTGCGACGGTGCCGAGGCGGGCTCCAGCGGCGCGGTAGACCTCCTGCGCCCCGGGGTGCCCGCTGTCTGCTGCCGCGCGCAGGTCGGCCGGACCGGCGTCCGGGCCGACGGCACCCGCCGCGCGCGCCTGGCGGACGAGCGCACTGTCAGAGGCGTAGGTCTCCAGGCAACCGCGCCTGCCGCAGTGGCAGGCCGGGCCTTCTGGATCTATCGGCAGATGCCCGAGTTCGCCCGCCGCACCGTGCCCGCCGCGGCGAAGGTCACCTCCGGAAACCACGGCTGCGCCGACGCCCTGCCCGAGGGTGATGGTCAGGAAGTCGTCGTACGGCCGGCCCAGCCCGTAGAGGTGCTCATACGCCGCCAAGGTGTTGACGTCGTTGTCCACGAGCACCGGCACGTCGAGGAGCTGGCTGAGGTAGTCACGCAACGGCATGTGACGCCAGCCCAGCAGTGGCGCCTCGACCAGGCCGGTGCGGCTGTCGACGAAACCGGGAACGCCGAGGCCGACCCCGAGCAGCGGTGCGTCATCGACGGCGGCCACATGCGGCGCGAGCAGCTCGGACAATGCGCCGAACGGGTTGACGGCGGTCTCGTCGAACGGTGCGGAGAACGTCTGGAGGTGGGTGCCGTCAAGGTCGGCGCGCACGCCCGTGAGCCGGCCGGCGGCGACTTTGACCCCGATCGCGTGCGCGGCCCGTCCCACCACCGCGAGCAGCTCGGCCGGTCGGCCGCCCTGCGGAATCCCGTCGTCGACCTTGCGGATGACCCCGGCCTCGATCAGGGAGCGGGTGACCGCGGTGACGGTCGGCGGGCTCAGGCCGAGCCGTCGGGCAACCTCGGCGCGTGATATCGGTCCCTGTCGGCCGATCAAGGCAAGCACGGCGACCCGGTTGACGTCCCGCAGGCGCGGTCCGGACGTCGCAGCCGTCATGAAAGCACTTCCTTCCACCGGTAAATTCGGTGCCTGAATGAAGGGTCTGAAGTTTCTCCTCATGATGTCAAGGGCCGTAATCAGACCGAGATGGAGAAGCTGCGTGCCGGAAGGCCCGGCGAGTACCGGGGGCGCGGAGGCGGCTGAACATCTGAGCAACGGCACGACAGCGGCCGGGACCCCTTGTGACACCGCCAGCCCTCCTCCGCCTCATCCCCGGCGGACGAGAGGCGGGTGACCGCAGTGCGGCACAGCCAGCAGGGCGTGTAACAGAGGGCGCAGAGTCCTTGCAGGCAACACCTGACCGTGGCAGCGACCTGACAGCTTCGGGGCCATTGAGTGGTCGCCATTCAGAAAGCCCTGCTCAGAGCCTTGCCGGTGGGTTTCAGGGCTCAGCTCGCGGGATCCAAAGGCGCCACCACGACGGCGCCCCAGAGCAGCGCATCAATGCGTCATGGCCCTCGTGATGAGAATCGGCAGGCTTCAGGCCGACAACCGGCACCATCCAGGCCGGGGAGCAGCGAACCCGGACCACTTCGGCCTTCTCCGTGAGGTCACACCCACTCGCCCGCTCACATCGTCGAAGGTCACGGCGCCCTCCTCCGCCCGACGCCGTGAGCACTTCGGACGCGGTGACCACTTCGCCAACCTGCACCCGATCTGCACCCACCTGCAAGGCATGAAACCTCACAGGGTCCTTACCGCCGTGACCTGCGGATACTCCCCTACCAGGCGACATAGACTGCCGTTGACTGCCATTCGCTGCCGTCGAGTGCAGTTGCGTGAAGCAGGACGCTGCACCGACTCTGACCTGCAAAAACGCGAAGCCGCAGGCAGGGATGGGTGCAGTTGCGGGCCGTTCGGCGCGGTTAAGGGCCGTTCGGTGCACCCTGTTGCTCCCAACCTGCTCCCTCAACCTTGGGCTCGTCACCGGGGTTGCTGCCGTCAGGCAGAAGAGGCCCGGCTATCGGCGCTCGCCGGCGTCGGTCTCCTCCCACAGCGCCTCGGTGTCAATCGGCTGTTCGCCGTCAGGGACGGCGTTAGGGGCAGGGTCCACAGGGCCAGCGAACCACCGCCGTGACGACCGAGGCACCAGTAGCAATAGGGCGATGAACAGGGCTGCCACCATGTTGACTGCCCGCAGCCAGCCGATTCCGGCGTGCTCAAGAAGGCCGAAGATCAGGTTGCCGGCCATCGCCAGGACCACGACGCCCTGGGCCAACGGGTTACCCCGCCACAGGCCGTAGACCAACCCCGCTGCAATCGCTGTGGCGATCAGGCTGGCGGTGAGGCTAGCTGCGTCGGTCCAAGGACCATGAGCGATGACGGTGGCGTAGCCCACGATCAGGATCGCCAGCGCCACCAACACCGGGCGCGGCGGGCGACGCTTCATCTGCTGGATCACCGGCGCATCGTACGGCGCAACCGGCCCAGCGCTGCCCGCCTCTGGCCGGTTCTCACAGCGCGACTGCTCCGCTGTTTGCAACGGTCTGTGTTAGGCGCGAACTTGGGGCGAGGCTGACGCTCGAACCCTGAATCCTCCGGCGTGCTCCTGATCAACTCCAATCCGGCGGATCGGCAGCCTGACCTCGCCGAGCTCTTCCGTTGCCCTTACAGCGCTGGCTGATCTGCCGGATCCCCGCGCCCGTCCGGGTGTGCGGCACCGGCTGTCTGTCGTGGTGAGCGCGGCCGCGTGCGCCGTGGTGGCTGGCTACCGCTCGTACACGGCGATCGCCGAGTGGATCGCTGACGTTCCGGCTACGACCGCGCTCGCGTTGGGTATCGCCCCGGACCGGCGTCCCTCGGAGGCGATGATCCGCCGGCTGTTGCAGGCAGTGGACCCGGACTTGCTCACCGCCGACGTCAGCGGCTGGCCACCCGGCCAATGGCGACAGCACCGGCCCAGGCGACGGGCAATCGCCGTGGATGGCAAGACACTGCGCGGCTCCCGCACCACCGACCAGCATGTCCTCGCCGCCTGCGAACAAGCCACCGGCGTGGTTCTGGCCAGCACCGACGTCGACGGCAAGACCAACGAGATCACCGCTTCACCCCGCTCCTCGACCAGATCAGCGATCTGCGCGACACCGTGATCGCGATGGCGGTGAACGAGTCGCCGGCACGTAGGCCGAGACTGATTTCCTCCCGATCGGCCAGGTCAGCCGTCCCGGCCCGGGCTGCCACCAGTCCGACCGCACGGGCCGCTTCGAGTCGCGTCTAACCACGGTTCGGACGACCTCGTGGGAGCAGCCGACCTGCCGGCCAATCTGTTGCCCGGCGTTCTCGATGAGGATGTAGCCGTCGTTCGTGGTGGGGACGGGTGGGCAGCGGAACGCCCCGCCGGCGGTTGCCGGGCGGGGCGTTGGTCACCGTGGTGACGTGGTGGTGATCGTGGTGACGTCGTGATGCTCGCGGTGCCGGATCGGGCTATTCGGCCGTGACTTCGCTGATCGCGGCGCGGGTGGAGGACTCGTCGACGATGGCTTTGCCGTCGGCGAACGCGGCGATGAGGGCTTGGACGGCGAGGTTGTTGACGGCGCGGGGGTAGCCGCGGCTGGATTGGTGGATCGCGGCTGCGGCGTCGTCGGAGAACAGCGGGTCGTCGCGGCCGGCCAGGCGCAGGTGGTGGCGTAGGTAGGCGGCGGTTTCCTCGCCGGTCATGCCGGGCATCGAGTAGCGCAGCCCGATGCGCTGGTCGAGGGCGGCCAGGACGCCGAGCTTGATCCTGCGGCGCAGGGTGGGCTGGCCGACGAGCAGGCAGGCGAACGGCGACCACCGGTCCAGGTCGTGGTTGGTGAGCATGCGGATGCCTTCGAGTTGGTCGTGGGTGAGCAGGTGCGCTTCGTCGATGACCAGGACGGGAGTGCGGCCGCGTTCGGCGTGTTCGCCTGCCAGGGCTTCGGCGGCTTGCGGGACGAGGATGGCCATGTGGGGATGCGGGACCCCGCCGAGGGCGGTGACGATGGCGTGGTGGATGCCGCGGGCGCCGATGGTGGGGTTGCCGAGGTAGATGATGGTGTGCCGGACCTGGTCGAGCGCGGCGAGGGCGGCGCGGACGGCGACGGTCTTGCCGGCGCCGACCTCGCCGGTGACCACGCCCAGGACGCGTTGTTCGACGCACCAGCTGATGCGGGCGACGGCTTCGGCGTGGGAGCCGTGCCGGTGCAGCATGCCCGGTGCGAGGTCGCGGCCGAACGGCATGCGGGTGAACCCGTAGTGTGCTTGCAGACGGTCGATCATGGGGTGTCCTTCTCGGAGAGTGCAGGATCGGTGGGGCCCGACAGGGCGGTGTAGTTGACCCGGTCGGCCAGGTCGGCCTGGTGGGCGGCGTCGACGAGTTTCAGGTAGCCGATGCCCGACGCCGGTGGTGGCGCCTGGGGTGTTTCGGGCTTGGCCTTGGGATGGGCGTGACGGCCGATGCGGTGCGGGATGGCTAGGCCCATCGGCTTGCCGCCCAGCCGGACCTCGATGTTGGTCAGGTCGAACGGGTCGAATACGAGCTCGACCCGCCGCCCGACCAGACCGGCGTCGACCTGGTAGGTGTTGCCGTGCAGGGAGACGGTGGCGGTCTTGGTGACGGTGCGGGCGGCTTCCCAGAGGAACGCCTCGCGCAACGCGGCCGGGCTGGGCAGCCGGGGCGGGTCGCCGGCCTGCCAGCGGTGAAGGGGCGTCTGCCCGGTCTCCGAATGCGTGGTGCGGTGGTATTCGGTCTCGGTCCACGCGGTGAACAACCTGTTGAGGCTGACCAGATCCGGCACCAGCAGCTCACTGTCGGGTGTGGACAACTCGACGAGGAACTGCTCACGCACCCGCCGGAACAGCCGCTCGATCTTCCCGCGGCCCTGCGGGCGGCCCGGGGTGGAGTGCACGAGCTTGATGCCGAGCTTGGCGCAGGCCCGTAGCAGCCACGCGTCGACGAACGCGCTGCCGTTGTCGACGTAGACCCCGGCGGGGACTCCGCGTGAGGCCAGTGCGGGGCGCAAAGCGGCCGCCAGGCGCACGGTGTCCTCGGCGAACCCGAACCGGTGTCCGACCAGCAGCCGGCTGTGATCGTCGAGGAACGCGAATAGGTAGGTCTTGCGGCCGGCGATCACTGGACCGTGCAACGCGTCGCCGACCCACAACTCGTTCGCACGGGTGGCTTCGAACCGGCCGAACACCGCGGTCTGCGCCGGCGGGCCGGTCAGCTCGAGACGGTTCAAATGCCGCAGCACCGTCGACTCCGACGGCGCCCACCCCAGATGCTTGTGCAGGATCCGGGCGACCTGCGCGGCGGTGCGGGCCGGGTTCTCCCGCTTGAGCGCCGCGGCCATGTCCAGGATCTCCGCCGGGGTGCGTGGCTGCATCTGCCGCGGGCTGGGCACCAGGGCGTCGAACCCGCCCCGACGCCACGCCGTGATCCACCGGTCCAGGGTCGCCCGGGCCACCCGCACCGGCGTCCCGAACGGCCCCGGATGCTCACTGGCCGCGAGTTCGCGCACCATCCGGCCACGCTGGCGGGTGGAATACGCCGGATCGGCCGCCTCCCGGACCAGCTGGTAGCGCCATAACGCGATCTGGCGGGCACGGTCGGCCCGCACCCGCACCTCATCATCCGCGGTAGTCAACAACAGCCTCCTCAACACTCACCCGAAGATCGACGAGTGTTGAGGGTGCCGGGTCACATGGCCGCCAGCCAGGGCGAACTCGTGTTGATCGAATCCGGTGGCCAGTCCGGCGACAGCAACCGGCCTCCCGACACCGCGCAGGCGACCTGCCACGCCGTCACCATGCGCAGCACGAACCGGCCGGCAACCGCCCGCGCCGCAGCGTCGATCGCGGCCACCGCGTCGGCGAACACCGTCGCGGCCGGGTCGGGCACGACCGGATCAGGCGCCACGGCCACCAGCAGCCCGGTGAACCACGCCCGGACCTGCTCCGCCCGGCCCGCGAACCGGCGCAGCCAGCCCTTCACCGTCCCCAGCGGGCGACCCACCACCACCGCGGCCGGCCGCGCACCCAGCCCGGACGCCTTCGCCACCAAAGCCTCGCCGACCACGCCGATCGCGTCCGCCCGGCGGACCAGCACACCCACCGGCAGCAGCACATGCGTCGCCGCGCAACCCGAACAGCGAGTACGCCGCGGCCGCACCAGCCACCGCAGGCCCGCCTCACCCCGGATCAGACGCGGCCGCGCCCACCCCCACCCGGTCAACCGGCCCTGACAATCCGGGCAGCACAGCACACCCGCCGCGAGCTGCAATTCGACCCCAGCAGGGTCGTCCATTACCGTCATCACCCGGGTGCCTCCGCACCTACGAGCGGCCCTCCCGAGCACCCGGCCAAGGATCACGGGAGGGCCGCTGCCTGCATGAACGTCCTCACGGTGATGACGCGCATGAAGAAGCGCAACCCCTCTGAGTTGCGCCACAGACATCCTCAAGATCAATGACGGGCAAGAGCAAACTCGTCGTCACCTTGTGACGGCTAACAGCCGGGCTCCGATGGCGCGCGACTGGGGCGAGGTTCCCTGGAGTTCCTGGAGTTCGGGACTGGTCGCGGATCCGATGGTGGGCAGGCCGCATCCGCCGACGGGCCCCCGCGCCTGGGACCTCCGCTGCGACCTCCGCGACAACCACCCGCAGTGGCTTCCCCGCGGCCACAGCGAGTACAAACCCCATCCTCCCCACAAACCCACAAAAGCCATCCTGGTGAGCGAAAGGTGCGTAGCGTTCAGGTGGGCCTGTGCCGAGGACCCACCCGACCGACAGGAAGGTATGAGATGTCGCTCGACGCGTTCCGCATCCCCGGCGGCTCCTTGGACGACCTGATCAGTCGGTTCTTCGGTGGAGACCCGTTCGCGGGACGTCCGGTGGAGCGCGTGGACCTGTCCCGCCTGCTCTCCACCGAATCGCGGCAACTGCTGCAACGGGCAGCCGAGCAGGCTGCGGCGTGGGGCAGCCCGTACCTCAACGTCGAGCACCTGCTGTGGGCCGCCGCCCAGTCCGACCCCACCCGCCGGATCCTCGACGCGAGCGGCGCCGACCCCGACGGCCTGGCCCGCCAGATAGAGGCGGCCGTCCCCAGAGGCAGGCCACGCGAGGACACGCCTCCGCTCGCGCCAGCGGCGAAGCGCGCCCTGCTAGACGCGCACCGCGAGTCGCGACGGTCCGGCGCGACATACATCGGCCCCGAACACATCCTGCTCGGCATCGCCGCGAACCCGGAGACGACCGCGGGCCAGGCGTTGCGCGCGCTCGGCGGGGCCGTCACCGGCCCCGCGCGGCCAGCGGGCGGCGCCGACGGGCGCGGCGTCAGCACCACCCCCACCCTGGACCAGTACGGGCGGGACCTCACCGAGGACGCCCGGGCTGGGCGGCTCGATCCGGTCGTCGGGCGTGACGACGAGATCGACGACACGATCGAGGTGCTCTCCCGGCGTACGAAGAACAATCCGGTGCTCACCGGCGAGCCGGGCGTCGGCAAGACGGCGATCGTCGAGGGCATCGCCCAGCGCATCGTCAACGACGACGTGCCCGAAACCCTGGCCAACCGGCGGGTGGTTGCCCTCGACCTGTCCGGGATGGTGGCGGGCGCCAAGTACCGCGGTGAGTTCGAAGAGCGACTGAAGAACGTGATCCAGGAGGTGACGGCCGCCGAGGACGGGCTGATCCTCTTCATCGACGAACTGCACACCGTTGTCGGCGCGGGCGGCGGCGGCGAGGGGGCGATGGATGCCAGCAACATGCTCAAGCCGGCCCTGGCCCGCGGCGAACTGCACGTGGTCGGCGCGACGACGCTGAACGAGTACCGTCGCTACATCGAGAAGGACGCGGCGCTGGAGCGCCGGTTCCAGCCGATCCTGGTGTCGGAGCCGAGCGTGGAGGACACCGTCGCGATCCTCAAGGGCGTACGCGACCGGTACGAGGCGCACCATCAGGTGCGCTACACGGACGAAGCCCTGGACGCCGCGGCCGAGTTGTCCCACCGCTACATCACCGACCGGTTCCTGCCGGACAAGGCGATCGACCTGCTCGACCAGGCGGGTGCGCGGGTCCGGCTGCGTTCCCGCACCCCGGCTCCGGACAAGAAGGAGATCGAGAAGCGGCTGTCCCAGTTGCGGCGGGAGAAGGACAGCGCGGTGGCGAACGAGGACTACCAGCGCGCGGGTGCGCTGAAAGCCGAGATCAGTGCGGCCGAGCGGGACCTGGCGGCGGCGCAGGAGGGCGCGCCACCGGTGCCCGAGGTGCACATGAGCGACATCGCCGAGGTGGTCAGCCGCCGTACCGGTGTTCCCGTCACCCAGCTCACGGAGGTGGAGAAGCAGAGGCTGCGGCGCATCGAGGAGCAACTGCACGAGCGCGTGGTCGGCCAGCACGAGGCCGTACGGGCCGTGGCGGCCGCCGTACGCCGGTCGCGTTCCGGGCTGAGTGACCCCCAGCGACCCGACGGGTCGTTCCTCTTCCTCGGACCCACCGGCGTCGGCAAGACCGAACTGGCTCGGGCCCTCGCCGCGGCGCTCTTCGGCGACGAGTCCAGCATGATCCGCTTCGACATGAGCGAGTTCCAGGAGCGGCACACGGTCAGCCGGCTGGTCGGGGCGCCCCCGGGCTACGTCGGGTACGAGGAGGCCGGCCAGCTCACCGAGGCGGTCCGGCGCCGGCCGTACTCGGTGCTGCTCTTCGACGAGGTGGAGAAGGCGCACGCGGATGTGTTCAACACGCTGCTGCAGGTGCTCGACGACGGTCGCCTCACCGACTCGCAGGGTCGCACGGTCGACTTCAGCAACACCATCCTGATCATGACGAGCAACATCGGCGCGGACCGCATTCTGGCCGCCCAGACGGCAGGGCGTCCGGTCAGCGACCTGCGCGAGGAACTGATGGGGCTGCTGGGGCAGCGGTTCCGGCCGGAGTTCCTCAACCGGATCGATGAGATCATCATCTTCACCGGCCTGGACCGGGAGCAACTCCGCGAGATCACCGGCCTGCTGCTTGACCGTACCCGCCGCCGGTTGCACGCACAGGACATCAACCTTGAGGTCAGTCCGGACGCCGTGCAGTGGCTGGCCAATCGGGGCTACCAGCCCGAGTACGGGGCGCGGCCACTGCGGCGCAGCATCCAGCGCGAGTTGGAAGACCGGCTGTCGACCCTGCTGCTGGAGGACGGGGCGAATCCGGGCGACACCATCGAGGTCAACGTCGTCGGCGGCGAACTCGACCTCTCGGTCCGGCCCGCCGCCGTGCCGGCCGGCACGTGACGCCCGCCCAGGCCGGGCTGACGACACGCAGGAGATCTGCGGGGCGGCGTCCAGAAGACGCACTTCTCGTGGGTCCTAACCGATCATCGTCACGGTTCCGGCCTCACAGCGTGCGGGCCAGCCGGTCGGCAAGGATGCGGGTGAACCGGGACGGGTAGGCCAGCTCCCTACCCTCGGCGAGCAGCGCCATCCCGTACAGCAGCTCCGCGGTCTCCTTCAGCGGCTCCTCTGTGCCGTCCGGGTCGGGTCGCTGTCATGCGGCCCCCAGCTCCGTGGTGAAGGTCGCGATCGCGAGGAGCGCTGAATAGCTGGCCAGCCCGACGGTGAACCAGGCGAAGCTCGAGTGCCGTTCGGGTGCCAGTTCGTCAACGAAGACGTTGAGCAGGATCCCGCCACCGAGAAACGCCGTCAGCAGATTCATCACCACGCTGGTGGGCTGGGCGACGACCGCGGTCAACCAGCCGGCACCGGCGCCGGCGACGAGAACGAGGCGCCATCGGGTGGTGAGTCTGACCGGGAAGTGCTCGGCCAGCACGCCGTCGGTGGCCAGCACGTGCAGCCCCATGGCGACGGCGAACAGCGCCGCCGGCGCGAGGCCCGCGTCCAGCTTCGTCGCCAAGGTGTACGTGATCAGGCCGCTGTAGAGCGCGAAGAAGCCGAGTTGGCACGCGAAGACCAGCCGGGTGGGCTCCTGCTCGTGCCCGTTCGTCCGATGGGTCGCGCGCTCCAGGGCGTAGAACGTGAAAAAGCCGACCAGCGCGACGAGGAACAGGATGAATCCGCGCACCCGGCCGGCGCGGACCTCTTCCTCCAGGACGTGGGCGACCGCCTCGTTGCCCTCGGCGAGGCGCGGCAGGAGGTAGAGGAAGACGTACGCTGCGGCGATGCCGCCGCCGAGCGAGGTCGCCGCCTGGGTGGACACCGGCAGTGTCCGCCGGATGTACGGCGCCAGCAGGTGAAGGGCTCCCAGGACCAGCGTCACCGCGAGTGTCGCCCACAGACTGCCCGCTCGGCTCAGCGTCACCGCAGCGTACGGGGTTGATTGTCTACCTGGTACGGCCGCTGCCCGAGCATGGTTGCGATCCTACGAGCGGCACCAGGGCTGTCGGGCCGGAATGGGCAGCTACGTCGCCGGTTGGGGCGGGTGTAGCCAGGCCAGCCGCTGTCCGGACAGCACGGCGTCGGCGAGTCGTTGTACCGACGGGGTCTTCAGCGCGGCGAGCGAGCTGTCGATTCAGCGCCACGTGTACGCCGCACGCCGCCGGGAACTGGTACTCAAACGGCTGCGCGCCGGGCTCGCCTCGGACCGCACGATCCTGTTCGACACGGCCAGCAGCACGTGGCGATCTTCCTCGCCCAGTTCGTCGCGCTGGCCGTCTCCGCGGTCCTGGCCCTCGACCTGCCGACGCCCAGGAACCCCCTGGTCATGGTGGTGGCGCTGCTGTTCGGCTGCTCGATCATAGCGGCGTTCTCGGCCGCACTCTCCGCGATCACCCGCAGCTCCGAGGCGGCCATGCTCACCACCCTGCCGACCGTGGTGATCGGCGCGCTGACTGCGGTCCGGTGGTCGACGGTCAGGCGCAGGGTGGCTGCGACGGCGGCGTGGTCGGTCAGGTGACCCTCGCAGGGCTGGTGTAGGTAGTCGCAGCTGGCGAGATGCGGCGCAGGACAGACATCCACGCAGGGGCGGCGGGGGTTCTCGGCAGGCACACGGTCGTCGCCCGATGGATGCGGCGCCTCAAATAAAGGAAATGGGACCGCCGGAAATATTGACCAGCGCAATCGTGGCTCATAGGTTGCGGGTTAGGAATCCCTCTCCCTCGATGGAGGTACAGATGCCACCCTCCGGTATCAGCCGGCGCTGTCTGCTCATCGGCGCGGCCGCCAGTGGGACCCTGGTCGGCCTCGGCGCGGCGCCGCCCACGCCGGCGCGCGCCGCGGAAACCCCCGACTTCACCACCCGGGCCGCGTTCGACGCGCTCGACCTCGGTTTCAACAGTGGGAACGGGCTGAAGGACGATCTCAACGACAACCGCGGCGCGCTGGGCTGGGGCGAGTCCTACGTGCTGCAGGCGTACCTGCTGATGTACGAGGCCCACCGGGACCCGTACTACCTGGACAAGGCGATCGACCACATCGACCACGTGCTGGCCAACCGGGACAGCGAGCGCGGGTTCACCGACTGGCGGGGCCTGTCCCTGCCGGCCTGGCGGACCGGTGACCCGTACACGGCCGGTGAGGTGCGCCTGGTCGACGCGGAAGGGCGGCCGACCCTGCGTATCCGTTCGGCCCGGGCGTTCAGCGCCTCCGCGCAGCTCACCGTCACCGCGGGCACCAACCCCGGGACGTTCAAGCTGACCGTCTACTCGACGTTCTACAAGGTCGGGGACACGTACGACAACCTGACGATGGACCCTGCCAGCTCGGACTACGCCGTCACCCGAATCAACGCCGCGTTCGACCCCAACACCGCGCAAATCACCGCCAAGGATCTGCGAACCGATCCGGGATCCGCCGGCAACCCGGCGCCGGTCAGCACGCTGATGACCGCTCCGAAGTATCACAGCGCCGTCCACACCGGGCAGATCGCCTACCCGATCGCCAAGTTCGCCCGGCTGGTCGCGGCCGAGCCCCGCCTCAAGGCAGAGTCCCGCTACCGGGACAAGGCGCGCGAGTACCGCGCCGCCGCCGAGGCCGCGGTGGCCATCCACGACGAGGCGTACGTCCAGGACGGCGCTTACGGCTACTACCGCGCCCTGCGGGACGACCCGGTCAACCTCGACGGGGCCGACTGGCCGCACAACTACTCCACTAGCATGGCCCGCGTCTACCTGGAGCTGTACCTGGCCAGTCACCATCCGGCACATGGTGAGCGGGCTGCCGCGCTGGTGCGCACATTCCGCGACGACCTCCGGTCCACGAGCAGCGGCACCGCCACGTGGACGTACTACTGGACGCGGGGCTGGCCGTACCGCGGCTGGACAGCGGCCGACGACGTCAGTAACAACTTCCAAAGGATCGGCGCCGGCACAAGGGCCGAGGACATCTCGCACGGGCACATCGAGATCGCGATGATGGTCACCGCGCACCAGGCCGGCATCGTGGCTCGGCGGTCGGACATGCGGCTGCTGGCGGCGACCCTCAGCCGGGACATCATCACCACCGGCGCCGACGGATCGCCGACCGTCTGGTCGTACCTCGGCCCATCCGGCGTCACCGGCAACCGCGCGTTCGAGCAGATCGCCGCCGGTTGGCTCGGCCTCGCGCCGTACGACGAGGACGGGGTGATGGTCGACGCGATCGCCACCATGTACCGGAACCAAAACCCCGCGCCCGGCGCCGTACCGATCTTCGGATCGGCCTGGCTCAACTGGGCCAGCCGAGCGCGCTGAGCGGGTTTCCGGCGCACGGGCCGCTGGTGGGGGAAGACACCCGCCGGCGGCCCGTGCCGCTGCCGTGCCGCCGGCGGATACCGTCCGGTCAGCCCACGGCCGCCAGCCGGCGCAGCGGCTCGGCCGCCTTCGCCGCCGCAATGACGGCGGCGCCGGAGCCGCTGTAGCAGTCGGCGATCGCCGCGGCGTACTCCTCCCGCCAGGCGTGCCACTGCCGCACGAGCCTGTCCACGGACGTGGCGGCGAGCGCGCGGGCGGCCGAGGCCGCCGGATCGGCCGCCGCGACGTCCCGGTGCCAGGCGGCGGTTCCGGCGACCTCCTCCGTCGCCTCGACCAGAAGGCGGTGGCCGGCGCAGGCGCGCACCAGCGGGTCGTCCGCGACCGCGTGCAGGGCCCGAACGTCGTGTACGGTGCCGCTCTCCAGCACCGCGCACCAGGACGGCAGCGTCACGCCTGCGTCGGCATTCCAGTACAGCGCTGCGGACGCTGCCAGGGCCACCTCCGCACTGGGCAGCGGTTCGGTTGGTGGGCTCACCGTGTCGTAGGCAGCCCAGGCAGTGCTGACCACGCCCTCGATTCCCAGGGTGCGCGCCTCGCGTGCCCACATCCGCACGTTGGCCAGCCGACGGATCCAGCGGGGGTAGGCCCTGTTCGGGCCGTCGGCGCCGCGGGCGGCCGCGGCACCGATCACCGTGCGCCCCCGGGCGACGAGCGCCCGCGCCCAGGGCAGCGGGTGGTTGCCGGATTTGACCGCCTCGATGAGCCGGCGCTCCTCGGGCGGTAGCGACGCCACGGGCAGCAGCGGCGCGCCGGGCGGCGCCGACCGGAGCAGGTCCGAGGTGGCCACCAGGGTCTGCGGCGTGTCCCAGCGGGCCCAGCCGGTGCGGCCCGGGGCCGCGTACTCCCACGGCATGATCACGGTCTCCGGCGGCAGCGCGTCGACCAGTGCGGGATCCCGTTCGGCGTAGAGCACGTCGTCCCAGACGATGGGGCGCCGCCCGGCGTTGATCACCATCCGGGCCGCGGCGGCGACGTGGCGGGCGTACAGGTCTGGCCGCCGCTGCCTGGCGCAGCGGGCGCAGCGTCCCAGCGACCACGGCTCGTCGCCGCCGATGTGCACCAGCGGGGCCTGCGGGTGGGTGGCGAGGACCGCGTCCAGGGTGGCGGCGAAGAATTCCAGCGCCCTGGGATGCATGGGGCAGAGCTGCTGGTGTCGCTCGTCCTCGGCCAGGTGCCGCCAGCGGGGGTGGCGTAGCGCGTATTCCAGGTGCCCGAGGCACTGCACCAGCGGCACGACGGTCATGTTGTGCCGCTGCGCGGCAGTCAGCAGGGCTGGCACGTCGACGGTCTCCGGTGCGGCCAGCTCAAGCTCCGCCGGATAGGGAAACTTGTCCTCGTACTCGACCAGCAGCGTGTTGATCCGGAGCGTGCCGAGCCGGGCGAGCAGAGCGTCCAGGTAGGACGGCGCGAGGGTCGGCCCCTTCAAATCCAGGTGCACGCCGCGCATGGCGAGGTCGGCGAAGTCCACCAGCCGGCGGCAGGCGAGGCCCCCGTCGGCCAGCGAGGCCGCGGCATAACCGAGCGGGGCCCGGTCGCGCCCGGCCAGTTCGATCCGGTCGGCGGTCACGGCGAGCGCGAACCCGTCGGGCCGGTCCGGCGCGCGCAGCAGCGGTGTGGAGGTGGTGCCGGCCACCAGCCACCAGCCCTGGGCGCGTTCGACGGCGCGGGCGGGCAGCCCGAGCAGCCCGGCCACCCGGGCCGCCGCCGCGGCGGCGGCCGGCGGATGGTGTACGGCGGCATTGGCCGGTGGCCGGAACGTACCCTGCTCGGGGAAGGTGGCACGCGCCTCGATCATCGGATGCCGTCCTTTCCGCAGCTGGACACGTCGATCCAACCGTCGACCACGGTGAGCAGTTCGGGCCGGCGGCGGGTGAGTTCGGCGTTGCCCGCGGGGGCGAACCGGAGACTGTTGCACTCGAAGGCCGGTACGGCCCGGATGGTCCGCCTGGCGAACGCCGCCGCGTGCTCCAGTGCGGCACCGACGTGGGTGAGGTCCTGCTGTACGACGTACCGGCCACGGCGGCGCGCCCAGCAGTAGGTGAGCAGCGTCGCCGTCTGGCCACGGCAGGTCTTCACGACCACGCCGTCCCAGCCGGTCACCTCGTCGAGCCGGCGCGGGTCGGGCAGTCCTTCGTCGAGCAGGACGGGGATCCGCACACCGGGCGGATCCCACGGCAGCGACCGGGGCAGCGGCTGCTCCACGTAGTCGACGGCGACCTCGGAGGGCAACGCGGCCAGCAGTTCCCCGACCACCTCGGCCGTGCCGTACCCCTCGTTCGGGTCGAGTGCGAGCCGGCGACCCCGGCCGGCGGCGGCTGCGACGGCGGCCACCCGGGCGGCGTCGGCGATCGGGTCCACGGCGCGGAGCTTCACCTTGAGCCACCGGGCGCCGGCCAGACCGTCGAGTGGGTCGTCGGGTCCGACGATCCACTGCACCGGGAGCCGGTCCGGGACATCGGTGGCCAGGAAGTCGGCCGGGTACCGGCCGGTGAAGTCGGGCCCGAGGAAGGCGGCCAGGTCGGGCACGAACGGATCGGTGTAGAGGGCGTGAGCGGGGCGGCCGGCGGCACGGGCCCACGCGTCGTGCACCGCGGCGTCCACTGGGCCGAGGCAGACCTCGGCGGCGAGCCGGGGTACGGGGAGGCCGGGCAGCGCGTCGAGCAGGCCGACGCCGATGGTCAGTGGGTCGCCGGTGGCGCCGACAGCCTCCCGGGCGAGCGCGGCGACGCCCTGCCGCATCGCGGTGTCCCGGTCCTCCGCGGTGCGCCCGGCGGCCGACCCGTACGCCCAGGGGTGGGAGAGCAGTACGCTGCCGGAGCCGGTCGCCTGCCGCTCGCCCGTCTCCACCGTGACGGTGACCGTCGCCTCGGTCAGGCCGTCGATCGGGCCGGAGCTGAGCACCAGCGGCGTGCTGAACGGCACGTGTCGGAACCCGACGGTGGCATCGACCACCCGGGCGTCGGTCGGCCTCACCGCTGCTTAGCCCGGCGGTACGCAGCGGCGAACGCCGGTCCGTCGTACTGCACCCCGATCAGCTCCGGATCGAGCAGGTCGACCCAGCGGCCCCCCTCGTGCCGGGAGTGCAGCGCGGCGAGCGCCGCGAGCTCCGGTTCGACCAGGCCGGCCATCGGCAGCGGGTTCGGGGCCTGCCCGGCCAGGTACGGGACGACGGCCTCCAGCAGTGCGGGGTAGAGCGTCGACGGGCTGATCTCGAGGTAACGTACCGACCGTCCGGACAGGATGGTGGCGTGGAACGGGTGCCGGACTTCGGTTTCGCCCAGCGAGACCATCCCGGTCCGGCCATCGGCCCAGCGGATCTCAATCCGGTGCTGGCCGCGTCCGCCGAGCCACCGGGCCTGTCGCATGCCGGGTCCGAGCAGGCCGTGCAGCAGGGAGTACGCGTGGATGCCGTAGTCGAACTCGTGGCCGGAGCAGCCGGTGAGGGCGAAATCGGCGTCCGGGTCCTGTTCCACGGCCCAGCGCAGGGAGGAGCCCCCGGAGAGCCGCGCACCATGGTCGGTCCACGCCACGAGCCGGGCCAGGTGGGCGGCGTTGCCCGCGAACGGCTTGTCCAGCAGAACTGCCCGGTCGGCGGCCACGAACGGGGCGACCCGCTCGACGTGGGTCGACCAGTCGGCGCCGGACACGACGGCGATGTCCACCGCCTCGGCCATCTCGTGCAGGTCGTCGAAGACGTGCGGGATGTCGTGCTGACGGGCGAAATCGTCGGCCGGCGCGTGGTGCCAGACCGCGACCACGTCGTGTCCCATCGCGCGCAGCAGCGGGGTGAACGCGCCTGGGTGGGAGGTGTCCAGGTCGACCAGGCCTATCCGCGCCATCAGCCCTTCACCGCGCCACGCATGCCGTCGACGAAGTGCTTCTGCAGGGCGAGGAAGAAGATGATGATGGGTAGCACGGCGATCACGGTACCGGCGGCCATCGACCGCACGTCCGTGCCGAAGATGCCCTGCAGGTAGGCCAGGCCGAGGGCGATGGGAAACTTGTCCTCGCTCTTCAGCACGACCAATGGCCAGATGAAGTTGTTCCAGACGCTGATGAACCCGAAGATGGCCAGTGTGGCGAGGGTTGGGGTGACCTGCCGCACCGCGACGCGCCAGAAGATCTGCCACTCGTTGCAGCCGTCCACCCGGGCGGCGTCGAACAGTTCCCGCGGGATCTGCTCGAACGCCTGCTTCAGGAGGAAGACGCCGAATGCGGAGAGCAGTCCGGGCAGGACCAGGCCGGCGAAGGTGTCCACCATGCCGAGTTCGGACACGACGAGGAAGCGGGGCACCAGCATCACCTCGCCGGGCAGGAACATCGTCGACACGATCAGCGCGAACAGCGGTGCCCGCCCGCGAAAGTCGATCCGGGCCAGCGGGTACGCGGCCAGCGCCGAGATGGCCAGGTAGGCCGGGACGGTCAGCAGTTCGTAGAGCAGGGAGTTGGCCAGATAGCGCGGGAAGGAGATTTTGTGCCACGCCTCGACGAACCAGTCGAGCACCGGTGGCAGGGGGATCAGTTGCGGTGGGAACGAGTACACCGGCTGGCTCGCCGGCTTGAGGGCGCTGGCGAGCAGGATGAGGAACGGGCCGAGGAACAGGGCGCCGATCAGGCTGAGCAGGACGTAGAAGCCCACCGTGCGGACGGCGCGCAGGTGGATGCGCCTCGGTCGGGGCGGGGCTCCCCCGGTGCCTCTGCGTTCGGTCATGGGGTGACCGCCTTCCCGCGGGTGAGCCGGTAGGACAGGAGGGAGAAGACGACGAGGATCGCCCAGAGCACCAGGCCCATCGCGCTGGCGTAGCCCATGTTGAAGTGGCGGAACGCCTCGTCGTAGATGTAGTACCCGAGCGTGAGGGTGGCGTCCTGGGGCCCGCCCTGGGTCATCACGAAGACCGAGGTGAAGACCTGCATGGCGTCGAGTGCGGCGAGGACAGTCACCACCGCGATGTAGGGGCGCAGCATCGGTACGGTGATGCTGCGCAGCCGTCGCCATGGCCCGGCTCCGTCGACGGCCGCCGCCTCGTACAGGTCGCGTGGGACGGCCTGCAGCCCGGCGAGGTAGATCATCATGTAGTAGCCGAGCGACTTCCAGCTCTCGACCAGCACCAGGGCCGGCAGAGCCCACCCGGGGTCGAGCAGGTACTGCACCGGCTGGTCGAGCAGCCCCACGGCGCCGAGCAACCAGTTCAGCACGCCGCGCTGGTGGTAGACGTAGTTCCAGGCGATCGCGATCGCGACCATCGATGTCACCACCGGCAGGTAGTAGACGAGCCGGAACACCTTGATCCCGCGCAGCGGCAGGTTGACCAGCACCGCCAGCAGCAGCGGCACGGCTACCAGGATGGGCAGCATGCCGGCCAGGAACAGGCCGGAGTTCGCCAGGGCGGTGTAGAAGCGGTCGTCGTCGAGCATCTGTGCGAAGTTGGCGAGGCCGACGAATTCCGCCGGGGAGACCACTCGGTAGTCGTAGAAGGCGAGCTGCACGGCGGTGACCGCCGGCCAGATGTAGAAGACGGCGAGTAGGACCAGGGCGGGTAGCAGGAAGAGGTACGGGGTCGTTCCCCGGTGCTGTCGGACCTGCCGTTTCCGGCGACCGGAGTGGATTGGCGGGTGCGTCGTTTCCGCCGACGCGGGAGCCGTCATCGTCATGCCGCACATCCTCGTGGTGGTCGTGAGCCGGATCGAACCCCTTGACAGGCCGGGCGTGATGGTTAACCTTTGTCCGCAACAGGCTTTAAGGACTGCCGAAATGTTGTCCGGACCATATTTCGCCCCCCAAGGGCTGTCAAGGTCACCGATGCCGGCCCGTTCCGCCCCGTACGGCGACCTGATCATCGCCCCATCCCTAACACCACCGGGAGGTCTGTCGTGAGGGTTGCTTCGTTACTGGCCAGGGCTCTCGCCACGGGACTCGCGCTCACCCTGGCGACCGGGTGCGTCGCCGGGACCGAGAAGGAGAAGCCCGCGGACGCCGGCGCCATGGACATCGAGTTCTGGACCATCAATCTGAAGAAGAACTTCGAGAGCTACATCAACGGTCTGATCGACGGCTTCAAGAAGCAGCACCCGGATGCCAAGATCACCTGGGTCGACGTGCCGGGCAACGAGGTCAAGCCCAAGCTGCTCGCCGCCGTGGCGGCCGGCAGCGCGCCGGACGTGGTCAACCTGAGCAACTCCGATCTGGAGGAGTTCGTCCCGTCGCTGACCGACCTGGGGCCGTACGTCACCGAGGAGCAGCGCAGGGCGTACGCGCCGAACCTGATCGAGTCGCTGATGCCCGACGGCACGCTCATCGCCCTGCCCTGGTACAACGGCGGCGCGCCGATCGCCATCTACAACACCGACCTGGTGTCCAAGGCCGGCCTCGATGTCAGCAGCCCGCCGAAGACCTTCAGGGAGGCGCTGGCCTGGGCGACGAAGCTGCACCAGGCGACGCCGGGCGTGTACGGCATGAATGGCATCCCGTCCATCTCCGTCATGCAGGCCGAGGGTGTGCCGGTGCTGTCGGCGGACAAGAGCAGGGCGGCCTTCAACACCCCGCAGACCACGCAGCTGCTCACCGCCTGGCGGGACGCCTACCGCAGCGGCGGCATCGCCCCCGGCGCCACGGTCAAGGACGACCGCAACTACCCGCAGACGCTGGAGAACCAGCAGGTGGCATTCTCCGCCAGCGTCATGCCGTTCGTGCTGAACAACATCGAGAAGAACGCGCCGGACGTGTTCGCCAAGCTCAAGCTCGGCTCGGCGATGACCGGCAAGGCCGGCACGTACGTCCTGCCGGACCAGCAGACCTTCGTGGTGCCCAAGGGTACGCCGAACCCGCGGTTCGCCACCGAGTTCGCGCTCTACCTGACCAACGCCGAGAACCAGACCGCATTCTGCAAGCTCGTCGCGATCTACCCGTCCACGGTCGAGGCACTCAAGGATCCGCACTTCACCACCTTCCAGCCCGGCAAGCTCACCGACGAGGCGCGCCGGATCATCGCGGAGGAACTGCCCAAGCTCCAGCTCGGATTCCTCGGTACGGGCAAGGACGACAGGCTCCAGGAACGCTGGGACGAGAACATGCGGGCCATGATCAGCGGCAGGAAGAGCCCCAGCCAGGCGCTCGCCGACGCCGAGAAGGAATGGAACGCCCTGCTCGCCGCCAAGTGACCGCGCCGGTGGCCGCCCCCGCCGGGGGCGGCCACCGATCAGGAAGGACGAAACATGTCGCAGTTGGGCGTCGGGATCATCGGAGCCGGCATCATGGGCCGGGTCCATGCGGAGATCCTCGCCGACCATCCGGCCACCCGGGTCGTCGCGGTCACCAGCCGCACCCGCGCCTCGGCGGAGAAACTCGCCGGCGACCACGGGGCACGGGTCCACCCGGACCCCGCCGAGCTGGTCGCCGACCCCGACGTCGACATCGTCGTCGTCGCCACCCCCGACCATCTGCACGCCGCGATGGTCTGCGCCGCCGCCGAAGCCGGGAAGAACGTGCTGGTGGAGAAGCCGTTCACCACCGATCCCGCCGAGGCCGACCAGGCGGTGGCCGCCGTCCGGCGGGCCGGCGTGAAGGCGATGACGCTGTTCAACCACCGCTGGGTGCCGGCGTACGCGCAGGCACAGGCACGCATCGCGGCCGGGGACATCGGCCGGCCCCGACTGGCGTACGCCCGCAAGAACGACACCCGCCACGTCCCCACCCGGATGATCCCGTGGGCCGAGGGCACCACGTGCGCCTGGTTCCTGTCCAGTCACGACATCGACCTGGTGTGCTGGATGTTCGACGACGAGGTCGAGACCGTGTACGCCTCCGCCGTCGACGGTGTGCTACGCGGCCTGGGGGTGGACACGCCGGACGCGATCCAGGCCCAGTGCCGGTTCCGGGGCGGCGGCGTCGCCACCTTCGAATCGTGCTGGACCTATCCGGACACCTTCCCCACCATGACCGACTCCTTCGTGGAGATCGTCGGTGAGCGGGGCGTCATCCACCTCGACCGCAAGTGCGAGCAGATCGAGATCGCCACCGAGGACGCCTACCAATACCCCCGCAACCTGCTGGTGCGCACCGTGCACGGGGTGCCGGCGGGGGCGGTGCGGGACGCGATCTGGCACCTGGTCGACGCCGTACGTCACGACCGGGAACCGCTCGTGACGCTGGAGTCCAGCCGGCACGTGACCGCCGTGCTCACCGCCGTCCACCGCTCGATCGCCTCCGGCCGGCCGGAGGTCGTCTGACATGTCGCTGGTGGAGAAACCGCCGCACGTCGACGAGGAGCGCATGCGGCACATCACCGCCGACGCGCTCGCCGCCGCGGCGCGGGTGGTGGATCTGCGCGCCCATCTGGACTCGCGTACCGATGTCGCGCCCGTGCGCGACCCGCTGCGGTGGGCCGCGCAGGTCGCGGACACCCCGCGCGCCAGCGAGGTGCTGGCGGAGGCCGAGAAACTGCTGGACCAACCCGTCGACTTCCTCGATCCCACGCACGGACGGTCCGGCCTGTACGGCTTCCACTACCTGTACTGGGCGAATCCGCTGGTGCAGGGGTACGCGCTCACCCGCGACCGGCGCTACGCCGAGCGGTTCGCGGCGATCCTGGACGACTGGTACCGCGACCGTGACCAGGTACGCGGTGAGTGGCCTGGGCTGGATGTCGTCTGGTACACCCTCGGGGTCGCCAGCCGCTCCCAGGTCCTGATGGCGGCGTTGCACACGCTCGGCCACGAACTCGAAGAGCGGACCTGGCACCGGCTGGTCGCCACGCTGCTCGGCGGGGCCCGCTGGTTGGCCGAGGAGCACGACACCTTCCGGCACGGCAACTGGCAGCTCGCCGGCTGCGCTGTGCTCGCCGAGATCGCCGCGTTCCTGCCCGAGTTCGCCGAGGCGGCGGCCTGGGCCGCGGTGGCCCGCGCACGGCTGCATGAGCACCTCGTCCTAGACGTGTACGCCGACGGTGGACACTACGAACGCAGCCCCTCGTACCACCTGATGTGCCTGGCTGCGCTGCAGAACGCCGCGCTGCGCGACGACAGCCTGCGCGCCCACCCGCGGCTGCGCGCGATGCACGACTGGCTGCTGGCGATGACCACCCCCGGTGGGGTGATCCCGCCGTTCAACGACTCCCACCTGGCCCACGTCGCCGAGCCGCTGCTGCGTGGCTGGCACCTCTACGGCGACCCGGCGTACCTGGCCGTCGCCCGGCGGCACCTACCGCCCGAGCGGATCGCCGAGACCCTGGCCTGGCTCGAACCGCGGGACCTGCCCGCCACGTCACCCGAGCCGGTCCCCGGTCCCTCCGTCGTCCTGCCGCAGAGCAAGTTCGCGGTGCTGCGCACCGGTGGGCACCACGGCGTGGTCAACTGCGGGCCGTACATCGAGCACGAACTGGAGAGCCACAGTCACCACGCCGCACTGGACCTGGTGATCTGGGGGCACGGCGCGCCGTTGGCCTGGGAGGCCGGCGGGCCGGACAGCTACGACGACCCCCGATACCAGAGCTGGTACCGCGCCACGCGGGCGCACAACACCATCCGCGCGGGCGAGCGGGACGTCGGCGAGGACCACGACGCCCGGATCGAGACGCAGGTGCTGCTGCCGGAGTGCGACCTGCTCGTGGCCGCGCACCCCGGCTGGGGGGTCCCGCACCGCCGGTCGGTGCTGCTGCTGCGCGACGATCCGGTCTACTGGGTGGTGGGCGACGACTACCAGGGCGGCCCGTACGAATGGCGGCTCGGTGCGCTCGCGCCGTGGACCGGTGACCCCGCCACGGGCTTGCACCAGGAGGTCGGCCCCGGCCTCCTCGTGCTCCCGGTGGGCCTGCCGGAGGCGGTACGCACCGACACCGGTCCGACTCGCGTCCCCGATGGCGCCGGCGGGCCCACACCCGCGACGCTGCACGGGCTCACGCTGCACTACCCGGCCGGCCGCACCCGGCACGTGCTGGTGCCGTACGCCGTCCACCGCCCCGAAGTGACCCTGTCGCAGGGCGGCGACCAGGTGCTGCGCGTCGCGCATTCCCGGGGCGTGGACCTGCTCGGGCCCACCTCGTTGGTGCGGCTGCGCGCCGGCCGGCTCCGCGCCGCCGCGGCCTGGGCTGGCGAGGCGATCCGGCACGACGGCCGGCACCTGGTGCGGGGCGGGGCCGACACGCTGGGGCTGAGCATCGTCGGACACCGCTGGACGGTGACCGTGGACGTCGCCGGCCGGCACCACGTCTGGATGGCCGCGCAGGGCCGCACCCGGCTCGACGGCGTGCCGATCAATCCCGCCGTGACCGACGGCGGGAGCCGGATCACGCTGCCGGCCGCGGGCCGGTGGACCGTGGAAATCGACTGCGAGGGGGACGTATGACAGACAGCTGGCCCACCTGGCCCCAGTGGACGGAGGCCGACCTCGATGCGGTCCGGGCCGTACTCGACTCCGGCCGGTGGAACGGGGTGGACGCGCCCGCAGTCACCGCCTTCGAGCAGCGCTGGGCCGCGTCCACCGGCGCGCGGCACGCGCTCTGCGTCGCCAACGGCACGGACGCCCTGCTGCTCGGGCTGCGCGCCCTAGGGGTCGGGCCCGGCGACGAGGTGATCGTGCCGGCGTACACCTTCCTCGCCACCGCCACCGCAGTCGCCCTGGCCGGCGCTACGCCGGTCTTCGCGGACATCGACCCGGACACCTACTGCCTCGACCCGGCGGCGGTCGACGCCGCCGTCACCCCACGGACCGCGGCGGTCATCGTGGTGCACCTCGGCGGGCACCCGGCGGACCTCGACGCGATCGGCGCGCTGTGCCGGCGGCACGCGCTGGCGCTCGTCGAGGACGCGGCGCACGCCCACGGCGCCCGGCACCGCGACCGGCCGGTCGGGGCGCTCGCCGATCTCGGCTCCTGGTCGTTCCAGGGCTCGAAGAACCTGACCGCGGGCGAGGGCGGCGCGCTGACGACCAACGACGACGCCCTCGCCGAGCGGATCCGCTCGCTGCGCAACCAGGGCCGGGTGACCGGGGGCGCCTGGTACGAGCACCATGTCCTCGGCTGGAACTCCCGGATGACGGCGATGCAGGCGGCGCTGCTCGGCGTGGGCCTGGACCGGCTGCCCGACCAGGTACGCGCGCGCGAGGCCGCGGCCGGCTACCTCGACGAGCAGCTGAGCGGCATGGTGACGCCGCAGGGGCGGGCGGGGTGGGCCACGGTGCACGCCCACCACCTCTACCTGTTCCGGTACGACCGGGGGCCCGTCGGCGAGTTCGTCACGGCGCTGCGGGGCCTCGGCGTCCCGGCGGTGCCGGGCTATCCGGTGCCGCTCTATCGGCAGCCGCTGTTCGCCGACCGGTACGCGACGGTGCATCTGCCGGAGACCGAGCGGGCCTGCCGGGAGACCGTGTGGTTGCCGCACGAACTGTTGTTGGCCCCGCTCGAACGGATCGTCGACGTGGTGAGCGCCGTGGAAAAGGCGCATCAGTGAACCTGTTCGACTGCAACGCGATGCTCGGCCGGCTCCCCTCCGCCCCCGCCGGCGAGGGGACGGTCGCGGCGCTGACCAAGGTGATGGACCGCTTTGGTATCGAGGCGGCGGTGGTCGCTCACACCGCCGCCTGGCGCCACGACCCCGTCACCGGCAACGCCCAGCTGCTGGCCGAGGTCGCTGGCGAGCCGCGACTACGACCCGCGTGGGTCGGCCTGCCGGACGGCTGCGGGGAGGTGCCGCCGCCGGCGCAGTTCGTGGCCGTCGTGCGCCGTCACGGCGTCGCCGCCGTACGTCTCTACCCGGCCGACCACGGCTACGACCTCGCCGGGCCCGACGTCGCGCCGCTGCTGGACGCGCTGGCGGCGGCGCGACTTCCGCTGCTCGTCGACGCCGATCAGGCACCGCTGGCCGAGATCGAGGCGATTGCCGCGGCCCGACCCGCCCTGCCGGTGGTGGTGTGCCAGATCGGCTACCGGGCGCTGCGCCGGCTCGCCGGCGTCCTCGTCCGTACCCCCAACGTGCACGTCGAGCTGTCCTATCTCGGCGCCCATCTCGCACTCGAGTGGCTGGTGGAGCGGTTCGGGACGGGCCGGTTGCTGTTCGGCACGGGCCTGCCGGCCCGGGACCCGGCCGACGCGGTGACCCGGCTGCTCTGGTCCGAACTCGGCGACGCGGAGGTCGCCGCGATCGGTGCCGGCAACCTGCGCCGGCTCATCGGGGGGGAGCTGTGGTGACCGCCGATCCGCTCACGGAGGCCGTCCGCAACCGGGCACCGCTGACCGGAACCGGCGTGATCGACGCCCACGCCCACCTCGGCCCGTACAGCCGGTTCTTCATCCCGGACCCGTCGGCGGAAACGATGGTGCGGCTGATGGACCGGTGCGGGGTCGACTACGCCGTGCTGTCCTCGTGCCTGGCCATCGAGCTGGACGCCGCCGACGGTAACGCCGCCACCGCCGCCGCCGTCCGCGCCCATCCGGACCGGCTCGGCGGCTACCTGACGGTGAATCCGCACCAGGATCCGGAGGTCGAGGTGGCCCGGTGGGCCGACGACCCGGCGTTCGTCGGGATCAAGCTGCACCCGAGCCTGCACGAGTACCCGGTGACCGGACCGGCGTACCGGCCGGCGTGGGAGTTCGCGGCGCGCACCGGGCGCCCGGTGCTCAGCCACACCTGGACCGGCTCGCCGTACGACGATCCGTCCCTGCTCGCCGCCGTCGCCGAACGCCATCCCGACGTGGCGATCCTGCTCGGGCACGCCGGTGCCCTGCCGGCCGGCTTCGACACGGTCATCGAGCTGGCCCGCCGGCACCCGAACCTCTACCCGGAGATCTGCGGCTCCTTCTTCACCGGTCGGTCGCTGGCGCGGCTCGTCGGCGAACTGGGCGCGCACCGGGTCATCTACGGCTCCGACTTCCCGTTCATCGACCTGCGGTACTCGATCGGCCGGGTGCTCTTCGCCGACCTGCCCCTGGCCGACCGGGTAACCGTGCTCGGCGGCGCCTTCGCGGCGCTGCTCCCACCGCGACCCTGACCGCATCTGCTACCGCAAAGGATGGACGATGAGAATCGCCGGACTACCCACCCCGGATGGACTCCGGGTCGGCATCGGCGTCGGCGACCTGGTGGTGCGCGCCGACGCGCTTGGACTACACGCCGGCCCGGTGGCGGTGGCGATGCTGCCCGACGCGCAGCGGCGGCGCTGGCAGGCCGCCGCCGAGGCCCGGGCGGCGGCGGGACCCGACGGTGACGTCGTGCGGCGGCTGAGCCAGACGCCGCTCGGGCCTCCCGTCTGGCCGGTGCCCAAGATGATCTGCCTGGCGTTGAACTATCGGGCACACGCCCAGGAGGGCGGGTTCACCCCACCGGCCCGGCCGGTCATCTTTCTGAAGGGCCCAAACACCCTCGTCGGCCACGGCTGCGACGTGACCGTGCCGCCGCTGACCCGGCGCATCGATCATGAAGGTGAGCTGGCGGTGGTGATCGGGCGCAGGTCGCGGCACCTCACCGCCTCCACCTGGCGCGACGCGACCGCCGGGTACACGATCTGCAACGACCTGACCGCCCGCGACCTGCAACTGGAGGACATCGAGGCGCGGCACCCGTGGGACCTGTCCAAGAGCATCGACGGCTACGGGCCGCTGGGCCCGTGGCTGGTGACCACCGACGAGGTCCCCGATCCGCAGGCCCTCGACCTGGAGGTGCGGGTCGACGGCGAGCTGCGCCAGCGGGGCCGCACGGACCAGATGATCTTCGGGGTCGGTGAGCTGCTGATCCGGCTCAGCGCGGTGATGACGCTGGAACCGGGCGACGTGATCGCCACCGGCACGCCGGAGGGCATCGGGCCGGTGCCGGACGGGTCGACCGTCGAGGTGCGGGTCGGGGACCTCGGCGTGCTGCGCAACCGAGTGGTGTTCGAGGCCAGGCCGGCGACCGGAGCCGGCGGGGCCGCGACCAGGCCGGCCGAGGTGGCCGCCGCCACCGGCGGAGAGGCGGTGCGGTCGTGAGGCACTATCCGAGCGCCGCGGAGCCGGCCGGACGCAGCTTGGGCGACGCGGAGACAGCGGCGCTGGCCGAGGTCATCGCCTCCGGAAAACTCAACTTCACCGTCGGCGGCACCCAGACCCCCGCTCTGGAGCACGAGTTCGCCACGCTGCTCGGCGTCGAGCACGCGGTGGCCTGCTCCTCCGGGACCGCCGCCCTGCACCTGGCCGTCGGCGCGGTCGACCCGGCGCCCGGGGACGAGATCATCACCACCCCGCTGACCGACTTCGGCACCGTCATCCCGATCCTGGCGCAGAACGCGGTACCGGTCTTCGCCGATGTCGACCCGGAAACCGGCGTGCTCGACCCGGTCAGCGTCGAGTCCCTGATCTCCGGCCGGACCCGGGCGATCGTCGCCGTGCACCTGTTCGGCGCAGCCGCACCGGTCGACACGCTGCGCGAGATCGCCGACCAGTACGGCGTCGCCCTGATCGAGGACTGCGCGCAGGCGTACCTCACGGCGCTGCCCGACGGCCGCCTCGCCGGCACCGTGGGGCACGCCAGCTGCTTCTCGTTGCAGCAGTACAAGCACATCACCTGCGGCGACGGTGGCCTCGCGGTCAGCGCCGACCCGCAGTTCGCCGCCGCGATGCGGCTGTTCGCGGACAAGGGCTGGCCCCGGGCCACCGGCGAGCGCACCCATCTGTCGTTCGGGATGAACTACCGGATGACCGAACTGCAGGCGGCGGTCGCCCGTGTCCAGCTCGTCAAGCTGCCCTCCGTGGTAGAGCGCCGGCGGCACACCGCCCGACGCCTCGCCGAGGCGCTGCGCCCGCTGGCCGGGATCCGCGTGCCGGCCGACCTCGACCGGCACGCCGTGTGGCTGTTGCCCGTCGTGCTGGACGTGGACGCGGCGGGGGCGGACAACCAGGCGTACGCCAAGGCGCTCGCCGCCGAGGGCGTACCGGTGTCCGCCGGCTACCTCGACCAGCCGGTGTACGGGTATCCGGCCATCGCGCAGCGGCGCCTGTACGGTGGATCCGGCTTCCCGTTCACCAGCCCGCCGGCCCGCGTCGAGTTCCGCTACGGACCCGGTCTGTGCCCGCGCGCAGAGCGGCTGATCGGCCGGACCCTGCTGGTGTTGCACTGGAACGAGGCGTACACCGACGGCGACGTGGACGCGATCGCGGAGGACTTCGTGCGCGTCCACCACCGGCTGCGCGTGGGTAGTCTGCACCCAGGTGCTGAGATAGGAGTGTGACGGTGCGGGAGGCGAGTTCGGAGGGGCTCGGCTACAAGCTGACCGTCGGCGTCGTCGGCACCGCCGACGTGGTGGCCACCACCATGCACCTCGGTGCGGACTTCGCCGACGGGCCCGTCGACTTCCGGCTCGTCGCCGTGGCCTACGAACACGAGGCAGACATCGCCCGGGACCTGGCCCGGGTCCAGCCCGAGCTCGACGTGTGCCTCTTCGCCGGCCCCCTGCCATACGACCTGGCGCGGGAGGCGGGTGCCCTCAGCGTGCCAGCCACCTTCGTTCCACTCTCCGGATCCGCGCTGTACGGCACGCTGCTGCGTGCGGTCCTCGACGGCGGGTACGACCTGCGCCGGGTCAGCATCGACTCGGTGCCGCGGCGGGAGGTCGACGAGGCCTACAGCGAGATCGGGGTCCCCGCCGACGACGTCTCCGTCCTGGAGTACTCCGATCCCTCCTCGCCCAGCGCGTTCGAGTCGTTCCACGCGGAGCTCCACCGCTCCGGCACCACCACCCTCGCCCTGACCAGTGTGCGTTCGGTGGCGCAGCGGCTCGCCGCGGCCGAGGTGCCCGTGCTGCTCGTCCGGCCCACCAAGGCGACCGTGCGCGTCGCACTGCGGACGGCGCTGCTGCTCGGGCTCGGCAGCCGGCTGGAGGAGTCACAGATCGCCGTCGGCATCGTCGAGGCGCCGGTGACGGGTGGTGACTTCGGCGCGCTCCGGCTGGCCCTGCAGGGCCTGCTGCTCGACGAGGCGCGCGGGATGGGCGCGACGGTGCTGCCGCGGGACGAGCGCAGCTACTACGTGGTCGCCACACTCGGCTCCCTCGTCGCGGCGACCGACGACTTCGCGGTCCCGCCGTTCGTCGAGCGGGTCCGAGCCGAGCTCGGGATCGACATCGAGCTGGGCATCGGGCTGGGGGCGACCGCGCGGGAGGCCGAGGCCAACGCGCGGACGGCCCTGGGCCGGTCCCGCACCGACGGCGAGCACGACAGCTACCTAGTCGGGCACGATGGGCACGTCCTGCTGCTGCCGTCGCGACCTCGGGTGCGGATGGCGGCGCAGAAGGAAGCGCGGACCAAGGCCGTCGCGACCCTGCGCCGGCTGGTCACCGCGATGCGGTCCGCCGCGCGACTGCCGCAGTCGGGGCCGGTGGTCGTGGACGCCTCCACCGTCGCGGACCTTCTCCAGATCACCCCGCGGGCAGCCCGCCGGCTGCTGAACACCCTGTCCGAGCTCGGCCTGGCGTGGCAGATGCCCCCGGCGCGGACCACCGGCCCGGGCCGGCCGCGCCAGTCGTACCGCCTGATGCTCGAGCGGCTCGGCTGAGCGTCCCCCGAATCCGATTGGGAGGCTCCTCATGGCGTACCGTCTCGCGGACCTGCGCGCCGAGACCGTGCCGCCGCTCCTGCCGGACGGCGGGGGTGAGGCACAGTGGGCCGGCGCCCGCGCGGCGATCGAGCGGGTGTGGCGGCGCTGCCTCGGCCCGTTGCCCGGGCCCGTCGCGGTGCGCCAGACGGTCGTCGCCGAGCACCACGAGGCGGACCACGTCCGGCGGCACCTGGTCTACGACGCACCCGGGGGCGAGCAGGTGCCGGCCATCCTGCTGGTGCCGCACCATGCGGCGGCCGACCGCCCGGCGCCTGCGGTGCTCGCCCTGCACCCGACGGTCGACACCGGCAAGGTGGACGTCGCGACCGCCGCCGGTCGGCCCAACCGGCGGTACGGACTGGAACTCGTCCAACGTGGCTTCGTTGTGCTCGCCGCCGACGCCATCACCGCGGGTGACCGGATCCGCGACGGCGAGCAGCCGTTCCACACCGCCGGCTTCTACGCGCGCAATCCGGGCTGGACCGCGGTCGGCCGCATGCTCGTCGACCACGTGCAGGCGGTCGAACTGCTGCGCACTCTCGACGTGGTCGACCCGGACCGCATCGGCGCGATCGGTCACTCGCTGGGCGGATACAACGCGATCTTCCTGGCCGGGCTCGACCCACGGATCCGAGCCGTCGCCGTGAGTTGCGGGTTCAGCGTGTTCGCCGACGACCCAGACCCGGGCCGGTGGGGCGAGCGGGACTGGTTCTCCCATCTGCCACCGCTCACCGCGGACCTGACGGCCGGCACGGTGCCGTTCGAGTGGCACGAGATCGCGGCGCTCGTCGCGCCGCGCCCGATGTTCAGCTGGTCGGCGCGGCAGGACGAGATCTTTCCGAACTGGGCGGCCATCGCAGCCGGGACGGCACAGCTCAGCAGGCTGTACCACGCCCTCGGTCACCCGCGGCGGGGCGAGTTCCTGGCCGGCGACGGCGGGCACGACTTCCCGGCATCCGCCCGGCTGGCCGCGTACGCCTTTCTCGAGCGGTGGCTCAACCCTTGATGCCCGAGGACATGACACCCTCGGTGAGATAGCGCTGACCGAAGAGGTAGGCGACGGTCAGTGGCACCGAGGCAACCACCGCGCCGGCCATCACGGCGTTGAGCGGCACGTTTTGCTTGTGCAGCCCGGCGACCCCGACGGTCAGCGTCTGCATGCTGGTGTCCTGTCCGACCAGCAGCGGCCACAGGAAGTCGTTCCAGTGCCAGAGGAAGACGAAGATGCCGAGGGTGGCCAGGATCGGCTTGCACAATGGGAGCACGATCCGCCAGTAGATCCACCAGTCCGAGCAGCCGTCCAGGCGGGCGGCCTCGATGAGTTCGTCGGGGATGGTGCTGATGAACTGGCGCAGGAGGAACACCCCGGTCGCGTTGGCGAGCGTCGGGACCACCATCCCCCAGTAGGTGTCCACGCCGCCCGCCTTGGCGATGAGGATGAACAGCGGGATGAGGGTGATCTGGTAGGGCACCATCAGCATCGCCAGGAACGACCAGAACATCACCTCCCGGCCGGGGAAACGCTTCTTGGCGAAGCCGTATCCGGCCAGCGAGGACAGCAGGAGCACGAAGACGACCCCGACGACCGAGTAGACGGTCGTGTTGAGTGCCCAGCGGGTCAGTCCGTCGGCGGCGAAGATTCGCTCGTACTGCTCGGCGGTCAAGGGCCACGGGACGAGACTGCGCGGGATCTCGACGAATCCCTGCGGCTTGAGGGACAGCACGACCATCGCGTAGAAGGGAAACAGCGTCACGAACGTGGCCAGCACGAGCAGCAGCGCGGTGGCACCGCGACCCAGCCGGGACGCCAGGGGCAGGCGGCGCCGTACGGCTGGCGGCCGGGCCGGCGCGGCGGCGGTCCGGGCGTGCGGGCGGGTATCGACAGTCACGTGTTCTTCCCCCCGAAGATGAGGCGCTGGACCAGTGCGATGACCAGCGTGAGCACGAACAGAGCCACCCCGACCGCGCTGGCGTAGCCGAGGTCGAAGTAGGTGAAGCCCTGGTCGTAGAGCATGTAGACCAGCGAGTAGGAACCGCGGCCCGGCCCGCCGCCGGTGAGCACATACACCGAGTCGAACACCTGGAACGAATTGATCGTGTCGAGGACGGCGACGAAGAACAGGGCCGGCCGCAGTTGCGGCAACGTCACCCGCCAGAACCGCTGCAACGGTCCCGCACCGTCCACGACTGCCGCCTCCTCGGTCTCCTTCGGCACGTCGTGCATCCGGGCGAGGATGATGAGCATGTCGAAGCCGTAGCGCCCCCAGACGGCGAGCACGGCGACGGCTGGCAGGACGAGCGCGGTGCTGCCCAGCCAGTCTCGCGGCAGGCCGAGCCAGCCCATGAGCATGGGCCAGGGGCCCTGCGGGGAGAAGATCCAGCCGAACACGACGCCGGCGAGCACGATGCTGGTCACGGACGGCAGGAAGAAGACCGAGCGGAAGAACCGCACGCCGCGGAACGCCCGCCGGGTCAGCAGCGCCATCCCGGTCGCGGCCACCATCGACAGCGGCACACTGATCAACGTGTAGACGATGGTGACCCGCAGCGCCGCCCAGAAGGCCGGATCGTCGACGAGGCGTTCGTAGTGGTCGAGCCCTCGCCAGGTGGCCCCGCCGCCGATCGTGTAGTCGAAGAAGCTGAGCAGGATGCCCGCGATCGCCGGCCCGAACCGGAAGGCCAGGAAGAGCAGCAGGCAGGGCAGGACGAAGGCGAGCCCGATCAGGGCGTCCTTGCGTCGACGTGCCCGCCGTGCCCGTCCCGGGTCCGGGCCGGCGATCTCGAGCGTTGCCACGAATTGCTCCTTCCGATTGCCGTGCTATGAGCCGAGCAGCTGGTTGGCCTGCTTGGCCGCTTCCTTCAGGGCCTCTTCGGGGCTCTTCTGGCCGATCAGCGCGGCCTGCACCTCCGACCTCAGCACGCCCTGGACGTCACGCGCCTTCACGTGGAGTTCGCCTGGGGAGGCGAAGTTCAGCAACTGCTCGGCCGGGCCGAGCACCGGGTCGTCGGCGTAGAGCGCCGGCACGGACTTGCGCGGGGCGAAGTAGCCGGAGGCCTTGTCGTAGGCGCCCATCACCTCGGCGCTGGTGATGTAGTTGATCCACTTCGCGGTGGCGTCCTTGTTCTTCGATCCCTTGAGCATCGAGAACGAGCCGACCGTGCCGTAGGTGTCCTGCGTCTTGTTCTGCAGCGGGGGCTGCGTCACCACGTTTTCCTTGCCCCACAGGTCGATCATGGTCGACGGGGCGTGCGAGTAGGTGCAGGCGACCTTGCCCTGCGCCATCCTGGTCTGCTCGATGGCGAGCTGCTGGGTGATCAGCGCCTTCTCCACGTACTCGGCCTCGACGAGCTTGCGCATGAAGGTGACCGCTTCGACACCCGCCGGGTCGTCGAACACGACCTTCTTTCCGTCAGCGGAGAAGGTCTTGCCGCCTGCCTGCCACAGCAAGGGGTAGACGACCTGGTTGATGCCGTCGGCGTAGGGGATCGCGGTGACGTCGAAGCCCTTGGCCTTGAAGGTCGGGCCGAGCGCGAGCAGGTCGTCCCAGGTCTTCGGGTAGTCCGTCACGCCGGCGGCCTCGAACACCCGCTTGTCGCAGAGCGTGGCGACGACGCTCATCAGGATGGGCGCTCCGACGATCTTCCCGTCGACCGTGACCGATCGGGTCACGTTCTCCCGGTAGTCGGCCTTCGCGTCCGCCGGCAGGTGCTTGTCGAGCGGCTCGAGCGCGTTCTGCGCGTAGAACTTCGGCAACTGGTCCGGGATCATGTAGACGGCGTCTGGCCCCTTGCCGGCAGCGATGGCTGCGGTGAGCTGCTGCTCCCGGTTGGCCCAGGGGTAGATGTTGACCTTGACCTTGGTGCCGGAGTTGGCGGCCTCGAATGTCTTGATCGTGTCGTCCCAGAAGGCCCGATGCTTCGCCTCGTCGGCGATGATCGGGTAGATCCACATCGTGACGGTCGAGTCGGAACCGCCGCCCCCCGACCCGCAGGCGGTCGCCCCGGTGGCGACGGCCAGGGATGCGAGCAATGCCGCGGCAACTCTGCGTGGAGCCATACGCTCACCTCTCGTGTCATCGGGTTACGGGCCAGACCGTAGTTCCACTATTGATTCACGTCAACGGGTCGTGCCGAGTGTCCACGGTTGACCCATGCATCGCGACAAGCTGAGCGAGCATCGAAACCAGTTCGGATGGCGCGTCTGCGTCATGACCGACCACATTTGACCCTGTGATTTCGGTCTGGTCCGCTATACATTGACGCCAAGCGCTGATCTCAGGAGGTCAATGCATGGTCATCCCCCGTTCCTTCTCCCGAACGATCGCCGTCCTCGCCGCCGCCGGCCTCGCGGTGACGCTGAGCACCGCACCGAGCCAGGCGGACACGCCAGCCGAGGGCACCATCACCGACTACGGTCCGGCCAGCGTCACCAATGCCCTCGGCAACGCCGAGTTCGTTGGCGACACGCTCTACGCGGTGACGCGGGGCCTGGCGCCGAACACCGTCGGCGCGTACGACACCGTCAGCGACACCGTGACCGCCCACCACGACATCCCGACCGGGATCGGCGCGTGGGCAATGACCAAGGTCGGCACCGACCTGTACGTCGGCACCCACGTCCCGTCCGACCTCTACCGCGTCGACACCGTCAGCGGCGCGGTCACCAAGGTCGCGTCGTTCGCCGACGACTTCATCTGGAACGTGGCCGCGTCCCCGGACGGCAAGATCTACCTGGGCTTCTCCCCCACCGGGCGGGTCGCCGAGTACGACCCGGCCAGCGGTGCCACCCGCGACTTCGGCGTCGCCAGCCCCGGCGAGCAATACGTGCGCAGCATCGCCGCCGACGCCACCACCGTCTACGCCGGCGTCGGCGCCCATGCCCGCCTGGTCGCCATCGACCGCGCCACCGGCGCCAAGCGGGAGATCCTGCCCGCCGAGCTGAGCAGCCGCGACTTCGTCGCCAGCATGTCGATGAGTGACACCCACCTCGCCATGGGCATCTCGTCCGTCGGCGAACTGCTCGTGCTCAACAAGGGCAACCCGGCGGACTACCGGATCATCAAGGCCACCGCCCCAGGCGAGAAGTACATCGTGTCGACCGAGTTCCTCGGCGACTACGTCTACTTCACCGGCCGGCCGTCCGGCGCGCTCTACCGCTACCACCTCGCCACCGGCCAGGTCGAGACAGTGGGTGTCCCCTACCCCGAAGCGGGCACGCCTCGACTGCTGACCCACGCCGGCAAGCTCTACGGCATCCAGGACGGCGCGGTCTTCGTCTACGACCCCGCCACCGGCTCGCTCGACCACCGAAACCTCGTACAGCGCGGCTTCCGGGCCTCGGCCGAGCAGCCGATGGTGATGCTCTCCGACGGCCGGCGGGTCTACGTCTCCGGCAAGGGCGGCGTACAGATCCACGACCTGGCCGCCGATGAACAGACCCGGCTGGGCCTGCCGGGCCAACCGAAGGCGATGTCCGCCGTGAACGGCCAGATATATATGGGCGTCTACACGCAGGCGCTGCTCTACCGGCACACGCCGGGCGAGGCCGACGCCGACCTGCTGGCCCGCGTCGGCAACCGGCAGGACCGGCCGCGGGACATGGTGTACGACGAGCGCAGCGGCCTGATCGTCATGCCGACCCAGCCGGAGCCCGGGCAGACCGACGGCGCCCTGGCGCTCTACGACGTGGCCGCCGGCACGCTCGACGTACGCCGGCCGGTAGTCGAACGGCAGAGCGTCTACTCGGTGACCACCCACCGCGGTACGGCGTACCTGGGCACCAACATCCAGGAGGGGTTCGGCCTGCCGCCGGTCACCACCACCGCCCGGCTCGCGGCCTTCGACCTGGATGACCGTGCCGTCACCTGGCAGATCGAGCCGGTCCCCGGCGCGGCCTTCATCGCCGACCTCGGGCATACCGCGTCGCGGATCTACGGGGTGACCGACACGGGGGTCTTCTTCGAGGTCGACCCGGTCCGGCGCACGGTGACCCGCACGGTGAGCGTCGGCTCCGCCGGCGGTGACCTCGTGGTCCGGGGCCGGGTCGCCTACGGCACCGACGGCAACCGGGTCTACAAGGTGGACCTGGTGAAGTTCACCGTGACCACCGTCGCGGACGGACTGGCCGGCGAATGGTTCGACGGCGCGAAGCTCGCCGCCGACCCGTGCGGGTGCGCGCTCTACACGCTACGCGGCCGCAACCTCATCAAGATCGACATTTCTAGCCGGAGGTGACAGTCATGCGTCGTTTCCTTCTCGCCGCCACCTCGTCCGTGGCGCTACTCCTGCCGGTGGGCGCCGTCGCAGTGCCCGCCGCGGCGGCCGAACCGGCACCGCCCGTCGGCACCGTCACCGACTTCGGGGTCCAGTCCACCGCGCTGACCGTCTTCGAGGGCCACCTCGGCACCGACGCAGCCGGACAGCCGGCGTGGTACGGGGTACAGATGGGCACGCCCGGCGTGGTGGCCATGGTGGACCCGGTCAACCGGACGCACCGCGCCACGTTCGAACTACCCGACTCGTCCGGCGGGTGGGGCATCACCCAATCCGACGACGGCACGGTCTACGCCGGCAGCTACCCCAACGCCCACGTCTACCGGATCGACCCGGCCACCAGCGCGGTGACCGACCTCGGCGCCCCGGTTGCCGGCCAGACCGTCCTGTACGGCTTCCGTCCCGGCCGGGACGGCAGGATCTACGGTGGCACCTACCCGGGCTCGCACGTCTTCTCGTACTCGCCGACCGAGGGATTCCGCGACTACGGCTCGATGTATCCGGGCCAGCACTACGCCATCGACGTGGCGGTCGATCCCGATCGCGAGGTGCTCTGGGCCGCCGTCGGCACCGGCGGGCACCTGATCCGGCTCGACCTGCGCACCGGGGAGAAGCGCGACATCTGGCCCGCCGAGCTGCAAGGGGATGTCAACCACCCGTACGACATCAACCTGGTCGGCGGCCGGTTGTTCGTCAAGCGCAGCAAGCTGCAGGCGCTCGTGCTCGACCCGGACACCGGCGCGGTGCTGGCGGACAACTTCACGATCAGCTCGCGGGGCACCTCCGGGCTCGCCCCGGACGGCCGCACCGTGTACTTCACCTCGGGCACCTCCCTGTGGCACTACGACGTGGCCACCGACACCCTCGGACCGGTACGCGACGCCGGCGGGGCCGAGGTGCGCAGCGGCGGGCCCGGCGTCGGGTTCGGCTTCTTGGACGGCCGGCTGCACGCTCTGATCGGCAACTACTTCGGCGACGCGCTCTGGTACGACCCGACGACCGGTGCCAACGAGCGGTTCAAGCTGCCGTTCCCCCACCAGCCGATCGACATCAACAACATCACCACCGCACCGGACGGGCGCGTCTACACCAACCTCTATATCAACGGGAACCTGAGCGTGCTCGACCCGGCGACCGGCACGGCGACCAACCTCGGCCGGATCGGCCAAGCCGACGGCTTCGGCTGGCACGACGGCATCATGTACCAGGGCGTCTACCCGAACGCCTCGGTGCACGCCTACGACCCGAACAAACCGTTCCGCGCCGGGACCAACCCGCGGGAGCTGTTCCGGCTCCAGGCGGACCACGGGCAGAACCGCCCGGTTGCCTTCGCCGACGCCGGCACGGCGATGTACATCGGCAGCACCCCGGACTACGGGATGTTCGGCGGGGCGCTGACCCGCTACGACTACACCACGGGGCAGCACACGGTCCAGCGCGACATCGTTCCCGACCAGGGGGTGATCTCGCTGGCCGTGGTCGGTGACACGCTGTGGGGCGGCAGCAGCATCAACGGCGGTGGCGGCACGACACCCAGGGCGACCGAGGCCCGCCTCTTCACGGTGGACGTGGACACCGGTGCGGTGACCGACCGCGGTGTACCCGTGCCCGGAGCCAGTTCGGTTACCTCGCTGGCCGCCGGCCCGGACGGCCGGCTGTGGGGCTTGGCCGACAACACCCTGTTCGTGGTCGATCCGATCAGCGGCGCGGTGGTCCGGCGGGTGACCCTTCCCGGACGGTACGGAGGTGTGCAGGACGAACTGTTCGTCAACCCCGACGAGCACGTCTACGTCTCGCTCGACGGGTACCTGCTGCGCGTGGACCCGCTCTCGTACGCGGTGACCGTCCTGCGCGACGCCGGCACCTACCGTCTCACCCAGGACCGGCAGGGCAACCTCTGGTTCCGCAGCGGGGCGAAGGGCAACAACAACGCCGTCCAGTACGGCGCCCGCCTGCTGCGCTACGCCCCGCCGGCCGACGCCTGCCCCGGCTCCGACCTACGGGTGACGGTCATCGTGGACGGCGTCGACAGCGAGGTGGCCAATCGTTACCGGCCGGACGGCTGCACCGTCAACGATCTGATCCGCGAGCAGGACCACGCCACACACGAGGCGCTGATGGAGCACGTCACCGCAGTGACCCGAGCGCTGGTGGACGCCGGCATCCTCACCCACACCGATCGAGCCGCCATCATCTCGGCGGCCGCCCGATCCGACGGCTGACACGACGGTGGGGCCGGCCGGCGGCCGGCCCCACCGCCACAACTCGAACAAGTCCCGCAGCGATTCGACAGGCTGCGCCGGCCAGGTGGCGACCAGCGAGGGTGAATACTTCGACTCGCTGCGAGGTCACGCCAGCTCGTTCGCCCACATCACCGCAGGTCATGGCGCCCTCCTTGTTTCGACCCCGGTGACCACTTCGGACGCGATGACCACTTCGTCAGCCTGCACACAATCTGCATCCACCTGCCAAGGCACGGACACTCGCGAGGTCGTTACCGCCGTGACCTGCGGATACTCCCCTACCAGGCGACAGAGAGTGCCCTTGACTGCTGTTCGCCGCCGTGCAGTTGCACGTGCGTGAAGCAGGACGCTGCACCGACTCTGACCTGCGGAAACCTGAAGCCGCAGGCAGGGGTGCGTGCAGTTGATCCGATGCCGTTGGTCCTAAGCGACCGAGAGGCGGTGGTAGCGGGTCGCTCCCCCGCTCGCGGATCATGGTCTTGACGTGGAAGACGGTGCCGACCAGGTAGAGCGCCAGGGTCACGAACGCGGGCACGACACGGGCGAGGGGCACTCCGGCGATGGTGGCCACGATGAAGAGCAGCAGGCAGCTCCGTGCGACGGAGGCGAGGTCGTTGAGCGAGCCCGCTCCCGCCGACGCCAGGCATAGCCGGCGTTGACCGCGAGCAGCGCGGCGTAGACCGGGGCGTACCAGAGCACCGGGGGCTGGCGAGGACCACGTTGGGGGTGCGAAAGAGGCCCGCCGGCAGCGTGGTGAGCCGCCCCTACGTCAGCGGTTGTTGTACGCCTCGACCACCGAGGTCGGGATGCGGCCCCGTTCGGAGACCTGGTAGCCGTTCTCGGCGGCCCATTCGCGGATCGCGCGAGTGTGAGCACGACTGCTGCTGCCGGAGGTGACGGGATGCATCGACCGCCGCGCCACCCGACCCGAGTCGATGCCGCCCCGCCCCATCCGCCGGCCCGCGGTGATGTACACGTCGAGGGTCTTACGCAGGGCGCCGGCGTTGTGGTCGGACAGGTCGATGGCGTAGGCGACACCGTCCAGGCTGAATTCAACGGTCCGGTCCGCCGCTCCGCCGTCGAGGTCGTCGGTCAGAACCGTGATCACTTTCCGAGCCATGGCGGTCACTCCCGGCGAATTGTTGGTCTGAGCTTCAGGGCCAAAGCAAAGTTAGTTGATCATGATTGGGTTGCGTTGAGCAGCGCTGGGATGAGCAGCTTGTTGGCGTGGTGACGTTCCATGATGTGTTTGATTCGGGTGTGGCCGGCGAGGCGTATCAGGGCGAGGGCGAGGTTGCGCAGCGCGGCCATGGTGTGGGCGACGGCGCCGAGGTAGGCGTGGTGGGTGTCCTCGCCGAATAGGACGTCGCGGATCCAGTGGATCTTGTTTTCGATCCACCAGTGCGTGCGCACGTGCGCCGCGATCTCGGCGGCCGGGCGGGCCAGGCTGGTGATGCCGTGGATGACTTGTTTGCTGACGCGTTGTCCATCCGGGGCATAGACGTCGCGGCGTAGCCGGAAGACCTGCGCGGCGCCGGGGAAGTCGATGCCGGTGGCGGACGCCGTCCAGATCGTGCGGGTGATCTGGTAGCCGCTGCGGCGTTCGGTGCTGATGTGGGTGCTGGTCGCGGTGATGGCGGCGGGGAGCCGGATCGCGATCGCGGCCTGTAGGGCGGGTTTGTTGGCTTTGACGGTGAACACGTAGCCGGCCTGGCGACCGACCAGGTAGCCGGCGGTGTCGTGGCGTGGATGCGCCGCATCCGCGGTGATCACCATGCCGGTGATGTCGATCGGGTCGAGCAGGGCCTTGATCTGGGTGACCTCGGTGGTGTCGGCCGGCACCCGGACCTGGGCGACGACCACCGGGGTGTCGTGGCGCATCGCGGCGAACAACTGCACGTCCACCCCATCGCCGCCGCCGGAGTGCCGGACGGTCTTGCCGTCCAGCGACAGCCCGACCCCGGCCGATCCGCCGAGCTGGGCGGCCAGCCAGGCGCAGACCAGCCGGTCCACCACGGCCGCGTCGACCATCTCGACCAGTCGGCGCAGCGTGTCACGCCCGGGCGGGATCCGGATCCCCAGCACCGGATGCCGGCGGGCACCCGCCGCGGCCAGCAACACCTGCGGCAACTCGGCCACCCGGTCCGCGGCCTGCCGGAAGTTCCGCGCTCCGCACAGCAACGCCAAGGTCAACACCGTCAACACCGCCGGCAGCGCATGCCGCACACCCCGCGCCTTCCGCGGATCGGCTACCTGGGCGAACACCACGGCCAGCGCGGTGATCTGCCCGGTGTCCACCTGCCCCTGCTCGTCCGTGACGACACCTGCGACAGCATGGGAGACTGACACGAGCGGCCTTTCTTGCAGACGACGGTTCGCGTAGAGAACCGCCATCGTCTACTAAGAACTCCTAACAGAATGATCTAGGCGGACGCATAGAGCTGTCCTTCATGGACGATCAACTACCATGATCGGCCGTGAGGCGAGGTGAGCAGCCGCCGTGGATCGTTTCGGACGACCTGTGGGCCGAGATCGAGCCGTTGCTACCGCCCCGTCCGCCTCGCCGGCGGCGCTATCCCGGTCGCAAGCCGCTTGATGACCGGAAGGTGTTGTGCGGGATCTTGTTCGTGCTCTACACCGGGATCCCCTGGGAGTTCCTGCCCCAGGAGCTTGGGTTCGGATCAGGCATGACCTGCTGGCGCCGGCTACGGGACTGGAACGACACCGGCGTGTGGCAACGACTGCACGAAGTCCTCCTGGGCAAGCTACGGGCCGCCGGTCAACTGGACATGTCCCGGGCGGTGATCGACGGCTCCCACATCCGGGCGCTCAAAGGCGGCCCAAAACCGGCCCGAGCCCGGTCGACCGCCGCCGTCCGGGCTCGAAACACCACGTCATCACCGACGCGGGCGGCATCCCCCTCGCCGCGACCCTGACCGGCGGCAACCGTCACGACGTCACCCAACTGCTGCCACTGGTCGACAAGGTCCCCCGGATCAAGGGCATCCGCGGTCGCCCGCGGCAGCGACCCGGTCGGATCTACGCCGACCGGGGTTACGACTACGACATCTACCGCCGCCAGCTCCGCGACAGGGGCATCACCCCGGTCATCGCCCGACGCGGCACCGGACACGGCTCCGGCCTCGGCACCCGACGGTGGGTAGTCGAACAGACCATCGCCCTGCTGCACTGAGGTGATCTCAACAAGATTCGGGTAGGTAGCGGTATTCGAAGTGGGTGAGATGCAGTGCGGCGCGGACGGTATCGCCGGTTCTTCGTGGGCTGGCGGTGCTGTGCCGGAGGCTGCGCCAGCGGCCGGTGAGGATGGCGAAGCCGCGTTCTCCGCGGCACCGCATGGATCGAAGGACAGCGTTGTAGGTGCGGTTGTCGACGGCGAGGCGGCGGCCGTCGGCGGGTTGCTTGTACGGGGTGTGGATGCCCTGGCCGGCGCCCTCGTAGCCGGAGTCGGCCAATGCCGGCAGGTGCAGTTCGGAGGCCGCCCAATACAGGGCGCCGGTGACATCCAGTTGTTGGGCGCAGGTGAGGTCGTGCAGGTGTCCGGGCATCGCCTCGGAGGTCCAGATCGGTAGTCCGTCCGGGCGCATCACGGCCTGAATGTTCGCGCCGAAGTCGCGGTGTTTCCCGGAGTACCAGGCATCGATCGTTTCGCCCTTCACGCTCATGGTCGTCTCGGCCACTCGGTCGGTGTCGAACAGCTTGCCGTCGAGGATCACGTGCGACCAGCCCTCGCCGGCGACCCGCGCGAGGGCCTCATGCAGGGTGGGGGCCTGCGCCGCTAGGACCCGCACGGCCTCGGCGACATACCGGTAGGCGGTTGCCCTCGACACGCCGAACCCCGCCCCGAGAGTGGTCTTGTCCTCACCCTTGCGGAACCACACCAACACCAGAAGCGCCTGGTAGAAGCAGGTCAACGCCCGCGTTCCCGATCGGGTGCCCACCGCACGGCGCTCGGCGCGTAACAGCCGCGCCACGTGCTGAACGAGTTCCCTGGGCACGTCGAGCATGGCACGATAGGCGATCACGTGGGGTCCTCACTTGCTGGGCTGATCTTGTGGTGAGAACTGCCTACCGAGGGCCCCACGCCCTCCTCAAGCATCGTCCGATAAGGACGCATTCGCGCATGTCGCGCACGTCAAACGGCGATCCTTGTTGAGATCACCTCACTGGTTCCGCCGGCTACGCATCCGCTGGGAGATCCGCGACGACATCCACGAAGCCTTCCTCACCCTCGCCTGCGCCATCATCTGCTGGCGACGACTCCAACGCTCAAAGAGTTAGGAGTTCTAAGGAAGGCCGCGCTCGTTCACCGGGTCATCACAAGGCCCGACGCAAGATCGGCTAACTGTGCTTTGGCTCTGATCGAGTGCCCGAGCGACTCCTGTCGGAACTCAGGACGCCGACGGTTTGAGCGTCGGCGGCCTGTCGCGGCGAGAACAGTCAGGGCGAGGACGGCGCCGAGGGCCGCGCCGGCCGTGTTGTGGATGACATCGACCGGGTCGGCGGCGCGGCCGCCGGCGAAGGCCTGCCAGCCCTCGATCGCGAAGCTGAACAGCGTGCAGCCGAGCACCACCGCCACCGGCCGCCGCCACAGCAGTGTGGCGAGCAGCGCGAGCGGGAGCAGCAAGGCGATGTTGGCGAGGCGTTCGGCGTCGCCGGCGAAGCCGGTCAGCAGGTCGGTGCGGGTCCAGGCGGCGAGGTACACCTGGACCCGGGCGGCCGAGAAGTGCGGGTACGGCGTCGAGGCGGTCGCCGCGAGGACCGCCCCGGCGACCGCGACGAAGACCACGCCGAGCGGGCCGCGCCGTAGCCGCCGGCCGAGCGGCCAGGCGAGCAGGGCGGTCGCGGCGAGCAGGTAGAGGACGCCCGATCGGGGATCGGTCGCGACGTTCCACATGATCCTCGCGTCGAGCACGCGCTGGCTGTAGGACGTTCAGCCAAGCGTCTCGATCAGCCGGAACCACTGGGTGACGACGAGGGTGTCGTCGTCGAAGTTGGGCACGAAGCCGAGGTACTCGGCCACGAAGTCGCTGCGGAAGAAGTCCTCGTGGGCGGACCGCCAGTCGGCGGCGTCGCGGTAGCCGCGGCCTTCGGCGTGGGCGTACGCGTCGCCGACCGCCCCGATCCGCTCGGTGGCGACCCGGGTCAGCTCGATGACCGCGACCGGTTTCCCGTCCGAGTCGATGACGCTGTAGCGCTCGCCGGCCGCGGGCAGCGGCTCGCCCTCCTTCTCGTAGATGGCGAGCAGGCCGGTCATCGCCGTCTTGGTGCCGGCGAGGATCGCGCTGACGCCGGAGTCGCGCAGCGGGCCGGGCTCGGCGAGCTCGAGGATCTTCATGCCGCGCCGTTGAAGCGCAGCCAGTGACCCTCGGAGATGACCTCGACGACGCCGTCGACGACCTTGATGGCGGTCTGGTCGTCGGTCGCGTAGGCCGGGACGCCGATCTCGGCCGCCCACTTCTCCGCGGCGGCCGTGCTGTTCTCGGGGCAGTCGGGCACGTCGAGGTGCGGGAAGATCGAGAAGCCGACGACGCCGAGCGCGGTGTCGCCGCCGGTCGGGTTCCAGCCAACGAAGTCGTCGCCGATGCGCGGGGTCAGCACCATGCTGCCGGCGCTGAAGCCCACGTAGACCTTGTCGCCGAGCGTGGGCAGCAGGTCGAGCAGGCCGGACTCGCGCATCCAGTGGGCCAGGTAGAGCGCGTCGCCGCCGTTGACCAGCAGCACGTCCGCCTCGCGCACCCAATTGACCCACTTGTCCCGGTCGATGCTCGGCAGCGCGGTCAGCTCGAGCACGCCGACGGACTTCCAGCCCAGCTCGGTCATCGGGTTGCCGCCGCGGCCGCTGATGAAGCGCCACGGCCCGGCGGGCTTGGCCCACGGGTGGCCGTACGACGCGGTCGGGATGGCGAGCGCGACACATTCCTCGATCGGCTTGCCGAGCAGGTCGAGCAGGGCCGCGTGGATGCTCGGGTTCTTGACGCCGGAGTCGGTGAGCAGGAACTTCATCGTGCCCTCTCAGTAGCGGTAGTTGGTCTGGCCGAACGGGTCGCCCTTGTCGTGGCCGTACGCCCGGTCCGGCGTCACCTCGAACATGACCGGGCTGGCGCCGGGGACGTGCGCGGCGAGCCCGCCGTCGCGCACGTCGAGCTGCCAGCGGCCGTCCCAGCGTTCACGGTAGAGCTCGGCGAGCCGGTGCAGCAGGGCGTCGTCGGTGACGGGCGCCGCGGTTCCGGCGACGGCCACGTCGAGGCCGCCATCCCAGGCGGTGTCGCCGGCCAGCACCAGCACGTGTGGGTTGGCCTCGAGGTTGGCGTATTTCACCTCAGTGCTGCCGGTATGGAAGTAGACCTTGCCGTCGTGCACGACCGGCACCATCGGGGTCGCGTGCGGCCGACCGTCCGGCCGGACGGTGACGATCCAGGCGATCTGCGCCGCGGCCAGCCGTGTCTCGGCGGCGGCCCACGGGACGGCCTGGGACTTCTCATCGCTGTAGCGCCGGTCGAGCTGCTCGGTCGTCGGTCTCACCGCGCCCCCGAAACTGATTGCAGTTCGAAAGTGGTCGCGGTCACGCTAGCACGACCGGTTGCGAAGTACCATCAGCGCGTGGGAGAGCACAGGTCGGGATGCCCGATCAATCTGGCGGTCGAGGTGCTCGGCGATCGGTGGTCGCTGGTGGTGCTGCGCGACATGATGTTCGGCAACCGGCACTACTTCCGCGAGCTGCTGACCGGCTCCGAGGAGGGCATCGCCTCGAACATCCTCGCCGACCGGATGCGGCGCCTGGTCACCCACGGCCTGCTGTGGCGCACGGACGACGAGACCCACCGCCAGAAGATCCGCTACAGCCTCACCGAGCCGGGCGTGCAGCTCGTCCCGGTGATGGCCGCGCTGGGCTCGTGGGGCCGGCTGCACCTGCCGGCCAGCCACGAGCTCTCCGTGCGCGCCGAGCTGCTAGAGCAGGGCGGCCCCGAACTGTGGGACCGCTTCATGGACGAGCTGCGCGAACAGCACCTCGGCATCCCCCGCCCACCGGGCACCCCCTCGGTCTTCGCCGAGCTGCAGGCGGCGTACGAGGCCGCAGTCGCCGGCGGCACTCTCGAAAAGACATCATGAAGCCGCTGCTCACCGACTCCGGCATCCAGAACGCCAGCTCGGCGAGGACACCCACCACGCCTACCTCGGCGCCGTCGCCCACACCATGGCCGCGCTGCGCAACCTCGCCCTCGCCCTGATACGCCTCGCCGGCCACACCCGAATCAAACACATCATGGAACGTCACCACGCCAACAAGCTGCTCATCCCAGCGCTGCTCAACGCAACCCCACCATGATCAACTAACTTTGCTTTGGCTCTGGTCTGAGCTTGAGCCGGGCAAATGGTACGCCCGTCAGCTTCACCATCGACAGCCGGGCCATCGCACCGATCCGCCGAGTCGACGATCGATAGTCACATCTTCGGCGAAGATGTGACTGTCGATCGAACGAGAGCTTCCAGGTGCTGGAGACGACCAGCGGTCACCCGCCCGGCTATGAACGTTCTGCGGACCGGCATGGCACTGTTTACATGCAGGCGGGAGCAGACTGCGCGCGGTCAGGAGCTGCAGGTGTTGAGCATGCTCTGCAACGCCGACTTCTCCGACGACTGCAGCGTCAGGCCCCAGCTGTACTTCACGGTGATCCACATCTTGCTGTAGGTGCAGCGGTAGGCCGACCGGGGCGGCTGCCACGTTGAGGGGTCCTGGTCGCCCTTGGCCTGGTTGACGTTGTCGGTGACCGCGATCAGCTGCGGGCGGGTCAGGTCGTTGGCGAAGCTCTGCCGGCGGCTAGTCGTCCAGGAGTTGGCGCCGGAGCGCCACGCCTCGGCCAACGGTACGACGTGGTCGATGTCGACGTCGGAGGCGGCGTACCAGGTGGCCCCGTCGTATGGGCTGTACCAGCGACCGGAGGTGGCCACGCAGGAGCTGTCCACGACCACGGAAATGCCGTCGCGCTTGAGGACCTGCTCGCGGGTGTTGCAGCTGCCGCTGATGGTGATCCAGTGCGGGAACAGGTCCCGCGAGTAGCCGCTGGTCGAGCCCTGCGCAGCCACCCGCAGGGCGTTGAGCTGCGACTGGGCGTTGGCTTTCGAGGGGATGCCCGGGGGCGTGGCCGCAGCTGATGTGGCACCGACGCTGACGAGGCCGACACCAGCGACCATCGCCATCACGGTTGCCGCGACACGGGTGCGCCGTAGGCCCAGGTGCGGTGCGAAGAATCGAGCCAGTCTCATGGGAACCCCCTGAGCCACCCACACGGACGTTGACGGTCTCCGATGAGTATGGCTACGGTCCGGTGATTTCGTAACAGGCGGGCAACCACAAGACGAACGATCTCGGCGGCGCTCGTCATCGATGTTTGGCCCTCGCTAGAGAGATCGATCCCTGCGTATGGTGTGCTGGCCGATGACAACCACTCCGACCGCCCTTTCCGACCGGCCGCAGGGGCCGGAACGGCCCGCCGCGGAGGCTGTGGCCCGGGGAACCCCGCAGGGGATGAAACAGAAGGGGGACGGCTGATGCCGGCAGTCGAGGCGTGGTTCGTTGGCGGTCGGATCGACGGCCGCATCATGCCCGTGGAAACCGGCACCGACGGATCTCTGCCCCAAGCTGTCGACCTGCCGCAGACGCGAAACCCGCGCTCTGCGCCGAGGATTGCAGACCTGTCGCCTCACCCCGCAGACAGGTGTTTACGTCGGCGCCACCGAGCAGGCGGGCGCGGTCATCCACTACCGGTACGTCCGGTAGGGCACCGACGGCCAGCCTCCCACCTTCCGCTACGCCGGCCACGTGCCGTAGGGCATGACCCCTCACGAAGAGGCGCCCCGGCACGTGTCCGAGCGGGTCCCCGACCGCCGCCCCGCCGGAGACCTTGGCGCCCTCGCCCGGTGGCATTCGGCTGCGGCCGTAGGCATTCGTTGTCGCGGATCTTCACCCCGGAGTGGTCGTCCCTCCCCCCAAGATGATCTGCAGGGGGCGGACATGATCAGCGTTCACATCCCGCGCAGGCGGTGAGCCCGGCCCGCCGGACGGAGGCGGCCGCCGGACCGGTGCTGCGCCGGCCGGTCGCGCCGATGCTCGCCGCGCCCGTCGACGAGGTGCCCGAGGGCCCGGAACTGGTTCACGAGCCGAAGTGGGACGGGTGGCGTGCCATCGCCTTCCGAGACGCCGACGGGGTGTATCTCCAATCCCGGGCCGGCCGCAACCTGACCACCTACTTTCCTGATATCAGCCGGGCCATTCGCGCGGCCATAGCGCCCGGGGCGGTGCTCGACGGCGAGTTGATCGTGCTGCAGGGCGGCCGGACGAACTTCGCGCAGCTGCAGCGGCGCGTCACCGCCGGCCGCGACCTGCTGCGCCTGGCCCGCGAGTGCCCCGCCCACTACGTGCTGTTCGACCTACTCGCCGACCCCGATGGACAGGTGATCCTGGACCGCGAGCTGTCACAGCGGCGCGACCGGCTCGAACAACTGCTCGCCGGCGCGCCGGCGAGAAGAGCAGCGCAGCGTGCCCCAGGCATACGCCCGGGTTCGCTGCGGTGTTCTGCTCGCCGGCGCGCCGGCGCAGCTCACCCTCACCCCGCAGACCGCGGACATGCGGCAGGTCGCGGACTGGCTGACGCACTGGACCGTCGCCACCGGCATCGAAGGCGTGGTCAGCAAGCGGACGACCGGCCGGTACGAACCTGGCCGGCGTGGCTGGTGCAAGTACCGGACCCGGATCACCACGGAGGCGATCGTCGGTGGCGTGACCGGCAGCATCCGCGACCCGGACACCCTGCTGCTCGGCCGGTTCGACCGGCGAGGAACACTGCGATACACCGGCCGCACCCACCCGCTGAACCCGACACAGCGGGCCGAACTCGCGGCCATACTGTCCCCGGTGCGTGCGTTGCCGCGCCGCGGCGCAACGGTTCATCCCTGGCCGCAGCCGCTGCCGCCGTCCTGGTCCGGGCAACTGGACCAGCCCGAACCACTACCGTATACGCAGGTGGACCCCACCACCGTTGTCGAGATCGACGCTGACGTGGCCTTCGAACACCAACGGTGGCGACACCGGGTCCGGTACATCAGGACCCGCCCGGACATGTCGATCTACGACGTACCGCTGCTGCTCGGCGAGGAGGAGGGGTACTTCGGCGAGATGTGAGCCCAGGCCAGGCGCAGGCCGGGTCAGGCGCAGGCCGGGTCAGGCGCAGGCCGGGTCAGGCGCAGGTGAGGTTCCCCCGGTAGCTCGGAGGCTTTCGATGATGCTCTGATGGAGCTGAAGGGAGTCATCCGTGGCAGCACCGAAGAAGTACCCAGATGAGCTGCGTGAACGTGCGGTGCGTTTGTATCGGGAGTCGGACCCGAAGCCCGTGATCCGCCAGCTGGCCCGCCAGCTTGGGGTGCATAACGAGGCGTTGCGCAACTGGATCCGCCAGGACGAAGCCGACCGGGGCCGGCGCGACGACCGGTCCACGACCTCCGAGCTGGAGGAGTTGCGCCGGCTGCGGCGGGAGAACGCCGAACTGAAGCGGGCCAACGAGATCCTCAAGGCCGCGTCGGCTTTTTTCGCCTCGGAACTCGACCCGACCCGGCGACGGTCGTGACGCTCGTCGACGAGCTACGCGGCCGCTTCGGGGTCGAGCCCGTCCTGCGGGTCCTCAACATCGCCACCTCCACCTACGACGGCTGGCTCGCCCAGGCCGCCAACCCGTCTGCCCGTCGGCGCGAGGATGCGGAACTGGCGGTGGAGATCGCGGAGATCCACGACGTGTCGGGTGGCACCTATGGCAGCCCGAGGGTGCATGCGATGCTGCGCCGCCAGGGCCGCCGGGTGGGTCGCAAGCGGGTGGAGCGGTTGATGCGCGACGCCGGCCTGCAGGGCGCGTTCCTGCGCAAGAAGTGGCGCATCCCGTCCACGAGGTCGAACCCGAAGGCGACACCGGCGCCGGATCTGGTCAACCGGCAGTTCACGGCTGCGGCGCCGAACCGGTTGTGGGTCGCTGACGCCACCGGAATCCCTTGCGGTGAGGGCGTGTTCTGGCTGGCCGCGGTGCGGGATGTGTTCTCCAACCGCATCGTGGGCTGGCGGTGCTCCGACCGCTGCGACACCGACCTGATCCTCGGCGCCCTCGAGTACGGCATCTGGTCCCGCGACGTCCGCGACGGCCAACTGATCCACCACAGCGACCGCGGGTCGAACTACACGTCTTTCCGCTTCGCGCAACGCCTGGCCGACAACGGCATCCTGCCGTCCATGGGCTCTGTCGGCGACAGCTACGACAACGCGCTGATGGAGAACTTCTGGTCCACGCTGAAGATCGAACTGGTCTACCGCAACTCCTGGCGGACCCGCGACGAGGCCGAGAACGCGATCTTCACCTACATCGACGGCTGGTACAACACCCGCCGCATCCAGAAAGACCTCGGCTGGCGATCCCCAGACGAGTACGAACCGCCTGGCACACCCACCAGGCACAACACGACGAGACGGCTATCGTTCAGCCTGAGCCCACCGGTGCCAGGTAACCAACCCTCCGGCAGACCGGGGGAACCTCACAACCGCGGCTCGGAAGATATGGACGGTGGCGGGCGCACTGTTCTCGGCACGACCGGGCGTCCGCGCATGCCACGCCCGGTCGGAGGCGTGAGCGGATGCGCGGCGCGCCCGTGTCGCACGCAGGCGACGGATGATGCCGACCAGCCCCGGGACACAAAGCCCGTGAACGGGGTGCGGCCAGCAACTACCGCGCGGTGGTATCCACCAGCGTTGTCAGCGTGTGGAGCTCGGCTTGGGCTGCGTCGATCACCGTGACGGTAGGCCGGTGCATGTCGCCGGTGTGGCGCTGTGCGATGGCGGTAAGCGTGGGGATGGGCGTGGTGGCGCGGTGGATGCCGTCGACGGTCTCGAGGGGGCCGACGCCGTTGGCCAGCAGCCACAGGTAGTCGCCGAGGTTGCTGGCGATCACGTTCAGCTCGCCTTCGGAGCCGAGGAACACGATGGGCTGGGTCTGGATCGGGGCGTCAGGCGTGCGGATCCAGAAGGCGGCCAGACCGCCAGACCCGTCTTGTCCGAAGACTCGGAACGGTGCCTTGCTGGCGGTCGGGTTACCGGTCCAGGCTTGCCACCACTCGAGCGTTTCGACGGACCACATGAACTCGTCATACGGGTCGAAGTCGTGACCGTCATGGTCGGCAGAGAAGCTTTCAGCGTGGGCTGCAGCCAGCGCGGCCGGCAGAGCCCTGTCTGCCAGGGTGAGTTGAGGCCAACGGTTCATAGCAAGTCCGTCTGGCAGGGCGAGTTCAGGATCGAGATGCGTTGAGTACTGCTGTTGATATGACGGTGGCCCAGGATGGGGTCATGAGTCGCAAGAAGGGTCCGCGGTCGGACGGGCCGCGGGCGCGCCGGTCGTTCAGCCCGGGGCAGAAGCTGGACCTGTTGACCCGGTATGAGCAGGCTGTCGCGGCGGGTGAGGGCGGGGCGTTTCTGCGGCGGGAGGGCTTGTACTCGTCGTTGATGAGTGAGTGGCGCCGGGCCCGCGATGCCGGGCTGTTGCAGGGCAAGCCGGCTGGGGAGACGGTCGGGCGGCCCAGCGCCGAGCAGGCCGAGATCGCCCGGTTGCGGCGGGAGCTGGAGCGTACGCAGGCGAAGCTGGCGCGGACCGAGACGGCGCTGACGATCATGGGAAAAGCGCGCGAGCTCTTGGAGGAGATCTCCAGGAGCGAGCCGGACGATCCGGACGTGTTCGGGCTCGGCAGGCGCTGATGGACACCTACCACGCGTTGACCGGTGCGGGGACCACCACGCGGGACGCGAAGCGGCTGACCGGGATCGCCCGGTCCAGCGCCGATCGTGACCGACGTCGGCCGACACCGTCACGCCCGGCGCGGCGTCCGCCGGTGAACGCGCTCAGCCCGGCCGAACGGGAGCAGGTCCTGCAGCTGCTGGACAGTCCCGAGTTCGTCGACGCCGCGCCGGCGCAGATCTACGCGGCGTTGCTGGACCAGGGTGTGTACGTGGGCTCGATCGCCACGATGTACCGGATCCTGCGCGAGCACCGGCAGGTCCGCGAGCGGCGCAGGCTGGCCCGGCACCCGGCCCGCCGGCGTCCCGAGCTGGTCGCTGACGCCCCGAGGCAGGTCTACAGCTGGGACATCACGAAACTGCCCGGCCCTGCGAAGAGCGTCTACTACGACGCCTACGTGATGATCGACATCTACTCCCGGTACATCGTCGGGGTGCGGGTGCACGCCCGCGAGTCCGGGCCCTTGGCCGAGGCCATGATCCGCCAGGTGTTCGACACCCACGGCGTCCCGCACGTGGTCCACGCCGACCGGGGCACCTCGATGACCTCGAAATCCGTCGCTGACCTGCTCGAGGACCTGGCCGTTACCCGCTCACACTCCCGGCCGAAGGTGTCCAACGACAACCCGTACAGCGAGGCCTGGTTCAAGACGTTGAAGTACGCGCCGGTGTTCCCCGACCGGTTCGCGTCCCTCGCGGACGCCCGAACGTTCATGACCAACTTCGTGACCTGGTACAACCATGCCCACCGGCACTCCGGCATCGGTCTGCACACCCCCGCCGACATCCACCACGGCCGGCACCACACGGTCCGCGCCCACCGGGAGGACACCCTGGCCGCAGCCCGCGCCGCGCACCCGGAACGGTTCAGCACCACCCGGCTACTACCGAAGATCCTCGACCTGCCCGAACAGGTCTGGATCAACAAGCCCGACCAGGAAACGAAGCCCCTCCCACAAGCCGCTTAACTCCCGCTGGCCTCAATCCCTTGACACGTTCCGGAGTACGGTCCTCGTCCTGCACCAACAAAGTCTACGAGGGCCTTCATGCGGCGTCAGGTGGGACCGACCCTCGCGTAGCGACGCCGGAGCAGCGGCCAGCGCGGTAAGCGCGGTCAGCGGCAGATCCGCGCGCTCATAGCCGCTCAGTCGAAGCGCTCGGCGTTTCGTAGCGTTACTAAACGGACCTGACCGGGTTGCCGGTCAGCGCCACGGCTCTTCAAGTGTGCCGGTTCGCCGGTTGTGGTGGTCCAACAGCCTGGACAGCAGTTCGGTCAGACGCTGTCGCTCCTCGGGTGACAGCGGAGCCAGCAGTTCGTCCTGGGTTTCGGCCAGCTGCTTCTCTAGTCGCCGCAGCTGTCGCTTGCCTGCGGCGGTCAGCGTGATGATGTTGCGTCGCCGGTCGGAGGGGTCCGGGGTGCGTTCGACCAGTTTGCGATCGGCGAGCTCGTTGATCGCCGCCACCATGTCGCTGAGGTGGATGCCGCTACGGCGGCCCAGCGCGGCCTGGCTGGCCGGGCCGAACTCCTCTAGCGTCGCCAGGAGGCGGTAGTGGTAGCCGCGGGCGCCGACGGACGAGAACCCCTCGGCCACCAGGCGGTGCGCATGGCTGGCGGTCTGGGTGAGCAGCCAGCTGGGCAGGCTCTCCCAGGTGGCCGGCTTCTTCTCGGGTGGGTTCTCCATGTGACAAGTCTAACGAATCGTTCGGAGCACCAACGATTGTGATATCGTTCGGCCGCCAAACGTTGGCTGCCCGAACGTTTGGGCGCCGAATAATCCCCTCTGGAGTCAAGGCCATGATCAAGCCGTTCCGCATCGACATCCCTCAGGCTGACCTCGACGACCTGACCGACCGGCTCGCCCGCACCCGTTGGCCCAACGAGGTCGCCGACGCCGGCTGGGACTACGGCTTCCCGCTGGCGCGGCTCAAGGAACTGGCCGAATACTGGCGCACCGGCTACGACTGGCGCGAGCACGAGGCCAAGCTCAACGAGCTTCCGCACTTCACCACCGAGATCGACGGCCAGAACATCCACTTCGTCCACGTCCGGTCTTCGAAACCGGACGCGCTCGCGCTGATCCTCACCCACGGCTGGCCCGGTTCGTTCCTGGAGTTCCTCGACGTGATCGAACCGCTGTCGCGTGACTTCCACCTGGTGATTCCGTCCATCCCCGGCTTCGGGTTCTCCGGGCCGACCCACGAGCGCGGCTGGGACGCCGTCCGGGTCGCGCGGGCCTGGGCCGAGCTCATGCGCCGTCTCGGGTACGAGCGCTACGGCGCGCAGGGCGGCGACTTCGGCGCGGGCATCTCCACGGCGCTCGGCGCGGTCGCGCCCGAGCAGGTCGTCGGGGTGCACGTCAACTACCTGCCGACCCGGCCGGACCCCGACGTCGAGGTGTCCGAGGCGGATGAGGCCCGACTGGACAAGGTCAGGCAGCTGATGGCTAACCGTCCGCCGTACCAGGCTCTGACGGCGCTCACCCCGCAGACCATCGGCTACGCGCTGACCGACTCGCCGGTCGGCCAGCTGGTCTGGATCGCCGAGCGATTCGCGCAGTGGACCGACCCCGCCACGCCGGTCAGTGACGATCGGATGCTCACCGACATCTCGCTGTACTGGCTGACCGCGACCGCGGCCTCCTCGGGCCGGTTCCACCACGACGCCCCGCGCGGGAAGAGCCTGCCGCCGTGCCGGGTGCCGCTCGGCGTGGCGGTGTTCGCGCACGACATCACGCTGTCGGTGCGGCCGCTGGCCGAGCGGCTGTACGACATCAGGCACTGGTCGGAGTTCGAACGCGGCGGCCACTTCGCCGCGATGGAGGTACCGGACCTGCTCGCCGAGGACATCCGGGACTTCTTCCTCACTCACATCAAGTGACACGAACGTTAGCTAGTCCAACTACTTGAGGTGGCCGTCATGACCAGCACCGAAACCCTGATCCGCGCACTCGCCGACCGCGCCGAACTTGCCGACCTGGTCGCCCGCCACAGCTTGTGGATCGACGAGGGCCGCTACGGCGAAACCGACGCGCCAGCGGATCTTGCCGTAGCGGACCAGGTCGGTGTGGCTGGTCGCCTCGGGGAGGCTGGACAGCCAGTACTTGACCGGCTCGGCCTCGTCGTCGGGCCACTGGGCGATCAGCCACCGCTCGGGCAGCGTGCCGTCGGCGTCACGGGCGACGCGATGCCCGGCCGGACGTACCCGCAGGAAGACGAACTGAGAGCTCATCGTGCCTTTCGAGCCTTCCCGCCACGTGATCGTCTCGACGTTGGCGCGTCCGGTGGCGTGGACGTGTTCGGCCAGGCTGACGGCGGTCTTGGGGTAGCGCGGCTCGGTTCGGGTGGGTGGGCGACCACGTCCGGACCACACTCGTGGCACCGGTTGCACGTCTGGCTTGTGGGCGAGGGCATCGCCTTTGACCTGCATGATGTAGCCGATCCCGCGTTCATCCAGGGCGCTGCGGAACTGGCTGTTGTCTCCGTAGCCAGCGTCTGCGGCCAGTAGCGGTGGCCGCAGCCCGTGCTCGGCCAGTTCGTCGAGCATCTCCACGACCAGCGACCACTTCGGCCGATGCCGCTCCTGCTCGGGAATCCCGCAGCGAGCCCGGCGAGCGGCCACCTCGGGCCGGTCAGCCTCGTCAACGGCATGGTCGTCCCACGACGTCGGCACGAACAGCCGCCAATCGAGGGGGCACGATGCGGTGTCGGTGACGGCGTGGATGCTCACCCCGATCTGACAGTTCGCCACCTTCCCCAACGTGCCGGAGTACTGCCTGGCCACGCCCGGCGAACTCTTGCCGTCCTTCGGGAAACCGGTGTCATCGACCACCCACGCGCCCGGCTTGACCACCCCGACCGCCCGGCTGGCCAGCCGCATCCGCACCGCCGTGACGTCCCACGTCGAGGTCGTCACGAACTGCTGCAACCCCTGATGATCCACCCCCAGCCGATCCGCCATCGGCTGCATCGACTTACGCCGCCCATCCAACACCTGCGTTCCGCAGCTCGGCGTCGATATAGTCCGCGAATTTGGGGTTTGAGCTGGGCAAACGCCGGTAGGCCCGGTGACTGGGCGTGTCACTAGGCAGTTGTGTTGTTGCAGGTCAGGCGGTTGCGGGTGTGGCGTCGAAGATCCGAGGCGGTTCGGTGATCTTCAGCTTCGTGAGCAGGGCCTTCTGGGGTTGGGACAGCTCGGTGCGCTGGGCGAACGTGCCGGCGGGGCCGGTGAACACGCCCAGGTGCAGCCGGTCGATCTCGGTGCGGATCGCGGTCCAGGTGCGGCCGGTTTCGGTCTCGGCGACCCGGATCAGCAGCAGGGCCAGCCAGCAGAGCAGGATGTGGGCGCGGATGCGGTCCTCGCGGTGGTGGAACACCGGGCGCAGGTCGAGGGTGGTCTTCATGTCGCGCCAGCCGCGTTCGACTTCGAGCAGTTGCTTGTAGCCCAGGGCGATGTCCTCGGCGGACAGTGTTGGGTCGGAGCAGCGCAGCAGGTACTTGCCGTCCAGCCGCTGCTCCGCCTTGACCTTGGCCTGGTCGATGCGCAGCAGGCCCTTGGGCGTGACGCGCAGGAACCGGTTCAGGCCGGGCTTGGTCGAGATCACGCCGCGGAGCTCGGCGCGTTTGGTGGCCGACAGCCGGTCGGTGTCGTCGATCAGGTCGGTGAGCTGGGCGATCAGCCGGGTCCGGACGGCGGCGTCGCGGTCGGCGGCCTCGGGGTTGTAGCAGATGACGAACCGGTCGTCGGTGTCGATGTTGACTTCCTTGACCTGCAGGTTGTCCGCGACGGTGGCGTAGCGGCCCTGCCGTGCGAGGGCGGCGTCGGCTTCGCTGGTGCCGGCGCGCAGCTTCTCGCCGAGGATGTAGTGCCCGCCGCCCTGTTGCAGGAAGCGGCGGTTCTCAGCGGAGGCGAAGCCACGGTCGGCGACCCAGACGATGCGGGCCAGGCTCCACTCCCGCATGTCGGTCTTGACCTGCCGGATCAGGGCGGAGTCGCCGGTGTTGCCGGGCCAGCACCACACCCGCACCGGGATACCGGTGCGGGTGACGGCCATCCCGACCACGACCTGGGGCAGGTCGTCGCGGGAGTCCTTGCTCTTACCATGCGTGCGGAACCCGGCCTGCTTGACTGCGGCCGGGTCGCCTTCGGCCACGACCTTGCCCAAGGCGTCGCGCCACAGCGGTTCGTCGGCCTCGTCGAGTTCGAAGTAGGTGCTGGTGGTGTCGAAGAACAGCAGGTCGACCTCGAGGTTGAGCAGGTCGGCGATCTGGTCGTAGACACCGCGGGTCAACGCAGGTTCGACCTCGATCAGCTGGTCCATCGCCCGGTAGCAGGCGTCGTCGGTGACATGTGGCAGGCCGGGCAGGTGCACGTCCTGGCAGATCCACTCGGCGGCGGCCAGCTTGCTCGACGGCGCCAGGGCCCGGTTCGCGACCAGCGCGAACAGCACCCGCTCCACGTCGACCTCCCGCCGCGCCGAGCCGACCAGCGGCCGCAGGACGGTGTCGATACGCAGACGGCGCCACAACCCGTCGAGCAGCCACGCCCCGCCCAGCGGCCTCGACTGTTCGAACGACAACCCGGCCGGCGCGGCCGCGGCCAGGGCGTCGGCCGGGGCCAGCAGCCGCGACAACGCGTCCACCAGGCGGCGGATACCGGCCACGTCGAGCTGGTCCTCACGGCCGAACGAGTACAACACCCGGGTCTTGGACGCCTTCGCGGCCGGGTCCCACTCATTGTGGGCCAACTGCAGGTAGCGGATCGTCTGCCCGTCGCGGGTCTTGCGGGTCGACGCCTTCACGTACACGAGGAACGACCGTACACCGACTATGAGACCCGGCATAGATCAGCAGCTCATAACAGTTATACACAGGCAGGCGTGTCACTAGGCGATTTCGCGGTTTCCACCAGGCCGCAACGCCTTGACCTGCGCCTTCACGCCGCAACGCCGACTATATCGACGCTGAGCTGCGGAACGCAGGCAACAGCAGCCCCCGCAAATACGTCTCACCCTTGGCCCGCTGATCCGACCGGGCCATCGAGGTGAACACGTCCGCAGCAAACGTCTCAAGCCGTTGCCGCACAAGGGAAAGCTCGTCAGGGGTCACCGCAACATCGAACTACTCCCGACCCACTGACCGCCCCATGACACGCCGACCTAACAAAGCACTACTAGGTCCAGCACGTCAAGGCGTTCATGGAGGACTTCCGGCGCAAGTGCCTTTGCTGCACCGCCGGCCTGGATACCAACGGGCAGGTTGGAGCGGCGCTGCTGCTCCGTCGGCCGATGCTGCCAGCGCTATCCCAGCGCTCGCCACAATCAGTTCTTCCACGCGGTAGGTCGCAACGCTCTGCAACATGCGATGCGGGAAGAGTTGGTGTCGCGCAACGTCGGCAAGCTCGTCCGCGTACCGTCGCCCGGATCTGCTCCGATGAGATTTCCGGTAGGCACAAACGCGCCATGCCGGTGGAGCGGGTTCAGGCCATCCATGAGAGCCTGCAGCGCTCGCGCTCGTCGCGCCGGTGGATAGCTACTCGAAGGTGAGGTGGTCGCTGCGGCGCGGCATCAGCAACAGCGCGCCCAGCCCGAGGACCGCGAGCACGGCTAGCGCGATGAAGACGTGGTGCGTCGCGTGGTACAGCGACGCGCGGACGTACTCGGTCACTGCCGGCTGGGCGGACTGGCTGTGCCCGCCGAGCACGAGACTCGTTGTGTCCACGTTGTCGGGCAGCCTGCCGCGGATTTCCGCCGGCGGGTTGGTGAAACGGTCGGCAAGGGTGGCGTTGGCGATCGCCCCGAAGACGGCGGCGCCGACGGCGCTGCCGAGTGACCGGCTGAACATGTTCGCCCCGGTGACCACGCCCCGGCGGTCCCATCCGACCACGGACTGCATGGCGACCAGGGTCGGGCTTGCGGTCAGGCCGAGTCCGACGCCGAGCACGAAGGCCGCTCCGGCGGCCGCCCACACCGTCGAGTCGGGCCGGAGCAGTGTGGTCAGCACCGCACCGCTGACCACGAAGACGCTGCCGATGAGGGCTGTGTCGCGGAAGCCGATCCGCAGATAGATCCGCCCGGCGAGGCTGGCGGCCAGCGGCCAGCCGACGGTCAGCGCTGCAAGGGCAAATCCGGCCGCCGGCGCGCTGGTACCGAGCACGCCTTCGGCGTACGTGGGCAGGTACGAGCTCAGGCCGATGGTGAGCGCCCCGATGCACAGCGCGGTGAGGCTGCCTCCGGCGAGAACACGGCGGCCGAACACCCACAGCGGCAGTACCGGTTCGGCGGCGCGGCGCTCCACGGCGATGAACGCGGCGAGCGCAACGACGCCGATCACGAGGATCGTCACGCTCTGGGTGGACGCCCATGACCAGGCGACGCCACCTTCGAGCAGCCCGAGGATGATGAGCCCGAATCCGACGGTGAGCAGGGCGGCGCCCGGGTAGTCCGCCCGGTGCCTGTTGCCGGTGATCCGTTCGGCGAAGTGACGGGCGAGCGTCCATGCCGCGACCGCACCGAGCGGCAGATTGATGTAGAAGATCCACCGCCACGACAGGTATTCAGAGAAGACGCCGCCGAGCGTGGGGCCGAGCACTGCGGAGATTGCCCAGACGCTCGCCAGGTAGCCCTGCACCCGGGCGCGCTCCTGCACTGTGTAGAGGTCGCCGACGATGGTCATGCTCATCGGCTGCACCGCGCCCGCCCCGATGCCCTGTACGGCGCGCGCGACGATCAGCGCGGGCATGCTCCACGCGACGCCGCACAGGATCGAGCCGAGCAGGAACAGCGCGATGCCGAAGAACATCACGGGCTTGCGTCCCAGCGAGTCGGCGAACTTGCCGTAGATCGGTACCGTGACCGCTTGGGTGAGCAGGTAGATCGAGAACAGCCACGGAAAGTGGGAGAAGCCGCCGAGATCACGCACGATCGACGGAACCGCGGTGGCGATGATCGTGGAGTCGAGAGCGACCAGGCCCATGCTGAGCATGACCGCGGTGAGCACCGGGCCGCGGTCGGAGCGGAAGCCGACGCTTTTCAGGATGGGGTCATTATCCGCCGGCCCCGTCCTGTTGCCGGTCGCCGGTGTCGCCACCATGCTGGCCACTCCTCCGCTGGGCAGTAAACCGCTGAGATCAACTACTGGTAATACGAAGCATTCCTGGGTCGTGCCCGTTGCCGGTGAGACCTACCACCGGCTGCTCGTGCTCATTTGCTCCTCCTTCTTTCCGCTACGCCCGTTGGCGCATTCGCGGGAAACAGCGCGAGGTATGGCTGAACTTCCGGGTGGACTGGGTGAGGGCTGAACAGCGGCCGCTGCTGGTCGTGCGCCGGGACAAGGCCGTTGTCGTGCTGCAGCGACCAGAACGACAGCATCGTGACGACGCTCGGACGCCGTCCAGTCATTAGCTTCCACGGGGAGAAGCCGAGACCGCCGCCCACCGACCCGGTGAGCGGCGGTCTCTGAGCTACGGCTCAGGCGGTCGGCTGTCCGGCCGGGAGGAACCGCGAGAGGAAGGCGCGGGTACGCGGGTTTGCCGGCCGATCGAGCACCTCGGTGGGGGTGCCGCTCTCGACGACCGTGCCGCCGTCCATGAAGATGACCCGGTCGGCGACCTCGCGGGCGAACGAGATTTCGTGGGTCACCACGATCATCGTCAGCCCGTCCGCGGCGAGGTCTCGCATCGTGGCGAGCACCTCACCGACCAGTTCCGGGTCGAGCGCGCTGGTCGGCTCGTCGAAGAGCATCAGCTTGGGGCGCATGGCCAGTGCCCGGGCGATCGCGACGCGCTGCTGCTGGCCGCCGGAGAGTTGTCGGGGGAACGCGTCCGCCTTGTCCGCGAGGCCGACCTTGTCGAGCAGGACACGCGCCCGCTTGAGCACCTCTGCCCTGGGCTCGCGTAGTACCCCGACGGGCGCCTCGATGATGTTGCCCAGCACCGTCAGGTGTGGGAAGAGGTTGAAGTGCTGGAACACCATGCCGATCTGGCGCCGGGTCCGAGCGATGCGACGCTCCGGAAGGTGGTGGATGCGGCCGCCACGCTGTTCGTACCCGACGAGTTCGCCGTCGATGGTGATGGAGCCGCCGTCGATGCGTTCGAGGTGGTTGACGCAGCGTAGGAAGGTCGACTTGCCGGATCCGGATGGACCCAGGATCACCACCACCTCGCCGGGGTGCACGTCGAGGTCGATCCCCTTGAGCACCTCCAGTGGCCCGAAATGCTTTCGGACGCCACGAGCGGACATCAACGGCTGATCGGCTGCGGTCATGAGGGCACCTCCACTCTCGGGACAGCCGGCTTGCGGCGGATCTTGAGGACGTCGCGGTACCGGGTCGGCGTGTGGCGGTTGCTGCCCCGGGCATAGTGCCGCTCGATGAACGACTGCCCGACGTAGAGGATCGACGTGATCACCAGGTACCAGACGCAGGCCACGAGCAGGAGCGGGATCGTCTGGAAGGTGCGGTTGTAGATCGACTGCACGGTGTAGAGCAGGTCGCTGAGCGCGATCACGCTTACCAGCGAGGTCGCCTTGAGCATGTTGATCACCTGGCTGCCGGTTGGCGGCACGATGAACCGCATCGCCTGCGGCAGCACGACACGGAAGAGTGTGCGCATCCGGCTCATTCCCAACGCCTGCGCTGCCTCGGTCTGCCCGTGGTCGACGGACATGAGGCCGCCCCGGACGATCTCGGCCATGTAGGCGCCCTCGTTGAGCCCGAGACCGAGGATCGCGGCGAGCAGCGGGGTGATGAGTGTGTTGGTCTCCCACTGAATGAACTCGGGACCGAACGGGATGCCGAGCGACACCCGCGGCATCAGCGCCGACAGGTTGAACCAGAAGATGAGCTGAACCAGCGCGGGCACCCCGCGGAAGAACCAGATGTAGAGCGCGGCGAGTGAGCGCAGCAGCGGGTTGCCGGAGAGCCGGCAGACCGCGAGCAGCACACCGAGCACGATGCCGACGGCCATCGCGATGACGGTGAGCTTCAGCGTGGTCCACAGACCCCGGGCGACGGACTCCGTGTTGAAGTATTGGAGGACCACATCCCATTCGAAGTTGGGGTTGGTCACCAGCATGTGGATCAGCTGCGCGGCCAGGACGGCGACCACGACGGTCGCCACCCACCGAAGCGGGTGCCGCTCGGGCACGGCGTGCGCGACGTCGACCGGCTCGGGGGTGCCGGCGACCCGGCCGTTGACGGCGTGGCTGGCGGGGGCGTTCGGGGCCACGGTGCTCACCCCTTGCTGCCGGCCAGATTGACGCCCGGCTTGTCGATCTTGTTGCCGTCGAGCCCCCACTTCGCCATGATCTTGGCGTAGGTGCCGTTGTCGAAGAGCTCCTGCATCGCGGCCAGCAGTACGTCGCGCAGCGCCGAGTCCTTGGGAACAACCGCGCCCTGGTAGAGGTCGTCGAAGCCGTTCTTCTGTCCGGTCCCGGCCAGCTCCAGCTCACCGTTGGACTGGCTGGCGAAGTAGGTCAGCGGCGCCTGGGAGGAGAAGAAGGCGTCGGCGCGGCCGGACTTGACCGACAGGACCGACGAGGGCTGGTCCTTGTACGACTGCACCTCGAGCGCCGGCTTGCCCTCGGCGGCGCACTTCTGCGCCTGGTTCTTGATCACCTTTTCCGCCGAGCCGGCGGCCATCACGGCGATGCGCAGCCCGCAGGCGCTGTCGAGGTCCTTGATCTGCTTCGGGTTGCCCTTGGGCACCGCGAAGACCACGAACTCCTGCACCCAGTCGACGAAGTCGTTGTCGGCCTCCCGCTCGGGGAAGTCACCGATCGGGCCGAGCGCGAAGTCGTAACGGCCGGCCTTGATTCCGGTCAGCACCCCGGAGAGACCCTCGACGGTTACGTGCTCGATTTTGACGCCGAGCACCTGGCCGAGCGCTTCGGAGAGATCAGCGGCGGCGCCGGTGAGATCGCGGTTGCTGCCGACGATCTCATAAGGCGGGAAGGATCCGCTGTTGACCGAGACCAGCTTCCCGGCCTGCTTGATCTTGTCGGGCAACTGGTCGTGCAGGGCGGCGTTCTTCTGCTGCGTGGCGACCTCGCCCCCACCGCCCTGCTGAGCCTCGATCGGGTCCTTGGCACAGCCGACGAGCGACAGCGAGAGCAGCGCGGACACGGCGGTCACCGCGATGGTGGTACGGCGCATGGCTATGTTTCCTCAATCAATCGTGTTGGTCAGGCCGTCGTGGTGGCGAGTGGTTCGGTCGGGGTGGGGTCGACGGCGAACCGTCGGTTGACAAGTACGGGCAGCCGCTGCCGCGCCTGGGCCAGCCGGTCCGCCGACACCTCGGCCCACAGCAGGTCGGGGTCCTCGGCGAGGCGCCCAACCACGACGCCGAGCGGGTCGACGACCATCGAGTGGCCGATGTTGCGGGGGCCGCATTCTCCGCAGGCGGCGACGTAGACGGTGTTCTCCAGGGCGCGCGCCGCCACCATCAGCTCCCAGTGCCGCTCCTTGAGCGGCCCGCGCACCCATGCCGCCGGCAGGACGAGAACGTCGGCCCCGCCGTCGGTCACGAGCAGCCGCGCCATCTCGGGGAAGCGTACGTCGTAGCAGGTCATCAGGCCGACGGTGTGCCCGGCGCAGGGGAAGGTCACCAGCGGCCCGTCGGCCGGGATGACGTTGTCGGACTCCCTGACGCCAAAGGCGTCGTACAGGTGCAGCTTGCGGTAACTGGTGATGATCTCGCCGTCGCGCAGCACGACCAGCGTGTTGTACGCCCTGCCGTCCGGCCCCGGCTCGTGCACGCCCGCCACGACCATGACTCCGGTGCCCGTGGTGGCCGCAGCAAGACCGCTGACGAACGGCCCGTCGAGCGGCTGAGCGGCGCTGCGCAACCGGGTGAAGTCGTCGGTGAACCGGGCCAGCACCCCCTCGGGCAGCACCAGGAGATCGGCGCCACCCGCGGCGGCTCGCTGCACCAGCAGTTCGCACTGCGTGAGATTGACCTGCCAGTCCTCGCTCGCGGCGAGTTGACCCAACGCGAGGCGCATCTACTCCACTCCCGTCTCAGCGGCGATCTTGACGTACTCGGGGAACAGCGCCTCCAGGTCGATCGGCGAGGACGCGATGCCTTGGGCGTGCAGTTCGGTGCAGAAGGCGGCCACCATCGGCCTGTTGGCCGCCAGGCCGTATGGCATCCAGTCGGGGCCGTACCGCCGTTCGGTCTCGTCGATGTCGGCGAGCGCCCACGGGGTCGTGTCGGCGTGCTTGCGGTAGCTGGCCCACCATGCCTGCTGCGACGCCCGCAGCGCCGTCATCAGTTCGGCGAGAATCTGCGGCCGTGCCTCGACGTGTTCGCGCTTGACGGCGATGAGGTGGATGCCGGGGATGAACCCGACTTCCGCGCCGTAGCGGGCCTCGGCCGCGCGGTAATCGCGGTAGAGCGGGCGCAGCGGCGTGTCGTCGCGGTGGAATCCGGGCGGCATGAACGGCGTCATGATCGCGTCGAGCGTGCCGTCGAGCAGCCCCCCGACAAGGGACTCCCCCGGTTCGGCGGGCCGTACCCACGGCGGTGGGGTCATTCCGCCCATGCGGTCACCGCCCGCCGCCTCGGGGGTGAGGGGCCCGACCGTCCACCGGACGCCGGTGAGGTCGACGCCCGCCCGGCGCAGCACGGCCCGCGTCCACGTGTTGCCGGAGTCTGGCCAGCCGGTCACTCCGATCCGGGCACCGGCAAGGTCGGCGGCGTCGGCGGCGTGGCTGTCCTTGCGGACCAGGATGCAGCGGTGGCGGAAACCGCGCATGACGAAGGCGGGGATGCCCACGAGCCGGTCGTCGCCGGCCGCGCGGGCCAGGGTGTAGCGGCTGAACGAGGTCTCGCCGGCGTCGAGGCTGCTTTCGTCAAGTAGCTGCGGGGTCACGGCGAGGCGCGCGACGCGGAGGTCGAGCGAGGGCGCGCCGACCTCGCCCAGGGCGAGCGGCACCAGGTGTGACCAGGGCCGGACGCCGAGGCGGAGCGGGGTGGTGGGTGAGGTAGCCATCGCCGGCAACGATAAAGTTCAGGCTCCCGCCAGACAATAACTTTATTGTTACTGTTCATTCTTCTCAGCATGTGGTGAACTACGAGCCATGAACCCCACTCAGCCGGATGCCCGCGGCGCCGACCTGGACGCGCAGTGGCTGGCCACCCAGATCGACGAGCCAAGCGCCCGCGGCATCGCGGCGACCGTGGCGGCCCTGATCCGCGCCGGGATGATCACTCCCGGCAGCCGGCTGCCCACCGTGCGCGCCCTCGCGCTCCGGTTGGGCGTCAGCCCCGCCACCGTGTCCGAAGCCTGGTCCATGCTGCGCCGGCGCCGCGCGGTCGCCGGCCGCGGCCGCGCCGGCACCGTCGTCATCGGCCCACCCGACGTACCGCACCCACGCCGCTTCGAGGAGGTCGGCCGCCACGGCAGCCGGCTCTTGCACGACCTCCGCCTTGCCGTACCAGACACCGCGCTGCTACCGCCGCTAGACGCCGCGCTCGCCGCGGCACTGCGCACCGCAGAGCTGCACGAATACAACCGCGTACCGATCACCGAGCGGCTCGCCGACGCGGTCCGTCCAACATGGCCGTTTCCGCCAGCGGACCTACTAGCCGTCAACGGCGGCTTCGACGCTCTGCTGCTGCTCTGCCAAACCCTGGTCGTCAGCGGCGACAAGGTGGCCGTCGAAGACCCCACCGCGCCACGACTGCTCGACATCCTCGACGCGGTCGGCGCCGAGGTTATCCCGGTCCGCTGCGACGAGCGCGGCCCCCGGCCAGACGCCCTGGCCGACGCGGTACGCCGCAAGCCGGTGCTCTTCATCTACCAGCCACACGCCCACTCCCCCGCCGGGCACAGCGTTGACGCCACGCGCAGCGCAGAACTCGCAGCCGAGCTGCGCGATTCGGAGACCCTGGTAATCGAGGACGACGGCTTGGCCGAGCTCGCCCCCGGGCCGGTGCACACCCTCGGCACGGCCCTTCCCGACCGGGTGGTGTTCGTCCGCTCATACTCGAAGTCACACGGGCCCGACCTGCGCCTCGCCGTCCTCGGCGGCGCGGCGCCGCTGGTCGAACGCGCCCGCGTCTACCGGACATTCGGCAGCGGGTGGACCAGCCGCATTTTGCAGAACTGCCTAGCCCACCTGCTCACCGACCCGCACACCCATGAACTTGTCGCCCGGGCCGGCGAGACATACAGAACCCGACGGCGGACGCTCGCCGAGGCGCTGGCCGCCCGCGGCGTACGCACCGGCGGCACCGAAGGGTTGAGCCTATGGATGCCCGTCGAGGACGAACGGTCTGCACTGGTCACCCTCGCCGCACACGGCGTCGCCGTCGTCCCGGGAGGGCGCTGCTTCTTTGGCCCGCACGAGCCCTTCCTACGCGTCGCGACCAGTCGGCTTCACGACCACGTCGACGAGGTAGCCGACCTGCTCGCCTTCGCCGCCTTCGAAGAGCATGACCCCGGACAGCCGACCACCCGACGCTGAACAGGTCCCATCAACGACAGCCAGGCAGCTCACTGGCGTAGGGACCGAGTCTGCGCTGGTAGTGGGATCGTCGGGCTCGGGCTTGGGATGCCCGTCGCCAGGCCGACCAGTGCAGGGTGTGCGCTGGTGGTAGCAGCAGGGTGAGGACGAAGGCGTGGTGTCAGCCCAGCGGAGCTGCCACCGCGCCGTTTGTTGGTCACCCGACGGCCGACGGGTCCGCAGAGGCATATTGGCGTACGTACTCCCAGACCGGTTCGGAGAGATCCTCATCGGATCGCTTCTGTCCCACCACTTCGTACCAGGCAAGGTTCTCGATCCAGAACCGGGCAATGAACCGGTCGAAGTCGTCGGCCACGCGCACCAGGTCCTCATGCGCTTCCTCCTGGGGGACCACCCGCAGGTCGTACGCCTCGCCACCGCACAGGACCTCGTGGCGGCCGTCTGGCAGCAGGTGCAGATACCAGAACAGACAACCCTGCTGGTCGTTGAGGAACCGCACCAGCTGCGCGCCATGGTGGACGGGGCTCGGCGCCGACGGAAGATCGGAAGCCCAGTAACACGACGTACAGGTCGGTACCGAATCGCGCAGCACCGGATCAGCCATGAACGCGACGAACTGCTCTGGCAAGGCCGCAACATTCTCGGACACGGGCGAGCCGTGGGTCAGTGTGTCCAGGCCGTACTGACCGGCAGCGCGTTCACCGAGTGGCACCAACTCCCGCATCCAGCTGTGCAGACCACCTGGATGCCCGAGGGGAAGCGCCGGCAGCGCCGTGTGGGAGCTGCCGCTGTACGTGGCGAAATCGACCTCGTGGCTGCGGAACCTGCCGAGATCGAACGAGATCCAACCGTCTTTGATCGTCATGGCGGCACCATAGGGACGGCCAGCGACAGTGTCCGCCGCGTGGGCACTCATGCCCAACCGAATCACCGATCCGGAAGCCTGTATGACGAGAAGGAGTGGCTCGGCTACAACACGTTTGACGTGCCCCCTACGCACCTGGCGAGGAGCGCAACTGCCCGGAGCAGGCGTTCCAGCTCATTGGCTGCCGGCGCTGTGACCGATTCCCGGGGCGCGGTTGAAGACCGACCAAACTGGTGTGTCCGAGCCCGATGCAAACGAGGCTTGCGGATGTCGCCGGCACGAGATCAAGGGCGTACCACGGCGCGCTCCGCCTTACCCGGCGATGAGGTGGTCCAAGGTGCTCTTGAAGCTCCCAACGAGGCTTGCGAGGACCGTCCGCCCCTTCTCGCCGCTAGCAAGTGAGGGGCGTCCGATCACCCCAGTCTCGGTGTATGCGTGCAGGCCCAGTGTGAGTAGATGGGGCCGCTCAGCAACGTGATCGGCTTGCCGGTAGGCAGGACGGACGGTTTCTGGTGCGACGTGCAGCAGGATCGACGTTTCGATCTCGCCTGCGTGCATGTCGTCGTGAGCGGTCGTTGCAAGGCCTGCGTCCCGCCGGGCCTGTTCCCAGTCGTGCCGGTTGGGGAACAGCGCTAGCCGCGGTCCAGCGACGTTGGCTTCCTGCACGATGTTGGACAGCACGTAGTTTCCGCCGTGGCCGTTCACGAGAACGAGGTGGTGGGTACCGGAGCGCCGAAGTGAGCCGGTGACGTCCGAGATGATCGCGTCAAGGGTGCGTGCGCTGATGCTTACAGTGACGGGCCAGGCCGAGTGTTCGTGTGAACAGGAGATCGTGATCGGCGGTAGCAGCAGCAGCTTGTATTGACTCGCCACCTCGGCTGAGATGGCGCTGGCGACGATGGTGTCGGTGGCCAGCGGGAGGTGGGAGCCGTGCTGCTCGAAGCTGCCGATTGGTAGGACAGCGACGGACGCTCCGCGGTTTGCCTCGTCGGTGGCTGTGGCGGTTGTCCAGAGGTTCACCGGCCTATTGTGCCGGCGACTTGCTGTACGAGGGTGTACCGAGCACGGAACTGGTGGGCCCGGGGCGATGAACGGAGTGATGCGAGCCCCTGGGCGACGTGGTGTAGCGCGTTGGTCAGCCGCTTGGAGCCTGCCTCCACTGCCAGGTTGAGGGCGATCTCGCCCTGCTCCACTGCCTCCTCTGCGCGTCCCAGTTGAGCGAAGGCGGTTGCCAGCCAGGTCCGGGCGAGTCCCTCGTCTTGTCGGTATGCCGCTGGCCAGGCGCGCAGCACCTCCTCGAGTACGACGACGGCCTGCCGCGGTTGACCGAGGAGGAGGTGGCAATGGCCCTCGTGGGCAATGACGTAGGAAGGTACGCAGTGGCGGCCGATCGTGTCGGGGTCGTCAGGCTCCTCGGCGTCTGTGACGAGCTTGTGCGCTTGCCGGAGGGCTAGCTGACACTGCTGCTGGTGGCCTGCGAGGGCGTTCGCTTGGGCGTTTCGGACGGCGCACAGGGCGCGGTCGCGAGGAGTCATGTCTGACCTGCTGTTGATGGCGTGAGCGAATGCGAGCGCGCTCGCGGTGTCCCGTCTTTCGGCGGCGCGTTGGGCTTGACGCATCAGTACGTAGGCCATCATGGTGCTGTCCCGGGCTTCTCGGGCCATGGACAGCGCCTGCCGGAGCCAGTAGCCCGCGTCGTGGCTGTCTCCCAGGTTGTCGGCTGTCCAGGAGGCGAATTCAGCCCACCGCGACTCGACACGCAGCAACTCACGGAGGGTCTGTCCGCTCGCGGCCGCGCGGTGCTGCTGGATGATGTTGAGTTCTCCGCGGACGACGTCATGGAGCCTGCGAGGGCCGAATGCGTCGTGGGAGGCGGCAAGGATTCTGAGCATGTTGCGCCAGTGGGGAACCATGCCCGGGTCGATGGGGCCGGTGATGGTCAGCGCGGCCCCTTCCTGCGCTTCAGGCGGTGTTAGAGCGGACAGCGTCGTCTCGAGGGCCTTGTTGAGCGCAGCGCTCGATCGGCGGACCTGTTGTTCGTACAGTTCCACCAAGGTGCCGCTGGCGGCCAACACCTGGTCGCAGCGCTGCCAGAACGCTCGGGGCGCTTGCTGGCGGCCCGTCTCGATGTTGGCGATGGTGCTGCGCGAGTACCCCGTGAGGGGCGCGAAGGTGTGCTGGTTGTAGCCCGCGGCTCGGCGTAGCTCTGCGAGGCGGCTGCCCAGCAGTCTCCAGGTCTCGGTACCGCGGACGCTCATCGCGCTGGCCACCTTATCGTCAGCGAATCGCCTGCAAGCCATGGCTCACCGCCAATCTAGCGTCACGCTGCGACGCTCGGCACAGTCACCGTAAGCCATCAGTACCAATGTCGATAAGGGTTGTCGGCAGGTGTCGACAATCGAACCGACATTCGCATTCGCTATGGCCTCAAGCCGTGGCGCTGGTCCGCTGCACTTCTGAAGCGCAGGAGGCACGCCCCGGCTCAGGCTAATCCGGCTCGTCCTAATCCTGGTTTCGCTGACTGCTCTTTGTTTACGTCGCATCATGGCGCTCCGTGTCGGCCTGTTGTCACGATCGCGTCTCCGGACTTACCGACATCGGGACTCAAATCATTAGGTGTTGTCGTGGCTGCGTCGCCGCGACGGGCTGAGGCGCAACCACGGCGTGGAGGACATTTCTTCGCCTCCATAGTCCGAACTGCTGAGCGAAAGGTGAGTTGATGTACGACCACGAGCTGTCGCGCTACGGCTATCAGCAGGAGTTGAGTCGGCAGCTGCGGTTCCGGGATCTGGTGTCGTATGGGTTGGTGTACATGGTGCCGATCGCGCCGATGGCGATCTTCGGCAGCGTGTACGCCGGCTCGGGCGGGATGGTGGCCCTGGCCTATGCGATCGGTGTGGTGGCGCTGGTGTTCACGGCCTTCTCCTATGCGCAGATGGTGAAGGCGTTCCCAATGTCGGGCAGCGTCTACAACTACGCCGGCCGCGGTATCAGCCCGCCGATGGGTTTCCTGGCGGGTTGGGTGATCCTGCTCGATTACGTGCTCGTGCCGGGGCTGTTGTATCTGGTGGCGTCGGTGGCGATGCACGCGAGCGTGCCGGCGGTGCCGGTGTGGGTGTGGCTGCTCGGGTTCGTCGCGGTGAACACGGTCGTCAACTCGGTTGGTATCCGGATGACCGCGGTCGTCACCCGAGTCATGCTGGTCGGTGAGCTGATCGTCTTGGCGATCTTCCTCGCTGTCGCGGGTTGGGCTCTGGCGGTGGGGAAGGGCCGGTTCAGTGGGGATGCGTTCTACAACCCGGACACGTTCACCTGGTCGGTGGTGGCGGGGGCGGTGTCGATCGCGGTGTTGTCGTTCCTCGGCTTCGATGGCATCAGCATGCTGGCCGAGGAGACCCGGGACGGGTCGCGGCAGATCGGCCGGGCGATGGCCGCCGTCCTGGTCCTGGCGGGGGTGCTGTTCATCGTCCAGACGTGGCTGACCGCCATGCTCGTCCCCGACCCGACGGGCCTGCAGACCGCCGGCGACCCGGACGGGACTGCGTTCTACGACGCGGCCGCGGTGGCCGGCGGGAGCTGGTTGGCGACGGTGTGCGCGGTGGCGACGGCGGTGGCGTGGGGGGTGCCGAACTCGATGGTCGCGCAGGTCGCCACGTCCCGGCTGCTGTATGCGATGGCCCGGGACCGGCAACTCCCACGCTTCCTGGCGAAGGTGTCGCTTCGGCGGAGCGTTCCGATCAACGCCACGCTGCTCACCGGCGCGGTGTCCCTCGCGCTCGGCCTGTACATGGCTACTCGGGCGGACGGGATCACGCTGCTGTCGTCGCTGATCAACTTCGGGGCGATGGTCGCCTTCCTCGTCCTGCACATCTCCGTGGTCGTCCACCATGTGATCCGCGGCCGCAGCCGGAACCTGTGGGCGCATCTGGTGATGCCCGGGGTCGGGTTCGCGATCCTGGCCTACGTCGTGGTCAACGCCAACATCGCCGCGCAACGCCTCGGCCTGGCCTGGCTGGTCCTCGGGGTGCTGGTCCTCGCCGGCCTCTACGCGACCGGTCGCCGGCCGGCGCTCTCGGGTCTGGCGGCTGTTGAGCGGCAGTCGCGGCGTGACGTGGAGCGGGTGTGAGCGGCATGGACAGGATCGTGTACCGGCCGGTGCGGGACGAGTTCGCCTACACCTTCGGCGGGCGCATGCCCGTCGCGCACCTGCGCTCCGGCGACCTGCTTGAGGTGGTCACGGAGGACTGCTTCGGCGGCCTCGTCCGCGGTCCGGCGGACCTGCCGTCCCGGGTGTGCCGCATGCCTTACCTCAATCCGGTGTCGGGGCCGTTCTTCATCGAGGACGCCGAGCCTGGCGACACGCTCGCCATCCACGTCGTCTCCATCACGCCGGCCCGGGACTGGGGTGTGTCCGCGACGTTCCCGCACTTTGGCGCCCTCACCTCCACGGCCCACACCCCCACGCTGCAACCACCATTGGAGGAGCGGGTGTGGGTGTACGAGATCGACCGGCCCGCCGGGGTCGTGCGGTACCGGGCCACCGCCAGCGACCACACCGTTGACCTGCCGCTGGACCCGATGATCGGCACGATCGGCGTCGCCCCGGGCGGGTTCGAAGCCCGCTCCACCATCGTCCCCGACACCCACGGGGGGAACCTCGACACCCCCGAACTACGGGCCGGGACCACCCTCTACCTGGGGGTGGCCATGCACGGGGCGATGCTCGCCCTCGGCGACGGACACGCCCGCCAAGGCGAGGGCGAAGCCAGCGGCGTCGCGGTCGAAATCGCGACCACCACCACCCTCATCGTCGAGGTGATCAAAGGCGTGGCGACGCCGTGGCCTCGGCTGGAAACGGACAGCGAGGTCATGTCCATCGGAGCGGCCCGCCCTCTCGAGGACGCCTACCGGATCGCCCACCACGACCTGGTCGGCTGGACCGCCACCCTCACCGGCCTGGACGCGTTGGATGCCTACCAGCTCGTGTCGCAGGCGGGACGGGCGCCGATCGGCAACGTGTGCGACCCCAACTACACGATCCTGGCCGCCGTCGCCAAGACCCTGCTCCCCTCAGCGACGGCACCGTACCGCGGGGCGCACGACAGGTTGCGGCAGCTCGCCACCGCGGCCGCAGCCGGGGGCGGATCGTGACGGCGTCGGTTCCCCGCCTACCCCTGCGGGATGAGCTGTTCCTGCTCGGCCACGACGACGACACCGGCCACCTAAACCTGCACCGCGACGCCCTCGCACTCGGCCTGGCCGGCGCCGTCCTGATCGACCTGTTCCTCGCCGGACGAGTCGACCTCGATCACATCGACCCAGCCCACCCTGCCGGCGAGCAGCGGCTCCGCCTGCACATCGACCGTCCGGTCGGCGACCTGATCGCCGACACCGCACTCGCCTCCATCCGCTACGCCCACACGGCCCCGCCACTGAAGGTGTGGCTCCGCGGCTTCGCCCACGACCTGCACGACCGCACCCGCGCCGGCCTCGTCGCCGCCGGAATCCTGCGCCACACCACCCGCCGACGCCTCGGCGGCCTCGTCCGCGCCGACACCTACCTCGCCACCGACACGAAATGGACCATCGTCGCCCGAGCCCGACTGCGCTACCTCGCCGCCAAGCGCGAGCAACCCGACAACCACACCGCCGCCCTCGCCGGCCTCGTCGCCGTCCTCGGCCTCACCCCGTACCTCTACCTCGACGACGACACCGCCGCCCTCACCGCGCACCTGCAGACCATCGCCCACCAGCACCACCGCCCGGTACGCGACATCACCGCCACCGTCGACGCCGCCCTCGGCGACCTCGCCACCGCCACCTACCGCTAACCCCACCCGCACAGGAGCCCCCTGCCATGGACACCGTCCCCCGCATCCGCGCCGCCCGCTGGGCCGACAAGGACCCCGTCGCCGCCCTCATCGCCGACGCCCTACAGCCCAGCCCACTCGCCGCCTGGCTCCTACCCGACCCCGCACAACGGCGCCGCATCCTCGCCGACGTCCTCGCCATCTGGGTGGAGCACGCCATGTTCTTCGGCGACATCTACCTCACCGACGACCTCACCGCCGCCACCGTCGGCTTCCACCGCTACCGACCCATACCCCCACCCGCCAACTACCCGATTCGGCTGGCCGACGCCGCCGGCCCACACGCCGACCGCTTCGACATCCTCGACCAGACACTGTCCTTACGGCGACCGACCGAACCCCACTACCACCTGGCATTCCTCGCCGTGCAACCCAAGGCGCAGCGCACCGGTCGGGGCACCGCGATGCTCGCCCACCACCGCAGCCGCATCAACCGCGTCGACCTACCCTCCTGGGCCGACACCACCACCGCAGCCCAAGACCTGTACGCCCGCTACGGCTACACCCCACGCCCGACGATCACACTCCCGAACGGACCAACCATCCACCCGATGCGCCGCGACCCGGACCCCGGCAACGACGCATGGCCCCTCAACACGACCCGCCCTACGACAGCGTCCCGCTCACCTAACCTCACCACCTGACGGCGCAGTTCCTGTGCGCATGCCCTGGTAAACCGCTAGATGGATCAGCTGATCGACCCGCTGGCCCGGGCTCGACCAAGTCGCACGGGGAATCGCTGTAATACGTATACGGGCCGGCCGTCGACGTACGCCTACCAGCTACGCGACCTGGCCCTCGACGTCCTCACCGACGCCCACAGCTCGGACGTCGATGCCAACGCACCCGGATGGGACCCGGTCGTGCGCGGGTTGGTGGCTCTCGCGTTGCACTGGCTCGGCCTTAACTGACTTGCCGCTGCGACACATGGTTTAGGAAACCGATGCTCTATCCCCTGAGCTACGAGGGCGCGAGGGCCTAGTCTAGCGACCTGGGGGTTCACCTGGGGTGGCAGGGAGTGGCCCACGTTCGCCCGCGTCACCCGGACCGTCGTTCGCCCAGCCCAGGACCACATCCGGAGCACACGAACCCCGGTTTGCGACCGGCGGTCGGCTGCGGCGACCCGCGTTGGCACCGGTTCACCCGGGTTGGCATCCGCTGGAGAGCACACACCGCGCACATCATCGGAGATCATGATGTGCGCTCCCTCGGCCCGGGATCCAAGGGCCGGGCACCGGACCGCGGTGACCGACGCCTGTCAGCCTCGGCCTCCCCCACGCCGAAGACTCCGACGAGGCAGCGCCACGAGAGGCGCGACGCCCGGCTCAACGTCGAAAGGCCGCTATGGCTGGGTCATGTCACGCCAAGCGCTGATGAGTTCAGCAACGCTGGAGTACCGGTCCTCGGGCACCTTCTGTGTCGCGCGATCCACGACATCACGCTGACGGGCGGACCCTCGCCAGCCCGCTGGGGAGTCCAGCAGGTGCCCGACCATGCGACCGAGGGTGTAAACGGTGGTGCGCTGGTCGATGACAGCACCGCGAACGAACTCCTCGGGCGCCATGTAGCGGCGAGAGCCGGGCAACCGATCGGCGTCGAGGACGAACGGGCCGGGCCGGTACTCATCCATGTCGATTAAGCGCATCCGGCGGGCGACGAAGTCGTACAGGAGACAGCCGTCGTACAGGTCGACCGCGACGAACCCAGCGGTGACGACGGCCTGGTGCGCGTCAAGAATCGTGTCGACGGCTGCCTCCACCTCGCCGATGGGAAGCTGCTGGAACCGGGCCAGCGCCGCACGGTCCGACCCGTGGACGGTGGCTCGGTTCAGGACGCTGCCGTCGTGCCACGGGTACACCAGCACCAGCCCGTCCGGGCCATCGAGGACCTGTTCGGGGCCGACGATCGCCGGGTGCGCGACTGCGGCATGCAGTCGGCTGGCCCGCGCCAGCGAAAGCCGGGCTTCGGATGTAGTGGCACGCTTTACGAACCAACGCCGCCCCATCACCTCGATGCCGTGGGACAGGCAGCCAGAGCCCTGAGCGTCGAAGATCACGAACGCGGACGACAGTGGCAGGTCGAGCACCGATCTAACCTACGGCAAACAGCTGCCCTGGGTTCACTACTCAGGGTGGGCGGCCCGCAGAGGCTACCGCGCCTGCGCGGCTAAACGGATGGTTGACACGATCGGGGCCCACTGCCCTTCGCGCGCATCGCGGCAACCCGTCAGCCCACAAGACCACGCCGCCATCTGAGATGATCAGCCGTTGCCGAACTGTAGGAGTGGCACGTCGTACAACGTGGGATCGGGGACCCGGCGCATTGTCGGCGCGGCAACCTCCATAACCAACATTTCAGTGAGGAATTGGACGGTGGCGGCAAGCAGGTGGCTGGTGTGGCCGGTGGCGCTGTGTTCCTTGAGGCCGACGCTGACGTGGATGTGTGGCAGGATCCGGTCCTCGGTCGCGTCGTAGGCGATGGTGCCGCCACCGAGTGCTTCGACGTTGGACAGGTGCACGCGGTCCCACACGGGTGCCTGGGGGTTGTCGAGGCGTTGGCATGTGCCGACGATCTCGACACTGCTGAAGCCGGCGATGAAGACGGGGATGTAGCCGTGGCGGATGCCGTTGGTGCGGCAGGCGTCGGCGAGGGCTGTGAAGAAGTCCTCGCCGTGGTCGAACGTGACGCCGATCATGCGGCCGGGCGTGAGGTCGTGGCTACGCATGCTGCATCTCCGGCTGTTGGCTGAGGGCCGGCCAGGGCCAGCGGGCAGGATCGCCGGTGCCGCAGGCGGCGAATGCGGCGGCGATGATCTCGGGCTCGGCACCGGCGGCGAGAAGGGTGTGCAGCAGGATGCGCGCCTTGTAGGGGTCGAGGAAGCCGGCGCCGACGAGCCCTCGGCGCTGCAGGTCGCTCTCGGAGCCGGGGAAGGCGTAGGTGGACGCCAAGACCGGTCCGGCACCAGTACGGGAGGCGAGCACGACCGGGATCCTCGCCGCGAAGGCGGTGAGCTTCTCGACGAGGCGTTGAGGTACGTGGCCGACGCCGAACCCCGCCACGACGAGGCCGTCGAGCCCGTCGGCGCCGGCGAGGAGGGCGCCGTCGTCGCCCAGGGATACGGTGTACAGCCCGACCCGTGGAACCCGGGTGATCGTCTCCAGCGGCACGGCCAGGCGGTGCGGTGGGTGGGTGAGCAGCCGTACTGTGCCCTCGACGACGTGGCCGAGCGGGCCGGTGTTCGGCGAGCGGAAGGCGCCGCCGCTGGTGGAGTGCGTCTTGCGGACGTGCCGGGCGGCGTGGATTTCGTCGGCGAGGACCACGAGGGCGCCAAGGCCGCGGGCGGCCGGGCTGGCGGCGGTGCGGATCGCGGCGAGGATGTTCGCCGGTCCGTCGGCGCCGGCAAGGGTGGGGTTGCGCATCGCACCGGTGACTACAACCGGCGCCTCGCCGGCGTGCAGCAGGTCGAGCAGGTAGGCGGTCTCCTCGATGGTGTCGGTGCCCTGGGTGACCACGACGCCATCCATACCGTCGGTCGCGGTGCGGTCGGCGATCAGTGCGGCCAGCGCCGTGAGGTCGTCGAAGCTGAGCGAGGCGCCCGGCAGTTGGCGGAAGGTCTGGACATGCACGTCGATACCAGTCTCGGCCAGTCCAGGTACGGCGGCGATGAGCTCCTCGGCGGTCAGGTTCGGCACGACGCCGCCAGCGTCGCTGCCGGCGGTCATGGCGATTGTCCCGCCGAGGGAGAGCATCAAAACCGATGTCGGCTTCTCCGCCACCGCACCTCCTCGTCCGTGCCTATGTGCCTGCGGCAGCCTGTCACAGTTTCTGAGTGAAGCGAAGGCTCAAGGGAGGCTGGCCAGGTAGCGGCAGGCTGCGTTGATCCCGTCAGTGGTCAGTAACCGGCTGCGGGGTCGGATCATCCCTTCGATGCCGACGGCGGCCAGCTCGGTGCAGCGTCGACGCAGCCAGGGCCATTCCAGGCCGAGGTACTCGGCGAGGATTCGTAGGCGGCGGGTGGACCGGCCCGATGCGGTGATGGAGCCGGCTTGGCCGCCGCGGGCAACGTCGTCGTAGCGGCGTAGCGCGGTACGGCGATCGAGGGCGTCGACGTGCCAGAGTCCGTCGGCGCGCACCCAGTCGGCGAGAATAACCTGCGTGTGTGGGGTCAGCACGAAGCCTTCAACGGTGGCGTACGCCGGGTCTGGACTCACGTGCACGGCGATGCGCAGGGATTCCATGAACGCTGCCGAGAGCAGCAGCAGGATGCGTTCCGCGTGGGGGCTGCCCCGCACGGCGGTTTCTGGGATGCAGAAGACGCGGGCGGCCGGGGCGGTGGGTGTGGTGAAGCGTTCGCTCGTGGCGTGCAGATAATCGATCTTGTGGCGGAAGAGCAGCCAGGTACTGGCTTCTTCGCCGTACTGCTCGCGGGTCCAGAACACGGGTTGGTCGGTCGCGGCGTCGAGGCGGTGGCTGATGTAGCGGGCGCAGAAGTCGGAGCCAAGCCACATCTGGCTCAAGGTGTTGAGGTCGGCGGCGACGTTGCGGCCGACTGCGGAGCCGGGTAGTTGGGCGTAGCGGCGTAGTTTGGGGACGCTGTCGGCGAGCGCGGCATCATCGGCCAGGAGAGCGTCGTCCATGCCGCACAGAGCCCACAGGATGCCGATGGTGAAGGCGTCGAGGCGGTATGCCGGTACCGCCAATCCAAGGGTGGGCGTTGTGGCCACGGCGAGGATGGGCTCCTCGCCGACCAGCAGTTCCGTCGCTACGAGATCGCGCAGGCCGAAGGCGGCGGCGTGGCCACCGTTGAGCGTCCGTGGGTAGCGGGCGGCGTGGCGGCGGTCTTGGACGGGAATGCTGGTGAGGGTCAGGGTCGTAGCGGGTACGGCTCGGCCGTATGGCAGGGTCAGCAGTCGGTCAACCGGCCATGCCGGTGGGGGCGCCGTGAGTTGCACACCGGGCAGCGCTGATGCCCAATCCGCCGCCGCACCAGTGGTTATCTCACCCGGTGAGGCGGCGAACGCGGATGCCGTTGGCGTGGTGCTGCGCCGCTGCTGGGAGACGGCGGCGCGCACCGCGCGGGCGGTGGCGGCCACGGCGGCACGCTCCTGGTGTCGCTCCAGTTCGACCAGCGGAAGCAGGTTGGTGAGCGCGCCTCCTGCGGCGAGCGCGGTGTCGCAGGCGTTTGCGAATTCCGGGGTCGGCCAGCGCAGGGCCTTCTCGATCTTCGCGATGAGATCCGAACTGACGTGCAGGTGCTCGCCAAGCCGCGCTTGTGACCAGCCGCGCTGTTCTCGCCATGATCGCAGCTGGGCGCCGAAGTAGTGCTTGGCGGAGGTGTGGGGTGCGAGTTCGCGTGGAGTCTGGGCCATCCCAACCTCACGGAATGCGCCGGCCGTGTGCCCGGTTCGGAGGGCGGATTCGGCGGTCGCTTGGTAGCGATCGGTGTCGCCCACGGTACACGGTGCACACGGCGATGTCCGTCCTACCTCACCGTCGCTGATCAGGTCGGCTGCGCGGCGGTGATGCTGACGGCGGTGGCGAAGATCTCGGTCATACGGCGGCGTAGCTCGTCGTGGTCGACCAGTGTGATGGCGGTCTGGAAGCTGTCCCTTGCTTGGGCGAGCTGTTCGGCCTGCAGGCGCAGATGGGCGGTGAGAAAGTCGCGTACCTCGGCTGGCGCGGTGGGGGCGACGCGTGCGGCGTACAGGACGGTGAGCGGGAAGGCCCAGCAGGCGTGAAGGAAGCCGAAGGCGGGTCGTTCGGTGGCTCGCCAGGGTGAGTAGAAGTGCCGGTCGTCGGGGATGTTGACGTGGCAGGCGACCAGGGCGTCGTTTAGCCAGTTGTGGCCGGCTTCGTGGATGAGGTCGCGGGCGAGGACGATTGGGTGGTTGGTGTAGTCGGTGAAGACGGTGCCGGGCAGGCGGGTGATGGTCCAGCTGAGCAGGGTGTCGTGGAGCGTCTTCCGTTCGAGGAGGCAGATGATCGGCGCGTGATCGCACAGGAGCGTGCCAAAGCCGGCGCTGACTGCCGCCGCGAGCCCGTTCCGCACTTGCTCCAGGGCGGGTGGGCTGGCCGGCGTCGTTTCGGGGTTGATGACGTAGTAGGGCGTGGCGGCGAGGGCCGAGCGGCGCAGTTGCTCCGGCTTCGGGTTGACCACAATCGGGATCTTGTCACCAGGGTCGGTGCGTAGGCGGGCGGTGTCGCTGGCCGTGGCGTGGCGGTACCAGGCCAGCAGCGTGCCGTCGGCGGATCGTGCCGCGGCTTCGGCACCTTCAAGCCAGTGGTGGGCGAGGGCGTAGCTGAGCGGGGTGCTGGCGGGAGCGTTCGTGCCGAGGACGCGGTGGATAGCGGTGGTGCGTCGCCGGCGTAGGTCGGTGGTGGCCGGCAGGCTGAAGAGGTCGTCAAGGGGCGGCACCGGCTGTTCTCCTTTGCGCGGTGGTGGGCGCCTGGTGCCGGGGCGGGGCCCGGCACCAGGCGAGGACGGACGGTTACTGCTGGCCGGTGGAGCTGTCTGCGTTGTCCGCGGGAGGCCAGCCGGTGGTGGATACGTTGGAGGTGTGCGCGGTGACCTGGACGGTGGTGTCGTCGCCGCGGAGCTGCTCGACGGCAGTGAGGAAGTCGTCGTAGGGCGTGGGTGTGTCCACGATGTGCTCCTTGTCTGGGTGTCTCGGAAGTCAGGGCTGCTGAGGGCGGCGAGCGGCGGCGGGCTGCGGGTGCGCGGTGGCATTGGCGTTCACCGTTCGGCGATGAGCCAGCTGATGAACTTGCGGGACCGTCCGGAGCTGACTGGTTCGGTGCCGTGGGTCAGTTGGGAGCCGTAGACGATGGCGTCGCCAAGGCGGGGACGGACGGTCCAGCGGGTGCGTGGTAGGTCGCGGAACCAGGCAGAGGAGTTGTCGGCGCCGTCGTGGATGAGCGACATGCCGGGTACGTATCCGGCGGCGCTGGCCAGGTCGGTGCTGGCCCAGATGTCAGGGGCTCCCGTCGTCTCGACGTAGAAGTCGCCTCCAGCATCGGCGTGACGGATGGGGATGCCAATGCCGCCGATCTGGCGGGGCCAGGTGCGGGGGTCGGGGGCGATGCCGTCGGCGTGCGGGGTGATGTGCTGTCCGGTGCGGTACTCGACGTAGGTCCAGGGACGCAGCGCGGTCACCGACGGCATGGCGCGGCGGATGGCCGGCATGGCACGGTTCGTCGCCCGGTCGAGGATGGCGGTCACCGATGAAGGCAGCTCGGTGATCTCGATACGTCCGGCTGGTTCGTAGACCGCCATGGCCTGCGCGGCGGTCAGGCCCGGGATCTCGTGCATGGTGGTGGTACGGCCGCAGTCGAAACGGCGCGTACCGGCCGCGGCAAGGATCTCGTCCATGGCTGTCGCGAGCTGTTCGACGTCGGTAGGGCTCAGGAAGCCCTCCACGCTGTGGGTGGTCAGGGTTTCGGCTACGTGGATCATGGCGTCCGTCCTCCCGGGGTGAGCGGGCTCAGGGGCGGCATTCGCAATCGGCGGGCGCGGTGCTGGCGATGTCGGTGAGTGCGGTGGTGACGGCGGTGACAGCGTCGTCGAGGGCGGCGAAGTAGGCGTCCCAGCCGGCCGTCGGGGCGAGGGAGAGCCCGAGGACCGGGTACTGGCGGCTGGTGGTCTCGCATGTCAGCCGGTCCCGACCGACCAGCATCTGGCAGGCGGCCGGCAGCACTTGTCGCGCTCGAGTGTCCAGCCGGCAGAGAACGGCGCTAAGCCGGGCGGACTCGGTACGGTGTCGCGGGAGAACGCCGACATGCAGTCCGACCGGTGCGAGGTCGAGGCCCGTGTACTGGTGGCCCTGACAGCTGTCGTAGGTGACGTAGCCTAGGCGCCGGGTAAGCAGGTCGACCAGCGGCCACACGGCGGGTTCGATGCCGTCGCGCCACTGGGGGTGGTGGGGGTCGAGGTCGTCGGCCGGGTGGGTACCGGCCAACCCGGCGCTGTTGATGTTGCCGTGATCGCTGTGCCGCAAGGTGGCCGCTGGTCGGGGTCGGCTGGGGTCGTCCCAGCGGGCGAGGAAGCCTGCGACGTCGGGCATGGAGTTGGGCCGACGGGGGCGCCATGGCACCGCGCGGCATGAGGCGCCGCCGGGTCGGTGGGGTTCGGCGAGGAGAGCTGCGACGCCGTCGACCAGACGCATTCGGTAGGCGCAGTACTCATCGTCGCTGTCGGCGTGCCGGTGTGCCCGCCACCGGGTGGCCACGCAGCCGCCGCCGCAGGTGTCGCTGTATCGGCAGCTCGCGCACTTGACCATCAGCGACCGGCCCGCCTCAAGTAGCGGCAGGCGGCGCTGCGCGCCAATGATGTCGGCCTCTTCAGGAGCACCCGGCAGGCCGATGAACCGGGCCTGCGACCCCGGTAGCTCGTCGCAGCTGCCCAGACGCCCGTCCGGGTAGGTGGTGAAGACGTGGTCACACTTGGCGTCGGAGAAGTGGCAGATGGGCGCCGCGGCTCCCGTGAGTCGGTGGATGGTCGACACGGCGGGTTCGAGTTTGATGCGCCGGAACAGGCCACTGCCGATCCAGTGCGCGGTCGCGCTGAGGACAAAGGAGGCGTACTCGGCAGGCGTGATCGCCCAGGCCGGCCCGGAGCCACCGGTGAGGGCCGCCTGTTGCAGATGGCGGCTCGCCGGCACGCGTGCACCAGCGAGCCGGGTCGGGGCGGCGACGGTGGCGTCGAAGCAAGGTACGAGGTTGACGGCGCGCACGGCGGCAAATCCGGCGAGGTGGTCAAGGATCTCCGCGGCGCGGCCGAGCACGGCAGAGGTGACGACGCTGATGACCCCGACGTGCCGTCCGCGGGCGGCGAGCAGGCGCAGGGCGGCGGCGACCCGGTCGTATGTGGGCTGCGCGTCGTAGCCGACGCGCCAGGCATTGCCGGCTGCATCGCCGTCGAGCGAGATCCCGATTTCCAGCCCGGGGTAGTGCGCGTCGATGAGGTCCAGCCAGCTGTCGTCGAGGAGAAGGCCGTTGGTCTGCATTGAGACGCGCACAACGTTGGGTTGGGCCGCGAGCCGGTCAAGGATTTCGGCGAAGGCGGCGCGGCCAATCGTCAGCGGCTCGCCGCCGTGCAGCTCGACGGCGACGGGGCGGGCGCCGAAGACCGCGGTCAGCCGGGCGGCGTCGTCGGCGGACAGTCGTGCTCCGCCGGGGGCTTCCTTGCGCTTTTCGTAGCAGTAAAGGCAGTCGATGTTGCAGGTCTCGCCGCGAAGCTTGAGGATGACCGAGACCGGCCGGCGGTCGTCGGCGAACAGGGGCCGGTACATGTCCTCCGGGGTGGGGGTGGCCGGTGGCATGGTTAGCCTCCCTGGCGGTTCGCTCGGTGCCAGCCGGTGAGCTGGCCGGGGGTTAGGCGGATGCGTTCGTCGCCGCGGCGCACAAACCATCCGTCGGTGTAGCGCTGGGGCAGCCAACCCAGCTCGCCGGTACCAGCGGGAGGCGGCTCTTCGGCGGTGGTGCGGTCCGGCCAACACCGAAGGAGTGCGGCGGTGACCCGCTTCCGGACGGACGGGAACCAGGAGGTGTCGTCGGCGTTCCAGGATGGAGCGGGCAGCGACGGTGGCGCGCCGTCGTTGGCTCGACGCCAGAGGGCGGGTAGCCACTTGTCACCGAGCAGCGGTTGGTCCGCCGCGACGACGTCGAGGCCGAGAAGACAGATCTCCAGCTGGCGGCGTACCACCTCGGCCTCGGCATACAGGTGATCGGTGGTGAGTCCGAGGAGGTCTTCGACAAGACTGAGGACGTGCTCGACCCGGTCCGCCACGGCCCAGTGCCGGTAGCCGGCTACGTCGTCGCCGGTGACGACCGGCTGCCATCCCGTCAGCGTGTACCGCCGTGCGGTGCGCAGTCGGGTCAGTTGCCCGAGTGCGGCGCGGACCTGCCGGAAGCGCTCGACGTCGTCGAAGCGCACGTCGAAGGAGCCCAGCATGCTCCGCAGCGGTTCGATCATGGCCGGGGTACACGCGGCGAGGTCGACCCTTACGCCGTCCACCAACCGCGAGCGCAGCGCGGGGGGCTGGTCGTGGAAGACAACGCGCAGGTCGATGTCGCTGCGAGCGTGGGCTAGGCCGGCACCCAGCGCACCCTCCAGCCAAACCTCGCTGACCTTCGGGTCATCGCAGAACTCGGCCGCGACCCGGGCAGCGATCCTGGCACGGATATCGACTGCGCTGGTCACCGGTCCTCCTCCCGTCCCCCAAGCAGGGCGGTGCGCAGAGTCTCGGCCGTCCAGCGGTCGAGGACGCCCCGCACGTCCGGGCGCTGCGCTCCGATATGCGGGGTGAGGAGCAGGTTGCGCGGCTCACCCGGTCCTGTGAACGAGCCGACGTGTTCGGGGTCGATCGCGTCGATGGCCAGGCCGCTCAACGTGCCGGCGTCGAGGGCGTCCAGGCAGGCTGGCAGGTCGAGGGTCTCCATCCGCCCGGCACAGATCAACGCCGGGCGGCGCCGCCCAGCATGGGCCAGCCAAGCCGGACCGAAGGCCGCTAGGGTGGTTTCGCGCAGCGGCAGCGCCACGACGTGCAGATCTGCCCAACTGGTCAGCAGCTCAGCGGGGCGTTGGGGCAGGTTCGGCGGGTTGGACGGCCATGCCGCGTACGCCACGTCACTTACCGCCGAGCGGAGCGCCTGCCCGATGGCGAGACCGACGGGCCCAGCGCCCCAGATCGCGAGGTGCTGCTCGGCCAGGGGACGTCCAAGGCAGGCGGCCTTGAGGTGACGGCCGGCGGCGAGGCCGTTGTGCCCGAGTGCCGCGCGGCGGCTGAGGCTCAGCGCGGCCAGCAACGTCCATTCGGCGACGGCCGCGGCGTTCGCGGTCGGGTTGCGATGCAGAGTGATACCTCGGGCCGCGAGTGCGAGAAGGTCGATGTTGTCGGTGCCGGAGCCCGGTCGCACGACATGTCGCAGCGCCGGCAGGCAGGCGACGTGGTGGGCCGACAGCCGGGTGCCGGAACGCATGACGACCGCAACCGCCGGGTGGGATACCGCCGGTAGCCGGTCGAGTACCTCGACGCGCACTCCGGGCAGCGCCTGGGTCAGCCGGTGAGGGTCGGCGCTGCCCTCGACGACCACGACGGTGGTCATGCGGACCGCCGGTACAGGCCGAAGGCGAGGTCGCCGTCGCCGACGAGGACCTCAACCGGCGTCGGCGTGCCGAAGTAGTCGTCGCAGGCGCGCTTGACGCCGGGCAGGCCGTCCCAGGCCTTCGGGTTGACGACGGTGTCGGCGTAGTCATCGATGATCAGTGCACCGAGGTGACTCAGGCGGGGAACGCAGTGGGTGAGCGAAACGTAGATGGAGTCGTAGAAGTCACCGTCCAGGTAACCGAACGCGATTGTCTCGGGCATCTGGTCGGGCAGGGTGTCGGCGAACCAGCCGGGATGGATGACCGGACTCGGTTTGTGCCAGGCGGCGTGAGTGGACACGACGTCCGCCGGCGTACTCACCAGTTCGCCTTCACCGAGGTGGTTGGAGTCCCGATCACCGGGGGCCGGCAGGCCCGCGAACGAGTCGTAGACGTGGATCGGCCGATCCTTGTCGCCGAGTTCGTCGAGTACGGCACGCATCCACAGCGCCATGGCGCCCCGGTAGCAGCCGACCTCCACAACCGCTCCCTCGACGCCGTCTTTCACCATGTGCCGCAGCTGGGCGGCGATGGCGGTCAGCCGGTCGGCGTCAACGGTGTTGGCATGCTCGGCGAGCAACCAGCCGCGAAGCGCGGACAGGTGCGCGGTCATCGCGGTCACCACCGGTCCACAAGACAGTCGCCGCGGTCCTGGCCGAGCGTGTCGAGCAGGTGCGGCACCACGCGCGGCAGAAGGTACTTACTCGCCAGCGCGGTCACCGGCACCCACTCGAACCCGACGTGGTGGGGGTCGGGCGGGTCGGGCATGCGGGGTGCGGCGTCGTCGAGGGGCTCGGCGAGGAAGTTAAACTGGACCTTCTGCACGTCGCCGAACTCGCCTTGCCAGGCCTCGGGCACGTACTCGACGACGAACAGCAGTCGGCGCGCCCGCACACGCAGCCCGGTCTCCTCAGCGACCTTACGGCACACGGCGTCGCGCAGGCACTCTCCCTCGCGGGCCTTGCCGCCGGGAAGGTTGTAGTGGAAGCCTGCGGCGTCGTCGTAGGACAAGACCTGCGTTCCGCAGCTCGGCGTCGATATAGTCCGCGAATTTGGGGTTTGAGCTGGGCAAACGCCGGTAGGCCCGGTGACTGGGCGTGTCACTAGGCGGCTGTGTTGTTGCAGGTCAGGCGGTTGCGGGTGTGGCGTCGAAGATCCGAGGCGGTTCGGTGATCTTCAGCTTGGTGAGCAGGGCCTTCTGGGGTTGGGACAGCTCGGTGCGCTGGGCGAACGTGCCGGCGGGGCCGGTGAACACGCCCAGGTGCAGCCGGTCGATCTCGGTGCGGATCGCGGTCCAGGTGCGGCCGGTTTCGGTCTCGGCGACCCGGATCAGCAGCAGGGCCAGCCAGCAGAGCAGGATGTGGGCGCGGATGCGGTCCTCGCGGTGGTGGAACACCGGGCGCAGGTCGAGGGTGGTCTTCATGTCGCGCCAGCCGCGTTCGACTTCGAGCAGTTGCTTGTAGCCCAGGGCGATGTCCTCGGCGGACAGTGTTGGGTCGGAGCAGCGCAGCAGGTACTTGCCGTCCAGCCGCTGCTCCGCCTTGACCTTGGCCTGGTCGATGCGCAGCAGGCCCTTGGGCGTGACGCGCAGGAACCGGTTCAGGCCGGGCTTGGTCGAGATCACGCCGCGGAGCTCGGCGCGTTTGGTGGCCGACAGCCGGTCGGTGTCGTCGATCAGGTCGGTGAGCTGGGCGATCAGCCGGGTCCGGACGGCGGCGTCGCGGTCGGCGGCCTCGGGGTTGTAGCAGATGACGAACCGGTCGTCGGTGTCGATGTTGACTTCCTTGACCTGCAGGTTGTCCGCGACGGTGGCGTAGCGGCCCTGCCGTGCGAGGGCGGCGTCGGCTTCGCTGGTGCCGGCGCGCAGCTTCTCGCCGAGGATGTAGTGCCCGCCGCCCTGTTGCAGGAAGCGGCGGTTCTCAGCGGAGGCGAAGCCACGGTCGGCGACCCAGACGATGCGGGCCAGGCTCCACTCCCGCATGTCGGTCTTGACCTGCCGGATCAGGGCGGAGTCACCGGTGTTGCCGGGCCAGCACCACACCCGCACCGGGATACCGGTGCGGGTGACGGCCATCCCGACCACGACCTGGGGCAGGTCGTCGCGGGAGTCCTTGCTCTTACCATGCGTGCGGAACCCGGCCTGCTTGACTGCGGCCGGGTCGCCTTCGGCCACGACCTTGCCCAAGGCGTCGCGCCACAGCGGTTCGTCGGCCTCGTCGAGTTCGAAGTAGGTGCTGGTGGTGTCGAAGAACAGCAGGTCGACCTCGAGGTTGAGCAGGTCGGCGATCTGGTCGTAGACACCGCGGGTCAACGCAGGTTCGACCTCGATCAGCTGGTCCATCGCCCGGTAGCAGGCGTCGTCGGTGACATGTGGCAGGCCGGGCAGGTGCACGTCCTGGCAGATCCACTCGGCGGCGGCCAGCTTGCTCGACGGCGCCAGGGCCCGGTTCGCGACCAGCGCGAACAGCACCCGCTCCACGTCGACCTCCCGCCGCGCCGAGCCGACCAGCGGCCGCAGGACGGTGTCGATACGCAGACGGCGCCACAGCCCGTCGAGCAGCCACGCCCCGCCCAGCGGCCTCGACTGTTCGAACGACAACCCGGCCGGCGCGGCCGCGGCCAGGGCGTCGGCCGGGGCCAGCAGCCGCGACAACGCGTCCACCAGGCGGCGGATACCGGCCACGTCGAGCTGGTCCTCACGGCCGAACGAGTACAACACCCGGGTCTTGGACGCCTTCGCGGCCGGGTCCCACTCATTGTGGGCCAACTGCAGGTAGCGGATCGTCTGCCCGTCGCGGGTCTTGCGGGTCGACGCCTTCACGTACACGAGGCACGACCGTACACCGACTATGAGACCCGGCATAGACCAGCAGCTCATAACAGTTATACACAGGCAGGCGTGTCACTAGGCGATTTCGCGGTTTCCACCAGGCCGCAACGCCTTGACCTGCGCCTTCACGCCGCAACGCCGACTATATCGACGCTGAGCTGCGGAACGCAGGCAAGAGCAAGACGTAATTTGCGCGCATGACGGCGGCCTTCACCGACACGCTGATCCGCGGCAATGGGGGCATGTGGGATCTCCTGGTCGAGGGGTCGGACGCAGGGCTCAGACGCGGGCGTAGGGATCGCCGATCGCCAGCAGCTCGCCCACGGTGGCCAGCGGCACCGTGCCCGGCGAGCCGGTGCCAGCCAGCTCCGCGGCGACGGCGCGCATGCCCGCCAAAGCGGCGCGGCTGAGCTGGTTGGCGTAGATGCACATGGCGAACCCGGCCCGGCCCAGCTCTTGCCATCCGAGGTGGGCAAAGGCGGTCGGCACGGTCACCAGCGGGGTCGGTGCGCTCCATTCCCGCGCCGTGCGCAGCGCCTCGTCTCCTGAGACGTCACGGGAGTGGATCAGTACCGCGTCCGCGCCGTTCGCGGCGTAGTACCGGGCCCGGTCCAGGGCGTGGGAGAAGGGTGCGCCGGCGATCAGCGCCTCCGTGCGGGCGATGAGCACCAGTTCGTCGCTGGCCCGGCGTATCTCTCGCAGCTGGTCCGCGACGACATCGACGTCAGCCAGGCCCTGCGTGCGGTGGGTGCTGAAGCTGTTGCACTTCGGATAGGCGCTGTCCTCCAGGCACAGCGCGGCAGCACCCGCGCGGGCCAGGTCCAAAGCGCAGCGGCGGGCGGAGTTCGCGGACCCGCCGGCGTTGTCGACGTCGACCACCACGGGCAGGTGGGCGGTGCGCCCGACGGCGAGCACCACGTCGCACAGGTCACGCACCCCGAGCACGTTCGCGTCGGCGAGGCCGGCGGCGGCGGAGACCTCCAGGCTGCTGACCCACAGTGCGTCGAAGCCGGCACCGGCGGCGGCGGTGGCGGCAAGGGCGTTGACTGCGCCGACCGCCCGGACCGGGGCGCCGGTACCCGCCATCAGTGCCCGGCGCAAAATGTCAGCGGTCACCGGCCACCGCCTCCGTCGTGGGATCGAATGGCGGCACGAGGTCATGCGCAATGAGGGCCTGCCAGACCTGGTCCAACACGCCGCCGGGGCTCGCGCTGGCGTCGATGTGTGCCACTTCGCCCAACAGCGGATAGGCGGCCGGCTCGCTCACGATCTCGGTGTAGACCTGACGCACTCGGGCCTGCACGTCCAACACGTCCCAGTCCGCCCGGACCGCGTCGCCCTGCCGGCCGTGCGCCCGCTGCAGCGAGTCGCGCGGGTCCAGATCGAGCACCAGCGTCAGATCAACCGGCTGGGTGATGCCGGCGGCGAGCCGCTCGTAGGTTTCCCCCGGCTTCATGTCGTGCTTGACGGCGAAGAACGCCAGCTCGCTCACCAGCCAGCGGTCGCTGATCACCGGGCGGTTGGGCAACGCCGGCCGCACCAGCCGCGCCAGCGTCGCCGCCTTGTCGGCCACCAGCGCCTGCAGGTACCGGTCACGGTTGTCCGCCGACGGCTGGTACTTACCCTCCACGATGTCGGCGGCCGCATCAGCGGCCAGGAAGTTGCTGGTCAGGACGCACAGGGGTGTCACCTCGTAGAGGCCTTCCCAGAGCCGGAACAGGCCCTTGCGCACCGTGGTCTTCCCCGTGCCGTCCAGGCCCTCGATCACGATGAACGGAAACCGCTGCATCACTCCACCTGCCCCGCGCCGGTACCACCGGCGTACTTCGTGAACCGACCCCGCCACGGCACCGCCATTGACACCAGATCGACCAAGCGCAGCTCGCCGAGTTCCTCCAACAACGCCGGCATCCGTCGCTCGACCACGACGCTCGCCGCCAACGCACGGCAGTACGCCATCCGCAAGCCGGCCTCAGCGACTCCGCCTGCTCGCAGGTGTTCCTCCAACACGCGGATCGCCATACCAAGCGCGACAATGCCGGCTGCCTCCTCCAGCACCATCCGCGCTATTGATGCAGTGCTGGGTTGCAAACTGCGGTGATGCACACCGCGATGGCGGATGATCGCGAAGAACCCGACCCACCAGGCCGCCGCGCCACAAACAGCCGCTAGATCGGCAGCCACCACCTGGTCGACCCCATCCATGATCAGCTCGTTGGCCCGAGCCATTGCCGCAGGTCTGAGCACGTTCGTCGGACCTACTGGAAACGCATAGCGCGCTGGAAGGTCCAGCCACGGACGAAGTCCGGCGTCGTCGATGTGACTGGACACAGACGCAAGGTGTGTGAACTCAACGGCTGCCAACGCCGCTGCGAGTCCAACACCCTGGACGTCCGGCAGAGGAGTGTTCGATGCAATCGCCTCTCGCCACTCGGAGAGATGCAGGTGAACCCGCTGTACTTGGAGGCCGTCACCGACCGTCAGCCACATGCGGTGCAGGGGTACTGCTGAAGTAGGTCGTAACTGAGGTGAGGCAGGCACGGATTCTCCTAATGCAGGATCGGGCGGCCGACTAACGGCAGCAGCCGCACGTCGATTGACGCAGACTTAGTTACAGAGAGCCAGGAGGCGCATGCGGACAGAAGAACTTGTCCGCATGCCCGAACAGGTTGTCCGCATTCGGCGAGCTCACGGGTGAGTACTGCAACCACGCAGTTGTTCTTGGTTGCGCCCCGCTGAACACTGAGCCTCGATCCACCGATGAATGTCGGATCGGCGGGATCCCGGAGATAGAGAGTGCCCTCTGAGCTGGAAGGATAGGAGTTCTCACGCTTCTATCGCTTCGCTCGAGAGGGCACCTCGCAGGTGAGATTACGTCATGACGTGCCGGTGACGCGCGTCTCGTTCGATGATCCGAATCTGGTGTCGTGTGCCGGCCTTGTTCCGGTGATGCGCCTGGCCGAGCAGGCCGGTCTGCACGACGCGGTCGTTGACCGGGTGCGGCTGCCGACGGACAAGGGCGCCAACCCTGCCGGGAAGGTCGCCACGATCGTGGCCGGGATGCTCGCGGGCGCGGACAGTATCGACGACCTTGATGTGGCCCGACACGGCGGGATGCGGTCGTTGTTTACGAGTGTGTACGCGCCGTCGACGCTGGGATCGTTCCTGCGCACGATCACCCACGGGCACGTGCGGCAGCTGCAGGCCGCCGCCCGTGACACCCTGATCGGCCTGGCCGGCCGGGCACCGATCTTGGCCGGCGCCGACGTGCTGACCTTTGTGGATATCGACTCGATGTTGCGGCGGGTGTACGGCAAGCAGAAGCAGGGCATCGGCTTCGGCCACGCCAAGGTCGGCGGCTACAACGTCTACCTGCGCGGCTACAACCCTCTGGTCGCCACGCTGTCCACACCGCTGTCGGCGCCGGTGATCGCCGCCACCCGGCTGCGCTCGGGTAACGCCGGCTCCGCCCGCGGCGCGGCGAGGATGATCGCCGAAGCGATCACCACTGCCCGATCGTGCGGCGCCACCGGTGAGATCGTGGTGCGGGAGGACTCGGCGTTCTACGCCAAGACCGTGATCAACTGCTGCCGGCGTCGTGGTGTCAGGTTCTCGGTCACCACCCGGATCGACGCGAAGATCCGCGCCGCGTGCGACAGCATCGCCAGCGACCAGTGGGTCGACATCAAGTACCCGCAGGCCGTCTGGGACGAAGACGAGCAACGGTGGATCTCCGACGCGCAGATCGCCGAAACCACATACACCGCGTTCGCCGGCACCCGGCATGCGGTGACCGCCCGGCTGATCGTGCGCCGCATCCGCCGCGACGACCCGCAACAGATCCCCGGCCAAGACGAACTGCTACCGACCTACCGGTATCACGCCGTGTTCACCGACAGCCCGTTCACCCTCGTACAGGCCGAAGCCCAGCACCGCGGCCACGCCATCATCGAACAAATCAACGCCGACCTGATCGCCGGCCCACTCGCCCACCTGCCCTCGGGCCGGTTCAGCGCCAACGACGCCTGGCTGACCTGCGCCGCGATCGCCCACAACCTCACCCGCGCCAGCGGCCACCTCGCCGCGGGCGCCTACGCCACCGCCCGGCCCGCCACGATCCGCACCCGGATCATCAACGTCGCAGCCCGCCTCGCGCACCGAGCCCGCACCATCCACCTGCACCTACCCGACCACTGGCCCTGGCAAGCCGCGTTCGACAACCTGTTCACCGCCGTCCAGACCACACCCGGCTGACCACACCCCCCAGCAGAACCGGGCGGCCCGACCACAGGCCACAATCCCTATACACCGCACAATCGCAACCGGAGCAAGCCGACCACCCGATCGGCGGCTACCACACACCCGCCGACTCACCCCATCCAGGAATGATCAACCCGTGATCGCACCCAACCGCGTCGGTGGATCGAGGCTCAGCCTGCCCTTCCCCTCGTAACGTGGAGGCCAGAACTTGAGGGATAGAGGTTCATGGCTGAGACGAGACGCCGGTTCGATCCGGAGTTCCGCGCGGGCGCGGTGCGCATTGTGCGGGAGACCGGGAAGTCGATCGCTCAGGTCGCGCGTGACCTGGGCATCAACGATGGCACCCTGGCGAACTGGGTGAAGAAGGATCGCGAGGAGCGTGGCGAGGCCGGCGGCGCGGGTGCGCTGTCGGAGGACGAGCGCGCGGAGCTGGCCAGGTTGCGGCGGGAGAACGCCGAGCTGGCGATGGAGCGTGATGTTCTCAAGCGATCCGTGGTCCTCTGGGTCAAGGAAGCGACGGGCAGGTGACCGTGGCCGCCTTCATCGCTTCCCAGAGGACCGAGCATGACGTGCCGCACGCGGTGGCCTGCCGGGCGTTGGGAGTGTCCGAGTCGTGGTTCTACAAGTGGCGCGACCGGCCGCCGACCCCTCGTGATGACCGACGTGCCCGGCTCGCGGCCGCGGTCAGGAAGGTCTTCGACGACTCGGGCGGCACCTACGGCAGCCCGCGGATCGGGATCGAGCTTCGCGACCAAGGCTGGCAGGTCTCCGACAACACGATCGCGCAGCTCATGGCCGAGCTCGGGCTGGCCGCCCGGGCGAAACGCCGCCGCCGTGGCCTGACCCGCCAAGGGAAGCGTCCGGCCGCCCCGGACCTGGTCAAACGAGTGTTCACCGCGCCGGCGCCGGACGTCGCCTGGTGCGGCGACATGACCGAGATCGTCACCGGCGAGGGCAAGCTCTACCTCGCCACCGTCATCGACCTGTACTCCCGGCGCATCCTCGGCTACGCCATGGGTGAGCGCCACGACGCCGCCCTGGTCGCCGCTGCGTTGAACATGGCCGCCGTCACCCGCGGCGGTGACGTCGCCGGGGTGATCTTCCACAGCGACAGGGGCGCCGAGTACACCTCGGCCGAGTTCGCCCGGGCGTGCGCCCGCTGGAAGGTGCGCCAATCGATGGGCCGGGTCGGATCATGCTTCGACAACGCCGTCGCCGAGGCCACCTTCTCCACCATCAAGGTCGAGTACGTCCACCGCCGCCAGTTCCGCACCCGCACCGAAGCCCGCCTGAAGATCGCCACCTGGATCACGGACTTCTACAACCGGCGCCGCCGGCACTCCGTCTGCGACTGGCGATCACCCATCGACTACGAACGATCAACCATCCGTGCCCTGGAGAACCAGGCCGCATAACGCAACCCTCCACGATTCCAGGGGATTGACAGCCATAGCCTGCGGGGCCACCTTGGCGTCGCCAAGGACAGCGCCGAGCAAGGCTACGCCCAACTGCGCGTCCCGACCGTGCACCGGTTTTCCGATCTTGGCGTTCTCGGCGTCACCGGCGCCCACATGCCAAATGACAGCGGCGTCCAGAAGCTGCCTTTTCGCGTCCCCGTCCAGATCGGGCGCTACCCGCACGAGCTGCGCCGTGAGGACCTGTAAGGCCTTCTGCTGTTTTGCCGTCAAAGCGCCGCTGTGCGGATCCCTCCGCCGATTGAGGGCCGATCGCAGCACCTCCAGCGGACCGGGTAGCCGAGCCACGGCCAACACCAGGCCATCACCATGTTGCACCGATCCCCGCCGGATCATTCCGGCCCACTGAACGAGTATCGGTGCTAAGGCGTGTTTCGTAAGTCGAGGGATCCGTACGAAGTCACGGCGTGGCGGTGGTCGATAACTGAAGAGGTCTCCGGTATTTGGTTCTGCGACCAAGCAAGAACTTCATACCGGAGACCTCGTGCCCAGCGTAGCGGTGACGAGGCGGCATGACCTGACCGACAGGCAGTGGGCTGTTCTGGCTCCGCTGTTGCCTGCCGCGCCGGCGACAGGTCGTCCGCCGAAGTGGGAGAAACGGCAGCTCATCGACGGGATCCGGTGGCGGATCCGGATCGGTGCTCCATGGCGGGACGTCCCGGCCGAGTACGCGCCCTGGCAGACGATCTACGGCCTGTTCCGCCGCTGGCAGCGTGACGGAACCTGGGACAAGATCCTGTCCGCGTTGCAGGCGGCCGGCGACGCGCAGGACCGGATCGCCTGGACGGTGAGCGTGGACTCGATGACCAGCCGCGCCCACCAGCACGCCGCCGGCGCCCGCACCGACGGCCATCTGCAGAAGGAAACACCCGGCGGTGTGCACGACGAACCCGCCGACCACGCGCTGGGCCGGTCCCGCGGCGGGCTGACCACCAAAACTCATCTGGCCTGCGAGCAGGGACAGAAGGTCCTCTCCCTGACCGTGACCGCCGGGCACCGTGGAGACAGCCCGCAGTTCATCCCCGTCCTGCGCCGCATCCGCGTGACCCGCCTCGGTGTCGGCCGGCCCCGCACCTGCCCCGACCTGGTCCTGGCCGACAAGGCCTACACCAGCCGCGGCAACCGCAGATACCTGCGCTCACGCGGGATCAAGGCCTGCATCCCCAGCAAGAAAGACCAGGACGCCCACCGCAAGGCCAAAGGCTCCAACGGTGGCCGCCCACCCGCGTTCGACAAGGATCTCTACCGGCTACGACACGCCGTCGAGAACGGCATCAACAGGCTCAAACGCCACCGCGGCGTCGCCACTCGCTACGACAAACTCGCCGTCCGCTTTCAAGCCGTCCTGACCATCACCATCATCACCGAGTGGCTCTGACCGGCTTATGAAACACGCCTTAGGCCCGCGCCGGCGGTCCCTACGGTCACTTCATGCTTCGCCTGCACCCATGCCCTCCGGCCGGATGCGCACTCGCAGAGAATGTCGTCAGTCGGATCGTCGGTCTCCATCCGAACCAGCACTGGGGGCCCGCCGCGGGATGGGAGCAGCCCTTCAGCCTCCCGCTCCAACAGGCCATAGACCACGAGTAGCGCCGCAGCGCCAGCGCGATGAGCACTGCCGATCTCACTCGCTGCCCCACCTATCGCCCCGCGTGCTGCATACGTCACGTTTGAACCCTGCCGGAACCTGAGGCCGACATCAACGGGGGCTGTGCCGATTACTGCGGCGGCGCGTCCTGGTAGCCCACGCCCTGCCTGATCAGATCGCCGGACTGCTGTGTCTCATCGGCGGTCTGGGGGATATCGACGGCGACCAGGTGGCCATCGGCGTCGGGGGTCAGTACCAAGGGCTTGTGTCGGCGGCCGGGTCAGCGGGCAGCCCCGTCAGCAGGCCACCAGCCTGATGCTGTCGAACGACCTGATCCAGGTGCCACCTGACGAGCTCGTGACCCTAGGGGCCGCTCGGGCAGGGGGCTGCCGAGGTGAGCCGGGCCCTGAGCCGGCTCCGGTCCCAGTTCTTGCACGCGGGCAAGCGGGCTATCTCGTTCGCCGGTGACGTGTTCGCGACCGTCGTGGCTACGGACCGACCCGCTGGCGAAAGTCCACGCCTGAGCGCCGCCCAGCTGCGCGCCGTCCTGCGGACCCTAATCCTGCAGGAGTTGACCGACCGCGGCAGCACCGATCCTCGGGGCTTGGACGAAATCACGTTCGTCACGGGCTTGACGCCGACGTCCTGAACTGACGCCCCGCGTGTCTGGCGGCCGTGTCGAGACCGCTCCGCGGACCGTGGCAGGCGGATACCAACGCAAGGCGCTCCTGTCAGCAGCGACAAGTCGCGCTGGGGATGAACGGGTTCGACAATGTCGGACGCGAGGTAGACCATCGGGATAGCGGCCAAAGCGTCGCGGCGGGACGTGCGGTGAGAAGGCGGGATGGTCGGCGAGAACGGGTGGGATGACGAGCCGTGGCGGTGCTGGGTCGACGACATGATCGACTCGGATCCAAGCATCCTCGACGAGATCCAGCACTGGTGGGACACGACTTCGCCGGTGCCGATGGTCGGCAGCCGGCACCACACCGTCCCGCGCCGCTATCTCGAACGCTTCTCCGCGTCAGGCCAAATCCGCGTCCGCGACCGGGTCACGGGACGGGCGAGCCTCCGCAACACCAAGGACGTTGGCGCGATCCGCGACTTCTACACCTTCATCAACCTCGACGGTGAGCGAGACGGACGGCTCGAACGGATCCTCGGCGTGATCGAGGACGGGGCAACCGCTGTCATCGACCGCATCCTCGACCCCTTCCAGACACCGCGACCGCTCACGCCAGAGGAATCACTGCACCTGAGCATCTTCATCGGCTTCCAACTGCTGCGCACGCCCCGACACCGTCGCGAGGTCGAGTTGATGGGCGACTACATCATCCGCTCGTCGCGACCGGACATCCGCGGGATCACCGAGGTACGAGTGGTTCCGGACCCGAACCTGCACCTCGACTACCTCACCAAGAACGCTCCCAAAGTCGCGCAGGCGTTCTTCGGCCGCCCGGCGACGCTCGTCACGATCGACCAACCGCTATTCATCACCTGTGACGAGCCGGTGATCCTGCGTACCCGCGGGGACGTCAGCCACGTCCAGCACCTGCCGAGCTGCGCGAAGCCCCAGCGGCGCAGGAAGAAGGACGCGCGTAAGCCCAGCAGAAGCCGCGCCCGCAACGCCGACACGGTCCACGTATACCCCAGCCGACCCGGCGTGGGCCAAGCGCACGAGGCAGCCCTGCCGCTCACACCACGAGCGTTGCTCGTCATCGGCCCGCACGGCGTCGCCGACGTGGCGCCCCACCGCCGCCTGCGCGGTGAAGCGGCCGTCGCCCTCGCGAACGACGTGAACTCCCGGCTCCTCGCTCACGCCTACCAATGGGTCGCTGCTCACCCCGCCCATCCCACGTTCACCGCCATGGAACTTCCCGAACCTGGGCCCATCGTCCATGTCTGCGACGGCGGCACCGCCTTCGCCCGGGAGCTGCAACAGCCACCCGCACCTCGACAACCCGAGCTGTTAGGCCGCTGCGGTCGCTGAGGAGGGCCACGATGTGCGCATCGTTCTCAGACGGGCAGGCAGACGTCGCTCCACGGCGCTTGCTGCGCCTAGCTGATCTTCAGCAGGCGACCACAGCACCGCCGCTGTGCGACCGGCCACCGGAGGAAGAAAAAGGAAAAGCCGCAGGTCACCCGCTTGCGGCTACGCGCGGAGCGTCGTCTTAGGAGTCTCCATGCGACTCTGGTTGATCTTGGTGGGCAGGGTCGAGTGGCCGGCGGGACCGGGGGCGCGTCGGCGGGGAGCGTGCTGGTTCAGGCTGCGGCGCGGATCGCCGGTGCCGGTCGGGTGAAGGTCTTGCCGTCACGGACAAGAGCCCAGAGGACGTCGACGCGTCGTCGGGCGAGGGCGAGGATGGCTTGCCGGTGGTTTTTGCCTTCGCCGCGTTTCTTCTCGTAGTACGCGCGGGAGGCAGGGCATTCCCGGGCGGCGGTAAACGCGGCCATCCACAGAATGTGCCGCAGCCGTCGGTGATAGCGGCGAGGCTGGCGATGATTTCCGGAGACCGTTCCGGAGTCGCGGGAGACAGGTGCCAGGCCGGCGTGGGCGGCCAGTTTCGCGGCGTTGTCGTATTCGGTCATGCCGGCGGTGTGGACGAGCAGTTCGGCGGTGAGTAGGGGTCCCATGCCGGGCAGGCTGCTGACGATCGGCGTGAGTGGGTGCTGGTCGAGGTGTTCGGCGATGAGGCCGTCGACGGCGGCGATGCGTTGGTCGAGGGCGAGGATCTCGGTGGTCATCTGCCCGACCACCACAGCGGCGGCGCGTTGGCCGGGCAGGGTGGCGGTCTGCTGCCGGGCGGCGGCGACCAGCGCCTCGGCGACGTGGACGGCGTTCTTGACGTGGCCGCAGCGGAGCAGGGCGGTGATCCGGTCGACGCCGGCGTGCCGGATCGCCGCCGGGGTCTGCCAGCAGGCGAGGACCATCATCGGGCCTTTCCGGTTGAGGTCCACGGCCCGCTCCAGGGCGGGGCTGATCCCGGTGAGCAACTCCTGCAACCGGAACAGGGTGGCGACGCGCTGCCCGACGAGGTCAGCGCGGTAACTGGTCAGCACAGTCAGTTCGGCGAGGAGCCGGTCGGACGGCTCCAGGACGGGGATGTCGGGGCGCATGCGGATGGTCTGGGCGATCACCACCGCATCGCGGGCATCGTTCTTGTTCTCCCCGGCGAACGCGGCGGCCATGTGGAACGCGACGGTGCCGGAGACGTACCGGACCTGGACCTGCCGCCGCCATAGCAGGGTCAGCAGCAACGCGGACAGGCCGGTGGTGACGTCGACCGCCCAGCAGACCGGCCGGCCGTGCGTCGACACCTCAGCCATGACGGTGAGCAGGGCGGTTTCGTCGTTGGCGACCCGGCGGGAGTAGACCAGCCGGCCGTCACCGTCAACGGCGGCGACATGGTGGTGGGTCTTGCCGATGTCCACGCCGATCCACAGCTTCGCCACGATCGCGCTCCCCTCTACTTGATCGTCTCTCGGATGGCCTTCGTCTGCGGGTTCGGGTTTGCCGGCACCTTCTAGCGATGCGAACGCGGGTCGCGGGTCTCCATCAGCGGTCGACCGAATCTCACAGACGACGAAGCGGCGGGTGGCATCTCCTACCGTCAGCCAAACGATCTCGGCGAAACACACGCAGCCATACCCACCGCCTCCGGGCATCAGGGTCTACGGCCACCAGGGCCGTGCCCGTTCAACCAACCCGCTCGCGCGGCGGGAATGAGTGGCACCTCGAAGCTCAGCCACAGGCACGGCCGAACACGCACAGCCATCCCCACCCCGGCCCCCGGGCACGGCAGCCCTAGTGTCCTGAGTCGTTGGAGAGTTGATTAATTCTGGTGCAGTAGTTGGCGAGGTTGTCCAGGATCTCGTCGGCGGTCTTGACCCATACGAAGGGCTTGGGGTCTTCGTTCCATGCGGCGATCCAGGCGTTGACGTCAGTTTCGAGGTCCTTGACGCTGCGGTGGCTGCTGCGGCGTAGTTTGCGGCGGGTCAGTTCGGCGAACCAGCGCTCGACCAGGTTGAGCCAGCTGCCCGAGGTCGGGGTGAAATGCAGGTGGAAGCGGGGATGCGCGGCCAGCCAGGTCCTGATCGCCGGGGTCTTGTGGGTGGCGTAGTTGTCGCAGATCAGATGGAGATCCAACTCGGGCGGAGTGTTCGCGTCGATGGTCTTGAGGAACCGCAGGAACTCCTGATGCCGGTGGCGGCGCTGGTGCTGGCCGATCACCTTGCCGGTGGCCACGTCCAGCGCCGCGAACAGGCTGGTGGTGCCGTACCGGATGTAGTCGTGGGTCTGCCGCCCAGGCACACCCGGCATCATCGGCAGCGTCGGCGCGCTGCGGTCCAACGCCTGCATCTGGGATTTCTCGTCGACCGCGAGGACCATGGCCTTGTCGGGCGGGTCGAGATACAACCCGACCACGTCGCGGACCTTCTCGATGAACTGCGGGTCCTTGGACAGTTTCCACGTGTCCACCAGATGCGGCTTGAGGCCGAACGCCCGCCAGATCCGAGAGACCGCGGTCTGGTTCAACCCGACGGCCTTGGCCATCGACCGTGTCGACCAGTGCGTGTCGTTGTTGGTCGGCGCCTCTTCGAGTGTCTTCACGATCACCGCCTCGACCTGCTCATCGGTGATCTTCCGAGTCGCGCCCGGGCGCGACTCGTCCGACAGGCCCTCCAGCCGGTCACGAACAAACCTGGCCCGCCACTTGTTCACCGTCTGCGGCCACACCCCCAACGCCGCGGCGACGTCCTTGTTCGTCGTACCCTCCGCACACGCCAACACAATCCGCGCCCGCAACGCCAACGCCTGCGCCGTTTTCGCCCTACGCGACCACGACAGCAACGTCTCACGTTCCACATCGGACAACACAAGCTCGGCTTTCGGGCGACCCGTTCGCGGCATACCCACAGCCTAACCAACTTTGGTAACGGATCAACGACTCGGGACACTAGCCTGCCGCCGTCGCTGGTAAGCGCCCGGACACCATGTGCGGGAACCCGGGGAGCATCAGCGCTCCATCGAGCGCGGGGAAGGCGTACGGCGTGACTGCCCATAACGGGGGCGCGGGGCCGCCGCTCCGCGACCGGCCTGATTCCCACGCCAACCGTCGCTGCAGCGGCTTGAATAGCGGTGTGCAGGTCAGCAAGGACGGGCGGAGTTGGCGCATCGGTGCCGCCGCCGACGTGAGTTGGATCGCTGGTCACACCACTGCCGGTGTCTCGATCACCACCGCCATCCCGCTGGTCTTCGACGCCTACGCCACCACGTACCAGGCCGACGACGTCACCGCCGCCGCCTACGAGCACGCCCTGGTCGAGGACCTCACCACGCACACCCCCGATCAGCCCTGGTGGCTGGCCTACCTCGACACCGGCGCCCACGACGTCGTCTTCCCCCACGCCCCGAGGGTGTTCCTCTACTGGAACTGGCCGTACGTGCTGGTCGAGGCCGGCCCCGAGCAAGCCCTCACCTGGCGCACCGGTGGTCACATACGCCACCCGCACGGCGCGCTACCCGACCTGTTCTTCCCCGCCGACCGATCGTGGCTGGTCTCCGCGCTCTGGGACGACACCTGGACCTGCGTCGGCGGCCCGGCACCACTGATCCACACCCTCGAACGCGACCCCCTGGCCAACGCCCGCCAGGTCCGAGCCGACGAGGACGCGCTGCCACCAGGGCTGACCCGCGAGTGACGACCAACGCCGAAGCCGCAGTCAGCCTCCAACGGTGGCTACCCTCGCCACTTCTCGGCCGGCCGGCAGCCACTGGTTGGCTTGCCGTAGATCCGCTTCCCGTCCGGACCCGCGTAGCAGTGCTCCAGCTGGTCTTCGGCCTGAAACAGCGGACGCCTGTCGATCTCCGCCCCCTTGGCGTCGTAACTGACCAGTTCAGGGGCGTTGCCGGCCTTGAGTCTGGCGCCGCTGGTCATCAGGCCGAACGCGCCCCCGGAGAGCCGGGCTGCCGTGATGTGGCCGTCACCGTGGTCGAGCACGAGCCGGTGGACACGCACGCTGACCCGGCCGCTGACGCTGACGTCCCCACCGTCGAACTCGGTGGAGGTCAGCAGCAGCCGCTGCACCGGCCCGGGCAGCCACTCACCGTGCGGCCAGGGCTCGGTGGCGCCCCCGCCGGACTCCCGAGCCATTCGAGGCGACTCGGCGTCGCAGGTGGCGTAGCCGACGTCGTTCATGAACAACACCAGCGCGCGGTCACCCCGCTCGATGGCCACCGCCAAATCGGCCAGGGACACCGGGACGGGTTGCTCGCTCGGGTCCTGCCGGGCCTGCCGTTGCGGGGAGTTCCACCGAAGGCACCGCTCGGCCGCGTCCTGCAGCGTCGGCGACAGCTCCCCGGCCCCCATGGCCAACACCTGCACGGTCGATCGGTCCGGCCGCTCCCACACCACCGCCGCGGCACCGGACGCCACAGCCAGCAGCACCGCCCCGGCCACGGCGATGCGCAGTCGTGGGGTACGAGCTGGGCGCGGCCTCACGAAGCCGAGGATCCGGGCCCGCATCGCGCGCGCCGTCCCCGGCGGCAGGTCCCGCTCGGCAGGTAGGTCGAGAATGTCGTTCACCGCTTCCCCTCCTGGATCTCCTCGGGCACCAGGCGAGCCAGGCGGCTGCGCGCGCGACTGACCCTGGACCGCACCGCCACCTCACTGATTCCCAGCACGGCTGCCGCGTCCGGGTACGACACGCCGGACCACAGGCACAAGGCCACCGCCTCCCGCTCGGCCGGTGACAACCGGCGGAGAACCGAGAGGACCTCGGCCATCCGCCGCTCGTCGTCGAGCCGCGCGGAAACCTCGTCTGCGAGGTCACCATCGGCGTACCGCTCCGCCGGTAGACGCCGTATCAGCGCCAGCCACCGGCGCGCCGACCGCCACTCGGAGCGGACCGCGTTGGTGGCGACGACCAGCAGCCACGGCAGCGCCGAGCCGTCCACCAGCCGGGCGTCGTGGCGGCGGCGCCACGCGACGAGGAACGTCGCCTGGGTGACGTCCTCGGCCGTCGCCCACGAGCCGGTCTGCCGGAACGCGTGGTTGTAGACCGGGCGGGAGTACCGGTCGAAGAGCCGACCGAACGCCGACTCTTCACCGGCGGCGATCGAGGACCACAGCTCCTCGTCCGACGGCCGTACCTGATGCCTCACACCACACTATGGCCGCTCACGCCGACTCTGTTGCAGGTCACCGGCGCACCTCTCGAACGAAAGCGGCGCCCAGCCGGCGCGCGGGACCCGCCGTGAACGTATCCCGCCGCACCGACGGCGAAGATCGTGACGGCGGTGAGCCAGGATGCTGTCGTGGTGGAGGGCTGGATCGGCCAGGCCCAAGCCGCGACGACCGCACCGGTATGGCGTGGAGCGGCGGCGTAGACGGCGCACACGTAGACGAAGGCGGGCAGCCACGCCAGCCGCGCGCCGAGCAGCACTGCGCCGCTGGCGACCAGTCCGATACAACCGAGAGCGTTGCGCACCAGTGCATGGGCGCCGAACGTGTCGGACTCCCGCAGCCCGGCCAGGCTGAGCGCCATGGCGGTGACGAGAGCGGCGACGAGAAGGTGACCGGCTCGCCAGACCCGCCACGGCAGGGGCGTGCTGCGTTCGAGGTCCTCGTCAGCGCCGGCGAGGGTGGGCCCCAGCAGTAGGGCGGCCAGCAGCGGTGCGAGTGCGACCACGGGGACGCGGGCGGCGGGTCCGTCGAAGTAGGGCCTGCCGGCGAGCCAGGTTCCGGCGGCCCAGGCCAGCAGCGTGATGACGCCGACACCAGCCACGAAGGTTGACGCGCCCCGGGAGCGCAGGTGCAGCGTGAGAAGCCGCCGGGTCACGGTTGCTGGCCGAGCCGGATCAGGGCTTGGGCGTCGCATCGGTCGGCCGCGTCGAGGTAGGTGGCGAACCAGGCACGCTGCGCCGGCTCCGGTAGTGCGCGGAGCCTGGTGAGGGATACATCGTCGGGGGTAGCTGCCTCGTCGAGCATCCAGTCGGTGGCCAGGGTGTCGGTCCGGTAGACCCGCTGGTCGATTCTGCGGACCCCGGAGGGGTCCTCACATCTGGCGCGGGTCACCTGCCGGAAGTCCGCACGCAGGTGTTCGGGGCTGGTCAAGCCGCCGAGCGCGGTGGACTGGGAACCGAGGTTCAGCCAGACCGTGTCGTCGTTCTGCTCGACGGACTGGCCGTCCGGCTGTGCGGCCTGGTCGACCGCCCGCCGGGGCGCTCCGGGTATCCCGTCGAGACGGGCCAGGATCGGCTGCACGACCGCGGTGACGTCGTCGATCAGGAAGGCGTTGATCCGGGACAGGCACACCTGGGGGCCGCTGCTCGTGCACACCAGCTCTACCGCGGCCGGGTTGGCCGGGAGGCGATGGGTGCCCGGCCCGGTGGTGATCGGCACGGCGGCGGCGACGGCGAGTCCGCCGGCCAGCAGGGCTGCTCGCCGCTGCCGCGCGGCGGCGGCGAGCAGCAGGACCGTCAGGGCCACCAGCCAGGCTGCCTGCAACACGGTGACCCGGCCGGGGACGAGCGAGTAAACCGCCCAGCCGCCGTAGACCGGAGACAGCCACGCGGCGGGCGTGCCGTCCCAGTAGACGACGATGGCCAGGCCCAGGTAGGTGGCCAAGCCGGCGATCGGCGCCGCCACCCGCAGCGGGACCAGTCGCCCGACGAGGACGCCGACCGCGCCGGCGGCGGCCAGGGCGAGGACGCCGACGGCCAAGGTCCACCACCAGCCTCCGCCGGCGTAGGTCGCGACCCGGGCGACCAGCACCGCCGCTCCGGCGAACGCGACCAGCACACCGGCGGCGCCGGCCAGTGTCACGGCGAGCCAGGCCACCACCAGCGGCTGCCAGCCCGGGCGCGGGGTGGAGGCGATCAGGTCGTCGATGTCGCGCCGCCGTTCCCGCCCGGACTGCCACGCCCCGGCAGCGATCATGACAGCGCACAGGATCAACAGCGACACCCGCAGGTAGTTCGCCAGGCCCGCCCACCGGCCACCCCAGTCGTCCGGGTGCACGGCCAGCATCCACACCCCGGCCCCGAACATCGCCACAGCGGCGAAGGGCGCCGTGCCGCGGCGTAGCTCCACCCTCAGCGCGCGCCTCACCGCGGTGCCGTCCGCGCGCCGCGCAGAACCGCCGTGTAGCCCCGTTCGATCGGGGAGTCGCCGCTGTCGCCGTCCCCACCGGCCGCGATCAGCTCATCGGGCAGGCCGGTGAAAACCAGCCGCCCCCCGTCGAGCAGGTTCACCCGGGTACACGCCGCCACAACGTCCTCCACCAAGTGAGTGCTGACCAGCACGACAGCATCCAGGCCCAGCTCCCGCAGCAGCGCCCGGAACTGCACCCGCTGCTCCGGGTCCAGACCCGCGGTCGGCTCGTCCAACAACAGCAGCCGAGGGTCGTTCACGATGGCCTGGGCGATGCCGGCGCGGCGCAGCATCCCGCCGGAGAGGTGCTTCATCCTGTCGTCGGCGCGCTCCAGCAGGCCGACCCGCTCGATCGCCCGGTCCACCGCCAGCGGGATCCGCGCCGGTGGCATCTCCTTCAGCCAGGCGAAGTACTCGACGAACTCCCGGACGGTGAAGCGCGGGTAGAAGCCGAACGTCTGGGGCAGGTAGCCCAATTGTCGGCGTGCCTGCCGCAACGCCGAGGGGTCGCCGATGTGGTGGCCCAGCAGCCGGACCTCACCCCGGTCGGGGCGCAGCACCGTGGCCAGGACCCGCATCAGGGTGGTCTTGCCGGCGCCGTTCGGGCCGAGCAACCCGTGCACCCCCATCCCCAGCTCGAGGTCCAGGTCGTCGAAGACGACTCGCTTGCCGTAGCTGACCCGCAGGCCGTCGACGCTCACCGTCGTCATGCTGGTTGCCTTTCCACCCGTTCCCGACGCACATACACCACCACCGCGGCCACCGCGGTGACGCCCAGCCATCCCGGGACGCTCGACACCAGGACCGCCAGACCGCCGACCGGCGGCGCCAGCACCACCACCGCCCACGCCCCCGCCACCACGAGCGCGGCGTACGCGGGCTCGATCAACGAGCCGAGCGCCAACGTCAGCACGGTCAACCCGACGCAGGGCAACAGCCACAGTCCCGGCGGACCGATGTCCGTCACCGCGCCGGCCAGGACCGCGACGGGTGCGGCCACCGTGAGCACCGCCAGCGTGCGCCACAGCACAATCGTCAGGCCGCCCTGCGGTGTCCCCGCGATCAACTCGTGCAGTGGATCAGTTCGCGGCCCGTACGACAGAGCCGTACCGACAGCGGGCAGCGCCGGCGCGATCAGCAGGAGCAGCCACGGCGGGACCACCGTCGGGCTAACCGCCAACCCCGCGGTGAGCAACCCGGTGACAGCCACCGACAGCAACCACGCCGTCCGCGCCGCAGGTCCCGCCCCCACCAACACCCTGATTCGCCGCCACCCGGTCGCCCGCCGCACCCGCCCCTGCGTCGGCAACCGGCCGCCCAGCGCCACCGCGACCGCCTCCACGACCAGAGCCGTCGACGCGTCCGATGCGATGCTCGTCCGGCAGGCCGAACAGCGGTCGAGGTGCGCCTCCACCGACCACGCGTCAACGTCAGCGAGGCGGCCCTCGGCGTACGCCGCCAGCACCCTGGCGTCGACGTGGAACCCGGTCACGACAGGGCCTCCCTCAACTCGCGGCGCGCCCGCATCGCCCGGGTCTTCACCGTGCCCTCCGGCACACCCAGCAACACCGCAGCCTCCCGCACCGTCAGGCCGTCCAGCACCGTCGCCTGCAACACCGCCCGCAACTCCGGAGCCAAACGGTGCAGCGCACGCTCCAACTCAGCGTCGTACGCGCCCGCCAAGACCTCGTCCTCCGCCGACGGCGACCACGCCAACACGTCCTCGCCCGGCTCCCCCACACCCTGCGGGCGAACCAACGCACGCCGCCGCGCGTCGATCAGCCGACCGGCCGCCACCGACCACAGCCAGCCCACCGCCGCACCGTCCCCGCGGTAGCCGGCCGCGGCCCGCCACACCGTCAGGAACGTTTCCTGCAACACCTCCCGGACCAACTCCGGATCCCGGCACCGGCGGCGCAGACGCAACACCAACCACGGCGCGTTACGCGCATACAGCACGTCGAACGCCCCGCGGTCACCCTCACCGACGAGGCGCAACAACTCCTCATCGCCCACATCCATCACGCAAGGTTAGGACGCATAACCGTCCGAAACGGTTCTCCGGGCAGGGGCGCCGTGGCGAAGTCCCGACACCACTCGGCGGTACGGCTTCAAGAACAGCCCTTCCCGGCACCTCATTGCCTAAGCTGCACACGGGACGGCGTGTCCGAGCCGATCAAGCCATTCCTGCCCCGGCCGGCCCGTCCGAGGCAAGGCGGGGCCAACCTTCGTCTCGTCGCATCGCGCTCATGGGCCCCGCTTGGCTCTCCTGAGCCCGCGAGGGCACCACCAGGGTTTCGGCTCGTGAAGCAACCCCGGGAGCCGCACCTAGCGTGACTATCTCGAATCGGGGGATCGGAGGCCTGGATGGGCGATCGCGACACGGCGTTCGCGGAGTACTTCGCGGCGAGGTCCGACGCGATGCGCGGCACCGCGTATCTGTTGTGCGGCGACTGGCACCGGGCGGAGGACCTGGTCCAGACCACGTTCACCAAGCTCTACCTCGTGTGGAACCGAGTCTCACGCCACGACGTGCTCGACTCCTACGTACGTCAGATCCTGATCCGGCTTTTCCTCGACGAACGGCGGCGGGGTTGGTGGCGGCGGGAGCGAGTCAGCGGCGCCGACGCCGAGGGACCGGCACCGGCTGACGCGCCGGAGGACCGGCTGGTGATGCTCCAGGCGCTGGCCGCCGTGCCGCCCCGCCAGCGAGCCGTCCTGGTTCTGCGCTACTGGGAGGACCTGTCGATCGAGGAGACAGCGACCGTGCTGAACTGCTCGCCGGGAACGGTGAAGAGCCAGGCCGTCCGCGGCCTGGACACGCTGCGCGGCCTCCTGTCACCCACCCACATCGGGGTCGAGAAGGGATGACGATGAACGGAGAGAAGCTGCGCGACGCCCTGCGCGACGAGATGACGAGCACTACTCCGCCACCACCGCTGAGTGCGCACGCCATGCTGAGCACCGCCCGACGCGCCCGGATGCGCCGCCGGACCCTGTGGGCCTGCGCCGGATCGGCGGCAGCAGTTCTGGCAGTCGCCGGCGTCGCGACCCTCGCCACCCCCGGCACCAGCGGCTACAGCCCCGCAGCTCCCCCGCCGCAGGCCGCCCCGCACCCGTCATCCAAGGACACCGCCCAGCCATGGCCGACCGGACCCGACGGCCAACCGCAGGAAGACCGCACCGCGCGAGCCGGCGCCAAACACGACCAGGGAATCCGGCTGCTCAACGAGATCGTCTCTGTCGTGCCGGCCGGATACACCGCGCCGGAGAACCCGGCGAACCAGCCCCCTGACCAGATGCCGCTACGGACGCACCAGGCGCAATTCGAAGACACAATCAACGGTGTCGACGTGTGGAGTTACATGTCCTCGGCCACCCTGGCCAAGGGTGATCGGATGGGACGCCTGCTCGTCGAGGTGCACACCGCAGGGAATCAGCTCCCCACGGAACCGTGCGCGCTGGCCCGCCAGTTCTGGGGCATGCAAGGCGAATGCGAAGTGGTCACCGTGGGAGCGTCACAGGTGGGTGTGGTGGTCCGGCCCGGCCGCGACGACCGGTTCGACCAGTGGGCCGCCTACCGACACCCGGACGGCGCGGTGGTGTTCGTCGCGCAGGGCGAGAAGATCGGAGACGACCAGCCAAGCCTGACCACACTGCCGTTCTCCGTACAGCAACTGGCGTCCCTCGCCGTCGATAACAGGTTCCACCTGCAGTGATGCACCTCGTGGCCGCCGCACGTCGGCGGCGGGTCCGACCGGGCAGGTCGACGTGGCCTGCCGGATTGCCGGACGGCCCAACGCCGGAGTGACAACAGCGGCGAAGCCCGTCCCGGGTTGGCGCCGGGTGAACGCTCGCCCGTGGGCATCATGCTCGCGGCGCTGTATGACGCGAGCTGTCGCCGCACTCGTGGCGAGAACCGGGCACCGACCAGGATGCTTACTCGCTGCTTTACACCAGGTCGCTCGCGATGGGTTGGCGTCACCATGGGACGGCCCTCGCGGCATTGGGCGACGTTCCGCCTGACGCTCGCCGAGGGGTCACTGGGCGCGCTCGGGTGGCTGGCCGGCTTCCTCGCCGACCTGAGCGCCCGACACGAAGTCACCAATCCGCTGCTGTTCACCGCCGGCAGGTCGTAGGCGGCCACCTGCTGGGGAAGCACCGCGGCGGCGGTTTGGCCGACACCGTAGATCAGGCTGCGCCACATCGGCACGGCGTGGGATCAGACCAACATCCCGGCTGTCTGTCGCCACTGCTCCCAGCAGCAGGTGTCGCCGGACGCCGTCTCGCACTGCTAGCGGCGCGCATGGCTACCGTGACGCGGCCGGTGGCATGCTCACCCGCCGGTTGACGGCATCGACGGCTACGCTGCCTTCATGGCGGCGTGTCTCGAGCTGACCAGGCCGTTCCCCCACGTGGGGTCCGGTCACGGTCTCTCCGGGGCAACCCCGGGGACGCGACACTCACCTCGGCACCACACCACAGGTGCGTCGGCACGCTCCGCGAGCCTGTGCACCCGCACGACCGGGCATCGTCGGGACACGCTGCCACCACCGGCTCAGTCGTGACCAACATTCACGCCGTCGGCACCGCGCTCGCCGACGCGTTCCTCGCCGGCGACGGCTGGCGCCGCGCCGATCTCGTCGACCAGGGTGGGCTCGTCCTCGGGGTCCGACGGCGATGGCTGTGGCCAGTCGCCGAGGCAGTGCTGGCCGCCTACCCGCGCCCACCCACCGACCGGCCACGCGAGCTGGCCACGTTCCTGAGCACCCTCGACCCGCTCCGCGCGGCAGTCGCCGCCACCCGCCGGCACCAGCGGCCGATCGTCATCCGCGCGCGGCCCGTGACGCCGACCCGCACCGTCCGCCGTCCCTGGCACACCCCGGTCATCGACGACGTCGGCGCCCTGGCCGCGATGCTCGACCTGAGCATCGAACACCTCGACTGGTACGCCGACCGACACGCCACCGCCCACCGGCTGCACCACTACCACTACCGCTGGACCGACCACGACCGGCTGATCGAGGCACCCAAATCCCGGCTCCGCACCCTGCAACGCCGGCTCCTCACCGAGGTCCTCGGCCCCATCCCGGTCCACCCCGCCGCCCACGGCTTCGTACCCGGACGCTCCGCACACACCTTCGCCGCCACCCACACCGCACAGCCGGTCGTCGTCCGGATCGACCTGCTCGCCTTCTTCACCCACATCCCCGCCACCCGCGTCCACGGCCTGTTCCGCACCGCCGGCTACCCCGAACCCGTCGCCCACACCCTCACCGGACTCTGCACCACCCGCACCCCACACCCCGTCCTCCGCCGCGCACCCACCGACCTGGCGCACCGAGCGACGAGGCTCGCCGCGCTGCGCACCGGCCACCTTCCCCAAGGGGCGCCGACCTCACCCGCGCTGGCCAACCTGTGCGCCTACCGACTCGACCGCCGCCTCACCGGCCTCGCCCACGCCTTCGATGCCACCTACACCCGGTACGCCGACGACCTCGCCTTCTCCGGAGACCTCACCACCCGACGCATCCACGACCTGATCGCCGCCGTCACCGACATCGCCCGCGGCGAGGGCTTCCAAGTCCACACGGGTAAGACCCGCGTCCGCGGCCATGCCGACCGGCAACTCCTCGCCGGACTCGTCGTCAACCACCACCCCGCCACACCCCGCGACGAGTACGACCGGCTCCGCGCCATCCTCCACAACGCCGCCCGCACCGGCCTCGCCATGCAGAACCGGACCGCTCACCCCGACTTCGCCCAATACCTCATCGGACGAGTTACCTGGGTCGGTCACCACCACCCGGCACGCGCAGCGAAACTCGCCACGCTGCTGACCCAGGCTCTCGCGGCACCGTAGAATGACGCGGCGCGGCAACTTCGCGAGATCTCGGCAAGGACGCGTCGCACCGACCGAAGCATGGTCTGAGCAGGACTTACGTCTGCTCTGCTGATCTTCGGCAAGCGAGCACAGCAACGTGCGTGCGCGACCCGCTCGCGTGAAAACAGAATAGGAACCCGCGGGTCATTAGCCTATGGGTACAGATAGAGCGTCGTCTTAGGAAACCGTTGCTCTATCCCCTGAGCTACGAGGGCGCGAGCGCCCAGTCTAGCGACCTGCGGGCTGACCCGGGATGGCAGGGAGTCGCCCGCGTTGGCCTGCATTGCCCCGGCCGATCGGCCCCGCCGATGACCACGCGTGGATCACACGGGCGAGCTGGCGATCATGCACCTTGGTACCGGTTGACCCGAACCGGCACCGGTTGACCCGGGGTGACACCGGCTGGAGAGCACACACCGCGCACATCACCAAGATCAAAGGTTGGCCGTCGCCTCGCAGTCGGCGCACAGCGCGATGATCCCCCACAGCCTGGGGACGCTATCCAACGGCAACCCGTCGTGAAGCAGGCGCAGGCGCTAGACCACCGATAGGGTCCGGGCCACCGTCAGCAGAGCATCTGATCCGTAGACCGATGCCCGTCTATGGGCATGGTCGGGCTGGTCAACCGTCCGCCTCAGTCCCGCCCGGTCCGCGCGGGTCCCCACCGATATCAGCAGGTCCAGGCTTCACATTAGGTTCCGTCGATCGCTGTTCCCTTCAGACGAGACCCGGAATCCGAGCAAGTTCCTTCACGTCCGGATCAGTTCCCCGACGTCCGAGCAGCCACCGAGCAGCCATGGATCGTCGATCCCGACGCTGAGCCCTGAACTACCGAGACGTGCGGCAGCCTCCAGGGTCAGCTCGCGGAGTTGCCAGATCAGCGAGATCTTCCGCATCGGGGTCCGGGTGGCTGCGTAGGTCATCGTGGGCGGCGGAGTCGTCGAGGCTGTTTTCGAGCCGACGACGTTGAGTAGCCGCGTTGTCCGACAGCTTTCCCAAGCTGCATGGCGAGCCCGGGCGAACGGCCGTCATTCGTCTTTGAAGAACGCTGTCTTGAACAGGTCGGCGGCGTCGATGAGCTCGGCTGTGGTGACCTCGACCTCGCCCCTGGTGACCGCGTCGTTACCGTCCTCTGTCAGGACCCACGTCACGGACACCAACCTCGCTTGCGGGTCCCGCGCGAGGATCACGTAGTCGTCCTGGTCGCTCATCCATGGCACGTTGGGCCGGAACGAATCCGGCGTGAGCACGACCTCGGCGTCGTCGCCTCGATTGGTCCATACGACGGGGTACCCGCGCGGCGTGACCCGAAGTTCGCCGGGATCGAATCCGGTCCCGAACGGGTCGTGCCGTCGCATGACGGGCTCGACCACCTTCTCGAAGTCGGCATCGTCAGCCTCGCGGTAGTCAAAAGCTTCACAACCATGAAAGGTCACGATGAGATGGGGCTTCGCGACGAACCGGTCGCGGCTGACGACCCTGATTCCGACGCCAGGCAGACCGACGCCGAGGAAGTGCTCTCGCCCATGCGCGATATGGGCGGACTTCTCACTCCGCCACGCGTCCAGACGTGCCGCTCGCTCTTCTGCCGTCGGCGGCCGCCCCACTGAGAGGATGCTTCTTGCTAGGAACGCTGACGTGGACGCGAAAGTGCTCGTCTCCGGCTCGTGCTGCTTGCTGAACTCTTCTTCTTCGAACTCGTACAGGCGCTCCAGCACCTCGTCAACGCCGTCAACGCGCCCGATGGAGCCGAGGATCTCCACGTCGAGATCGATCGGTGCTCTGCCGCCTCCGCGAGCTCGCTCGACGAGAGCAAGCAGCTCGCCGGCCCGGGCCGGGCGGGTGTTGCTGGTTCCCCGCACGTAGACCGCACCGTCCTCGAGACTGTCCCGACCGTCATCTCCCTGGAAGCTCTTGTGACACGGGAAGATCGGCTGACCATCCTGCGGCGGCTGCGCGATGACGAACAATACCTCACGATCGTCGCCGACGCCGATCCTCCCGAATTCAAACGCGGGGAACTGCGACCCGAGATAGGGACGGAGCCGGTCCTCCAGCTCGTGAGCCTCGACGCCACGGGGGACGCCCGGCGTGCTGCCCTTCCGCGCGCCGATGACCAGCACCGCGTAGCCGTGGAAGTGCCGTGCCGCCTCACGCGGACGTCGGTTGGCCGCTCCCAGCAGGAACTTGGCCACCTTCGCCACGCCGGCCTTGCTGTTGAGGTCGAGGCTGCTCTTGACCTCGAGGTAGGTTGTCTCGGCCTCGTCGCCGACGGCGACCACGTGGTCGAGAATGCTCCGCTGAGCGCGCTCACCGAGAGGGATGACGTCGGTCGCAAGCGTCACGGGCTTCGGCTCTGGCGGCATAGCTGCGGCGGGATCAGCAGGCATAGTTCGATTGTCCCACCCACCGCCGACGCCACAGTATGTCGAAAGTCGGGCTGATAAGGAGCTCGGACACACACGCATCACCAAATGGCCGGGAAGCTTCGTGTGTCGGTGGCCCCGGCCATACTCGGAACATGTGCAGCGATCGTCGTTAGGCGTCGCTCTCCCAGAAGAAAGGGGCCCGGGAGACTCCCTGCTGGGCGCACCTTCCCGAATGACGACGATCGGAGAGACATGACGAGCGAGGAGACAGCCGCCTGCTGCGCGCTGCTGGTGGCGGTAGACGCTGACCGATCCGCAGTTTGGCGGCGCGGACCTGCTGGTCGGCATGGCCGCCGTAAGGGACGCAACGGCGGCGGAATCTGAGGCCGTAGGTATGGCCAGCGACACGGCGGGGGTGGCATTGCTGTGAGTGACCCCAGACGGACGGCGTCATTTCGCTTCATCAGCCGAATCTCCCTTGGAAGTCAACGCGTGTGGCAGGGGCTCGCATGGCCACGTGATTATGCTGGCTGAGCAGCCCGGATGACGACGGCTCCGCAGGCTCATGCGCCCGGCTGTTGCCGTCACCGCTTCATGTGTACCCGCAGGGTCGACTTGCGATCGTCAGCCTTGATCGTGGAGACGATTTTCCCATCCTGAAGGCGACGGAGGATGGCCCGGTGCGCCTGGGTGTCGGCAAGTTGGGCCTGCCGGTTGCCCTTGTCTGCGATCGTGGCGTAGTCGCCGCCCATGTTCCGCAGGATCCGGCGGAGATCGTCGAGAGAGACCTCTTCCCCTGCCGCCGCCAGAAGTCCTGCGACCGTCGTCTGGTGAGCGCCGCCCCGGCATAGTGAATCGATCTGGTCGGCGCGGAGACCCATACCCGACCGGAGCGCGTACGCGGCCATCGCCTGGTAACCAGCTTTAGGTACTCCGTCTGCGAACTCGTCTATTGCCTCAAGGACTACCTTCTTGATGTCGTCGGCGACCTTCGAACTCTGCATCAGTTCGGCGATGTATGTAGCTTGCAGTGTCCGCGGGCCGACGAGTTCGGCGTAGTTGCTCGATCGAGTGATGGCGTGCTCGAGTGTGCCCCAGTCGACCATGAGCCGGGAGTCGAACGTTTCCTCGTCGTCGTTGAGTAGCTCTCTCTCGATGAGAAGAGCGATCAGCTCGCCGGGCTCGGGGGCAATGGACTGCGCTTGAAGTGCCCCCGGCTGCAGGGAACCCGCGATCTGCGCCCGCAGAGCCGGGTTCTGCAGCTGCTCTCGTGCGTTCACGATGGTTGTCGCGAGGTCGCGCCTGGCGTCGAGTTCATCACCGTTCGCGTCCACCACCTCGCGTGCCGACGAGAGCAAGGCCGCGAGCCACTCATCAATGCCACCTGCCCGCTCCACGTAGGCACTGACGTTGGCGAAGGTGGGTGGGATCCGACCTGTGCCTACGAGCGCGGGCCAGGCACACTCGGGAGCGTCGCCGAGGTTATCGATCCTGCAGTCAGGGCTTGCACCGGTTATGAGTCTGCCGAAGTCGGCCTTCTTGAGCCGTGCGACGTCCTGTAGCACCTCGATGAACATCGCGGACGACTCGATGGTCCACCTCGTCCCTTGCGACTCGTGGTTCGACTGAAAGTAGGTGTCGAGGTTGTCAAGCGCATGGTCGTAGATGTTGTGATCGGCCTTGGCAAGGCGATCGAGTGCGATGTTGTCAGTCCCGGCGAGCACTTCGAGGTTCTGAGCGGTGATGGCGTAAGCACATGCCTTGATCAGGGCGGCACACGCTGCCTCTGACAGCCCAACAACGCTCGGAATGACTGCACCGGTGCCAGCGATGAACTGCACCGCGCGGCGGGCCGCGTCGCCGCGGCGCTCGTCCCGCAGCGACGGGAACTCCGAGTACGAAGCCTCGAAGAAGACCCGCACCTGGTCCGAGTGCTCGTACTCTGTGCCGTCAGCACGATGAGTAAGTGCGAGGTCCACGAGCTGGCTCCGCTCGTCTCGGCCTAGGGTTGTGTCACCGATAAGGTAGGTGAAGATGCCCGGCAGTAGTGGGGTGAGCTGCTCTACAAGTGCGGCCTTTGCCGCGCCAGCGCCCAAATAGTGATCGACGAACGCGCGCTCCTTGGGGCCCCAGTCTGCGAGGCGTTTCACGACCACCTTTGCGCGATCGGCGTCCTCCTGGAGCAGGTGGTTGAGGATGGAGACGTTGTACATGCTGCGGTCGCGGAGAACGCCGGTACCGCGGTCACGGAGGATTGCGGTGATGTCTTCGGCGTCGAGGGGGTAGTCGGCGTCGGGGGTGCCGCGGTCGACGTTGCGCATCAGGTAGGTCATCGCGTCAGGCCGGATCAACTCGCCGTAGAAGGACGAGACGTGGAGCGAGAAGTAGGACGTGATGTATTTCTGTGCTACGAGGTCGACGGCGAGCTGGGATGGAAGGAGCCGGTCGAGCCATTGGCGGAAGGTCAGCGCATTCTCGCCTTCCGTGGTCCTGTACTTAAACTGCGGACGGTCGACGAGATCACCCCAGGTGTGGTGTTGGAGGAAATGCACGTCGCGCTCGATGCGTTCCAGGCTGTCTTTATCGGCGGTCGCTGAGCGCGCGGCCCATTCGTCCAAATCGAGGGAGGTACCAAGAAGGTCACTTAGCACTGGTGCAGAGAACAGCAGTTGGCGTTGGTAGCCGTACCCGTCGCGAACATGCAGCACGATCGAGCCGTTACCCTGTAGTAGGTTCTGCCAAAACTTCGCAGTCCGGAGCTCGGCAGGACTGACGACTTCGCCGCTGACGTGTAGCTGATCGCTCACGGTGAAGCCCTGCGGCGAGGACGCGCGAACAATCGCGTCGACTCGCGCCTGAAGCCTCGCCGCCAACTCGCCGGCCCTTTCCTCGGCCGCCTCGTCGCGTTCGATCCGCTCATGGAGCTTGGTCGACTCCACGCGGAGCCGCTGGAGGTTTGCGCTGACCAGCGCGCGCCAGACGTCGTACAGCTTGTCCAGCGAGCTCTCGCCGAGTCGGATCGCTTCGAAGTCGGCCATGTGGACGTTCTTGAAAAGGACCATCGCGAGGAGGCGTTCCTCGTCGAGCTGCGGTACCGGTGTGGCGACGTCTATGAGCTGGTGCTTGAACACCTCGTACTCGTTGACGATGTTGTAGATGAGCCGCATGTCGGCGACGTGCCGTGCAGCGAGGTCAACGAGTTCCTTGGAGATCGAGTGCCCGCGGCCTGTCAGCAGCCTGTGCATGTGGTCGCGGGCGTTCTTGTGGGTGATAAACGGCACGACGGGTACGACGAGGTCAAAGAATTTGGTCCGGTTGGCCCGAACAAGTTCCGCCTTGGCTTCGTCGGTGATCGCGTTATTTTCGTCTCGCCCTAGCTTTTCGAAGATGCTGTCACGGAGGGCGTAGATGAACCGGACCCTGCGTCCCTTGAGCTGTTTCGCGGTGTTCAGCAGGTTGTTTAGGGACCGTAGTGTCTCGAAGATGAGCGGATCGTCGAAGCGGTCGAGATCCTCCAGAATGACGATGTCGCGGCTGTTGGTCTCGAAGAGGTAGACAATCTCGTCGAGGTATTCGTCGAAATAGCTAGATGAGCGAGGCGGGAGCGTGATGCTGGCAGGGCCCGCCGTGACCTGCTCAATCCTCAGCTTGTCGTGCAGCAGAAGACGAACCAAGTAGACGGCCCCGATAAGGATGGCTGCGAGCGCGAGGTATACAAGCGGAGTGCGCGACCAGCCGGGGCGTTCGACAGGGTCGACCCCGGTCAGCGCGATCACAGGCCGGTCGAGCCCAGCCGCCACCATGAGGACAAAGAGAACGAGACCCACGAACAGAGCGAGCCCGAACTCACGCCAGCGGGGGAATCGACTGATGCGCCGGAACCGTGACTCGGGGGCGTCTGCGGGCATCTGCTGGTAGAGCAGCTGCTTGACGATTTCCTTCTGGATGCGATTCGTCTTTGTCGTTGCGGCAGGGTTGCCCTCTTCGTCGGCTCCGACGGGCGCGGGCTGCTCACCCAAGGTCGACAGCGACACCTCGATGACCCTTTTAGGGTATGCCTTGGCGAGAGTGCGCAGGATGCTGCTTTTGCCGGTGCCGTAGGTGCCGGTCAGCGCAATGTTGCGTACATCGGTCTGTTCGTCGATGGCCCGCTTGAGGATCGTGACGTAGACGCCGTGTTCTTCCTTGTCAACCTTGGGGGCCAAGCTATCCAGCCTGGGATCGCTTGCTTTGGCCGCAGCCCCTCGATCGCTCATGGCCGAGATGCTAGTCGCACATCGAGCCGAACCTGGCCCTGCGATTCGCCAGCACGGCCGCCGCGCTCGACGCCGAGCCAGGCCGGTCCGCGCCTCGGTCACCTCGATTCTCGATGCTCTCGGCCGCAACAGGCACGCCCTGGCCGTCCGCCTGCGGCGCCGGACGGCTGCCGCGATCGCCAGCTTCTCGGTCAGCGGCTGCCCGGCGGGCGGATGCGACCTGCACGATGTGCGGCGAGGGATGCCTCGACTGTCCTGCCTGCCAAACCTCGACGTCATCCCGAACCAGTGGCTTCACCTCACCATGCGAGGCATCGGATTCGTCCAAGACGTCGCTCCCGAAGACGTCGACGCAATCGTGGCCGCCGCACGGGCCCGGTGCGGCCAGCTCGCTCCCTTCAAGCTCACCATCGGTGCCCCCCACGTCGACCCCGAGTCCGTTCAGATCGCCGTCGACCCGGTCGAACCGGTACGCCAACTCCGTACCGCGATCCCCCGGGTTCCGCAGTTTGTGGTCAAACGATCATCGGAATCTGGGCGTTGAGCAGCGAAGATTGATGCATGTCTAGAGAGAGTCGTGTGTCCACGCCCTTGGCATGTTCTTTGATCTTGGTTATGTGGGGTCGAATGTGGTGACGCGGGGCGGTGGCTGGATGGAAAGTGCCTGGTAGATGGCCTTCTGTTCGGGCTTGAGTGGGGTGGTCTGCACGACGGTGCCGGCGGGACCGGCGAGGGTTACCTGCGCGATTCGCCCGAGTTGCCGGTTGATGTTTCGCCAGGGAAGGCCGGTGGCGCGTTCCGCGACGCGGGTCAGGAGCAGGGCGAGCCAGCAGATGAGCACGTGGGCGCGGATGCGGTGTTCGAGGCGGTGGAAGACCGGGCGGAGCAGCAGGTCGGACTTCAGGTCGCGGAAGCCGCGTTCGGCTTCCAGGAGGTTCTTGTAGCCCAGGGCGACGTCCTCGGTGCTGATGTGCGGGTCCGAGGTGGCGATGAGGTACTTGCCGTCCAGGCGGGACTCGGTCTTGACCTTGGCGTTGTTGACCTTCAGGCGTCCGTTCGGCTGCTGGATCAGCCAGCGGCCCAGGCTCGGGTGGTCACGTAGGGCGCACTCGGCGCGTAGGTGCGCGGCCTCGTTGCGCTTGCGGGTCTTGTCACCGGGTGGGCGCGTGGCGTCCCGCCGGCGTTGCTCGGCTATCCGGGCGAGCTCGGCGTTGATGCGGGCGATGGCGTCGTCGCGCAGCTGCTTGTCACGTTCGGCCTGCTCGGGGTTGTGGCAGATGACGAACCGGGCGTCCTGCCCCTGCACGGTGACTTCCTTGACGCGCAGGTTGTCGCGGACCTGCTGGTAGCGGCCTTGGCGGGACAGGACCTGGTCGACGAGGGGGTTGCCGTCGCGCATGCGCATCCCGGCGATGTAGTGCCCGCCGGCTCGGCGCAGGTAGGCCAGGTTGTCCGCGGAGGAGAAGCCACGGTCGACCACGGTGATGACGCGGCCGAGCCGCCAGTCGCGCATGTCATCTTTGACCTCGGCGAGGACCTGCTGGTCGTTGGTGTTGCCGGGCCAGCACCAGACCCGCACCGGGATGCCTTCCTTCGTCACCGCCAGGCCGATGACGATCTGCGGCAGGTCACCGCGGTGGTCCTTGGAGTGCCCGAACCGGCGGAACGCGTCGTCGCCGTCGTCTTCGCCATCGCGTTCGAAGTAGGTGCTGGTGGTGTCGAAGAACAGCAGGTCCACCTCAAGGTTGAGCAGGTTGGCCACGGCGAAGAACACCGCTTCCTGCACCCGGCCGGCGGTGTCGGCATCGATGAGCAGGTCCATCGCCCGGTACGCGTGGTCCTCATCCATCGCCGGCAGGCCACTGATCAGGGCGTCCTCGCGGACCCACTCGGCGGCCGACAGCTTGCTCATCGGCGCGACCGCCCGGTTGGCGACCAGCGCGAACAGCACCCGTTCCATGTTCGTGGTGAACCGGCGCCCGTCCGTTGCGGCGCGCACCGCCGCGGCGACGTCCAGCCGCCGCCACAGCCCGTCCAGCAGCCACGTCGCCCCGATCGGTCGGGCGTCGATGACTTCGAGGGGGGCCGTGCCCGCGGCAAGCCCCGCCTCGGCGGCATCGCCGAGCACGTCGACGTCGCCGAAGTGCTTGTTGATCGACGCGGCCAGCCGGCGCAGCCCCTCGACGTCGAGGCGGTCCACGCGGCCGAGGTTCATCAACACGTCGGGCTTGGTCCGCCCGTCCACCCGCCGGTTGTGGGCCAGGGCCACGTAACGCACCACCCTGCCGTCGGCGTTGGTCCGCGACGTGAACCGCAGATACATGACCACGAGCAAACCACGACATGCCTAACCAGACAAGGGAAAGCCTTCCAGTCGTGTTACCACACTTTCGACCCCGTACACCGGATCCCGGCCAACCGCAGGCCCGTAACCAGCACAAACCCGAGACGGACCGAGCTCATGTGTCTACGAACTGCGGAACCCGGGGATCCGCGCCGCCATCGCAGACGTCTGGGGAACCGACCGCGTGCCCAAACCGGCCGAGCCGTACAACCCCCACCTCAGCCTCGTCTACACGAATATGGAAGGCCCGGCCGCTCCACTTGTCGAAGCCCTGACATCCGCCCCAAACCCGACCGCGAACGCCGAGATCGACTCCTGCCAGCCCATCATCCTCAACCGCGACGAAGGCATGTACGTCTGGGAGCCGTACGCCACAGTGAAACTCGAGCCCTGACCGATCGACGTCCGCGGGGGCACTAACATCAAGATCCTCACCGGCGTTTCCACTGGTGGGGGCCCCTGCGCCCGGCGAGGGCCTATGTGGCCAGGGGCGGGGTCGAACCGCCGACCTTCCGATTTTCAGGCACCCACACTTGCCCAGGTCAGGGAACCACCGGAACCCGCCGCGCGATCGGTCATGCGATTACTCCGCATCGTGTCGCCTCGGGCCGGCCGTCCGACATGGGATGATGACCGCATGAGCCTGCGCGAGGCGGACGCGGTTTTTGTCGCCGTCCACCTGGGAATCCTTGCCGTCAGCGCGCTACTGCTTTTACTCGGTCTACGTGTAGCTGTGACACGGCGGTTTCCCAGGCTCTGGCCCCGCCCGGGGCAGCCTGCGCCAAGCGAGCGAACCCGGGCTGCCCGCGCCGGTAGCGGTATCGCGTCGTTTGCCGTTGCCCTCTTAGCCCACCAGGCCGCGCTCATCTCAATGCCTTCTCCAGGTCAAACCGTTTTCATTGCCGTAGCGATCCTGGCTCTCCTTGCTGGCGTGGGCTTACTCCTGCCAGAGCGGCCCTAGCCGGTGCTCAGCCCCGCATCGTGATGTGTCGGGGTAGCCGTGCGACATCTCCGTGCGCGTCGAGTTCCGACAGGGCCTTGGCGATCTCACGGTCACGCCTGTCGACGGCGTGCAGGTACCGGCGAGCTGCGGCCATGGACGAGTGTCCGAGTCGCTTCATCAGGTCCGCCAGGGTCGCGCCGGTCTGCGCGGCGAGGGTCTGACCGGTGTGCCGCAGGTCGTGGAAGGTCAGATCGTCAAGACCGACCGTCTTCCGCCCGGACGAACGCCTGATAAAGGGTGTTTCCGCGCAGCGGCGTTCCATCGCGGCTCACGAACAGCCGATCCGTGCCCGCGTACTGCTCCAGGGTGCAGCCGGACCAGCGGCACGACGTGCAGCGGAATGACGATTATGTGCACATCGCCCCCATGGAACGCCATCGATCACGGGGCTCCGCCGTGACCTTGCGACTGACCTGCTGATTGGCGGCCTCAATGCCCCGACTCGAGCCCGCCAAGACCAAAGGTTGGACCGATGGAGTTCGCGTCGGAGGGGCGACGTCCATCATGAATCCATGATCGTCGTTCGCGGCGAACTACACCTTCCGCCAAGGTAACCGCCTCAGCCTTGCTGCGGCCGCTGCTCCGGCTCGTGTTCGAGGGGGGATCTTGACACCGATTCTCCGTACTGGTGCGCACTTTGAGTGCGCATGCGCTGATACTACGCCCTTCCATCGCAGCCCTGCCCGACTGGCTGCTCGCGGTCTATTCGGGGGGAAGGCTGTGTCATGCGGGCGACAACGACTGATGGGTCCCGCGTCAGCGTGCTCGACGAGCTCGACGGCGGCAGGTCTTGGGCTAATACGGCAGCCGCCGTTCGTGATCAGTGCTGAAGTTCGAGGTTGAGGCGGCGTGTGTAGTGGGATCGTCTGGCTTGGGCTTGATGCCGGCGTCGCCAGCCTGACCAGTGCAAACGATGGGTGAGGTCGCTGATCGGGCGGATGATGCAGGCGTTAATCAGCCGACGGATCTCGTTGACGGTCAGCCTGATCAAGCCGTTGTCGGTGGGGGCGTCGGCGTCGTCGGTCGTGGCGTCGGCTGCGCAGATCGCCAGGACGGCGAGGGCGGCCAGGGCGAGGGTGGTGAACCGGTGCCAGGAGTCCCAGCGGCGGACCTGGTGCTGGTCCAGGCCGACCTGGCCTTTGGCGGCCTGGAAGCTCTCTTCGACGGTCCAGCGGATGCCCGCTACCCGCACGAGTTGGGCGAGGGTTGCTGGCTTCGGGGTCCAGCAGCGGTAGAAGGCCAGTTCACCGGTGGTGGTGTTGCGGCGGATCAGGAGGCTGTGATGGCCGCCGTCGTCGGGGTCGGCGTCGGTGCACACGTCGTCCAGCCAGGCCCAGTAGTAGAAGCGTGGGCCCCTCGACCCGGCGCCGGCTGAGCGGCGCTGCCAGGCTGATGCCGGCAGGTCGGCGGTGACCCGGTCGGCGCGAACTCTGGTCTTACCGCCGTCGAGCGGGATCAGATGGCTGCAGGACACCGCGAGGACGTAGCCGAGCCCGTGCTCGCGCAGGTGGGCGCGGAAGACGGCGCTGTTGCCGTATGCCTCGTCCGCGGCGGCCAATCCCGCCGGAACACCGGCATCGATCGCGGCGGTGATCATGTCGGCGGCTAACTGCGACTTGGTGGCGAACTCGATCTCGGCGGGCACGCCCGCGGCGCGGCACCGATCCCGGTCGTCGGTCCACGACGCCGGCAGATACACACGTCGGTCGATCAGGGTGTGCCCGCCCGCGCCGGCGTAGCCCAGGAACACCCCGACCTGGCTGTTCTCGATCCGCCCGGCCGTGCCGCTGTACTGCCGCTGCACCCCGACCGAATGCACGCCCTTCTTCAGATCGCCGGTCTCGTCGACCACCAGAACCGCGTCCGAGCCACCGAACCGGTCGGCGACCAGCTGCCGCAGGTCGTCACGAACGGCGTCGGCATCCCACACCGCCCGGTACAGCAGCCGCTGCATCGCATCCGGCCGGGCATGCCCGGCCTGCTCGGCCAACTGCCAACACGTCTTCACCTCAAGCTCGGACAGCAGCCCCGTCACGAACGCCGCCGCCGCACGACGAGGCTCCACCCGCCCGAACCGGCCCGCGAAACACCCCAGCACCCCGGCCAGCACACGCTCCCACCGAGCAACGGCTACGCTGTGGCACGCGGCCACCGCAAGATCTGATGTTGTGTCCACAACGCACAGACGATCACGCGGTGGCCGCCTCACGTCCACCCCGCCACAGCAGCAAGATCTCAAACGGCGGCTGCCGTACTAGGTGGATGGGAAGTTCTCCACAGCACGCAGTCGCGCGCTGTGAAGCTGCGTCGTTTGGCGGCGAAACCTGCTCAGGTCGGCGAGGTCACCGCTCGGCTGCTGGCCACCAGCACCACGGAGCTCAAAGCCAGCCTCCGACTTTCGTCGATGCCATGGTGAATACAGGCAACCTAGAGGGCAGCAGCGTGTTCCACACGGGTCGTTGCTGCCGAAAGACCGGTGTGCCAGGCGTCGGGAATCATCGCACGGTCTTCATATCCGAACTCGATGACGTGAATGTGACTCCAGTCAGCTCGAGGAGGGGAGGGCGGCAGACTGCTGTCGGCGATGATCATTTGGATCCGTTGGCCTGCAGCGTTGGTGACATTCGACCAAGACTCCATGCATGGATCACAATCAGGGACCAGGTGTCTGCCGGTCAAGCCTTCCATCGATGGCTGCGCCGACGAGGCGTTGTGCCCGCTGCTGGACCTCGATGGGCTGTCCAGCGAGATTGGCGGCAACGGTCCTGGCCGGTAGCTCGAGGAGGTGTTGCGCCTGCGCGGAGAGGTCGGGCAACCCGGCGAGGGACGTGACGATGGCTTGGAGGTTCTGCTCCCAGCCCGCCCGAAGCATGCTGAGGATCGCGGGCACGAGGATGAGGACCAGCTCGGGTTGCTCGTCGAGGCGGGCCAGCCCGGACATCCCGGCGAAGTTCTCGTCGTCGAACAGCGCGGCCAGCATGCGCGCCATGAGCGGCAGGTACCGCCACAACACCGCGACCATCTGACGAGCGGTGTCCAACTCGGCGTCCGTGGCGTCGAGGACAGCGGCCAGCGATTGTGGAAGGGCGACGATCTCGGCGCCGTCGAAGATCCCGTCGGCAGGGCCAGTGAGCCACGGTCCGGCGCCATCGACGCGATGGCGCCGCCCGGGCGACAGGCCGAGCACACGTTCGACGGCGGTCGCGTCGTCCGTCGTCACCTCGACCTGTTCTCCGAGGGCGAATCCCCGCAGGATCAGTTCGACCGCGCGGGCTCGTTGGCGGGCACCGACCCGAGCATGCCGCGGTAGCGCCTTCTGACCGCGTTTGGCGGCGAGTGCACTGGCCATATGGCCCAGAGCTTGGTCGCGGTGGGCGGCCTTGCTGGCGTCCAAGCCATGTCGCTCGGCCTGTGCGCTGATCTCTCGTTCGAGGACGTCCAGCATGCTCCGCATACCGTCAGTGAGCGCCTCTCGAATCCCGCTCGCGGGGATCGGGAAGCCGTCCAGCCAGAGCAGCACGCGCAGCACGTTGGGATCCCTCGTACGCTCGCGCCAGCCCAGGAGCGTAATGAGCTGCTGGTCTGCGCCCGCGGGGTAGAGCCATACCGGTGCCCGCCCGCGATGGCCCGTACGGGTGGGCCGAGGAAGTAAGCCTTGCGCCCGGAAGGTCTCCAGCATTCGTGCGCTGACGTCGTATCCCGCGCTTGCGGCCAGCCTCAACAGGGCCACGCTGTCGAGTCGGTTGGCAGCGTCGGAGACATGGTCCACGTGGACATCGTAGTGGCAACTACTCCCAGCCGGCTGGCCACTAACTTGCAATGCCAGTGAGTACTCCCAGGAACTAGGTCCGCTTCTTGCATCTAGCCATTCCATGCTTGCCACCTGCGAAATCCGTTGCTTCCCTGAAGGTCAACAGCGCCTCGGCGGGTGCCGTGGCGACTCCCATAGCAGAGAAGGCCAGGAGATGAAGGAGGTCCTTGGGGCGATCGTGGGGTGGTGGGTACGCGCCATCACGCGGAAGTTGGCGCTTCGGCGCGGGTTCGCGGATGGCACCGCGACGTTGATGGCTTGAGTGGCGGGCGCGGCAGCCTCGGCTCTGCGCATCTAGCGAGTTCCGCCATCGGGCCGCTGGCTCGCGCGAACGGAGGATGAAGGAGAGTGATTGGGAAATGAAGCTGGAAGACGTTATCGTGCGGATCCTCGGAGCTGCCCTCGGCACGGCTGTTGGTGGGCTGTTGGCGCCCATCGGCCGGCAGGTCGGCGTTCCGGCGAAGATCACCGCCGCCGCAGGCATGGTCGCCGGTCAGGCGATTGCGGTGCGCGTCGTCCGCAGTCTGTGATGACGCGCGCGAACGCCCCGCCGGAAGGCGGGGCGTTCGCTATCGCCGGGGGCACTCTCCCGCTTCGGCGAGGTCGCAGGCTCCTGACCTTGAGCGCGTCCAGGCCAAGAATCATTGGCAGCCCCAACTCGAAAGGGCTCCTGCGATCGGTCGTGGCAGGGGGCCAAGCCCCTGCCACGACCTGGTCACCGCAAGCTAGTCATGATCCTCAGGCTTCGGCTTGTGGCTGCTGAGCATGCGAACGGTGGTGCTGAGTTTGATCGGCGCCTCCTCTGGGCCCCTGAGGAAAGGGCTGATGTAGACGGGACGGCGTAGCGTTCGGCCCGGCCCGTATGGTTGGTTGCGCCAGTGGCCAGACACCCAGAACCGGCTGGTCTGAGAGCGTCCTGCGTCGCTAGGCGCCGATCGCGTACTGGGCGGTGTGGTGCCGCGGTTGGCGCGGATGCGCACGATCCGAACCTCTGGTGCGGGGCGGTTGGTGCGGGCGTAGGTCTTGCGTACGGCTTTGTCGAGGTTTGCGTTTGTGATTTCGGCGGCTTGCTGTGCGATCAGCAGCCATGTTGCGACCAGCGGCGCGGCTGGGTCGTCGCCGGGCAGCAGGTGCTGTTCGTGGACCTGGCCGGAGCTCATGGGGGCGAGCCAACCGACCTGTTCGCGTAGTCGCTGGAGCGGTTTGCCGTCCAGTCCCCCGCCGATTGTGCGGTAGTTGATGATTTGCCAGCCATCGCTGTTGGTGGTCCAGGATGCGGCGATGATCTGTCGGCGGGTCACCGGCCGTGACCACACGAGCAGTCCATCCGTGGCGGGCATGAGGTCCCGGCTGATGATGGCGTCGGGGGACTTCTGGGCGGCGTACTCGGCCAGGTCGGTGAAGTCGCTGTCGATCCAGTACAAGGCTGATCGGTCGAGGCCGTCGGCGATCTGTCGACGTTGGTCTGTGGTGACCCACGCGAAGGGGAGGTTGTCGCCAGCGCGGTTGAAGTGGGTGAGCCGGTCGCGCACCTTTGGTAGGTCTCGTGCGCTGATGGCGGTGACTGGCCAGGCGGTCGTTGTGATGAGCGTTCGTCCCGGGAGCCGGGTGTTCAGGAACGCGGTGTGCAGTTGCTGGATGCGCTCTCGTGCTTCGGGATGGTTGCCGCGGCCGAGCGCCTGCACCGCTCGGTCGACGACCTTGTCGTTTCTGCCGTCGTCGATGTGCGTCTGGCACGTCGCGCACGCCGCCCATGCCTGGCCGAAGTTCTGCACCAGTTCCCCGGCGGTGCCGATCGCGACGGCCGCGATGTCGCCACCGACGAGCGTCCACGTCGGGTACGGATCTCCGCAGAAGTCACAGGTCCGCTGCACGGTGTCGAGCTCGCTGACCGGGACCGGCACTGGTTCGTGTCCGTCTGTGGCGAGTTGGATCGGGTGCAGGTAGGTGGGTGGTGTACCGAGAGTGTTCAGTGGGGAGAGGCAGATCTGGCAGGCCATCTCCTCGGGCGCGGCCGTCATGCCGTCACCTCGTCGGTGAGCTGCTGACGGTCGCGAAGGCGAGGTCCTCGACGATGCCCGGCCGCGGGCATCCCCATGCCCGGCTCGTAGACGGCGTGGCGGTTCCGGCCGTTGTGCTTGGCGTGATACATGGCGATGTCGGCGCGGCGTAGGGCCACCTCGTCGAACGGGTCGGTGGTGTCGGCGAGCGCCAGGCCGACGCTGGCGGTGACGGTGACCGTGAGGGGTTTGCCGTCCGCGGTGAGTTCGACGGGCTCGGAGATCAGGGCGACGAAGGTGTCGCCGATGCGGGCCAGGTCGTCGGTGCGGGCGGGTAGCAGTGCCGCGTACTCGTCGCCGGAGAGCCGCCCGGCGGTTCCGCCGTGGAGTGCGGCGATGTCGACGAGACGGTCGCCAATCGCGACCAGGACGTCGTCGCCCCGGTCGTGGCCGTGGGTGTCGTTGACCGGCTTGAAGTCGTCGAGGTCGATCAGGACGACGATGATGGGTCCGGCGGTGTCGGCGCCGGTGAGGGTGGCGTGTGCGGCGTGCAGGCCGGCGCGGTTGAGCATGCCGGTGACCGGGTCGTGCTGCAGCTGCCAGGTGGCGTCGTCGAGTCGGTTGCGGAGTTGGTGGATGAATGGCCACATGGTGAGGCCGCCGAGGGTGAACGCCACCAACTCGGTGGCGATCATGATCAGTGGTAGGGACACTGGAGTCCTCCATTACTGGAGAACCCGGGACGCGACGTTTCGCAGGCGCGGCGTCCCGGGTCCTGGATGCGACGACGGCCCGCCGTGTGGCGGGCCGTTCTTCCTTCTTGTGCCGCTCGGTTCGCGGCACGACCGCGGCTACCTCGGTGTCGGAGGCGCCGTGTCGGCGTGGCTGATTCAGGTGATGTGGCCACGGGAAGCGAGCCGTGGGTGCTCCGTTGCGCCGTGATGTGTCGGTGGAATCGGGGCGTGGCGCCCTTGCCCGTGCTCGGATAGCCCGAGCGCCGTGCCGCGAGGAGCGCCGGACGACGGCCGGTGAACCACAAGGTGCTATCTGCGAGTGCGATGCGGCCGCTGGTGTCGGTGCGACGGCGGGCACCCGGTGTTGGTGTTAGCGGCGCACGGGGTGCGCGGCTTGGTCGGCGCGCAGTGTGGTGGCCAGGTCAGCCGGGATGTCGGCGTAGGGTTCGACGGCCAGGAGCACCTCGGTGGGGTCGAGAATCGTCTCGACCAGGCCGATGCGAACCTTGTCGGGTGGGTTGTCGTGGTCGGTGACGGGGTCCCAGGCGACGTCGACGACGGTCGCGAAGTAGGTGCGGTGTGGGTTCCAGCCGAGCTGGATGGTGTAGCGCTCGAAGCCGGGTCTGGGTGTGAGGGTGTAGACGCTCATCGGTTCCTTCGGAGGGGTGTGCGGCCGAACCCCTTGGGTGAGAGGCGCCATGATCGGGTGGCCGTGCGGGCGGCAACGGAGGGCCGGTGGTCGCCGTCTCATGCCGTGGGGTGGCGGGCGCGTTCCTCGGCCAGTTCGACGATCTTGTCGCGGCGGGCGGTGGGAAGGCCGGCGAGCAGGTCGATGTACTGCTGTTCCTGTGCGGTGACGGGTTCGGCGAGTGCCGTCTTGTAGGCCAGGCGCGCTGCCTCGTGTGCGGCCTCGATCGGGCCGCTGTGGTCGTAGGCGACCACGAGCTGACGCAGTTGCTCGGCTGCGGCGAGGGGGTCGCGGGATAGCGTGATGTCGTAGATGCGGAAGGTCGCTGGCAGGTTCGCCGCGCCGATGGCGGTGATCAGGCACAGGTTGGCCTGGACGTGGTGGGCGTACGCCTCGGTGCGGGCCAGGGTTGCGCCGCGAGCCCGCACGGCGGCGCGTTCGGCGTTCCAGCGCAGCCGGGCTTCTTCAGCCTGTCTGGCGAGGACGAGCAGCATGCTGCGAGTGGAATCCATCGTGTTTGTTCCTCCTGTTGGTGGGCGGTTTCGGCTACTCGGTTGCGGGGTTGGTTCGGCCGGTGGTGAATGCCTGCTGGAACACCGATGGCGGTAGTCCGGCGTGCAGCGCCTGCCGCAGCAGGTCGGCGAGCTGGTAGGTGGGGTCGACCTGCAGGGCGCGGTCTGCTGCCAGGGCGGCCAGAGCGCCGTCACCGCACCGCCACGCGGTTGCGGCGAGCACGGTGGCCGGTGCCGGAACGAGCGGCTCCTCGGCGCGGCGGGTGACCTCGGCCCAGAACGTGATGTGCCTGTCGTGCGGCTGGGTGAGGTCGACGGCGAGGTCCCGCACCGATGGCCGCGTCAGGAGCAGGGTGAGCCAGGCCACCTCGTCGTCGGTGAGTCGGTTGCCGCCGTCGTGTTGTCGCAGCGCATCGCGGACCGCTTGCGCGCCGGCGGCGTCCATGCGCGTGCCGCCGGCGGCGTTCAGTGTTGTCAGGCGGTCGGCTGCCGCACGGGTGGCGTCGCGCATGCGGTCGCGGGCGGCACCGTCGACGGGCGCGAACCGGGCGGCCACGGCTGCCCGGTCCGGTAGTGCGACCAGCCCGGCGGCGGTTGCCTGCACGGCCACGAGTGAGGCGGTGGGGTCGAACGGGGTTCCCTGCGGTGGGCAGCAGGCCGGGTTGTCGCAGGTGAGGTTGACGATCCGGCGGCCGGTGACCCGTAGCAGGTCCCGGACGGTCATGCCGCTTTCGGTGAACGCCTCGCCGAGGGTGTGCAGTGCCGGGTCAAGGTGGTCGGCGTCTCCGTATCCGACGAGGATGAGGTGAGTGATCGGCTGCTGCCGTCGCACGACCGGGACCAGGTTGGCGGTGAGGTCGAGGAGGTGGCTTGCGGGGGCGCCGGGGGCGGGCAGGTCGCTGCGGGCGGCGAAGACAATCCGGCGGTCCCTGCTGGCGATCACGACAATGCTGCCGTCGTCAGGTCGGAAGCCGAGGAGGTAGGGCACCGCGGTCACCAGGTCGGCTGGGGATCGCACGGTCAGCTTGTTGTCGGGAAACGACATGATGATCTCCAAAGCGGGTCTCAGGTCGGCAGGTGACGGGTTCAGTCGCGCTCGGGGTCCAGGTAGAGGTCGATACCGACGTTCTCGACGGCGGCGGTCACCGTGACCAGGTCGATGCCGGGCAGCGCCCGGGTCAGGTCCGCGCGGGCGAGGGCTTCGGCGGCCGCCGTCGCGTCGTCGGAGGTGGCGTGGCCGCGCAGCTGCATCTCGTATTCGTGCCGCCACGGAATCCGCCAACCGTCGTGGTCGCAGGTGGCGTACTCGGGGGTGGTCCAGCCGTACGCGGTCCACGGCCGCGTCTCGTCCGGGCTGCTGGTGGTGGCCGCCCGCATCACGTCTCGTGCCGCGTCGCAGGCTTCCCGGACGGTGCCGGCGCCGGCCAGCAGCGTCAGGTCGGCGACCACCGTGACGTGGTGCGCCCGCGGCAGCCCGTCGAGCCCGAGATCGACCAGGAACCGGTCGATCCGCTCGGCGGTGTGCTGATAGATGCCACCGATCTCGTCGTCGATCAGGGCGCGGATCGCGCGGGCGCGGATGCGGCGCCGCAGGTCGGCGAGGGCCTGCACCGCCGCGTCACGGGCGGCCGTCGCCGCGGTGAGGTCGCCTGCGAGGTCGGTCAGCTGTGCCGCGCCGTCCACGCTTCGCGTGTCGGCGTCGACGTCGTCGTGCGGGACGTCGTCGGGGCCGTGGGCGGTCTGCCACGTCAGCCCGGTCACCGTGATGCCGGCGTCTGCCAGCACGCGCAGGTGGCCCTCGAGGATCGCGCGTGCGGCTTCGTAGGCGTCGGCTTCCCGGGTCGCTGTGACCCAGGTGTGGAGGGTGACCTGCGCGGTGATGCGGTACTCCTGCGGCCCCGGCTGGTCGATTCCGTTCACGGGTGTCACGTCGATGACGTGTCGCGGGTAGACCGCTATCGCTGGCTGCAGTAGGCGTAGGTCGTCTGGTACGCCGAAGCGGGCCTGCTCGCGGGCTTCGTCGTGGTTGGTGTGCGACCGCGTGTACGACAGCTGCGCGTCGGCGGTGATGGTCCATCGTTGCGGCAGCGGTTCCAGACCCCAGGTGGCGAGGGCGTCCTCGCAGCCGGGCCTGCAGATCAGCCTGTTCCGTAGCGCGGTGATGAGTGCGGATCGGGCGTCGACGGCCAGGGCCTGCCGCTGCTCGATGGCGGCGATCGCTTCGGCGTGCAGGGCGCGGATCTGCTGGGCGAGGCTCTCGTCGGTCATCGCTGCGCTGCCCGATCGCCAGCGCCGGGCCGGTGGGTGGCCGTGACGGATTCGACGCAGAAAGCCGGTGCCGTGAGGTGAGCCGGACGGGCTCCGCTGTTGTCTCCGGCGAGGGCGGCGGCACCGTTGGGGTGGTCGGGCGGGGTGGCGGTGCGGTGGCCGGCGCGGATGTCGCCGTGTGTCAGGTGACGCATCTGTCCTCCTTCGGACATGACGAAAGCGGCCACCGGGGTGGTGGCCGCCTGACGGGATTGGGATGCCGCTTCCCTGGTCGCGTGGGGCGACGGGCGTGGGTGTGTGGGTGCCGGATCCGAGGCTTGGCGGCGGCTGCCGACCGAAAATGGTGGGCGCGATGCCGTCGCGCGAGGCGTCAGATCACAAGCACATAAAAGAAGGTGAGCGTTCAGGCTAGTCGCGCCGGGAGTCCCGGCGGCCGGGCTGTCAGGCTCGGTCTCCTGGCAGAACCTGACAGCCCGGCGATGCCCGCGCTCCTGTCAGGTCCGCTCACCGCAGCGGTAGAAGACCGCAGGACATTGCGGATAGCGGCAGCTGCCGCGTACCGCTCCGCACAACCGGCGGCGGGACACGGGCCTGGGGACTCATCGCCCCGATCGAGGCGCCCGGTCCCGCTGTGCTCTGGATCGCACTCCCCCGCCAGCCGGGGCAGGTGGTGACCGGCGAGCCGGGCGGGGCGACCACTGTCTGGCCGTCACCGCGCCAGCCCGGGGATTGGGCGTGGCAGACAGTGGTCGTGAACACCTCGTGCCCCGAGCCGGGCGGCCATAGCGCCGACCGCTCGTCGGCAACCGTCCGGCTTCGGACGTGCGGCGGCGTCAGGATCCTGACCGTCCCGGCCATCGGTCAACAACGGCGCAGGACCAACACGTCCTCGTGCGCCACCAGGTGCACGGGGATGCCCTCGTCCCTGGCACGGCGGACGGCTAGGAGTCCGAACATGTTGGCGCGGTGCACGATCTGCCCGTCACGGACGGCGGCGAGCATCGCCGCGCACCGCTGCACCGGTACCAACCCGACCGACTGGGCGACGGCCAGCAGCTCGCCCGGTAGGTCGATCAAGTCGTCCCGCTGGCGGCGTACCGGTCGGCACGTGATCACCACGGTCCCGCCGGGACGCAGCAGTTGGTAGCTGGCGGCCAGGATGACGGCGAACCCGTCGAGCAACCGGGACCATCCGGCATAGGCGAGGTTGCCGCGTTCCCGGTCCCCATAGTGATGGGCCCGTTTGCGTATCCCGGTACTCGTCGTGTGCACGAGGCCGTGAGTCCCGCGTCCGTACGGCGGGGAGGTGAGCACGAGGCTCACCCGACCGACCGCGGACGCAGGCACCATGTCGAGCAGGCCCCGAGCATCGCCGGTGTGCACCTGCGCCGTGCCGGCAGCACCCTGCGACGCGGCGAGGGCAACGTTGGCGGCAGCCAACTGCGTGAACCGGGGCTCGACGTCGATCCCGATCGCCTGCCGGCCAAGGTGCATCGCCTCGACCAGCGAGGTGCCGGACCCGCACATTGGGTCGAACACCATGTCCCCCGGCGCGGTGTAGGAGCTGATCGCGTGCACGGCCAGGTGCGGCAGCATCTTCCCGGGATGACTGGAGGTCTGCGGGACGTAGCGGCCGCGCCGCTGGTCCCGGGCGGGCTGCTGGCAGGTCAGCGACACCGAGGTGACCGGCAGCGAGTCAGCCATCGGCTCCCCTGGTCTGCGTCACGCTGCGGGTCAGGATCAGCACGTCGGTGTGAATGTCCAGCTGCGCCCGCCGGCCACGCCGAGGCAGTCGGTCGGCCGCCACGATGTGCTGCAGGTACGCCAGCCTGGCCCGTTTCGCGGCGATGACGACGTCGACGGGTGCGATGACGTCGCCGTGTGGCAGCAGCACTGCCACGCAGCCGCCGGGGGCGAGGGTGGCGTGGCATCGGGCGAAGAAGTCGACGGGTGGGGCAGCGTCGTCGGCCGGCCATCCGGTGACGATCAGGGTCGCTGCCTCCCGGCCCCAGCCGACATGCCGGGGCGTGTGTAGGTGGCTGCGGCGGTGCGCGGCGATGACCGCGCGGGCCAGTTGCGGCCCCACGGCCAGGTCGATGATCAGATCGGACGGGTGGGTGAGGTTGTGGACCAGCCGCACGCCCATCGCGTTGGACATGGTCTCGCCCTGCTGTGGGGCGGGGACCGGCCAGACGGTGATCGGCACGGGCGGGTCGCCGGGCACCAGGTCTCCCACGGGGATCGGCGCGCGGCGTGGATGTGTCTCGGTCATGGGCACGGTGGCCCCCGGGACCGGCAGGGCGTCCTGACGATCCCTAGTGCGCCGCTGACAGGCCGATCGAACCCACACCGACCTGACAGAACCCGTCACCCCGACCGCCCAACAGCCCAGCCAGCCCGCGCCCGGACCGTCCTGACGGCGGTGAACCTGACAGAGGCGGACACGGCCTGTCCTCGTCTGGCAACGGTCTGCGGTGTCAGGTGGGACTGTCCCAATCGAGGGCCTCGAGGCCGTCGCATCAGGCGACGCGCCCCACGCCGAGGGGGACATCACCATGGCAACGACAACCCATGCCAGGGCGACCGACACGGCGCTGACCACCGCCGAGACGGCGTTCGTGCTGCTGACCTGCGAACCCGCGCCGCTGGTGTTCGACGCCCGCCCGATACCGGGCCTGCCGGATGCGACGATGCCGCTGGACGAGCTGCGCACGCTGCTGCTGTTTCAGCGGTACGACAGCAACACCACGGACGAGCTGTGGCGGCAACTGGCCCACCACGCCCGCGAGTGGGGACCGGCCTGGGTCGTCGGCGCGATCGGCGTCGCGCTGCCCGCCCTGACGCACCTCGCGGCGAAGATCACCCGCGGGCGGGCCCGGCACGCCGACGACGTCGACTCCGAAGTCCTCGCCGGGTTCCTCCACGCGCTGCGCACCGCGGACCTGGCTCCGCCCCGGCTGTGGCTGCGGCTGTGCTGGGCCGCCTGGCGTTCAGGCATGGCGGTCGTCAAGGCCGACGACGGCGAGGAACTCCCCCTGGACCTGCCCGCCGGGTCACGGTCGCCGCGGATGCCCTACGGGCATCCGGACCTGCTGCTCGGCCGGGCAGCCGCCGCCGGCCTGATCACCGCCGACGCCGCCGAGCTGATCAGCGCGACCCGCTTCGGCGACGCGCTGATCGAGCAACTGGCCGCCGAGCAGGGCGTCACCGCGTCGGCCCTGCGGATGCGGCGCCGCCGCGCCGAGCGTGTCGTGGCTGCCGCCGTGGTGCGCGGCGACCTGTCCGGCCCGATCCCCGGTCACCGCGCGACCGCCATCGCAGGCTGACAGTCTGTCGGCATACCCATGGCAGCACGCGGGCCGCGAAGGATCGGGATGCTGCTAGCCCATGGCTGTGACGGCGGCGACGTTGTCCGCCAACCGAAGGAACTCTTCGTCATCTGCGCAGCCTTGCGGCCGACTACGGTGGCCGGGCCCGCCGGGTCGTGCAGGGCTTCCCCGACGGGCATCGTCACAGGTCAGGCGCTGCGGCGGCCGGTCGCATAGAAGGCGTATAGGGCGTTGAGCTGCCGGATCCAGAATTCCTGCTTCGCTGAGGCTGATGGGCGAGGCGGCAGCATGCCGAGCTCGACCGCCAACGCATAGAACCCCGGACCGGCGTCATTGGCGTTCAGGTACTGCACTAACGCGGAGATCATGAGCTGGGTTGTCGGACGGTTACGATCCACGATCAACCCCAGCAGGTGCCCCATGGCGGCACGCTCGCTGTCCTGCTCGAAGTCGAATCCGCGCAAGCCGGTCCGGCGGCAGAGCGTGGCATTGAGCTCGGTGTACGTCGTCGTCTTCTCCAGCCGTGCCCGCTCGATGAGAAATGCCAGGCCGGCTTCGGTCAGCTGGTCCCACTCGTCGTCGTCGCGCCCATATCCCGTCACCGCGGCCACCTCGACCGGAGCGCCGAGCACCGCGCGGCGGCGGGCTGCCTGCACGCACCCCGCACCGTGTCGCCGTCAGCTTGATCACGCTTCACGCTCCATGCCTACCGTCGACTGGCGTCGTCGCGCCACCATCCGACTGGCCACAATGGCCACTCGCCACGAGCACGCCGTGCCTATGCCCACGCCAGTCTGTTTCGAGGCGCCTGGCATTCGGCCCCCCGGCTTGGCGCCGTCTCGGACGAACGACGCCTCCGTGCCGTCCACCCCGTGCCTTCTCCAGCGGCAATGCCAGGCGCTGACCGGTCTCGTCAGGACGTGACAGGCATGCGGCGGGTTCGATCGGCCTGACAGTCGAGATCTGAGCGGTGCATGTCATCCACGGCATGCCCGCCCGGTGGGGACCACCCGGCGCGACCCATTGGTCCGGCATGGCTGGCGCGGCGTCCTGACACCGCGATCCCTTCGCCCCACGCAAGGGAGGAGCGCCCCCGACCCGGACCACACCGGTCCCTTCGCCCTGGTCCCCACCGCGGCGGCCCCCGATCCTTGTGGAGCGCCGCCATGCAGACGACTCTCTCCGTGCTGTCCGACCTCGCCGCCGCGCCGATGGCGGCCAACAGCATCAACCAGGTCATCGCCAACATCACCGGCTGGATCATGGGCATCATCGCGTTGGTCGCGACGATGTTCCTGGTCATCGGCGGCCTGCGCTACATGGCAGCCGGGGGTGACCCGACCCAGGTGGAGCAGGCGAAGGGCAACTTCAAGTCCGCGCTGATCGGCTATGCCCTCGCGGTGCTGTCCCCGGTCATCCTGCAGGTGCTGCAGGGCATCCTCGGCGGCTGAGGCGCCCGGGTCATGGTTATCTGGCTGATGAACGGCCTGGTCAGCTGGCTCGCCGAGAGGGTCGTCGACCTTCTCGGCGGGCTGCTGGCCTTCCTGACATCCTCCATCTTTCTGTCACCGGACGTCACGGTCCTGCCGCAGGTCCAGTCGATCGCCAGCAAGAGCGCGCTGGTCGTCAACGCCTGCTTCATCCTCGCGATCATCACCGCAGGCATCGCCACGATGGTCGGCGACTCGGTGGAGACCCGCTACACCGTCAAACACCTCATCCCCCGGCTTGTCGTCGGGTTCGTCCTGTCGGCGTTCGCGGTGCCGCTGACGGCCGCCGTCATCGACATCGCCAATGCGTTGACCGTGGCGCTCGCCGGCGAATCGGCGCCGACCACCGAGGCCGTCACCTTCGCTCGGGTGCGCATCCGATCGGCGATGGCCGACGAGAGCGCCGCCCTGCTGACGGTGGTCATCGGGCTGCTCATCGTCGTGTTGATGTTCATGCTCGTCGGCAGCTGGCTCGTGCGGATCGGGGTGCTGGTCGTCCTGGCCGGGATCGCGCCGGTGGCCCTCGCGTGCTACGCGACCCCGTGGACGCAGGGTGCCGCCGAGGTGTGGTGGCGCACCCTGCTGGGCTGTCTGGCCACACCCACGCTGCAGGCGGTCACCTTCTCGGCGGGCATCAACCTGGTGATCGACCCGGAGTCGAACCTGCCGATCCTGCTCGGCCTGCCCGGCTCGGACACGCTCAACCTGCTGCTGGTGATCGTTGTCCTCTGGGTCACGGTCAAGATCCCCGCGATGATGCGCCGGTACACGACCCGCAAGGGATCGCCGAACACCGGCGGGCTTCTGCTGCGCACGGTGGTCATCCAGGGCGTCACCCGCCGCCTGCCGCTTGGCCGATTCGCCCGTACCGCGATGCGAGGTGGGCGATGACCCACGACGACACCACCCCGCGCGCCGTGGTACCGGCCAACGTCAACGAGCCGGACCGCATCGCGTTCGGGTTGACGTTCCGGCAGCTCGGCATCATCGGCGGTGTCGGCCTGGCCGGCACCGGCATCTACCGCACCGTCGGGCACCTGCTCCCACCGATCGCGTGGATCATCGCCGGAGTCATCGTGTTCGCTGGCGCGATCGTGGTGGCGCTCGGCCGCCGTGACGGCCTGCCGCTGGATGTGTGGCTGCGGCACGGATTCGCCCTGTCCCGCAGCCCTCGCCAGCTCGCACCGGGCAAGCCCCGAGCCAGCACGGTCGCGGCCGTGACCGGCACGCCGAGCGTCCCGGCGCCGCTGCGCTCCCCGGTCACGGCGGTCAGCCCGACCGGCGTCCTCACCTGCGAGGGCACGAACCGCGTCCTGATCGCCTGCGGCACCACGAACATCCACCTGCGCACCGGCAGCGAGCAAGAGGCGCTGCTGGACGGGTTCGGCCGGTTCCTCAACAGCCTGACCGGCCCGGCGCAGATCGTCGTTGCCACCCAGCGGCACGACCTGACCGCGTACGCGCAAGCGACCGCCGACCACGCACCACGCCTGCCGCACCCGGCGTTGCAGGCCGCCGCCGGCGACTACGCCGAGTTCCTGCTCGACCTCGACAGTCAGCGCGATCCGCTGCGCCGGCAGGTCCTCGCGGTCGTCACCGGCGAGCACGCCGGCGACACCGCCGTACGGGCCTTGTCCGGCCTCGGTGTCGAAGCCACCGCGCTGGACGGACCAGCCGTCGCCGCCGCCCTCGCGGCGGCGGTCGACCCCTTCTCCCCACCGGTGCCCGGCCCCCGCGCGGTACCCGGCGCCCCGATCACCTTCCGGAGCACATCGTGAACCTGTTGACGCCGAAGAAGAAGAGGATCGCGGCGGGGGAGGGCATGCCCTCCCCCGCCGCCCTGTCGGTCACCCCCTGGCACGTGCAGGTTGGCAACGGCTACGCCGCCACCTACGCCGTGTGCGGATACCCGGCCGAGGTCGGCCCCGCGTGGCTCACCCCGCTGCTGTCCTACCCCGCACGGGTCGACGTCGCGGTCCACCTGAACCCCGTCGCACCACAGGTGGCCGCGCCGATGCTCAAGCGCCAACGCTCCCGCCTGGAATCGTCGCGCCGGTTGGACGCCGACCAGGGCCGCCTGGGTGACCCGATGGTCGAGGCGGCAGCAGCCGACGCCGCGAACCTCGCCGAACGCGTCGCCCGCGGCGCGGCGAAGCTGTTTGAGGTCGGCATCTACGTCACCATCCACGCCCGGACCCTCGACGAACTCGCCACCGTCACCGCGGGCGTGCGCTCCGCCGCCGCCAGCGTGCTGCTGGACCTGCAGCCGGCGACGTTCCGCCACCAGCAGGGCTGGATCTGCACCCTGCCGGTCGGCGTGGACCCGCTGGGGATGCTCCGCATCCTCGACACCACCGCCCTCGCGGCAGCGTTCCCCCTCGCCTCGGCGGACCTCGCCGCCCCCGCGCCCGGCACCGTCTGCCCACCCGATGGGGTGCTCTACGGGCTCAACACCACCAGCAACGGCGTGCTGCTGTGGAACCGGTGGGCGCAGGACAACCACAACAGCGTGGTCTTGGCGCGCAGCGGCGCCGGGAAGTCGTACTTCGTCAAACTGGAGGTGCTGCGCAACCTGTACCAGGGCACGACCGTCAGCGTGATCGACCCGGAGGACGAGTACACCGCCCTGGCCGAGCACGTCGGCGGCACCGTCGTGCAACTCGGACAGCCAGACGTCCGGATCAACCCGCTCGATCTGCCCGCGGACAACCGGCCCGACACGCTGACCCGGCGCGGCCTGTACCTGCACACCCTCATTTCGGTCATGCTCGGCGCACCACCACCGCCGACCGAGCGGGCGGCCCTCGATCGGGCGATCACCGCCACCTACGCCAAGGCGGGGATCAACGCCGACCCGGCCACGTGGACCAAACCCGCGCCGTTGCTGCGGGACCTGGCCGAGGTGCTCGCCGCTGACGGAGACCTGGCCGCCGGGCAGCTCGCCGCCCGGCTCGCCCCCTGGACGGTCGGGAACTTCGCCAGCCTGTTCGACGGGCCGACCACCACCACCCCGCGCGGTCACCTGATGGTCTGGTCGCTGCGGCACCTGCCCGACGAGCTGCGCACCGTCGGCACGCTGCTGGCGTTGGACTCGATCTGGTCGGGCATCGACGCTCCCACCGGCGGCGCCCGCCGGCGGCGGCAGCTCGTCGTGGTCGACGAGGCCTGGCTGCTGATGCGCGACGGCGAGGGCAGCCGGTTCCTGTTTCGGATGGCCAAGGCCGCCCGCAAGCGGTTCGCTGGGCTGTGCGTCATCACCCAGGACGCCGCCGACGTGCTCTCGACCGACCTCGGTCTCGCCGTGGTGTCCAACGCCGCGACGCAGGTGCTGATGCGCCAGTCCACGCAGTCGATTGACGCGGTGAGCGAGGCGTTCAGCCTGACCGCAGGCGAGTCCAGGCTGCTCCTGTCGGCGCCCAGGGGCGAGGGCCTGCTCGTCGCCGGTCGATCGCGGATCCCCTTCCGCAGCGTGGGGTCGGCCGCCGAGCATCGGATCGCCGTTACTGGCCTGGAGTTCACGGATTCTCAGGGAGATTTGTGAGGGAACTCCGGGATGTTCGAGCGTTGGTTGGGTCATGGAGGGTCAGTTCGGCGAAGTCGTGGGTGCGTCGTGTTCGGTGATCTGGTTGACGGTGCTGGCATAACGGGCGGCGCCGGCGATCGACAGGCCGAACAGGTCGCAGAGGGCGCGCATGTCGCCGCCGTTGGCGTGGGCTTCGTCGAGGATGCGGTCTTGGCGGATGCGGTCACCGGACGTGCCGAGTTGTTTGCGGATCCACCAGTTGGTGCAGGGCCGGGCGTTGGTCCAGTTGCGGGCGTGGATGAACATGTGCGGGTTGACGCTGGTCGGCCAGGTGTTGTGCCGGTGCTCGAGGTAGGTGTTGAGGCGGCCTCGGGCGGGTTCGGCGAGCAGGATGACGCGGTTGTTGATGTGCAGCCGGCCGTCGTGCAGGTCGGTGAGTTTCAGCTCGGCGAGCTGGTAGATGCGCACGGCGTGGAAGGCGAGCAAGGCGGTGAGCGCTTCGGTCGCGGGGCGTCCGTCGACGAGGTTCGCGCGGACCTGGGCGAGGTCGATGGCAATCGGCGCGGTCTTGATGTTGGAGGGGTTCCGGATCCTGGCGGTGGGGTTGACGAAGACGGCCTTGCGGGCCTTGAGGATCCGGAAGATCGACCGGAGGCCTTGCAGCATGGTGGCGCGTGGTGTGCCGCCGGCGGGCAGGACCGCGTGGACGTGCTCGGCGTCGATCTCGCACAGGGACTGGTGGTCGGTGGCCCAGTGGCGGATGGCGGGCAACGCCCACCGCAGCTGGGTGCCGGTGGTGCCGTCGTGCCGAGGGCGCCGTCGCGGGGCGGTGACCGAGCCGTGCCGCATGACATCGAACCAGGTGCCGAGTTCGTCGCGCATGGGTGCGGGCAGGTCGCCGGTGGCGGCCAGGAACCATCGCTCGATCGCGGGGGTGCGGTCTTCCTCGAGCATGCCTGCCTCGTGCAGGACGTCCGCGACGACTTGGGCGGAGTGTTTGATCCGGCTCAGCAGTGCGACGTCACTGCGCCGGATCGGCGCGCCCGGGGTGTCCTGGATCGCGAGCATGATCCGCACGCCGCGGCGGGTCTTCTCCGTTTTGCCCTGGGGCCAGCCGTGGCGGCGGGCGTGGTCACCGACGAACTGCATCAGGGCCGCTTCCAGACCGGGAAGCGGTGGTGGCAGCAGCTGCAGGCCGGGATGGGCGGCGAGGTCACGGTGGGCGTCGAAGAAGACGAGCTGGCGATGCCCGACCGGACGCAGCAAGCTCATGTCGGCCGCGACGGTCGTCTTGACGTAGGGCTTGCGGGGCCCGGATCCGGTCCACATGCCGGCGAAGAACAGCTGCTGACCGTGGCGGTTGGCGTCGGCCATGCTCACCCGGTCGGGACGCTCGCCGTGCAGACGGGCGATCATACTGCGTTGCCGGAAGCAGAGCCGGCAGTGTCCGGCTTCGCCGAGGTGGGTGCGCCGCCGGCAGGTCGGGCAATCCCCGAGCTGCGGGAACTTCTCCGCCCAACTGCGGCAGGCCGCGCACTGCCAGCCGTAGGTTCGGGTGACACCCCACCCGAAGCAGTATGGGCAGGAGTCAATGATCACTGATGTGCTGGCCAGCGGGCCGGCTTCTCGCCAGACCGGCGACCGCTGGCCGGGGGCGTGCCGATGGCAGCGGGCGCACAAGCCGCTGGTGTAGTAGTCCTCGGCCGAGCCGCATCGCCGGCAGGGCGGCGGACAGACCGGGCCGCCGGGCCAGCACTGGAAGCAGAACGGCACCTCCCGCATCGCCGGCGGCCGGACCCGGCAGACCGTGCACGGCTTGAGACGCCGCGTCATGCCGGCGGTGTGCTGCGTTGCCGGCCCAGCCGGACCACCGGAGTGGGTGACTGTTCACCGACCGCCTGCTCGCGGCGCGGCCGCCGCGCCGCGACCTTCTCCGGCTCGCGGATCAGCAACTCGGCCGGGCTGCAGTCGAGGACCGCGCAAATCACGTCCAGGTCATCGAGCCGGATGGTTGTCGGGGTTCCGGTCCAGAGCCCGGACATCTTCCCCGAGCTGATCTCCAGACCGGCTTCGGCCAAGAGCCGACGCATCTCGGTGGACTTCCAAATGCCTTTCTCGGCGGCGCGCAGCCGCAAATTCCACCGCATGTTCTCAGCCTCCCAACCCCGCGAGCCGCGCCGCGGTCCGCTCGTTCGCCGCGACCCACGCCCGTTCCACGTGCTGCGCGGGCACATGCACGTAATGCGTCGTCGTCGACAACCAGGAATGGCCCAACAGTTCCTGGATCGCTTTCAGGTCGACGCCCTGGCGATACAACGACGACGCGCAGAAATGCCGCAACATATGCGGTGTCAGCCGGCCCTTCCATTGCGGCAGCCACCGCGCCACCGCCTCCGCGAGCCCGTCACGCAACACCTGATCACCAGCCCGGCGGCACAACCCGGTCACAGGGTCCGGCTGACGCTCGGTCGGCAGCAGCGGCGCATCGAGGCGCTGGTAGTCATCACCGAACTGATGCCGGACATCGGCTATCCACCAATCCAGCAGCGCCCCCGCCGAGTTGATCGCCGGTATCAACCGCGTCTTCGGGCCCCGCCCACGGCTGCCCTTACCGAATCGCACGTGCACGGACCCGAACTCGCCCAGATCTCTGCGCCAGTCCCGAAGGTCAAGCATCCGCGTTTCCTGGATCCGTAAACCCACCCGCCGCCACAACGACGCCGCCAGATAGCACCGCGCCGCCGGCAAATACTTACGGGCGCTCGGCAACCAATCACGCCACGCACCGAAAAGCTCATCGATCTCGTCCTCGCTGGGCGGCACCCGGGCAGCCCCGTAGTCCGAGCGGCCCGGCCTGTTGAACTCATCGATCACCTGCGCCACGACCACACCGGTCAACGCCACGATGTCGCCCTGATAACGCTCGACGACGAAGTCGAAGAACCTGCCGACCGAGCTGGCCTTGTGCTCCACCGTCAACCGGGCCCGCCCCAGCGACCGCTGCTGCGCCAGGAACCTGTCGGCATCACTCGCCTGCGCCGTCCACACCGGACGCCCCAGGAAGCGGATGAACTCGAACAACGCATACCGGTCCGCCGACACCGTGCTGTCGCACGAACCGGCAGCAACGCCGGACAGCAGGAACTGATCCACCAACTCCTGCTCAAAGTCCTCCGCATCCTGATCCGTCGCAAGGCGCCGCGGCCCATGCAACGACCGCACTGCCGCGAGCCCCATGAGCACCTCGGATCCGAGAACTCGACCAACCACCACGAACATCGGAGATCGTTCATGAATCCCGACGTCAAGTCAACAAGATCCCGGCAACCAAACCCCCACCAACAAGCTCACCAAAGGCCCCAACATCGCACCGGGCGACCCAAGGAACTCCAGACAAGTCCGGTAACGGGTATCGGGGAGGCCGAATGACAGCCACCCCGACGACCTGGCCAGCCGAGGTCGGGCAGTGGATCATCGCGCGGCCGTGGCTGGCCGGCGTCGCCGCCGCCGCGATCGTCGGCGTGGTGTTCGCCCGCGACCAGGTGCTCGCCTGGCGGCATCGGCGGATGGCGGCCGGCGCGCGGTGGCTGACCATCGCCGCCCCACCGGAGGTCACCGCCGAGGCCGCCGCCGCGTTTTGGACCACCGTCATGGGTGTGCTGACGCCATCTCTGTGGCGGCGCAGGGTGTTCGGCTACCCGCACATCGGATGGGAGTACACATGGACAGGCCGCTCCCTGACGATCCGGGTGTGGGTTCCCGCGACGGTGCCGCCTGGCGCGGTCGAGGCCGCCATCCGGGCGGCCTGGCCCGCCGCGACGATGACGGCCACCGACGCCGCCGCGCCGATCCCGCCCACGGTGGGTGAGCAGATGGGTGGGGCGCACTGGCCGCAGCACACCGACCGGCTGCCGCTGCGCAGCGAGCACGACAGCGACCCGCTGCGGGCGCTGCTCGCCGCCGGCGCCGAGGTCCGCCACCGGGAACATGCGTGCGTCCAGATCCTCGCCCGCCCAGCACCCGCCCGCCGCGTCCGAGCAGCGAGGCGGGCGGCGGCGGCTACGAGTCGCCATCCGCATGGGCAGCCCGATGCGGTGACCCGCGCCGTGTCGGGCGCGGCGCGGCTGGCCATCGAGCCCCTGGTGTGGTTCCTCGATGTGTTCGCTCCCGGCCCGTCCCAGCCCCGCAACCGGGCCGCAGCAGAGCGGGTGGTCGAGCGGGACCCGGTAGCCGGCGCCGACTCGCGCACGATGGTGGACAAGGCGGTGCGGGTGCCGCACTTCCAGATCGCGGTCCGGTTCGCCGTGGCCGCCGAGCCAGCGAGAACACCGGACCCGCTACGGGCCGCACAGGTCCGTTCGCGTCTCGCCGCGCTTCGGCACAGCATCGCCTCGGCGGCCGCCACGTACACCGGCCCGAACCGGCTACGGCTGATGACGATGCCTCAGCCGGTCGCGACGATCGCCGGTCGCAGGTTGCGGCGCGGCTTCCTGGCCACCGTGCCGGAACTCGCCGCCCTCGCGGCGCTACCGCAGGACCTGGCGGTGCCGGGTCTGGACCGGGCGCGGGCCAAGGCCGTGCCGGCGCCGGTGCAGGTGCCCTCCGGCGGACGGGGCGTGAAGGTGCTGGGCCGCTCGCAGCTCGGCCACCACAGCATCGGCCTCACGGTGACCGACGCTCGACAGCACGTGCACGTGGTCGGCAAGACCGGCGTCGGCAAGTCCACCCTGCTGCTGAACATGATCCTCGGCGACATCAAAGCCGGACGCGGCACGGTGGTCATCGACCCGCGCGGCGACCTGATCACCGACATCCTCGACCGCCTGCCCGCCTCGTACGCGACGAAGATCACGATCATCGACCCGGACCAGGAGAACCCGGGCTGCTTCAACCCTCTCGACGACCACGGCGATCCCCACCTGGCCGTGGACAACCTGGTGGGGATCTTCGCGAGGATCTTCGCCGGCCAGTGGGGGCCACGGATGGACGACACCATGCGCGTGGCCTGCTTGACGTTGATGCGGCACGCGAAACCGACCCTGAGTCTGGTGCCGTCGCTGTTGCAGGACCGGGAGTTCCGGGGCAGGTTCACCCACGGCCTGGACGACCCGGACGGCCTCGGAGGGTTCTGGCTCTGGTACGACGGCATCAACGATCAATTCCGAGGCCAGGTGATTGCTCCCGTCCTCGCCCGGCTACGGGCCTTTCTGCTGCGGGACTTCGTCAAAAGCGTGATCGGCAACGCGTACTCGTCATTCGACATGGGCGCGGTGCTCGACGGCGGGGTCCTGCTGTGTCGGCTGCCCAAGGGCATCCTGGGCGAGGAGACCAGCCGCATCCTCGGCTCGCTGATCGTCGCCCGGGTGTGGCAGGCGGCCATCGCCCGCGCCACCATCGCCGAAGACCAGCGAAAGGACGCCTCCCTCTACATCGATGAGTGCCAGAACTTCCTCACGCTGCCGGGCAGCGTCGGGGACATGCTGGCCGAGGCGCGCGGCTTCCACCTCGGCCTCGTCTTGGCGCACCAGGACTTGGCGCAACTACCCAAGGACGTCGCGGCGGCGGTGTCGGCCAACGCGCGGTCGAAGCTGTTCTTCACCGTTGACCCGGCCGACGCGCGTGAGCTGTCCCGGCACACCCGACCCGAGCTGGACGAGCACGACCTCGCCCACCTCGACGTCTACACCGCCGCGGCCCGCCTGCTCGTCGGCAACCGGGAACTGCCCGCGTTCACCTTCACCACCAACCCGCCCGCTCCGGTCGTGGGTGAGGCGACCGCGATCCGGCAGGCCTGCGCCGCCGCCCACAGCCGCACCACCGGTGAGCCACCGATGCAGCAACTCGCTCGCACGGCGATGAAGCGGCGCATGAACGCCCGCGATCGGTGATCAATGGGGCGGCTCGTTCGAGGGCTCGGCGGGGTGCGGCATCGGGGGCTCGTTTGGGGGTGTCCACGAAACGAGCCCCCACACGAGGCCACCGTCCCCGCCCTGTCAGTGCCCTGACCTGCCCACACCCGCCCGCCCCCAAGGCCGAGGCCAAGACCTCCTCATCCAGACTCCCTTCGGGACTTCCTCTCCAACGGGGTGACCATCTATGCCGCCATCTGCGAGCCTGTTGAGCATCTATCCCCACATCACCAGTCGGGACCGCCTGCTGCTCCAACTCCTCGACGACCATCGGGTCCTCACCACCGACCAAATCCACCGCATGCTGTTCCACGCCCGCCGCACCTGCCAGCTCCGGCTCGGCGAGCTGGCCACCCTGGGACTGCTGGACCGGTTCCGGTTCGCCCGCGCCGGAGGCGGCAGCCACCCGTGGCACTGGACCCTCGGCCACCAGGGACACCGGTTCCAAGCCGCCGCCCACCACCGTCCGGAGCCCACCCTGTGGACAAGTCGCCAAACCGTGCACCGGTTGTCAGCCAACCCGCACCTGACGCACCTGCTCACCGCCAACGAATTCTTCGTCCGGCTCACCGCACACGCCCGCCAGCACCCTGAGGAGCGGCTGGACCGATGGTGGTCCGAGACGATCACCACCAAGCAGTACCGAACCATCACCGCCGACGGACACGGCCTCTGGAGCGTCGCCGACATCACCGTGGGCTTCTTCCTGGAAGCCGACACCGGCAGCGAACCCCTCGGTCGGGTGGTCGCCAAACTCGACCGGTACGCGCAGCTGATCCGCCGCGGCGGACCCCGCTACCCGGTGCTGTTCTGGCTCGGCAGCGAACACCGCGAGGCACACCTGCACCAGCTCCTGCGCAGCCGGCACGGCACGGTTCCCGTCGCAACCGCCACCCACACCGCCGACCCCGCCGAGCCCGTCTGGCTACCGGTCGGCGCCACCGGCCGAGTCCGGCTCACCGAGCTGCCCAGCGACCACGGCCAACCCGTGGCAGACAACCCGAACTACGACGACGACGGCATCTTCGTCATCTGACACACCCTGACAGCCACCCGAGCCATTCCATCAGCGCAGGTCACAGCCTTGATCCGGATTCCTGACACGGCTGGTGCTGTCAGGTGACGACGCTACGGTGCAGCTTCTTCCCTTTTGCTGGCCCCGCCGCCGACTGTTCCTCCCGGATCTGCCCGCCCCGGCGGGATCACCGACAGCCCACCCCTCGCGGTCGGCTCGTGATCCCCGCCCGCGCCCTCAACGGCAGCTTCCCGGCACAGACGTCGCGACCGCTGACACCTCGCGCACCCAAGCCCGACCTCCTCGTGAAGGGAGCACCCCACCATGCCCCATCCCAGACCGCTCACCATCCTGGTGGTCACCGTCTGTTTCGCCCCCGGCGAACACGCCGACTGGTTCGCCGCCTCGGAAAAGGTCAACGACCTCCTGCACGCCAACGGCACCCCCGCTCGCCGCTACCACGTCCGCCACCGCCCCCTGCTCGGCTGGCTCACCCGCTGGTTCGCCTACTTCCTGCTTGACGCCGCCCGCCGCTTCGGCGCGGTCACTCGGGCCGCCGGCGGCCGCAAAAGCCGCCTCGACCTGACCGGCACCGCCGCCAACGCCGCCCAGGACGCCGCCCAGCGGTGGCGTGCCTGGAACACCCACGTCGCCGCCATCACCAAACCCGCCCGCCCCTGGGAGCACTATCTCGCTCAGCACCACGCCGACCCCACCAAGGTCAGCCTGGCTGAGGCCCGGCGCCGCTTCGAGCAACAGCCCCACGTCCTGGCAATGCTCGCCCACACCCTCGACCCCTACGAGCTGTCGGTCTACCAGGCCGGCGAAGCCACCTACGCCGCGCTGTACTGGCGCAAGGCGCTGATCGGGGACGCGCTGATCACCACCGACGGCCAACTGCTCCTTCCCGCCAGTGACTCCATCGCGGACCGGTTCCGCTTCCTCAACGCGGCGTGCACCTACCTACGCAGCCTGCGCTCCAACGCCCGGCTGTGCGCCATCGCCATCGCCTAACCGATTCACCCGAAACCCGCCCGAAGGCCGGTCGCAGTCCCCTGCGGCCGGCCTTTCGCATGCTCACCACCCGCCCACCTGCAAAGGAGACCCTGGTGTTTCTGACCGACCCCGCTCTGCGGCGCATCGCCGCCGACACCAACGACGTCCTGCCGGAGCACCTGTGGCGCCACGACACCGCCACCGTCGACCCGGTCGGTGACCTCGCCCGCCTCCTGCACACGACCGCCCGCGACTTCACCGACAGCACCAGCAGCCTCGACCAGGCCCTCGCCCGAGTGAGCGTGCTCGCCGAGAAGGCCCGCCACGGGCTGGCCGTCCGCGCCGACCTGCACGCGGCCGGCTACCACCAGGCCCTCACCGACGCGCTCATCGCCCGCGAGCGGCACACCGTCCTCGGAGCCACGCTCGTCACCACCTACCGCGCCTGGCGCAACCACCAGACGATCGGCGACGGCGATGAGCGGCACCTGCTCCTGCGACGCTGCGACCCGTCGCAGGGCGTGGCGACGCTGCGGCGCACAGACGCAAGCACGTGGCAGGTGGTGCCCGACGCCGAGGCCGCTACCTCGTTCGACGTCCCCTACCCCGACCGGGTGGTCGGCGAGATCACCGAAACCGACCAGGGGTGGACGCCGACGGCGTACATCGACCCGCAGCATCGCCAGACCACCTCCGTCATGGCGTACCCGCTGCCAATGTGTGACGACCTCGCCTCGGCCTGCCGGTCACTGCTGCGCTGGTGGCACCTGCGCCACTCCGACGCGTGGCGCAGCCGCACCCCCGCTGAGCTCACCCCGGCCGAACTCGCGCACCTCGCCAACTAGAAGCTTCCGCGGCGGCGCTGCGTCAACCCCGGCGACAGCGTCCCTGCCCCACACCGACTCCTGCCACAAGCAAGAGGTCGCCGGGCGGACCAGCCGCCTACACGTCGGTGAGCCCGACGCCGAACCGGATCTCACGGTCGACCCCCGGCAGCCGCGCCCGTTCCCCGCTGACGCCGGCATCAACCGCAGCCCTGCCGAGGGCAGGCTCGACATCTCATCCTGCAGTCCGCGGCCGACGAGCTCACCGCTCCCGCCATTGACCCCTCGCCGTCATCACACACCGCCGAGGCCACCGGGCCGCAACCTCGCAGCACCCAGCACGGCACCGCTTCACGCGCTTGCCGCGCTGACCGCGACCCGGCACACGAACCGCCCGGCACCACACCGGGCATCCCCAACCCCACGTTCCCAAGGAGGGGAACCTCATGGAAAACCTGTCCCTGACGCCTGCTACGCAGGCCGTCCTCGATGCCCTGACCGCACTCGGTCAGGGCAACCTCCACGAGTTGGCAGACCGCTCCGGCAAGGCCCGGTCAACCACCGACAAGGCGATCAAGACCCTGGCCGACGCCGGTGTGATCGTCGCGGTGAACACCGGGGCCGACCCGGCCGACGGCACCCCCACCCGGTGGACCCTGGCGACCCCGGCAGGGCCCACCGACGCCGCGCACGACACCGGTGACCTCAGCGGCGAGCACACGGCAGGCGCGGACGGTACCGACCTCACCGACCCGGACCTCGACAGGGCGGCCGACGAGCCGGCCCTTGACGACACCGAGCAGGCCGACCAGCCCGGAACCGACGGCGACGGCGACGGCGAGAAGGAAACCGACCGAGACGACGCGGAGGACGAGGCCGACCAGAACGCCAACGACGAGGGCCCGGACGACGAGGACAACCGCGAGGACGACGAGGGTCGGACGGTCACCGTGGTGCAACCGACGCGCCCAGGTGACCGCAAGGTCATGGCCATCAAGGGCGTCCTGGCCGACTACGGCGACGACGGCGCGACGCTCGACGTGATCGTGGCCGAGAGCGGCATCGGTCACCCGACCGCCACCCGGCTGCTGACCGCGATGGAGCAGGCCGACGCCGCGCGTCGCCTGCCCGGCCTGCCGGAGCGGTGGATCCCGGGTCCGACCAAGGCCAGCGAGGTCGACCCGAACCCGGAGCCGCCCCGCTGCCCGCTGTGCTACCAGGTGATCCGGGGGCTGGCGACCACGCCGAGCGCCACGGCGACCGTGCTGCCGTTGATCCGTCCGGACGGCACGCTGCATGTCGTCGGCCCGGAGGGCGAGACCCACGTCGTCACCCTGCCCACCCGCACGCCCACCCGCGCATCGGGCGTCGCCAGGAGCGTGGGCCGGCGCAGCGACGGAACCGCCAACGCCGACGGCAGCCAGCCGTTCGGCCGGGGCGAGCTGGAGAAGCTCACCCTCGACGTGCTGGCCGCCAACCCAGGCCGGGCGATGACCCCGCAGGACATCGCCACCGTGCTCGGCGGACAGCTCGGGCGCACCGTCAGCAGCGGGGCCGTGCGCAACAACTGCACCAAGGCCGCCGCCGCCGGCCGCATCCTCCTGGTCTCCGACACGCCGCTGACCTTCACCTACCCGGCACAGGCCGACAGCGGCAACGCCGCCCAGACCGACGCGCCCAGCTGACCCCCACGATCCCCATCCCATCGCGGGGGCCGAGCCGTGCGCTCGGCCCCTGCGGCACATTGAGAGGAGAAACCCGTGCCGCACGAACTGGAGACATTCGCGGACGGAACGACCGCCTTCGCCAGCGCCCGCCTGTCGGCCTGGCACCAGCTGGGCACCGTCACCCAGGACACGATGAAGGCCGAGGAGATCATGGCCGCCGCCCGCCTCGGCGACTGGGGCGTGCGCACCATCCGCACTGTCGGCATCGACGTCGTCGACGGGGTCGAGGTGCAGATCCCGGCCGATGACAAGCGGATGACCGTGCGCCGCAACCCGGTCACCGGCCACACCGAGTATCTGGGCATCGTCGGCACCGACTACACCGTGGTCCAGAACGAGCAGTGCGCCGAACTGCTGGATCGCCTCGTCGATCAGGTGGGCGGCGCCCACTTCGAAACCGCCGGCAGCCTGCGCCGCGGCAAGAGCGTGTTCGTGACCATGAAGCTCCCGGACGCGATGGAGATCGCCGGGGTGGACCGCATGGACCTCTACCTGATCGGCACCACCTCGCACGACGGCACCGCCGCCCTGCGGGTGGACGCCAGCCCGATCCGGGTGGTGTGTGCCAACACTCAACGCGCCGCGTTCCGGCATGCGGTCGGGCACTACACCTTCCGGCACACCTCCAACGTCAACTCCCAGATCAGCCAGGCCCGTGAAGCCCTGGGCCTGATGTGGCGGTACATGGAGACCTTCGAGAAGGCCGCCGAGCGGATGCTGCAGACCGAGCTGACGATGCGCGAGTTCGAGAACGTGGTGGCGCAGGTGTGGCCGGTCAAGGACAACGCCTCCGAGCAGACCAAGAACAACGCCAAACAGCGGCTCGGCACCCTCAAGTACCTGATCCGCGAGGCCGACACCCTCAAACCCATTACCGGCAGCCGGTGGGCCGGATACCAGGCCATCACCGAATACCTCGACCACTACCAGCCCGCCAAGAACGCCACCGCCCGCGCCACCCGGGTGCTCACCGGCAACGTCGGCGACCTGAAGCTCGCCGCCTTCGACCTGCTCAAGGTCTGACCACCCCTCGTTCACGCCCTCGGGGCGGCGGTCACCGTGCCGCCGCCCCGACCCGCACAGGGGAAGGGACACGCCCCATGGCACAGCACAGCTTTGTGGGGATCAGGCCAGGCGGGCAGCCGATGAGCGCGCACATCCGCCACCCCCGCGACCTGCAGCAGTCGGTGTGCGGGCTGCCCGCCGCCGACGTTCGGCGGTGGGAGACCGAGGACCCACCGCGCAGCACCTACACGTGCGAGGACTGCTACAGCCTGCTCCCGGAAGCTCAACGCCCCGACGACGCCAACCACCCGCCCGGAGATGCCACGCTCATCGCCACGCTGCGGCGCCTCGTCGCCGACCGCCAGTACGCCAAGATCGACGGGGTCCTCGTGGACGTGTGGTCGGCCGCCGTCACGGTCCTGATCTGGGACCGGCTCGCCGACAACCAGCGGCAGCGGCTGCTGGCCCTACCGTCACACGAGCTGATCCTCCGCTGCGTTGCGATCTACACCCGCCTCACCAGGCACGGGGGTCGGCAGTGACCGGCCCTCGACCACCACAGTGGTTCCACTTCGGCCCCGTGGGTGTTCTCCATCGACGCCGCCGAAGCGCTGATCGCCACGACGCCCCGCGCCACCCGGTCCCTCGACGTCATGACCTGGGCTACCACCTACGGCCTGACCCGGCTCGACGAACCGCACCGGATCAACCTCATCGGCCCGACCAGCACCGGCCTCAACCGCACCTACGCCATGACCACCGACCTGACCAAGCCCCTGATCGTCGCCCACCTCGACGTCACCGGGCACCCACACCCAGCCCGCTGCTCATCGACGGCACACACCGGCTCTACCGCGCCTGGCGCGAACACGTACCGCGGTTACCCGCCTACCTGCTCACCGCCGAAGAAACCCGCCAGATCCAGGACACCACGCTCCTCGGACCCGGCCGGACCTCCATCGCGCCGCCGGCCTGAACGGCGGCGGTGACACCACCTCCTACCGCGTACGCCTCGGACGTCGGCCACCGTGCACGGCGGCCGAGGCGTACGCGCATCCACTCTCGGGAGAACCCCATGGCCTACACGCAACCGTGGCAGAGGGTTTGCGACTGCCGCTGCCTCGTCCACCACCACCTGCCGCGCACCACCTACACCGAGCCCGACTGCGCCTGCACCATCACCTGCGCCACCCAGCCCCTCACGCTGCTGGCCGACCCGTGGGGCTGCGCACTCTTCCTCGACCACGGCGGCGACCTCTGGCACGTCCCCGCCATGGCCCAACGGCACCTGGGACTGGGCAAGCGCCGCAGAAGTCGACAGCCGGCACGACTTCTACGACGCCAGTCGCTTTATCGAGCACCTGCTACGCCAAGCCGCCCACGTACTCCACACACCCATCGCCTGACCGCGCCGTCCAAAGTGGGCCGCCTACCCGGGCGGCCCACTGCCCCTTTTGCGTTTCACGACCCGAGAAGACTGCGACGCACCGCACTACCGCAGCGCCGTCGAGCGCGACTGCGACTGCCGCTGCCCGATTCACCGTGGCCAGCCGCGCTCGGTCTACAACGACCCGGGCTGTCACTGCCTGGCCACCTGCACCAGCCAGCCCATGCCCCCTTGGCCCCACAGATCAACGACGCCCCGTTACTCGACTACTACGCGATGCCCTGGCGCGTGCCCGGCCTGAAGACCGACCAATCGGACCCGGCGCTACGCCACCCCGGTCGACGTCGGCCACCCTCTGTTCGAGACCGCCGACCGATCGCCGCATTCTCCGCGACACCCACGCCGGGCTGCTGCCGCTCATCCACTACCGGTAACCCGCAGCACCGCTGCACCTCTGCCGGTCGCACCCGCGCGGACACCGGCCTTTCTGTTTTCAGGGGAAGGTAATCACCACATGGCCAAGGTCATCGTCGGCGTCGTCACCGTCGTCATCGTCGCCTGCTTCGGACTGCCCATGCTCCTGCTGTCGGCCGTCATGGGCGGCGGCTCCGGCGGGTGCGGCATCGTCGCCCCGCCCGCCGTACGCCCCTCCGGACAGCCACCTGGCGCCAGTACCTGGGACACCGAACAGCTGGAAATCGCCGCCACCATCATCGACGTCGGGGTCGCTAAAGGTGTACCGCGCTGGGGCTGGGTCGTCGCCGTTGCCACCGCCATGCAGGAATCCGGCCTGCGGAACCTGCCACACCTCGGCGACCGCAACGACCACGACTCCATCGGCGTGTTCCAGCAGCGCCCGAGCCAGGGCTGGGGAACCGTTGCGCAACTGTCCGAGCCCGCCTACCAGGCGGGCACGTTCTTCGACAAGCTCCTCACCGTTCCCGGCTGGGAGTCGATGCCGCTCGCCGAGGCTGCCCAAGCGGTCCAGGTCTCGGCCTTTCCCGACGCGTACGGGAAGTGGACCGACGACGCTGTGCACCTGGTGGAGCAGCTAACCAGCACTCTCGCGGACTGCGCCACCGATGCGCTCTCCGCCCTGCCGGATGGGTTCGCGTTACCCGCTAACACCCCGCCAGCCGTGGCAGCCGCCATTGTCTGGGCTGTCAACCAGCTCGGCACCCCGTATCACTTCGGCGGATCATGCACCGACCCGCACTCCGGCGACCCCGACAAACGGTGCGACTGCTCGTCCCTCATGCAGTCGGCGTACCGGGCAGCCGGTATCTCCATCCCCCGCGTCACCACCGACCAGGCCAACGCCGGGAAGCGGGTGGCCGACCCAGCGCTCCTGCTGCCCGGCGACCTCATCCTCATCCCCGGCAGCGAAGGCACGATGGCCAACCCGCGCCACGTCGGCATGTACCTCGGTGATGGGCTCATCATCCACGCCCCGAAGACCGGCGACGTCGTCAAGATCACTCGGCTGAGTCGTTGGATCACCCGGATCGCAGCAATTCGCCGCATCGTTGCCCAGTAGTCGGGGCCAACAGTGATCGGCGTGGCGAAGCGCCCGCTCACTGCCGCTCCGGGTGGGCTGGCGTTCATCGCCGCTGGTGACGCACGGTGATGTGTGGCTGCCTTTCCTGCTTGCGGTTCCAAGTCGTACCGACCGATCAGCTCGTCTCGCGCGCCGCGGTGTCACCTTCCTGGCCGCTACCGTGGGCAGACTCGCGTCCAAGCCGACTCCGACCTGCGGGTCTTCCTACGCTGGTGTACCGACCAGGTTCTCAACCCGCTGGCTGCCGCGCGGGTGGACATCGAGCGGTACGCGCGCTGGCTGCAGGACGTGCAGGCCTCGACGGTCTCGCGGCGCCTGTCGGTGGTGGTTGGGTTCTATCGGGTCTCGTCATCGACGCCACCGGTCGGGTTCGCCCGGTTCGAGTGAGCACCCGACTCGCGCCGATCCTGGCCACGTACATGGCCTCCGGAACCTAGACAGCGCTCGCGGCTTTGCCGAGATCAGTGCGCGTCACCGCCGTAGCTTGTCAGCGGAGGCGGCGGTTGGTGATGGTCCACCCTGGACTCGACAGGTAGCAGCTATCCGGACGAACAGTCCAAGATCCGCCCGTCGCTGGTGCCGATGAGTAGACGTCCCGGTCCGGCTACGGTCAGCGCGGTCGGTACGGCGGGCACCCCTGCAACGGTGAGTTGCCGGCGCCAGCGCACGGTGCCGTCATGAAGGTCGAGTGCGACGATCTCACCATCGTCGTAGGCGACATACGCGGTTTCCGCGTCCGCGTCGAGGTCGGTGGCCTTCCGGTCGGTCCGGAAAACCCAGCGCGGCTCTCCACTGGTCACCTTGCGCCGTACTACAAACGAGCCCCCGGGCTGCAACCCGTGGCCGTGATACACGGTGCCGGCGTGAACGAGACTGCCGTCCGTGGTCTCCACGCCAGGGCCGGCGAAATGTGTCTCACCCGGCGTCCACGAGTATGGGAGCAAGCGACGGAACTCCCGCTCCGTCGGCTCACGCGGACGCCCGGCAATCGGCGGATCCTTCAGGTCGGCTGCGGCGAGCCAGGCTTCACTCGGTTCGGGCGTCCGCTCGCGCTCGCGGTCGATCTCCCGGCAATAGACCCGGCTGCCGCGCCGGATACGAAGCCTGCTGCGCTCCCCGAGATGCCCGGCGGGTGCGACGGCCGGTAGACCGTCGGCGCAGCGCACCAGAGACGCCGGGGCGGACAGGGTGAGTTGCTCGAGCTGCGCCCCGTCCTCGAGCGAGAGCCGGACCAGGGACTGAGGAGGTTCCTCCCACTCGGGCCGCATCAAACTGACCCAGACCGATCGCTCATCGGTCGCGACGACGATGTCACGGCCGCCCTTGTGGTCCGGAACAGTCCATGGTCGATCCCCCGAGAGCAGCCTGTCAACCCCCGCTCATGCAGTGCGGAACTGGTCGTTGTCGAGGCCGCAAGGCCGCTGGTGCCGGCACCGGCCCAGCAACACGGGCCGCCACCTGCGAACCCGCCGAGGCCGTCAACGAGGACGGCGCGGACCTGGCCGAACCGGTCCACGACCGGGCAGGACCGGCGGCGTTACTGGTTCGTCCGCTTGGGGTGAGGTGACCTCACCCGCTTTCGGGACAGGCTGTCGAGGTATCGGTTCGCTGCCACCAGAGAGAGGTGAATAGCCATGACTGCCTCTGCTTCCCGACGCACTGGACCCACCCACAGGGTCGGCCAGTTCGACCACCGGGTGACCTTGCCCGGTGACGTCGACCCGAACAGTGTCGACGCCAGTCTCTCGGACGGGGTATTGACGGTACGCGTGGGAAAGGCGCACAAAACCCAACCGCGGCGCATCGAGGTCAAGGGCTCATAAACGTCGCCGCCAGCATTCCGGCGCTCAGGCGCTCGCTCCGATCCGTCCCAAGCATTCGTCCACTCGGCCTCGGCCGGCGGAGCGGCTGGACGGCGTCGGCATAAGGGAGACGGCGATTCGTCCAGAGGAGGATCCATGTGGTCTACGAGCGATTTCCTCAATGCAGTGGCCAGGCGGGCAGGGGTGCCTGTCGATCTGGCGGCGACGATCACCCACGCGACGTTGGAGACCTTGGCCGATCGGATCAGCGCAGGCGAGGCTGAGGATCTCGCCGATCAGCTTCCTGGAGGGCTTGACAAACACCTGCGCAAACCGCCTATCCGGGAACAGGCGGAGCCATTCGGGCTTGGAGATTTCGTGCAGCGGGTAGCCGCACGTGCCGGCATCGACGATGCGCTCGCCGGTGTCGGAGTCCGCGCAGTGCTCACCACGCTGCGTGAGGCTGTTCCGGGTGACGAGTTCGAGGACATGGTGGCCCAGGTCTCGAAGGAGTTCCGGGAGGTGTTCGAACCTGTGGCTTCTCCCGCCGGACGACAGGCTCCCCGATAGAGGCACTGCGGTGGGCCACCGTCCGGGAACGGACGTCAGGTCGCAGCCCCTCGCCCGCCGATCATCAAGCGGTGTTTGCTGAGAGAGGAAGCGGCTTCCGGTTCAGAGGTTTCACTCGCAGACAGCTTCTGGACCGGGAGTCCCGCCAGCAGGTAGGTGTGCGATCACGCGCTGGGCTCCAGTAGCGGACTCCGTTCGCAGCCGTCAGAGCGCGGACTCGCCGCTCGCGGGCCGGTGCTGTGGTTGGCCCGGTTCAGCCCGGACAAGGTCCTGACGTCGCCATCCGGCCTGCCGGAGGCCGGCGAGGGGGGGCACCATCTTCGGCATGCACAGCCCCGACGCGTAGTTCGTCAGCCGCCCTGAAACGACGCCCGTTCGACATTGTCTACCGGCGCATGATCAACGACTCCACGGCTGCTGTGGCGGCGGGCCCGGGAGGACACCGGGGAACGACTACATACTCCCGCGTGACCGACTCGCATCCCCAGGCCGGCTCTTCAGAGAAGTCACTTCGCCGGACCCGCCGACACCCAGGATAGAACACCCGCTCCCGGCCGTGTCATGGCACAGAGGGGAGCCAGATGAGGACGCGGTGGCTTGGGTGGGTGGCCAGATGGGCCGCAACGCCTCGCGTCGGGCTGCGTGCAGCTCACGGTCGGCCCCGACCCATTCCACGACGACATTTGTCCAAGACTGATAGTCGGTAGCCCCTGCATCATCCCCTGTATGAGTGAGTACGACGTTGAGCAGTCGCAGGCGATGCACGTGGTCCACGACGGCCCGCGGCAGGCACCGCCGCTATTGCTCATCCATGGATCCGGGTTTTCGGGCGGCTCCTGGAGTCCGGTGGTGCCGGCACTCGCCGGCTACCATCACGTCATCCGGGTTGACCTCCCGGGCTGTGGCCAGTCCCCGCCCGGGCAGTCATACGACGTGTCCGTGCAGGCGGGCCGGGTAGCAGCGCTCCTCGACGACCTCGGCCTTCGTCGGGTCCCCACGGTTGGGCACTCCAGCGGCGGGTACGTCGCCACCGCGCTTGCCGAACAGCGCCCCGACCTGGTGGGGTCGCTCGCGCTGATCAGCACCGGCCCGAGTCCCGATGCGTTCCTTCCGCAGCCGGTCCTTCTTCGGGTCCTGTTGGCCCCGCCTCTCGGCCCACTGCTCTGGTTGAGGCGTTCGGACGCGATGATCCGCAGGGGGATAAGCATGACGTGCGCTCGCCCCGTGGAGGTCCCGGACGACTTAGTCGCCGACCTACGAAGCATCACGTACCGGGCGATGAGGACGGTGCTGCGCTGCAACACCGCGTACATCGCCGAGCGAAGCGTGCCCGAGCGTCTCGCCGCCCTCGATGTCCCCGTGCTGGTGATCTTCGGCACCGCCGACCCCCGCTGGAAGCCGTCGTCGGCACACCAGTACGACACGGTGCCGAACGCGCGGGTCGAGCTGCTGCCCGGCGTCGGGCACATACCCATGCTCGAGGCCCCCAAGATGACCAGCCAACTGCTGCTGAGCTTCACGGCAACGGCCGCTGACACCCTGCCCGTGAACCCTCAGGCATAGACTGGTCACATGCTGTCGACCGCGACGCCACCCGACTGGGCGTCCGTGGAGATCGCAGTCCCGCGCCCGTCAGCTCGGCTGCCGGGGACCAGCATGGCCGGGTTCCGCCACCGTGCCCCCGCACTGGTGGACATCGCCATGGTCACGCACCCAGCCGTCACCCTGCTCATCGACCTGAGCGAGGGGGAAGGCCTCGTCTACGACACCCCTGGCCGGCACGAGCGCGGCAGTGTCGTCGTCGGGCTCCTCCCTGGCAATCTTCGGGCAAGTGGACGGGGGTTCGGCGAATGCCTCCAGATCCGGCTGGAGCCGGCCGCGGCGGCTGCGGTGCTCGGCGCATCGACCGAACTCAGCGGGACGGTGGTATCCCTAGAAGATGTCTGGGGCCGCGATGCCGGGCGAGCCGAGGACAAGCTGCGCGCCGCCGCGTCATGGGACGAACGGTTCACGATCGCGGTGGAAATCCTCGGCCGACGGCTGGGCGCCCGCCCACCGGTCGATCCGGAGGTCGCCTACGCCTGGCGGCGGACGCTCATCAGCCGGGGGCGGGTACGGGTCGACGGCCTGGCGGACCAGGTCGGCTGGAGCCGCAAGCGCCTGTGGTCCCGCTTCCGGTCCCAGCTCGGCATCACACCCAAACGCGCCGCCCAACTGGTGCGGTTCGACCACGCCGCCCACCTTCTCGCGACGGGACACGCCCCCGCCAGCGTTGCCACCGAAAGCGGCTACGTCGACCAGTCCCACCTCCACCGGGAGGTCAAGGCGTTCACCGGGCTTACACCCACGGCCGTGGCCGTCGCGCCGTGGCTCGCGATTGACGAGGTTGCGTGGCCGGCTTCATCGCCAACCCGGAGCCCTGGCCGGCTGAGGTAGTGCCACGACGAGCGTGCCCGAGCAGCGCTACCTGCAGATGCGGGCCGCCCGGCGGGCGGTCGGCCGTTTGGTGCTGTGGCCGTGCCGGACCAGGTGGGTGTCCCAGACCGCGTAGGAGGTCGTAGTCCGATTCGAACGGACGTGCTCCGCTTTGCAGGCGGATCCCTGGCCACTCGGGCATACGACCACGTCTTGCTCAGAGCCCTCGGTAGGGATCGAACCTACGGCCTGCGGTCCCGGAAACCGCCGGTCTCTCGAGCTACGAGGGCAGGGTGCGGGCGGAGGGATTCGAACCCCCTCAGCAAACGCAACCGGGTTACAGCCGGCCCCGACTCTCCAACTTCGGCGCGCCCGCATGCTGGCCGGAACTCCGGCCTCCGCCCGGGTGCCCAGCATGGGCCCCGCGGGCATGGCGGAGAGGGTGGGATTCGAACCCACGAGGGGGCGACCCCTGCGCCGCTTCCAACGGCGCTTCCGTAGCCAGCCGGCCTCTCCGTGGCTTCGGCACCTGGACTCGAACCAGGACGGGCGGCTCAACAGCCGCTGGGCTCCCAATCACCCAATGCCGAATGGTCGCGCTCTTAAATGCGCAACCAAGCTGCGCCACACCCCTGGAAGGACTCGAACCTCCGACACTCGGATCCGTAATCCGATGCTCTATACCGGGGCATGGTTGCGCCTTTCGGCGCACATGGCGGAAGAGGCAGGATTCGAACCTGCGACGGGTCAGCCCGCTCCTCCTTAGCAGGGAGGTGCCTTAGACCGCTCGGCCACCCTTCCGTGGCGCCCCGTACCCGACGTGAATCCGCGACCTCTGCCGTCCAGGGCAGCGCTGTCACTAGCGGGTAATGGAGCACTCCGACAACGATTCCAATGCGAGAGCAGGGCCTCGAACCCGGGACCTCCACCTTGGGGAAGGTGGCGCTCTACCAGCTGAGCTACAACCGCATGGGAATCCAGCCTCGGTAGAGAACAACAGATCCGGGGGGGCCGGAATTCCGGACCGGGCGGGCAAAATAATCGGACACTTGGCGCAATGAGGTGGACGTGGTGCGCTCTACAGCGGTCGACAGTGCCGTCTCTGTCTGCCTGGCACTTCGAAGATCGCAGCGTCTGTGTCGGCGTCGGCCAGTGGGACAGGGAACTCCCAGTCGTCCTGGTGGCCGCAGCTGGTGACCTGCAACTGTGGAAGCGGAGCTTAGAGCCCCGGCCGCCGCCACCAGCGGGAACCGCGCTCGGCGCCGTTCGCGCACCAAGCTCGCGTCAACTGGTGCATGACCGCGTCGGCCCGTACGCCCCGTACGGCGGCGAAGGGGCTCTCGCGGTCCAGCACGTCGGCCACCACGGCCTCGGCGCCGGCGCTGCGCAGCGCCCGGCGTTGGTCTGGCTACGGCTGATGCCAACGACCTCGTGCCTGGCGGCGATGAGTTGGCGGGTGCCCGGAAACCGGGCTAAGCTCGCGGCCCGCCACGCAGCTCGGCACGGCGGGGCCGCGGTCGTGTCGTCGGGTCAGTCGATCAGCTCGACAACCACAGTTCCTCGCCCTCATGAGCGCCGAGCAGCGCGCCGCCCACCACGGGGCGTTGTGGATGCTTCCGTCAGCCTGACCAGCGCTCGATCGTCGGGGCGTTCGGGGTGATCCGAGCGCCCCGCCGGCGAGGACGGTGCCGGTGAAGATGCACCCGCCCTGGTCTTCGTCGGCCGCCGACTCCGCAACGCGCAGGGAGGTCCCACCAGCTGCCCGATCCCAGGAAACACCCGCGCCGGTGCTGACAGCACAAGCCTGTCACCACCGGCGCTGCTCATCGGGGACAGCAACGAGCTGACGGTGTGCGTACTGAAAAGTTGAGCGGCGGAACCACGGCGGAACAGACTCACCGAGAGATTTCACAGCGCAGTCAGGAAGCCCGGTCGCGGAAAAGCTCAGAGCGACAACTCCTATGACCTGCAGGCCGTTACTGTCCGCGTTGGCGCGGTCCCCACCACGGCAGCAGCGGCGGAAGCTCGGCGAGCGGTCGGCGTGGCGGTTTCGGCGGCTGCGACTCGCCGTCGTCGCCGTCCCAGCGCCGGCCATACTGGTCGGGCAAGTCACCCCAGCCGAAGTACGGCATCGGCTCGGCGGGCAAGCCGCCGAGCATCTCCAGCGGGTCGATGCGGGACTCGGCGACCGTGCATAGGTGCGCCCAGTCGTCACCGAAGTCGAACACGTACGCGAACTGCTCGCCGCCGCCCAGCCGGCTCAGCTTGGTCCGGCCGCTGTCGGTGCTGCCCTCGGGCGCCTCGCCATCCCAGAGCTCAAGCGGCGTGATTTGGGTCTGGTCGGCCAGCGAGAAGATGTGCATGTGGGCGAGGTCCCAGCGGGCGAACGCCAGATCGATCGCGTCAGCCAGTTGGGCGAAGGTATGTGACCGGCTCGCGGCGAAGACCCTGCCAGGTCGAGGCCATAGGTGGATGCCACGACCGGAGACCAGCTCAACCCGTATGGACAGCCAGGTACGCGCCACCGATCACCCTTCCATCGAGAACCGCCGTCTCCGCCTTGAAGGCTACGCACCGTCAGCGAAACCGGGTCCAGCGGGACCCGGCGGTTGGGTACGTTCCGCCGTACCTAGCTGGGTGCCCGAGGTCGTACGCCGACCTCAGATCCGGATACCGGGCTGTGGTCAGGCTCCCTGTGCGCGGCCCGGCCTGCTGGGTGGAGCGGCTGCCGCTGGGGCCGCTCACCGCGGCCATGGCGATCCCCCGCTGTTGATCGCTGCCCGAACCTCCGCAATCGTGTGAGGCTGTGACCGGCACCGCGCCGGAGGCGGTAGTGCTCACTTCTTGGCGGGGTTGCTCCGAAGCTGGTTGGCGAGTGTGATGGTTGCTTCCTGGGGTTCGGCGTCGAGGTCGGCCAGGGCTTTGGTGAGGGCACGCAGGAGGGTGCGGATGCCGTCGGCGTCGCCGAGGGCGTGGCGGACGCGCATGGCGCGTGTGTAGAGGGCTTCGTTGTAGCGGTCCAGCCCGATGGCTTTGTCGAGCACGTCGGATGCGCCCTGTGGGTCAGTGTCGACGAGGTCGTCTGCCAGCAGCAGGTGGGCTTCGATGCCCCACCGGCGCACGGTTTCCCGGTGCGGCTGGAGCCATTCGTAGTCTTGGCCGTCTGCCAGTGGCGCTGTGTAGAGGTCGCATGCGGTGGTGAGTAGTTCGCGGCGGCGAGGGCCGGTGGCGATGGTGGCGGTGCGCAGCAGGTCGCGGAGGGTCCAGACGTCGACGTCGACGGTGGTTGGGTCGAGGCGGTAGCGTCCGGCGCTTTTCACGACGTAGGCGTTTTTCGGGTCGTGGGTGCTGGCTCGGCCGAGTACGTGTCGTAGGTTGCTGGCGTTGGTGTGCACGCGTTGGTCGGCTTGGCTGATGCGGGCGTCGGGTTCGAGGTATTCGCCGATCTCGCGGGTGGTGACTCCGTCGGGGTGGCAGGCCAGGAACACGGCGAGTTCGAGGGCTTTGGCGCGCAGTGGCCGGCCGGGCTGGTTGATGTCTTCGATCCGTGGAGGCCCGAGCACCCGCAGTCGTGCCTTGCCGTTGGCGTTGGTCTGGGCAGGTGGGGCGAGCGGTGTGTGCTGTCCGGACGGGTCGGTGCCGTTCCGGCTTTGCTGTAGTGGCACGGCCGCGGATTCCTGGGATGAGGCAAGAGCGTTTCGTTCGCCGGTCTGCGCCTCTCGCAGGGTGTTGAGGATATGGATCGCGGTGGTGGTGTCGAGCACGGGCAGGCGTGGTGGGATGGGTTCCGTTGCCGGCCCGGATGCGCGTGTGGTGTGGCCGTGGGGGGTGACGTCGACGGTGACGCCATGGTGCCACTCACCGAGCAGAAGGGCGGACACGCCGAGGTCGGTGCCGAGGGTAAGGGCGGTCTTCGCGCGCATCTGCGCACCGGGGGGCGGGGTCTGGGTGATGAGCATGAGCGGTGGCAGCGCTTCCTCGTCGGGGGCTTGCGGGCGCAGGGCGTCCAGGTCGGTCAGGGTGTGCTCGTCGAGGATGCGGCTGCGGTGCAGTAGCCGGGCCTCGATCGCCGTGAGCGCGTCATCGACACCGTCGGCGACATGCAGCCGCGGCCATGGTCGGAGGGCTGTCGCGTCGGGGCCGAGGAGCGCGACGAGGGTGGTGGCGTCGATCACGACTTCCCCGCGGGTGTCGGGGTGGTGCGGGCCGCCGGTGGCCAGGACTGCGACGAGGGCGGCGCGGGCGACGGCGTGTCCGCCGTCGCCGGTGATGCCGGTTGCGCCGGGCGGTAGCGACGCGAGTTCGGGTACAAGCGCGGGTGGCTCGCTGCCGTCGTTGCCTAGGTTTGGCTCGGTGGGTTGTTGGGCGGCCAGGGCGCGGCGGATCTGGACCACCGGTGTAGGTAGCTCGGTTGGCGGGTCCTCGTCGGGGTCGCCGGTGTAGCGGCGGCGGCGTTGGAGCCAGACCATCGCTGCGGCAGCACTGATGGCGGCAGCGACCGACCACGGTAGCCAGGTGGAGGGTGACAGCTGCACACCGTGTCCATCCGTCTTGGGCTTGGGATGGGGTGTGTCGGTGGCGGCCGGTGAGACGGGCAGCGGGGCGGGGCTGGTGGTCGTCGGTGAGGAGGCCGGTGACACTGCCGAGGCGCTGCTCGGGGCTGCCGAGGGCTGCGTGGCCGAAGGTGACGGCACAGCGGGATCGGTCGGGTCCGGGGCGACGCTCGGCGATGAGGGCGGTGTGGTCGACCGGTCGGACGGTGGCTTGGGTGGTCGCGGGGGTTCGGCGGCCGTCGGAGGGAGGGCGTCGGCGGGTAGGCGAAGTTCCCAGCCGGGGTAGATGAGATCGCAGTCGCGCAGGGTGCCGCCGACGCCGGGGAAGTGGCGGTGTTTGTTCAGGCGGCAGATCTCCGGCCATCGGTTGGCGTCGCCAAGCCATTGGCTGGCGATTTTGGACAGGGTGTCGTGTCGCTCGACGATGTAGTGGTAGCGCTGGTTGGCGACCCGGATGATGGCGGGCCCGCGGGCGATGGCTTGCCGGGGAATGTCGGTGTGGTCGGTGGCGGCGACGGGCGTGGGCGGCTGATCGCGGTTGGCTGTCTGGTTGAGGGAGCCGGCGGAGGTGACAGCGATCGCGGCGGTGCCGGCTAAGCCGAAGACGAGGCGGTGAAGCGGGGCCGGGAGCCTGAGCGCGGGGATGCGCCACCGGGTGACCGCGGCGAGGATCTCGGCGAGCAGGAGCAGCGCGAACACGCCCCACAGCAGCCACAATGCCCACAATGCGACGCCGGTGAGGACAGCTGGGGTGAATCGGCCGCTGGAGCGGGCGAACCAGTCAGGGATCTCCGACCAGTGTGGTAGCCGCCGCAGGGGGTTCCCGCCGGCCATCCACAGCAGTGCCGGTGCCGCGGCCAGGAGAATGCCGGTACTGAGGACCGCCCGCGTGGCGCTGGCCAGGGAACGCGACAGCGGCACAGCGCGCCGGTGCGGGTCGTGCGGAGGGTGGATGGTGGCTCGCGCGCCGTACTCGGCGAGTTTGTCGCCTCTGTCCGGGGGCGTATGCGCCACCTGTCCCTCCTCCACGATTGGGTCCTCGTCCCGCATACACGATCATCGGTATGTCCAGCTATCCCGGCAAGAAGGATTCTCACCATCCGCACACAAACGATCACTCGAAGGGGGTCGGAATTGAAGCTACTCGCCCCGGCGGGCGAGACTGCGCCTCATGCCAAGCGGGGGCGTCAGATTGTCCGTGGATCTCAGTTCGTCGGCCATCGCCGCGACGGTCAGTTGGCAGAGCGTACGGATTCCCGTTCTCATCGACGGTCGACTCGTCATGCCACCCGGCGTCGTCACGGGCCCCGCGGGCCAGGTCTACGTCGGCCTGGACACCGCGGCCGTGAGGTCCCTGCCGGCGGACCACCGTGTCGTCGACAACCCAACCGACCTCCTCGGCAAGCCCACGCAGCCCGCCGACGCGGCCGATCCCCTCGACGCCGTGGGTCTACTCGCCACCATGCTGCGGCACATCGCCCACCACGCTGCCCACCACGTCAGCGAGCCCATCACCGAGCTCACCGTCACCATTCCAGCCAGTTGGGGGCCACGCCGTCGGGGACAGCTCACGGAGGCGGCCACCCGATCCGGGCTGCCGTCTCCCGCCCTGGTCACCGCGCCCGCCGCCCTGGCCGCCTACGCCCAGACGCTCGGTCTCACCGCGCCCGAAGCGTCGTGCCTTCTCATCTGCCAGGCCGACCGCCATCCCCCGGCCCTCACCGTCCTGCAGACAGTCGCCGACGGCTACCGCGAACTGGCGACGCAGCAGATCAAGCTTGCCCACGACCTCGACGACCTCATCACCCGACGCATCGTTCAGACGGCAACCGCTGACAACGACCCGCTGCGAGCGGCGATCAGCCAGCCCGACGACGCCGAAGCAGACGGACGAGTCGCCCTCGTGCAGGCCGTCCGCACCGCCCGACATCTACTTGCCACACAGGACCGAGCGCCCGTCCTGCTGCCCGCGCCCCGCCAGCCCGCGGTCATCACCCGCGACGACGTCTCGACCGCCGCGCAGCCCCTCCTCGATCAGGTACCCGACGCAGTCGGCGAACTCCTCGACGCGGCTGACGTCGACAAGCAGCACCTCGCCGGCGTCGTGTTGAGGCCAGCTCACGGTCTGCCGGCGCTGGCGGACCACCTCGCCGCAGCTACCGGCACTGTCCCCACTCTCATCGACCAGTCCCATGCCCTCGCCGACGGCGCCCTGCACCTCACCACCACCCACCAGCCGGGCCCCCGTGCCGCCGCCGCACGGCTACCCCGCGTCCGGCTCCGCATCAGCGACCTCACCAGCGCCCTGGTCATCGGCGCCTGCTCCCTCACGCTCCTGCTTCAGGCGGTTCTTACCGCGTACATCACCACCGTCCAGCTCCGGGTCGTCGGTGTGCGCACCTCATTGCCGCAGCTGGGCACCGCCGGCGCGCTCGCAATGCTGACCGCTTTCGCCGTAGCGCATCTCGCCCCCACCACCTGGCTCGCTGGACCGCCCACGCCATCGGCGCCCGAACCGGCAACAGGCAGCCTCATCCGCCGCGGATACTTCGCCGCCGCCGTCGGCGGCGCGGTCGCCGCAGCCCTCTACGGCCTCGCCACCGGCACCGCAGTCGGGTACGACTACACCCCGTACCTGAAGTGGACCCTCAGCGGTGCCCTACCACTGGCCGCCTGCGCCGCTGTCATCGCCACCATCGCGCCCCGGATCCCCGCCGACGCCCTGCCGGCCTGGCTGGCGCTGACCCGCCCAGCGATCACCCACGTGGCCATCGCCACTGCCGGAATCTTCCTCATGCGGGCAGCACTGACCCTCACCACCCCCGTCGACCTGACCGGCATGCCCGGCCTCGCCGGCAGCGCCGGAGCGGCCCTCGTCGGCGTGGCCACCGCCCTGACCGCCAGCCGAAGCCGCACCATCCGCACCATCACCGCACCCGGCCTGGCCATCGGCCACGCCCTCGTCTTCACCCACGACACCACCACCGCCCTGACCGTTGGCTACCTCATCGCACTCACCTGGTGGGGCATCCGACTCACCGCACAAACCCTGCGACTCGCCTTCCCCACCACGGCAACGGCACTGCACCACCTCCTCGACCGCACTAACGGCTAGAACCCCCAAAAACGCAGGCGTAGGCACCGTCGGCTCCACCAATCGTTCGGAATGCTCCTCGTCCACCTTCACCCGGATCCAACGCACACCGAGACGCGGGTGGCACAGCGCAACGGCCACCGCCCCCGCACCCTCACGAGACGGCCGGTCGCCACCGGCGTACGTGCCGACGGCTGGCGGGAAGTCCTCGGCTTCGCCGTCGGTGACAGCGAAGACGGCACGTTCTGGCCCGCCGACAATCAACCGCAAAATTGAACAGCCCAAAGCGCCTCACGCAGACGACCTACACCACGCCGCGGGACGTGACGCGGCCCGCCATCGGCGGGGCGACCATCAACGGTGCTGGTTGCTGGGCAAAGACCTTCCCGTCGACCCATCCGGGGAGGTCCGCGTCCCGGCAACCTGCGTCGCCATCCGGTTCATCGTCTGGGTCAGCTGCTGGCTGCCTTCGTTGAGGTGCTGGACGGCGGACTGGAGGTGCGAAATCATCATCTCGCCGAAGATCCGCAATGCTTCCTGGGTGGCTGCCGTGTGGTTGACGTCGTTGCCGGCGTTGCGCCGGTAGTCCTGCACGGCCTGCTCGGCCTCCTGGCGGGCGTTCTCCACCGCTGCCTGCATGTAGTTGTCGTACTGAGCGCGGGCGTACTCGGCGACTCGGCGGGCGTAGTCGTGAGCCTGGGCGATGATCTGCTCGGCCTCCCGCTGCGCGCCGGACAGCACGTTGACCTGCTCGGCCGCCGGTAGCTTGGCCGCGGTGTCGGTGCTCGGGATCACCCCATGTCGATGCAGCTCGAGGTGATCGTTGAGCCGCGCGTTCTCCGCGTGGATGTTGGCCACATGCGCGGCCAGCAGATCCAGCTCGTCGGCTACCTGCATCCGGAACCGGTCCACGTCCGTCGGCTCATAGCCCCGCCGGGTGAACGAGGCGCTGTCGAACCGCCACCGCCGCACCCGATCGGCAGTCATGCGTACCGGGGCGCTCTGGGCGACGTGCCTGCCGTCGTACCTGCTGATCGGGGTCGCGCTCACCGGACACCTCCGGACTTGTCGGGCGCGGCTGGTGGTCGCCACGCCGGCCCGTACCAGTGCTCGCCGAACCCTTCGTGGTGAAGCTGATCGGCGTGGTAGCCCGCCTGGGTCAACGCGGTCACCGAGTGGGCCACCATCTCGTCGGAGCCGCACACGTACACGTGCCGGGACCGCCAGTCCCCGTCGGCCAACGCACGGTCCACCGGGCGGATCACCTCGCCGGGCCGCCGGAAGTCCATGCCCGCCACATAGGTCACCGTCAGCCAGGGCCAGGACGACGCCAACTTGTCGATCGCGTCGGTGTCGTAGAACTCGAGGCGGGTCCGCGCCCCCAGATACACGGCGACCTCTCGTCGGGAGCCTTCTGCCGCGACCTGCTCCAGCAGCGCCTTCATCGGCGCCCACCCGGTGCCACCGGCCAGAATCAGCAGGTCGCCCGAGCCGGCCAGCCGAAGGTTGAGCCGGTCGCCCACGGGCGCAGCCAGGTGAATCCGGTCCCCTGGCGCACAGCCGTACACCAGCCGCGAGGAGACAGCGCCGCCGGGCGCTGCCCGCACGTGCAGCTCGATCGTGCCATCACGGCGGGGGGCGTTGGCCGGCGAGTAGTACCGCCAGGCACGCACCACCGGGTGCGAGACGCCAATCGACTGGCCGGGCGTGAACTCCAATAGGTAGTCGGGTCGTACCGTCAGCACCGCCACGTCGAACGTCCGCAGCTCGTGGCTGACGATCTCCGCCTCCCACCACGGAGGGTCCACCGCCTCGGCCTTCTCCGCGGCCTCGATCATGACCTGAGCGATCAGCCCGTACGCGTCGCTCCAATCCTTGGCGAGCTCGTCGGTCCACGCCTCGCCGAGAAAATGCCGCAGCGTCACCAGCAGCGCCTCACCGACCGCCGGGTAATGCTCCGCACGCACCGCGAACTTGCGATGGTCCGCCCCGAGCTGCCGCAGAAACTCCACGAGCCTGTCGACCTGATCCACGTGGGACACGATGTGCCCCAACGCGGTCACCAGCCGGTCCCGCTGGCCGGCCATGTTCGTCGGGAACATCTGCCGGGTCTCGGGATAAGCCAGGAACAGGGTGGAATAGAAGTACAGCGGGACCTGCTCTCCGTGCGCGGCGACCAGGGACCAACTCTCCTTCAGCCGTGCCACATCCATGTCAGACGCCCTCCGGCCTGGCAGGCGTCACCACCTGGTCCTGCACCTTTGCCAGGACGTCTCGAACATGGGCGATGACGTCCTCCGGAACGCCGAGCTCGGTCAGCGTCGCCACCAGGTGCGCCCCGACGATGTCGTAGTGGGCCGCCGGGATGCGCAATGGTCGATGCGCCTCGGCGAGCCCGCGACCCGGGTACTCGTCCGGACCACCGAGCACCACAGTGAGCATCAACGCCAAGTGCCGCCGCTGCTGCGCCATGTCAACGTGATCGAAGTACCCCGCCACCTCCGGGTCGGCGAGCACCTTGTCGTAGAACACGTCCACGGCCGCCTTCACGGAAGCGGCGCCACCGATGCGCTCATAATGGGAAAGGCGGTTCTCTTCCGTAACCGTCACGGTCAGTCCTTCCAAGGGGCGGTTCCCGCACCTCGACGCTGAGGGCTCGGACCTATCGGCGCGATGGCGGCAATCCGCCCCCCATCGACACCTAATAGGCCGTGTCGGACCATAGCCGTTCGCCGCCGATCTCGCGAGCCCCCGTGTGAGCAGGCAAGACTCGTCGCAGACGCGGACGCGACCGCATCCGAGTCCTGACCACATCGCTGTGACCGAACATGATCGACCTGTGTGGGAAACGCCGGCTCCCAGGAGCGCGGATTCGACTCCCCCGTCCCCCGCGGGTGTTCCTCAGACGCGACATCGGGGGCCCCACGTCCCGTCACAACAGATCACGGTGGTACTGGCGGGGCATGCAACCGGGCACGAGAGGATCGACAGGCAGGGCACGCTACTCGCGGCTGTCGAAATGTCACTCCGACGTTCGAGGCCCCGAGGTCAGCTGCGAGTCTGGGGACGGCGCGAAGTCCGATGCGCCTTGCTGCTCATGCGGGTCCGGGGCGGGCCGGGCTCCATGTGGGCATGGTGTTCACCTCGTCAACCCTCGCTGTCGCGCTGCTCCCGCTCGACGACACCCCGGCCGAAACTGACCACATGGTTTCCGGGCGGTTTTCAGGAACACGATTCTCACGATTCAGGCGCGTTGACAAACCAACCACCGGCCCGGGCGAGCAGCGTAGGACAGCGAGGGGACGGTGGCAGGGCCCACCGATCATGAGGCGCGGTAGCGAGCTCCCCCGCGACGTGCGCTGTCGACCGGTGGGGGGCACGTCCCGGTAACGGATGTCGGGCGGGACGTGGAGGTGGAGGACGCCCCGCCCAACTGCGGGCAGCCGGGGTGCATGTCCTTGACGGTATGTGCATCAACGATGGGGCATGGCGTTACAGCGGCTTCGGCTCTCCTGGAAGCCTCCCCATTCGCCTCGGTCGGGACTCGCCGTCATCATCGACACGTCCAGGTCCGCGGCCCCAGCGTCATGGCCGACCGGCCTCGACCGACTGCGTGTTCGACCGATGGGGAGTCTCAGAGCCCGGTCGCGGGTCCGCGTCCTCCCGCCGGCGCCGCCGAGGCCGCGACGCGGACGTTTCCTCGATGGACCCTTCGCCGGCGTCGGGAACGGTGCCGGGTGGTGTGGTACGGCTGGCCGCGGTGTCTACCAGGTCCGGCAGGTCCCGACCGGCAACCAGGGGCAGGTCAGGCTTGCCTGCCACGATCGCCTCGCCCTCCGGGTCGGCGACTGGGGCTACCGGTGCCCATCCAGTCGCGGTTCGCGGTGCCGTTCTGCGGGCCGCTGCTGGCGGCGCGGCGTCGACCGGCTCCGCGACTGAGCCTGGCGCCTCCTTGGTCGGCGATGCCTTCGCTCGTCTGGTGGCCGACCGGTCTGATGTTTTGCGCGGCGTCCGGCGCGGTGCGGCTGCCGGCAGGAGTGGGGCGAGCTCGGCGTGCAGCGCCGCCCAACCAGAGGCGCGGGACGGGTCGGGCTGACCCGTGGTAGTGAGCGCGTCCGTGCTTTCGGGCCGCTCCGACTGCCGGTCGGTCTGGTCCCGCTTCGCCGCCCGGGACCGCTGCGCTGGCGGTCGCTCGGCACCGTCTCCGGCCTGTTCGGTGGCGTTCGGCTGCTGAAGGGCGTCCCCGGTCGAGCTCAGCGGCCCTGAGCCGTTGGAGGCTGCGTGCGCCGAAGGGAGTACGGCGGCAGCGTCCGCCACCGGAGCTGCGTCCGGCGCGGTGGCCGAGAGCGTGAGCGGCGCAGCGCACCTCGGCCCGCCGGCGCGACAATGGCGGTCGGACCCGACGGCACCGTCGTGGGCAGCGTGTCTGGCGGCTGCGTGGAAGGTGCCGTCTATGACCTGTGCGCAGAGGTCATCGAAACCGGCCGACCGCGCGTGCAGCGCTACGGGATAGGCGACGACGACGCGTTCACGGTCGGGCTCACCTGCGGCGGCACCATCGAGGTACTGGTGGAGCGGATCGATCGGCACACGTTCCCCCAACTGGACGAGGTCGCACGGTCGATCGAGTCGAGCGAGCCGATGGCGGTCGTCACCTGCGTGGACGGGCCTGCAGACCGGCTCGGTGCCCGCCTGCTGGTCTGGGGCGACCGCCACGCCGACTCGCTGGGATCCGCGCGGCTGGATGCCGCCGCCGACGACGACGCCCGAGGGCTGCTCGCCGCCGGCCGGACCGGCGCGCTTCACTACGGCCCCGACGGCGAACGGCGGGGTGAAGGGCTGACACTGTTCGTCGCGTCGTACGCACCGCCGGCTCGGATGATCATCTTCGGGGCAATCGACTTCGCCGCGTCCGTGGCGCAGATCGGCAAGTTCCTCGGGTACGACGTGACCGTGTGCGACGCTCGACCCGTATTCGCGACGCCGAAGCGGTTTCCCGGCGCCGACCGGGTGGTCGTCGACTGGCCGCACCGCTACTTGCGCGCCGAGGTCAACGCCGGCCGAATCGACAGCCGTACCGTGGTGTGCGTGCTCACCCACGACCCCAAGTTCGACGTGCCAGTACTGCAAGTGGCACTGCGGGAGAACCTCGCGTACGTCGGGGCGATGGGCTCCCGCCGCACTCACGATGACCGGCTCGCCCGGCTGCGCGCGGCGGGCCTCACCGACAAGGAGTTGGAGGCGCTCTCCTCCCCGATCGGGCTCGACCTCGGCGCCCGCACCCCGGAAGAAGCCGCCGTGAGCATCGCCGGTGAAATCATCGCAGCCCGCTGGGGTGGCACCGGGGCCAGACTGACATCACTGGCCGGCCGCATCCACCACGGCTGATGCCTGCCGCGGCCCACAGATCCGAGAGCTACCCGGATCGTGGGCAACACTCAAGGCTGGATCTGACGTAGGGGTGGCAACCCCGTCGCAGCCCTGCCGACCGCGGAACGTGTTCGTCCACGCCTCGTCCTACGACGGAGGCATCTGCCGGCGCGGAACGTCGTGCTGCTCACCACCGTCCTGTCCGTTCCCGTGCTCGCTGGGATCGCCGTGCTGCTCGGCTGATCACGATATCGTAGAGATATCGGCCCATAGCCGGGCAAACTTGGACAGACATCGTCGTGGCTCCTAGCGTGGGGGGTTTGATCGTGTCGAGGAGCGGCCCGAGCGAGGACTGGGACGTCGTCCTCGTCGGTGGCGGGATCATGAGCGCCACCCTGGGCGTGCTGCTGAGCGAGGTGCAGCCGGACTGGCGGATCACTGTCCTCGAGCGGCTCGACGAGGCTGGGCTCGAGAGCTCCAGCGCCTGGAACAACGCCGGCACCGGCCACGCCGGGCTCTGCGAGTTCAACTACACCCCGCAGCGGCCCGACGGCACCTTGGACGCGTCGAGGGCCATGCGGATCGGCGAACAGTTCGTCTCATCTCTGGTGTTCTGGGCCCGTCTCGTAGAGCGGGGGATGCTCGGGCCGCCCGAGTCGTTCATCCACTCGGTCCCGCACCTCGGCTTCGGTCGCGGTGCGGATGGCGTGGCATACCTGCAGGCCCGGTGGGAGGCCCTGCGGGGCCACACGTTCTTCGCCGACCAGGAGTTCAGCAAGGACCCCGACGTCCTCGCCTCGTGGATGCCACTGATGTTCGAGGGCCGGAACGGCAACGAACCGGTGGCGGCCACCCGCTCGGCGCAGGGGACCGACGTCGACTTCGGCGTCCTCACCCGGCAGCTGCTGTCGGCCCTGCAGCAGCGCGGCGGCGTCGTGCGAACGCGCCAGGAGGTCAAGGCCCTGCGCCGGCATGGGCAGACCTGGGTGGTGCAGGTCAGCGACCGCAGGACGGGGCATCGCCGGCGGCTGCGGACGCCATACGTCTTCGTCGGGGCCGGCGGCGCCACGCTGCCGCTGCTGCAGTCGGCCCGGGTCCCGGAGATCCGGCGGCACGGGGCCTTCCCGATCAGCGGGCAGTTCCTGCGCACCGACCGGCCCGAACTGGTGGCCGCCCATCGGGGAAAGGTGTACGGGCATGCAGCTCCGGGCGCCCCGCCCATCTCTGTCCCGCATCTCGACCTACGGGTGGTGGAGGGGCAGGAGGCGCTGCTCTTCGGACCGTTCGCGGCCTTCTCGCCTCGCTTCCTCACACGTGGCCGGCTGACCGACCTCCCGCGATCGGTCCGGCCCGGCAACCTCCCCGCCCTGCTGGCCGCAGCGCGGGACAACCGCTCGCTGGTGGCCTATCTGATCCGGCAGGTGATCCAGTCCGCGGATGCCCGAACGGCCGCGCTGCGTCAGTTCGTGCCATCGGCGCGCGGAGACGACTGGACGCTGATGACCGCAGGGCAGCGAGTTCAGGTTCTCAAGAAGACCGGCGGCCGCAGCACAGTCGGATTCGGCACCGAGATTGTCACCTCCGCCGGTGGCTCCCTGGCCGCCCTGCTCGGCGCCTCGCCCGGCGCCTCGACCGCCGCGTCGACGATGCTCGACGTGCTCGCGGCGAGCTTTCCGCAGCGCATGCCGGAGTGGGCGCCACAACTGGACCGGCTCGCGCCGGCGACGCAGACGGTGCGGCAGCTCGACCCCGACCGGCTCGGCGAGGAGGTGACGCGGGCCCGCAGGGTGCTCGGGCTGCTGCCGGCGTGAGCACGACGGTCCACGGGCCAGGGCCCGTACTCGGCCGGGACCTCCTGCCACGGGGCACCGATGCCGGATCCGCCACCGGATCCCCGCGGCTGGCCGGAGGCGGAGTGGGCTATCTGTTCGATCGGAACCAGTTGCGACCGAGCTTGTGGCGCCAGGCTTGGCCTGCCTGGCTAGCCAGGTCGCTTGATGGCATGAAGGAGCGGGGCCTCGCTCCTCGTGGGTCCCGGGCGGGATGCTCGGGGTGCTCACGTCTCACGACGAAGGAGGCCCCTCCATGCAGGCAGAGTACGACGGCCGGCAGTTCGTGGGTATTGATCTGCATCGGCGTCGGTCGGTGATTGTGCGGATGAGCGAGGCGGGCGAGAAGCTCGCCACGGTGCGGATCGACAATGACCCGGTCGCGTTGGGGTTGGAGATCGCCAAGGCCGGCCCCGATCCGGAGGTGGTCTTGGAGGCCACCTATGGCTGGTACTGGGCGGTGGATGTGCTGGCCGCGGCCGGCGCCCGAGTGCATCTGGCGCATCCGTTGGGAGTGAAGGGGTTCGCCTACCGGCGGGTGAAAAACGACGCCCGTGACGCCGCTGACCTGGCGGATCTGCTGCGCATGGGCAGGCTGCCGGAGGCGTATGTGGCCCCGCCGGCGGTGCGCGAGTTGCGGGAGCTGGTGCGGTATCGGGCCAAGCTGGTCGCCTGGCGCAGCGGGTTGAAGGCATCGGTGCATGCGGTGTTGGCCAAGCAGGGCGTGCACATCGCTGTCTCGGATCTGTTCGGCGTGGGTGGGCGGGACCTGCTCGCCCGGGCGCCCTTGGATGGTGCGTATCGGGGACGGTTGTCCTCGCTATGCCGACTGATCGACGCCGTCGATTTCGAGATCGACGCGGTCGCCGGGCCGATCCGGGCCAGACTCGCCGGGCACCGCGGCTATACCGCGATCCAGGCCATCCCTGGTGTTGGCCCGGTGCTGGCGGCGGTGTTCGTCGCCGAGGTCGGCGAGGTCGACCGGTTCCCCGGCCCGGCGCAGCTGACCTCCTGGGCCGGGCTGACTCCCCGACACCGTGAATCTGACCTGGGTGGTGCACCGGGGACGGATCACCAAGCAGGGCTGGACCCTCGTTCGGTGGGCCGCGGTCGAGGCCGCCCACGGCGTCCCGCACACCGCCGGCTGGCTGACCTGCACCCGCGCCCGCATCGCCGAACGACGCGGACGCAACATCGCCACCGTCGCGGTGGCCCGCAAACTGCTCACCCTCGTCTACTACGGCCTCCGCGACGGACACATCCGCGCCCTCGCACCGGCCGTCGCGGCGGCGTGAGCAGGTTCGGACGTGACCGGACGCGCGGCCGTTCTGTGTCTGACCCCCGTCGGTCGACGGCGAGGCCGCCCGCTTGATTGACCCCGTCCGGTCACGGTCGCACACCACCATGCCCCCGAACCCAGGCGGGGCGAATGGATGACCGGCAGCCGAACCCGGCCTGCCCCTTTCCGACAGCAGTCGGACCCTGGCGACGCGACCACACCCACAACACCGACTTCCGGCACCATCACGATGGCGTCCACGGCACCGGCGTCAAGGCCAAGCCCTACGGGTGGGCCTGACCTCGCGGGCGAGCCACACGGGCACCGGTGGTTCACCACACTGGCTCTGGCCGCCCTCGCTGTCCTGGCGATCTGCGCCGCCGATGCGGCCCACTAGGACCCGGCCGACACCGGGCTGATCAAGCTGACGGTCAACGAAGTCCGCCGCCTCATCAACGCCTGCATTCCGACCGATCAGCGATCTCAACCATCGTTTGCGCTGCTCCCAGTGGCGGCGCCGGCATCAAGCCTGAGCTCGACGATCCCACTACACGCCCCGACTCAACCTCGAACTCCAGCCATGATCTCGAACGGCGGCTGCCGTACTACCCCCGAGCAAGTCGACCGGTTCGACATGTTGACCGGTACCCGTTCGGCCGGCCTGCCGTAATCGGCGGACAGCGCGGCATCGAACGCGAGAAGATCTCATCGGAAGGGACTGTAAGACGAACGGTGTAACTCCTGATCAAGGAGCAGCACCTGATGTCCGATGGATCGATGGCCGCCGTGGATACTGCCGCGGTGGCGAAGAACGGGGCGGGACACCCCGCGGAGGGTGTCGACGCGGAGTTGGTCGCCCAGCTGGTGGAGCAGGCCCGGGCGGCGGGGCTGCAGCTGACCGGCGATGGTGGTCTGTTGCAGCAGCTCACGAAGCGGGTCCTGGAATCGGCGCTCGAGGGTGAGATCACTGATCACCTGGGCTATGACAAGGGCGACCCGGCGGGTAAGAACGGCGGGAACTCCCGCAATGGTGTGCGGGCCAAGACGGTGCTGACGGACGTCGGCCCGGTCGAGATCGAGGTGCCGCGCGATCGGGACGGGTCATTCACGCCGCAGATCGTCCGCAAGCGTCAGCGCCGACTGTCCGGCGTGGACGACATGGTGATCTCGCTATCGGCGAAGGGCTTGACGACCGGGGAGATTCAAGCCCACCTGGCCGAGGTGTATGGCGCCGAGGTGTCGCGGCAGACGATCTCGACGATCACGGACAAGGTTGTCGAGGGCATGACGGAGTGGCAGAACCGGCCTTTGGACCCGGTCTATCCGGTGATTTTCCTCGATGCGGTGCACGTGAAGATCCGCGATGGGAAGGTCGCCAACCGGCCCATCTACCTGGCCCTGGCCGTCACCGTCGACGGCACACGCGACATCCTCGGTCTGTGGGCCGGCGACGGCGGCGAGGGCGCCAAGTTCTGGCTGCAGGTCCTCACCGAGTTGAAGAACCGGGGCGTCGCGGATGCGTGCATGGTGGTCTGCGACGGGCTCAAAGGGCTGCCCGATGCGATCGGTGAGGTGTGGCCGGAAGCGGTGGTGCAAACCTGTGTGATCCACCTGCTGCGGGCATCGTTCCGGTATGCCGGCCGGCAGCACTGGGACGCCATCGCTAAGGCTCTCGAGCCCGTCTACACCGCGCCGACTGAAGCCGCTGCCCGAGCCCGGTTCGCTGAGTTCACCGAGGCTTGGGGCGGGAAGTATCCGGCGATCGTCCGGCTGTGGGAGCAGGCCTGGGCGGAGTTCGTGCCGTTCCTGGCCTTCGACGCCGAGATCCGCACAGTCGTCTGCTCCACCAACGCCATCGAGTCCGTCAACGCCCGCATCCGCCGCGCCGTGCGAGCCCGCGGCCACTTCCCGAACGAGGCCGCCGCCCTCAAGTGCGTCTACCTCGCGGTGATGAGCCTCGACCCGACCGGGCAGGGCCGCCGGCGGTGGACCATGCGCTGGAAACCCGCCCTGAACGCCTTCGACATCGCCTTCGAAGGACGCCTGTCCGCAGGCCGCAAGTAGTCGTCAACAACCCGAGTTACACCGTTCGTTTGACAGAGCCTGACCAGGTGCTATCGCCGCCTTGACCGGCTCAGGAGTCCCAACCCGGAATCCTTGCGGATCCAGACCGACCACCAGTACGCGTCCCAGTGCCATGCATCCTCCTCCCGGCGGAGGGGCCGGCTCTCGTGGGAGAACCCCCGCAGCGTGGGCGATGTTCTCGCGTCCGCGATCAGCTCTGCGGCTCGCATGGCCGATGCCTGCCTGGGCACGTCCCGGGTATACCGCGCCGACATCGGACGCGGCGGGGGTGACCATGGGGCGATACGACGACGAGGTGGCCGGGCTGGCAGCGCCGCTGGCTGACCCGGGTGACCTGGACGTGCTGCTGGACCGGATAGGGGACGCCCGGGTGGTGATGCTCGGCGAGGCGAGCCACGGCACGCACGAGTTCTACACCTGGCGCGCGGCGCTCACCCGGCGACTGATCGAGGAGAAGGGTTTCTCGTTCGTCGCTGTGGAGGGCGACTGGCCCGACTGCGACCGGGTGGACCGCAGCGTGCGTTGCCAGGCCGCCGCGCCCAGCGACCCGCGGGAGGCGCTCGCCACCTTCGAGCGCTGGCCGACCTGGATGTGGGCCAACGAGGAGGTCGTCGACTTCACCCGCTGGCTGCGCACGCACAACGTTGGGGCGGACGAGCCGGACCGCGCCGGCTTCCACGGTCTGGACGTGTACTCGCTGTGGGAGTCGCTGCGCGAGATCATCACCTGGCTGCAGGAGCACGACCCGGAGCAGGTGCCGACGGCGCTGGCCGCGTATCGGTGCTTCCAGCCGTACGACGAGGACCCGCAGCAGTACGCGCTGGCGACCCGCTTCGTGCCGAAGAACTGCGAGAACGAGGTAGTGGACCTGCTCGTCGGGCTGCGCGAGCGGGCCGCGGCCGACGACGCCGGCCGCTTCCTGGCCTGGCAGAACGCCGAGATCGTCGCCGGGGCCGAGCGCTACTACCGGACGATGGCGCGCGGTGGCCCGGAGTCGTGGAACGTCCGCGACCGGCACATGGACGACACCCTCGACCGGCTGCTGCGACACTACGGGCCGGGGTCGAAGGCGGTCGTCTGGGCGCACAACACCCACGTCGGGGACGCCCGCGCCACCGATATGGTCGACGCCGGAGAGGTCAACATCGGCCAGCTCGCCCGGGAGCGGTACGGTCCGGACCAGGTCGTGTTGGTCGGCTTCGGCACCCACCACGGCACGGTGGTGGCCGGGGACGCCTGGGGCGCGCCGATGGAGGTGATGCCGGTGCCATCGGGCCGCCGGCACTCCCTTGAGGACGCCCTGCACGCCGCCGCGCCGGCGCAGGCCCTGTTCGTCTTCCCGTCCGACGGCAAGCCCGACGTGCTCACCGACGAACTTGACCATCGGGCGATCGGTGTCGTCTACCACCCCGAGCGGGAGAGCATCGGCAACTACGTGCCGACGGTGCTCGGCGATCGCTACGACGCTTTCTGCTGGATCGACGAGACCCAGGCGGTCCGGCCGCTGCGCGTGCGTCCCGCCAGCCTCGCCGAGCCCGAGACGTACCCGTCCGGCATCTGACGGCGGCCGGGCGGTTCAGTCGAGGCGGTTTGCCGCCGCACTCCCGGGGCAATCGCGCCGCACACCACCGTCACATGGGAGGAGCCGCAATGAAGACCCACGACCCGTCCAGTCAGGCGATGCAGAAGGACTACGACATCACCGACATCGAGCGCCTGATGGGCAAGAAGGACTGGAAGAGCTACGACGACGTCATCGGATGGCTGAAAAAGTCGGGCGACGAGGACCGGCGGTTCACCCCCGGCGAGGTGCAGCGCATGATCGACGACTTCTCCCGGCTCCGGGATAAGGGCGCGCCGTTCGTACGCGATCCCGAGAAGCTCTGCGACCAGCTCAAGAAGAGCCGTTAGGAGTCGGGTTTCGACCGGGTGCCGACCGTGAGACCAGGCCGGTCGGGACGACTCATGCCGCGCGCGGTTGAGGCGACATGATCGGGTTACGCAGCGTCCCGATGGGCTGCAGCCCGGTGAACGGGAAGATCCACTCCTGGCGCGCCGCGGAGATTACCTGCACCCCGAGATCCTCGACTACTGTCCTCAACAGACTGAGGTGGGGTTTACGAGACGTCGCTTAGGCGGAGTCGAGCCTCAGCCCCGCCTGGCAAGTTGCGCTCGCTACGGAATGCAAAGATCGCCTCCTTGCGGCGCCCGCTGTCCGTAAGACCTTGCACTCGGCTGGCGAGATCCGCCGGGCATTGGGAAGTCCGGGAGGACCTCACCGGATCGAAGACGCGACGCGGCCACCTTGGCCTCGGATCGACCGAGCTGAGCCTGCTTCCGCAGCACGCGCACGGCCTGGCGAAGCTGCCTGACTGGATCAGGTCATGGGCGCGAACCTATATGTCGACTGGCAAGAACAGTGGCAGCTCATAGAAGACGCGAACCCGAAGCCTACCCGGCCGCCGGCGGCCAAAGCCGCCGCAACGGAACGGCGTCCCACCCTGCATTGCACAGAGTGGGACGCCGGCGGAGTCCGGATCGTCAGTGCAGGTTGTTGAGGTCGACGGCCTGCGCCATGGCCAGGTAGCCGGCGTCGTTGAAGTGCAGGCCGTCGCGATAGTCATAGCGTCGGTCGATGCGTACCGGGTCGCTCGGGTCCCGTACTGCGGCGTCGAAGTCCACGACCGCGTCGAACTCGCCACTGGTTCGGATCCACTGGTTCACCTTATGCCGGATCGCCTCGCCAGCGGCCGTCCAGTTCCGGGAGCTTCCGTACGGCGTCAACGTGGCGCCGACAACCCGCACACCGTGCGCGTGTGACCGTCGGACGTAGTCGCGGTAGCCCTTGATCAGGTCGGCGGCGGTGACGGCCTGATCGGGAAGCTGCCGGGACTGGATGATGTCGTTGATGCCCAGGTAGAGGATCACGGCGGAGACGTCGTCACCGGCGAGGTCACGGTCCAGACGAGCCAGCCCACCGGGCAGCGACTGCGGATCCGGCTCGGAGGGGGGCGCGTCCCGCAACAGTCGCCCGGCCGCTATGCCATTGTTGACGACCGACACACCGCCGCCCGGTCGCCGCAACAACCGGTCCGCCAGCTGGTCGGGCCAGGTCTTCTCGGCGCCGACCGTGGATCCCAGCCCGTCAGTGAGGGAGTCGCCCACCGCGACGATGGATCCACGATTGGCAACGTTCTCCACCTCGACGCCGGAGACGAACATCCACGACTTCGAGACCGGCCGCAGAGCGTCCGCCTCCAGGTCGGCCGTGTGGTCGCCGGCCGACACGAAGCCGGTCTCGCGCGCGAGGTTGTGCGTGCTGACCTGGCCGGTCCGCCCGGCGACGTAGACGCTCACCGCGAGTTCCTGCCGATCACCGGTCGCCAGCGGCACGCGGTCGGACACCACTTCGGATCCCGCGGCCGCGGTGATCGACTCCTTGCCGGCGAAGCGCAGTTCGTGCATGGTGCCCGGGACGAGTCGCCCACCACCGGCGTGAAGCCCAACGGTGACTCGGTTGAAGGTGACGTCCTGGTTGCCGAACTCGTTCGACAACCGCACCCGTAGGCCACAGCCTCCGGCTGTCGTTCGCATGACCATGCGCAGCGTCTGGTCGGCGAACCCTTCCTCCGCAATGCTGTTGGCGAGACGGGGCGCCGACATCGCGGTCCGCCAGGTGCTGACCCACGAATCGTCGGTTGGGGGCTCGGGCGGGCACAATGCGGCCGTGGCCGTTGGAGGATCGGCACGCAGCAGGTACTCCCGGATGAGGGAGAGGAGGCGCGAGCGGACGTCCGCGTCGACGAACTTTTCGCCTGGCACGCCCGAGAGCAGGTTCCTGGTCCCCTCCAACTGCTCACGTGCTTCCACGTACCCCCCGTTCGCCAGGTGCGCCCGGGCCGCCGACAGATGATCCGTCAGCGGGTCTCGCATCTGGTGCTTGATGCTGCCGACTGCGATGTACCGCTCCACCTCGGCGGTGAGTACGTCGACCAGGATCTCGCGTTGGCCCCGTGCCACCCGGTGGATCCGCACGTCGTCGATGCTGCCGCGGAAGTAGCTGCTCCCGTCGGGGCTGCGGCCGATCGAGTCCGGCTGGGTGGGCCGGCCGAACCCGTATCGGTCGCTGCCGAACCGGTGTCCGGAGTCGCTGACGTCGGCGCGTTCGACGCCGTCGACGTAGAGCCGGACGGTGTTGTGTTCGAAGTCCAGCATGGCAGCGACGTGGTGCCATTGCCGCGGTCGGATGGTCGCGGCGTCGAAGACCAGCTTTCGATAGGAGTCGCCGGGGGCCCGGCTGCGGCCGGCCACCGCGATCCGTGCCTGGCCGTTGGAGTTCTCGAAGGTGACCTCGAAGCCGGCGGTGCCACCGTTGATCCGCGTGCCGAACAGCCGCTGCGCGCCATTCTGCATCGAGTGGGGGTTGACCCAGGCGCTGAACGTGATTCCGGACGCCCCATGAAGGTGGGGGCCGACGGTGTAGCTGAGGTCGACGTAGTCGTTGAACGCATCGAAGGTCAGGCCGCTGCCGGTGTGGCCGGGCGTCCAGGCCGCCCCGTCCACGATGCCGTGGTTACCGTAACCCGAGTCGTCCGTGGCGACATGGCCCGTCCCCTCGTTGAAGTCCCACGATCCGACGAGGTCGGCGAGCTCGCCCTCCGGCTGGGGCCTGCGCTCCGGCAGCTTGGCTCCGTAGTTCCACCGTTGGTAATAGAGGTGCCCGTCCTCGGCGCTGATGAGCAGCGACGGCTCGTTGCGGCCGTCCCAGTTCACGACGGTGGGGGCGGTGTCGTGGCCGACAAGTCGGCCGTTGGAGACGGCACCGGCGTCCCGGAATCGCCACTCATCGCCGGTGCCCACGTTCTCCAGCAGGCGAACGTTGACATCGCCGTTCCCGATGATGTCCAACCTGCCGTCGCCGGTCCAGTCGACCATGGTGAACTTCCGACGGCCGCTGCCGCCGTTGATCTCCTGGTTCATCTGCAAGGGTCCAGCGGCACCCGCCTGCGGCACGCCGTTGCGGTTGAACTTCGACGAGCCCTGCTCACCGATGAAGATCCGCTTGCCGGGCAGCAGGGTCAGCTTGCCGTCGGTCTCGGTGCGCTCGAAGTACGCGAGGTACCCGTCGTGGTCGAGCATCACCAGGTCGGTGAGGCTGTCCTTGTTGAGGTCGACAACGAACGGTGTGGTCCGCCACTGGGTGACCAGCTCGTTGCCGGCCGGGTTCCACCAGTTCCATTTCGGCTTCGGCGCGGGGCCGTCCCACGCGATCTCGATCGGCTTCCGGGCGGCCAACTGGGGGCTGGTGCGGGTGCCGACGTTCTCGTACCAGGTGACCTTGCCCCAGATGTCGTTCACGACGATGTCGGGCAGTCCGTCATGGTTCCAGTCCGCCACTACCGGCGCCGTGTAACCCCACTTGGCCTCGGACGGTCCCTGGATCGATCCGTTGAAGCCGGCCTGGTGCCGGATCTCCTTGCCGTCGGCGCTCAAGCGCTGGGGCGTGGCCCAGGTGGGCGTGTCGCCGTCGCCGCCCAGGTTCTTGACGAAACTCAGCCGACCCGCCGTGTCGCCGACGACGAGGTCCTGTCGCCCGTCGCCGTCCCAGTCCACCGCGCTCGGCGTCGACAGGGCGCCGACCTTGACGTACTCGGCCTTCTGCTGGAAGTACGCCGGCTTCTTGAACACCGGCAGACCGTCGCGCAGGGTGCCGGTGTTCTCCACCAGAGAGACCCGCCCGTCCTCCTCCCCGATCACCAGGTCGACGTGACCGTCCTTGGTCCAGTCGATCGCGGTGACGACGATCATCTGCAGGTCCATCGCCAGCGTTCCCCCGCCCTCCAGCGGGATCGGCCGGCCCGCCGCGTACTCGGGAGCGGTGCGGGATCCCACGTTGTCGAAGAACAGCGGAGTGTCCAGGAATTCACCGGTGATGATGTCGAGGTCACGGTCACCGGTGAAATCGGCGACCACCGGGGTGGGGGCACCGTAGACGTCGATCGGCTTACCGGCCGCTTCGATCTTGACCGGGTCGGCGTACACCGGCTGTTCGGTCGTGCCCCGGTTCTCGATCAGGTAGACGTAGCCGTGGAGCGGCCCGTTCGTCCACTCCCCTTTGTCGTTCCAGGCATCGGCCGCCTCCCCCAGCGACCCGTACTCGCTCCAGTCGCCGACGCCGACCACGATGTCCAGCGCACCGTTGCCGTTGTAGTCCACCATGTGCCACTGGACTCCGCGCAGGCTACCGCCGGGCACGTCAGGCTCGTGCACGACACCGTCGAACGGGATCGCCTCACCGCCGGTGAGTCCGGTCTCCTTGACATTGGGATAGAGCCGGCCCGGGGTGGTCACGTAGACCTTGCCGTCAACGTGCGAGATGTGGCTGTTCTGCTTGCCTTCACTCAGCCGCACCGGCTCGGCGAACAGTGGCTTGCTGTTGCTGCCGGTGTTCCGGAAGTACCAGACCCCGTTGAAGGGTGCGTCCGGTGAGTTGACGAGCAGGTCGTGCGTTCCGTCGCCATCGACGTCCATCGGAAGCGGCCAGGCCCACAGGCCGACGCCGAGGTCGACAGTCAGGTCAGGGTTGTTGTATTTCAGCCGCTCAAGAGCAGGCGGAGGCGGCGGAAGGACGATCTCCTGCGCCGCGGCCGCCGGTTGCGGTGCGAGGGCGACGACGGCGGGGGGCGTCAGTAGCGCGCAGGACAGCGCGCCGAGGAGTGCTTTTCGTGGTCGGTACCTGAGCATGCTTCTCCTTCGACCAGCGGCCGACGTTGATCTCATGTCGGCGGGTTTTCGTGACCGCCCGTGGCCGGTACGGGCGTGGCGACCGGCATCGTCGATCCGCCCGCACCGGCCAGGCATCAGTGGTCAGCGTGGAGTGTTCACGTAGTGGCATGCAGACGGTTGGTGCAGCGCTCCATGCCGGAACTCGACGGGAACCGCACGGGAGTCGGATGGCAGGTCAGACCCGGCCCGCACGAACTCCTCATTGAAGACGAGGTGCCGCATGGACTGACGGCGGTGCGTGTACGCGAGGTGGATCATGCCGTCGCCGGTCTGCAACAGATAGGGATACGAGAACTCGGCGCCCGGCTCGGATTCGACATCCACGTGACTCGTCCATGTCTCGCCCTGGTCGGTCGAGAGGGACAGCCGCAGGATGTTGCGACCAGACGTGACCGGGTTGTAGGCGAGGACAAGATTGCCGTTGGCGAGCTTGGTCAGGGCTACCCGGGAGTTGTTGTTGGGCAGTCCCGTCGGTTCGGCAACTGTCCACGTCCGGCCGTAGTCGAACGATTCGGTCTTGTAGATGGCCCGGTCACGAGTGCGCAGGTACGCCAGAAGATGGCCGGGTTCGAGCTCCACGGTTGCCGGCTGGATAGCCCCGTTCGGCGAGCGGGGCCAGTCCGCGTCGTCGTCTGACGGATGGGGAACCCACGTGGTGTAGTTGTCGCTGGGGATGTACCAGCCGGCGGACCAGAGCGTCTCGCTGTAGATGGGAACCAGGACCTCGCCGTTCGACATTCGGAAGGGTCGGGTGCCGAAGAGCCAGCCCCACTGCTCGCGGATCTGTTCGGGCGCACTCCAGGTACGGCCGTTGTCCTCGGAGCGGATCAGACGAAGATCCGCCTCGGTCCAGCCACCTCCACGGATGGTGGAGAAGAACAGGTAGGTGGTGTCACCGTCGGCCCAGAGCACGGCGTTGCCGTCCGGCTGGCCGGGTTCGTCGAAGATCACGCGCGGCTCGGTCCACGTCTTGGACCCCACCGCGAGTCGGCTCAGGTAGGTCGCGACGTCGTCGGCGCCCTCTCGGGTGCCGGCGTAGAAAGAGTAGAAGAGGTTGCCGTCGGGTGCCTTCTCCAGCGACGCGACATGTACGCCCGGGTAGTCCGGGTCCTGCGGGTGAATGTCCTGGCGGCAGGCATAGGCACGGAAGACGTCGCTCTGTCCGGGGGGCTCTGCGGCTCGGGCGGCTCCTGCTGCGGGTACGGCCAACACGGCGGCAAGGCCGGGAACAAGCACTCGGCGCAGCATGCTCAGATGCGCGAACATCAAGTCTCCTCTGGCTCGGATGTGCTGTTACGGGCGGGGGAACTGAGCACGCACAAGGCGGTGCGCGTATCGGCGCTATGCGATCGCTGTGCCGACCGGCTGCGGCGCGACATCGACGTGTGAAGAAGCCATCCAAAGAGGAGATGCCCGGCATCTCGCCTCCGTTAACCGTCTACTGTTAACAGTAGGTTGCCAGTGGCTCACCTCGATGTCAACGACTTCGATGAGGAACCTCGGGTGCGATCCGCAACGGGCGACGCCGGATGTGGACCAGATGCGCGAGCGGGAGCCGGCCACGCCGGCTCCCGCTCGCTGCCACGACGCCGCTCGATGTCCTAGTGGCCGGCGGCGGCACCGGCCTGTTGCAGTCGGGCCAGCACATGCGCCTGGTCCCGCGTGTTGCGGTACAGCGACGTGTACTGCTCGAACAGTAGGTCGTAGGTGCCGCGTATCGCGGGATCGGGTTCGATGATTTCACCGGGACGGGTCCAGTCGGTCTCCGGCGGCACGAGGCCGCTACCGATGGCGGCCATGAGCGCGTCGCCGTAGCTCGCGCCGATGGTGACCTGCGGAACTTCCTGCCGGTGCCCGGTGACGTCGCTGACGATCCGGGTCCACAGCCCGCCCTGCGTCCCGCCGCCGACGGCGACCAGCCGGTGCACCGGATTCGCCTCCGTGTCGAGGAGTCCCAGGATCTGCCGGATGCCGAAGGCGATGCCCTCGTACACCGCCCGGAACAGGTGTCCGCGCCCGTGCCGGAGGGTGAGCCCCGCGACCACGCCCCGGGCGTCCGGGTCGAAGATGGGCGTCCGCTCGCCGGCGAAGTACGGCAGCACCAGCAGTCCCTCGGAGCCGGCCGGGACCTGCGCCGCCTCCCGCACCAGCGTCTCGAACGGCACGTCCCCCACCAGTTCCTGGATCCAACTCGTGAGGCTGCCGGAGGTGGCCATGCCCGCGGCGAGGCAGTAACCGTCCGGCCCCACACCGGCCGTGTTCCACAACTGCGGGTGGCGGGCCAAATCACGCAGGACCTGAACGAAGAACATGGTCGAGCCGTACATGAGCATCAGATCGCCGGGGTTCCGCACGCCGACACTGAAGGCCTCCGCCCACGCGTCGACCGTTCCCGCACAGACCGGGGTGCCCTCCGCCAGGCCGGTCGCCGCGGCCGCCGCAGCGGTCACCGTGCCGACGGTCTCCGCGGACCAGGCCAGGCGCGGTACGGGCAGGTCAGCGACGACGTCGTCGTACCAGGGCTCGTGCCACCGTCGCGCCTCGATGTCGTACAGCGGCACGCACTGGCTCGCCGTGTGGTGGTCCATGACGTACTCGCCGGTGAGCCGCCGGACGATGTAGGAGCTGGAGTTGTACCAGCGGCGGGCCCGAGCCCACACCTCCGGCTCCCAGCGGCGGACCCACAGGGCCTTCGGGCCCACGGCCTGCGAGGTGATGGGTGTGGCGCACCGGTCGAGCACCTCATCCGCGCCGTACCGGTCGGTGAGTTCGCCGATCTCCGCGATCGCCCGCATGTCGATGCCGTACAGTATGGCCGGCCGTACGGGCCGGTCGTTCTCGTCGCAGAGCACCAGGCACGGGCCTACGCCGCTGACGCAGACGGCAGCGATCGGGGCGCCGTCCGCCTTCGCCGTCAGTTCGGACGCGATGGCGACGACGTCCTGCCACCACACGTTCTCGGCGTCAACCTCCGCCCAGCCTGGGCGAGGCATGGACATCGACTGTGGGCGGGACCGGATGGCGGTTGCCACCACCGTCCCGTCCGGGTCGGTGAGGACTCCTTTGCTGCTTCCGGTGCCCAGGTCGATGCCGAGCAGGAGTGGACTCATCAGATCCGTACGTCCCCACACAGATGCACGGCCACCCCCAGGGCCTCGAACATGGCTGCCTTGGCCAGCAGGGCGTTGTCCGCGGTCTGCGGGTCGGGCGCGTACACGACGTTGAGGTGGTTGGCCTTGTGCCGGGCCATCAGCTGGTCCCGGCCGACCCCGTGCAGGACCGCGTGCATGATGGGCCACTGCGGCGTCGTGGCGTCGAGGCGGCGCCGGGTCTCTTCCGCCGGCAGCTCCACGACGGTGCCGCGCCCCAGGTCGACGTGCAGCGCGCCGTCCATGATGAAGACCCTGGACCAGATGATCTCGCCCGGCTTGGACACGCCGCTGAGCGTGCCGCCGCCGAGGGGGAAGTACATCGGCGGCTGCCGCATGCTGTAGCTCTTGTCGTAGCCGCCGTTGTGCGAGGCCGGCACGGACCCGGAGATTTCCATCACCCAGACGAACTGGCCGTCGTACTCCTCGCCCCACCGGATGTCGTGCAGCGTGGTGGCCGGGTCCAGGCCCATGGCGGTCCAGATGCGGTTGGTGACGAGGGAGTCGACGGCCACGCCCTCGTCAACCTCGTTGAAGTGCGGCAGTGGCCGGCCAGCGTACAGCTCCCGCTTGCCGTCGCGGCTCCGCACCGGTGGGCGCTCCGCGTTGTTGAGCAGCCCTTCGGCCAGGTCGCTGGCCGGAACGGTGTCCTTCAGGCCCTGCTGGTACTGGATTCCGACGGCGTCCAGGCCGAAGTCGTCGGAGATCCGCAGAGCGGCGATGTACATCCGGAACTGGCTGAGCAGCTGCGTGTCGGTGAGTTCGGTTGCCTCATCGGTGCCGGTGTAGAACGTCATGCCAGCGGCGTCCAGCCAGTCACGGACGGCCTGCGCCTCGTCGTCACTGACCCGGGCCATCTCCGCGACCAGCGCGCTCTGCGAGAGCCGCTCCTTGTAGATGCCCAGGGGGTTGAGCAGCTCGTCGTCGATGATGGCGTTGTACATGCCCATGCAGCCCTCGTCGAAGACGCCGATGATCGCCTTCTCTCGCCTGAGCTGCGCGGCGAGGGCGCGGCCCAGGTCGACCTCTGGGGCAAGCGGGAGCTCCGGGAGATCCCGGACGTGACTCTGGTCGTGGGTGAGCGTGCCGGTCTCCAGCCAGGTTCGGAGTCCCTTGAGCGCCCAGTCGTCGGTGAAGTTCTCACTCCACAGGATGGAGTGGGCGACGCCCGCCTTGGTCAGGCTTGCGGTCAGGCCGAGCAGGCCTACCAGTCCGGGGTACTGGCCGCTCCAGTTCGCCACGACCAGGATCGGCCCGCGATGGGTACGCAGCCCGGCGAGGACGTGGTGGCTGTACTGCCACACCGCCTCGGCGACGATCACCGGAGCCTCCGGCGGGATCGTCCGGAACACCTCGATGCCCTGTCGCTGGCTGGCGATGAACCCGTGGCCGGCGTCTGGGTCCACGGGGTGCGCGCGCTGCGTACGCCAGCCCAGAGAGGCGACGGCCTTGGCCAGATTCGCCTCGAACTGCTGCTGCACCGGCCAGCAGGTGACGTTCGCGCTGAGCCGCAGGTCACCGCTTGCGACGGTGTAGACGACGCCCGGCTCCGCAGTTGCTTCCTCTGCCGGGACGGGAAGGGTGTAGGTGGTCACGGACGGCTCCTCTCGCGGGGGCGGGTAGGTCAGAGCAGGTCGGCGATGTCGGCTTCGAGCGCGCGGCGCTCCTCGGGCGAGATCGGGTCAAGTGGAGCCCGCAGGCCGCTGGCGGGGATACCCCGCAGTTCCAGGACCGCCTTCAGGTGGGCGAGATTGCCCTGCCGGGTGGCGGCGACGGCACGGTGGGCGCGTTCGCGAGCGATGTCCAACGCTGCGGCGTCCCCGCTGCGCAGGGCGTCGCGTACCGCTAGGAAGGGTGCCGGCAGCGCCGAACTGACGCCGGAGACCACGCCGGCCGCGCCGAGGTTGACCACCTCGGCGAACTCGGAATCGGCCCCCGAGTAGACCGGGAGCTTCCGGCCGTCGAGTGCGGCAAGGTACTGGCTGACGACAGCGCTGCCCTCGCCGCTGATCTTGACTCCGGCGATGCCGGTGTCGGCCACCCTGGCGAGCAACGCCGGTGTCACGGAGGTGGTCGTCCGGACCTTGAACAGGTACCCGTAGACAGGAACGTCGCCGGCCTGCGCGACCACCGCCTCGTAGTAGCGCAACAGGGCCGACTCGGTCGCGGCGTAGTAGTGCGGCGTCAACGCCGCGAGGCGGCGGGCACCGCGGTCGACCGCGGCCGCGGTGAGGCTGGCCGCCTGGTGCGCGGACGCGGCGCCGACGTGCCAGTATGTCCGGTCGGGGCCGAAAGCGTCGTTGGCAGCGGCGCAGATGGTCAGACGCTCGTCGTCGGTGAGCGTGGTGAATTCACCAGTCGTGCCGGCGACGAACACACCGTCCAGTGGCGCCTCGGCCAGTTGCGCGTAGGCCGCCTTCGTCGCTCCGATGTCGAGAGCACCCTCCTGATCGAAGAGCGTCGTCAGGGCGCTGATCAGGTTGGCGGCGGGAAAGGCAGTCACAATTTGCTCCGGTTCGAGGGGTTGAGCAGGGCGAGCACGATGCCCCGTCGCTGCCAGGTGTAGGTCACGGCGAGCCCGTCGGGCGTGCGGACGAGGCATGGGTAGGAGAACTCGTTGAAGCCGGTGGTGATCACGCCCGAGTCGGCCGGGTGGTAGGTCTCGCCGTCCGCTCCCTCAAGCGATTCCTCGAGAGTTGCCCAGGGCTGCCAGGAGGCGCCGTCGTCGGTCGATCGTGAGATCAGCAGTGGTGCGCGTGATGCCCAGTTGCCGCTGGTGGGGTTGTGGGCCAGGTACACCGTCTCGTCGACGGCACAGACGCTGATACCGGAGTTGTTGTTGGGGACGCTGCTCAGTACTCCGGCGGACCAGGTCTCGCCGTCGTCGGTGCTGGACGAGGTGACGAGCCACCCGGCGGTGCTGCGGGCAAAAAGGCGGACCTCCCCGGCTGGGGTCTGCCACAGTGCCGGCTGGATGATCCCGGCGCCGGGGAACGTGTCGTGGTCGATGCCGATGTCCTCGGTACGGCGCCACGATCGGCCGTCGTCGTCGCTGATGTCCACGAAGGAATCCCAGCGGGGCGTCACTCCCCAGGTCTCGGTGGAGGCGCCGGCGAGCAGCCGACCGCAGCGCAGGCGAAGGGGAGGCGTCCGCACGGGTCCACGTCCGCCGGGGTCGTCGGTCGACAGCGGTTGGGGCGCCGACCACGTCCCGCCCCCGTCCAGCGACGTGGTGTGGAACGTGCGCCACGACGAGATGCTCTTCCCCACCTTGAAGAACAGCAGCAGGGCGCCGGAGTCCTGCCGGTGCAGGACGGGGTTCCAGCACGGTGCCAGGTCCCCGCTGACCACCTCGGGCGCGGTCCACTCGCCGCCGGCTCCGCTGCTGAGCCAGATCCGAGAGTTGGCGGCGCCTTCGTGGTCGCCCTGGAACCAGGCGACCACGAAGGAATCCCCAACCTGGCAGACCGTGCTGCCATGGCACTGGCCGGGAACGTCCCGAACGACGAAGTGCTTTTCGGTCACCTGCCGACTCCGGCCGGGTCCTGAGTCTGCGTCGGCTCCGGCTGTGCAGGGCGGCGGCGAGCCTTCATCCGGGAGCGGATCCGGGGCACCGCGAGGGCCAGGACGGCGACGATGAGCAGGAAGACGGCGATCGGGCTCGTGTAGATCGTCTCGAGGCCGCCGAGTTCCATCGAGCGGCGGAAGTTGCGCTCCGCCAGGGGGCCGAGGATCAGGCCGAGCACGACCGGTCCGGCGGGGATGCCGAACCTGCGGAACAGCAGGCCGATCACGCCGAACAGCAGCATGAGGCCGACGTCGAAGATGCTGTTGTTGACCGCGTACGTCCCCACGATGCAGAAGGTCACCACGACCACCCACAGGAAGCGGCTCGGCAGCTCGAGCAGCTTGGCGACTCCCCGCATCCGCAGGAGGCTGAGGCCCAGGGTCAGCAGCGTCGCGAAGATCAGGATCCCGGCGATGGAGTACACGAGGTCGGGCTGCTGGGAGAAGAGGCTGGGACCCGGCTGGATGCCCCAGATGATCATCGAGCCGAGCATGACGGCCATCACCGAGTCCCCGGGCACGCCGAGGGCGAGGGTGGTCAGGACCGATCCGCCCACACCGGCGTTCGACGACGAGTCCGCTGCGGTCAGTCCCTCCAGCGAGCCCTTGCCGAAGAGTTCCGGTTCCTTGGAGACCCTCCTCGCCTGGTCCCAGGCGACGATGCCGCCGATGTCACCGCCCGCTGCGGGCAGGATGCCGACGACGGTGCCGACTGCCGACCCCACGGCGACGGGCTTGATCATGGCGCGGTTCTCGGCCTTGTTCGGCCACCAGCGACCGAAGCTGCGCACCGCCTTCTCGTGGGTGTGCGCCCGTTCGAGCATCTGGCTGAACACCTCGGTGATACCGAACAGACCGATGATGACGGCGATGAACGGAATGCCCTCGACGAGTTGGTCGATCCCGAAGGTGAAGCGATCCGAGCCGTCCAGGGGGTCGCGCCCGATGGTGCCGAGGGCGAGGCCGAAGAGGCCGGCGATCATGCCCTTGATGATCTTCCCGCCCGAGACCTCGATCATCATGGTCAGACCGAAGACCACGAGGGCGAACATCTCCGGTGATCCGAACTCCAGCGCCAGGTTGCTCAGCGGGATGGCGGCCACCATCAGGACCGCGATCCCCACCAGCCCGCCGATGGCCGAGGCGTACGCCGAGGCGGTGAGCGCGATGCCCGCCTTGCCCTGGCGGGCGAGCGCATAACCGTCGAAAGTCGTCGCGATGGAGGCCGGGGTGCCCGGGGTGTTGATGAGGATCGCGGGCACGCGGTCGCCGAACTGTGCGGCGACGAGGATGGTCAGGAGCACCGCCAGTCCCGGCAGCGGATCCATGGTCAGGGTGAAGGCGCTGGCGAGAGCGACCGCCATGGTCGCGCTGATGCCCGGGAACGCTCCGACGAGCATGCCGATGGCGGCACCGGCGATGACGCACAGGCCGATCTGAAGGGTGAGGAGGGCGCCGAAGCCCTCGACGAGAGCATTCATACCGGAACTCTCAGAACGATCGCGAACAGGGCGTACAGCACCACCGTGATGCCGGCGGGAAAGAGGATGAGGTCCTTGATTCCACGCCCGCCGGCGATCCACGTGAGCGCCGCGACGAACACCATCCCGGACGCCAGGAAGTGGATGTAGTACCAGAGCACGCCGAACGCGAGGGTGGCCAGCACGAAGCCAGCCACCCGCAGCACGCCGACCCGGGTAGCCGGCTCGAGATCGTCACCCTTGGGCGCAGAGATGAACACGCTGACGATCTGCAGGACCGACATGCCGATCATCCCGATGCCCAACGACTCGGGCCAGATGCGAGGGCTGACGGCGAGGGCACGGCCGGGCAGTTCGATCGAGCGGGCGAGGACGAGGATCACGACGCCCAGGACCAGGAAGACCCCTCCCAGTGCTGCCTCGCGCCATGGCGAGGCAGCACTGTGGTCACCCTGCGGGACCGGGTGGGTGTGGGTCATTACTTGTAGATTTCGCCGAAACGATCGAACTCGGACTGGGCGAACGCGGCGGCCTCGTCAGGCGAGGTTGCCATCGGGGTGTTGCCCGCCTTCGTCATGACGTCCTTGAAGGTCTGCGACGATGCCGCCTTCTTCACGGCGTCAGCGAGTCGCTGCTTGACCTCGGACGGCAGGTTCGCGGGCGCGCCCATCAGCCCCCAACCGCCGACGACGAGGTCGACACCGAGTTCCTTCGCGGTCGGGACGTCGGGCAGCGCGGTAACCCGCTCCGGTGCCATCACGGCGAGGATCCGCAGCCGGCCGTCCTTCGCTGCCGCGCCGGACTCGCTCACGCCGGCCATGACGGCGTTCACCTCACCCGACACGCCAGCAGCGACGGCCGGAGCGCCACCGTCGTACGGGACGGGCTTGAAGGTCACGCCGGCGGCGTCACCCAGTGCCAGGGTGGCCGCCTCCCAGATGGCGCCGGCGCCGGAGTTCGAGACGGTGATGGTGCCGGGAGCGGCCTTGGCGGCGGCGATGAACTCGTCGAACGTCTTGTAGGGGCTGTTCGCCGGTACCGAGAGGGTCGCGGGTGCGTTCATGACCTGGCCGAGGATCGTGTACTGATCCGGCTTGATGTCGGCACCCTGGTGGCCGAGCATCGACACCTCCACCGGAATGAAGCCGATGCTGTAGCCGTCGGCGGGCCGGTCCTTGAGGTAGGTGAGGCCGACGCGGCCGCCGCCACCGGTGCGGTTCTCCACCACGATCGACTTCCCCAGGTCCGACTCCATCTCCTTGGCGAGGGTGCGGGCGGTCAGGTCGGACCCGCCTCCGGCGCCGGCGTGGACCACGAGAGTCAGGTCCTTCTCGGGGTAGTTGGCGGAGGAGGTCTCTTCACCGCCACGGTTGGCGCACGCGGTCAATGCGAGGCTGCCCGCGGCAGCCAGGGCGACGATCTTGACCAGTCTTGAACGCATCGCTAGGTCACTTCCTTTGGACGGGGGTGAGGGGCACTGCGGCCTGAAGCCGCGAGCAGGTCGTCTGCAGGTGGCGGTGCAGCTCGACCTTGACTTCGGTGACCTTGCCGGCGGCGATGAGCGCCGCAAGCTCGTGGTGTTCCCGCGCCGAGGGTGCGAGGTCGTCCATGCGCTTGCCGGAGGCGTGTAGCAGGCCCTCGATCGTGGGGCGGAACTGGTGCCACAGGACGCTGAGCCGGGTCAGGCGAGCGGCCTTGAAGAAGGCGCTATGAAAGCGGATGTCGGCCGTGGTGAAGGCCGTCGAATCGCGATCAGCCACCGCTGCGTCCATGTCGACCAGGGCCGCCCTCAGCTCGGCGGCGAGATCATCGCGGCTGGTGGCGATGGCACGTTCCACCGCGAGCAGCTCGAAGGACTCCCGCAGGGCCATCAGCTCATCGATGTCAGCCTCGCTGAGTGAGCGGGTGACCACGCTGCGGCCGGCACCGGTGACGAGTCCCTCCGCGCGCAGGATCTTGATGGCGTCCCTGACGGGGCCCCGGCTGACCCGGAACGACTCGGCCAGTTCCTCCTCGACGAGGCGCGTGCCCTCGGGTAGGTCGCCCACGATGATGCGGCGACGCAGCTCGTTCGCGAGCCTCTCCCCTAGGGACTCCACCCTGATGGGCCTGACATCCAACACTGCAGCCTCCCGATAACTGTTAACAGTTAACACTTGGTTCCAACGGCGGTCAACGGTTGACAAGAAGAGAGTCTCCCCCGCTGCGCGGCTTCCGGCCGGGAGCACACGACCGGACAGATCGGACGCGCAACGGGCCGCGGAACGAACCGGGCAGCCGGGGAGCAAGGGCGCGAGAAGCCCTGCATCAGCCGTCGGCGCCGTCGTCGTAACCCGGCGTCCACCTCTCGCGAGGAGCCTCAGTCGTCCGCACGGCAATGGGCGAGACCCGGGTGCGGGCCGTGAGCCCTGCTGCCTGGTATCCACGGACCGTCAGCGGACGGGCGCGCAGGCCCCGAGTTCCCGGGCACGCAGGGCCATCAGGACATCGGCACGCACGAGCTCCGACGGTCCGGACACCCCGAGCGCCTCCTATAGCAGTCAACGGGCACTGTGGAGAAGCAGCCGCTGGCCGGGGTGGTCATCATCGCTGCTCGCTACGGCCCTCACCCCGGTCGGCCCGCCGCGAGCGGCGTGAGGGCTGCCGCGAGGTGCACTACTCGAGCAGGTCTCGGATGTCGGCGGCGGTCAGCTGCGCGGAGGCGAAATCACCGCCGTCGAGGACGCTGCCGAACAGTTCGGCCTTGCGGGCCTTGAGCGCCATCACTTTCTCCTCGATCGTGTCCTTGGCGACTAAGGCGTGTTTCATAAGCCGGTCAGAGCCACTCCGTGATGATGGTGATGGTCAGGACGGCTTGGAAGCGGACTACCAGCTTGTCGTAGCGGGTGGTGTCGGGGTACTCGTTGGAGTGCAGAGGTGAGTACGGCTGATCTTGCAGAGGTCAGGTGTCGTGGTGGGCGCCTTGTTCGTCACGGTGGGTTGCGTCTTGCAGGCGCAGGCGGGTGAGGCCGAGCATGTCGATCAGCCATCCGGGTCCGCCGGTGATGCCGCGGGCGCGTAGGAGGGTGTCGACCTCGTTGTGGGTTGCCGCAGTGGTGTGGGCGAGGAAGTCCGCGCAGATCTGGAGCAGGAGTTGCAGCAGGTCTCCGTGGTTGGTGTCGCTGGTGGTCGCGGGGTCGTCCGGGTTGGCCGGGGTGGGCATCAGGCGACGTTCTCGATGGCGGTGAGGCGATTCTTGAGTCGGTAGCTGGGGCCGTTGATGGGGACGACGTCGCAGTGGTGCAGGAGCCGGTCGAGGATGGCGGTGGCTAGTGTCCCGAGTCGTTGATCCGTTACCAAAGTTGGTTAGGCTGTGGGTATGCCGCGAACGGGTCGCCCGAAAGCCGAGCTTGTGTTGTCCGATGTGGAACGTGAGACGTTGCTGTCGTGGTCGCGTAGGGCGAAAACGGCGCAGGCGTTGGCGTTGCGGGCGCGGATTGTGTTGGCGTGTGCGGAGGGTACGACGAACAAGGACGTCGCCGCGGCGTTGGGGGTGTGGCCGCAGACGGTGAACAAGTGGCGGGCCAGGTTTGTTCGTGACCGGCTGGAGGGCCTGTCGGACGAGTCGCGCCCGGGCGCGACTCGGAAGATCACCGATGAGCAGGTCGAGGCGGTGATCGTGAAGACACTCGAAGAGGCGCCGACCAACAACGACACGCACTGGTCGACACGGTCGATGGCCAAGGCCGTCGGGTTGAACCAGACCGCGGTCTCTCGGATCTGGCGGGCGTTCGGCCTCAAGCCGCATCTGGTGGACACGTGGAAACTGTCCAAGGACCCGCAGTTCATCGAGAAGGTCCGCGACGTGGTCGGGTTGTATCTCGACCCGCCCGACAAGGCCATGGTCCTCGCGGTCGACGAGAAATCCCAGATGCAGGCGTTGGACCGCAGCGCGCCGACGCTGCCGATGATGCCGGGTGTGCCTGGGCGGCAGACCCACGACTACATCCGGTACGGCACCACCAGCCTGTTCGCGGCGCTGGACGTGGCCACCGGCAAGGTGATCGGCCAGCACCAGCGCCGCCACCGGCATCAGGAGTTCCTGCGGTTCCTCAAGACCATCGACGCGAACACTCCGCCCGAGTTGGATCTCCATCTGATCTGCGACAACTACGCCACCCACAAGACCCCGGCGATCAGGACCTGGCTGGCCGCGCATCCCCGCTTCCACCTGCATTTCACCCCGACCTCGGGCAGCTGGCTCAACCTGGTCGAGCGCTGGTTCGCCGAACTGACCCGCCGCAAACTACGCCGCAGCAGCCACCGCAGCGTCAAGGACCTCGAAACTGACGTCAACGCCTGGATCGCCGCATGGAACGAAGACCCCAAGCCCTTCGTATGGGTCAAGACCGCCGACGAGATCCTGGACAACCTCGCCAACTACTGCACCAGAATTAATCAACTCTCCAACGACTCAGGACACTAGGACCTCGTCGCCGAAGACTTGGCCCCATTCGCCGAAGCCCTTGTTCGAGGTCAGCAGGGTGGAGCCCTTCTCGTAGCGTTTCGAGATCACCTGGAAGACGAGGTTGGCTTCGGGCCGTTCGAGGGGCTGATAGCCCACTTCGTCGATGACCAGGACGGTGGGGCGTAGGTAGGTCTGCAGCTTGCGGGCCAGCCGGCCGATCGCGTCGGCGGCGGTGAGGTGGCGGACCATGTCGTCGAGGGTGGTGAAGTAGACGGTGAACCCGGCTCGGCAGGCGGCGACCGCGAGGGACACCGCGATGTGGGTCTTGCCGACGCCCGGCGGGCCGAGGAACGCGACGTTGGCTTTGGCCTGCACGAACGCGAGGGTCGCGAGGTCACGGACCTTGCGGGGGTCCAGGTCGGGTTGGAAGCTGAAGTCGTAGTCGTCGAGGGTCTTGTGGTGCGGCAGCTTCGACAGGCGCAGCCCGGCGCGGAAGCGGCGTTCGTCGCGGACGGCGAGTTCCTCTTGCAGGACGAGGTCGAGGAACTCCAGGTAGCCCATGGCCTCGGTGTCGGCCCGACCGGTGAGCTCCTGCAGCGTCTTGGCCAGGTGAGGCAGGCCGAGTTTGGTGGCGCTGGCGTGGATGCGGTTGGTGACCAGCTCACTCACTTCGAGACGTCCTTCAGGTGTGGTCGGTTGGTGAACGGGCTGGCCGCAGCGATCTGCTCATAGACCGACAGCGGGCGGGCCTCGACGGCGATCTGGGCGGCGGCAGCCCGGTTGAGCAGGGCTTGCAGCGGTCCCTGGCCCCCGTCGAGGCGGGCGGGTCGGCGTGTGGTCGACTGCGGGCTGTCGGGGTCGCCGGTGGTGACGGCACGGGTGTGTCCGTCGGGCAGACCGTCCCAGTGGCTCTCATCGACCACGCGGGCGCCGCGGCCCACGGCCCGCTGGTGGGTGGCCAGCAGCGTGGCGCCGTCCAGGCCGCCGACGGTGGCGTGGATGGTGATGGTGGCGGCGGTCGCCCGGATCTCCACGAGTTGGCGATGGCGGACCCGTCGGGCCGGCACGGAGTAGAGGTTGCCGGCGTAGGCGACCAGGCAGTCCTTGCCGACGTGCCGCAGATGCCGGTCGGCGACCACATACGCCCGGGCGGGGATCGGTCGCAGCGCGGCGTGGTCACGGACCGCCCGCACGCCGATGATCTCGCCGTGGGTGCGGTGCCTTACGGCCCGCCGCTGCGGAACCCAGGCCATGAAGGTGGCGTCGAGCTCGGCCAGCGAGGAGAACGCCCGCCCGGCCAGGACATGATCACGGACGATGGTGACCTGCCGTTCGACCCGCCCTTTGCCGGTCGGCCGGTATGCGGCCAGCACATCGATGTCGAAGTCGTAGTGCCCGGCGAACGCGACCGCTTCCGGGTGCAGCGGCACCGCCTGACCCGGGGCGACGTGCCGGCGGACCACGGTCTTGGTCCGGTCGTAGACGATCACCCCGGGGACCCCGCCGAAGTGCGCGAACGCCCGCCGGTGACACTCCCAGAACGCGGCCAGGTCCTGGCTGGTGGTGAAGCAGCAGAACGGATCCCGCGAGTACGACAGCACCATGTGAAACGAGTACACCTTCGGGATCCCGACGTGAGCGAGGATGCCGCCCTCGTCGCCCCAGTCCACCTGCGCCTGCGCACCCGGAACGACCTCGAACCGGCGATGCAGCCCGGCCAGCTGATCCGGGCTGATCCCCAGCTCCGCCGCGATCCGCGGCCGGGCCTGCTGCAGATACAACTTCACCCGCTGGTAGTTACCGGTGAACCCGTACTGCTCGACCAGGCGTTCGTGGATCACCGTGCCCTTGAGCAGCAACTCCGCCCGCAACCACGCATCGACCACATGCGCGAACACATCGATCAGCTGCCCACGAGCCGGCCGCGCCCGAACCGGCGGCGCCACCTCGCCGCCACCAGCAGCCAGGTACTTCTTCACCGTCCGCCAGTTCAGGCCCGTCTCACGAGCGATCTCCGAGACACTCGCACCAGCCTCGTGCAACGCCCGGAACCGGCGCACATCCAGCCACCGCTGCTCATCCATCGCCCCCATCGCCAGCCGCCCCACGTCTGCCCGATCACGACCCGAGCAGCCTCACCCTCAGTCACCCGCTGACGACGGACAAACAGTGCGCACCTCTGCAAGATCAGCTGTACCTAGCTCTGCACTCCAGGCCGTACCCCGACAGGTGGCGACGCCGCGGTGGCGTTTGAGTCGGTTGATGCCGTTCTCGACGGCGTGGCGTAGCCGGTAGAGGTCCTTGTCGAACGCGGGTGGGCGCCCGCCTTTGGAGCCTTCGGCCTTGCGGTGGGCGTCCTGGTCCGTCTTGCTCGGGATGCAGGCCTTGATCCCGCGTGAGCGCAGATGGCTGCGGTTGCCGCGGCTGGTGTAGGCCTTGTCGGCCAGGACCAGGTCGGGACAGGTGCGGGGCCGACCCACGCCCAGACGCGTCACGCGGATGCGGCGCAGGACGGGGATGAACTGTGGGCTGTCACCACGGTGCCCGGCGGTCACGATCAGGGAGAGGATCTTCTGTCCCTGCTCGCAGGCCAGATGAGTCTTGGTGGTCAGCCCACCACGCGATCGGCCCAGCGCGTGATCGGCCGGCTCGTCGTGCACACCGCCGGGCGGCTCCTTTTGCAGATGCGCGTTGGTGCGGGCGCCTGCGGCGTGCTGGTGGGCGCGGCTGGTCATCGAGTCCACGCTCACCGTCCAGCCGATGCGGCCTTGCGCGTCGCCGGCCGCCTGCAACGCCGACAGGATCTTGTCCCAGGTCCCGTCCCGCTGCCACCGACGGAACAGGCCGTAGACAGTGGGCCAGGGCGCGTACTCAGCCGGAACGTCCCGCCACGGGGCACCGATCCGGATCCGCCACCGGATCCCGTCGATGAGCTGTCGTTTCTCCCACTTCGGCGGACGACCCGTCGTCGGCGCGGCAGGCAACAGCGGAGCCAGAACAGCCCACTGCCTGTCGGTCAGGTCATGCCGCCTCGTCACCGCTACGCTGGGCACGAGGTCTCCGGTATGAAGTTCTTGCTTGGTCGCAGAACCAGATACCGGAGACCTCTTCAGTTGTCGATCACCGCCACGCCGTGACCTCGACGCTGCCCACCTGACTTACGAAACACGCCTTAGACGCGGACCTGAAAGCGGCGTTCGACCGCTTCGACCACCACCACCTACTCATCCAACTCGGCGGGTTCCCGGCCAGGGATCAGATCCGGGCTTGGCTGACGGCCGGAGTGGTCGAGCAGGGCCTGCTCACCCCGACCGAGGAGGGAACTCCCCAGGGCGGGGTGGTCAGCCCACTGCTGTTGAACATCGCGCTGCACGGGATGGAACACGCCGCCGGGGTCCGTTACCGCACTGTGGGAGCCGACGGTGTGGCCACGGTCCGCGACAGCCCGCCGGTTCTGAGGGGGCGGCGGCGCAGCAATGCGCCGTCGCTACCCGGCCGATACGCGCGTTCAGCGCCGCTCCCGCCACGTCCGACTCTGCCGATGCGCGCAGGTTTGATCATGGCTCGTGCTCAGATCGAGTAGCTGGGGTGGTGAAACTCGTCCCAGCTACTCGACCTGAGGGCAGGGCCGTGTGCGTGTGGGTATGGCCGGAGTGTTCGGCGTTACGGGATCGCCGGCTGCGACCGCGCGGCGATTGCGTTACTGGAGAGATCCGAGCGCTTGGACGTGGAAGGGCACGAGTTCGCCGTGCCGGCCGTCGCGGATCTTCGCTGTCCAGGCGGGATCGGCGAGCAGGGCGCGCCCGGCCGCGACGAGGTCGGCTTCGCCGCGTTCCAGTAGCTGCACGGCACTGTCCAGGCTGCCGCTGCCAACGACTGCCCCCGTGCGGATGGCGTCCAGGAATTCCGGTCCATCGAGCCCCACCGAGCCGACGGCGATTGTCGGGCGACCGGACAACTTTCGGGTCCACCCGGCCAGCGTCAGCGGCGAGTCCGGGAACGCGGGTAGCCAGAAACGCCGGGTCGAGCAGTGGAAAGCGTCGACACCGGCGGTTACCAGTGGCGCGAGGAGCGACTCAAGCTCGGCCGGTGTCTTCGCCAGCTGTGCCGTGTAGTTGTCCATCTTCCATTGGGAGAAGCGGAGGAAGATCGGAAAGTCCTTCGCTACCACGCGCCGGCACGCGGCCACGATCTCGGCGGCGAACCGGGTTCGCCCGGCAAGGTCCCCGCCGTAACGGTCGCTACGGCGGTTGGTTCGCTCCCAGAAGAACTGGTCGATGAGGTAACCATGCGCGCCGTGGAGTTCGACGCCGTCGAAGCCCAGGCGCTCGGCCTCGGCCGCCCCTTGCGCGAATGCTGCGATCACGTCATCAATCTGCGCCTGTGTCATCGGTGCCGTGACGGGCTCGCCGCTGCTGGAAAGTCCCGAGGGGCCAACCGGTGGGACGCCAGGGTTCGGTAGGTCACCTGGTTTGCGGTCGGTACCGACGTGCCACAGCTGCAGGACGATCCGGCCGCCGGCGCAATGCACCGCGTCGACAACGCGAGCCCAGCCGGCCAACGGGGCGGCGCCGAAGATGCGAGGGACCGCCAGGCTGCTCGCCGAGGCGGGGTGATCCACGACCGTGCCCTCGGTGATGATCAGTCCTGCCTCGTGTTCGGCGCGGCGGGCGTAGTACGCGGCGACGTCCGCGCCCGGCACGCCATCCGGCGAGTGGGTCCGCGTCATTGGGGCCATCACGATTCGGTTTGGCACGGTGAGCCGGCCCACGGTGAACGGTTGAAACAGGGCCGCGACGGGGTCTGCGGTCTGTGTCGGCATGCTGAATCCTCGAAATCTGATCGGTTGGCTGGAGGCTGGTGGGCGACTAGCGGAAGTCCGCTGCATGGTCGTGGGCCCACTGCCGGAACGTGCGGGCCGCAGTTGCAGTGACCTGCTCCACGGTGGTGGTTATCAGCTCCGGCACGTCGACCATTGCCGACCAACCATCGAGCGCCATGTCGACGAACGCCGGATCGCCCCACGCGGCCAGCAGCAACTCGCGCGCCTCGGCGCGAGGCTGCTCCTCCCACCGCAGGTCGCGGTCGATCGCCGTTCCGATGAGCCGTACCTGCTCCTGTTGGCTGACGGCCTCGGGCCCGGTGAGGGTGTACGTCGCCCCGATGTGCCGATCCTCGGTCAGCGCCAGCGCGGCCACCGCGGCCAGGTCCTTCTCGTGAATCAGCGATCGGCGGGCGTGCCCGTACGGCCACCGCACGACCCCTCGGGTGCGGATCTGCTCGGCCCAGCCCAGCGTGTTGGCCGCGAATCCGCTCGGCCGAAGGAAGGTCCATTCCAGCCCGGTCCGCTCGATCAGACCCTCGATTTCGCCCCAGAATCCGACCGGGCGTTCGCCATCTCGCCCGCCCACCGCAGACAGGTAAACGACCCGACGAACGTACGTTGCGAGCCTGCCCACGGTTGCTGGTGCGGCCGCGGTCGACAGGCCGGGCCACACGAGGAAAACCGAGTCGACCCCGGCCAGGGCGACGTCGAGCGTGTCCGGCCTGGTCAGGTCACCGCCGACGACGGCAACACCGGCGGGCAGCCTCGCGGCGCCCGGTTCGCGGACCAGTGCTCGGACATCGGCGCCCAGCTCCAGCAGCCTGTTCACCACGTGCCGACCGACGTTGCCGGTGGCTCCAGTGACCAGGATCGTTCTGCGTGTATTCATTGACGGCTCCCCGGTTCGTGACGTGTCGCGCGCCGATTCCGGCCGACCCGGCAAACGGCGTCCGGCACACTCTCGAACTTGAACAAATGTTCAAGTCAAGTACTGTGGTAGCCGTGGCATCGCTCGCCCCCGACGCCGACGAACTCACGATCGGTGACCTGGCCGACCGCAGCGGCGTGGCCCCCTCGGCGCTGCGCTTCTACGAACGCCAGGGCCTCATCCGCAGCCGGCGCACCGTCGGCAACCAGCGACGCTACAGCCGCGCCACCCTTCGCCAGGTCGCGTTCATCCGCGCCTCGCAGAATGTCGGAATCCCGCTGGCGGCAATCGGCAGCGTCCTCGCCCTGCTGCCCGAAGGGCAGACACCGACGCGCGAGTTCTGGATCCGCGCCTCCGAATGCTGGAGCGCCGAACTCAACGCGCGGATCCGGCAACTGGAACGCATGCGCGACTTGTTCACCGAATGCATCGGCTGCGGCTGCCTGTCCCTCAAGCAGTGCGAATTGATCAATCCAGACGACAGGTTGGGTGCCCTCGGGCCCGGCCCGCACCGACTGGTCAAACACCCGCGGACGTCATAGCCGACTACAGGCACCGGGCGCCGCGATGCCGCTATCGATCCACTCGAGCAGCCGCCGCCAGTCGCGGCGAGCCGTGCGCCCGGTTCACCGCGCCGGCAGGGCGTACGGGTGGCCGGCACCGTGGACCCGGCCACCCGTACGTTCGACACCGCGGTCCACGCCGTCGGGCCGACTCCCGCCGGCCTTGAGGTCACCAGAGAACCCGCCGGTAATCACACTCAACGGCAGCGCCGCGCGGGAAGACACCCACGTCCTCGTCTGCCGCCGTTGGTGCGCCGACCGCAGCCGTTCGTCACGATGCCGGGACTGGTGAGCGGGGCGATGAGCTCGCGCGATCGTAGCCTCCTTGTTGCTGGCGACCCCGGTCATAGCCGGCAAGAGCTTCGTAGGGCGAATCCGGGCCATGGAGCCTGTGGCCACCCGCTGGGACGTGGGGCAGCCGACGTGGTAGCGACGGATGACGATGGGATCTTGGTTGTATTAGCCTTCGCGCCATGGCCTTGCATCCGGACCAGTTTTATGACCATGCGGTGGCCGTCGCGGACAGCGAGCGGCGGCTTCCGCTGGCGCGCATGACGGGATGGGACATCAGCCCGTTCGAACAGGATGGATTGCGCGTCGCGCCGCTGCGCCCGCCGGTGCTGCCCGAGCCCGCCCGGCACGGCGAGGATCCGGCGGAGTGCCGGAACTGTCGGGAACGCGACGAGGGAATCTGGTTCAACGATCACTGGCGGCTGGCCCGTGTCCCGGGAGTGGGCATGCCGCTGGTGTTGATGCTGTACCCGCGCGATCACTATGACATGGCGGATCTCCCCGACGATCTCGCCGCAGAGCTGGGACTGCTGACCACGCGAATCGTCCGCCACGTGCAAGCTCTGCCGCACATCTCGCGAGCCCACGTCTACCGCGTCGGCGACGGCGCCGCTCACCTGCACGTCTGGTTCTTCGCCCGGCCGGAGGGCCAGGCGCAGCTCTACGGATCCTGGCTGGTCGTCTGGGACGACCTCCTGCCGGAGTATCCCGCCGACGTCGCCGAGGCGGACGCCGCGATCGTGGCTGATGCCCTGATCGCCTCGCATGGGGGCCGCCGATCGGCGGCCACCGCACGGCGTGCCTGACCGGGTGATCCCCAGCAGCAACCGCTCCCGTCACCGCCGTGCCGCCATCCTCATCTGCCGCCGAGGGCGCTCGGCAACGATGGTGCGCCGGCGGACCCCCGGATCGTCGTTGCCTGACCGCGGACATGAGCACAGCCGGATCAGCGCCGCGAGCCGTCCGGCCCACGGCCCGCGGTGCCTGCTCGATCTCATCGCCAAGGTGCTCCGCCGTCCAGGGTTTCTCAGGTGGCGGCCTTGGCCGATCGGCGGTCGGGCGCAATTGGCTGCACGTCCCTTCGGCAGACTTCAGCTGAGCTGTTGGGCCAGTCCGACGATGATGCCTTCCGGGCCGCGGACGTAGCAGAGCCGGTAGGTGTCCTCGTACTGCGCCAACTCGCCGACGAGCTCGGCGCCGTGGGTACGCAGGCGGGCAACGACGTCCTCAATGTCGTCGACGGCGAACATGATGCGACGAATGCCCAGCGTGTTCGCCGGTGCATCCTTCGGCTCGGCGCTGATCGCCTTCGGCGTATGAAACATCGCCAGCTCGATCCGGCCGTGGCCGTCCGGTGTCCGCAGCATTGCGATGTCCTGTCGGACGTCGTCGATCCCGATGACACGCTCGACCCAGCGTCCCTCGATTGGCCCCTTGCCCTCCAGTTCCATGCCGAGTTCGACGAAGAACGCAATTACGGCGTCGAGATCGTCGACAACGATGAGGACGTTGTCCATCCGCTGGATCGTCATGCGGGGTCTCCTTAGCCTTGTGCGGCCACGGTGACCGCATCCGCTCCTGGGACGGAGCCGCCAGGCCGTTCTCGACAGACTGTGCACCATCTTCTGCCGGAAATCTCGTGGCGGGCGGGTGGAGTCATCCGCGACTCCTCGCCGGGCCCGGTACGGCGCCGCCGCCGGCGGCCTGCGCGGCGGAGGTGGCGCTCTGCTCGACGTGCACTCGCATCGCCTGCTCGGCGCGTTCGGGATCGCCACTGGCCAGGGCCTCGTAGATGGCCTGGTGCTCGATGACCGCGAGGTCGGGTCGGCCGGGCTCCCGAGTGGACAGTGACCGGTAGCGGTCGACGTGCCCCCGGATCTGGTGCAGCAACTGGTCACACCAGCGGTTCCCGGCGATCTCGGCGATCCGGGCATGGAACTCCCGGCCGATGCGCAGCACCTCGGTCTCGTCGCCGCGTAGCCGGTGCATCAGGTCGATCAGCCGGGCCAGCGCGTCGAGGTCCGGCTGGGTCATCCGGGTGCAGGCGTCCCGGGCCAGCAAACCCTCGAGGCGGGCCCGGATGTCGTAGACCCGGCGGATGTCGGCCGGATCGAGCGGGGTCACCCGCGAGCCGCCGGTGGGCAGCTGGTCGACCAGACCTTCGGCGATCAGCAGCCGGAGTGCCTCGCGTACCGGGGTCCGGCTGACGCCCAGCGTGCTGGCCAGTTCCGGCTCGGTGAGCCGGACGCCCGGTTCGAACTCCCCCGAGATGATCCTGGCGCGCATCAACTCGTACACCACCTGCGCGCCGGACTGCCGCCGCAGGATGCCCTGCCCTCTGTTCACCGTCTCATCCTGCCATGAATCGCTGTGTCTGCACTATTGCATACAAGTACCCACGGGGTTACGTTCTCGTTCACAGCCGGAGAAGTTCCTGGTCTGCCGGCCCGCCAGCGAGGGAGAGCGCCGTTGTCCATCAGTCCCGCCCAGCAGTTGCGCGCCCGGTTGGCCGGCCCGGGAATCGTCGTCGCGCCTGGCGTCTACGACGGGCTGTCAGCGCGGATCGCCGCCCTCGCCGGCTTCGAGGCGGTGTACCTCAGCGGTGGGGCGGTGGCCCGAAGCACCGGCGTGCCGGACCTGGGACTGCTGACCATGACCGAGGTGCTGAGCCGGCTGCGTGAGGTGGTCGACGCGGTCGACGTGCCGGTCATCGCGGACGCCGACACCGGTTACGGCAACGCGCTCAACGTGCGCCGCACCGTACGGGAGTTCGACCGGCTGGGCGTGGCAGCGCTGCACATCGAGGATCAGGTCACCCCGAAACGCTGCGGGCACTACGAGGACAAGCAACTCATCTCCGTCGACGAGATGACCGGCAAGGTCCGGGCCGCGGCCGACGCCCGCGGCGACGACGGCCCGCTGCTCATCGTCCGCACCGACGCGATCGCGGCGGAGGGCTTCGACGCCGCCATCGCCCGCGCGCACGCGTACGTCGGGGCCGGCGCAGAAATGCTGTTCATCGAGGCGCCCACCTCGGTGGCACAGATCGAGCGGATAACCGACGAACTGCACGTACCCCTACTGATCAACATGTTCTCCGGCGGAAAGACCCCGCTGATGAACGCGCAGGACCTGGCGCGGCTCGGCTTCAAGTTGATGATCGCTCCGTCCGACCTGCAACGCGCGGCCATCCGGGCGATGCAGGACACCGCCCGGGAGCTGCGCGTAAGCGGCTCCACCGACCCGCTGGCAGACCGGATGGCGACCTTTACCGAGCGTGACGACATCATCGGCCTGCCCAGCTACCGCGAACTGGAATCTCGATACGCCTAGCGAACCCCCCGGCACTCCTCCGTCCCCCCAAAGGAGAAGCACCATGCGCATCACCAGAACTGGCACCGTCGTGGCCGTGTTGGCCGCGCTCGTCGCGACCGTTTCCGCGTGCGGTGGCGGGTCCGCCAAGAGCGGCGGCGATCAAGGCGCCAAGCAACTCGCCCGGCTCAACATCATCGCCCCGGCCGCGCCCGGCAGCGGCTGGGACCAGACTGCCCGGGCGGTACAGGACTCGCTGCAGGAGGCCGAGCTGGCCCGCCAGGTCGAGGTGACCAACGTCCCCGGTGCCTCAGGCACCGTGGCGCTCGCCCAATTGGCGCCGCAGAAGGGCAAGAAGGACCTGCTGATCATGTCGGGGCTGGCGATGATGAGCGGCGTCCTCACCAACGGCACGGACGTGACCCTGGACGACCTCACGCCGGTGGCCCGGCTGATCGGCGAGTACGAGACGATCGTGGTACCGGCCAGCTCGCCGTACCAGAAGCTCGACGACCTGCTCGCCGCGATCAAGGCGGACCCGAAGAAGGTGCCGATCGCCGGTGGTTCGGCCGGGAGCGCGGACCAGATCTTCATCGGCCTGCTCGCCAAGGAGTCCGGGATCGACCCGTCCACGGTGAACTACGTGCCGTTCTCCGGCGGTGGCGAGGCCACAACCGCGCTGCTGGGCAACAAGGTCGCCGCGGGCGTCGCGGGCACCGGCGAGTTCCAGGAGCAGGTGAAGGCCGGCAAGCTGCGGGCGCTCGTGGTCTCCTCCGCGAAGCCGGTGGAGAGCATGCCGGGCGTGCCGACCATCACCGACGTCGGACACCCGGGCGTCGAGTTCTACAACTGGCGGTCGATCATGGCGCCGACCGGGCTGACCGACGAGCAGAAGAAGGCGTACGTGGACGCGGTCACCGCGATGCACGCCTCCGATGCGTGGAAGGCCACGCTGAAGGAGCGGGCCTGGGAGGACACCTTCCTGGCCGGTGACGAGTTCGGCACCTGGCTGGGCCAGGAGCAATCCCGAGTGAGCGGCGTCCTGGCCGAACTCGGACTGGTCAAGTGACCTCTCCAACCGACCAGCCCGGCACGGCCGGCCCTGTCGAGGGTCCGACCCCGGTCGGCGGTACACCGCCGACCGGGGCGGCCCAGGGCCGGATCGCGTGGGGTGAACTCGCGTTCGGCGTCCTCCTGCTGGCGGTCGCGGTGACCGTGCTGGTCGACGCGGCCGGACTGCGCGCATCGACGTCGGCCTCCGGCGTCGGCCCGGCGTTCTTCCCGACCATCGTCGGGGCCGCCCTGCTCGCCGTCGCCGCCGTCCTGATCGTCGCGGTGCTCCTTGGCCACCGGGGCACCCCCGATGAGGGCGAGGGTGACGTGGACCCGTCCCGCACCCAACTCCGCCCGGCGCTGCTCGTGGTCGGCGCGGTGCTCGCCCACGGGCTGCTGCTCGACCTGGCCGGCTACCTCGTCGCGGCGTTCGTCGCGTTCTGGGGCATCGCGTACGCACTCGGCGCGCGCCACCCGGTCCGCACCCCGGTGATCTCACTCGCCGTGGCGGCGGTCGTCTACCTCGGCTTCACCTACGGCCTCGGCATCGACCTGCCCGTGGGCCCGCTGGAAGGGATCGCCTGATGGACGGAATCAGCCAGCTGCTCGCGGGCTTCGCGGTCGCCCTCACCCTGGCCAACGTTGGTTACGCCCTGGTCGGCACGGTCGTCGGCACGATGATCGGGGTGCTGCCCGGCATCGGGCCGGCACTCACCATCGCCCTGCTGCTGCCGTTGACCTACGGCCTCGAACCGTCCGGCGCATTCATCATGTTCGCCGGCATCTACTACGGCGCGATGTACGGCGGCTCCACCACGTCCATCCTGCTCAAGACCCCCGGTGAGTCCGGCTCGATCATCACCGCAATCGACGGCAACAAGATGGCCCGGGCTGGCCGGGGCGCCGCGGCCCTGGCCACCGCCGCGATCGGCTCGTTCCTCGCCGGCACCATCGCCACCGGCCTGCTGGCCGTGGCCGCGCCGAGGATCGTCGATCTGGCCGTACGCCTCGGCGCCCCCGATTACCTGGCGCTGATGGTGCTGGCCTTCATGTGCGTGGGTTCGCTGCTCGGCAGGTCGATGCTGCGCGGCTTCGCCAGCCTCGGTCTCGGCCTGGCCATCGGCCTGGTCGGAATCGACTTCCAGAGCGGGCAGGCACGGCTCGACTTCGGCCTGGTCCGGCTCCTCGACGGCATCGACACCGTGCTGCTCATCGTCGGGCTGTTCGCCATCGGCGAGGTGCTCTACGTCGCCGCGCACCAGCAGGCCAGCACCTTCGGCATCGCCTCAGTCGCCGGCCAGCGGTGGATGACCCGGGAGGACTGGCGCCGGTCGTGGAAGCCGTGGCTGCGTGGTACCGCGATCGGCTTCCCGCTCGGCACCATTCCGGCCGGCGGTTCCGAGGTCCCGACCTTCCTGTCGTACTCCCTTGAGCGCCGGCTGTCCAAGCGGCCGGAGGAGTTCGGCAACGGCGCGATCGAGGGCGTCGCCGGTCCGGAGGCGGCCAACAACGCCAATGCCGCGGGCGCGCTGGTCCCGCTGCTCACCCTCGGCATCCCCACCTCCGCGACCGCCGCGGTGATCCTGGTGGCCTTCCAGCAGTACGGCATCCAGCCCGGCCCGCAACTCCTGGACACCGAGCCGGAGCTGGTCTGGGGATTGATCGCCAGCCTGTTCATCGGCAACGCGATCCTGCTCGTGCTCAACCTTCCGCTGGTCGGGCTGTGGGTGAAGATGCTGCACATCCCCAAGCCCTACCTGTACGCCGGAATCGGGCTGTTCGCCCTGGTCGGCGCGTACGCGGTCAACGGCTCGTCGTTCGACGTCTACCTGCTGCTGGTGGTCGGCGTCCTGGGCTACTTCATGCGTCGCTTCGGCTTCCCGATCGCCCCGCTCATCGTGGGCGCCATCCTGGGCCCGCTCGCCGAACTTCAACTGCGCCGGGCGCTGGACATCGCCGGCGGCGACATGACCGCCCTGGTCAGCACCCCGTTCACCGTGACGATCTACAGCCTGCTGGTGCTCGTGCTGGGCGTCCCGGCGCTGCTGCGGCTGCGGGCCCGGCGGGCCCAGCAGGCCGCCGCTCCGACCCCCGACCGCGAATCCTCCACTGTTTAGCACGATCTGATAGGAGAGCTGATGTCCGCCGGCTACGACGACGTCGTGGTACAGATAGCCGAGTATGCCGCCCACCCGGAGCGGATCGAATCCGAGCTGGCCCTGCGTACCGCCCACCTGTCCTTCCTCGACGCCACCGCCTGCGCCTTCCTCGGGCTAGCCGACCCCGAGTGCCGGCGGACGGCGGAGCCGCTGTTCCCGACCGCCACACCGCACCCCAGTCGGGTGCTGGCGACCGGCCACGCCACCGACCCGGTGCAGGCGGCTTTCAGCACCGGCACGCTGATCCGCTGGCTCGACTTCAACGACACGTGGCTGGCTCTGGAGTGGGGCCACCCGTCGGACAACCTGGCCGCCATCCTGCCCCTGGCCGACCACATCGCCCAGCGGGCCCGGGCCACCGGCGGCACCCCACCGACCGTACGCGACGTGCTGGTCACCATGATCCAGGCGCACGAGATCCAGGGTGTGCTGGCCCTCGGCACCGCGCTCAACCGGCACGGGCTGGACCACGTCACGTACGTCCGGATCGCCTCGACCGCGGTGGCCACCCGGCTGCTCGGCGGTTCCGAGGAGGACATCCGGCGGGCGCTCGGGCACGCCTGGGTCGACGGCGGTGCGCTGCGCACGTACCGGCACACGCCCAACGTGACCTGGCGTAAGTCCTGGGCGGCCGGTGACGCGGCCAGCAGAGCGGTCCGGCTGGCCTACCTGGCGCTGCGCGGGGCAGAAAGCCCGCATACCCCGCTGACCGCGAAGGGCTGGGGCTTCCAGGACTCGCTGCTCGGCGGGCACCAGGTCACCCTGCCGCAGCCGCTCGGCAGCTACGTGATGGAGAACGTGCTGCTCAAGCCGTGGTTCCCGGCCGAGTACCACGGCCAGACAGCGGTGGAGGCCGCCTTTCGGCTCGCCCCGGCGGTACGCGACCGGGTCACCGACATCGATCGCATCGAGATTCGCACCCACGAGGCGGCGGTCCGGATCATCGACAAGACCGGACCCCTGGCCAACCCGGCCGACCGGGATCACTGCCTGCAGTACATGGTGGCCATCGCCCTGCTGCACGGCCGGCTCGACGAGGAGCACTACACCGACGAGGCGGCGGCCGACCCTCGGGTGGACGTGCTGCGCAAGCGGATGATCGTCACCGAGGAACCGGAGTACAGTCGCGCCTACCTCGACCCCGCTGAGCGGGCCGTGGCCAACGCGCTCCGGATCACCTTCTCCGACGGAACCGACACTGGTTGGCAGGAGATCCGCATTCCGATCGGCCACCCGCGACGCCGCCCCGAGGCCGAGCCGCTGGTGCGGGACAAGCTGCGCCGCGGGCTCGGCGCGGCGCTGTCCGCCGAACGCGCGGACCTGGTGGCCGAGCGCCTCGCCGATCGTGACAACCTGCTCGCCACGCCGGCCAACGACCTGCTCGACCTGCTCGTCGTGCCCTGACCGTGCGCCCCCGCGACGCGCTGCGCGCCACCGGCGGTTGGCCGTGGGCGTTGCTTCTACACGCCGTGCTCGTCCAGTCGGTCACCTTCCTGCTGCGGCCCAGCACGTCGTACCGGGCGCTCGAACTGGGCGTACCGGCCGCCTGGCTGGGGGTCATCTCGGCCAGCTTCGCGGTGCTGCCGCTGCTGACCGCGCTCCCGGTCGGCCGGGCGACGGACCGGTACGGGTCGCGCCCCGCCCTGCTGGCGGGAGCGCTGCTCGTGCTGGTCGCCGCCGCCGGGCTGACCGGGCACGCCGACTCGCTGACCGGGCTGGTGTTGTGGAGCGCGGTGCTCGGCTTGGGCCACCTGCTCTCCGTCGTGGGGGAACAGGCATGGGTGGCCCGCTCCACCGTGGATGCCGGGCTGGACGTCGCCTTCGGGCGTTACACGTTCGCCGTGTCGCTGGGCCAGGCGATCGGACCCGTCCTGATCAGCCTGCTCGGCGGCGGCGGGCTGGTCCCGGACACCGGCCAGGTCTTCGCCGGCGCGCTCGCCGGGGCCGGTGCGCTGCTCGGCGCCAGCCTGCTGCTGCGGCCCCGGCGGCACACCCAACCGGCGGGTCTGCCCGGCCGGGGCGACCGGATGGGGGCGCTGCTGCGGGTGCCCGGCCTCGGCCGGGCCATCCTGGCCAGCCTCACCGTGCTGGCCGCCGTCGATCTGCTTGTCATCTACCTGCCGGCACTCGGCGCCGAGCAGGGAATCGCGGCGCGGGTGGTCGGCGTACTCCTCTCGCTGCGGGCCGGCGCCTCGATGGTGTCGCGGCTGTTCCTCGGCGCGATGGTCGGGCGGCTGGGACGGATGCGACTGCTGGTCGGAAGCATCGTCGCGTCCGCCGTGGCGGTGGCGCTGCTGGCGGTCCCGCTGCCGCTGTGGGCGCTCGGCGTCGCGGTGGTCGCCGCCGGTCTCGGGCTGGGCATCGGGCAGCCGCTGACCATGTCCTGGATCACCCTGGCCGCTCCGCCCGGGGCGCGGGCCACCGCGCTCGCGCTCCGGCTCAGCGGCAATCGGCTGGGCCAGCTCGTCCTACCGGCAGGGGTGGGACTGGTGGCCGCGAGCGCCGGGGTGGCCGGCGTCCTGCTGACCACCGCGGTCGCGCTCGGCGCGGTCGCCGTCTCCACCGCGCGCCGCCCTTCGCAACCGTGACCACCCCCCGAGCGGGTGGATATCGATGCGGTGGCCGGGCGCCAGCGCAGCGCGCGCAGCAGGCCGCGTTCGGTTACCCCGGCCGGAACGGTCCGGGCGAGCCAGACGGATCAGGACCTCGGTGTTCCACAGCCACCTGGCGGGATCATTCCTTGGCCAGGCGCCGGGCCAGCCGGGCGGCGTTCAGTTCGGCGATGACCGCGTTGACGGCCGCCTTGTCGGTGAGGTCGATACCCCGGGCGGTCAGTTCCGCGGCGATCTGCTTGGCCGGTCCTGAGGCGGACTCGTCGTCCGCCGCGGCGAGGAACTCGGGAAGGTAGGTGTCGACGGCCGCAACCACCGGCTCGATCCACCCAGCGTCGACCTCTCGCCGGTCCAGCGCGAACCGTACCCAACGGCGCAACGCCTCGGGCAGAACCTCCCGCTGTGCGTCGTCGAGAAAGGTCTTGCGGGGCAGCCAGTCGCCCAGGAACACCGCGACCCACGCGGGGCTCCACGCCAGCAGACCGGGTGTGATGTACCCGTGGCCGTAATCGACGAAGATGTCGGCCAGCGACCGCACCACCTCCGGATCCACGTCGCCATTGCCCGGCACGTCCGCAGCCGCGGCGCCGGGCGGGTACGCCTCCGCGACGAACGCATCGATCAGCTCCTGCCGCTGCTGCTCGGGCAGCTCAGGCGCGTCCGGCCAGTCCGGCAGGTACTCCCGGCAGCGCGACCAGGCTAACGCCCGTACCTCGGCATAGTCCTCGTCGTCGTGGCGTGGCCAGTACATGTCGGTGGTCCGCAAGGCAGCGGCCAAGTCCGCCAGCGCCTGGGACACCGGTACCTCGGCCACCGGCATCGGCACGTCCCTCGCGTCGCGGGTTTGCGACCAGTGCTGTGCCGCGCCTTCGCGCAAAACACCCAGCGTGGCCACTATCGTCCCGCCCGGCTCGGTGACCTGCGCCATCAGCGTATGCCGCCTCGCGTGGGGGTCGCTGGATTCGTACTCGATGAACAGCACCCGCTCGCTGTCCCACACATCCACCGCGCGATGCGCCCGTACCGGCGCGAACTCCGAGACGGAAAGCCACGACGGCGCCGGCTGGCTCTCCACGAGGATTTCCACCGTCTCATCCAGTAACGACCACACGTCCGGCGACACCACCCGCCGCAGCGCGGCGACGGCGGCCAGGGCGGCCGGTGACGGACGCGAGCAGGCCCGACCCACCACCTCCATGCACAACCCATGCTCCGGCTGTCGCTCCCCCAGGTCAGCGCCCAGCCATGCCTGCCCCAGCCAACCGCTGGCCCAGACCTCGGCATCCAAAGCATCCGGCGTCGCTGCGACCGACCGCGCGTCACGCAGGACATGGTCGGACAGTCGCAGCTGGCGCACCGGTCCCTGACGCTTGCGTTGCGGCCGGCCCCGCCCGGCAGGACGGCCGCGGCTCTTCGGACTCACCGCGCCAGTCCACCACATCAACAGGAGCGGTTGCGAACGGACAGGTCCGGCCAGGCTTCGCCTCGGACGTCGAGCATGCGGCTGAGCTGGGTAAATACGGAGGCGGGCCGACTCTCGGCCCCCGTTTGAGATTTCGCTTTTCGACCGGGGGTGGACGCGAGACGATCACCCGGCCGAGCGGGGATGATTCCGGTAAGTAGGCCAGGCCGCCCGTTCCACTTCTTCCCGCCCGCCTCTGCTTGGAGTCCCGCCACGGCAGTCCTGACGGCCGGCTGATGGCTCGCCCGCAGCGCCATGCCCACCGCCACCGGCCCTCCCCCGTCGCCCCGGTTCGTCAGCGCCGGGCGCGGAACGGTCCGGGCAGTAGCAAGTCTTCAAGGCCGCGACGAGTTCCACGCCGGCGCGCCGGGCGTGGTCGGCGCCGGTCGACGCGGTGAGGACCTGGCGAATGGTGGTGAACACCAGCTTGGCCAGCGCCTCGTCGTTGATCTTGTAGTGCACCGGCATCACCTCACGTTTGGCCCACCGGTTCGCGAAGTCTCCGACCTTGCCGGACGTTCCGTCGGGGGTCGTTGACGCAGTCGATCAAGCCGCACCGGTGCAGCGTGTCGGTGGTCCGCCAGGCTGCGCGTGTCCGCCTGGAATAGGGTCATCCGGTCGTCGCCGCAGAGGTAGATGCCCTCGGTGCCGTGCCGGTACGGGTACCGCTCGCGCTGGCGGGCCATGGCGAGGTAGATGGCCAGCTCGGTGTCCGTGAGCGCGAACAGCCAGAGCTTGGTGAACAGGTGCGGCGAGATCCAGATGCGGTCGCCGGCCACGGTGTAGTGAGGTGCTCCTCTGGCCTGCTCGCCTCCGACAGCAGCCGCAGTCCGTCGTACTGCCGTCGCCGGCCGTCGGGGGCGCGCGGGATCGAGACGAGGTGCTGCTGCTCCAGCCTCTGGAACGCCTCGGTCGTCTGCACTCCCCTGTCGTTGCGCTCCGGCCCGCCGGTGCACCCGGCTGAGGCGGATCCGGGGGAGCCCCGGGGAGCCGCCGGGGAGGCGACCGGCCGTTGGGATGGCAAATCGGGTGGGTGCGCAGGCAGACAGCTGGGTCACGGCGGCGGCCGGAAGAACAGGGGCACCCGTCGTCGGTCACGACGTGACCGAATCCGTCCATTGCGGTGCCAACGGAATGCCGGCAATGCTCGTTCCTTCCCTTGACAAGGATCCGCACGACTCTTGCGACGAGGAGCAATCTCTCCATGGCAGCCTCGCGAGCCCGCGACATCGGGTCGGCTTGGCTCGCACGACTTTGTTCCGCCGATGAAATCCCAGATGCCGCCGGCTCGAACCCGTTAGCCGGCCGTCTGGATGGGGTCGAGGTGGGGCTGACTCGCACCCTGCTGGTCGTCGCGGCCGCGACAGCTGCCGGTTGGCTCGCCGGCTGGTTCATCGGCGTGCTGATCGGGAAGGCGGCGCGGGGTCGCTTCAAGTGGCTGCTGATGCCCACCTACCGCGCCTGCCGGCGGCTGACCATCGTCATTTTGGTGCTCGCTGCGCTGTACGTCACGCTGCGGTTCACCGACCTACCCGAGGACTGGTTGCCCCGCATCCGTCATGTGCTCGGGCTCTTGGAGGTCCTAGCGATAGCGCGATTGGTGGTCAAGGCGCTGCGGGTCGCGGAGCAAGCAGTGCTGCGGGAACTGCCCGCGGAGAGCAAGGATGCGACCGTCCGGCGGCTGCGCACTGAGGTCAGGTTCTTCCGCAGACTCGCCGGAACCGTCGTCACCGTGCTGGCCATCGGCTGGGCCCTGACGACCTTCAGCGCCCTGCGGACATTCGGGGCGTCCGTGCTCATGTCCGCCGGAGTCATCGGCATCATCGTCGGCCTGGCCGCTCGACACACCCTCGGCAACATCTTCGCCGGCCTGCAGGTGGCCCTCGCCCACGTGCTGGCGGTCGACGAGTGGTCGTGGTGAACGACGAATGGGGCAAGGTCGAGGACGTCAAGCTCACCCACGTCGTGGTGCGGATGTGCGACGAGCGGCGGCTCACCGTGCCGACCACCTACTTCACCGACCGGCCGTTCCAGAACTGGACGCGTTGGGAATCCCGGGTGATCGGTGAGGTGGCGCTGCACCTGGACCACACGGCCCAGTTGCAAGAGCTCCGCACCGAGGCGCAGCGCATCCTGACGGAGTCGCAATACTGGGACCACGGCAAGTGGCAGCTCCAGCTTGTCGACATGACGCCGCAGACGATCGTCATCCAGATGCGCGCCTGGGCGATGGACTCGGGGAGCGCCTGGGAGCTGCGGTGCGAACTGCGGGAGCGGCTGCTCGAGTTCGTGCGCGACCACCATCCGCAGTGGCTTCCGCGCACCCGAGGGGATTACCACCCCTAATGGGCCGGGATTCGTCCCGGCAGCGGTCGGTGGGCCGCCCCAGGCCGTACCGCCGTGTGGCGCCGCCCATTCACTTGATCATTGTGGGTCTCCGCCAACATGCCGGTCAGCCCCACCCCCGAACTCCTGCTCGTTCAGATCAGTACCTTTCACGCGTTGGTATACACATGCGACGCTTCGTGGAAGGGAACCGCCGTGGGTTACGAGACCACGTTCACCGGCCAGGTGACGATCACTCCTCCGCTGAACCAGCACGAGATCGACTACCTGCTGGCGTTCGCCGAGACCAGGCACGAACCCCGGTCCACCGGCCCCTACGCCCTCGGCTACGGCGACGAGATCGAGGACGCCAGGGATCCAGACTCCAGCAAGCCCGGGTACTGGTGCAAGTGGGCGCCGACCGCCGACAGCACCGCGATCGCCTGGAACGAGCACGAGAAGTTCTACGATGCCGAATTCTGGATGGGGTACCTGGTGCACACGTTCCTGAAGCAGACGCTACCGTCGCGCGCGAGCGGGTCGACCCGGTGCCCGGCCGGGTGTATCCGCCCGCGCTGGACAGGTTCACCTTCGACCACGTCGTCGACGGCGTCATCGAGGCCGAGGGCGAGTGGCCCGACGACCGCTGGCGTATCGAGGTGCGCGCCAACGCCGTCTACGTGGTCCGGCTGCTGACCGAACCGGATCACGCCGAGTACCCCCGCACCCACCGCGACGACTGGACCGACGAGCAGCGGGCCGATTTCGCCGCGCGGACCCGGCACAATTTCGTGTACCTGGTGCGGGACGGGCGGTTGCACGAGGTGGGCCCGGCGGACGGAACGTCGTTCGATCCGATCCCGGCGAACGTGGACTGAGCGCGGGCCCGGGATGTCCGCGTGGGCAGGGCAGGGTTGCGTCGGCTGGTCAGCGATGAACAACTCGCCATGGGGCGGGTTCCGCAAGACCGCCGCCCGTTGCTGGGTGGGGACCCACTCGGATGACTCCCAGCCCGCACGGTCGGCGGCAGATGAGTACGGCGAAGCGTTTTCGTCGGCCGGCTCCGGGGGCGGCACTTTTCTGGCCGCCCCCGTGCCTGGTCGAATCCTTGCCGCTACCGCAGCGACGTCGCCCCGGTGCCGGCCACGCCTCGGCTCAAGCCTCAGCCGACGAGTGACGATCTCATCCCTGCAAGACGCGCCGCGGCTTGAACCGGCGAACCTCCTGCGGCCAGCCGCATGCCTCCGCGATCTTGCCGGCCCACATCCGGGCGGTCGCCTCATCCGGCACGTCCACGATGGTCAGGCCACCCAGGAACTCCTTGGTCTCGACATAGGGCCCGTCGGTGAAGACCAACGCACCGCTTGTGGCGTCTGCGTTGAAGACGGGGCCGTCCTCTTCCTCCAGGCCCCCGGCGAAGACGAATGCCCCGGCGGCCTTGATCTCATCAACAACCGCCCTGGCGAGTGGACCGCGCCCGCGGAACCACTCCTCGGTGTGGTCACCCACCCACTGCTGATTGAAGTAGATGAGGTACTCAGGCATGTCCGCTCCCTCTGATCGTCCCCGGACCCGACGTCCGTCTCTGCATACACTTCGAACGGCATCCGGCAGATCCGACACTCTCCAGCCAGATTTCTGTCAACCGGTCAACCGTCGCACTCACATCGGCAGATCCGGATACGAGCTGTGGTCGGCCCTCTGTGCGCCGCCCGGTGTAGGCAGGGCGAGTTCCGAAATGGAGCTCCAGCGCGACGGCTTCGAGCCATTCGCCAACCGGAAGCCTCCTGGGGCTGGCAACTGTCACGGTCGCGAGCCCTTATCGAGGCAGCGGTTGGACAGGTGGTGGAGGAAGTTGGCCTGTCCCGCTGACGTCCGTCGAAGCGGCGCCGCGAAGCGTCCCGCCTGCTCGCCGCGCTCGGTGACCCACACCGAGGCTTCGATGCTGTCGTCATGGGGAGCCGCAGCGCGCCTTGTACGGCAGCCATGTCGGCTCACCGTTCCGCTGTTCGACCACTACGGTGTCGCGCTGTGGGTGCCCGAGGTCGGTGGGGCCGTCGACCCGGGTAGCGAGGCCCACGATCTCGCCACGGGGAGGCATGGGCAAGGGGCGAGCGTAACCGCTGCGGGACGCGCTCAGGATGGCTGGCGTGCGGCGTGGGTTCGGATGAGTCCCTCGACGCCGCGGAGGAAGGTCTCTGAGATCAGCGCCCGGTCGAAGAGGCAGCCGGCCGCCATGGCGCCGTCGCGGAGCATGACGAAGTGCCGCGCGGCGGGCTCGGCCTCGGTTTCCTCGATCGTCGCCAGCAAGGTGTTGATCGTGTCGAGGAACCACTGCCGATGCGCGAGGACGGCCTGGTGCACGGGGTGGTCGGGATCGGGAAACTCGGCCACGGCGTTCAGGAAGGCGCAGCCGCGAAAGCCGGTGGACCGGATGTCCCGGGCGATCCCCTCGGCAACGGCCCGGAGGGCCTCGGGCGCCGGTAGGCCGGCGGCGACGGCGGTGTCCACCTGGTCGCGGATGGCCTGATCGGCCGCGTTCAGATAGGCGAGGACGAGATCTTCCTTGCCGGGGAAGTGCCGGTAGAACGTGGCCCGGGTCACTTTCGCCTCGGCGATGATCCGATCGACGCCGACCGAGTGGATTCCCTCGGCGTAGAAGATCCTGGACGCCGTGTTGAGGAGCCGCTGTCGCGCCTCGGACGGTCGGACGCCGGTCTCGCTACGTGCCATGCGCCCATGGTAGCGATAGAACGTTCGGTCTTGCTCTTCGTCCGTCGGCTTCAGCCATTTCTCGCCGGGCCCGATGGCGTATCCGGCCCGGGCGGACATCCGGGCAGGCTCCTCGCACGGCAGCCAGCGCGCACCCCTACCGCAATGGGGTAGAACGTTCTGTCTTGACAGGCCGGGGCGGCGTCGGCATCATTGGCGAGACAGAACGTTCGTTCTACCGCGTGATGTTCGCGCCTCGGCCCTGCTGGTCGCGGTCGCCCTCGCCACCGAAAGGATCACCATGACCACCCTTGCCGCACCCGGCATCTCGACGACGGCTTCCACCCTGCGGCGGCTGTACTTCGTCCGGTTCGCGTTCGCCATCGTCTGGGCCCTCGTGATGTTCACGACCGCCACGCACCTCGGCCCGCTCGCCGTCACGCTGCTCGTGCTCTACCCGCTGTTCGACGTCGCCGCCGCCGTCATCGACGCCCGCGCGTCACGCGCCACCGGATCGCCCACCCTGCTGTACGTGAACGTCGCGGTCAGCCTGCTCGCCGCGGTCGGCCTGGCCGTGGCCAGCGCGTCCGGCATCCCGGCGGTCCTGCGCGTGTGGGGTGCCTGGGCGGTGGTGGCCGGGCTGGTCCAGCTGATCGTGGGGGTCACCCGCCGCGGGATGGGTGGCCAGTGGCCGATGATCATCAGTGGCGGCATCTCGGTGCTCGCCGGTGGGTCGTTCATCGCCACCGCCGCCGCGGACAACCCGGTGCTGACCAACGCCATCGGCTACGCCATCCCCGGCGGCATCTTCTTCCTCATCTCGGCCATCCGCCTCGGCCGCGCCGCCAGGGCCAACTGACATGGACAACGCCACGTATGACGTGGTCGTCATCGGCGCGGGGCCGGTCGGGGAGAACGTCGCCGACCGGGTCGTGCGGGGCGGCCTGACCGCCGCCATCGTCGAGCGGGAACTCGTCGGTGGTGAGTGCTCCTACTGGGCGTGCATGCCGACGAAGGCGCTGCTGCGCAGCGCGACCGCGCTGCGGGCGGTACGTCGGCTGCCCGGGGCGCGGGAGGCGGTGACGGGCGACCTGGACGCGACCGCGGTGCTGCGCCGGCGCGACGCCTTCGCCTCAAACTGGTCGGACGAGGGGCTGGTGTCGTGGCTCGACTCGGCCGGGATCGCGCTGTATCGCGGCCAGGGCCGGATCAGCTCCGACCGGGTCGTCGAGGTGACCGGCGAGGACGGCGTCTCGGCCTCGCTCACCGCCCGGCACGCGGTCGTCGTCGCGACCGGAAGCAGCGCACTGGTCCCGGACGTCGCCGGGCTGCGCCGGGCGGCACCGTGGACCAGCCGGGAGGCGGCCGCCGCGAGCGCGGTACCGGGTCGGCTCGCCGTCATCGGTGGTGGCGTGGTGGCGGCGGAGATGGCGACCGCGTTCGCGAGTCTCGGATCCGTGGTGACGGTGCTGGCCCGCGACGGTGTGCTGCCGCAGGCGGAGCCGTTCGTCGGTGAGCGGGTCACGCAGGCGTTGCGGGCGGCCGGCGTGTCGGTACGTCTCGGCGCCGAGGCCGCGTCGGTGGCCCGCGACGGCGACGGCACGGTGCACATCACGCTCACCCACGGCGAGCGGGTCGACGCCGACGAACTCCTGGTCGCCATCGGCCGTACGCCGAACACGCAGGACATCGGCCTCGAGCGGATCGGCCTGAAGCCCGGCGCCTGGCTCACGGTCGACGACACGTTGCGGGTCGTCGACGCCGACGGGGCGGTGATCGGTGACGAATGGCTGTACGCCGCCGGTGACGTCAACCGGCGCAGCCTGCTGACCCACCAGGGCAAGTACCAGGCGCGCGCGGTGGGTGACGTCATCGTGGCGCGGGCCAGGGGCGAGGCGGTCGAGGATGGCCGGTGGGGTCGGCACGTCGCCACCGCCGACGAGCGGGCCGTGCCGCAGGTCGTCTTCACCGACCCGGAGGTCGCGTCGGTGGGGCTGACCGCAGCCGCCGCCGAGGCCGCCGGGCTGCGGATCCGGGTCGTCGACTACGACCTGGCGGCCGTCGCGGGAGCCGCCCTGCACGCCGATGGGTACCAGGGACACGCCCGGATGGTCGTCGACGAGGATCGGCAGGTGATCGTCGGCTGCACGCTCGTCGGCCCGGACGTCGCGGAACTGCTGCACGCGGCGACGGTCGCGGTCGTCGGTGAGGTTCCGCTGGATCGGTTGTGGCACGCCGTTCCCGCGTACCCGACGGTCAGCGAGGTGTGGCTGCGCCTGCTGGAGGCGTACGGCCGCTGACGGCCCGGCCGGGTCGTCGATGGGTCACCGTCACCATTGCCGTGGCGCGGCAATGGTGACGGTGGCCGGCCAGTCGGTCAGCCGAGGGTGATGCGTCCTTCCCCGTCGTGGCGGAGGCGGCCGCTGGTCAGGGCGACCTGGAGGCCGTACCGGAGCAGCTTGTCGATCTTGTCGGTGCGCCGCCGGTAGCCGAGGCGCTCCAGCCCGGCGCGCAGCAGCCGCTCCTCGTCCATTCGCGGCACGTCCCGCAGGACGTGTGCGAACGCGTTGGCCACCTCCTCCGGCGGGATTTCCTCGAACGCCCGGTCGTTGCTGGCCTGGGTGACCCGGTACGCGCGGTAGGTTTGCGGGTCCGTGCCCTCGGGCCAGGCGTACCGGCCCACGGTGGGGTGGTCGTAGAGCCGGCGCGCGTCGACGAGGGCGAGCACGGCGACGCGGCGGTCCTCCCGGGTGCGGAGGAAACCGAACCGGGCCAGCGCCAGGCGGGCGAGCCGGTGCTGTTCGATCGGCCCCTCGGCGGCGATGATCTCGCGCAACGCGTCCCGGACCAGCCCGCGCACCCGCTGGTCGCTGGCGAGCAGGTCGAGGTCGCTCTGGTCACCGAGCGGCGTCCCGGCGTACGGGACGAACGGGTTGACCGCGATGCTGCCGGCGGCCGCCGGCGGTGCGATCGCGACGGGGGCCGGCGCGGCGGCCAAGCCGGTGACCGGTGGCGGCAAAGCATCGGCGGCGGGGTCGGTCTGCTCCGCCACGGGCGGCCGCGACAACTCGACGTGGTCCGTCCGGCGCGGCTGCTCCACCATCTCCGCGGGGCGCGCCGGCTCGGCCTCCTCGCCGGCGCGGGGTGACGGCAGGTCGACCTCGTTGGCAGACGCGGCGGGCTCCGTCGGCTCGGCCGCGGCGGCCTCGGCTCGGGCGATCGCCTCGTCGACCCGCTGCACCAGGGCGGACCGGTCGTGGATCCACGCCGGCAGCCAGAACCGAACGACCTCCGGCCAGCCCATGATCGACCGGAGCAGCCCCGGCGCGGAATCCCGGTCGGCCACGGTCGGGCGGGCGCCCCAATCGGGGCCGTCGAGCATGACGGCCACCTGCCAGCGAGCGGATCCCGGCCGGCGCACGGCAATGTCCACGGTGAAGTCGGACAGGCCGTGCGAGGTCCGTACCTCGTAGCCCTGCTCGCGCAGTGCCGCCGCGACCTCGTCGCGGATCCGGCTGCGCCGCTCGGTCCGGTCGGTGACCAGGTCGCCCAGGCGGTCCGCGCCGGCGGCGGCCATCTCGCAGTACGCCCGCAGGTGCTGGGTGCCCACCGCCGAGGTGCGGGACAGGTCGATGTCGGACGGGTCGAACGACGAGAACAGCACCACCTGGCGGCGGGCCCGGGTGATGGCCACGTTGAGCCGGCGCTCACCGCCGGCCTGGCTGAGCGGGCCGAAGTTCAGCGGGAGCTGGCCGGTCTCCGGGTTGGTGGAGAACGCCAGCGAGAACAGCACCACGTCCCGCTCGTCGCCCTGCACGTTCTCCAGGTTCTTGACGAAGATCGGTTCCGGGACGGCGCCGGAGAGGTGCTCGCGGATGAGCGGGTCGGTGCTGTCCTCCAGCAGGTTGAGGATGAGGTCGCGCTGCTGGATGTTGAAGGTGACCACGCCGATGGACTGGCCGGCGGTGGCTGGGTCGTGCAGGCGGCGGGTGATGTCGGCGAGGATCGCCCGCGCCTCGACCTCGTTGGTCCGCGAGCCGCCGCGGTCGTACTGGCCGTCGACCCGGCGCCAGGTGATGCCGGCGGAGCTGCTGGCGCCGGGCGACGGCAGGCTGGAGAGCTTGTTGTCGTAGTAGTACCGGTTGGAGAAGGCGATCAGCGACTCGTCGTGGCTGCGGTAGTGCCAGGACAGCCAGCGCTGCGGCAGCCCCGACTCGACGGCCTCGCTGAGGATGCTCTCCAGGTCCTCCAGCACCGGGCCGTCGCCGTCGTCGACCTCGTCGGTGGTGTGGCTGGCCTGCATGATGCTGGTCGGCGGCATCTGCCGGGAGTCACCGACGACCACCACGGCGCTGCCGCGACCCATCGCACCGATCGCCTCGGCCACGCGGATCTGCGACGCCTCGTCGAAGATGACCAGGTCGAAGCGCTGACTTCCCGGGGCCAGGAAGTTCGCCGCCGAGGCGGGGCTGACCAGCACGCACGGCGTCAACGCCAGCACCGCGTCCGGGTACAGCTCGAACAGCTCGCGGAAGGACCGGCCGCCGCGCTTGCGGCGCAGTTCCGCGGCGAAGTCGGCGAAGCGGCCGCGCCGGTCGGTCGGGCTGAACGGACGGCGGCGGACCAGCACCGAGGGCAGCCGCTCGGGCAGCGCCGAGCGCAGCTCACCGGCGGCCGCCTCGAACTGGGTGATCTCGTCGTCGTGCAGCTCCGGGTCGAAGTACTGCAGGCCGCCGGCCCGGACCCGCTCGGCGAGGGACGCCGCGGCGACCCCGCGCCGGTACGCCTCCTCGGCGAGCTGCGCGGTCACCTCGGCGCGCAGCAGCTGGTCCCGGTAGTCGGTGAGATCGGCAGCGGCGAGCACGTCGGCGTGGGTGAGCACGGTGGCCCAGCGGCGCAGCGGGAACAGCTCCTCGCTGCGCAGGTCGTGCAGCCAGGTCGCGCCGTCACGCTGCCAGGCGTCGACCCAGTGCGCGCCGGCGGCCCACAGCGCCAGCTCCGGCTCGCCGGAGCGCAGCACCCCGCGCCAGGCCCGCCACCGGGCGGCGACACGGTCCAGCAGGGCCGCGTCGGCGTCGGTGACACCACGCTGGAACAGCTCCCAGGCCTGTGGGTGCCGGGCCAGCAGCGTCCGGCCGGCCCGGGTCGCCTCGACCGCCTCGGTCAGCCGCTGCTGCGCGTCCGGGTGGGTGGGCTGCCAGCCGGGCAGGTGCAGGCCGCCCAGCGTCACCGCGTGCTGGTGCAGCGCCGCGGCCTGCGCCTGCGCGGCGACCAGGCGGCCGGTGGTCACCTCCACCCGGTCGACGTCGAGCGTCGCGCCGGCGACCAGGTGCACGGCCAGCTTGTCGACGACGGCCTGGCGGCGCTTGCGCTTGCCGAACAGCTTCTTCGCCGCCTCCTCCGCCTCGGCGTGCCAGCCGGCCAGCTCCGGGCGGGCGTAGACGTCCGGCCGGAAGGTGGCCAGCTCACCGGCGAAACCCTGACCGAAGGCGGCCAGGTCGGCCTGGAGCCGGGCCACTGCCTCGTCCCACCGCCGGTCGCCGGCGCGCAGGGTGGTCTCCCGGTCCGGCAGCAGTCCGCGTACGGCGAGCCAGGCGCCGGCCTGCAGCTCGGTGACGGTTTCCGGGGTGGGCAGCGTCCGCAGCAGCCCGACCAGGTGCGGGTGGCCGGCGAGGTCGGCGCGGAGGCGTTCGAGTTCGGCGGCGATCTCGGTGACGGCCGCGGTATGCAGCCCGTCGAGGGCGCGGCAGCCGCTGAGCGCCCAGGGGTGCTCGGGCCGGACCCGGGCCGAGCGGGCGGCGGCCGGGAACTCGCGCAGGGTCCGCTCCACCTGGGCGCGTACCTCGGCGGGTGTGTGCAGGTAGCTCACCGGGATCGGGGCAGCCGGGCCGTCGTCGTAGGCGAGGACCTGTTCGTAGGCCGACCAGAGCGACATCCCGACGGGGTTGGCGGTGTGGACCTGCTCCGGGTATTCGACCAGCGGGGCGAGCCGGGTCCGGTAGGCCGTCTCGACGGCCGTCCAGTCGCCGTCGCCGCCGCCGTCGTACTGGTCGAGGGCGTCGCGCAGCTGCTGGCGGATCGCGTTGAGGGACTGCTTGCGCCCGTGCAGGTCCAGCGCGAACGGTCCGAGACCGATCTGCTTGAGGCGGCGCTTCACGACGTCGAGGGCGGCCTGCTTCTCGGCGACGAACAGCACCGACCGGCCGGCGGCGACAGCGCGGGCGATCATGTTGGTGATGGTCTGCGACTTGCCGGTGCCGGGCGGGCCTTCCAGGACGAAGGAGTGGCCGCGCTCGGCCATCACGATCGCCTGCATCTGGGAGCCGTCGGCGGGGATCGGCAGGTGCAGCTCCGCCTCGTCGACGGCCACCTCCACCTGGTGCTCGGGGCGGGCCGGGTCGTCGAAGGTGGCGCCGGAGGACTCGACCAGGTGCCGCACGACCGGGTTCTCCATGAACCGGGGCCAGTGGTCGCCGAGGTCCCGCCACATCTGGAAGGTGGAGAACTGCAGCAGCCGCAGGCTGGCCGTCTCGTCGATGCGGTAGTTGAGCCGGTTGTCGACCAGCCCGGTGTTGATCGCGGCCAGGGTCTTGGCGATGTCGATGCCGTGCTCGTCGAGGACCGGCTGCTCCAGCTCCCGGATGCGCACGCCGTGCTTGACCCGCAGCCACTCGATCAGGCAGTGGTTCGGGCTGGCCACCTCGGTGCCGTCGATGACCAGCGCGTACGGCCGGCGGCCGGCGCCGCCCTCGATGCGCACCGGCAGCAGGAACAGCGGCGCATACGCCTCTCCCCCGCTGGTCTTGGTGTGCACCAGCGTGCCGATGGTCAGGTAGAGGTAGTTGCTGCCGGTCTCCTGCTCCATCGTGCGCGCCTCACGCTGCAACGCCCGCATGACGGTCTTGTAGCGGGCCTCGGTGACCGCGCCGTAGACCCGCCGGTCGGTGCGCAGCTCCCGGGTGAGGATCTCGGCGTCGAGGTCCTGCGCCCGGCGGGCGCCGGCCAGTTCGTGGACGTGGCTGATGTCGTCCTGCGGGATGACCTGCACCTGGCGGCTGTCGTGGATGAGGTCGTCGAGCAGGGCGAGGGCGCCGGCGGGCACGTGCAGGTCCAGGCCCCGGCCGCGCTTGGGCAGGTTGAGCAGCGGGTTGCGCAGGCTCAGGTCGAGCAGGGACTTGCGCCACTGCTGGATGCGCGCCGGCGAGCCGTCGGCCGGCTGCGGCACCTCGTCGCCCTCGTCGGCGAGTTGGCGCAGCTTGGCCGCGGCGACACCGGGCGGCAGGTCGAGGGAGGCGGCTTCAGTGTCGGTGTCCGTGCTCGTCTGGGCCTCGACCGGCGCGACCAGTTCGTCGGCCGACGGCAGCGGGCGGATGCCGGAGCGGTGCGCGAGGTGCACGTCGACGACGCCCTGTAGCCGGTGGACTTCGCCGCGGAAGTGGCCGAGTCCGACCCGGACCGCCTCGGTGAACGTCGCGGACTGCGCGCCGGGCCCGATGCGGGTCAGCTCGACCGGCACCGCCCGGCCCGAGTCGACCATCGAGATCAGCAGGTTCGTCTCGGTGACGGCGGTCGCGCCGAGCCGCTCCTCCTCCAGCAGGAAGCCGCCGAAGGCGTGCCCCTCGCTGATGAAGATGAGCGGGTGCAGGCCCGCCGCCTCCAGGCAGGCGGCGTAGGTGACGGACAGGTCGAGGCAGTTGCCGAGCCGCCCGTCCAGCACCGCGGCCGTCGTGCGGACCTTCTGGCCGCTGTTCTCGAACGACGCCGGCAGGGTCTGGTAGGTGATCTCCAGCTGGCGCAGCGCCTCGTACACGGCGCCGGCGATCAGCGCCGCCCGCTCCGAGCCCTCCTGGTAGCCCTGCAGCGACCCGGAGCCGGTGCGCGCCAGCAGGAGCTGCGCCGCCGATCGCAGCACCGCCTCGACCGCGCGGGTGTTCGGCTGCACGAAGGCGGCCAGGCTGTCATAGAGGGCCGGGCTGTTGAACCACTCGTTGTGCGCCAGCACTCGTGACGGTGCGACCAGCCGTAGTGCCTGCCCGTTGGCCTCGACGGTGAGCCGGTAGTCGACCGGGAACGCCTCGTCGGTGCGGTACAGCAGCGCGCGGTCGGGGGTGACGTCGCGGAAGTCGTCCCAGCCGGTGCTCGCGCCGGGCCGCAGCGGCGTGGCGAGGGTACGCGTCCACGGCTCGGTGAGCGCGCCGTCGGGCCCGCGCAGTTCCAGGGTGAGCGTCACGTCCGACAGCGGCTCCGCACCGCGGTTGACCAGCGTGAGGTGGCGGACCAGCGGCACCCGGTTGTGCACCAGGGCGGCGTTGATCGCCGGCTGCACGAGCAACGCGACGGCGAGCTGGTCGTCGTCGGCGGTGAACTGTGCGAAGACGCTGTCGGACATGGGCGTTTCTCCAGGTGGCGCGGCCGGGAAAAGGTCAGCCTAACGGCGACGACTCCCCACCGTGCGAGTGCACCGAGCGCACCTGGCCCTCCCCCGCTCCCATCCCCGCCGACCCGTGCTCATCATCGCGACGGACGGGACGGGCTGCTGTTGCAGCGCGGGCGGCGACGCCGCACGGCTCGTGGCCGACGAGTGGTCCGCCGCCCGCTTCTGGGTGATCATTACTTCTGCCGCCCGCACAGCCACTACCGGTACCGGCGGCGGCCACCGTCGCCCCTTTACTACGGAGTTCCTGAATGAGTACGAGTCCGTCAACGAGGCGGGGCGCCGCGACGTACGCGCACCGGGGATCGTCCGGCACGGCGCCGGAGAACACCGCTGCCGCCTTTGAGCTCGCGATCGCCGAGGGCGCCGACTACATCGAGACCGACGTGCAGCTCAGCGCCGACGGGGAGCCGGTGATCATCCACGATGTGACGCTCGCCCGCACCACCGACGCACGGCTGACATTTCCGGACCGCGCACCCTGGAACGTGCACGACTTCACCGTGGCCGAGCTGAAGAAACTCGACGCCGGGGCGTGGTACGACGGCGAGTTCACCGGCCAGCACATCCTCACGCTCGACGAACTGCTCGACCTGCTCGGTGACCGGGTCGGCCTGAACCTTGAACTGAAGTCACCAGCGGTGAATCCCGGGCTGGCGCAGGCGGTCGTCGCTCGGCTGCGCCGGCGTCGCGACTGGATCTCCCCGGGCGTCCGCCCGCGGCCGCTGATCGTCGGGTCCTTCGATGAGCAGGCCCTCCGGGACTTCCACACGCAGCTGCCCGATGTCCCGGTCTCGCTGATCACCTACGACGTGCCGGCGGGCGGGAAGCTGACGGGCCTCGCCGGGTGGATCTTCTCGGTCAACCCGGACATCCATCGGCTCCGGCTCGATGACGCGGCCCGCGTCATCGAGGCGGGCATGGCCCTGGTGCCGTGGACGGTCGACTCGCCGGAGTTGTGGCGGTGGGCCCTGGACCTCGGCGTCGACGGCATGATCACCAACTACCCGTACGCGCTGAAGACGATGCTGCACGGTCACTGCGACGAAGAGGGGCCGACTCTCACGGAGCCGGCCCCTCGTCCCGAGGTGTCCCCTCGGCGGTGACGCTGTGGTCAGCTGACCGACTTGTTGTAACTGTCGATCGCGGCCTGCACACTCGCCGCGGCGTCCTTCATGGCCTGGTCGGCCGGCTTGCTGCCGACGATCGCCGCCTCCAGGCCGTCCTCCGACGCCTTGCGCGCCTGCGGCATCACGCCGAGCAGGCAGCCGGCCGACGCGACCGACGGCGGCAGCGCGTGCAGCTGGTCCACGGCGGTCTTGAACTGGGGGTACTGCGCCACCCAGTCCTTGTCGATCTGCTCATCGAGCGCCTTGGCGTTGACCGGCACGTACCCGGTGCCGGTGTGCCACTTGGCCTGCTGGGCCGGGGTCAGGGCGAACTTCACGAACTCCCAGGCGGCCCGCTTCTCCTTGTCGCTGTGCCCGACGCCATTGATCCACAGCGAGGCGCCGCCGATGATCGGCCCGCCCGTCGAGGAGCTGCTCGCCTTCGGGTACGGCGCGGTGAGCACGGTGAACTTGCCCTTGGCCGCCTCGATGTAGCCGCGCATGGCGCCCGTGGATTCCAGGTGCATCGCCACCGTGCCGGCCTTGAAGGCGGCCTGGGCGTCGTCGGTCTTGCGGCCGGTGTTCGTCGCGTAGCCGCCCTTCACCAGGTCCGCCCACCACTGCGCGACGCGCACGCCGGTCTCCTGGTCGAACTGCACCTTCGTGGCGAGGCCCTTGCGGCCGTTGCCGTTGTCGCAGTACTCCTTGCCGTCCGTCGCGATCAGCTGCTCCACCAGCCAGCCGTAGATGGCGGCGCCGAAGCCGTACTGGACGGTCTTGCCGCCGGCGTCCTTGACGGTCAGCTTCTTCGCCATCTCCCCGATCTCGTCGAGGTTCTGCGGCGGCTTCGTCGGGTCGAGGCCGGCCCGGACGAAGGCCTCCTTGTTCAGGTACAGCAGCGGGGTCGACGTGTTGAACGGCATCGACTGGAGCTTGCCGTCGATCGAGTAGTAGTTGGCGATGTTCGGTTCGATGTCGCCCGCGTTGAACTTGTCCTTGTCGATGAACTTGTGCATCGGCACGGTCTGCTTGGAGTCGACCATGAAGCGGGAGCCGATGTCGTAGATCTGCACCAGCGCCGGAGTGCTCTTCTGCTGCACCGACGCCTTGTACTTGGCGATGGTCTCGTCGTAGTTGCCCTGGTAGATGGGCTTGACCTCGACCTTGCCACCGCTCTGGGCGTTGAAGTCGGCGACCAGCTTGTCGATCGCCTCGGCGTTGGCGCCCTTCATCCCGTGCCAGAACTCGATGGTGGTCTTGTCGGTGGCCTTCTCGAGCACCTCCGCGCCGGGCGCCTCGAGCGCGTCCTTGCCGGAATCGGTGCCGGACCCGGAACCACCGCACGCGGTCAGCGCGGCGGCGGCTACCAGGGCGACGAATGCCGTCATTGCCCGGCGGGGCTTGGGTTGTCTCACGGGTTCTCCTCTTGACGAATTAACGCAGCGCGCCGGCGGTGAGGCCACGGACGATGTAGCGCTGACCGAAGAGCACGACGGCCAGCGTGGGAAGCAGGGACAGCGCGACGCCGGCGAGAACGAGGCCAGGTTGCGCCGCCTCGGCGTCGTTGAGCTGGGAGATGCCGATCTGCAGTGTCTGGTACTCGGAGTCGCGGATCAGGATCAGCGGCCAGAAGTACTGGTTCCACGCCGAGAGGAAGACATAGACCCCGACCGCCGCGATCGAGGGCTTGGACAGGGGCACGATGACCCGCCACAACAGGCGCCAGTGGCCGCACCCGTCGATCACCGCGGCGTCCCGCAGCTCGGTCGGAAACTGCAGGAAGGCCTGGCGCAGCAGGAACGTGCCGAACGCCGAGGCGAGGAAGGGCAGCACGAGACCGAGGTAGGTCAACCCACCCCGCGCCAGACCCCAGCCGGAGATGGCCAGGTAGTTGGGAATGATGATCGCTTCCCACGGCACCATGAGAGTGGCCAGGAACAGAGCGAAGGTCGCCGCCTTCGCCGGCAGGCGAAGGAAGGCGAAGGCGTACGCGGCCAGGATGCTGGTGACGATCTGGGCCACTGTGATGGCCCCGGCCTGGACCGCCGAGTTGACGTAGAAGCGGCCGAGCGGCACCGAGCGGAAGACGTCGGTGATGTTCTGCCAGTACAGCTCGTGCGGCACCAGTGCGGGCGGGTAGGTCGCCAGGTCACCGGGGCCCATCACGGCGCCGACGAAGCCGTAGTAGATGGGGAACAGGACCGGGATCAGGGCCAGGCCGAGCACGACGTAGACGGCGGCCTGCCCGAAACGGAACTTCTTCATCGATAGTGGACCCGCCGCTCGAGGATGCCGAACTGGACAGCCGTACAGCCGAGCATGACGATCAGCAGCACGACGGCCTGGGCGCTGGCTGATCCGAAGTCGGAGGACCCGTAGGCGAACGCCTTCTCGTAGATGGAGTAGACCAGGGTCGTCGTGGCCTGGTCGGGGCCGCCCTTGGTCAGGATGTGGATCTGTCCGAAGCTCTGCAACGCGTGGATCGTGGACACCACGACCAGGAAGAACAGCTGCGGGGAGAGCAGCGGCACGGTGATCCGGGACGCCAGCCGCCAGCCGGTCGCACCGTCCAGCCGCGCGGCCTCGACCACCTCAGGTGAGATCGCCGCGACCCCGGCGGAGAGCACGAGGACGTTGTATCCGAAGTTCATCCACACCGTCGCGGCGCAGATGGCGGGCAGCGCGATCGACGGGTCGGTGAGCCAGTTGACCCGGTCGATCCCGAAGGATCCGAGCACCCCGTTCGCCACGCCGATCGCGGGGTTGTAGATGACGGCGAAGACGACCGACGCGGTCGCGACCGAGAACGCGAACGGCAGCGCGAACGCGGTGCGCAGCACCCGTACGCCGCGGATGCGTGCCTCCAGCAGCAGCACCACGAACAGCGCGCCCAGGACGGCCGGCACGACGGAGAACAGCGTGAACAGGCCCGTGGTGGCCAGCACCCTGCCGAACTCGGCGGACAGCATCTCCCGGTAGTGCTCCGCGCCGACGTACACCGACGGCGCGCCGAAGAGGTCGTTACCGTGCACGGACAGGTACAGCGTCCGCCCCAGCGGCCAGAACACGAACAGCGCGAAGACCACGACCGACGGCAGCAACAGCAGCCACCCGAGCCCGGATTCGAAGCGCGCTGGCTTCCCTCGCCGGGCGGTCGAGCGGGGGGAATCCGAGGTCGGCGCCTGGTCATCCGGTGGGGCGGTGACGGTGGGAGGGGGATGCACGGGCAGCACAGTACCAACGGCATCGACCGAAAGAAATCCTTCCATGCAGCACCCGGAGCTGGAATTTCTTTCCAGGACTGGTGCTCTTCCCCACCCGTGGCCAGTGCGTCGTCACCCTCCGGTGTGGTCACGAGTCTCGAGCGGCAGGGAAGCCTTGCTCGGCGGACGCGACGTCAGCGACCTCGACGGCGCGCCGTGAGGGGTACGAGGACGAGGCCGGCAGCGCCAAGTGCCGCGGCTCCGACAGCCCACCACCAGAAAAATTTCGAAAAGACTGAGGCGATCACCAGCCCCACGCCAATACCGGCCAGCAGGCCGAGCCCAAACAGGGCCCGTGGCGGCAGCGCGAGGTACGGCAGCCGCCGTACCACGAGCACTTCCAGCCAGGTGCCGCCCACCGCCAGCAGTGCCGCGCCGGTGGCGTCCACGGCGGACAGTCCGTGACCGTCGCTGATCGGCACGAGGACCGAGCCCTCGTGACCGGCGGGGACGAAGAGGGTGAGCACGCCGGCGACGATGAGCAACGCGGCGACCGCTACCTGGGTGCGTGGCGCGCCGCCGCCCTGGTGAGACATCGCTTCAGTTTCGGTTATCCGCCACCGGCTTGACAGGAGCCGAATCGCCGAATCTTGCGGGCCGGCGGCGGTGGGCCACCGGTCCCGCCTTCCTCGCCCGACCCGGCACCCTCCCGCCGGCACCGCGTCAGAAGCGATTGCACGAAAGTGCTCCAGCCCGGGGCGGTGGGTCGAACCGGAGCGACGTGGAAGCCGAGGAAATGTCGTACGGCTCGGGTTAGCTGCCGCGTACCGCTCGCCGTCCGGAGCCGGGGCAGCGTCGATGCGTTGTGGACGGGTGCGGAGGACAGCGCGGCGTGCGCGGCGCGTGGCACCATTCCCGGACGCCGCGCGGCGGGGCCCAGGAAGGATCGAGCATTGAGTGCGAGCCCGTCCGTGGTGGACACCAGGATCTACCGGCATGCGTCGGGCGTGGTCGGTGACACCGTGGCCCTTGCCACGTCGACGCCGGACCGGGTCGACGAGCAGACCTTCTTCGCCGGTTTCGTGCGTACGCCCCGGGTGGTGGCCGGCGGGCTGCTGGCACTGGCCGACATCGCGGCTGCCGACTTCCGGCCGGTGCGTAGTCCGGGCGGGCGCGATCCGGTGGTCACCGGCGACGGCGAGCGGCTGCGGTTCGAGGCGCTGTCGACCTGCGGCGGCGTGTACGGGCGCCTGGACCTGGCCGCCGACGAACTGGACGGCGCTCCGGTCGGTCAGGGCGTGACCAACGTGGACATCAACCCCGGGTTGTACACCGCGCTGACCCGCGTCGGGGCCGGGGACCCGGTGCGACTGGCGGTCGGCGAGGACGAGCTCGCCGTGTCGACGCTCGACGGGCGCGTCGTCGAGAAGCGGGTGCCCCTGCCGCAACGGTGGCTGCGCGGGCTGGCCGAGGTGTCGGCGCACGCGCTGCCGATGGACCCGCGGCTGGAGCTCCGCCCGGGACGCGCGGTCGCGCTGCTGGCCGAGGTGTCGGCGCGCACCGGCCGGCGGACGCGTCGGTTGTTGCCGGCCGCGACCGGGTGGCGCTCCACGAGCCGGCCGGTTCGCGGTGCGGTCTGCGTGGCGGACGGATACCGCCTGTCGGTGCTGCGTCCGCTGCTTCCCCTCGCCCGCACCGTCACCCTCTACGCCCCGCCGGTCAGCGGCGCGCCGACCCAGGTGAGCGGCTGGGTGCTCGACTTCGGCACGGCCCGGTTCACGCTGCTGCTGTCGACCGCCGTGCAGCACGGCTTCGCCGGGGACGGTCAGCTGCTGGCCGACCTCGGAGCCGGGTCCGCCGACGACACCGACGCCGACGCGTTGAGCGCCCTGCTGGTCACCGACCCGGTCGTCGACCGGTCGTCGGTCGCCGAGCGGATGGGCTGGGACGGTGGACGGGCCACCGCCGCCCTCGCCGCGCTCGCCACGGCGGGCCAGGTGGGCTACGACATCGCGGCGGCGGCGTCGTTCCACCGGCCGCTGCCCTACCGGGCCGATGTCGTGGCCGCGCTGCATCCGCGGCTGGCGGCGGCGCGGGCGCTGGGGGCGGCGGGCGGGGTGGTGCCGACGGCCGCGGGCGTGGAGGTGACCTCCGGTGGTTCGACCTATCTCGTGCACCGGCGCGGCGCCGGGTACGCCTGCACCTGCGCCTGGTGGGCCGAGCATCAGGGCGTGCGCGGGCCGTGCAAGCACGTCGTGGCAGCGATGATCAGCGAGGAGAACGGGGGTGACCTGCGGTGAGTGACGGATGGCGCGAGGTGTGCGCGCGGGTCGACGCGGCCGACTTCGACGCGCTCGGGGAGACGCTCGCGGGTCTGGACGCCGCCGGGCGCGCCGGCCTGCTGCCGGCGCTGGAGGCGCACACGCCGACCCGTGCCGAGCCGAAGCCGGTCGTGCTGCCCCCGCCCGAGCCCGAGCCGGAGCCGGAGTTGCCCACGTCCGGCACGTTCGGTTTCGTGTTCATGACCGCTCCCGCAGAGGAGATTCCCCGCGACCTCGCCGGCATCCGGGCGCTCATGGCCCGCCAGCGGTCGCAGCGGCAGGAACGCCAGCGCAGCTTCGAGCAGCAGCGACTGGAGTGGCAGGCCACGCACGAGGCCAGACAGCTCAACGAGCGCCGCCACGCGGTCCTCGCCATGGCCGTGCTCGCCTGCGCTCCCACCGTCGCTGACGCGGTGAAGCGGTTGTACCGGCCGTGGTCCGCGGGCCCGTCGCTGCGGGTGTCACCCGAGATGGTGCCCGGCCTGCTCCGGGCACGCGGCGCCGACTGGGGCGCCAGCCTGGCCCGGCACCTGCTGCGCCGGTCCGGCTCGCGGATCCGAGGGGCCGCTCACTGGCCGTTCACCGAGGCGCTCATGCGGGCCGTGGGTGCCGGGCCGCCGGACACGCCCGCGGCCGTGGCGCAGTACGTGGCGATGCGGCGGGGCAACCCGTCGCTGGCCGCTGCCCTGGCCGCCGACCCGTGGCTCGACCACGTGGTGCCGTACCTCTTCGACGACGACCGGGTGGCCGCCGCCTTCGCGACCGGCGTCGCGAGCCGGGACTGGCCCCCGGCCCTGCTCGAGCTGACCGCCAGCGGCCGGATCGACCGGCGGGTGCTCATCGCGGGGTGCCTGCGCCGGTTGCGGGCCGGCGGGCGGAAGGGGCTGCTCCAGCCGTACCTCGATCTGCTCAAGCAGCTGGCACCGACCCTCGACGAGTTGGCCGGGCACCGGCAGGAGCTGATCGGCCTGCTGACCGCACCGATGTCGACGGTCGCGAACCTCGCGTACACCGGGCTGCGCGACCTGCACCGGGTGTCCGCGCTGGATCCGGCTGCCCTGCTGGAGATCACCCGGAGCATGCTGTCCCGCCAGGAGAAGACGCTGGTGCGGGCACATCTGAAGTGGCTACGGACGTTTCCGGTCGAGCCGCTGCTGGACGGGCTGGTGGTCGGGCTGTTCCATCCGGTGCCCGAACTCGCCGACGCCACCCTCGACCTGATCGAGCGAGGGCTGCCGGCGCTGTCGGAGGAGTCCCGGAACCGGCTGCGCGGCGAGCTGCCGGCGCTCGACGGCGCGGTCGCGCACCGGCTGGCCGGGCTGCTCGGCGCCGCACCGCCCGCTCCCGCCGCCGTTGCCCCGCGCGTCGCGGAGCCGCCGGCGCAGATGCCACCGCCGCTGGACCTCGGCGCGCTCGCCGGCGAGTTGGCGATCGTGTTCCGCAAGGGCAACGACGATCCCGTCCGGTACGAGCTGCTGCTCGACGGGCTGGTGCGGGCGGCGCGGGGCGACCGCGCCGCTGCCGAGCGGGTGCTGAGGCCGATGGTCCCGCAGTGGACCGGACCGTGGCCGGCCGTGGTCGCCGCCGCCACCGGCAACTACGTGTCGGCTGAGACGCCGCACCGGTGGGCGGAGCCGCATCCGGTGACGCGCTTCCTGGAACGCCGGGTCACCGAACTCGCCGAACGGCTACTCAAGGAGCCGCCGCCGGCGCTGTTGGCCACGCCGGCCACCGTCGCCGGACACGTCGATCCCGCTCGGGTGCTCACCCTGCTCCGCAAGGCCGAGGACGACGGCTGGCAGCCGGGCCACGCCGACCTGACACAGGCCATCCTGCGGCTGCCGCGCGAGGTGGACGAGGTCGTCCACGCCGGCGCGCGGCGTCTGACTTCCCCCGCCGGGCGCCGATTCGCCGCGGCGCTGACCACCCGGATCGAGCCGCGCACCTGGGTGGAGGAGGTCGGCCACCAGCCGTACCGGACCGGCCGGCGGATCGCGATGCTGGACCCGACCGGCCTGCCGGCCGAACTCGCCGAGCCACTCGACGCGGTCCAGCGGACCAACCACAGCGGGTGGACCGGCGACCTGCCGCTGTGGCCGATGATCACGCCGTCGCACCGGGAGGTCATGGCCGCGCACCTCCAGCCGTTCGTGGCCGCGGCGGTGGAGCGGGGCACCATCCCCACCGGGATCCTCAGCGGTCTCGCCACCGCCGACGGCCCACCCGGCCCGGCGATGTGGTCGACCATGGCGTACGCGCTCGCCAACCATCGGCAACCCGTACGGCTGGCGGCCGGCGACGCCCTCATCACCCTCGCCGCCCGACCGGACTGGGACAGCTCCGGCATCGGGTCAGAGATCGGCGCCCTCGCCGCCACCGGTCGGATCGTGCTGCAGCGGGTCGTCCCGCCGCTGACCGAGGTGCTCAGGGCCGGTGCCCGCGAGGCGGTCTGGCAGGTGACGTCGGCGGCGGTGCCGGCGCTGCTGCCCGCCGGAGCCCGGCCGGGCCTGGCCGACCTGGTCACCCTCGCTGCCGACGCCGCACCCGGCGACCGTCCGGTCGACCTGCCGGGCCTGGCCGCGCTCGCCGCCGATCCCCGGCGGAACCGCCTCACCGAGGCCGCCCGACGGTTCACCGCCCGCACCGCCGGCACCTGATTCGCGCCGCACCGGCTTCGACACACCGCCCTGATCCCGGCGCGGAGCGGATGAGCTGGTACCTCACCGGGCGCGGGTGTCTGGTGGAGGACACCGACGGGTCCCGCGGATCGGTGAAGGTCTTGGTCCATCCGGAGAAGGATTCGTTGCAGGCGATCGCGACGCTGTTGCGATCTTCGCGCTCGGCAGCCTTGTCGGTGCTCGGACCTAGTATGCGGAGCATGAGGCGGTACATCGACGAGGATCTGCACGGTGCGGAGTTCCGCGAGTGCGATCTGACCGGGGCACGCCTGATCGGCGTCGTCATGCAGGATGCCGTGATCGACGGACTCATCACCAACCTCGTGGTAAACGGTGTCGAGGTCACCGAGTACGTCGAGGCAGAGCTCGACCGGCGCCATCCGGTGCGGGTGCTGATCCGCTCCCAGGACCCTGCCGATCTACGCGAGGCAGCGCGTCAGCTCCATGCCGGCTGGGCCGCCACGATCGAGCGAATCCGCCGTACGCCCGGCATCGAGCGCCGCAGCGTGAACGACGAGTGGTCGGCGGCGCAGACGATGCGCCACCTGGTCTTCGTCCACGACTCGTGGTTCCGCCGCTGCTGCCTGGGCTCGACGGAGCCGTTCACGCCGATGGGCATCGGGCCGACCGTCGAGCCCTACCGTGGAGCGCACGGGCTTGACCTCTCGCTCGATCCGACCCTCGACGAGATCGTGAGCGTGCGTGACGCACAGGCCGCCGAGCTCGAGGCCTGGCTCGACGAGGTCACCTCTGTGCAGCTCGCAGCGCCAGCGCCGGTGCCCGACGACGATGTCTGGCCGCCGTACGCCCGGGGCCGCTCGGTGCGGCAGTGCCTCGGCACGGTGCTCAACGAGACCTTCGAGCACCACGGCTTCTGCGTCCGCGACCTCGACCTGATTGAGGCACAGGACGCTGAGTAGGGCCGGCTACGGACTCAGCAACTTGCGGATGCCGGCATCGCTGACCGTCTGCGCGGTGCCGAGCTGCTGGGCCCCGAGCTGGACGCGGTGCTTCTCGAGTATCCGGCGGGCTTGACCTAAGGCGTGTTTCGTAAGTCGAGGGATCCGTACGAAGTCACGGCGTGGCGGTGGTCGATAACTGAAGAGGTCTCCGGTATTTGGTTCTGCGACCAAGCAAGAACTTCATACCGGAGACCTCGTGCCCAGCGTAGCGGTGACGAGGCGGCATGACCTGACCGACAGGCAGTGGGCTGTTCTGGCTCCGCTGTTGCCTGCCGCGCCGGCGACAGGTCGTCCGCCGAAGTGGGAGAAACGGCAGCTCATCGACGGGATCCGGTGGCGGATCCGGATCGGTGCTCCATGGCGGGACGTCCCGGCCGAGTACGCGCCCTGGCAGACGATCTACGGCCTGTTCCGCCGCTGGCAGCGTGACGGAACCTGGGACAAGATCCTGTCCGCGTTGCAGGCGGCCGGCGACGCGCAGGACCGGATCGCCTGGACGGTGAGCGTGGACTCGATGACCAGCCGCGCCCACCAGCACGCCGCCGGCGCCCGCACCGACGGCCATCTGCAGAAGGAAACACCCGGCGGTGTGCACGACGAACCCGCCGACCACGCGCTGGGCCGGTCCCGCGGCGGGCTGACCACCAAAACTCATCTGGCCTGCGAGCAGGGACAGAAGGTCCTCTCCCTGACCGTGACCGCCGGGCACCGTGGAGACAGCCCGCAGTTCATCCCCGTCCTGCGCCGCATCCGCGTGACCCGCCTCGGTGTCGGCCGGCCCCGCACCTGCCCCGACCTGGTCCTGGCCGACAAGGCCTACACCAGCCGCGGCAACCGCAGATACCTGCGCTCACGCGGGATCAAGGCCTGCATCCCCAGCAAGAAAGACCAGGACGCCCACCGCAAGGCCAAAGGCTCCAACGGTGGCCGCCCACCCGCGTTCGACAAGGATCTCTACCGGCTACGACACGCCGTCGAGAACGGCATCAACAGGCTCAAACGCCACCGCGGCGTCGCCACTCGCTACGACAAACTCGCCGTCCGCTTTCAAGCCGTCCTGACCATCACCATCATCACCGAGTGGCTCTGACCGGCTTATGAAACACGCCTTAGTGCGTTGTCCATGAACGTTTGCCGGGTCGGTGACACGCCGGGTGGCGTGCGTCCGGATGAGGTGGTGAGGGCTCACTCTCGACGGCGGTGATGGAGGCCGTTGAGAGTGGGGTGGGTGGATTGGTCGAGCCGGTACGGGCACGGCGGTTGACGCAGGACGAGGGCCGCAGGCTGCAACAACTCGTGCGACGAGGCAAGCACGACTCGGTCCGGGTGCGACGGGCGATGATCATCATGGCGTCGGCGTCCGGGACACCTGTCACGTCGATCGCTCGGTTGGTCGCCGCGCACGAGGACACCGTCCGCGACGTCATCCACCTGTTCAACGAGATCGGACTACGCGCGTTGGACCCTCAATGGGCGGGAGGCCGTCCCCGCCGGATCAATGACGACGATGAAGCGTTCATCGTCGCGACGGCCATCACGCGTCCGAGCACGCTCGGGCGTCCGTTCACCCGCTGGAGCCTGCGCAAACTCGCCGACTACCTCGCCACTGACGCCACCCGGCAGGTGACCATCGGCCGGGAACGGCTACGGCAGCTGCTGCGCGACAACCAGGTCAGCTGGCAACGCACGCGAACATGGAAGGAATCATCGGATCCGCACTTCGACGCCAAACTCGACCGGATCGAAGAGGTGACCAGGCGGTTCCCGCAGCGGTGTTTCGCCTTCGACCAGTTCGGGCCGCTGTCGATCCGCCCGCACCACGGTGGCGGGTGGGCGCCGCGATCGCATCCGGACCGGCTGCCCGCAACCTACAAACGCACGCACGGCATCCGCTACTTCCACGGCTGTTACAGCTTCGCCGACGACCAACTCTGGGGCGTGATGCGCCGCCGCAAAGGCGGCGACCACACCCTGTCCGCCCTGAAATCGATCCGAGCCGCACGCCCGGACGGCGCGCCGATCTACGTCATCCTGGACAACCTCTCGGCGAACAAGACCCCGGCCATCCGTCGATGGGCAGCCCGGAACAAGGTCGAACTCTGCCTGACCCCGACCAGCGCGTCATGGGCGAACCCGATCGAAGCCCAGTTCGGGCCGCTACGCACCTTCACCATGGCGAACTCGAACCATCCCAACCACACCGTTCTGGCCCGTGAAACGCAGAAATACCTGCGCTGGCGTAACGCCAACGCCCGTCACCCCGACGTCCTGGCCGCCCAACGCCGAGAACGCGCCCGCGTCCGCAGCGAACGCCAGCACCGCTGGGGCCGCCCCCGAACCAAGGCCGCCTGACGAGTCAGACCCGGTGAACGTTCATGGACAACGCACTAGGTGCTGGCCGGGCAGGCGGCCGTCGGGAGCGCGGCGAGCTTGTGCAGGTGCGCCGCCTGGAGGTCGGCGATGCGGTCCATCAGTGAGGTGATCTCAACAAGATTCGGGTAGGTAGCGGTATTCGAAGTGGGTGAGATGCAGTGCGGCGCGGACGGTATCGCCGGTTCTTCGTGGGCTGGCGGTGCTGTGCCGGAGGCTGCGCCAGCGGCCGGTGAGGATGGCGAAGCCGCGTTCTCCGCGGCACCGCATGGATCGAAGGACAGCGTTGTAGGTGCGGTTGTCGACGGCGAGGCGGCGGCCGTCGGCGGGTTGCTTGTACGGGGTGTGGATGCCCTGGCCGGCGCCCTCGTAGCCGGAGTCGGCCAATGCCGGCAGGTGCAGTTCGGAGGCCGCCCAATACAGGGCGCCGGTGACATCCAGTTGTTGGGCGCAGGTGAGGTCGTGCAGGTGTCCGGGCATCGCCTCGGAGGTCCAGATCGGTAGTCCGTCCGGGCGCATCACGGCCTGAATGTTCGCGCCGAAGTCGCGGTGTTTCCCGGAGTACCAGGCATCGATCGTTTCGCCCTTCACGCTCATGGTCGTCTCGGCCACTCGGTCGGTGTCGAACAGCTTGCCGTCGAGGATCACGTGCGACCAGCCCTCGCCGGCGACCCGCGCGAGGGCCTCATGCAGGGTGGGGGCCTGCGCCGCTAGGACCCGCACGGCCTCGGCGACATACCGGTAGGCGGTTGCCCTCGACACGCCGAACCCCGCCCCGAGAGTGGTCTTGTCCTCACCCTTGCGGAACCACACCAACACCAGAAGCGCCTGGTAGAAGCAGGTCAACGCCCGCGTTCCCGATCGGGTGCCCACCGCACGGCGCTCGGCGCGTAACAGCCGCGCCACGTGCTGAACGAGTTCCCTGGGCACGTCGAGCATGGCACGATAGGCGATCACGTGGGGTCCTCACTTGCTGGGCTGATCTTGTGGTGAGAACTGCCTACCGAGGGCCCCACGCCCTCCTCAAGCATCGTCCGATAAGGACGCATTCGCGCATGTCGCGCACGTCAAACGGCGATCCTTGTTGAGATCACCTCAGTGCGCGATCGGCGGCGATGGTCGTGTCCAGCTCGGCGCCGCTCGACGACGCCCTGAGGTAGACCGGGTAGCGCTCCTGTCAAGCCTCCAGGTGGGGCCACATCACACCGACACAACATTCGGCACCCCGACCGATGGGGCCGAATCACACCGCCAGGTGGGGCCAAGTCAAGCCGCTGAAGCCAGCCATCCCCACCGACACAGGCAGAACCGCTCATCAAGCCGATCTTGCGGAGATCACCTCACCGTCACACCATACGAGTCAGCCCGCCCGAGCATTTCAAGCTCAAGATTTCCGCAAGTTGCCTTCGGCATCGTCATACCTCGAAGTGTGTCTGCCAGACTCGGTCGCACGAGGATGCCGATCCAGCAGGCCGACAGTGGCGAGTGGACGGTTCCGAGGGTGCGCAATAATCTGCTGTTTCGGCCCGTGCTGCCGGAACGAAATCTCAGGAAGGGAGAGACTGTGACACGTCTCCGCTCGGTGGCCTGCTCGGCCCTGTTGGGAACCACGCTGGCGGTGGCTTCCACGACGGTGTTCGCACCTCCGGCGTCAGCCGGGTCGCTGTACTGGAAGAACGGAACCAACGTCTCGAAGTCAACGGTGTGGTCAGGAGCGACCGCCAGCAACATGCAGTGCTACTTCCCATCGGGATACAACGCGACCATGTGTATCCGGTTCGACCGGCGGGCCATCTACGTACGGAACGACAAGGCCAACGGCTATTTCAAGCTGGGGCAGTGGACCGGGGGCGGCAACACGTACATCTGCCAGAACAACCGCACGAAGACCTCGGGCGACGGCAGTTGGGTGGCCTGCCAATGGAACTGGCCGAAGAAGAACTGCTACACCAAGCGGACCGGATACGGGCAGCACGAATGGTACGTGATCAGCCCCGCCAGCGGCGTCAAGTGCTATTAATTCCATAGGAAGGGCACGCCCTGGCCCGCGCCGGAGCGCATCGCCGGCGACACTCCCCTGCTGGGGGCAGGAGCGTGTCGTCGGCGGTGCTCGCGACCGCGTACCCCATGCTTGCCTAGTACGGCCTGGATCCTCTGGATTCCATGGACCCCGGTTCACCGAACGCGTTCGTTTACTGCGCGCAGGTGTGCCGCGAGAGCGGCGGGTGCCTCGACATGTGCGAGGTGACTGAGCCCCTCCATCCAGGTCACGTGCGCCTGCGGCATGGCGGAGACGAACCGGTCGAGGGCTTCGGCGTAGGGAGCGCCGGTGGCCGCGCTGAGTGTGCCGGCGAGGATGTCGACGGGGATCCGCAGCGCCCGGTAGCGCTCGTAGTGGGGCGTGAACGCGTTCAGAGCGATGTGCTCGGCGGGCAGGGCCTGCGCCAGGAGTCGCAGGTGAGCCCAGACCGGGGACCGGCGCAGTGAACGGACACGGTCGTGGTCGTAGCCAGCGATCTCGATGTTGACGATCTCGACCAGCCGGTCGAGGTCGGCCTCCCGAGCGGCGTCGCGGACGGCCGAGGTGATGTGCTCGGCGAAGGGGCGCGAGACGGGCTCGTAGAGCACGAGCGACCGGACGTCCTCCCGCCGGGTGGCGGTTTCCGCGGCGATGAGCCCGCCGTAGCTCCAGCCGAGGAGATCCTTGGGGCCGGGGATCGCGTCGAGCACGGCGTGCAGATCGGCGATCTCCATCTCGACGCTGTACCTCTCGCCCTGCGGGCTGCTCGGCGCGCGCCCCCGGCGATTGACCACCACCGAGGGGCGGCCAGGGAGTGCCTGTACGAAGGCGCTCCAGTCCTGTGCGTCGCTCATGACGCCCGGGACGACGACCAGGGTTCCGTGCGGTGACGCCTCCCCGAGGACCGCGACCTGCCCGCCGTCCACCGTCACGCTCCATGTCACGACAGTCACCCCTTCTGTAGTGATCGTTCCAGTAATGGGGACTGTAACAGGTTCTGGAACGGTCGCTCTAGAATGAGGCGGTGACTCCGCCCCTTGGCCGCCCGCGTGGGTTCGACCGCGACACCGCGCTGGAGGAGGCCACCCGGCTGTTCTGGACTCAGGGCTACGACGCGACATCGCTCGCGGAACTCACCGAGGCCATGGGGATCTCGCCGTCGAGCCTGTACGCCGCCTTCGGCAGCAAGCGGGAGCTGTTCGAGGAGGCGGTGATGACCTACGCGCGCCGCTACCGCGAGATCTACGTCTCGGCGATCGCCGAGGAGCAGACCGCGCGGGCCGCGGTGGAGCGGATACTGCGCAGGTCCGCCGAGACCTTCACCGCCGAAGACGAACCGGCCGGCTGCCTGACGACCAGCGCCGCGATGATCGGCGGACGGGACACCATCGACGTGCGCCAGACGGTCGCCAGGCTCCAGCAGGCCGACGCCGACGCGCTGCGCGAGCGGATCGAGCAGGCGGTCCGGGCGGGTGAGCTGCCCCGGTCGACGTCCGTCGCGGCCCTGACCGCGTACGTCCAGTGCATTTGGCACGGCCTCTCGGCCATGTCGAACGCCGGCGCCCCACGCGCGCAACTGCTCGACGTCGTTGACGAGGCGATGCGGGCCTGGCCGCCCGGCCCGCGCTGACCTGGGACGCGTCCTGCACGGGCAGCAAGGAGCCCCGGCGGCGATCAACCGGTGCCTCCTGGTGCCCCGCGCGTCCCGACGTCACGTAGCGGGAGCACCGGCTACCCGGCCGGGCGCCGGATCGGGTGACGGGCACATCTGGCGCGGCTGGTCACGCCTCGGGGATCCGCACGCCGGGCGCCAACTCGGCGAGGAGATCGAACACGGCGCGCAGGTCCTCGGCCGGCAGGCGCGGCTGGGCCATGCTGGCACCGATCGCGATGAGGTGAGGAACGAGGGCTGCGATGTGCACCCGCCGCTCATCACGGAGAATCCGGGCCCACGTGCGGCGCAGGAACTCGAGCCGTGCGCCGTCCAGTCGTTCCTGTACGGCGCGGGCCGCCGGGTCGGTGACCGCCCAACTGCGTACCGCCCGTTCAAGGTCGGCATCGAACAGGCCGGTCAGGCGGTCGGTCAGGGCGCCGAGAGCGGCCTCGGCCGCGACCTGTTCCAGTTCCGCGGCGAGGCGGTCCAGCAGCGCCAACTGGTCCTGCTCGTGTCGCTCCAGCAGCGCCCGGCGATAGTCCTCCACCCCGGCGAAGTGATGGTGGAAAGACCCTTTCGTCAGGTTGAGGCGGGCCGCTATGCGGTCGGCCCGGACACCCGACGCACCGTCGGCCGCCAGCGCCTCAAGGCCTGCGGTGAGCCACCGTTCGCGCGTCGACATAAGATCAACATACCATACGGTATGGTATGTTGGTGCGATGCCGGCCCTTCCTGACCCGATCTGGCCCGTTATCCTTCTTGCGGTGATCTCGTTCGGCGACGCGCTGTTGTGCCTACGTCCGGCGGCGTTCATCGCGAAATGTCTGGAGGACGTTCACTGGCCCCGCCGCTACTGGTGGGTCCTCTCCGCCGTCAAGTTCGCGGCGGCCGCCGGCCTCGTCGCCGGCATCTGGGTGCCGTACATCGGGCTCATCACGTCGGCCGCGCTGGTGCTGTACTTCATCGTGGCGATCGCGATGCACATTCGTGCCCGCGACTTCGGCCGCAACCTCTTCGTCAACGCGACCGGCATGCTGGTGGTCTGCGCCCTCACCCTCATCGTGAGCTTCTGAGGGACGTCTCACAACTCGGTGAAGGCGCTGCCCCGTGGCCGGGTTGGTGCCCGATCTCGGCACCGGGCACGACAGGGGCACCAGGTCAGGGAAGGTCGGGATCTGGGTGCTCGGCCACGAAAGGCTCGCCCGTCTCGTCGTCGACCAGCGAGTTGTCGACCAGCCACTCGACCGCCCGCCGCTGTGCGCGCACGTCGCGGAAGGCGTACCACGCCGGCAGCAGGTGCGGCCACTCCTCGTGCAACTCGTCCTTGAACCGGCGAAAGGCGCCCTTGCCATGGATGGCTCGCGCGAGCTTGCGGCCGGCCGTCTCGTCGCTGATTCTCTCGGCAAAGTCGGCCATGTCCTGATACCAGAGGTAGGACGGCAGCGGATCGATGCAGATCAGGTCCAGATCATCAAGGTCAACGGGAGTGTGTCCATCGATGCCGCCGTCCGTCGTCCAGAGCACGATCTCGCCCGTCTGCGGGTTGATCAGCCATCGGTGCTCGTAGGCGGTCTGGTCCGCGAGCGCGGTAGCGATCTCCTCCAAGTCAACCCTGCTCAGGTCAAGCACATGGCCACCATAAACCGCTTCCAGCCGCGCTTCGAACAGCCACAGCGCGACCAGCGGCTGACGCGTGAGCTTGACCGTGCAGAGCGCGGCGCAGACCGCCAGCAGCCGGCGTCCCTGCACCGCTGGCCGGCAGGTCCAGGATCCGGCCCGCCGAGCGCGGCCAGATCCGCCCGGAGGGCGTCCGGTCCCCCGTATCGGCAGCGGTCGGCCAGCTACCGACGCCGCGGTAGGGCACTCCGGGGCGCGTCAAATACTTTGCCCTTGCGCTAAGTGTCGTTCCCGAACGATACTTAGCCACATGGCACAGTATTCGGCGCAGCTCGACGGCGTGTTCGTCGCCCTCGCCGACCCGACCCGACGCGGGGTCATCCGGCGCCTCGGCCACGGCCCGGCGAGCGTCGGCGATCTCGCCAGCGAGTTTCCGATGACCCTCCCCTCGTTCATGAAGCACGTACGGACGCTCGAGTCCAGTGGGCTGATCCGCACGACCAAGTCCGGCCGGGTGCGCACCTGTGTGCTCAACCGCGAGTGCCTCGCCGTCATCGACGACTGGCTCGCGGAGCAGCGCCGGATCTGGGAAGAGCGCACCGATCGCCTCGAACGCCTCGTCACCGACCTCGAGGAGAACCGACAGTGAATCCCGACCTGGACCTGACGCTGGAGCGGGTCATCCGCGCCCCCCGCGCCGCCCTGTGGACCGCGTGGACCGACCCGTCCCGCCTCGAGAAGTGGTGGGTCCCGGCTCCGACCCTGTGCCGCGTCGACCGCCTGGACGTCCGGCCCGGTGGCGCGTTCGTGACCCGACTGAGCGACGACGGGGTGGAGTTCGTCCCGCACGTCGACGCGACCTTCCTCGTCGTCGACGAGTTCGAGCGGATCGTGTTCACGAACGCGATCGACAGTGCCTGGAGGCCCGCGGACCCTACCCCGGTCCCGATGACCGCCGAGATCACCCTGAGCGATCATCCGGACGGCACGGACTACCGGATCATCGTCCGCCATGGCGATCCCGCCGCTCGCGCCCGTCACCAGGAACTCGGCTTCGCGCAAGGCTGGGGCTCGGTCACCGAGCAACTCGCCGGACTCGTCGAAGGCGAGGGCACGCAATGAAGATCGCCCTTACCGGATTCGTCACCCTCGACGGGGTCAGCCAGGGCCCCGGCTCGCCGACCGAGGATACGAGCGACGACTTCACCCGGGGCGGCTGGCTCGTGCCCTACCTGGACAAGCTCTTCGTCCAGCGTACCGCTGACTGGCTGGGTCTCGCCGACGGTCTGCTGCTGGGGCGGCGGACCTACGAGGCGTTCGCTCGCGACTGGCCCCGGATCACCGACCCGAACGACCCGTTCACCGAACGGATGAACTCACTACCGAAGTACGTCGTGACCAACACCCTCACGGAATCGAGTTGGCACCCGACGACCATGCTGCACGGCGACCCGATCCAGACCGTCGGGAGGCTCAGGGAGCAGCCAGGACGGGAACTCCAGATCCACGGGAGTGCGCGACTCGGCAGGGACCTGTTGTCGGCCGGCCTCGTCGACACACTCCGACTCGTCGTCGCCCCCACCGTGACCGGTTCCGGGCGACGGCTGCTCGACCGCCCGAGCGCGCCCGTCGGCCTCCGACTCGTCCGCCACGAGGCGACGGAGAACGGCTTGCTGCTGCTCGAGTACGAGCGTGTCGGCGCCGCCCCGGTGGCGGAATACGAGGGCGTCACAGCCTTCGGCGAGTCACCCCGCACACGATGTGGCCCGGCCACTGCCTGAACCTCCGAGGTCCTGCCCCGCCCCGGCAACGCGCGCCCCGGTGCCGGTGGTGTGGGCGGGCAACGAGGGCGGCCCCAACCGCTCCCGCAGAAACGGCCTACGCGGCGCTGGTGTTTCACGGGTCCGGCCCGCGGACGGCTAAGGTAGCTCACGCCGGCCGACGTGTGCTCCCATGTCGACAAGCAGGGAGTCGACCACCACTTCCTCCAGCAGGGCTATGCCGTGTGCACGGACGACCTCAGCCAGTTGCGGGTCCCAGGGGGTGTCGTCGACTCGACCCGCCGGTGGGCCCGCACTCGGCACGGCACGCCGGTAGTCTTCCGCCTGGAGCAGCCACGGTTCCGCGCCCGTCTTGCTCATTATGTGCGCCGCGATCCGCAGGCCTTCGCCGTCGACGTCTCCGTGGTAGCGCAGCTTCGCCCCGCTGGCAGCGATCTGTCGCAACAACATGATCGCCGCCGTGCTCGGCCAACCGGCGACGCAGACAAGGGGTGGGCAGGCGACACCGAACCGCTGTAGCGCGAGTGCCATCACCGCCGGGTTCTCCATGACGAACACCGGTCCCCGCAGTCCACCGACGGGGTGGTCCTTGAGGTGAGCCAGAGTGACCACGGATGCCTGACCGGCGTCGGCCCAGGTGCGTAATCCTCGGGCGAGTGGGCCGTCGCCGGCGGGCCGCATCCCCGCGACCAGGACGGAGGTTGACAGCTCGTCGCACGCGACGCCCGAGTACTCCCACAGCCGTCGACGACCCTCCGCGTCGGTCGGTGTCTCCTCGTCGCGCAGCACGGCCAACGCCCGAAGCACCACCTTGCCGAGCCGGCTGTCTTCGTCGAGCGCATGGGAGTCACCGGTGAGGCGGGCGGCCAGCACCGGGAGCGGTTCGCCGGCCGCGGGCAGTGCCGTAAGGACCTCGAATGCCTGCTCCAGCAGCGTCCGGGTGGCGGAGGTGTCGCCGGCGACGAGGCCGCCGGCGCGAACGCGTTCGAGCCAGGTGAGCAGGGCCGGCTCGGCGAGGACGGTGGGATGCTCGCGGGCCCACTGCCAGAGCTGGGCACGCTCGGCGGCCCGTTGCCGGCGGTCCTCCGCTCGACTGGTGAGGGGGCCACCGATCGCCTCCACCACGCCTCGGGTGTCCAGTCCGCCGGTGGCGGTCTGCAGGATCGCGTCGAGCACCCGGACGGAAACGGTCACCTCCGAGTCCGGGGTGTACGCCAGGCCGAGGAGGTCGGCCAGCGCGACCCGCTCGGCCGGCTGGAGGTCGTGCAGGCGTACTCGGCTCACCCGCCCGTCGGTGCCCTCGAATCGGCGTCGAAGCTCCGTCCAGAGTGGTGCGAGTTCGGGACGGTCGAACCGGGCTGCCGTCATGGCTCGTCGTCGGCCACGACGTCGTGACCGGTCCAGACGAAGCGGGCGGTGGTGACCGCGTCGTCGCCGTCCTCCCCGCCGGCGATCAACTGGTGGATGGCGATGCCGTCGACCTCCGCGTAGGTGCACCACTCCTGGTCGGAGGTGAGCAGCAGGTCGAGGTCGAGGGCTTTCAGCACAGCCATCAGCTGGCCGCGGTTGGTCTGGTCCACGCCGACGAAGACCTCGTCGAGGAGGATCAGTCGCGGCGCCGAGGGGGCTGCGCGGTAGTGCGCGCCGGCCGCTGCGAACAGCGGCAGGTGCAGCACGATGGCCTTCTCCCCGCCCGACTTGGCGCCGTGCTGGCGTCGGGTGACCGGCGACCAGTCGCCGGTGCCGGAACGGATCTGCACGACGAACCGGTGCCACCGCCGGTAGTCGAGGGCTTCGCCCAGCTGCTGCTCCCAGCCCTCGGTCGAACCGGCATTGCGGATGTCGTCGATGCGGGCGCGGAAGAAGTCGTGCAGGGCTGCCCGCTGGGTCTCGGTCAGCCGCGCCGGGTCCTGCAGCAGGAGTTCCCGGGCCTGCCGTAGCCGGGCGTCAAGGTCGCTGTTGACCTCCCAGATCAGTCGTACGCCGAGGCCCGACACGGTACGTACCCGTTCGAGTTGCGCGCTGACCTCGCGGACCAGGTCGGCGGCCTGCCGGATCCGCTGCGCGACGTGCCGGCGGGTGTCGCCGGTGAGGGTGCGGTCGAACAGCTGCCGCTCCTCCTCGGTCAGGTGAGCCCGCATCTCGTCCCGTTCGGTGGTGAGCCGGTGCACCAGGGCCGTGGGTGTGGTCGGCAGACCGTCGACGGTGGCGGTGACGATCTGCACGTCGCACTGTTCGTCGGGGATCATGGCCAGGTCGGCGTAGCCGGCAAGCGATGCGCTGATGAGGTGCAGCACGTTGCCCAGTTCGCCTTCGTCCTGGCGGAGGTGGCGGGGACCGTGTGGCAGGGCGCCGATCTCCTCGGCGAGCTGCCGCGCGGCCTGCAGGGTCGCGGTCACGGCACCGACGCCGGACAGGTCGGTGGCGAGCGCCGCGTCGGCGCCGAGCAGGTCGACGAGGCGGGCCAGGCGGGCCACCGCGTCGTCGCGGACTCCGGTGGCGTCGTCGCGGTCCTGCTCGGCGCGTTCGGCGCGGGCGTTGAGCTCGTGCAGTTGCCCGATCAGGGCCTCGTGGCGGGGGCGCAACCGTCGCAGGTGCTGTTTGAGTGCCTCCGCGTGGGTGCGTAGCCGGTGCACCTCGTCGAGGACGGCCCGGTACTCGACGCCGACGGTCCGCTCCACCGCCTCGAGGCGGGCCGCCAGGCCGGCGGCGGATTCCTCGGCGGCCTGGGCGCGGGCCGCTTCCTCCTCGGCCAACTCAATAGCGTGGTCGGCGGTTTCGCGGGCGTCGTCGAGCCGGGTTGCCGTGTGCTCCTCCCGGCCGCGGTCGGTCAACCAGCCCTCGGCCGCCTGCCGCAGTGTCCGCAGCGCGTCGGTCAGCCGGCCGAGGTCCGCCGCGGCGGTGGGCAGGCCGTGCCGGGAGCCGACGAGGGTCAGCTCGCGCAGCGCGGCGCGGACCACCTCGTCGGCGGCGACAGCCTCACGGGCGGCCTCGTCGAGCAGGTCCTGCGCGCCGGCGAGCTTCAGCTCGGCCCGGTCGATCTGTTCCGCCGCACGCCCGAGCGGGCGGTGATCCGGTCGTGCTGCCAGCTCCGCCTGAAGCGTGGTGCGCCGCTCGGCCAGGTGCCGGGTCGCCTCGGCCACCGTGGCGCGTTCGGCGTCGATGTCGGCGAGTTCAGCGGTCAGCTCGGTCATCTCCCGCTGCCGGGCCCGCTCCCGGGCTGCCGCGCCCAGGAACTCCACGTCCGGCTTGCCGGAGCTGCCGTGCAGCGGGCCGAGCCGCCAACTGCCGTCGGCGCCGACGGCGGCGACGTGATGAGGGGCGCTTGGCCCGAATGCCACGCCGGCGAGCGCGGTGGCGACCAGCGGCGCCGGCACGGGCGCCCGCTCGTCGGGAGCGAGCACCGCGAGCAGGGACTCGTGCGGCGCGGGCAGCGCGGTGGCGGCGGCGAGGTAGGTGTCGTGGCCACGGCGGTCCGAGGTCACCGATCCGTCGGGCCAGATCCAGGCGTCGAGCAGACCGGACGCCTCGAGGGCGGCCTCCACGGCGGGCTGCACCTCGGTCGGCACGTCGGCCCGCCAGTCCACCAGGCGCCACAGCGGTGCGCCGGGTCGGTCACCGCGGGGCGCCGTCCGCTGCCGCGGCGCCACCGGCTCGTGCGTGGCCGCACGCGACAACGCCGCCAGCCTGCCGGCGAGCGGTTCCCGCCGCCGAACCAGCTCGGCGTCGCGTGCCCGCCGCTCGGCGTGCGCGGCGGCGAGCTGTTCCCGTACGGCGGCCGACAGGTCGCCGACCAGGGCGTTGAGCGCTACCTCGTCGCCGGCCAGGTCCGCCAGTTCCGTCGCCCGGTCGGTGACCGGCAGGACGGCGCAGCCCGACGCCCAGCGGGCGATGGCGTCGCGCAGTTCGGCGACCTCGTCGTCGTACGCCCGCTTGACCTGCCGCAGCGCGGCGCTGGCGGCGTCGCGTTCGGCCGTCCGTCGCTCCCGCCGGGCCTGCGCCCGGTCGCGCTCGACCACCGCTCGTTCGTGGTCGGCCAGCGCGGCGGCGACGGCGGCGATCTCGTCCTCTCGGGCGCGGATGATCCCGCGCAGCAGGTGACGGGCCCGGTCCGCGGTCTCGGCGGCGAGCGGTTCGACGTGGGCGGCCATCCCGGCGGCCAGCGCCGCGGCGGTGGTGTCGCGCCAGGACCTGCCGGTCTGCGCGGCGGTGGTGGCGAGTTCGGCGACGAGCCCCTCTGCCCGTTGACTGGCCCTCGCGGCCTCCGCACGGCGGCTGGCTGCCGCGACGGCGGCCTGCTCGACGGTGCGTCTCGCGGTTGCCGCCTCCCGCCGCAGCTGGTCGAGTTGCTGGCCCTCGCGGTAGGCGTCGCTGTCGCGTAGGCCGCCGATGGTCTCCTCGGTGACGGTCTGGTCGCGCTCGTTGTCGCTGATGGCCGTGCTCACCTGCGCCAGCTCGGCGGCGGCTGTCGCGTGTTCCTGCCGGCGTTGGCGGGCGTCGCGGGTGACGTTGTCCAGCTTGGTGGTGGCCGCGACGACCTCGGCGGCGCCGCGCCGCAACGCCCGGCGCGCGTACCGTTGCTGGCGCTCGGCGAGCCGGCGTGCCGCGGTCACTTCCTCGTCGAGCCGAGCCAGGCGCTCGCGCCGTCGGTCCAGCTGCTCGAAGCCCTCGGCGATCTCGGCCAGGTCGGCGGCGTCCAGCGGTGGCAGGGCCTTCGACAGCACCTCGGACAACGCGTCGGGGTTCAGGTGCTCGGACAGTTTCGGGGTACGCAGCTGCAGCAGGGTAGCGATCAGCGCCTCGTACTGCGTCTCGCTGAGCCCACGGAACAAGCTCTCCCGTACCGCGCGCCGGTAGGACTCGGCGCCGGTGTGTACGGCGCCGCGGTCACCGAGTGCCTGAGCAAGGTCCTGGCGGGTCAACGGGACGTTGCCGTCCTTGACCAGGGACAGGCCGGCGGGCTCACCCACCCGCAGTTCGGTGGTGAAGTAGGTGGCGTCGACGGTGCGGGTGTTGGTGGAGGCGGCCAGCCGGGCGCCGCAGGTGAACCAGCGTGCTCCGTCGTCACCGTCGTGCCCGAACTCCAGCCACACGTAGCCCACCCGGGTGGTGTGCGGGTAGCCGTCGCCCATCAGGTTCCAGTGCATGGTGCGTTCGGAACCGCCGAAGGTGGACAGTCGCGAGGGGCGCAGGTTGGCGTCGAGCAGGTAGGGCAGCAGCAGTTCCAACGCCTTGGACTTGCCGGTGCCGTTGGGTCCCCGCAACAGCAGCCGCCCGCGGTGGAAGGTGAACACCTCGTCGTAGTAGCGCCAGACGTTGAGCACGCCGGCCCGGGTGGGCTGCCAGCGGTCGGTACGCAGCGTGCCGGCGGGAGCGTCGCCGCTGGGCAGAGTCAGGACGGTCACCGGCGGCTCCTCGCTCGGGTGGGGCTGACGACGGTGGGCGCGCCGATGGCGTAGCGGGCGGCGGCGGGCAGCGCCCGAACACTTCCGCCGGCCCGGTCGACGAGCCCGAACCGGCCGAGCAGGGCCAGCGCTTCCCCGGTGAGCCGCTGCGGGCCGCCGTCGGAGCGGTAGGTGCGCGCCCACTGCGGCACCGCCGCGAACCGGGTGGCGAGCTGCCCGACGAGCTGTTCCTCGCCGACCGGGTCGGGGCGGGCGGCGAGGACGGTGTCGAGCAGCAGCAGCGCCGCCTGCCCGGCGACGCTGCCGGAAGCCGGGAACCTCTCGTCCGTGGCCAGGGCATCCGGGTCGACGGCAAGGAGCCCTTCGGCGCGTTCCTCCAGCAGCATCCCGGCGTCGGCCACCGCGGTGCGCAGCATCCGACGGCCGGTGATGCTGGCGGCGTAGGCGCGTTGCGCGTCGGACAGGTCGCTGAAGTAGACCACCGGGTCGTCGAGGAGCCGCCGCACGATGGAATGCCGCAGCCACCGGTTGCGCTGCTCGTCGGAGACGTCAGCGGCGGGATCGTCGGCGCCGCCGTAGCGAGGCTCATGCACCAGCGCCGCCACGTCCCGGTCGGGTAGCCGCGACGGCGCCTGCCGCGCGGCGAGCAGCCGGACCAGTCTGCCGCTGTCGACCCGGTAGAGCACCTTGGCGTCGGCGTGCTGCAGGTAGGCGTCGGTGCTGCCGTCGACGGCGGCGAGCACACCCAACTCCTCCAGCACGAGCAGGGCGTCGACGTACGCCCGGCGGTCGTCGTGCCGGGAGCTGTCGAACGCGGCGATGTCCGGCTCGACGGCGGACGCCTGGGCCAGCCGCTCGGCCACGATGCCGATCGTGGTCACCGGCCCGGCCAGCAGCTCGGCGGCCACCAGGCAGAGCAGGGTGTAGCGGCGACGGTCAAGCGGGCTCCGCGCGCCACGCGGACGGCGGGCCGGACGATCGACCGGTGGCCGTGGTGACGTCTTCATCAGCCGGGCGTAGCCGGCGCGGGGTTCGACGACCAACCGCCAGCCGGCGTGCGTGTCGAACCACGCGACCAGATCGGCGCGGTGCCGCACGACCAGGGCGAAGTCGGCGGCCGCGGTGTCGCGGGTGAGCACGGGGCGGGCCAGCAGGGCTCGGATCGCCTGGGCCCGCTCGGCCGCCCGCTCACGGTCGAGCTCGCTGCGCAGATCGCTCACGCCGACCGCCCGTCGATCACCATCGGGGCCTCGCTGCCGAGTCCCGGCGGGCTGGCGTCGCCGGGCGCCACGAGCCGCTCGGCCTCGTCGTGAATCGCCGGCAGGTCGGGGGGCTCGGTGTCCATAGCCTGGCGGGGAAAAGCGGGCGTCGGGCGGGCCTCGCTGATCGAGACCAGCAGATCGGGGGCGGACAGTACGCCGTGCGGTGTCCGCAGCAACGCGCGGCCGGCACTGTCAGCGCCGGTGAGCGTCACCACCAGCCGACCGTCGGCCGTCGCCGCGCGACGCACGCCGTGCCGTTCAGGGGCGGACAGCGCCCGCGACAGCAGCTCCAGCAGCCGCGCGAAACCGCCCGGGTCGAGCCGCCCGAACGCCGACAGTCGCACCGGCCCAGGCGTGGCCAGCTGCCGCCACGCCCGCTCGAGTTCCGCCCGCTCCGCCACCACCCGCTCGCGGCGCAGCCGGCGTACCTCGGCGGTGTCGCGGACCCTGGCCGTGCGGGCGACCTTGTCCGCCTGCCCGGTGGTACGCAGCAACGGCGACACAGGCGCCGCCGGCGCGTGCCACCACGACGTGGTGGCCGGTACCGCCGTCGGGTCGTCCAGTGCGAGGTGGGTGTGCCGGGCGGGCCACAGCCCGAAGGCGGCGGACCACAACGTGTGCGCCGCCTCGTCGGAATCACAGGTGGCGAACCAGCGGGCCAACGCACGGAAGTCGGCGGCGGTGCTGGTGCCGCGCCGCCGACTGTCGGTCAGCCGTTCCAACGCCCGCATCAGCGCGACGATGGCACGTCGGGCGACGTCGGCGAGCTGGTCGATGCGTGGGCGGGCGCCGTCGCCGGGCCGGAACCACGAGCACAGGCCGTCCCACCGCGCGGCACGCTGCTCCAGCCAGCGCGGGGCGGGGTCGCTGCTGCCGGGCAGGGTAGGCAGGTCGGCGCCGCGCAGGGCCCGGTGATGCAGGACGGTGACGCCGCGCTGCTGGATGCGGGCCACCGCGTCGGCGATCGTCTGCCGGCGCCCGTCGAGGTTGGTGACGAACTCCGACAGGTAGGCGATCGTGGCCTGCTTGACCTCGGCGAACGTGTCGGGATCGGCGCCCTCCTCGCGCAGCAGCCGCTGAAGCTGGCCGTTGAACTGTTTGGTGCTGGCCCGCAGACCGGCGAGGTGCCCCTCGAGTTCCATGAGGGCGGCGTAGACACGGCGGTCCGCAGCGGCGTCGTCGGCGAGCAGATCATGCAGCTCACCGAGGCGATCGAGGATGGCGTCGAGCACCGCCGTCTGCAGCGCCCCGGTCGAGGACAGGTGCTGCACCGCGTGCAGCACGCCCTCGTAGGCGGCCTCCCCCTTGCGGCTCAACGAGTAGTGCAGGTTACGCCGTTCGTACTCGGCGGCGGAGGCGTAGTGGGCGCTGTGGTTCTGCGTACGCTCGATGAGCCCGTACTTGTGCAGCGCCCCGAGGGTGTAGTCGAGCGAGCTGTCGGCGACCGGCTCGTACCAGCCGACGCCGGGCAACGCCGCGAGGATCTCGTCGAAGGTCAACGCCGCGACCAGCCGCTCGTGGGCGTCGCCGAAGACCTGCATGACGGCGGTGTGCAACTCGGCCCGGTCGGTGGTGGTGAAGGCGAACATGTCCGCCGGGACCTGGCGGAACATCGGTCGGGAGCGTGGACCGTCCACCACGTGCCCTCCCCTGCTCGTCGTACTGCGGACGTTCCCGCAGGCTACCGGGCGGCACCGACAGGCCGCCGCATCGCCGGCCACCGGCGCCGCGGGATCGATCGCGCCCAGCCCATGGTGGCACCACGCCGAAGGGGCTGGCCCGACCGGACAAGACCGCTTGGCCCGTCCGCAGGCCTGCGTCACCCCTTCGTGATCAACTTTGGCCCGTCCGGCCTGCGGGAATGGCCAGTCCCGCTCCCGGTCTCCGGATCAACACCTGATCTTGGATGTCGTACCCGCACGGCACGATGTGCGCCATGACGACGCACCACCCGACCACCCGCCGCCTGGTCTACGGCCACGCGCAACTGCACGACTGCCTCGCCTTCGCCGACGCGAACACCGCCGCCGAGGAGGCCGAGGAGATCAAGGCGCTCGCCGCCGCCCGCACCTGGGGAGAGGCCCGCCAGGTCCGGATGACCCACCTGTCGAATCCTGCCGCCGCGGATGAAGACTTCCCCGACGAGGATCCCGCCGACAACGAGCCCTTCGAGATCAACGAGCTGAACTCGGTCGCAGAGGGGGACTGGCCCCCGATGGTCACGGAGCGGGCCTTCAAGCTGCTCCCCGAGGACCTGCAGGACCAGTTCGGCGAGCGCCGGTTCACCGCACTCAACGGGGACTACCTGGAGATCCCGGTCGACCGCGAGGGCGAGCTGGTGGCGGAGCTGCGCAAGCGCGGCTACGAGGTCAGCCGCGACGACGAGGTCATCAACGTGCTCGACGGCCGCAGCTTCAGCCCACTCGGCTGAGCGTCTCCCTCCTTCCGCCGGCGGCGTCGCTCCTTCGGCGGCGCCGCCGGGGGATCCGGAAGGAACCGGAGGACTCAGGTGGTGGCGAGGGCTGCTCGTCGCTCTCGGTGGTCCGCCTTCAGGCCGGCAGACAGCCACAGCATGGCCCGGTCAAGCTGGCCCAGTTGTCGGAGCGGGCCGCTGAACGAGGCGAGCCGATCTGGAGCGCGCTCGTGGTCGGTAAGGACACCCGCCGGCCGCACGAGGGCTTCTACGCGCTCGCCCGCCGGCTGCGCAGCGAGTACGCGAACCTCGACGACGAGGTGCTGTGGCAGAAGGAACGCGAACGCTGCTACGCCGGAGCGCGCTCTGGCGGCATCCGCGTCAGCGCGCGTTAACGGACGTCAGGAACGGGCTGGGCTGCCCGCTCCAGGACACGTGCAGCGCCTCCCGCGCCCGCGTACTGGCAACGAACAGCAGGCACCGCTCCCGGAGCAGGTCACTTTCGTGCTGCATCGGATCCACCTCGGCCGGCGTGACCTCCTTGGCGAACGGCACCGACCGCGCCGTGACGCCGACCACCGCCACGCACCGGAACTCCAGCCCCTTCATCGCGTGCATGGTGGCGAGCCGCACCCCGTCGACGTCTGCCCCGGGCTGGTCCCGAACCCGCACAGAAGGAATCCCGGCGGCGGCCAACTCCTCCTGCACGTCGCTCAGCGTCAGGTTGAACCTGGCGCACACAGCAATCTCGCTCGCCGCCACACCCTGCTCCAGCCACTCCCCCACCCGCTCCACGAGCGCGGCGATCTCCGCCTGGCTCGTCGGGTACCCGGCGGCGTGGGGTCGCTTGCCGTGCAGCAGTGACCGGTAGCCGGCGAGGCTGTCGTCACCGTCGCCGCCGAGGTCCTCGATCCGCGACCCGACGAGCACGCCGGTGGACCAGGAGAGGATCTCCTCGGTGCTGCGGTAGTTGACCCGCAGCCGGCTGCTGCGCCCGGCGACGGAGATGCCGAGGGCGTTCAGCGAGACGCGGGAGTCGTAGATCCGCTGGTGCGGGTCGCCGGTGATGAAGAGGTCGTCCGGGCCGGGCGCCACCGCGGCCCGCAGCACCCGCCACTGCGCGGGATGCAGATCCTGCGCCTCGTCGACGACGACGTAGTCGTACCCGTGGTCGGTGAGGTCGGCGCCGTCGAGCAGCTGCGCCGCCCGCGCGCAGATCTGCAGGTGGGTGGCGGTGCCGGCGGCCGACAGCTCCTTCTGGAACATGTCCACGGCGTCCCACATCCGGTCGCGCTGCCGCGGGCCGAGCGCCGAGCCTCTCCCCGCCGGCTGGCCGCGCGGTACTCGTCCCGGCTCTGCACGTTGTGGGCGAGGATCACGTGCCGGAACTCCTGGGCGAGGAACTGCTCGGTCCAGGGCAGGTTCAGCCTGCGGCCCACGCGCCGCCAGACCTGCCGCTCGTCCACGTCACCGATGGGGGTCGGCACCCGCCCGGCGAGGGCCCGCACGGTGCGGTGCGCGAAGGCGTTCACCGTGGTCACCTCCACCCGCGCCAGCTGCTCCTCGTCGTCGAGGAGCAGCGCCAGGTTCTCCCGCAGGGTCGCGGCCAGGGCATTGGTGTACGTGGTGAGCAGCACTCGGCTGTCGGGCGTACGAGAGAGCAGGTGCTTGACCCGGTGCAGCGCCACCACCGTCTTGCCGGTGCCTGGCCCGCCGGTCACCCGGGCCGGCCCGTTGCACGAGACCCGGTACGCGACACGCCGCTGCGACGGGTGCAGGAAGACCCGCCAGGCGGCGAAGGGCTTGTCGAGGATCTCGGCGAGCTCGTCCGGCCGGGTCACCAGGGTGATGCGGTTGGCGGTGTTGGCGATCGCCACGGCCAGGCTCTCGCTCGGCTCCGGCGGCGCGTCCGCCGGCCGGCGCTCGGCCACGACGTCGCGATAGACCTCGTCCGGCGTGAAGCCCTCGGTGAGGTACTGCAGCACCTCGAACTGGTCCTCGGGCAGCAGCGTGCCGAACGCGTCCAACTGCCGCTTGTCGATGATCGTGCGTACCGCCCGCAGCACCTGGTCATCGATGCCGAGGTGACGCAGCACCGTGTCGGAGTAGCGGGCGAACAGCAGGCTCGGCGCCTCCGCAGCGGCCTTTTCCAGCGCCGGGGTGAGCTGCTCGATGGCGACGACGTTGCGGACCTCCAGCGCCCGCGTCGCCGTGTAGAGCCGCTTCGCGGCCCAGGTGTACGCATCGTCGTGCGGCACGACGTTGAGCAGCAGAAAGGTGTCGCTGCCGTCGTCGGGCGCCAGCACCACCTCACGCCAGAAGTCCGTAATCCGGATGGTCCGCATCCGCGGGTCCGCGCATTGTTCACCGACGCCAGGGTGCAGGCTCCTTGTCGGCGTGCAAATCGGCGATGCTGAGCTGCTGGAACTTCTCCATCGCCTTGCGTGCACCGACGCTATCGGCTCCTGGCCGCTCGGCCAGATCACCGTACGCGAGCTGTCCATAATCCGACAGTGATTCATCACCTCTTGGATTCGGCCAGTTGCAATATCCACACTGATGCATGGCCCGCTCGGACGGTACGCCAGACGAAAGCCGGAGCCGCCACTCACCACCCCGGCCGCAGGTACGCGCGCCCGACGGTTTTTCCCCGTCGCTGCAGCCCCTGCTGGCGCGGATCGCCGACCGGCGTGCCGCGCGCAGCGAAGCAACCCTGCAAGCCGACATCCGCCAGCTTCTGCTGGCCGGCGATTTCGGGCTTTCCGACTTCCATCTCGACGACGTCGACCTCGAAGCTCCGGTAGGCGGCGGCCGACGCATCGACATCGAGGTCGGCTACACCATCATCGAAGTCAAGCGACGGCTCCAGACCGGGCGCCCGCTACTGGAGGCCGAGCGGCAACTCGGCGGTTACGTTCGGTCGCGGAGCAGGGAGAGCGGCCAGCGATACGTCGGAATCCTTACCGACGGCGCCACCTGGCGGGCCTACCAGCTGACCGGCGAGGCCCTGACTCTCATCGACGCCCATACATTGGCGGGCGCTCGCCCCGACGGCCTGGCCCTCTTCTACTGGCTCGAAGGAGTGCTGGCGACGAGCCAGCGGGTCCGGCCGGCTCCCGCCGAGGTGGCTCGCCGCCTCGGCGCGCAGAGCACCTCACACAAGCTGGATCGCGCCGCGCTCGCCGCGCTCTACGCGGAGCACCAGCAGCAGCCGACCGTCAGGCTGAAGCGGAAGCTGTGGGCGGAGCTGCTGGACAGCGCCCTGGGCACCCAGTTCGTCGACGACCCGGATCTCTTCGTCGAGCACACCCTGCTGATGAACAGCGCGTACATCATCGCGCACCTGGTCGTCGGCATCGACGCCATGGAGTTGCAGCCGCACGATCTCATCACCGGGCAACGGTTCGATAAGGCCCGCATCCTGGGGGTGGTCGAGCACGACTTCTTCGGCTGGACCACCGAGGTGCCCGGCGGTCGCGAGTTCATCCAGGGGCTCACCCGGCGACTGGCCCGGTTCGACTGGCTGCGGGCCGACCACGACATCCTCAAGGTGCTCTACGAGTCGATGATCGGTCCCGAGACGCGCAAGCGGATGGGCGAGTACTACACGCCCGACTGGCTCGCGGAGCACCTCGTCGACACCGTCGTCACCGATCCGGTGCGGCAACGGGTGCTGGACCCCGCCTGCGGCTCCGGCACCTTCCTCTTCCACGCCGTACGCCGGTATCTCGCCGCCGCCGAGGCAGCGGCCATACCGCTCGATGCCGCGCTGACGCAGCTCACCCACCACGTGGTCGGCGTCGACCTGCACCCCGTCGCCGTGGCGCTCGCGCGCGTTACCTACCTCCTCGCCATCGGCCACCAGCGGCTCACCGACCAGCGGGGCGCCATCACCATCCCGGTCTACTTGGGCGACAGCATGCAGTGGCGGGAACGCCGCGATCTCTTCACCGAGGAACACGTACGGATCAGTGCCGGCTACAACGCCAGCGAGGTCGAGGAATGGCTGCGCTTCCCCAAAGGCCTGCTCGACGAGCCGAGCCGCTTCGACCAGGTCGTCGCGGGGCTCGCCGGCATCGCCGCTAAGCCGCGAGATCCTGACAACCCGCCGTCGTTGGCCGCGTTCTTCCACCACATGGAGATCGAGCCGGACGACCAGCCGATGATCCGCGGCACCTTCGAGGCGATGTGCCGGCTGCACGACGAGGGTCGCGACCACATCTGGAGCTACTACCTGCGGAACCTGGCCCGGCCCGTCTGGCTCGCCATGGACGACAACCGGGTGGACGTCCTGATCGGCAACCCCCCGTGGCTCGCCTACCGCCACATGCCGCCGGGCATGCAGGCAATGTTCAAGAAGCTCTCCCGTGATCGCGGGCTGTGGCGTGGTAGTCAGTTCGCGACGCAGCAGGACCTCTCCGCCCTCTTCGTCGCCAGGGCCGTCCAGCAGTACCTCCGCGACGGTGGCGCGTTCGCCTTCGTTCTGCCCAACGCCGTGCTCGACCGCGAGCACTTCGAGGGCTTCCGCAGCGGATGGTACAAGGACGAGGTCGAGCCGACAGCGGTTGCCTTCACCGACTCCTGGGACCTGCGCCGCCTGCGTCCTCACCCCTTCCCGCGGGGCGCCAGTGTCGTCTTCGGCAATAAGGCGGCCACGCACAGCCCTCGCGGCCTTCCATCGGTCACCGAACGGTGGACGGGACGCCTCGGCGCCGATGCCAGGAGGTGGAGACAGGCCGCACCATCCATCCATCGGGAACGCGTCCCCCTAGGGCGGGCGTTCCTCGCCGATTCGCCGTACAAGCCACACGTGCGCAACGGCGCGACGATCTTCCCCAAGATCCTGTTCTTCGTCGAGACTGATACTGGCGGGCGGCTCGGCCTCGGTGCCGGCCGGCACGCCGTTCGCTCTGCGCGCAGCAACCTGGAGAAGGCCCCGTGGAAGGATCTGCCCGCACTCGAAGGCGTCGTGGAGAGCGAATTCATCCGGCACGTGCTGCTCGGCGAATGCCTGCTGCCGTACCGGATCCTGCCGGGGAAGAAGGCGGTGCTCCCGCTCGACGGTTCCACGCTGATGACCGGACCTGGATCTCGACTCGACTACTACTTCGGCCTGGCCGAATGGTGGCGGCAGGCTGAGGCAACCTGGGAGGCGCACCGCAGCAGCGCGCGCCTCACCCTGGCCGAGCAGCTCGACTTCCGACACAAGCTGACCGCGCAGTTCCCCGCACCGCCGCTGCGATTGGCCTATTCGGCCTCCGGGATGCATGTCGCCGCTGCCATCGTCGACGACCCGACCGCAGTCATCGAGCACAAGCTCTACTGGGCCCCGATCGCGACCTGGGAAGAGGGCCTCTTCCTCTCGGCGATCCTGAACAGCACCGTGCTGACCGAGCTTGTCCGACCAATGATGTCCTACGGCAAGGATGAGCGGGACATCGACAAGCACGTGTGGAAGCTGCCCGTTCCCCAGTACGACGTCGCGGACGCAGCGCACCAGCGGCTTGTGGAACTCGGGCGGCAGCAGTATGAAGCTGTCGCCGGGCTACACCTGACCGAGGGCACGAACTTCGTGACGATGCGTCGGCGAGTCCGAGCCGAACTCGCGCGACACCCTGCCACTCCCGAAATCGAGGCGGTCGTCATGGAGATGCTCGGTTGATCGACGCCTGTCAGTAATCTGTCGCAACACTCTCTGATGGAGGGGCTGAGTGGTCAGCAACGCGCCCGCTGCCGGATCGACGGAACGGCCGATACTGCTCAAGGCACATCGGATCGTGAACGTCGGTGGCGGCGACTACGCCTTCACCGATCTTCGCAAGACGGATCTCGGCGGCGTGCAGAGCCGGCAGTTTCGCTTCTTCACGCCGGTACGGCGGGACCGGATGCGCCTGCCCACCTCTCTGCCGGAGTTCGCGGGGTTGCGGCATGTGGCCAATCTGTCCGACAGCCCGGTGACGGTGGCGGCAGAGCTTGGAGGGCACTGGTCGGAGCACAACCTGGCGGCTATCACGCACGTCGCCGCGTGCAACTTCCGCTGTTCCTACTGCTACGTCGACTACCGCCATCTGGCCGGTCGGGACGCCTTCATTACCAACGCCGACGGCGTGGTGAACGAGTTCGTCGCGCTCAGGCGTACGGCTCAGGCTGCCGGTCGGCAGCTCAGCCTGTTGCGCGTCAGCGGCGGCGAGCCGCTGCTCGCGCCCTCCCTCGTGATCGAGATCTACCGCGCCTTGGCGGCGCGGGGCCTGCTCGGCTCCGTCGTCCTCAAGGTGGAGTCGAACCTCTCCGCCCTGCCGTACGCCTGGCAGCAGAGTGCCCTTCGGCTCTCCGCAGTCGAGCGAGAGGAGCTGCGGCGCGTCAAGGTGCATACGACGCTCCATCACCCGCCCGGCAGCGGTGACTGGCCCGCCATCCGCGACGGGATCGTCCTGGCCCTCGAACTTGGCTTCGATCTGTTTCCGGCGGTCGGCGCCAACGACTGGACCGAGGAACAACTCGACATGAGCTTCCACGAGTTGGCCCGGATCAGCCCGGGGCTCCCCCGGCGACTCGCGGTGCGCCCCTTTCACCTCGACTATCCCGCGCTGGCGGACCGCCGCAGGCTGCCTCGACCAGCCGATTCCGAAGCGCCTTCGATGGTGTGGGAGAACATTCTGCGGCGGCACGCCGGTGTCGGGTATCTCGACGAACCCCGACATCTGATACCGCTCACCTGAGCACGAATATCGACCGCACACTGGAGGATCGATGCCCGAAATCGAGGCAGTCACGATATGCAGCAGCTCCAAGTTCTACGACACAGCCCAGCTTGCCGAGGCAGCGTTCCGCGACCTGGGCATGACCGTCTACACCCCGCGCTACGACTTCAACGAACGGCATGTGCGGGTCGACGAGCCGGACAAGATCCAGCTCACACGCGACTTCCTTGCGAAGATAGCGCGGTCGGACGCGATCTTTGTCGTGGCCAACGGCGGGTATGCCGGCGTCAGTGTGTGCATCGAGGTCGGCTACGCCGTGGGGCAGGGCAAGGTGGTGTTGTTCTCCGAGCGGCCGGCGGAGTTCGCGCTCCGGGCGCTGGTCGACGCGGTGGTCCCGGTCGAGGACATCGGCGCCGGAGTGCGATCGGTGACCAGGGCCGAGGCGGCGGGCAGGTCACAGTGATCGTCGCGGTGCCCAGTCCCTCGAGCCGACTGTACGGCCCGGTCGCCGACATCGTCGGAAGCCGCTTCGCCGGCTTGGACGAGGCTCACCGGAGGTCGCTGTGGCACCGCATGGGCGCGGATTCGCTGATCCGATGCCGGGGCTTCGACATACCGGAACTCGTGGCTTCAGGAGCCGTCGACGTCGGCATCACGGGCTACGACGTATGCGTCGAGTGGTGTCTCGCGAACGACCAGCCGCTCACCATCCGGGCGCTGCCGCCCGCCCGGACGTCATTCGTCACCTACTGCGCGGTCGCCGGCCGGAATCCTCGCACGGTCTACACCGAGTACCCGGCCATCACCCGGGCCTGGCTCGACGCATGCGCGAACCTACGATCGATGCGAATCGTACGGCTGAACGGGGCCACCGAGGGCGTGATCCGCGCCGACGACAGCGGCGCCGGAGTGTTGCTCGTGACGTCAGGCCAGACCCTGGCCGCGAACGGACTCGACGTGGAGGTGCCGCTTCTGGCCACCGACGTGTGCGTCGTGACCCGTACCCCGTCTTGCAGCGGGGGAACGCTGATCGACCTGCCGGCGCTGCCGGTACTGCCCCTGCCGAACTTTGCGAGGCAACGGGCGCCCGGTGATCCGATACAGCGCCAAACGAGACGGACGGCGGCGTCGGCGACGCGGGAATCGTCAGAGGGATCATCGCGTGGAGCTTGAGGTGGCTACCGTGGCGTCCGGGTGGCACGACGTGCTCTCGGTCTTCTCCGAAGGACAGCCGGCGCGGGTTGCGACGCGGCACGGGATCTGTTTCGACATCCCGGGTCTCACCGTCTGGCTGCGGAATCCGGCGGATCTGACCCCGCCGCGGGGCTACCTGTACCCGGAGCTGATCAAGGACTACCGCGACCGGATCTTCGGCGACCAGCGGGAATCGTCGCTGCTCTACCAGCGGCTGCGGGGTTGGGTCGCGGCGGACGGCTCGCCAATCGACCAGTTCGAGCAAGCCACCGAAATGCTGCGGCAGGACGAGCACAGCAGGTCGGCGGTCTTCTCGATGTGGCGGCCGGAGGAGGACCTGGGCGGTCGCTTCCCGGTGTCACCGGTCGGTGGTGCCCTCCGGATCGTCGGCGACGACCTCGTTCTCTTCCTCACCGCCCGCAGCGTCGACGTCTGGGTCGGGTTCGTGCCCGAGTTGTTGACCTTCGCGCAGCTGACCTCCGACGCCGCTCTTTCTCTCGGGCTGCGCGGCAGCAAGGTCTGTTACCACTCGTGGAGCATGCACCTGTACGAGGTGGACTACCTCACCTATCTGGCGGGGGCACGATGACACGGTCACTCACTCTGCTGGACAGCGGCCTCGTCGACACGCACACCATCGACAGGGTGCTGCAGTCGGTCGTGTTCTTCTCCGACCGCGTCGTGCTGCGGGCCTCTTTCGAGGTCCCGGCCGCGTACCGGGACCTGGCTTCCGCAGTAGGTGGGCATCCGTTGGCCCGGAAAGCCTGCTCTGAGCTGCGGGAACGTGTGCTCCTGGACCGTGTGGGCGTGTGCCCACGCGGTCGGGTTGTCGCAGGTCAGGCGGGGTCTGCGGTGGTGATCCGGGGTGGGGGTTTGATGCCGCAGTCGCGGTAGATGCCCGCCTGTTCGGCGGTGAGCGGGGTGGTCTGGGTGATCTGTCCGGCCTCGCCGGTCAGGGTGACCTCGTGGACGCGGCCGAGTTCGCTGCCGATGCGGTTCCAGGTGCTTCCGGTGGAGCGTTCGGCGACGCGGATCAGCAGCAGGGCGAGCCAGCACAGCAGCACGTGGGCGCGGATGCGGTGCTCAAGGCGGTGGAAGACGGGCCGCAGTTCCAGCACGGTCTTCAGATCGCGAAATCCGCGCTCCGCTTCCAGGAGCGCCTTGTAGCCGACCGCGATCTCCTCCGCGCTCAGGTGGGGGTCGGAGCTGGTCAGCAGGTACTTGCCGTCCAGACGCTCCTCGGCCTTGACCTTGGCGCGGTCGATGGCCAGGCGGCCGTTCTTCGATGTCCTCAACCACCGCTTCAGGGTGGGGTGTTCGATCAGGGCGCACTCGGCGCGCACGTGCGCGGCCTCCGCCCGCTCGCGGGCCTTGGCGCTGGTCAGGCGCTTGGCGTCGCGGTCGCGCTGGGCCTTGATGCGCTCCAGTTCGGCCTCGATCCTGGTGAGCGCCTCTTCGCGGTGGCGGCGGTCGCGTTCGGCCTGCGCGGGGTTGTGGCAGATGACGAAGCGCCGCCCGGGGGCCTGGTCAAGCCGGACCTCCTTGACGCGCAGGTTGTCGCGGACGTCCTGGTAGCGGCCCTGGCGCGCGAGCGCGGCCTCGGCCAGGTCGTTCCCATCGCGCATGCGCATCCCTGCGATGTAGTGGCCGCCGGCCCGGGTCAGGTAGGACAGGTTGTCCGCCGAGGAGAACCCGCGGTCGACCACGGTGATCACCCGGCCGAGCTTCCAGTCGCGCATGTCGTCCTTGACCTGCGGCAGGATCGCCTGGTCGCTGCTCCCGCCGGGCCAGACCCAGCAACGGACCGGCACGCCCTCCTTGGTGACGGCCAGTCCGATGGTGATCTGCGGCAGGTCGTCGCGGTGGTCCTTGCTCTTGCCGTAGGCGCGGAAGGGGGTTTCGCCGGCGTCGGGCTCATCGCGCTCGAAGTAGGTGTTCGTGGTGTCGAAGAACAGCAGGTCCACCTCGAGGTTCAGCAGGTTCGCCACCGCGAAGAACACCGCTTCCTGCACCTCGGCCTGGGCGTCGGCCTCCACCAGCAGGTCCATCGCCCGGTATGCCTGGTCCTCGTCCATGGCCGCGAGTCCGGGTATCGACGCGTCGCGGCTGGCCCACTCGGCGGCCGACAGCTTGGAGGCCGGGGCGATCGCGCGGTTGGCGACCAGCGCGAACAGCACCCGCTCGACGTCAGTGCGAAAGCGGCGCTCGCCCAGGATCTTGGCCAGGGCCCGGTCGATCTCCAGCTGCCGCCACAGGCCCTCGAGCAGCCACACCGCCCCGATCGGCACCGAGGCGGTGACCTCCAAGCCGCCGCCCGCCGGTGCGGCCGCGTCCGCGCCGTCCTCGCCCAGGTAGCGGTTGATCGAGGCGACCAGGCGGCGCAGTCCGGCGGTATCGAGCCGGTCCTCGCGGCCGAAGTTGTGCAGCACCTCGGCCTGCGTGGTGCCGCCCACCCGGCGATTGTGCGCGAGCTGCACGTAGCGGACCACCGTGCCGTCCTTGTTCTTACGCTGAGTGGTCCGCAAGTACATGCCCACAGCATGAACGATCTCCCCAGGAGGATCCAAATCAAACCCCGGGAAACGTGTGCCCACGCCTTTCAAGCCCTACCGACCCTACCCAGGCCCGCGACCAGCTACGATGCCGCTCAAGCAGCCCCCGCATGCCTACGAACTGCGGAAGTCAGGCGGGAGCGTGCCGCCGAGATCAACCGGCGGGTCGACGAGCTGCGGGAGGCTGGGCTCCTGGGGCTCTGGGGTCACGAGTACGAGGTCGACGACGGTGGCCGGGTGCGCTTCGGTCAGGGCGCGAAGCGGGGACGCCGTGCTGACCTGGTTATCGCGCAGGGACAGATGCGCGAGAGCCTGACCCGGATGGATGAGGTGATGCGGGCGATCCGGGAAGAGGCGTACCGCCGGACCGAGACCGACACGCGCACGCTGCGGCAGGGTGCGGCGGAGATCGTGAGCCTGCGCAACCACATGGCCTCCCTCGTCATCTCCTCCGAGCTGCGGCAGGACGGCATGCTGTCCAACCCGGCGGTGAAGGCCCAGCTCACCCGGAGCCTCGGTCGGCCGCAACCGCAACGCTTCGAGGCCGAGGTGGTCAGGGAGGTCCTGGGAGAGCTTCAGATCGGCTCACTCGACCAGCTCAGCGTCGATCAGATCGTCGAATCACGCCGCTACAACGCCGGCTTCCGGAGCCTGCTCGACGAGTCGTTGCTCGCGCTGTCGCGGGGCCTCGATCCGGTCCTGACACCAGAGGCGACGGCGCGTGAGTTGACCCGTCGCTACCGCGAGACGATCGCGGAGTTCGCCCGGCCACGCGTCGCCGGCCAGGTCGCGCAGGAGGTGGTGTGGGATGTTCTCGGTGCCACCGTTCCGTCGACGGTCGTGTTCAAATACGGCCTCCGCGCGCTCACCTGGCGAAAGGCAGCCCAGCGGGCCAAGCCCTTCCTGCTGTTGATGCACCTGGAGAGAGCCGCCAGGCGACAGACCCCGGACGTCGGGTGAGCCTGATCAGCCGACCTGGGCATCCGTGTGTGCCGGCGAATCGAACTGTCTGAAGGCGTCCTCGATGTCGGCGAGCGCGCGGTGTGCCGAGCGCGGCAGAAGGTGGCGGAGATGCCACATCGCAACCGGCACGCGGTCCCCGTTCGAGGCGTCGCCGTCCGCTGTCCTGGCCGCGGCGACCGACCACACGAGGACCAGGGCCAGAGCGTACGCGGTATCCGGGATGTCGAAGCTCAGGTCGAACCAACCTCGCGCCGCCTTGGGAAGGAGGAATGTGCGGCCATCCCGGCGGGCCTCGACGAGCCCGTCGGCCAGCATCACCACGCCCAGGCGCGGCGCGTTGTCCGCGACTCTCCACGTGATGTCGAACATCGACGCGAGCGTCGCCGCCGCCCCGATGATCGCCCTGCACTCGCTGCGGTTGAGGTGCCGTCGCCTGCGGAGCAGCCTCATGCCGCAGGCCCTGCGGACAGGTGTTGCTCCAGCATGTGCGGACCCTCCCACGAGGCCCTGCCATGGTTCAAGAACCGCCGGCCTGTGTCATGGATACCGCGCGCCCACGTTCACCTTCCACCCCCGTCCGGCCGCAGCGCGGCGACCCGGGCCAGCACCGGGCGGAACGCAGCATCCTGTCCGTCCGGGCCGACCTCGACGCCTTCGAGCCACACCCACTCGCCGTCGTACCACTCGCTGAGGTCCGGCCGGACCCGGACGATCCGGAGCCGGAGCGGAGCCTCCGCGTACCGGTAGTCGGACTCGGCGAGCTGAACCACGTCCCCGGGCGCGACGGACACGCACGGGACGACCGGCACCCGAGCTACCGCCGCCCGCGCCGCCTCAGCGTGGCCATGCGGGCGCGCCGGCGGTTGCGGTCCGGTCCCGGCGGCCAGCGCCGCCCGCCGCGCCCGCAGGATCAGCCGGTTACGGATCTGCGCGGGCGACAGGTCGAAAACGTTCATCGCCAGTACGTCCGCAGGTAGCGCAGGATGATCGAGTCGGCCCAGGCCGCACGGGGGGCACGTGCCGTCGGCGCGGCAGTCCGGGCATTTCCTGGTACGGGGATCCTCGGTGGGGCTCCGCCAGTGCGCAGCTACGAGGTCACCCGCGACGACGAACTCATCAACGTGCTCGACGGCCAGAGCTTCAGTCCGCTCGGCTGAGCGTCTCCCTCCTTCCGCCGGCGGCGTCGCTGCTTCGGCGGCGCAGTCGGAAGGCCCCGCGCTCACCCGTCCGGCTTGCCGGCCTCGGCTGAGCCTGTCCGACCGCCGACCGCGCTCACGTCATCGGCGCAGGCGGCGGGAGCACTCGCCGTCGTGACCGTCGCGGAGCACGCAGCGCCGTCCACCGGGTAGCCGCAGGTCGCAGAAGACCCGGTGGCGGAGGAACTGCCGGTCCTCCTCGGAGACGGTGGTCTCCCCCGGGTCGGTCATCGGCAGCACGGACATCCAGCGACCGATGACCCGGGCCAGGCGTTGCGCGGCCGGCAGGTCGGCGGCGACCACGGGCAGGTGGATGACGTACCGCTGCGTCATCGTGCGCGGTCCTGGTCGGCGCGGGCCTGGTCGGACTGCCAGGCGCGCAGCGCGAGCTTGATCCGCGCGGTCTCCCGGCGGCTCTCGGCGAGAGCGTCGTGGAGTGCGGTCATGTCGAGGGCGACCCGGTCGAGGAAGGCGTACACGTCGTCGGGGTTCAGGCCGCGGCGTCCGAGCCGGGTGGGCGGGAAGCGGCGCTCGCGCACCTGCCACGGCAGCAGGCTGGGGTACGCGGCGGAGCGGTAGGTCGTCCCGCCGCTCGCCGTGAACGACCTCTGGTTGCGGACGCTCATCTCTACCTGCCTCCCTGATCCGACCGCTCGTAAACGATTGCGCCATCGCACCGGGAGGTCACCCGCCCTTCGAGTAGGGCGCCCTCCCCCATCGGAAGCTGGTAGCGGCTTGGCACGCCCCCTTGCGGTACGACGTGCTCAGCCTTGTCGACCACCGCACTACTCGGCCGCAGGAACGATTTCCACCGCGTGCTCATGTATCTCCCGTCCTTCCGCTCGGCATAAGAAGCTTAGCAGACCTATAAAGCCTGTAAAGATAGGTCGGGGATGCTTTACATGCTCGTCTCCGCGACTGCTTTGCTGGCCACATGCCGTACGCTCAGCCGCTTTGGCGCCAGATCAGAGATGATCTTCGCGCGAAGATCCGGGCTGGCATCTACCCGCCGGGGAGCAAGCTCCCCTCCGCTCGCCTCCTCGCTGAGGAGTACGACACGAGCCACGTCACGGTGCGACGCGCGTTGGACTCGATGATTGAGTTGGGCGAACTTGTCGGCCGAATGGGCATCGGCGTCTTCGTTGCCGACACGTCAGAGCAAGACTCATAGGCTGGAACCGAAGCCCGCCAGCCCGGGACAGCGCCGACGCTGGTGATCGCGCTCATGCCGCATCCAGAAGACGACGTCGAAGATCCGGATGTCGGACACGTAAGCCGGAACACCGGCCTGGACCCGGAGGTTCCGCAGTCTGTGAGTCAGACAGAGGTCGTCGGCCCGGAGCAACCTATGGAGCCAGAGCCAGAACCCAGGGCGGCCACGAAGCGCGCACGCCACGACGTTGTCGTAGACCGGAATGAGCTTCGGACGTTTGCGAGCCAGGAGCTTCCCGGCGATGGCCTTCTTCACGCCGCGTCGATCAGTCAACAGGCGCCATGCACGTTCTGCTGGCCCGCCGTCCTCAATGTAGATTCTCGCCCTTTTGTCGCTCAGATTTACGGCCAAGGGAATCTTGCGCAGCTCGTCGCTGATCCGCTGACCCAGATCTCCTTGAAGGAGGTCGAGGGCGACCACGGCAGGTGCTCGCGCCTCCAGCAGTTCGACGGCGATCAGATCCTCGGCCGTCACAACGTCCCGATGCAGGGCATTGGAGCCAGCGCCCAACACCTCGAACTGGCTGCCCGTGAAAGCACCGGACGCGAAGTAGTGACGCAGGTCGGAGACTGAACGCTCGTTATCAAGCACAGCAATGACGTCGGGCAGTCGAAGCCAACCGGTTGGCATCGCTACCTGCCCAACGCGACGCGACGGCGGATCTCCTTGAGCTTGACTACGTCACCCACCAACGCATCCTGTGCCTGCCAGAAGTCGAACCCATCGGTCGCCTTGCGGGCGTCGGTGATGTCCTGGCCATGAACCGCGATCTTCACCGCCTCGCCGGCACGGGAGGGTGAGTTACAGACCTCCCCCCGGTACCGGACACGGCCATCGGCCAACAACTCCGCAGTGTGTTCCTCGCCGAGGTAACGGCCAACGAGCGTGGTCCCGGGCCGCAGCCGCCCGGCTGCGAGGAGATCCACCAGCTTCAGCCTCCGCTCGTCCGGGGTAACGCGTGGACCCCGCTTCGGGTTTCTGGTTACAGGCGACTGATACGCCGACATCGCCTGGGCCGGCATAGGCGCCAGCCTCTGCACGGGAGGCTCGTACGCCTGCGGTGAAGAGGGCGGCCCCTGGGCCGGCTCGGCGACAGCCACAGAGGTCGGAAAGTCGAAGGTGGCCCGCGCCCGGACAAGGCTCTGGCGGATCTCCTCGCGGCTCAGCCTCGGCATTCGGCTGTCAAGCAGATCGACCAGTTCGGGCGCGGGATCCGATCCGGCGAACAGGTCCGTCAGTTTGGCGTGGACCTGCCGGTCGACGAAGAAGCTCTTCCACAGCTCCTCGATCCGGTTATCCCCCATGTTCTCCTTGCTGAGCAGGCGCAACAGCTCGACTGCGGCGTCAACATCGTTCTCCAGCCGGACCGAACGGAAGAGCTTGTCCTCGATCGGCACTGGGGCGTGAGCGTTGTAGACCCGCCACTCTGCGCCGTTGGTGAGGGCGACCCACTCCACGCCGGCCATCGTCGCATAACCGATCGTTTGGTTGGCCCAGCGGGGATCGTCAAGGTTTTCCCCGAGCGCCTTCGCCTCGATGAACAGGCGTGGGGTGCGCAGCAACAGCAGTGCGTAGTCGACCGGATTATCGTGCCTGCCCCGCTTGTACTCGTGGTGTACCTCGTCGGGGTCGTAGAGGTCCCAGCCGAGTGCCCCGATGACCGGGGCGATCAGTCCGGCCTTGGTGTTCTGCTCGTTGATCCGCTGGCCGCGCTGGCTAAAACGCCGCTGCCGTTCCACGCATTGCTCGACGACGGCACGCAGATCACTCATCGGCGACCTCCCGAGAACCTCAGCCAAGCAGCACAGAACGAAGACATCGCCTTTCGTGCGCGCTGATCGAGTACACAGTGGGGCATGAGGTGCCTCTCGACGGTGGTGGAAAGTGGTCAGCCTAGCGCCTCGGGTGACCATTCCTCGGCGAAGGTTTCGGTCTGCTGCAGCACCCGGCGGATGGCCTCCTCGGCGGCGTCCGGCGGGTATCCGTGCACGGCTAGGAGGCGCTTGATGGTGGAGCGGAGCTTCGCGCGTACGTCGTCGCGGGAGGTCCAGTCGACCGTGATGGACCGGCGGATGGAGGCGACCAGATCCCGGGCGATACCGGCGAGCTGCCCCTCCCCCATCTCGGCCACGGCGGACTCGTTGGCGGCGACCGCGTCGTAGAAGGCCAGCTCGTCGTCAGTGAGCGCCGGGCTGAACTGCTGCCCGCGGTTGGCTTCGGCGCTGACCTCCTTCGCCATGGCCACCAACTCGGCGATGATCTCGGCGGAGGTCAGGTTCTGGTTGGTGTATCGGCGCATCAGCTCGACCAGCCGGGCGGAGAAGGCCTCCTGGCGCACGATGTTGTGCCGGGTGACCTTCCGCATGGTCTGCTCGATGGCCCTCCGCAGTGCCTCGATGGCCAGATTCGGCGTCTTGGAGGCGCGCAGCTTCTCCAGGTACGCCTCGTCCAGATGGGACAGGTCCGGGCGGTCGATGCCGGCGGCGGCGTAGATGTCGGTGACCCCACCGGCCTCGATTACGCCAGCGGTGAGTTCCCGCAAGTACAGCGCCACCTCGGCCGGGATGGGCATCCCCCGCGAGCGGCGGTCCTCCACGTCGTACTTGGCCATCCAGACCCGCACGGCCTGAAAGAACGCGATGTCGTCCCGGAGGTCGTTGATGTCGCCGCTGCTGGCGCAGAGCGCGTAGAGCCGGTCAAGACTGGCGGCGGCTTGCCGGAAGCGTTCGGCGAGGGTCGGTTCGCCCGGCTCGGGCTGGTTCTCCGGCAGGCTCGGGTCGCGCAGGTGATCGATGGTGCCGAGGACGGCGTTGGTGAAGGCGTTCTTGGCGCCGGAGTTCAGCACACCGCGCCAGTCGAACCCGGCGAGGATCGTGCCGCAGAGGACGCCGTGCAGGTCCCGGACGCGGGCGACGGCCTCGCCGGTGTCCCGGCCGACCGGCTTGGTGTCCTGGTCGCTCTTGGTGTACTCGGCGAGCGCCTCGTGCAGGCTCTGAGTGATCGGGGCATAGCCGACCAGCAGACCGTCCTGCTTGCCGCGGAAGGTGCGGTTGACCCGGGCGAGGGCCTGCATCAGCGCCGCACCGCGCATCGGCTTGTCGAGGTAGAGCGTGTGCAGCGGCGGGGAGTCGAACCCGGTGAGCAGCATGGATTGGACGATGATGAGCTCCAGCTCGTCATCGGGGTCCTTCGCCCGGTTGCGGATCACCTTGGTCTGCGAGGGCCTGCGGACGTGCTTGCGGATGTGCGGCTCGTCGTCCGGGCCGCCGGTGTAGACGACCTTGATCTTGCCGAGGTCGTCGGCGTCGGAGTGCCAGCCCTCGGGGAGCCGCGCGATCATCTCGTCGTAGAGGCGAGCGCAGATATCGCGGGTCGCGCACACGATCATGGCCTTGCCGGGCCCGCCGATGTACTTGCGCATCTGCTCGGATCGCGCCTGCCAGTGCTCGACGAGATCCGCGGCTAGCGCCTTGATCCGGTCGGGGGCGCCGTAGACGGCGTTCATCACCGCGACCGTGCGCTGGATGCGAGCTTTCTCGGCGTCGTCCAGCCCTGCGGTCAAGGTGTCGGCCCGCTCGTCGATGGTCTCGGGGTCGACGTCGGCCGGCAGGTCCACCGGGATGAGCCGGCTCTCGTGGTAGACGCGGACCGTCGCGCCGTCATCGACGGCCCGGGTCAGGTCGTAGATGTCGATGTAGTCACCGAACACCGCCCGGGTGTCGCGATCCGCCTCGGAGATCGGCGTGCCGGTGAAGGCGATCAGCGTCGCGTGCGGCAGAGCGTCGCGCAGGTGCCGCGCGTAGCCGTCGAGGCTGTCGTAGTGGCTGCGGTGCGCCTCGTCGACGATCACGATGATGTTGCGCCGGTCCGACAGCAACGGATGCTTGCGGCCCGCGGCCCGCTCGTCCCGGGTACGCCCGAACTTCTGCAGTGTCGTAAAGATGATGCCGCCGGTGCGCCGGTTGGTCAGCTCGTTGCGCAGGCTGTCCCGAGTGACCGCCTGCACCGGCCGCTCCGGCAGCAGCTCGCTCGCGGCGAACGCCTCCAGGAGCTGCTCGTCCAGATCGGTACGGTCGGTGATGACCACGATGGTCGGGTTGCCCATGCTCGGATGGGTGGCGATCTGGTGGGCGTAGAACTCCATCTCCATCGACTTGCCGGAGCCCTGCGTGTGCCAGACGACTCCGGCCTTGCCGTCGCTGCGGGTCGCCTCGACGGTCTTGCGGACGGCCTTCTCCACCGCGAAGTACTGGTGAGGCTTGGCAATCCGCTTGACCGCCCCGCCTCTCGCCTCGGCGAAGCCGACATAGCCGTGCAGCAGCTCCAGGAATCGGCGGGGGGTGAACAGCCCGTAGAGTGCCAGGTTCAGCGCCAGATCCTCGTCGCTCTTCGGCGGCTGCGGCACCGGCTGGCCCGCGTCGTCGACGTTCCACGGCGCGAAATGCTCGAACGGGGTGAAGGCCGTGCCGTAACGAGCGGTGATCCCGTCCGACACGACGCAGACGACATTGGCCCGGAAGGCCAGCGGCAGCTCCTCGACGTAGGTGCCGACCTGCCGGTGGGCACCCCGCAGATCAGCATACGCGTCGCCGGCCTTCTTCAGCTCGATCAACCCGACCGGCAGCCCGTTCAGGTAGCAGACGACATCGAACCGGCGCTTGTGGTCGCCCTCGGCCACGGTCACCTGGTTGGTGACCAGGTAGTCGTTGGCCGCCTCGTCCCGGAAGTCGACCAGCCTGATAGTCGGGTTGTGCTCGGCACCGTGCTGGTCGGTGTAGACGATCGAACGGATGCCCTTCACCATCAGCCCGTGCAGCCGTCGGTTCTCGGTGACAGCGTCACGCGACCGGGCGCTGAGAACCTGGGCGACCGCCTCGCCGACCTGGGCGGGCGGAAGCTGCGGATTGAGCCGGGCGACAGCGTCACGCAGCCGGCCGGGCAGGACCAACTCCGCCCACGACTCGCGCTCTCCAGTCCCGGGCGCGATCGACGACCCGGGTACGGGCTCCCATCCCATTTCGGCCAAGGAGTCCAGTGCAAGCGCCTCCCACTGCGCCTCGGTTACGTCGCTTAAGCTATGGGACGATTCTCCGATCACGTCGCATCCTCCACAGCCCTCTCGGCATCGCCCACCTGGATAGCCCCCGATATCAGACCCGGCAACAACAGATCACGTAGCTCGCCGAGCTTCCTTGACTCAAGGCGTGCCTGACGGCTCCGATTGCACAAGCCGCAAATTTGATCTCGCGTTTCTGCGCACATTGCACGTGGGTCAACCACCTGAGTTGACAATATGTCTGCCGGCTTTACCCGCTGATGACTGTTGGATGTCCCAGTTGCTTTACCGGTCAACTCGTCCCAGAATGCATGTTGACCACATACCGCCCATAGCTCCGCCGAGACCACGCCTACCTTCGGTTTAAGGACCAGAAATTCTGTAGAGGCGAGAGCTCGATAAGACGTGTCTGGTGTAATGTCCCAGACCCGCGGTATCGCTGGGTTCAGCTTGGACAGAAGTACGACTGACCCTTCTACCAAAAACTTCCCGCTCTTGATCTCCGTCGGATGGACAATGTCTGGCAACCCGCCTCGGTCGAAGGCAGGAAGGCTGTAATGAGCGACTGACTCTGCATCGATATCGGCGGGAGTAACCTGCTCTCGAATATGATCTACGAGTTCGGCGAGAGCTACGCGGGACTCCCAAAGCTCAGGCGCCGCCAATGCCAAACTGAGATTCTCGGCAGCGTCGACGATGCGCTGGTTGACTGCAATCTTGTCGTCCAGCGCCCCAAGAACGGCGACAATACTCTCTTGCCGTCGTCGAGAAGGCCAATACACTGGTAACGGGTGGACGTGGTTGCGATTAAGCGTCGGATTAGCGGATCCTACGTCCAAGCCCATGACATCCAACTGCTTGAAGAAGTAATATACAAATCTAGGCAAGCTACCCTTGAAATCTTTCACCCAGAGCGTAGTGTCATGCGGCCAATAGTCTCCAGGAAGATAGAAGGTTTTACCCAGGGTGCCCTTCCTACCGATCACCACTCCTGGTCCTCGCGCCGCCGCCGTATCGTGGTAGCTGCCGATCCCACCCGAGGAGACGACCGGTATTGATCCCTCCCTCTGCTCAGCCCGCGTGATATCGAACCCCCGCTGAAGCGTCAGCACCTCACCGATGGTTGTTTGCGTCCATTCAGACATGAACGCGCTCCAGCTGTTCACGGACAACCTGCTCCAACCGACTCGACTCATCGAAATGGACGCACAATTCCTTCTTAAGGCGCTCGATCTTGTCGCCGATCGGCTCGTCAGCGGACATGTCGACCTCGGCCAAGCCGACGTAGCGCCCCGGGGTCAGAACGTGATCGTGCGTGCGGATTTCGTCACGGGCCGCGGAGTAGCAGAAGCCCGGCTCGTCCTCGTACTTCCGGTCCTCGGCCCGAGCGGAGGCAGTGCCGCGCCAAGCGTGGTAGGCACCAGCGATCTTTGCCACATCTTCGTCCGTCAGGACGCGCTCCGTGCGGTCGACCATCGTGCCCATGTTGCGGGCGTCGATGAAGAGCACCTCGCCGCGCCGGTCCGCGAGCCTCTTCGCCCCCTGCGGTCCCTTGTCCTTGGCGAAGAACCACAGGCAGGCCGGGATCTGGGTCGTACGGAAAAGCTGCGGCGGCAGCGCCACCATGCAGGAGATTAGATCCGCCTCGACCATCGCCGCCCGGATCTCGCCCTCGCCCGACTGCTTGGACGACATCGAGCCGTTGGCGAGCACCACGCCCGCGGTCCCCCGCTCCCCGAGCTTGGAGACAATGTGCTGCAACCACGCGAAGTTGGCGTTGCCGGCTGGCGGCACACCGTAACGCCAGCGTGGGTCTTCCACGCTGCGCGCCCAGTCCGACATGTTGAATGGCGGGTTGGCCAGGATGAAGTCCGCGCGCAGGTCAGGGTGCTTGTCGGCGTGGAAGGTGTCCTCCCAGCGCGGCCCGAGGTTGCCGGTGATGCCGTGGATGGCGAGGTTCATCTTCGCCAGGCGCCAGGTGCGTTCGTTGGACTCCTGGCCGTAGACGGCAATGTCGTCGCGCCGGCCCGTGTGGCTGAGCACGAACTTCTCAGCCTGCACGAACATGCCGCCCGATCCGCAGCACGGGTCGTAGACCCGCCCTGAGTACGGCTCCAGCATTTCGACCAACAGCTTGACCACGCTGCGCGGGGTGTAGAACTCGCCGCCGCGCTTGCCTTCGGCGCGGGCGAACTTCTCCAGGAAGTACTCGTAGACCTCGCCCAGCACATCACGCGCCGGCCGGTCGCCGTGGCCGGTGAACCGGGCGTCGCTGATCAGGTCGACCAGCTCGCTCAGCCGCCGCTGGTCGACGTTGTCCCGGTTGAAGATCTTCGGCAGCACACCGAGCAACGCCTGGTTGGACTTCATGATGGCGTCCATGGCGTTGTCGAGCAGCAGCCCGATCTCGCCGCCCTTGGCCCGCTCCGCCAGGTGAACCCAGCGGGCCTCCGCCGGCACCCAGAACACGCCCTGGCCCGTGTACTCGTCGATGTCGTCGAGGAACGCGTCGACTCGGTCCTCGGGGATGCCCTGGTCGAGCACCTCCTGCTTGATCTGGTCGCGGCGCTCCTCGAACGAGTCGGAGACGTACTTGAGGAAGACCAGGCCCAGGACGAAGTCCTTGTACTGCGCGGCGTCCATCGACCCGCGGAGCTTGTCGGCGGCCTTCCAGAGGGTGTCGCGAAGGTCGGCCATGGTCGGCATGCCGGGCAGTGCGCTCTGCCCGGCAGCCCTCTTCCTGGGGGGCATGGTGCTCCTCTTATCCGTTCCTGCGGTGCGGTCAGTCTTGCTGGTCACGGCGGGGTGGTCCAGCCAGCGGCGGGCCCTCCGTGAGGGTCAGGGTGCCGTCGGTGAGCCCAGCCACCGCGCGTCGACCGAGGTCGTCGAGCAGGGCCAGCTCACGGCGGGCCAGATTACGGCGTTCCTCCATCGCCGCGAGCAGCGAGTCGAGCCGCGCCACGTCGGCGGGAGGAAGGAGGGGAAGCTGCAGGTCGGCCAGCCGGGTCGCGGCGCGCACCGCGCCGGCCGGCCGCTCCTTGGGTACGGCGTTGAGCAGGGCCTCCAGCACCCGGGGTGTGAACCGCTCCCGCCCGTCGGGGAGAATGCGCAGCGCCCGCGTCGGATAGTCGACAACCGAGGTGCCCATGGCATCGTGGTAGGCCCGCAGCCAGGGCGTCATGGTCACCAGGACGTCACCAGCTTCGGTGAGTCGGGCCCGCGGATAGCGCTGCGCGAAGACGCCACGGTCGATCCGGCGGGAACCGACCCGCGTGGCTCCGGTCAGCGCCAGTGGCCCGATGACCGGGTAGTGGCCGTCTCCGCTGATGTCGCCCTCCGCGATCCGGCTGCCGTTGAGCACGACGAGGTGACCGTCACGGACGAGCGCGCCGATCGACCTGGTCGGTGCCCTCTCGATGTCATCCTGGGCGGCGAGGTGCGTGCGAATCTGCGGGCGAGGTTCCGCGAGTCCGTTGAGCTCCACCTCCAGCTCCGCCAGCTCCGCGACGGTCACCCGTCCGTCGCGGACCGATTCACGCAGCGTTGCCGGTCGACGGGCGGTCAGTGGGCGCCGCGGCACGGTCAGGTCGGCGATCCGCACCTGGCTGGCGTACGCCCGGAGATGCTGCTCCGGGCGGTGTCCCTCCCGGCGCCAGGTGGCGACGTCGACGATTAGTTCGTCGGCAACACGCTCGGTGAGCGGTCGATCGGAGATGTCCGCGAGCAGCACCCGCCCCTGCCACTCGGGTGCCTCCTCGTGCCGGATCACCCACAGGGCGGTCTGGTAACCCGGCCGGAAGGGCATCATGCCGCCGGGTAGCTGCACGATCGCCTCGACCCGGCCCGTGCTGAGCAACTCGTTCCGGGACCGGGCCGCCGGCTTGTAGGGCGGCAGGACGCCGACGAGCAGCTCGGCGGGGCCGAACACGACGGCTGTCTGCCCCGGCGTGAGTGCCCTGGTCACGTCGGCCAGTTCGGGGAACGGGTTGAGGTCGGTGCGCGCCTCGGCCGGCTGGTAGGGCAACTGGATGAACGCCACGTCGGCTGCGGATGAACCCGACAGTCGAGCTGCGGCGATGTCGACTTGCCAGCTGCCTCGGGAGACGCCGTGGACGACGAGCCGGCGGCGGGCCAGTCGAGCCAGCAGCGGGTCAGCCTCAGCGGCGAACATGACCGGGTCGTGCTCACCGAGCGCATGCCGGGCGGCCATGAGCAGGTCGCCGGCGCCGGCGCGCGGATCGGCAAGCTGGACGAAGCCGTACAGGTCGGCGTGCTCGCGGATGCCGGAGAGCCCAACCATGAGTCGCGCCAACCGCGGGAGGATCGCCGCCTCGTAGAGCTGCGGCACGGCGAACCGGTTCCGGACGGCGAGCACCCGCTCGTAGGCCTGCGCGGTGCCCCACGCCGCCTCGATCAGCTCGTCGACCACCTCGGCGAGCCAGGCGGCTTCCGGCGGAAGCGCCTCGATCTCCGACCGGAGCAGCTCGTCATCCCAGTCCGCCTCGGTGGCGCGCTCGCGAAGCGCCTCCACCACCTGCCGGTCGGTGTAGCCGTCGGGGCGCAACGGTTCGTCGTCGAGGTGGTGCAGGCAGATCAGGGCGGTGATGGCGGGTACCAGCTGTTGGGAGGTGAGAGCGCGGCGCCGGCCGACGCCGGATGGCGAGGCGGCCTGCAGCGCCAGTCCGGAGAGCAGGTGCAGTCGAAGGTCCGGCTCGATCGACTGACGCTCGGCGCGGCCGGTGTCGACCAGCCAGTCGACGACCTCGCGGGCCTTGAACAGCGGCCGCCCGCGGTCGACCTGCACCGGAGCGGGAAACCCGGGGTAGCGGCGGCGCCAGGTGGTGACCACGGGACGCTGCACCCCGGCCAGGTCGGCGATCTCGGGCAGCGAGATGAGATCGGCAGCGGCCACCGTCACCTCCTCATCCCGTTGATCGCGTCGGCAATGGGTCGACGGTAGATGGCTCGCCGCTTCTCCGGTAGTCGCATTTCTGGTAACCCCGGTTACCAATGTTCGGATGGTCGTTTGCTGGCGTGCGGTGGGCGACCGCTGCTGTGATTCAGCGGCATCAACGAACCGCTTCCGGTCGGAAGCCGCGGAATCCCCCTTGAGAAATGGAGCTCCCCCATGCGCAAGACCACGACCTTCGCCCTCTTCGCCACCGCTCTCATCGCGCTGGCCTGCGGCGCCGGCGCCACCGACGAGGTCAGCAGCTCCAGCTCTGGTGGCGGTGACACCGCCGCCAAGGGCGAGGACAAGCCCGCGAAGACGGCGAAGATCGGCCAGGCCGCTCGGGACGGGAAGTTCGAGTTCACGGTGAAGTCGGCCAAGTGCGGCGTCGCCAAGGTCGGCTCCGACCTGCTCGGCGACAAGGCCCAGGGCCAGTTCTGCCTGGTCACGGTCAACGTCAAGAACATCGGCAAGGAGCCGCAGACGCTGATCGACAGCAGCCAGAAGGCGTACGCCGCCGACGGCACCGAGTACTCCACCGACTCGGAGGCTGCGCTCTACGCCAACAAGGACCAGCAGACCCTGTTCGCCGAGATCAACCCCGGCAACCAGGTGACCGGCGTCCTCGTCTTCGACATCCCCAAGAAGGCCAAGCTCGCCAAGCTCGAGCTGCACGACTCGCCGTTCTCCGGCGGCGTCGAGGTCGCGCTGAGCTGACCCCCCGCGTCGAGGGCGGGACCCGCGAAGCCCGCCCTCGACTCCCCGCCCCACCGCACAGCCGGTCTCGCTGACGCAGCCACCCCCACCACCGCCGCAAGGAGGAGAGAACCATGACCGAGCCCCAGGCCCAGCCGGACCCGCAGCCCGAGCACCAGGCCCAGCCCGAGACGACGGACACCGCCTACCCGCAGAACACCGTTCAGAAGAAGCGCCGTGTCCGGTGGATCATCCCCGGCGCCATCGTGCTGGTCCTGCTGCTCTGCTTCGGCGGTTGCGGCGCGCTGCTGGCCACCATCGGCGGTGAGGAGCCGTCCGACAGCAAGGCCACCACCGCCGCGCCGCAGGCGCACTCGACCACGTCCGTCCCGACCACCGCCGCGGCGCCGACCACCGCGCCCGCGACGACCGCGCCGCCGGTTCTCGCCTACGACACCCCGACGAAGAGCGACTTCAAGCTCAAGGTCAAGGTCCTCAAGAAGCAGTGCTTCGGCAGCGCCGGTTGCAACATCACCTACCGGATCGGCGTGACCTACACCGGCGCCGGCGACCTGGACCCGTCCAAGACGTACGAGGTGACGTACCAGGTCAAGGGTGCCGAGGACCCGATCATCAACACCTTCGAGGTGACCGGAGACTCCGCCTCCGTGCAGCAGGAGGAGATGGCCAGCACCAAGCGCTCCAGCGACAAGCTCACCGCCGTCGTCACCGACATCTCCGAATTCTGAGCGGAGCGGCCATGCGTCCCGATGAGTTCCTGCGCGCCCTGGACCTGCTCCCCACTCCCCTGCACGAGCGCGCCCTCGCGCTGCGCGCCTACGCCCGGGCGACCCGCTGCGCGGACTGCCAGCGGATCGGCGACGCCGTGCGCCTCGCCCTCACCGCCGCGCACTACGACGAGTTCGGCTCGGCGACCAAATTGCTCGACGCGGCGGAGCAGCAGGCCGCCCGGCACGGCTCGGCCTGCCGGCCGCAGCCGACCGACCAGCAGCTCGGTCGCGGCCGGATCGGCCGCTGGGCGGGGACGACCGCGCCGCTGGTCGCCGCCACCGACGCGAGCTGGAAGGGCCGCGCCGGCGGCATCGGGTACGTGGTCAGCGACGGCCACTACGGTCTGCGCAGCCGGGGCACCGGCCGGCTGGACCCGACCGGATACTCGCGGGTCCTGATCAACGAGCTGCGCGCGGTCGATTTCCTGCTGTCGGCGTACGAGGAGGTGCCGTCGGGGCTGACCGTGCTGCTGGACAGCCTGGCTGCCCTGCGGTACCTGCGCCGCTGGCAGGCGGGCAACACCGAGGCCATGCCGGCCGGCTACAGCCTGCGGCCGCGCAGGTGGTCCGCCCAGCCCACCCTGGTGCGGCTCGCCGAGCTGGTGAGCCGGCGGCCGGACCTGTCCTTCGCCCACGTCAAGGGGCACTCCGGCCACGCCCTCAACGAGGCCGCCGACGCCCTGTCGCACATGGCGCGCCGCCGCATCGGCGAAGCCTTCGACGTACGCCCGCGGGCGCACGCCCTGGTCGACGCGTTCCTGCGCGACTGGCACGCCACCATCCCGCACTGACGCCCCTGGTCGCACAGCTGGGGCAGCTCGACAGCCAACCACACAGCACCTGACGGCACCAGCCACACGTACCGAAACCTCTTCCACCGCTCCCCCGGGCGGGTCGGCACGTTCACCGGCCCGCGGACACCTCGCGCCTGGAGACGACCATGCAGCTTCCCCGCCAGCACTCCCCCGCACCGGCGACCGTCGGCAGGTCCCGTACCGAACCCCTGGTCGAGCTGATCTTCGAGCGGCTCGCCGACGACGACGTGCCCGACCACACCGCCGAGGTGGTCCTCGCCGCGCTCAGCGGCGACGCCGACCTGGCCGCCGCCCTGCGGGGCGAGAAGACCAGCATCGGCGCGGGTCCCTCGGTCGACGAGGGCCCGAAGGAGCAGATCTGGCTCTCCGCGGTCACCGTCGCCGGGTTCCGCGGCGTCGGCCCGGAACGCACGCTTCAGATCGACCCTGGTCCGAGCCTCACGCTGGTGGTCGGCCGCAACGGCTCCGGCAAGTCGAGCTTCGCCGAGGCGGTGGAGCTGGCGTTGACCGGTGACAGCGCGCGGTGGGCTGACCGCAACAGCGTCTGGCGTACGGGGTGGCGCAACCTGCACTCCCCCGACCCGTGCTGGATCGTGGCGGAGCTACGGGTGGACGGCGTGGCGACGCCGGTGACGGTGACCCGGTCGTGGCCGCTCGGCGCGGCGCTGGCCGACGCGGAGGTCACCGTCACCAGCGACCAGGGTCGGCACGTCGACCTCGCCGAGCTGGGGCTGGCCCGCCCGCTGGAGCTGTACCGGCCGTTCCTCACCGCCGCCGAGCTGGGCCGGCTGACCGCCGGCACGCAGAGCCAGCTCTTCGACGCGATCTCCGCGATCCTCGGTTTGGAAGCGATCACCGAGGCCGACCAGCGGCTGATGGCCGCCGCCCGGCCCGTCGAGGCAGCCATCAAGGAGGTACGCGCGCAGCGCGTCGCCCTCCTCGGCAGCCTGGCCGACATCGCCGACGACCGGGCCCGGCGGGCCAGGGTGCTGCTCGCCGGTCGGGGCGCGGTCGATCTCGCGGCGTTGACAGCGATCTGCGACGAGCCCGACGAGGTCACCGCCGACGGGCCGCTGCTGCTGTGCCGGCGGCTGGTCGAGCTGACCCTGCCGGCCCCGGAGGAGGTGAACCGGCTCGCCGCCCAGCTGACGGAGGCCACCGCCGAGGCCCGGCGGCACGACGGCGGGCGGTCCCGGGCGGCGCTGCGCAGCGCCGAGCTGCTCCGCCTCGCCATCGAGCACCACCAGGACGCCGGCGACGGCCCGTGCCCGGTCTGCGCCGCCGGCACCCTCGACGCCCAGTGGCAGACGGCCGCGTCCGCGTCGCTGGCGCAGTTGCGGGACCGGAGTCTCGCCGCGCAGGCCGCGGCCGCCCGGCTGGATGCGCTGCTGCGGCAGGCGCGTCACCTGGTCGACGACGTCACGGTGCCCGACGGCGACCTGCCGGACACGCCGCTCGACGCGCTGCGCGAGGCGGTGGCCGCGCTGCGGGACGTGCCCGGAGGGCCGGCGGAGCTGGCGGCGCACCTCACCGCGCGGTACCCGGCGGTGGTGACGGCGGCGCGGGCCGCCCGCGCGTACGCCGAGGGGTTCCTGCGCCAGCGCGACACCGGCTGGCGGCGGGCGGCGGCCGAGCTGCGCGGCTGGGTCGACGCCGCCGGCCGGTTGCCGGAGCGGGAGGCGACGCTTGCGCGGTTGAAGGCGGCGCGGGCCTGGCTGAAGGACACCGCGGCGCGGCTGCGCAACGAGCGGGTGGCGCCGTTCGCTGAGCACTCGCAGCGGATCTGGGCGCAGCTGCGGCAGGAGAGCAACGTCGAGCTGGGTGCGATGACCCTCGCGGGCACGAACACCCGGCGGCGGGTGGTGTTCCCGGTGAGCGTCGACGGCGCCGACAACGGCACCGCGCTCGGAGTGATGAGCCAGGGCGAGATGCACGCCCTCGGGTTGGCAACGTTCCTGCCGCGCGGCTGCGCGCCGGAGAGCCCGTTCCGGTTCATCGTCGTCGACGACCCGGTACAGAGCATGGACCCGGCCAAGGTGGACGGCCTGGCGCGGGTGCTCGCGGAGCTGGCCGAGCAGCGGCAGGTGGTGGTCTTCACCCACGACACCCGCCTGCCGGACGCGGTCCGCCGGCTCGACCTGGGCAAGGCGCGGATCATCGAGGTGACCCGGGCGGAGCGGTCGGTGGTGACGCTGCGGACCGCCTCCGACCCGGTGACCCGCTACCTGGACGACGCGTACGCGCTGGCCCGCAACGAGGAGATCGCGGCCGAGGTACGCGGACCGGTGGTCGCGGAGCTGTGCCGCTCGGCGATCGAGGCCGCCTGCCACCGGGTGATCTGGCGGACCCGGGTCGGGCGGGGCGTGCCGCACGCCGACATCGAGAAGGCGATCGAGGCGGCCTCCCGGCGGCTCACCACCATCGTCGCCCTGGCAGCCTTCGACGACGCCGACCGGGGCGGTGACGTACTCGGCTGGCTCAACCGCCGACACGGGCGACGCGCCGTCAACGCCTACCAGGCGTGCCGGGAGGGCGTGCACGGGGCGTACCTGGCGGACCTGCCCGGACTGGTCGCGGACGCCCGCCTGCTCACGGCGGCGCTGTCGTGACCGCGCCGACCCCACAGCGCTGCCTGGCGGCGGCCGACCAACTGCTGCGCGGCGCCGGTGCGCTCGGCGCCGCCGCGCTGACGGCCGGCTGGTGGCCGCGGGCCTGCGCCTGCCTGATCCGGCTCGCCCTCGAAGGCGGCATCGACAGCTACTGGCGGCGGGTCAAGCCGACCGTGGCCGCCTGCCGGCAGGGCCGCGCCAAGCAGCTGATGCTGCGCGGCCGGCTCGGCCCGGGCACGGAGACCGCCCGGCGGGTGGCGTTCGCCTGGGCGACGCTCTCCGCCGCCGCGCACCACCACTGCTACGAGCTGGCACCCACCGCTGCGGAACTTCGTCGCCTGCACACCGAGGTGAGCGCCCTGCTCACCCGACTCGACGGAAGAACGGAATCCGGAGGATGACCTACCCACAGCCTGGCCACGACCCCTACCAGCCGCAGCCGCCGATCTCCGCCGTGCCGGGGCCGTACCCGCCGGTGTCCGCTGTGCCCGGCCCGTACCAGGTGTCGGGTGTGCCCGGCCCGTATCCGCCGGTCTCCGTCGCGCCCTACCGGCCCGGCGATTACCCGCCGGCGGCGCAGCGGGCGGCGGTGCAGCCGCCGCTCACCTCGGGCATGGCGACGGCGTCGATGGTGCTCGGGATCCTCGGCGTGCTCGGCGGCTGGTGCCTGTTCGGCCTGCCGTGCATCCTCGCCGTCGTCCTCGGCCACCTCGCCCTGCGGGAAACCCGGGACGGCACCAGGTCCGGCCACGGCATGGCGGTCGCCGGTCTGGTCATGGGCTACGTCTTCGTCGGCCCGATGATCGCCTTCACGTTCCTGGTGTTCTTCGGCAGCGCCCTGGGCGCGGTCACCCCGGCACCCACCCCCTGACGGTCGCCAGCGTGCCCTGTTCGTGTCGGTGGCGAATGCTTCGTCCCGAGGGCGTCGCGCGGCCTGGCGGTGCAACTGCGGTCCGGCCTGGCCGGAACGCCCGCAGCTTACCGCCGCGCTCCGATACAGGCTACGAACCGGCCACGCCGAACGCCCGGATCACGGTCTGGTCGATGGAGGCGCCATCGCCGCCGGTGGCCACCACCCGCAGGCTCACCGTCTCCGTACCCTTCGGGTGCGCGACGGTGGCGACGAACGACCCGTCGCCGGCGGCCTTGACCTTGCCGACCTCCCGCCACGTCCCGCCCGCGTCGTGGGAGGCCCACACCCGTAGCGACACGTCCGCTGGTTGGTCTCGGCGGGCCTGGGGGTAGACGCGTAGGCCGACCTCGGTGGGTTCGCCGGCCGCGACGTCGCCGTTGAGATCGGTCGGCACGTCGTAGTCGATTTGCAGCAGATCCAGCAGCTGCTGGCCGCCGGCCGGACGGCTGGACGTGAATCCCCACGCCGTGTGGCTGCTGGTGGAGTGCTGCCACCAGGGCTCGGACTGGCGTACGTCGAGTTCGAGGCGGTACCGGGCGTGCTCGGCCGACGCTGGCCAGGTGCCCTCCAGGCCGGCCCGCTCGGCCACGAGCTCGCCGTCGCGGTAGAGCCGGGACTCCGAGTCACCGGCCCGCTCGGAGTAGTGCTCGCCGCTGTCCAGCAGGCTGCGGATCTGGATGGTGAACTGGTCACCGCTGCGGTAGCCGGGGATGCCCCACCGCGCGTCGTCCCCGTCACCGACCGCTGGGACGCCGGGCCGCACGACCGGGCGGAACCAGTCCTCGGTGCGCTTCTGGCCGGCAGTGTAGGACCGGGGTGACCCGATCAGGCCGCCGTCCTGGGTCACGGTGTGCCAGGTCATCGGGCGCCACACCACCTCGCCCGGGCTGGCCCACTCGGTCCGCGCCGACGGGACCGCGATTTCCTGCGCCTTCCGCAGGACGAAGCTGTCGTACGGCCGGCGCGGGAACAGCACCTCCGCGCCGCGCTGCGGCGCGCCCGAGGCGTGGTAGCTCGCCGCCGTCCGGGCCAGCGACAGGTGCTCGACCGTCCGATCGATCGCCGCCGGGACGTGGCCGGTGTGGTAGGGGAACAGGTCGTAGACGTACGGGCTGTCCGGGGTACCGGCGATCTGAAGCTTGGCGGGACCGGCCGAGAGTCGGGTCAGCAGGTCCCGGCCCGGTGCCTGCTCGATGGTGAACGACGGGATCGGCGAGGTGGTCGGCACGGCCGCCAGCAGGAAGCCCGGCCGGTCGTGGTAGACGATCGCCGCCGCCGCACCCGCGTCGCCGACCGTGCGGACCTGCTCGGCGACGCTGACGGCGTCGGAGCGCTCGATGACCGCCAGCTTGCCGCTCAGGTCGCGCCCGGCGACGTCCTGCGGCGTTGCCCGTCCGGCGTCGACCAGATCGTAGGTCCGGTGCCCGTCGATCCGCCGCGACCCGATGCTGTATTCCGCCTCCAGCGTCGCGGGCACACCGGCCAGCTTCATGGTGAACTCCGGCGCGTACAGCTCCCAGTGGGAGGAGAGCTCGAACTCGCCGCGCGTCACGGGCTCGGTCTCCGTGGCGTACGCGGCATCCACGTATCTGTCCAACAGGTAGTGCACGGCGAAGCTGTGCCGCCCCGAGGCGCGGTGGTAGCCGATCGTGATCTGGCGGGCCTCACTGGGCTGCGGGGTCACCGGATCCAGCCGCTGTCCGGTGCGCCCGTCGAGCACGATGCGGGTGTCCTCGGTCAGGGTGATCTCCGGTTTGCTGACCATGGCGATCTCCCGGCCGAACGCCCCGGCGTCGTCCATCGTCCAGAGGAAGCTCGTCAGGCTGTAGGTTCCGACTGGGACGGAGAAGACCGCCGGTCCGGCGCCGCCCTTGCCGCCGAAGATTCCGCTGGTCCACCGGCCGGTGTCCAGGTTCCACAGGTCGACCGAGCTACCGCCGGCGGCCGCCGAGCCGTCCTGGGCGATGCCCTCGACGACCAGCTCAACCATCCTGGGCTCCTTGAACACCCCGAGGCTGGTGTGCACCGTCGTGCCGTCCTCGGCGGTGGCCCGGACCTGGCCGCCGTACAGCCCGGTGTCGCCCAGGTCGGGGTCCAGGGTCAGCCGGACCTCGGCGCTTCCGCCGGCCGGTACCGTCACGGTCGAGGCGTCCGTGGTGAACATGCCCGCCGGGGCGGGTGCGCCGGTGGTCGTGGCGGCCTCGATGGTCAGACCCAGGGTGAGCGCCCGGTCGCCGGAGTTGCGGTAGACGATCGTCCTGGTGACGTCGTCCCGGTCCTCCTCGGACCAGGCGTACCTGCCGAAGCTGACCGAGCCCGGGCTGGCCGTGACCGGTTGGGCCACCGCGCGGGCGACATCCACACGGCCGGCACCGACGTCGTACACGCTCGCTCCGGCGACACTCGCCGACGAGCCCATCAAAGCGGCCTTGATCTGCTCACCATCCCATTCCGGGTGGCGCTGCTTCACGATCGCCGCCGCTCCGGCCACGTGCGGGGCGGCCATCGAGGTGCCGGAGGCCGTCACGTACCGCTCCCCGACCGGGGTGCCCAGGGTGGTGCCTTCGGCCCGGGCGGCCACGATGCCGACCCCCGGGCCGGCGATGTCGGGCTTGACCGCGTAGTCGCCGGCCCGGGGGCCCCGGCTCGAGAAGGAGGCGGGCGAATCGGACCTGTCCACGGCGGCGACCGACAATGCCGCGTCCGCGTTGCCCGGCGCCCGTGCCGTCAGCTCGTCCGGTCCGGTGTTGCCGGATGTCGCGACGAACAGGGTGTCGGAGCTTGCACTCAGCTCGTTGACCGCCTGGCTCATCGGGTCGGTGCCGTCGGTGACCTCGGTGGAGAGGCTCATGTTGACCACGGTGGCCCCGTTGGCCACCGCCCACTCCATGCCATCGATCAGCCACGAGCCCATGCCCGAGCCTTCGTTGGTCATCACCTTGCCGACCAGCAGGTCGGCTCCGGGTGCGACCCCGACGTACCTGCCACCGGAGGCCGCGCCGGTGCCCGCCACCGTGGACGCCACGTGGGTGCCGTGGCCGTGCCCGTCGGTGATCCCGGTGCCGCTGAAGTCGGCAGAGCGCACGACCTGTCCGGCCAGGTCTGGGTGTGTCGGGTCGTATCCCGTGTCGAGCACCGCCACCCGCGCTCCGGTGCCGTCGAAGCCGGCCGTCCACGCTGTCGGCGCGCCGATCTGGCGCACGCTCTCGGCCAGGTCAGGCTTGAGCACCGGGTCGAGCCAGACCTTGCTGATCCCGCCGGTCGAGCGTTGCGTGCCCGTGGGCAGGGTGCGCTTGATCCCGGACCAGAACCGGGCCGCCTCCGCGGTGGAGACCGTGACCGCCAGCGCGTCGATGCTCTCCAGGGCAGCCGTCCGCTTACTGTGCGCCGGCGGCCGGCGGCTCGCCAGGGTTCCGACGCCGGGGCCCTCGTCGTACTCGACGATGAGGGGCACAGCGTCCTGCCCGGACAGCACGCCGAGCAGGCCGGTGACGTTGAACAGCTCGCGGTCGAGGGAGCCGGCCGCGATGTACGACTGGGCCTCCGTCGGAATGACGTACACATCCGCGTCGTGCCGCACCACCGTGACGTTGGCACGGGTCCCGTCGTCGCCGGGCAGCAGCGTCGCCAGGTAGCTGCCGTCCCGGTCCCGGGCCACCGCGACCCGATCGCCGGTGATCAGCACGACTGTGCCCACCGTGGTGACGGTGCCCGACGACGGTGCCGGACCGACGGACGCCGCCGGGTCGTGGGCGGCAGCCAGCGGTGGCGCAACCACGCCCGCCACGACGCTCGCGGCCACGGCCACCGTGAACGCTCTCGTCCAGGTGCGCCCCGCTCCGGCCACACCGAACAGACCCCGTGGCATCCGCATCCCCCTCGTGCAGGTACGACCCTTGCGAGTCCGAGGATCATCGCAGCGGTGTCGCACGGGCCGCTAGCATCCGCGGTGGCGTACTCCTGCCAACGACGGGAACACGCCACGAAGGGATGGTGGAGGTGGACCTGCGCGCCCTGGGTCTGTCGGCGGACGAGTGCGCAATGTATCTGCTGCTGGTCGACCGACCCGCCGCGACCGCCGATGACGTCGGTGAAGACTGGCGGTCCACGTCGGGTGACTCCCCGGCCGCCGTCCTCACCTCGCTGGAGGCGAAAGGGCTGGTCACCACGCTGGCGGGGCACCCGGTCCGGCACGCCGCGGTCGCCCCCGACGTCGCGCTCGACAACCTGAGCCGGGTACGCGAGCAGGAGATCGCGAAGGCCCGGGCCCTCGCCGGTGAGCTGACCGAGCGGTGGCGGCGGGCCGGACGTGCCACGGTGCCGGCCGGGATCATCGAGGTCGTGGTGGGGCGGCAGGCGACCCTGCAACGCTTCGAGCAGATCCAGCGGACCTCCACGACGGAAGTCCTCATCATCGACACCCCACCGTACGCGGCGGAGCACCTGGGCAACCCGCTGGAGACCCAACTACTGACCGAGGGAGTGACCAGCTATCGCTGCCTCTACGACCGGAGCGCGCTGGAGACTCCCGGCAAGTACGAGGCGATTCGTGGCCTGGTCGCCGCCGGGGAGGTCGCCCGGGTGATCCCGGGGCTGCCGCTGAAGATGGTGATCGGTGACCGCCGCATCGCGATGCTGCCGTTGGAGACGGCACCGGAGGCGATCACCGCCGCCGCCGTCATCCACCCCTCGTCCCTGTTGGACTCGCTGCACCTGCTCTTCGAGACGCTCTGGCAGCAGGCCACCCCGCTCGTCGCCGGCCCGACGCCCGGGTCGCTGCGGACCGGGCCGCGGCTGGATCCGCTGGAGCAGAACGTGGTGCGGCTGCTGGTCGCCGGCCTGACCGACAAGGCGATCGGGCGCCAGCTCAACCTCGCGGAACGGACGACGCAGCGTCGGGTGCAGGCAATCATGCAGGCGTACGGCGTCCACAACCGTCTCCAGTTGGGCATCCGGCTGGCTCAGGAGGGCTGGGCCTGAACGCGCGACGCCAGTTCGATGCGAGGTGCTGGGCTTCCCCCTGAGATGTGGACACCCTGAGACTGGATGTTGGTCCAGAGGAAGGGGTGTCCCCGTTGGGGCGTCCATCGAAGTACACGGAAGAGTTCCGGCGTGACGCGGTTGACCTGGTCCGTTCGTCGCAGCGGCCTATCAACCAGGTGGCGCGTGAGCTCGGGATGAGTCACGAGACGCTGCGCAACTGGGTCCGCGCCGCCGAACGCCAGACCAAGGCCGCCGAGCCCGTCTCGGGTGGGGACGGGCTGTCGGTGGCCGACAAGGACGCCGAGATCGCCCGCCTGCGGCGTGAGAACGCGGAGTTGCGGCAGGAGAAGGAGATCCTGCGCAAGGCAGCCGCCTATTTCGCGAAGGAGATGGATCGGTGACCAGCCGCTTCCGGTTCATCTCCGCCCACCGTGCCACGTTCGGCGTCAAGCGGCTGTGCCGGATCCTGGCGGTGTCCCGCTCCGGGTTCTACCGCTGGACGGCAAGCGAGCCGGCCCGGCAGGCTCGCGCCGCCGACGAGGATGCCCTCGCCGAGCAAATCACCAGGATTCACGCCGACTCCGGTGGCACCTACGGATCCCCTCGGGTGACCGTCGAGCTGCACGAGCGGGGTGTGCGGGTCAACCGCAAACGGGTCGAGCGGATCATGCGGCAACGGGATGTCGTGGGTCGGCACCTGCGCCGCCGCAAACGGACCACGATCCCGGATCCTGCCGTCCCGCCGGCGCCGGACCTGATCGGCCGGGACTTCACCGCCACCGCACCGGACCAGCGGTGGTGCGGCGACATCACCTACCTGCGCGTCGGTGCCGGCTGGTTGTATCTGGCCACCGTCATCGACATCGCCACCCGACGGCTGATCGGCTGGTCGATCAACATCCACATGCGCACCGGCCTGGTCATCGACGCCCTGGACGCCGCGGTCGCCGCCCGCGGCGGCCGGGTCGACGGCGTGATCTTCCACTCGGACAGGGGCGCCCAATACGGCAGCGGCGACTTCGCCGACGCCTGCCGCCGCCACGGTGTCCGCCGCTCGATGGGGCGCACCGGCTCGTCGTATGACAACGCCCTGGCCGAGGCGTTCTTCGCCACCCTCAAGCGGGAACTCGACGTCGACCGCCGCACCTGGACCAGCGAAGCCGACGCCCGCCGCGACGTCTTCCGCTGGATCGCCTTCTACAACCACCGACGCCGCCACTCCGCACTCGGCTACCTCAGCCCCGCCAACTACGAACAAACCCTGCAACCGACTACGCTGCAACAGATCGCGGCATAACCCGGTGTCCACATCCCGGGGGGAACCTCAGTGCGGGCCGAAACAGACTGATGGCAGCCAAAGGTGTCAGACTGATGATCTTTCATTCTTCGCGGACATTCGGAAGGACGTGGCAGGTGCCGAACAGGTCTGGCGAGGTTGACGCGTTCATGGCCACTCTCGATCACCCGCTGAGAGCCGGTGTCGAGGAGTTGAGATCGGCAATCCTGGCGTCGAACGCTGACATCTCGGAGCATGTGAAGTGGAACGCCCCGAGCTTCCGATACAACGGAGATGACCGCGTCACCTTCCGGCTTCGCCCCGCTGATCGCCTGCAACTCATCTTCCACCGCGGCGCGAAGGTCCGATCGGACGTTGCCGATTTCACCTTCCACGATTCCACCGGGCTGGTGACCTGGCTGGCACCCGACCGGGGCGTCGTTACCTTCCCCGACCTGGAGACCATCCAGTCCCAGCAGGCAGCTGTAGTGTCCCTGGTGAACCGCTGGGTCCGGGCATAGCGCTACCCGACACTTCCGGGCGTCAGTAGCGGCGTACGACGTCGGCGGCGTCGTCGGTGGTGGCACCGGGATCGAACAGCACCTCCAGGCACGCCGCCTGCGGCCCGTCGTGCCCGAAGCCGGCGATGACGCGATTCGGATCGAAACGGTGGCTCTCCCGCACCAGGTTCCAGGCGGGCTCGCCCGACCGCAGGCACACCACCGCGTCCGGCTGCGTGCCACCCCACGCCAGCGCGGGAGCCGACACGCCGATGGTGAGCACGAGGGCCAACCCCAGACCGATCACGGTCGGCCGGCCGAGCGCCGGCCGGCCGGGCGGCAGCGCCACCGCCGCGAGAGCCGCCACGGCGTACGCCCACAGGGCCCGCTTGTCGGGCGTGTCGTGCAGGGCCAGCGCGATGACGCCGGCCCCGATGGTCTGTGTCGCCAGGGCGGTCAGCCGGAATCTTGGCGAGCCGGCGAACGCCGCCGGTATGGCGGCGAGCGCGCCGAGCAGCAGGACGAGCACGACGAGCCCGCCCGCGCTCCATTCCCGCCGGGCGTCGAGGGCGAGCAGCAGCCAGGCGAGCGCCTGCCCGCCCACGACGATCACGGGACGGAGCTGCGCCAGGAACCGCAGGGCCATCGGGCGACGATACGTGACGCGATCGATCTGGCGCAGACCCTCGTTTCTTCGCGGCAACAGGGCGACGACACCGAATCCAGTTGCGTGACGAGCGGTGGGCTTGAGTAGGGTGTGCGCCATGTCGAGCCCTGAGGCAGCCACGGTGGGGGCTTTCGGTCACGCCGTCAGCCCCCTGAACCACTGAGTTCCCTCGTTCGCCTCCCAGCAGTCTTCGCTGTCTGGGACATCTGCGTGCACCCATGGGCGCTGGCCGCGGTGACGAGACGTTTCCTCGTTCTCTCTCACCACGGAGTTCCTGATGCCTCTGCCGCTCTACCTGCTTGCCGTGGCGGTCTTCGCCATGGGCACCTCGGAGTTCATGCTCGCCGGCCTGGTGCCGGACATCGCGACCAGCCTCGACGTGTCGGTCGGTGCCGCCGGGCTGCTGACCTCGGCGTTCGCTGTCGGGATGATCGTCGGCGCGCCGCTGATGGCGGCGCTGGCACGCTGGTGGCCTGCCCGGGCCAGCCTGCTGGGCTTCGTGCTGGCCTTCGCCGTGGCCCACGTCGTGGGCGCCAGCACGACGAGTTTCGCGGTCCTGCTCGTCACCCGGGTGATCGCCGCCCTGGCCAACGCGGGCTTCCTGGCGGTGGCGCTGAGCACGGCGGCCACGCTCGTCGCCACCGACCAGAAAGGGCGCGCGCTGGCGGTGCTGCTCTCGGGTACGACGATGGCCACCATCGCAGGAGTTCCCGGCGGTGCGGTGCTCGGCACGATGCTCGGTTGGCGGGCAACCTTCTGGGCGGTCGCGCTGCTCTGCCTTCCCGCCGCCTTCGGCGTGCTGAGGGGCATCCCGGCACGTGCCGGACAGACCCCTCGGGGCACTCCGGCCGGTTCATCGCTGCGGGGCGAGATCGCCCAACTCGGGATGCCCAGGCTGGCCCTGGTCATGCTGCTCGGCGCCCTCGTCAACGCCGCCACCTTCGCCACGTTCACCTTCCTGGCACCCATCGTGACCGGCACGGCCGACCTGGGCGCGCTGTGGGTCTCGGTCGTGCTGGTGCTCTTCGGGATCGGGTCCTTCGTCGGCGTGAGCGTCGCGGGACGGCTCTCCGATCAGCGTCCCGGCATGGTGATCGCAATCGGCGGTCCCTCGCTGCTGCTCGGCTGGGTCGCGATGGCGACCCTGGCCGCCCAGCCGGTGGCGCTTCTGTCCCTCGTGTTCGTGCAGGGCACGCTCTCCTTCGCGGTGGGCAGCACGCTGATCGCCAGGGTGCTCTACGAGGCAGCCGGCGCACCCACCATGGGCGGATCGTATGCGACCGCCGCGCTCAACATCGGTGCCGCAGGCGGCCCCGTCGTCGCGGCAGCGACCCTCGGGGACGGCGCTGGAAACCTCGGCCCGGTGTGGGTCAGCGGCCTCCTGGTCGCGGTCGCCCTGCTCATCGCCCTGCCGCTCCGGAGACTCGTCGCACCCCCGCGCCAGCGAGGCGATGCGACGACCCACGCGAACGCCTGATGGAGTAGGACCTCGGTAGGCCGAGTCGGCACCGCATGCCGACCGCCGTCCGGAGCAGGCATGGTACCCGGCGTGACCAGCGGATCGGGATTCGAAGCGGCCTGTGAGGTGCAGCTGCCCCAGTTAAACGCCCAGTTGCAGACCAGGATCAGTTGGGCGCCGAGCTTCGCGGTGGCCCGGGCCCGCTTCGACCAGCTGCTCCGGACCTGCACCACGACCGTCGCGAACCGGCACAACGGGCCGCTGACGGTCACCGGCGTCACCTGCCTGATCGGGGCGACCGTCTCCGGGCCGGTCACGGTCCGCCCGGGTGCCACGCTGCTCGCCATCGACTCGTCGATCTCCGGCCCGGTGTCGGCGTCGAATGCGGCGGCGGTGCACCTCTACCACAGCACCGTGCGCGGGCCGGTGAGCGTCACCGGTACGACGGGCAGCGCCGCCATCGTGGACACCGAGATCCACGGGCCGGCCGTGCTGACCGGCGGCACCGGAACGGTCGAGCCGATCATCGCCGACAGCACGGTGCGCGGCCCGCTCGCCTGCACCGGCAACTCGCCGGCGCCGATCAACCTCGGTGCGGCCAACACGGTGCAGGGGCAGGCCACCGGCCAGTGCGCCGGTCTCGACTGACGCACACTGAGGATCGCCAGGCGGGGGCGTGTCCTGCCGAAGCCTTGGCAGGACACGCCCCCGACGCTGTCCGGCGGCCAGTGGTGGCCTCGCGCACCGGGCGTCAGCGACGGCCCGCTGCGCGGCTCCGCCCAAGGGCGTCAGTGGCGGCCCGTGACGCGGCGCGGCCTGCGACGGGAGTCAGTGGGGGCCGGTGCCGCAAGGAGCGTGGGTCAGTAATGATCGCGCTGGCGGTGGTGTTCATCAGTCGTGACGCAACGGCTCGCCGCTGTTCACGTGGAAGTGCAGGTGCTTGGAGTCCTGGTAGGCACCGAGATTGGTCAGGACGCGAGCTGCGCCGTGTTCGGCGGTGACCTGTGTCGCGATATCGCGGACGACGGCCAGGACTTGATGGACCTCGGAGATGTCGGCGTCACCCAGGTCCACCAGCGACGGGATATGGCGTTTGGGAACGACGACGATATGGACGGGCCAGAAGGGCCGGGTGTGGTGGAAGGCGAGCACGTGGGCGGTCTCGGCCACGACCTGGATCGGGGTCTTGCCGTTGAGTGCCTGCTCGCAGTAGAAGTCGTCGGTCACCGGGCAGATGGTAGTGGTGTCGCGTCCAGGCGGTGATCGCCCGGTGGGCGAGGATGCGGTATAGCGCAGACGACGGCTTGTTCACGGTGGCGCCGGTATCCGGGCCGAAGATCGCTGTGGACAAGCGGTTCGGGATGTTCGATCCGCATCAGGTCTACCTGATGCCGCCGTCGCTGGACGAGTGGCTGCCCGAGGGGCACCTGGCTCGGTTCGTCGCCGATCTGGTCGACGAGGTGCTGGATCTGGGTCCGATCCTGGCCTCCTACACCGACAAGCGCGGGTTCCCGCCGTACGACCCGCGGCCGATGGTGCGCTGATCTACGGCTACGCCACCGGTGGTGCGTTCATCAAGGGCGGTCGAGCGCAAGTGCGTGGACGGTGGCGTTTCGCTACCTGGCGGCGGGTCAGGGTTCTGACTACCGGTCGATCTCCCGGATCCGCGCTGGACGGCACCAAGCTGGAGGCGAACGCCTCCAAGCACAAGGCGATGAGCTACGCCCGGCTGATCGACAAGGAACAGCAGGTCGAGGCCGAGATCGCCAGCCCACCGCCCGCCGCGTAGAGCTGCTCCACCATGGTCAGTGCACCGTTGTGGTGCCGGATCATGAGGTCGAGGAAGAGCCGGTCGAACTCCGCGCCGCGGGCCCGCCCCAACCGGCCGAGCTGCTCCGGGGTGAGCATCCCCGGCATCACCGCGTCGTGCCCGGCGTGTTGCGCGTGCGGCCCGGGGACCTGCTCGCCGCGTTCGGTGAGCCACCGCTGCATCTGCGCGATCTCGTCGCGCTGCGACGTCTCGATCCGCTGGGCGAGCAGCGACACCTCCTGACTGTCCGCGCGGTCCGGGACGAGCGCGGTCATCTCCAGCGCCTGCGCGTGGTGCGCGATCATCCGCTGCATGAACTGGGTGTCGGCGGCGGTGTGCGCCGGCGGCGGGGGCAGTTGGGCCTGCTCGGCCGGGGAGAGCGTACGGCCGGCCTGCCCCGGCGCGCCCGGCTGGACGACCCGGGTGGCGGCCGGTTCCTCGGGCCGGTCGCCGGTGAGCTGGAGTACGGCGACCAGCGCCGCGACCGCGGTGACGGCGGCGACCGCCACGGCGGTCAGGACTCGGCGACGCGACGAGAACACGATCTGATCACCGTACCTAGGTTGTGTCCTGCGCCCGGATCGCGGCCAGCCCGGTCAGGTAGGTGGCCAGCGTATCCCGGCCCGCCGCTGATCTCCGCTGCTCGACCCCGGCTCGTCCCTGACCGGGGTCGCCGGACCGGCCTCGCGGCCTCCTGGCCCGTCGTTCACGGATCCCGTCGGGGGCACGAGCCAGGGGGCGCGGCTCGGTGCAGCAGGCCGGGCAGCGGCGCGAGGAGGACGAGTTCCCCCAGGCACGTCGGGCACTGCCGTAGGTGGGCTTCGAGGTCCTGCCGTTCGCGCGGGCCGAGAGCGCCGAGGAGCAGCGCGGCGATCGCTGTCGTGTAGGTGCATGGCGGCTCATCTGTCATGGTCTGCTCCGCGTTGCCGCTCGAGCCAGCCCGGCCAGATCCGTTCGGCGACGCGTAGCGGCAGCCGGCCACCGAGGTGCATGGCGCGGGAGACGCCGCGGTATCCGGGCGGCAGGCCGGCGGCGATCACGCTGTGTCCGATGAGGATCGGCGTGATGAGGTACGTGGCCCAGCGGTGCACCCGTTGCAGCCAGACGAACCAGAGACCACCGGTGACGACCACCAGCCCGATGCCGCTGCCGATCAGGGCGGCGAGCAGGCCGACCATCAGCAGGTTCGCGACGCGCTGTCCCGGGTCGAAGTGGCCCTCGTGCCGGGCGAACCGGCCGGTCACGAGCCCGGCCGGCCAGCGCGTGAACCACCGCAGGTCTCCGCGGTCGTAGCGCAGCGACTCGCGGACGAAGGTACGGGTGGCCCGTACCCCGAGCGTCAGCGCGGTCGCGGCGAGTGCCGCGAGCCCCCAGCCGGCGTACCGGTGCAGGCTGGTGTCGGCGATCCCGGTCAGCCGGGCGGCGACGCTGGGCTGCCCTTCCCGCCCGGCGACCAGCCACCAGCCGGTGCCCAGTGCGATCAGCACGGTGAGGTAGGTGAGTGCGTGAAACCACCGGGTGGCGCGGGAGTAACGCCGAACGGTGGCCGGGCCGCGAGCCATGCCGTCAGTAGCTGTACGGGTCGGTGCCGGCGGACGTCGGCGAAGCGCCATCGCCCCCGGCACTGGACGAGGGCACCGGTCCTCCGCCGCCGACGGTGATCGGCGTGGTGGCCTCGGCCCCGGCCGGCGAGTGGTTGGCGTTGCGCAGCGACACGTGCATCGTGTGCTGCCCGGCAGGCGCGGCGGTGATCTGAACGGTGTCCGACTCGACGATGAGGTAGTCGGATTCGTTGTCGTCGAACCAGATGTGTACGTGGTGCTGGCCGGACTCGCTGGGGCCGAGCGGCACGTTGCTGTCGATCTTGACGGTGAACGGGGTGGGCACGGTGGCGCCGCTCGCGGGCTCGACGACGATGACGGACGGTCCGCCGCCATCGCCCTCGGTCGCGGCGTTCGTCCCGGTGCAGGCGGTCAGCGTGGCCAGCAGTGCGGCGCATGCCGCGGTCTTGGGTCTCATGCCGGTACTACCTGTGTCGACCTGTTGCGGGATCTATCGCGCAGCAGAGATCCCGCACCGACCCGCCGTGCGTAGTACTGGACGTGGGTGTCAGTGACGAGGCGCTGGTCGCCGGGATGGCCGCCGGCGACCCGCAGTACACGGCGAGCTTCGTGCGCCGCTTCCAGGCCCGCGTCTTCGGCCTGGCGGTGAGCATCGTCGGAGTCTCGGCCACCGCCGAGGATGTCGCACAGGAGGCGTTCGTGCGGGCCTGGCGGTACGCCGGCGGCTACGATCCCCGGCGGGGTGCCGTTCTGCCGTGGCTGCTGTCCATCACCCGGAACGCGGCCATCGACGCCATTCGGTTGCGCCGCGATCTCCCCTACGAGCCGGAGGTGATGGTGGCGCTGCTCACCGCTACCGGAACTGCCACCACCGAACCGTCCGACGAGGTTGCTGACGCCGACCGTGTCCGCGTCGCCCTGCACGGGCTGCCACCCGAACAAGCCTCCGCCGTCGTGCTGGCGATCTTCAACGGACTCACGGCGAAGGAGATCGCCGAGTTGCAGGGCGTGCCGCTGGGCACTGTCAAGACGAGGATCAGGCTGGGCATGTCCCGGCTGCGCGATCATTTCGAGGTACGCGATGAGTGAGCTGCCGCCGTGTCGGGAGGTGCACGCCCTGCTCCCGGAACTCGCCGCTGGCGTGGCCGCCGGGGACGACCGGGCCTGGGCGCTGGCCCACGTCGCGCAGTGCCGTGACTGCCGCCGGGAACTCAGCCAGTTGACCACGGCCGCCGATGCGGTCCTGCTGCTCGCGCCCTCCGTCGATCCCCCGCCGCGGTTCGAGAGCAGGGTGCTCGCCCGGCTGGACGCGGCTCCCGCACCGCCATCCCGGCGGCGGTTCCTGGCCCGTCGACGAGTCGCGGCGGCCCTGGCGTTCGCGGTCTCGGTGCTGGTCGCCGCCGGCGGCGGAGCACTGTTCGTCCAGGCGCGTACGGCGGAGGACCGGCGTCTCGCCGACCAGTACCGGCAGACCCTCGCCGTCGCCAACGGGCGCTACCTCAAGGCGGTCGCCCTGACCACCGCGGACGCACGACCGGCCGGCACCGTCTTCCTCTATCAGGGAAACCCGTCCTGGCTGCTGGTGACCGTCACCGCCGCGCCGGCGGACGGCGCGTACCGGGCCCTCGCCGTCGACCGCGCCGGCGCCGCGCACCCGGTCGGCACGTGCCAGGTCGTCAACGGCACGGGAACGATCGGATACCGGCTCCGGCTGGCGGTGGCCGACATCAGCCAGATCCGCCTCCAGTCGACCGACGCCGTACTCATCGGCACTCTCTAGTGACTAGCGTTCGCTTGTGCCCACAACGGCGTCGGGCTCCCGCACCCCGCGCCGAGCGTCTCCGCGGTTTTCGTTCGGCGATTGAGTGCCGGGGCAAAGCGGCTCCGATTCGTAAGTCGCCCGCCGGCCGCTCCTCCGGATCGACTGTCGCAGACAGCGGTCTCCGGTGCCGCCGTCCACGACAACCAGCAACGGATGCGGCTCGAGCGAGGGCTCATCGGTTCGCTGCTCCGTCCTCCAATCGTCTCCGGTACCGACCGGTGGCCGCCCGCGCGGGGGGCGGCCACCGGCACCGGTCACGGCCGGCGGGGCCGGCGGGTGAGAGCGAAGCCGACGACGCCGGCCGCGGCGGCGAGTACGCCGCCCATGGTGCTCCAGATCCAACGCGAGCCGAGGTCGGGCAACCAGTCGAGGTACCCGCTCTCGTCCTCCTCCGCCGCTTGTGCCACCGGTTCGGCGTTGAGTATCGTGCCGGCCTTCGTGTGCGGCACCAGTGGCGCCTTCAGCTCGCCGTCGTCGCGGGAGTCCTGCCGGTCCGCGCTGACCTGCAACTCCACCTCGATCGGGAGACCGAGGTCAGCCTCCGGCAGCTCGGTCACGGACAGTCGGACGTAGTACGTCCCGGGCAACGGGTCGGCCGACCAGGGCTCGGCCCAGGACCGCACCTGCCGCAGCGTGCAGCCGAGCGACACGCTGTCGGCGGAGGCGTCGGCCGTAGGCGTCTGCGCGCCGGCCGTGCAGGACTGGCGTCGCCGGAGGCCGTCGAAGACCTCCACCGTCCAGATCGACGCGCCGCTGCGCGACTTCGGGAACGACACGGTGGCGGTGAGCTCGTGCCGTTCACCGGCCACGGCCGGGAACGACCAGTACAGAAAGTCGCCGGTGGAGGCGTCGACCTGGACCGGCTGGTCGGCGGCGATGCCGGCGGCGGTCAGGAAGGAGGTTCCGGCTCGGGTGACCGGGGTTGCGCCCGGCGAGGGCGTGGGCGCGGCCTGGACCGGGGCGGGGGCTGCCAACAGGGCCAGGCCGGCGGCGGCCAGCGCGGCACCGCTCCGGATCGTCGGGGTGCTCATCACTTCTCCCTCCAGGTGGCCACCCACCAGCGGGTGAGCAGGCCGGTAAGCAGTCCGGTGAGCAGGCCGGCCACGGCCAGCAGCAGCAGTAGCACCCAGCCCCGGCCGAGGTCGGGGGCGGTCGGGGCGGGGGAGGACGCGACCACGTCCACGGTCAGCTCGACCGGCATGCCGGGTGTCGCGTCGGTGCCCGGCTGCGGCGCGAGGGCGTTGCTGACCACCAGGCAGACTGTGGTGGCCGGGAAGATCGTGGCCTCCGGCGTCGGGGGTGCCCCGTCCGCCCGCTGCTCGCCCGCCGACCAGCGCAGGCCGGCGGAGACCACGTCGGTACGGCCGCTGCCCGCGTCGACCCCGCGGACCAGTTCCCGGCCGTCGCTGGCGGTGGCCCGCAACAGCACCCCATAGTCGCGGTTGACCGGCCGGTCCAGCGCCACGCTGACCGAGGCGCGCAGTTCCTGCCCGGGGCGCACCGGCACCCGATACCACCGGTGTTCCGAGAACGCCTCCCGGTCGCTGTACACGCCGGGACCCAGCAGCGGTGCGTCGGCGCACGCCGACGTGCCGGCGATTACCGTCGGGGACGCCGTGTAGGTGTCCTTCGCCCGGTCGACCAGCTGCTTGATCCGACTGGTCAACTCGTCAGCGCTCTGCGCGGCGGTGTACGTGCCCCCGGTGGCCGCCGCGATGCAGAGCAGCTGCCGGCGCACCTTCTCGTCCGGGGCCAGGCCAAGCGTGTCGACCACCAACTTCGTACCCTGGGCGGCCAGCTCCCGGGCCACCTCACAGGGGTCCGGTGGCGCGCAGGTGTCCTCACCGTCGGTGATCAGCACGATCCGTCGGGCGGTCGTGCCGGTGCCGAGATCCTGGGCGGCCGAGCGTAGGGCCAACCCGACCGGGGTGAACCCGGTCGGCCGCAGAGTCGCCACCGCGGCCTTGGCCTGCACCCGGTCGACCCGACCGACCGGCACGATCTGCTGGGTGTCCAGGCAGCCCTGCTTCTTGTCCTTGCCCCGGTAGGTCGCGCCGAGGACCCGGATGCCGAGCTGGGTCTCTTCGGGCAGCGCATCGACCACCTCGTTGAACGCCTGCTGGGCCACGGAGATCCGGCTGCGCCCGTCGATATCCTTGGCCCGCATCGAGCCGCTGACGTCGAGCACCAGCTCCACCTTCGGCGGTTCAACCGGTGTCTCCTCGTCCGCGAGAGCGGGCGCCGGACCAGTCAACGCGGTCGCCGCCAGCAGTCCGATGAGGACGACCGCCGATCTTCTCTTGTTGATCACCGGGCGGAGTGTAGGCGAGATCCAGTTTGGACTGTCTTCCGGGTGGCTGGCTGGTTGCGACCGCACCGGAGATAATCAGTTGATCCAGCGGCGGGCGCCTACCCGACTCCACCGACTCCTGCAGTGCGCACACCGAGAACCCCTGCGCGGCGACTCAACCTCGGCATACGGGTGGGGCGGCGAACTCCGCCACGGCCCGTCGGATCTCCGCGATGTCCGACCATTCCCGGCTGGGGTGTACGCGGTTCGTGAGCAGGACCACCACGAGGTCCCGGCTGGGGTCGACCAGGAGGGATGTGCCGGTGAAGCCCGTGTGGCCGAAGGCCCCGTCCGCCGCCAGCGTGCCCATCCAGTGCGGGTCGCCGATACGTACGCCGAGGCCGTGGCGGAAGCCCGGGTCGATGGCCGGTGGTAGCTGATCGCGGGTCATCTCCGCCACGGTCTCCGGGCGTAGGACGCGGACCCCGTCGACGGCGCCGCCCTGCCGCAGCAGCTCGCCGAAGCGGGCGACGTCGGCTGCGGTGCCGAACAACCCGGCGTTGCCAGCGGTCCCGCCGAGGGACCACGAGTTTTCGTCGTGGACGCTGCCGCGCAGCATGCCGCGGCCGAGGTGGGGCTGGTGTTCGGTGGCCGCGGCGCGGGCCGCGCGTGCCGGGTCGGGCAGGAAACCGGTGTCGGTCAGTCCCAGGGGCCGGCAGATCCGCTCGTGCACCAGGTCGGGCAGCGGCTGACCGGTGATCCGCTCGGCCAGCAGTCCGGCGACCATGAATCCCACGCAGGAATATTCGAAGGAGGCGCCGGGTCGGTTGACCAGTGGGGCGCGCAGCACCGCCTGCACCCGGGACGCCGGTTCTGGCCAGTCGGTCCACAGTTGCAGCAGCGCCGGCAGCCCGGAGGTGTGGCTGAGCAGGTGCCGAAGGGTGATTCGCCGTCGCTCGTCGCCGCCGAAGGTGGGCAGCCAGTCGGCGATCGGCTCGTCGAGGCTCATCCTGCCCTCGTCGACGAGGCCGAGCAGGACGGTCGTGGTGAACAGTTTCGTCACCGAGGCGAGGTCGAAGATCGTCGACTCCAGGGCGGGCTGGAGGGCCTCCGGTGCGACCGGGGTGCCGTCCGCGTCGGCATACCGAGACAGGTGACCGACGGTAACCAGGTCGGTGGGGTGGCCGCCCCGCTGGATCAGTGCGACGGCCGCGCTGTAGAGCGGGCGGTGTCCGCCTACCAAGCCATCTACCAGCGTTGCTGTCAGTCTGGACACGGAGAGCACCATAGCGCAGCCGGCAAGTTTCTTCATCGCGCGCCAGCATTTCGGAAACTATTGACAGCTTTCCGTCACCCCTTGATACTCGGTCGCCGGGCGTACGGCCACCGCCGACGGCGGACGGCGCCCGCGGCACTCGCGGCGATCCGGCCGTGGCATACCGGAGGGAAGGAACGTGAAGCTCCCCAGCACGCTGAGCTCACCAGCGACCAGGTGTCTGGTGGCCGTCGCGGCCACCGCCCTCGTCGCGACGGGCTGCTCCAGCGGCACACCCGGCAAGGAAGGGTCGACCGGCGGCGGCACCCTGGTCGTCGGCTACACCGCCGACCCCAACACGCTCGACCCGTGGAAGGCCACCCAGTTCCAGGCGGTACATCTGCTCGAGCAGATGTACGGCACGCTCACCGAACTCGACGGCGACCTCAACGTCAAGCCCGGCCTGGCCGAGAAGTGGCAGTACGCCGACGAGAACAAGACGCTGACCCTGACGCTGCGTCAGGGCGTGAAGTTCCACGACGGCAAGCCGTTCAGCTCCGCCGACGTCAAGTCGTCGATCGAGCGCATCCAGAAGCCCGAAACCGCGGCGGTGGCTGCGGCCACGGTCAAGTCGATCCAGTCGGTCGACGCGCCCGACCCGCAGACCGTCGTGCTGCACCTGGCGGCGCCAGATGCGGGCCTGCTCGCCGGCTTCGCCACCACCAACCTGGCGATGCTGTCCAAGGATGACACCTCGGATGCGGTCGGCCAGAAGCCCAACGGCACCGGCGCGTTCAAGTTCGACAGCCGCACCGCCGGTCAGTCGGTGAAGCTGACCGCCAACGACGACTACTGGGGTGGCAAGCCGAAGGTCAGTGGCCTCGAGTTCCGTACCATCCCGGATCAGACGTCGGTGGTCGCGGCCCTGCAGTCGGGCAACGTCCAGTTCGCCACGCTCGACGACCCGCTGGTCGCCAAGTCGGCCGAGGGCAATGGGATCAACGTGGCCAAGACGCCGAGCCTGTCGTACCACGTGTTGCAGCTCAACGCGCGCAAGGCGCCGCTGGACAAGCGGGACGTACGCCTGGCCATCTCCTGCGCCATCGACCGGAAGCAGGTGCTGGACACCGCCGCCCTCGGTGAGGGTGAGGTGACGGGGCCGATCACCTCCCCCGCGTACAAGTCCGACCCCGCCGCGCGTCCCTGCCCGACCCGCGACGTGGCCAAGGCCAAGCAGTTGCTGGCGGGTGCTGGCTTCGCCAACGGTGTCACGATTCCCGCGATCGTGTCCCAGGGCGGGTACGCCACGTCCGTCAACGAGGCGCAGAACCTGCAGGCCCAGCTCAAGGAGGCCGGCATCAACCTCACCCTGGAGACGCTGGAGTCGGGGGCGTACGTGGACAAGTGGGTCGCCGCCGACTTCAGCGCGGCCGTGGCGCTCAACGGCGGTCGACCGGACCCCGACGGTATGTACGGGCGCTACTTCACCAGCAACGGCAACCTCAACAAGGTCGCCGGCTACTCCTCGCCGGAGTTGGACCGGTACTTCGCCGAGGGCAAGGCGACCACCGACCCCGCCAAGCGCAAGGAGATCTACAGCCAGGTCTCCCGGCACCTGGAGGACAACGCGGCATGGGTGTGGCTCTTCTCGAGCTACGGCTACACCGCGACCACCCAGGGCGTCTCCGGCTTCAAGCCGATGCCGAACGGCTCTTTGCAGAACCTGCGCGAGATCTCGCTGCAGTGACCGCACGACCTGCCGGGCGATGCGCGCACCGCCCGGCAGGACCCTCACCCAAGGAGGTGCCGGTGCGGTCCATCGCACGTCACCCGCTGGCCCGCAGACTCGTGGAGACGGTGCTCACCCTCTTCGGGGTCGCGGTGCTGGTCTTCACCACCCTGCGGGCGATTCCCGGCGACGAGGTCACCGCCACTCTCGGCACCGAGGCAGCCGGGCTCAGCGCCGAGCAGCAGGAGTCCCTGCGCGCCTACTACGGCCTGGACAAGCCGCTGGTCGTGCAGTTCTTCTCGTGGCTGGGCAACGTGCTCACCGGCAACCTCGGCTTCTCCCGCCGAGCCGGCGCCTCCGTCCTGGAGATGACCGCGAACGCCCTGCCGGTCACGCTGGAGCTCGCGGTTCTGGCCATGATCGTCGGTCTGCTGATCGGGGTGCCGCTCGCCATGCTCTCCGCGTCGCGCCCCAATGGCATCCGCGACGGATTCGGCCAGCTCGTCGGCCTGGCTGCCCTGTCCGTGCCGAACTTCCTCCTCGGCGCCGCGCTGCTCACCGTGGTCTCCAGATACGCGCACTACAACCCCAATGCCCAGGGTTTCGCCCCGCTCGCCCAGGACCCGCTGCTGAACCTTCAGCAGATGCTCTTTCCGGCGCTGATCCTCGGCTTCGGCCTCGCGGCCCCGATCATGCGCACCGCACGCTCGGCACTGCTGGAGGTGCAGACCCAGGACTTCGTCCGCACCGCGCGTGGCAAGGGTGTCGCACCGTGGCGGCTGCGGGTGCGCCACGTGCTGCACAACGCGTTGAACCCGATCGTCACGATGACCGGCATCCAGTTCGGCTACCTGCTCGGCGGCGCCGTGGTGGTCGAGCAGATCTTCTCCGTGCCGGGCCTCGGGCGGCAGGTCCTCGCGGGAATCCAACAGAAGGAGTACGCCGTGGTGCAGAGCACCGTTCTGGTGATCGCGACCACGTTCGTCGTGGTCAACCTCCTCACCGACCTGCTCTACCGGGTCATCGACCCCCGGGTGCGTGCCGCATGACTCAGCACAGCACGGGGTGCGGCGGGGGGCGGGCATGACGGCCGCGGTTGCCGGGCGGCAGGTGCCGGTGGCTACGGCGCCGACCCGCACGGCGGCGTGGCGGCGACTGCTGCGCAGCCCCGCCGGTCTGGTCGGCGCGGTGCTGGTGGCGCTCGTCGTCCTCGCCGCGGTCACCGCCCTGCTCGGGATGACCCCGTACGACCCCATCGCCCAGCACCCGCAGGCCCGCCTCCAGCCGCCGTCGGCCCAGTACTGGTTCGGCACTGACCAGTTCGGCCGCGACGTGTTCTCCCGTTCCCTGGCCGGCGTGGGCAACTCCCTGCGCGTCGCCGTCGTCGCGGTTCTCCTCTCCGCCCTCGTCGGCACCACCGCCGGCATCTGCGCCGGCTTCTACGGCGCCCGGGTACGCGGGCCGGTGCTGGCCGTGACGAACGTGCTCTTCGCCTTCCCGCCGCTACTGCTCGCGTTGACTCTCGCGACCACGTTCACCCGCAACTGGCTGACCATCGCGATCGCGATCGCCATCGTCTATGTGCCGATCTTCGTCCGGGTCAGCCGCGGGCCGGTACTGTCGCTACGCGAAACCGACTTCATCAAAGCGGCCCGGGTGCTCGGCATCCCGACCTGGCGGATCCTGGTGCGTCACCTGCTGCCGAACCTCGCCGCCATCGTCATCGTCCAGGTGACCCTGTCGCTGTCCTGGGCGGTGCTCACCGAGGCCGCGTTGAGCTTCCTCGGCCTGGGCAGCCCGCCCCCCGCGCCGTCGCTGGGGTCGATGGTCTTCGACGCCAAGATTCTGGCCGGTATGGCCTGGTGGAACCTGGCGGCGCCGGGCGCCGTCATCGTCGTCTTCGTGGTCGGGCTCAACCTGCTCGGCGACGGGCTGCGTGACGCCCTCGACCCGAGAAACGGACGCAACGCATGACGGATCGCCTTGGTGACCTGCTGACCGAACAGGTGGACGAACGGTACGCCGGCCTCGACACCGCGTCGGTCGCGCAGTTGGCGGCGGTGATGAACGACGCCGACGCGACAGTGCCCAACGCCGTGCGGGCGGTGCTGCCGCAGATCGTGCCGGCCATCGAGGGGATCGCCGACCGGCTGGCGGCCGGCGGCCGGCTGCTCTACGTCGGGGCGGGCACCGCCGGCCGGATGGGAGTGCTCGATGCGTCGGAGTGCCCACCGACGTTCAGCACCCCACCGGACCTGGTGCGCGCCGTCATCGCGGGCGGACCCGAGGCGTTGCTCGCATCGAAGGAGGGCGTCGAGGACGACGAGGCGGCCGGCGCGGCCGTGATCGCCGACTGCGCGATCACCGCCGGCGACGCGGTCGTCGGTATCTCGGCGAGCGGTCGTACCCCCTATGTCCTGGCGGCCGTGCGGGCGGCCCGCGCGCGTGGCGCCCTGACGGTCGGGCTTTCGTGCAACGCCGGCACGCCGCTGAGCACGGCCGCCGACCGGGCGATCGAGGTGCTCGTCGGCCCCGAGGTGCTGGCCGGCTCGACCCGGCTGAAGGCAGGCACGGCGCAGAAGCTGGTGCTGAACATGATCTCGACGATCTCGATGATCAGGCTGGGCAAGACGTACGGCAATCTCATGGTCGATCTGCGGGTGACCAACGTCAAACTGCGCGACCGGGCGGTCCGCATCATCCGGCGGGTCACCGGTGTCCCGCGGGCCGACGCCGAGGCGGCCCTCGACCGCGCCGATCTCGATGTCAAGACCGCGATCCTGCTGCTCGACCGCTCGGTGGCGGATCCCCACCAGCGGCTGGCCGCGAGCGGCGGCCGGCTGCGTGAGGCGCTGGAGGCGAGCGCGTGAAGGTGCTGGGCATGATCTCCGGTACGTCGCACGATGGCATCGATGTGGCGGCGGTCGACTTCGCGCTGCGCGACGGTGTGCTGCATGGCACGGTCGAGTACGCGGGCAGCTCGCCCTACCCGGAGGAGCTGCGCGCCCGACTGATGCGGGCTCTGCCCCCGTCGGCGCTGACCTTCGCCGAGGCGTGCGAGTTGGACACGCTGATCGGTGAGGCGTTCGCCGAGGTGGCCGCTGACGCGGCCGAGCGGGCCGGTGGGGTCGACTTGATCTGCTCGCACGGGCAGACCGTCTACCACTGGGTCCAGGGGCGACAGGTGCGGGGCACCCTGCAGATCGGGCAGCCGGCCTGGATCGCCGAGCGTACAGGTGTGCCGGTGGTCGCCGACGTACGGGTGCGGGACGTGGCCGCCGGCGGCCACGGCGCGCCGCTGGTGTCGATGATGGACGTTCTCCTGCTGGCCGGCCTGCCGGGCCGCCCAGCGGGCCTCAACCTGGGCGGCATCGCCAACATGACCGTGCTGCGACCGGCCGGTGGCGGCGGCCCGGTGGCCTACGACACCGGGCCGGCCAACGCGCTGATCGACGCCGCCGTCGTGCGGGCCAGCCGCGGCCGGCGGCGGTACGACGAGGACGGTCGTCTCGCCGCCGGCGGCCGGGTGGACGACGCTCTGCTCACCGAGCTGCTCGCCGAGCCGTACTACCGGCTGGACCCGCCGAAGAGCACCGGCAAGGAACTGTTCCACGCCGGCTATCTGGAGAAGGCCCTGACGGCGCACTCCGCTCTGTCGGACGCGGACATCGCCGCGACCCTGACCGCGCTGACCGCGCAGACCGTCGCCAACGAGGTACGCCGCCACCAGATCGACACCCTCGCCGCCTCCGGCGGGGGCTGCGCCAATCCGACGCTGATGGCGATGCTGCGTGAGCGCCTGAGCGGGGTGCGGGTCACGACAACCGCTGAATTCGGCGCGCCGAGCGACACCAAGGAGGCCATCGCCTTCGCGCTGATCGGCTGGCACACCG
>NZ_JAAOYP010000005.1:0-397500 GCF_011759515.1 Micromonospora sp. CNZ280
TCCGCGTCGTAGCGGGCGACCAGCCGGGCCCGGCGGGCGAGGAACGCGTCGAGCCGGCGCAGCTGGCTGCGGCCGAGCGCGCAGAGCACGTCCGGCAGCCGGTGGTTGAGCCCGAACTCGTGCACCTCCTGGTGCCAGCCGCCCTCGTCCGGCCAGCGCAGCTCGGCGCGGTCGCGGACCAGCCCGATGTTGCGGAACCGGCGGGCCCGCTCGAGCAGCTCGGGGTCGGTGCTGGCGACCGCGCCGCCCTCGGCGGTGGTCAGGTTCTTGGTGGGGAAGAACGAGAAGGTGGTCAGGTCGGCCAGGGAGCCGACCGGCCGGTCCCGGTAGGTGGCGCCGATCGAGTGCGCGGCGTCGGCCAGCAGCAGCGCGTCCGAGCCGGCCAGGGCGGCGCGCAGCGCGTCGTAGTCGGCGGGGTGACCGGCGTAGTCCACAGCGGACACCACCCGGGTGCGCGTGGTCGTCGCGGCGGCCACCGCGGCCGGGTCGAGGGTGTACGTCTCCTCCTCGACGTCCGCGAACACGATCTTCGCGCCGAGCAGGGCCGCGCTGCTGGCGGTCGCCACGAAGGTCATCGGCGGCACCACCACCTCGTCGCCGGGGCCGACTCCGGCCGCCGCGTACGCCACGTGCAGCGCCGCTGTGCCGTTGGCGACGGCGGCGCAGCCGGCGCCGCCGGTCCACCCCGCCAGGTCGGTCTCGAACGCCTCGACCTGCGGGCCGGTGGTGAGCCAGTCGCTGCGCAGGGCGGCGACCACCGCGGCGACGTCGTCGTCGGTGACCGACTGCCGGCCGTACGGGAGCATCCCGGTCACGCCGCGAGGCCGAGCATGGCGCGCAGCTGCGCGACGCTGAGCCACTCGTCGTTGCCGTCCGACTGGTACGCGAACCCGTCCGGCACCGGCTCGCAGTCGACCGGCGGCTGGTAGCCCCAGGTCGCGATGGTGGGCTGCACGATGAACCGGTCCGCGGCGCGCAGCGTCCGCCGGCTGTCGTCCGGCGCGATCATCTCCTCGTGCAGCTTCTCGCCCGGCCGGATGCCGATCTCGTGCGTGGTGGCGTCCGGGGCGACCGCCTCGACCAGGTCGAGGATCCGCATGCTGGGGATCCGCGGCACGAACAGCTCGCCGCCCTGCATCTGGTCGAACGAGTCCAGGACGAACTGGACGGCCTGGTCGAGGGTGATCCAGAAGCGGGTCATCCGCTTGTCGGTGATCGGCAGGCTCTTGCCCTCGGCGGCCAGCCGGCGGAACAGCGGCACCACCGAGCCGCGGCTGCCCACCACGTTGCCGTAGCGGACCACGGCGAACCGGGTGGGGTGGTGCGCTGCGTAGTGGTTGGCGGAGACGAAGAGCTTGTCGCCGACCAGCTTGGTGGCCCCGTACAGGTTGATCGGGCTGGACGCCTTGTCGGTGGAGAGGGCGATGACCTTCTTGACGCCGGCCTCGATGGCGGCGTCCACCACGTGCTGCGAGCCGGTGATGTTGGTGGCGATGAACTCCGACGGGTTGTACTCGGCGGTGTCCACCTGCTTCAGGGCGGCGGCGTGCACCACGTGGTCCACCCCGTGCATCGCCCGGGTCAGCCGGTGCCGGTCCCGCACGTCGCCGATGAACCAGCGCAGTCGCGGGTCGTCGCCGAGCTGCTGGCGCAGCTCGTACTGCTTGAGCTCGTCGCGGGAGAAGACCACCACCCGGGCCGGGTCGACCTCGGCCAGGACGTGCCGGAGGAAGGTCCGGCCGAAGGACCCCGTGCCTCCGGTGACCAGAATGGACGAACCATTCAACTCGCTCACTGTGGTGTGCTCCCGTGTCGTGGATGATCCGGCGGCCCTCGGGCGGCCGACCGGATCGGAACGCTAGACCCGGCGGGTTAACGCACCGACGCCCGCGGATGAACCGCTCGGGCAGCCGTCGTGAATGCCGGACAGCGGGCAGGCGAACACTTCCGCCCAGCTCAGCGGCGGGCTGACCGGGGCGGGTGGGGCCGTTACAGTGGCGGCGCGCGGGGCGACGCGACGGCCGTACCGGCCGCGTCGTACGCGCTTCCCCCACGCCGCCGCGCCGGGTCGCCCGGGTGCGCGCGGCCCCATCCACACGTCGTCCGGCGGGACTGCCGCGGGCACCACGCGGCCGGCGCCGGCGAGCAGAGCAGGAGGCGGCGATGGCGACCGGCAGCGAGCTGACCCGGCGGCCCGCGCCGGCCGCGGCCGGCGCGGTTCCGGGCGGAGCTTCGGCCGGTCGGCGCTGGGTGGTGCCGGTGCTGCTGGTCGTCGGATGGCTGCTCGGCGTCGGTTGGCGGATGTGGCTCGCCCGGCACATCGAACTGCCGATCGCGCACACCGACGAGGACAGCTACCTCAACACCGCCCGCGCGCTGGCCGGCGGTCCCGGCGGCTTCAGCAGCGAGAACGGGCCGCTGCGCCGAGTCGGCTATCCGATGCTGATCAGCCCGGCGTTCCTCGGCGACCGCGACTTCACCGACAGCTACCGGCTGGTGCAGCTGATCAACGCGCTGGTCAACGCCACCCTCTTCCCGCTGGGCTACCTGCTGGGTCGGCGGCTGCTCGGGCTGCGCCGGTCGTACGCCCTGGCCGCCGCCGCGGCCGCGGCCACCCTGCCGGCGGCGGCCTTCTACGCCGGTGTCGCCATGATCGACGCGGTGCTGGCTCCGCTGCTGGTCGCCTGGCTGCTCGCCGTGCGCCTCTGGGTACGCCGGCCCGGCCCGCTCGCCGCCGCCGCCGTGGGGGCGCTGGTCGGCGCGTTCCACCTGCTGCACTCGCGCGGGCTGGTCATCGTGGCAGTGCACGCCGGGCTGGTCCTGCTGCTGCTGGCCCGTCGCCGGATCCGGCCCGGCGCGGTGCTGGCCGCGCTGCTGCCGGTACTGGCCCTGGCGCTGGTCAACGAGGCCGGCATCCGGCTGCTCGGGGATCGGGTCTACCTGCTCGGCGATCCGCCCGGCGGCGGCACGGTGCGGGCGGTCGCCAGCGGTCAGGGGCTGCTGCGGCTCGGCGCCGCGGTCGGCACCCAACTGTGGTACCTGGTGGTCATCACGTTCGGGCTGGCCGGGGTGGCCTGGGCGGCCACCGTACGGGAGCTGCGCCGGCCGGGCCGGGACGACGCGTTCCGCTGGACCCTGGGCGTCGCGCTGGTCACCACTGTCGGGGTGGCCGGCGGCGCGTCGGTGATCCTGGCCGGCATCACCGGCAAGCCGCTGGACGCCATCTACGGCCGGTACGTGCAGATGCTCGCCCCGTTCTGGCTGCTGGTCGGGGTGGGCGTGCTGCTCGCCGCCGGGCGCCGGGTCGCGGTGCGCCGGGCCGCCGTCGCGGTCGGCCTGCTGGTGGTGGGCGGCGCGCTGATCGCCGCCCGGCTGGCGTACGTGGACAGCCGGGGACACGCCCTGCGCTACGGCGGTTTCAGCGCGCCCGACCTGATGGCGCTCACCGGCGGCTGGCGGGAACTGCGCCCGGTCGTCGGGACGCTGGTCGGGGTGGCCGGCTGCGCGCTGCTCGTCGCGGCGCTGCGGGCGCCCCGGCTGCGGATGCCGGTGCTGGTCGCGCTCGTCGTGGTCAACCTCGGCACCATGCAGGTGATCACGCAGCGGCTGGTCCGGCCGATGGTGGCGGCGACCGAACCGACCCCCCGGGTGGCCGACCTGGGCGTGCGCCCGGGGGAGCGGGTCTACGCCTCGGTCGGGGTGCACTACATCCTGCGGTTCAACCTCAGTCACCAGGTCACCTGGACCGACGTGCGGTGGTTCGACGACCGGCCGCCGGCCGCCGCCGACGTGGTCCTCGCCCGCTGGGCTCCGGGCCAGCCCGACGACTGGGACGGTGCCCGCCACGGGTTCGTCCGGCTCGGCGGCAACCCGGCGCAGCACTGGGCCGCCTGGCGGCGCGGCTGAATCCGACATCGTCCCGACAATTCCGGGGCTTCCCGGCCGGCCGGGTTAACGGCGGATGGCCAGCCGGGCGACGGGTGGTGAAAACGGAACACACAATTGTCGTACGGGCGCCGGAACGTCAGCGGGGGCGGCGGTCCGCCCGATCGAGGGAAATTGGTATGACGGTGATTTCCCGGCCGTCGGAGAACTCGTCGCGGGGGGTGCCCTCGACGAACCGGAAACGCCGGTTCATCTGCCGTACCACGGTGTTGTGGGCGAGCACCTCGCCGTCGAGCCGGTCCAGCCCGAGTTGGTCGAAGGCGTGGTCGACCGCCTCCCGCATGATCTCCAACCAGGCCGGCAGCGTCTCGCCGCGTTCCGCCAGCCCGTCCGCGTCCAGGTAGAAGCCCCACGACGCGGTCCTGGGGCCGCTCAGGTCCAGGTCGAAGAAGGTCACCACGCCGCACGGCCGGCCGTCGCGGACGTACACCAGCACCCGCCGGGACTCGTCGCCCCGCACCGCCGACCACCACCGGGTGTGCTCGGCCGGGGTGATCTCGTGGCTGTTCCGGCTGACCTGCCGGTTGATTTCCTGATTACGCCAGGACAACATCAGGTTAACGTCGTCCCCGGTCGCTTCGCGCAGCACGTGACTCTCGCTTTCCGCACCATTGTTCGGGTCGCGTCGCACCCTACCGGCAACCCCCGGTAAATCAGATATCCATTCTTCAGGCGGTACACTCCGGCGCATGGAAGAATTGAGTCGCGCGCAGATTCGCGACCTCATGGCGCAGGTGTTGCGGAACCAGGGCCGGGCGCTGCCCGACGACGACGCCGCGCAGCTGCGGGAGATCGGCTTCCGGTCGCTGGACTTCTCCGAACTGGCCCTGCGGGTGGAGGACGAGACCGGCGAGGAGCTGAACTTCGACGCGCCCGGCCTGCGCCGCATCGCCACCGTCGGCGACGTGCTCGACTTCCTCGTCGAGCTGCAGCGGCAGTGACCGTCTCCGCCGCCCGCCCGCCCGTGACCGGCGAGCCGGCGGGCGCCGACAACCGGCTGGTCGTCGGCGGCGTCGCGGTCAGTTGGCGGGCGCTGCCCGAGCTGGCCCTGCCCGCCCCGGCCGCGGTGCTCGCCCGGTCGGCCCGGGCCGCGCTCGCCGCGGCCCGCCACCACGCGGTGCACGGCACCGAGCTGCTGCTCGGCACGCCCGGCCGGGTCGACCAGGCGATGCGGGCCGAGCTGCGCGCCGCCGGCTTCACGGTGACCGCGCTCGGCGACGGTGGCACTGGGCCGGACGACGGCGACCGGGTCGACACGGGTCCGGCCGGCGGGGGCGCCCCGGCCGGCGGGAGTGGCCGGGACGGCGGCGACGCCGGGGTCCGGGCGGCCGCCGGCCACGGGTCGGGCTCCGGCCGGCCGCGCCCGCCCGAGCCCGGGCGGCTCTGGCTGTTGACCTCCGGTTCGACCGGCCGGCCCAAGCGGGTCGGGCACACCCTCGACTCGCTGACCACCGTCCGCGGCCCTCAGCCGGAGCGCACCTGGCTCTGCCCGTACGCGCCGGGCAGCTACGCCTGGTGGCAGGTGGTGACGCTTTCGCTGACCCGGCCCGGGCAGCACCTGGTGGTGGTCGAGCCGGGCGAGCTGGACGAGTGGCCGGTGCTCGCCGCAGCGCATGGGGTGAACGCGGTGTCGGGTACGCCGACCTTCTGGCGGCGCACCCTGTACCGGGACGCCGCCGCGCTGGCCCGGGTGCCGCTGCGCCAGCTCACCCTCGGCGGCGAGCCGGTCGACCAGACGATCCTGGACCAGCTGCGGGAGCTGTTCCCGGCCGCCCGGATCTCCTGGATCTACGCCTCGTCCGAGGTCGGCGCGTCGATCGTGGTGCACGACGGCCGGGCCGGCTTCCCGGTCGACTGGCTGGACCGGGACGTCCCCGGCCGGCCCACCCTCTCCGTACGCGGCGACGAGCTGGTGATCACCTCGCCGTACCACGGGGTCGGGCTGGCCGGCCCGGTCCGCACCGGCGACCGGGTCCGGGTGGCGGACGACCGGGTGCTGATCACCGGGCGGCTCGACTCCGACGAGATCAACGTCGGGGGCAGCAAGGTGTCGGCCGGCCTGGTCCGCGACGTGCTCACCGCGCACCCGGGGCTGGCCTGGGCCCGGGTCACCGGTCGCCGCGCGCCGCTGCTCGGCCGGATGGTGGTCGCCGAGGTGGTCCCCGCGCCGGACGCCGCCGAGCCGCCCGACGAGGCCGCCCTGGTCCGCTGGTGCGCGGACCGCCTGCCCGACCACGCCGTGCCGCGCCGGATCCGGGTACTGACCGAGATCCCCGTCAAGGAGACCCTGAAGAGCGATGTCTGAGCACACCGACCCCCAACCCGTCCCGCCCGCCTCGGTGGTGCTCGTCTCCGGCGGCTCCCGCGGACTGGGCCTGGCCATCGCCACCGACCTGCTCGACCGCGGGGTACGGGTGGCCGCCTTCGCCCGTACCGTCACCCCGGAGCTGGCGAAGCTCGCCGCCGAGCATCCGGACCGGACGCACGTCGACGCGGTGGACGTCACCGACCATGCCGCCACGCGCTCCTTTCTGCGGGCGGCGGAGCAGCGGCTCGGCCCGGTCGACGGCCTGGTGAACAACGCCGCGGTGGGCCAGGACTCGCTGCACGCCCACACCGCCGCCGACGACATCGCCCGGATCGTCGAGACCAACCTGACCGCCCCGCTGCGGCTCACCCGGCTGGTGGTGCGCCGGCTGCTGGCTCGGGGGCTGCGCGGACGGATCGTCAACGTCACCTCGATCTGCGCGCAGCGCGGCTTCCCCGGCCTGGTCGCCTACTCGGCCACCAAGGGTGGGATGGACGCCGCCACCCGGTCGCTGGCCCGGGAGCTCGGCGGCCGGATGCTGGTCAACGCGGTCGCCCCGGGCTTCTTCGCCTCGGAGATGTCCGCCGTGCTCGGTCCCACCCAGCTCGACCAGATCGTGCGCCGCACCCCGACCGGGCACCTCACCGAGCCGGCGGAGGTGGTGCCGGTGGTGCGGATGCTGCTGCGCGAGCAGACCAACATCAACGGCCAGGTCATCGTGGTCGACGGTGCCGCGTCCGTCTGAGCCGGTGGGGTCCGTCCGGCCCGCGCCGCTCGCGCCGGGCACCCGGCCGGCGTCGGCGGTCGGGCCGAGCCCGGTGCCGGCCCTGCTCGGCGCCGCCGAGCGGCACCTGCGGCTCGGCAGTCCCGCCGAACTGGCCGCCGCGGTCACCCGCAGCCACCTCGACGACGGCCGGTGCGTCGGCTGGTACGGCCCGACCGCCGGCTGGCGGGTGGCCGTCGACGCGGAGCGGGTCGCGGCGGACGTCCCGCCGGCGCTGGCGCGCCGCTTCGGCGCGGCCGACTTCTGGGCCCGGTGGACCCGGGCGGAGTGCCTCTGCAAGCTCGCCGACGTGCCGATGGCCACCTGGTGGCGCCGGTACGGGCTGGTCGTCCCGGCGGGCACCGGCGCGCTCTGGCGCACCCTGCGCCTGGCCGACCTGGTGGTCACCGTCGCCTTCGCCCCGCCGCCGACCACCCGCTGAACCGGCGCTCACCTCGGTGAACTGCCCGCACGACCACGGGTACGGCGGCTGTCGAGCTGCCCCGTCCATGCGACCGCCGGCACCGGCGCCGCATCCGGAGGTGCCGTGGGGCGGTCCGGGCGCTCGCACCCGGAACCTCACCCCGGCGGTTGTCGCTCACGGGCAGCCGACAGGGCGCACAGGGAGCTGACGCCGGGCGCTGGCGTGCCGGTCGGTTTGTGCCCCGTGGGGCGGGGCAGCTCGACAGGCACGTGTGGAGCCTGCGGTCGGGCGCTGGCGTGGCGGTCGCGTGTGCCCCGTGGGGCGGGGCAGCTCGACAGGACGCGAACAGGTCAGCGCCAGCCTCCGCCGGCGTGTGGTGCCTGCCGGGGGCAGCGGGACCTAATAGCCGGGTGGGGTCAGATCAGATCCCAGCTCAGGGGAGTGCCGCGCGCGACGTCGACGGTGAAGCTGCGCCCGAGCACCCGGTCGATCTCCACCGGCGGCAGGCCGCCGGCGGGCCGGATGGACCGGACGTTGGCCGCCGTCACCGGGTCGCCGGCGCGGACATCCTCGACCACGAAGAGCGACCGGCGGAAGCGCAGCCCCTCCCGCTCGGCCGGGGTCGGGCCGATCGCGGTGCCGCCGAGGGCCGCGTACGCCCGCTCCGACTCGACCACCAGGGCCGCCAGCTCGCCCGGGTCCAGCGAGAAGTCCGAGTCGACCCCGCCGTCGGCCCGGTCGAGGGTCACGTGCTTCTCGATGAAGCAGGCACCCAGCGCCACCGAGGCCACCGCCACGCCGATGCCCGGGGTGTGGTCGGAGAGCCCGACCGGCACGCCGAACGCGTCCGCCAGCACCGGCAGCCGGCGCAGGTTGCTGTCCGCAGGCGGTGCCGGGTAGGACGCGGTGCAGGCCAGCAGCACGATGCCGCCGGCGCCGCCGTCCCGCGCGGTGCGCACCGCGGCGTCGATCTCCGCGACCCTGGCCATCCCGGTCGAGATGACCAGGGGCTTGCCGGTGCTCGCGACCAGCCGGATCAGGGGCAGGTCCACCAGCTCCGACGAGGCGATCTTGTACGCCGGGGCGTCCAGCTCCGCCAGCAGCCGCACGGCGGAGGCGTCGAACGGCGAGGAGAAGACGGTCAGCCCGTGCCGCCGGGCCCGCGCGAAGATCGGCTCGTGCCACTCGTACGGGGTGTGCGCGCGCTCGTAGAGCCGGTAGAGGTTCTCCCCGCCCCACAGCTCGTGCTCGCCGGAGATACGGAAGGCCGGGGTGTCGACGTCGATGGTGATGGTGTCCGGCCGGTACGTCTGCAGCTTGAGCGCGTGCGCCCCGCTGGCCGCGACCGCGTCCACGATGGCCAGCGCCCGGCCCAGGTCACCGTTGTGGTTGCCGGACATCTCGGCGACCACCAGGGGTCGTTCCCCGGGCCCCACCGCGTGCGGTCCGATCTTCACCGTCGTCGTCATGCCGACCTCTGCTCACCGTACGTCCGCACCGGGTGCGGTCCTGTCGTCGTCCTCATGCCTGGGGGTGTCCGCTCAGCGCCTCGGGTCGGGCCCGGTCCGCCGCCGTGGGCCCGGGACCGGTCACCGGGTCGGGGCGGGCCGGCTCGGGAGCCCGGCGCAGCCGGCCGGCCAGCCGGTGGGCGCGGCGCAGCGCCGCGTACGCCAGGTAGTTGTTCCGGCCCACCAGGCGGTGCTTGAGCCCGGCAACTCCGCCCGGCCGGGGGTAGCCGCCGGCGGGCAGGTAGCGGCGGTAGTGCTCGGCGACCCGGCGGAAGAAGGCCCGGCGCAGGTGCGGGTGCAGCCGATCGTCGTTGCCGGCGACCACCAGGTAGTGGTTGACCATCAGCTGGAACAGCTCGGCGTGCAGTCGCTCGTCCGGGTGGCGGCGGCGCACCCAGTCCAGCAGCCGCTCGTACTGGTCGAACGCGTCGAAGTGCCGGCCGCTGCGGGTGGAGGTGATCGCGCCGAGCCGCCCCTGCCGGTACAGGTAGCAGACCCGGTCCAGCACCGAGATCTTCTCCGCGCCGATCAGCAGCGGGTGGCTGAACGGGATGTCCTCGTACCAGCCGGGGTGGAAGCGCAGCTCCAGTTCGGCCAGGAAGTCCCGGCGGACCACCTTGTTCCACGCGGTGTGCTGCACCCGCAGCAGCCGCGGCTGGTCGGCCAGGCGCACCACGCCCGGTATGCCGCGCAGCAGGTGGCTGCTCGCGTCGACCTCCCGCCGGCCGTTCTCGTGCACCCGCAGGTGGTCCAGCATCAGCACGTCGGGCTGGTGCGCGCGCAGCCGGTCCAGCACGGCCGGGATCGTCCCCGGCGGCAGCCAGTCGTCGCTGTCGACGAACCAGACGTACCGGCCGGTGGCCGCGTCGAGCCCGGCGTTGCGGGCCAGCCCCAGGCCGACGTTGCGGGTCAGGTGCACGGTCCGCACGCCGGTCCGCCCGGCCGCGTACGAGCGCAGCATCTCCCCGCAGCGGTCCGGCGAGGCGTCGTCCACGGCGACGATCTCCACCGTGCCCGCCTCGCCGGCCGGGATGTCGGCCCGGACCGACTCGAGGCACTGGTACAGGTACGCCTCGACGCCGTACACCGGGACGACGATGCTCAGCAGCGGTGGTTGCGTCGGCTCAGTGACCACGCCGCCACCCTCGACCCCGAGGGTGGCCGGCGCCGGAACCTCACATGGCCGGCGGAGGTGGAGTCATCGAACGTCCGCCGAGCGGTGGGTTAACGGTTCAGGATGCGCCGCACCGGGCCGCCGACCGCCCGCCGCACCCGGGCCCGTAGCTGCTGCTCCTGGAGGGTCTCCACCTCCTGCCGCAGCCCGGCGTTGCGGTCGCGCAGCCACTGCACCCGGGCCAGCAGGGCGGCCCGGTCGGTGGCGGCGGCCGGCCGCACGGCGGGCGGGAAGGTGGTCGCCCGCACCTCGGCGTCGAAGCGGGCCGCGCTGTCGCCGTCGGCGAACGAGTTGCCCAGGTCGTGCTTGGCCAGGAAGGACAGCATGGTCTCGTACCGCGCCTTGTGGCCGTCGTTGAGCGCCGTGTAGTCGGCCTCGTCGTAGAGGTGCGCGGCGTCGACGTCGGCCGGCACGTCCTTCATCACCCGGTGCGGGATGTCGAAGTAGCGGGCGAGCTCCAGGGTGCGCGAGTCGTGCGCGAACAGGTAGCCGGGCGTGCCGGAGACCAGCGCGGTGATGGTGCCGTGGATCCGGGTGCCGAAGGCGAACTCGAACCCGGAGAGGTAGTCCATCCAGGTCCACGGGTCGAGGAACATCCGCACCTTGTCCTCGACGAACAGCGGGTGCGAGGTGTGGATCGGGATCGGCGCGGTCTTGCCCCGGTCCTCCGGCGCGTCGCCGTAGAGCAGAGTGCCCAGGGTCTTCAGGTCCTGGGGCAGGTAGCGCAGGTTGGGGTAGCGCTCGTGGTGCGCGGCGATGATCTTCGCCATCGACTTGACGTACGGGGAGATGGTCAGCGCCACCCGGTCGTCCCGGTCGAGGGCAGCCTTCTTCTTCTCCACCCGCAGGCTGTCGCCGTGCAGGAACATCGACGGGCAGCCGATCACGTCGACCGCGGAGAAGCCCAGGGTGCGCAGGTAGCCCTCGGTGATCTCGCCCCGTACGCCGATGCTGTGCGACCGGTCGAGCACCGCCCGGACGAACCGGGTCACCACGTCGTCGATCGGCCGCAGGTACTCCCGGTCGCCCTTGACGTCGGTCTGGACGCCGACGCCGAGCACCACCACCGGGATCTTCAGCCGCTCGACGAACTTGGTCATGGTGACGAGCCGGTGCGCGTAGCTGCGCCGGAAGGCGTTCGCGAGCGGGATGACGAACACGTCGTACCGCTCGTTGACCAGATCCGCCTCGCGCAGGTCGATCTTGAACCCGTTCGAGGTGATCTCGGCGTCGCGGGTCTTGAGCAGCTTGTGCGCTGCGTGGCTGAAGACGAGGTTGCCGTTGTTCTCGCCGATCCAGTTGCCCTCGAACGCCTCCTCGGCTGAGTAGACGTCGAACGGGCCCTTCTTGGCCCGCATCAGGATCCGCTGGTGCATCTCGCCGCTCCGCCTCTCGTCCGCCCTCGGGAGCGTTCCGGGCGGACACCGCGTCACCGCTCGACTCCGGCCGGCCACCGGGGCCGGGCGGCTCGCACCCTGAGGGTTCGGGGAATATTAGGCCACCGGCCGCCCCGTGCACAGACGCCCGTCACCGCCGTGCCCCAGCCCCGCCGGCCGGTCGGCGCCGCCGGGTAGGGTGCCCGGGCGGGCGCTCCGCCCCCGGCGCCACCCCGGTGCTCCGGCCGCGGGTCGCCCACGCCGCCGCCGAGAAGGAGACGTACGTGCTGGTCACCCCGCCGACGGCCGGGGGTCGGGTATGACCGCCGCCGCCCCCACCGCGCCGTCCGCCAACCGGCTGCCGTCGCTGACCGGGCTGCGCTGGATCGCCGCGCTGCTGGTGTTCGGCTTCCACGCCGGCACCATGCGGATCATCGCCGAGCCCGACCACCAGGCCGTGGTGAACTGGTTCTTCACCCTGGGCCTGTCCGGCGTGCAGTTCTTCTTCATCCTGAGTGGCTTCGTGCTGGTCTGGTCGGCCCGGCCGGGCGACTCCCGGCGAGCCTTCTGGCGGCGCCGGTTCGCCAAGATCTATCCCAACCACCTGCTGCTCTGGGCGCTGGTGCTGCTGGTCGGGCTCTGGTTCGCCGACCCGGTCAACGTCGGCGCCGCGCTGGGCAACCTCTTCCTCGTGCAGGCCTGGGACCCTCGACCCGGCTACTTCTACAGCGTCAACACCGTGAGCTGGTCGCTGTCCTGCGAGTTCTTCTTCTACTTCTGCCTGCCGCTGGTGCTGCCGTTGGTGCGCCGGGCCCGGCCGTGGGCACTGTGGGCGGTGGTGGTCGGGGTGCCGCTGCTGATCCTCGCGCTCTGGCCCGGCCAGGCCCTGGTGCCCGAGGCTGACCGCTGGTGGTTCACCCAGGTCTTCCCGCCGGTGCGGTCGCTGGAGTTCTGGATGGGAGTGGCCGCCGCCGAGCTGATGCGTCGCGGCCGGTGGCGGGGGCCGGGTCTGCCGCTGGCCAGCCTGATCTTCGCGGTCACCTGGGTGGTCGCCGCCCAGTGGGTCCGGGCCGAGCTGTGGGCGGCGCTGCTGTCGGTGGCGTACATCCTGGTCATCACCGCGGCGGCGGACGCCGACGTGCGGGGCCGGCGCTCGCCGTGGCGCTCCCGGCCGATGGTCTGGCTCGGTGAGGTCTCGTTCGCCTTCTACCTGGTGCACGTCTTCGTGATGATCACCGTGCTCCGGCTCACCGGGGACTGGGGGACCGGCTTCACCGGCTGGTGGGGGGTGGCCGTGGTGCTCGGCTTCCTGCTGCTGAACCTGGGGCTGGCCGCGCTGCTGCACCGGTACGTCGAGACGCCGATGATGCGCCGGCTCGCGCCGCGCCGTCCGAAGCGGATGGTCGATGACGCGGCGGCGGTCGCGGATGCGGTGCCGGCCCCGGCCGGCCCGGCGGTCCCGCAGGTTGCCGTGCCGGGCCCGCGCACGCCCGACCGGCCATCGGCGTACGTCGACTCGCGCTGAGCCGTCCACCCTGGTCGGTGCCGTCGGCGCGGCGGAGCCGCGACACGCCCGGCGGCGGTGCGGGGGGACGGACCGGGCGGTAGCGTGGTCGTCGTGCTTCCGGTCGCGCTCGCCTGTCCGCTGTGGTGGGTGGCGCGCTGGGCCGCCCGGCTGACGGCCGGTCTCGCCGTCGCGGTCGCGATCGCCCTCGGCGCACCCGGCGCGATCGCCGCCCCGGCCGCGCCGGAGCCGGCGGTGTGCCCCGCCGCGGCCGACCACGCCGACGCGCTCGCCGGGTCCGCGCCGACGGCCGTCGTCGACGAGCAGCCCGCCGCGCCGGCTGCTGCGGTCGCCGAGCCGGCACCGGCCGACGCCTCGCCAGCACCCCGCGCCGCCGCACCGGTGCCGGCCGGGTCGGTCCCGGCCGCCCGGGCCCCGCGCGCCCCGCCGCGCGTCTGATCCGTCCGCGGGGCCGACGCCCCGCCCGCGATCCGTATCCCCGCACCCGTCCGGCGTCAGCGTGTCCGCACGACGCCCGGCGCGGCTCCCGCTTCCGCATCCGCTTCCCCCGTGAGGTGCCGACCTTGGAGACCGTCCTCTACCACCAGTTCCTGATCGACGTTCCGCGGGCCGCCGCCATCTGGTCCGGCCTGCTGGTGCTGGCGCTGACCGTGCTCACCGTGCTGGTCGCCCGCCCCGAGCGCGCGACCGACGAGGAGCCCGCCCCGGCGGGCGCCGAGCCGGCCGAACCCGACCTCGCCGACCTGCGCCGGTACGCCGGGGAGGTGGCCGTCGCCGCGACCCGCGCGGCGCAGACCGCCCGCCGCCGGCGCGCCGACTGGCTCGCCGCGCAGGCGGAGGTGGAACGCGCCTGGCAGGCGTACGACGAGGCGGAGACCGCCGCCCGCCGGTTCGTCGGGGCCGCCGCCCTGCCCGTCCCGCGCACCCCGCGCACACCGGCCGAGTACGCCGCCCGGGAGCGGTGGCTGCACCACGCGGCGATGGCCGCCCACTGGCGGGGGGAGCTGTCCGCCCGGCAGCTGTCCGACGTGTTCTGCCACCGGGCCGGCTGGGACTCCCGACGGCACCCGGTGGAGCAGGAGATCGTGCTCGCCCGTGCGGTACGCGAGCAGCGCCGGGCCGGTTACCGGCTGACCGCGGAGCGGGAGCGGTCGGCGTGGCGGGACGCCGAGCTGGCCGCCGAGGCGGCGCGCGCCCTGGCCGCCGAGGCGTACGCCGCCGCGGCCCGGCTCCGGCCGGGCCGGCTGCCCGCGCCGCGCGTCGAGGCGGTGCCGGCCCGTCAGGCCGCCCCGGCCCGCTGGCGCCCGGCCCGGGTTGGTTGATCGGGAAATATTCCGGTGACGCCGGTCACAGGCGACGGGAAATCGGTCATCGGGTGCGGACCGGCCAAGGTGCGCCGACAATTCCGTGACGGCGTCGCACCCTTGTCCGGTTGTCGCCCGGTAACGTTGTGCGAGAGGCCTGTCCTATCGAGTCACGCCAGTGCGTAACTGACCGCAAAATCGTCGGGCCGAGACAGGTTTAAGCAGGTGGGACGGGGTTGGCAGGCTTCCGACTGACCAGTAGTGTCGGCCCGTCCGGTGCGGTAACCGATCGCAAGAGGCGACGCCGCGCCGACCCGCCTAATCGTGATCATACGTACCGGGGAACCAATGCACCTCTGGGGTGAATCCGCGGGCTGCGGCTCGTGGTAGGGCGTACTTCCCGCCCGAATCCGTCAGCTAACCCGGTCGGCGGTGTCGGAAGGAGTTCCATCCTCGTGCAGCACGATCCCACCCTTCGGTTGTTCCCCGGCCTCCACGGCCCCGCGGTGCCCGTACTGCTCGCCCCGGTCGCGAGCTGACCTACCGGCATCCGCCCCGCCCGGCATCCGGGCGCTTTCCTGAGCGGCCCACCAACCCGCGGACCAGGGGTCCGCGTGGTCGAGCCGGCCTGCCCGCCGGCACCGCCGGTGCGCCGCTCGCCCCCCGAGTCCCCGTGGAGGAACCGTGAAGCACCACGTCAAGCGTCAGTTGCAGCGCATCGCCACCCAGCGCCCCTACCAGGTCGCCGCCGCCTCCGCCGCGGCCCTGGTGCTCGCCACCGGCGCCGGCGCGCTCGCCGCCGGCACCGACGAAACCCCGACGTCGGCCCCGGCCCAGGCCACGGTGGCCGAGCTGCGTGACGCGCCCGCCGTCGCCTCGCGCGGCGAGGCCCGGACGGGCACCACCCCGTCCAGCGCCGCGCCGTCCAGCGCCGCCCCCTCGGCCCCCGCCTCGTCGGCCGCGCCGAACCCGGACCTGACCCGCAAGGCGGCGCCGAAGCCGCCGTCGCGCAAGATCCTCGACTACGACTACCAGGCTCAGACGACCTTCTACAACTGCGGCCCGGCGGCCGTGCGGAACGCGCTCAGCGCCGCCGGCATCGCCCGCACCCAGGACGTCCTCGGCGCCCAGCTGGGCACCACCGAGATGGGCACCAACTCCGCCAACGACACCACCCGCGTGCTCAACGCCGTGGTGAAGGGCGACCCGTACCGGACCCGGATGATCTCGGGCGGGGCCGCCACCCCGGCTCAGATGGACCAGCTCCAGGCCGACGTGGTCCGGGCCATCACCGACGAGCGCGGTGTCGTGGTGAACGTCGCCGGCAGCGCCACCGACACCGACGGCGGCTGGCACTCCTTCCCCGGTGGGCACTACATCGCCGTGATCGGTTACGACGACGACGGCCGGCTGGTGAAGATCGCCGACTCGGCGAACCCGGCGACCGCGTCGTACTGGATGACCACCATCGACCTGGCGAACTGGGCGGCGACCCGCGGCTACTCCGCCTGACCGCCGCCTCCGCGTCGCCGAATCCGGGCGCCGGCTCCCCACCTGGGAGTCGGCGCCCGACGCGTGGTGGCGGACGGCCGACTCTCGCCCCGGCCGTCCGACCGGTGGCACACTGCGCCCTATGGTCGACGAATCGGGTACCCGGGACGGCCGGCGGGCGCTCCTGCTGCTGCTGCACGGCATGGGCGCCACCGGCGAGGTGTGGCTGCCCTGGGCGCCGCTGCTGGAGCGCCGGTGGGCCGGCCGCTGGCTGGCCCCGGACCTCGCCGGGCACGGCTGGTCCCCGCCGCTGCCGCGGTACTCCTTCGCCGGGCTGGCCAGGCAGGTCGCCGGTGGGCTCAAGCCGGCTGACCGGCTCGTCGTGCTGGGGCACTCCCTCGGCGGCGTGGTGGGGCTGGCGCTGGCCGCGCGTACCGCGGGGCTGACGGTGGACGCGGTGGTCGGGCTCGGCATCAAGGCGGTCTGGTCACCGGCCGAACTGGACCGGGCCGCGGAGTTGGCCGCCCGCCCGGTCACCTGGTTCGCGACCCGCGACGAGGCGGCCCGCCGCTACCTGAAGGTGGCCGGGCTGACCGGACTGTTCGCCCCCGACCATCCCGTCGTCGAGGCCGGACTGCGGCAGGTCGACGGCCGCTGGCGGCTGGCGATGGACCCGGCCGCGTTCGCGGTGGGGGAGCCGCGCCTGCCGGCCCTGCTGGCGGCGACCGACGCGCCGGTGGTGCTGGCCCGGGGCGAGCGTGACCCGATGGTCTCCGACGAGCAACTCAAGGAGCTCGGGGTGCCGGTGGTGACGCTGCCCGGTCTCGGGCACAACGCGCACGTCGAGGACCCGGAGGCGGTGCTCGCCCTGGTCGACCCGTACCGCTGATCCCCGCCGCCGCGGTCGCCGGCCGGGATGAGGGTGTTGTGCCGCGCCGCCCGGATCCCTCGGGATAACATGCCCGTACGTCCCGGAGTGCGCCGGGCGTCCTGTTTGTCCGGGTGGCCGTTCCGCACCGATCCCCATCGGGTCACCCGTCGCTGGACCCACCACCCCTCCTGTCCACAGGTGAACGACCTAGCGCCGCGTCCGATCCGGACGCGGTCGCTGTTCGACGGGAGGAAGCCCCATGGCCGGGCTGAACACAGAAGAGATTCCACCGGCGAAGCCGGTCATCGGCGAGGCCGAGATCGAGGCGGCGGTGCGGGTGCTGCGCAGCGGCCGCGTCGTGCAGGGTCCGGAGGTCGCCGCATTCGAGGAGGAGTTCGGCGAGCTGGTCGCGGGCCGGCACTGCGTCGCAGTGAACTCGGGCACGTCCGCCCTGCAGTTGACCCTGATGGCGCTCGGGTTCGGCCCGGGCGACGAGGTGATCGTCCCGTCGTTCTCCTTCGCCGCCAGCGCCAACGCGGTCCGGCTGGTCGGCGCCCGGCCGGTCTTCGTCGACATCGAACCGGCCAGCTTCTGCCTGGACCCGGCGGCGGTCGCCGCGGCGGTCACCCACCGCACGGTGGCGATCCTGCCGGTGCACCTCTACGGGCACCCCGCCGCGATGGACCGGATCATGGGGGTCGCCGACCGGCACGGGCTCGCCGTGGTCGAGGACGCCGCCCAGGCGCACGGCGCCGCCGTGGCCGGACGGCCGGTCGGCGCGTTCGGCACGGCCGGCTGCTTCAGCTTCTACCCCACCAAGAACATGCACTCGCTGGAGGGTGGCATGGTCAGCACCGCCGACGGCGAGCTGGCCCGTACCCTGCGGCTGCTGCGCAACCAGGGAATGGAGCAGCGGTACGCCAACGAGATCGTCGGCGCCAACATGCGGATGACCGACGTGGCCGCGGCGATCGGCCGGGTGCAGTTGCGCCAGCTGCCGGAGTGGACGGAGCAGCGGCGGGCCAACGCGAAGCTGCTCGACTCGCGGATCACCGGAATGGCCACCCCGCCGGTCGCCGACGCCGCCCGGCACGTGTACCACCAGTACACGGTGCGGGTGCCGGGCCGTCGGCGCGACGCGGCCCGTCGGCGCCTCACCGAACTGGGCGTCGGCAACGCCGTCTACTACCCGACGCCGATCCACCGCCTGCGGCCCTACCTCGCCGAGGACGGCCGGCCGGGCCCGTGGGAGCTGCCGGAGACCGACCGGGCCGCCGCCGAGGTGATCTCGTTGCCGGTACACCCGTCGGTGTCCCAGCAGGACCTGGAGCGGATCGCCGAGAGCGCCAACCTCGCCGGGGGTGCCCGATGACCCGGGCCCGGCTGCGCGCCGGCCTGATCGGCCTCGGCGCCATGGGACGTAACCACGCCCGGGTCCTCGCCGCCCTGGACGGGGTGGAGCTGGTCGGCATCGTCGACCCGGCGGGCGACCCGACCGGCGCGCTGCGAGTGCCGGTCGTACCGGATCTGGACGGCCTGCTGGCGATCGGCGTCGACTACGCCGTGGTCGCCTGCCCGACGGCGCTGCACGAGCAGGTCGGTCTGGCGCTGGCCGCCAGTGGCGTGCCCGCGCTCATCGAGAAGCCGCTCGCCCAGTCGGTGGCCGCCGCGAGCCGCCTGGTCGAGGCGTTCGAGGCCGCCGGCCTGGTGGCCGGGGTGGGCCACATCGAGCGGTACAACCCGGCCCTGCAGAGCCTGCGCCTGCGGCTGGAGGCCGGCGAGCTGGGCGAGGTGTTCCAGGTGGTCACCCGGCGGCAGGGGCCGTTCCCGCACCGGATCGCCGACGTGGGTGTGGTGATGGACCTGGCGACCCACGACATCGACCTGACCAGCTGGGTGGTCGGCCGGGAGTACCGGACGGTGTCGGCGCGGACCGTCTCGCGCAGCGGCCGGCTGCACGAGGACATGGTCGCCGCGGTCGGCCAGCTGGCCGGCGGCGCGATGGTCAACCACCTGGTCAACTGGCTGAGCCCGCTGAAGGAGCGGTCCACAGTGGTCACCGGCGAGCGGGGCTGCTTCGTCGCCGACACCCTCACCGCCGACCTGACCTGGTACGCCAACGGAGCGATCGACACCGAGTGGGAGGCGCTGCGCGCCTTCCGTGGCGTGGCCGAGGGCGACATGGTCCGGTACGCGATCCCGAAGCGTGAGCCGCTGCTGGTGGAGCACGAGCGGTTCCGCGATGCGGTCGACGGCAAGGAGAGCGACGTCGTCACCTTGCGGCAGGGGCTGCGCACGGTGCGGGTCGCCGCCGCGCTGCTCCAGTCGGCCGCCGAGGGCGGCACGGTGGAGATCGACACCGACCTGGCACCCGAACGTTCGGCGATCGTCCCGCTGTCCTGAGCGCCTCATCCGTCCGGCGGGGCGCTGACCAGCGCCGGGACCCGGCCGATCGGCACCAACCGCCCGGCCGGCTCGTTGTCGCCGTAGTGCCTGCGTCATCAGGTCGGCCGCCTCCCGTTTCCATGACGAAGAAGGAAGAGCCATGAACATTTGTGTCGTCGCCCTCGGGAAGATCGGGCTGCCGCTCGCCGTGCAGTTCGCGACGAGCGGGCACCGGGTGATCGGCGCCGACGTCTCCGAGCGGGTCGTCGGGCTGGTCAACGACGGGGCGGTCCCGTTCCCGGGCGAGGCCGACCTGGACGTCCGGCTGAAGGAGGCGGTGGCGGCCGGCCTGCTGTCGGCGACCACCGACACCGCGGCGGCCGTCGCCCGGTCCGAGGCGGTGGTCCTGGTGGTGCCGCTCTTCGTGGACGGCCGGGGGCTGCCGGACTTCGGCTGGATGGACGACGCCACCCGGGCGGTGGCGGCCGGGCTCCGGCCGGGCACCCTGGTCAGCTACGAGACCACGCTGCCGGTGGGCACCACGCGGCACCGGTTCGGCCCGATGCTGGAGCAGGGCAGCGGGCTGACCGTGGGCGAGGACTTCCACCTGGTGTTCAGCCCCGAGCGGGTGCTCACCGGCCGGGTCTTCGCCGACCTGCGCCGCTACCCGAAGCTGGTCGGCGGCGTGGGCCGGGCGTCGACCGCGCGCGGCGTGGCGTTCTACGAGTCGGTGCTCCAGTTCGACCCCCGGCCGGACCTGCCCCGCGCCAACGGCGTGTGGGACCTCGGCTCGGCCGAGGCGGCGGAGCTGGCGAAGCTGGCCGAGACCACCTACCGGGACGTGAACATCGGGCTCGCCAACCAGTTCGCCCGGTTCGCCGCCACCGTCGGCGTCGACGTCACCACCGTGATCGAGGCCTGCAACGCCCAGCCGTACAGCCACATCCACCAGCCCGGCATCGCGGTCGGCGGGCACTGCATCCCGGTCTACCCCCGGATGTACCTGTGGAACGATCCGGCCGCGAGCGTGGTCCGTGCCGCCCGGGAGGCGAACGCCCAGATGCCGCAGTACGCCGTCGACCTGCTCGCCACCGCGTACGGCGACCTGACCGGCGTGGAGGTGCTGGTCCTCGGCGCCGCCTACCGGGGCGGGGTGAAGGAGACCGCCTTCTCCGGCGTCTTCCCGACCGTCGACGCGCTCCGTGCCCGGGGCGCCCGGCCGTACGTCGCCGACCCGATGTACACCGCCGCCGAGCTGACCGCGCTGGGGCTGCCGGCGTACGGCGACCAGGCCGTCACCGCCGCGGTGATCCAGGCCGACCACCCGGAGTACCGGTCGCTGACCCCCGCCGACCTGCCCTCGGTGCGGGTGCTGGTGGACGGCCGCCGGGTCACCGACCCGGCGCGCTGGACCGGCGTCCGCCGGGTCGTGATCGGCGGCTGATCACCCGGCCGCGCCTCCCCGGCCAGCACGAGCCGGGGCCGGCTGGTCAGCCCGGGCCGAGGCCGGCCGGTCGGCTCGGGCCGAGCCTCGCCGTTCCGCCCAGGCCGAGGCCGGCGGGGCGGCTGCCCGGGTCGCGGGAGACCACCTCGCCCCGGGCGTCCACCCAGCCCAGCGGGCGGGCCGGGTTCCCGGCCACGAGCTGGTACGGCGGCACGTCCCGGGTCACCACCGAACCGGCCGCCACCATCGCGTACGCGCCCACCTCGATGCCGCAGACCAGGGTGGCGTTGGCGCCGATCGAGGCGCCCCGGCGGACCAGCGTCGGAGTGACCGTCCAGTCCGGGTTCTGCGCGCGGGGGCGCAGGTCGTTGGTGAAGACCACGCACGGGCCGACGAAGACCTCGTCCTCGAGGGTGACGCCCTGGTAGACGGAGACGTTGTTCTGGATCTTCACGAGGTCGCCGACCGTCACGCCGGCGTCGACGTACACGTTGCGGCCGATGACGCAGCCGGCGCCCACCCGGGCGGAGGACCGGATGTGCGCCAGGTGCCAGACCTTCGTGCCGTCCCCGACGTACGCGCCCTCCTCGACGTCGGCCGTGGGGTGGACGAAGACGGGGGAGAGCGCGGTGCTGGTGTCAGCCATGTCGACTCGCAGGACTCGGGTACCGGGACTTGGCGTAGGATAAGTCCCTCTTGACCGATTTCACCGGCACCGCGCCGGATGGCCGGCGGGTCAGGTGGCGGGGGAGACGGTCTCCGGTTCGACCGGCAGCCCGCCCGTACGCGGCGCCGGCGGCCGGCCGCCCCGGTCGAGTTCCCGGCGGGCGGCGGCCAGGAACGCCTCCGCGTACGACTCGGCGGGGAAGTCGCCCAGGTAGCGCCGCCGGGTGGCCCACCGGTCCGGGGCCAGCGGGTCGGTGTCGAGCAGCGCGGTGAGCACCTCGTCCACGTTGGCCATGTCCCGGCTCAGCACGTAGCCGGAGCCGGCCAGCGGGAACCGTTCGGTGAACCGGTCACCGTCGCCGCCCATGTCGGTCACCGCGTACGGCTTGCCGGAGTAGAGGTAGTCGGAGATCACCCCGGACACGTCGGAGACCAGCGCGTCCGAGCGGTTCACGCACTCGGTCAGGGTCAGCTCGCGGGCGGCCGCGCCGAAGACGTGCTGCCGGCCGGTCCGTGCCCGGTCCGCGGCCAGCAGTTCGGTGAGCCGGCCCAGCTGCCGGGCCGAGGCCGGGTTCTGAGCGGTGTACGGGTGGGCCCGCAGGATCACCGTGGCCCCGCGCGCCAGCAGCCGCCGCAGCAGCGTCTCCGCCACCGGCAGCGAGCAGTAGTTGGCGTCCGCGTGGTGCCCTGTCCAGGTCGGCGTGTAGAGCACGGTCGGGTGTGCCAGGCCGCGCGCCGGCTCCGGGCGGACCTTGATCGCCTCCACCTGCGGGCGGCCGACCACCTCGAACTTCTCCGCCGGGATCTCGACCCCGGCCCGGGCGTACCGGTCGATGGCTGCCTCGCCGGCCACGAAGATCCGGTCGAAGATGGCCGAGACCGGGTTGGCGCTGGGCGCCTTGTCGCTGTCGCCGTGGTGCAGCTGCACGTGGGTGAGCTGGGTGAACCGGATGCAGTGGCTGTTCTTGGCGCCGTGGTTGACGTAGAAGGCCACCCGCAGGCTCGGCACCAGCGCCTCGTCCATCGCCTTCAGGGTCGGGCAGTAGACCACCGGGGCGGTGGTGGCGGCCGCGATGCTGCGCAGGAACTCCGGCTCGCGCACCATGACCAGGAACGGCCTGCCGATCCGTTCCAGGTACGGCAGCCACATGGTGACCTGGTACTCGGAGCCGGGCGGCGCGGAGAAGTGCAGCAGGAACTCGGGCTGGTGCCGGCGCAGGGCCCGGGTCACCGCCGACCCGCCGGCCGGCGGCCGGAACCGCCGCCGGGCCAGGTCGAGGCCGACCGCGCCGGCAGTCGCGCCGACCAGCAGGCTGGCGACCAGCGCGACGGCGGCGGGCGGCGCGAACGCGGCCGCCAGCGCGACCACCGCGAGCAGCCCGAGCAGGGCGCTGCCCAGCCGCGCGGCGACCAGCGGCGTCCAGCCGCGCACCGGCAGGTTGGCGGCCCGGATCTCCAGGTTGCCGGCGTCGCGCAGCGGCCCGACGAGCAGTACCAGGCCCAGCAGCACCAGCGCGGTGGCGGCCAGCACGGGGTCGAACCCGGCGTCGAGCCGCCGGGCGTAGCCGACCAGGATGCCGGCCGCGACCAGCACGGTCTCCGGCACGCTGTCGGCGCCCGGCCGGACCCGCCGCTCCCAGGCCGCCGCGGCGAGCGCGGCCAGCGCCAGGCCGAGCCCCCAGCCGGTGGCGCCGGTCAGCGCCACCACCAGGAACGCCAGCACCGCCAGCCCGGTGGTCAGGCCCCGGGCGATCAGCTTCCGGACCAGGTCGCCACGCATCTCGGCTGCGCCTCCCGCCGTCGCCGCGCCCGGGTCAGCCGCTGACGGCGGCGCCCGCCGCCTGGTCGGCCTGCGCCGGCGTCGGCTGGGCGGGCACCTCGCCGGGCGCCCGGCGTACGTCGATGACCTGCCCGGTGAGGTCGGAGATCAGCACGTCCAGCGACGCCCGGGCGACGGTCTCGGCGGCGAGCAGGGTGTGCTCCGGCTCCTCGCCGAACGCCTTGGTGCGCATCGGGGTGGCGGTCCGCTCCGGGTTGACGCAGTTGACCCGTACGCCGAACTCGGCCCACTCGTCGGCCAGCGCCTGGGTGAGGTTGACCAGGGCGGCCTTGGTGGAGGAGTAGAGCGCGTACTGGGCCCGGCCCCGGGTGTAGGAGCTGGAGGTGTAGAGCAGCAGCTGGCCCTTGGTCTGCTGGAGGTAGGGCAGCGCCTGCCGGGCGGCGATGACCGGCCCGACGAAGTTGACCTGGAGCACCCGGTCCATGGTCTCCTCGTCCATCTCCACGAGGGCGCCCTTCTCCAGGATGCCGGCGGTGACCACCACGTGGTCGATCCGGCCGGTGGCCTCGAAGGCGGTCTTCAGTGCGGCCTCGACGTCCGCGGCGCGCTCGACGTGGGTGCCGGTGCTGGAGCGGCTGAACGGGAAGACCTGGGCGCCGTAGCCGCGGGCCAGCTCGGCCAGGTCGTGCCCGATGCCGTAGCTGCCGCCGAAGATCACGATCGTCCGGCCGGCCAGCTCCTCGGTGTAGCTGCGGTGGTCGGTCAGCCGGGGCGCCTGGGCGGCGGCGAGCTGGAAGAGCTTGTCCGCCAGGTGCACGTCGACCGGGTGGGTGACCTTGATGTTCTCGTCCGAGCCGTCGATCACCTTGATCGGCGTGCCCGGCAGGTAGCGCAGCACCACGCCGCAGTCGTCGGTGGCGGCGAAGTCCGGGTCGCCCTCGGCGCGCCGGTACGCCTCCCGGATGGTGCCGGAGCGGAACGCCTGGGGGGTCTGCCCGCGGCGCAGCGACGAGCGCACCGGGATGTCGGTGATGCAGTCGTCCTCGTCGACCTGGATGATCGTGTCGGCCGACGGGATGGCCACGTCGACCGCCGAGTACGTCCAGAGCGCGTTCACGCACTCCCGCACGATCCGGCCGCTGACCAGGGGCCGCACCGCGTCGTGGAAGAGGATGTTGCAGTCGTCGGGGCCGACCGCGTCCAGCGCGATCCGGGTGGTGGCGTTGCGCGTGTCACCACCCTCGATGACCTTGGTGACCTTGCGGAGGCCGGCCTTCTCGACGATCCGCTGCGCGTCGGCGACGTGGCCGGCGGCCATCAGCACGATGATCTCGTCGATCTCCGGGGCCGCCTCGAAGACCGCCAGGGTGTGCTCGATGATCGGCTTGCCGGCGATCTTCAGCAGCTGCTTCGGGATGCCGAGGCCCAGCCGGGTCCCGGTGCCGCCCGCCAGGACCACCGCCACCGTCCGCGAGGGCCGCCACGGCGCCGGCGTCTGCGGCGCGGCGTCCGGGCCAGTGGTGTGGTCCTGCGTCATTGCCGATCCTCACTCTCAGGGGTACGTGAACAGAAGGTTCCGCCGGCGCGGCGACGGGATGAACCTTAACGCGCCGGCCGCGCCGCCCCAACGCGACGACGCGGCCCGCGCGCACGCGGGTCGATGGCTCGGGCCTACTTGCCGTTGGCGAACGCCTCGTAGGCCCGGACCACCTCGTCGGTCGGGCCGTCCATCCGGATGACGCCCGATTCCAGCCAGATTGTCCGTTCGCACGTGTCGCGGACGGAGGAGAGCTGGTGGCTGACCAGGAACACCGTCCCGGCGCTCTCCCGCAGCTCCCGCACCCGCTGCTCGCTGCGCTTGCGGAAGCCCTTGTCGCCGGTGGCCAGCGCCTCGTCGATGAGCAGCACGTCGTGCTTCTTCGCCGCGGCGATCGAGAAGCGCAGCCGGGCGGCCATCCCGGAGGAGTAGGTACGCATCGGCAGCGAGGCGAAGTCGCCGCGCTGGTTGATCCCGGAGAACTCGATGATCTCCGGGGTCTGCCGCTGCACCTCCGTCGGGTGCATCCCCATCGCCAGGCAGCCCAGCACCACGTTGCGCTCGCCGGCGAGGTCGTTGAAGAGGGCGGCGTTCACGCCCAGCAGCGACGGCTGGCCCTGGGTGTAGATCGCGCCGCGGTTCACCGGCAGCAGGCCGGCGATCGCCCGCAGGATGGTCGACTTGCCCGAGCCGTTGCTGCCGATCAGCCCGATCGCCTCACCCCGGTACGCGGTGAAGCTGACCCCCTTGACCGCGTGCACCTCCCGGATGTTCGGCGCGGAGGTGCGGGTCACGATCCGCTTGAGCGCGCCCACCGGCCCGCCACCGCCCCCGGCGCCCTTGTGTACCCGGTAGATCACGTGCGCGTCGTCGACCACCACGGTCGGGATCCGCTCCCGGACCCGGGGCAGGGTGACCGTCACGTCGTTGGACGTCTCGAAGTGCTCAACCACGGCCGTACTCCTGTTCGCCGCGCCAGAAGTAGAGGAAACCCCCGGCGCCCATCACGATCGCCCAGCCCACCGCCACCAGCCAGAGCTGCGGCAGGGAGGAGTTGAGCAGCGGGGCGTCCTCCAGCAGGGCGACCCGGCCCAGCTCGATGTAGACCAGCATCGGGTTCAGCTCCACCAGCCGGGTGGCCCAGCCGGGCAGGTTCTCCGCGAAGAGCGTGACGCTGTAGAGCACCCCGGAGCCGTACATCCAGGCGCGCAGCAGGAACGGCATGACCTGCTTCAGGTCGGCCACCTTCGCGCCGAGACGGGCCACCGCCATGGTGAGCCCGGCGTTGAAGATCGTCTGGAGCAGGATCGCCGGCACCAGCACCAGCCAGCCGAGCGTGATCGGCTCGCCGGTGATCAGCACGATCGCGATCAGCACCACCATCGCCCCGAGCAGCTGCTGGAACTGGGTGACCGTGACCGCGAGCGGCAGGCAGGCCCGGGGAAAGTGCAACGCCCGGATCAGGCCCAGGTTGCCGGTGATCGACTGGGTGCCGTTCTGCACCGCGGTCTGGGTGAAGTTGAAGATGAACAGGCCGGTGCAGAGGTACGCGATGAAGTTCGGGATCTCCCGCTGCTCCAGCACCAGGCCGAAGATCAGGTAGTAGACCGCCGCGTTGGTCAGCGGGGTGAGCACCTGCCACAGCTGCCCCAGCTTGGCGTTGCTGAACGACGCGACCAGCTTGGCGTTCGCGTACGCGGAGATGAAGTGCCGGTAGTGCCAGAGCCGCCGGCTGTACTCGGCCAGCGAGGGGCGTTCGCCGGCGACCCGCAGCCCGTACCGGGCGGCGAGCTGCGCCTGGGTGAGGCCGGCGTCGGGGTCGGCCAGCGCCGTGTCGGCCATGGATGGGCGCTCCGATCTTTCGGTTCGACGGGGATGCGCGCGACGATGGAATCTAGCGTGGCCAGTGCGTGGAGCGCCGCCCCCGTCGCTGCGTGGACCGTAGTTCAAAACACGTCGGGACGCAACCGTACCGTCGTTGCGCTACATTGTTCCACGTGACAGCCGAGAAGAGTCCCAGGTGACGACCGAGAAGCGGCGCACGCCGGCCGGCGCGGCCGTGCTCCGTGACGACATCACCACGGCCATCCGCCGGGCACTGATGCAGGAGCTCGCGGCGGTCGGCTACGGCCGGCTCTCCATCGAGGCGGTGGCCCGCCGCGCCGGGGTGAGCAAGACCGCGATCTACCGGCGGTGGAGCTCGAAGCTGGAACTCGTGCTGGAGATCGTCTCCGCCGCGGCCGGCGGCAAGCTGCCGGCGCTGGACACCGGGACCCTGCGCGGCGACCTCGAACTGCTCTTCCAGGTGGTGGCGCGCGCGCTGCGGCACCCGCTGGCCTCGCAGATCATTCCCGACCTGCTGGCCGAGGCGGCCCGCAACCCGACCATCGACGAGACCCTGCGGCGGGTGCTGCGGGCCCGGCAGCAGGAGATCGTCGGCCGGCTGATCAGCCGCGCGGTGCAGCGCGGCGAACTGCCCGCCGACACCGACCCGGACGCGGCGGTCGACCTCATCGTCGGCCCGCTCTACTGGCGGCTCGCCATCGCCCGCACCCCGCTCACCAACGGCTACCTCGACACCCTGGTGGAGTCGGTCGCGGTCGGGCTGGGCGCGGACGGGGCGCTGCCCCGGCAGCGGGAGGCCCCGGTCACCGGCTGACCTGCCGACCCGCCGGCGCCGCCCGCGCCGGGCACCGGCGCCCGAACGGTCCGGCTACTCTGCTTGCCAATCGGGTCGCCGACGGGCCCCGTCGGCACCGCCGTCCCGTTTCATCACTCACACCGTGCCCGTACAACCGACAAGGACCCCCCGTGTCGAAAGTCGACCACGTCGCCGTCGCCCCGCCGCGCTCCGCCGCGGCCGCGAGCCCGGCTCCGGCGGAACCCGGCCGGCTCCGGTCCCTGATCGCCGCCACACCCGCCGTCCTCACCGACGCCGGCGTGCTGGCGTTCGCGCTCTGGACGGTGCTCTACCACGCGGCGTTCCTGTTCAGCCTGGCCCCGTCGGTGACCTTCAGGATCTGGCTGGCCAGCTGCCTGGTGCTGGCCGGGGTGGCGGTGCTGCGGGCCGTGCGGCGGCGCCCGGCGGCGCCCGTGGCCGACCCGGCGACGCCGGCGTCCACCGCGCCGACGGCCACCGACCCGGAGGCGGCCGGGTACCCCCGCCGCTGGCTGGTCGTGGTGCTGGTCGCGGCGGCCGTGGCCGCGGTCACCGCCGGCCTGGCCAACACCACGGCCGGCGACGGGATGTCCTGGTGGGTCCCGGCCAGCGCCGGGGCGGTCGCGGCGGTCGGCGGGATGCTGCTGATCCGCCGGATGTGGCTGAGCTCTCCGGTGACCGCGCCGGCAGCGCCGGCGCCGACCGCGTTCCAGTCCGGGTACGCGCTGGTCGTCTCGCTGCTGGTCGCCGTCTCCTCGTTCTTCCTCGCCCGCAACACCCCGGACGACGTCTACTACGTCGGCAAGTCGGTGTGGGTGGCCGAGCGGGACATCATCCCGCTCAACGACTTCCTGTTCACCGAGAACGTCGCGCCGCCGATGGGGTCCCAGCCGCCGATCGCGTCCATCGAGGTGTTCGCCGGGGCGCTCGGCCGGGTCTTCGGCATCCACGGCGCCACCGCCACCTGGTACGTGCTGCTGCCGGTGCTCGCGGTGCTCGCCATCCTCGCCCTGTGGCGGCTGGTGCACCGCTGGGCCCCGCGCCGGCCGCTGCTCGCGTTCAGCGTGGCCGTCGCCTTCCTCTACCTGGTGGCCGGCGGCGACGCCGCGCTCGGCACCTTCCACCTGCCCCGGCTCTACGAGGGCAAGGGCATGTTCGTCTCGGCGGTCATCCCGCTGATGTGGCTCTACCTGACCAACTGGTTCGACAACCGTTCCCGGTGGGGGCTGCTGCTCATCGTCGCGCTCTCGGTGACCGCGACCGGGCTGACCACCACCGCCGCGATCATCCTGCCGATGCTGGTCGGCGCCGCGGCGTTCGCCATGCTGCTGGTCGGCCGCTGGAAGGACGCGCTGCTGGCCGGCGCGGCCGCGGTGGCGTACCCGGTCGGTTCGGTGGTGGTCTCCCAGCTGGTCCTCGACCTGGCGGCCGCCACCGGCGCGGACGACGCGTTCTTCGACGCCGAGTACACCTACCGGCGGACGCTGATGATCGGCGTGGTCGGGGTGCTCTGCGGGCTGGCGCTGTGGTGCGGCCCGCTGCTGGCCCGCCGGCGCACCCCGGCGCTGCTCGCCGCCGGCGGCACCCTGACGCTCAGCGTGCTGCTCGTCCCCGGAGTGCTGGAACTGCTCAGCGACCTCAGCGGCATCTCGGTGGTGCTCTGGCGGGTGCCGTGGCTGCTGGCGCTGCCCACGCTGATCGGGCTGCTCTGCACTGTGGACATCCCCTCGCCCGTGCCGGCGCTGCGGCGGCTGGTCGGCGTCGGCGTCGCGGTGACCATGGTCGCCTCGTTCGCGGTCTTCGCCACCCCGATGTGGTCGAAGGAGAGCTGGGTGACCGTGCACGACCGGCCGACCTGGAAGCTGCCGCAGCAGCGGCAGGGGATCGCGTTCTGGATCAAGGACCTGGACCGGCCGGACGGGCTCCTCCTCGCCCCGTCGGTGATCATGCGGACCTCGCTGATCGTCACCAGCCGGGTCCGGGTGGTCCTGCCCCGCGACTTCTACCTCGTGGAGTACGACCTGAACTCCGACTTCGCCAAGGACCGGCTGCTGCTCGCCAAGTTCGCCGACGGGGCCATCACCCCGTCCGAGGTGGAGGTGGCCGGCGCTATCGACCGGCTCGGTGTCGGCACCATCTGTGTCTACAACGGCAACAGCTACGCCCGGGAGATGGCTCCGCGGCTCGGCTTCGAGCAGTTCGCCCAGCGTCCCGCGCCCGGCGCGGTGACCTGCTTCCGGCGCGGCTGACCGTACGCCGGCCGTCCGCGACGACGCCGTGGGAGTGGGCCCGCGGTGCGGCGTGGACGGCCGGGTGCGGGTTTGACCGAAAGGTGCCGGATACCCGAGCGACGCCCGGCTGTCCCTTCGCGTTAAGGTCGCAGCACGCGCTGACGGCCCGCCGCGGGGGGAAGAGCACGACACATGGGCCCGGCCCGTCATCGATCTTCGTAGGGAGCGTACTCGTTGTTCGGCACGTTGACAGGACGGATCGGAGTCGCCGCCCGCGGCGCGCTGCTGGTGCTGTCCTACCTGGTCATGCTCGCCGCCGGTGCCCTCGGCTGGATCGGCGTGTTCGCCGTCGCCGGGCTGGTCGCCGTGCTCGGCGAATTCGCCCTGATGCGCTGGTCGCCCGCCTCCGACGTGCTGTTGGAGAAGGTCGGCCTGAACCGCGGCTACCGGCAGCTGAGCCGGGACCTGGCGACCGTGCTGCTGGTGGCCGCCGAGGTGGCGCTGAGCGGGACCGAGCTCAGCCTGCTGCTGGTGCTGCCCGCCGCGGTCTGGGTGGTCGCGGTCTTCTCCGGCGCGCTGGTCACCATGATCGACCGGCGCAACCCGCAGTCGGCGCTGGTGCGCAACATCGAGCTGGGTTCGCTCCGCGGGGCTCCCGAGCCGCCGGCTTGGGCGTCCGCCATCGCCGGTGACCGGATGCCGGTGGTCAACGTGCTGCTGGTGCCGGCCGCGGTGGTCGCCGCGGTGTCGGACGACGTGACCCCGTTCCTGGTCACCGCGGCGGTGACGGTAGCGGTGACCGGGGTGGTCGGCGCGATAGTCGCGCTGACCTGGCTGCGCGGCCGGGGCAGTGGGCAGAGCCCGTTGCTGCCCGCCGTGCAGCGCTGGCTGGACAGCTACCGCCCCGAGGTGGCGCTCTACTTCGCCGGCCCGGCCAAGGACGTCTACCAGGCCAACATGTGGCTGGCCCCGACCGAGGCGCTCCAGCAGCGCGCGGTGGTGCTGCTGCGCAACAAGGAGGCCTTCCTCGAACTCGCCGACACCCGGCTGCCGGTGATCTGCGTACCGGCCGGGGTGGACTTCATGAACCTGGAACTGGGCAGCGTGCGCGCGGCGCTCTACGCCGCCAACGTCGGCGCGAACATCCACATGCTCCGCGAGCCGGGCATGAAGCACGTCTTCGTCGGGCACGGCGACAGCGACAAGGCGGCCAGCGTCAACCCGTACAGCAAGGTGTACGACGAGGTCTGGGTGGCCGGGCTCGCCGGCCGCGAGCGGTACGCCCGGGCCGGGGTGGGCGTGCTGGACTCCGACATCGTCGAGATCGGACGCCCGCAGCTGGCCGGCGTGCACACCTTCGGTGCCGAGTCGGTGGACCGGCCGTTCACCGTCCTCTACGCGCCGACCTGGGAGGGCTGGCTCGACGACGACCCGTACCACACCTCGCTGGTGCTGATGGGCGAGCGGATCGTCAAGGGACTGCTCGCCGTCTCGCCGCGGATCCGGCTGATCTACAAGCCACACCCGCTGACCGGCTCGCGGGCCAAGGAGGCCAAGGCGGTGCACGACCGGATCGTGGGGCGGATCCGGGCCGCCGGCGGCGACCCCGACGCGACCTCGCTGGACGGCACCCGGCACCTGGTGGTCACCGGCCGCACGCCGGCGCTGTTCGACTGCTTCAACCAGACCGACCTGCTGATCAGCGACGTGTCCAGTGTGGTCTCCGACTTCGTGCAGAGCCAGCGGCCGTACGTGGTGGCCAACCCGGGCGGGCTGCCGGAGGACGAGTTCCGCCGGGAGTACCCGACCGCCCGCGCGGCGTACCTGCTCTCCGCCGACTGCGGCGAGCTGGAGAAGATCGTCTCGCTGACCCGGGCCGGCGACGACCCGTTGACCGAGGCCCGCCGGGAGCTGAAGACGTACCTGCTCGGCCCGGCGGAGGCCAACCCGATGGACCGGTTCCGGGAGGAGATCGCCCGGCTCTGCCACCGCTGAGCGCGCGCCGCACCGACCCCGCCGCGCCCGGGACGACCGCGTCGTCCCGGGCGCGGTCCTGTCCGGCGTACGCCGGGGAACCGGTTCAGTCGAGCAGGGCGGCCACCGCGTCGGCGACCGGGGTGTCCACCGGCAGCGCCTGAGCGGCCACCACGGCGGCGACCGGCAGCGGGCCGTACAGGTGCGGGAAGAGCTGCCCACCCCGGGACGGCTCCCAACGCAGCGCGTCGCCCAGCCGGTCCGGGTCGACGGTCAGCAGGGTCAGCCCGGTGACGCCGGCGAAGTGCCGGCGGGCCGTCTCCACCACCTGATCGGCGGACGAGAGGTGGACGAAGCCGTCCTGCCGGTCCACGGCCGTGCCCGCCAGGTGCCCGGCGGCCAGCGCCTCGTCCCACTCGGTGGTCGGCAGCAGCTTGTAGATCACATGGGGAGCCTAGTGCCGCGGCGGGCGTCGGGCGGCTCGTCCCGGCGCGGCCGGTTTCGCCGGTACCGGCCCTTCCGTCGCCCCCGGCCCGGCATGCTCAGGTGGAGCGGGTCGGAGAGGGATGGCGATGCAGAGCTACGACGACGACTGGACCGACAGCCAGCGCGCGCTGTACGACGAGTGCTACCAGGCCGGCGGGGAGTGGGCCGACGATCCGGACACGCCGAGCGAGGACGTGCAGCACGTGATCAACCTCGGCGAGGCCGACGACGACACCCTGGCGGACGCCGAGATCGACTTCCCGCCCCTGGTCGACGCGGTCACCCAGGCCACCGGGGAGAACGTGACCAGCGTGCCGGCCAGCCACGACGATCCCGGCTTCCGGGGCTTCGTCGACGGGGTCCGGGACGCCGTCGACGACGAGACCTTCGGCCTCTAGCAGCCGACCGACGCCGGACCGGACCGGCCCGGCCCTCCCGCCCGGGTCCGGGTTCTGCCACCATTCGGGTCGACGGACCGACGAATGGGGGACCCGCTTGCGCATCCTGCTGGTCGAGGACGACCGCCGGGTGGCCGCCGCGCTGTCGTCCGCCCTCACCCGGCGGGGCTACGAGGTCGAGCACGCCGCCACCGTCGCCGCAGCCCTCTCCGCCGCCCCCTGCGATCTGGTCCTGCTCGACCTGACCCTGCCCGACGGGGACGGCACCGACCTGTGCCGGGAGCTGCGCCGGCGCAGCTCGCAGCTCGGCATCATCGCGGTGACCGCCCGGGGCGAGGAGCGGGACCGGGTGCTCGGGCTGCGGCTCGGCGCGGACGACTACGTGGTCAAGCCGTTCTCGATGGTGGAGCTGCAGGCCCGGATCGAGGCGGTGCTGCGCCGGGCGGCGCACACCGTGCCCGAGCGCAACCTGATCGAGTCCGGGCCGGTCCGGATCGACGTGGCGGCCCGTACGGTGACCGTGGCCGGCCGGGCGGTGGCGCTCACCCGCAAGGAGTTCGACATCCTGCTCTCGCTGGCCCGGCAGCCCGGGGTGGCGGTGCCCCGCGACCGGATCCTGCTCGACGCCTGGGGCACCACCTGGGCCGACCGGCACACCGTCGAGGTGCACGTCGGCTCGCTGCGCGGCAAGCTGGGCGACCCGCGCCTGGTGGAGACGGTGCGCGGGGTCGGCTACCGGCTGCGCGGCGAGTGAGGGGGACGGGTGCGACGCCGCCTGGTGATCAGCTACCTGCTGTTGATGGTGTTGGTCCTGATGGCGCTGGAGACCCCGCTGGCGGCCACCCTGGCCACCAAGGAGACCGACCGGGTCCGCGCCGACCGGCTCGTCGACGCGACCCGGTTCGCCTCGCTGGCCGGCCCGGCGCTGCGCGGCGGCATGCCCGGCCCGATCGACAACGAGCTGCGCAGCTACGACGAGCTGTACGGGATCGGCGCGGCGGTGGTCGACCGGGACCGCCGTACCGTGGTTGCCTCGGCGAGCTGGCGGGCCGCCCCGGGCACCGACCTGGCGTTGGACACCGCCCTCTCCGGCCAGCAGGCCAGCGGCCCGGAGTCGGTCTGGCCGTGGGTGGACGGGCCGATCGTGGTGGCGGTGCCGATCAACGACGGCGGTGAGGTGCTCGGCGCGGTGGTCACGGCCAGCCCGGCCGGCGCGGTCCGCCGTACCGTCACCACCTGGTGGCTGCTGCTGGCCGGCCTGGGCCTGCTCGCGGTGCTGGCCTGCGTGCTGACCGCGTTCGGGCTGGCCGGTTGGGTGCTGCGCCCGGTCACCGAACTGGATGCGGTCACCCACGAGATCGCCGAGGGGGACCGGGGCGCCCGGGTGCAGCACCGGCTGGGCCCGCCCGAGCTGCGCCGGCTGGCGACCAGCTTCAACCACATGGCCGACGTGGTGTCGGACGTGATGGACCGGCAACGCGCCTTCGTCGCGCACGCCAGCCACCAGCTGCGCAACCCGCTCACCGCGCTGCGGCTGCGGGTGGAGGAACTGGGGCCGAGCCTGACCGACCCGCAGGGGCGCGCGGAGCACCGGCTCGCCCTGGAGGAGACCGACCGGCTGGCCCTGGTGCTGGACGCGCTGCTCACCCTGGCCCGTGCCGAGCGGCGGGAGAACCAGCGGGTGACCGTGGACGCGGTGGCGGTGTCCGCCGCCCGGATGGCCGCCTGGGAGCCGCTGGCCCGGCACCGGTCGGTCTCGCTCCGGCTGGCGGCCACCGACGCGCCCGCGTACGCGCGGACCGTGCCGACCGCCATCGACCAGGCCCTGGACGCGCTGATCGACAACGCGGTGAAGTTCAGCGGGGCCGGCGGGGAGGTGACGGTGACCGTCGGGCGCCAGGACGGCGGGATCGCGCTGGAGGTGCGGGACACCGGCCCCGGCATGACCGCCAGCCAGCTGGGTCAGGCCACCGAACGCTTCTGGCGGGCGCCAGAGGTGCAGAACGTCGACGGCGCCGGGCTGGGCCTGACCATCGCCGCGGTGCTGGCGGACGCCTCGGACGGGCGGCTCACCATGCGCGCGGGCCAGCCCCGCGGCCTCGTCGCCGGCCTCTGGTTCCCCGCCGCCGACCCCGCCCCCACCGAACCCACGACCACCGAACCCACGACCACCCTCGCCCCGGAGGGCCGAGCCGTCTGATCGCCGGCGGGTCGGCGGGACCGGGCCGGCGCCGCCGAACGGCAGGGGATCGACGCTGTCGGGTCAGGGTTTGGTGGCGCGGTACCAGGCGGCGGCCCCGGGGTGCAGGGGGAGCGGGGCGGTGGCGATCGCCGCCCGGGTGCTCATCCGCCCGGCCGCCGGATGCGCGGCGGCCAGTTCCGCCCGGCGCTCCATCAGCAGCCGGGTCACCTCTCGGACCAGCGACTCCGGCAGGTTGGCCCGGACGACCAGGAAGTTCGGGTTGGCCACCGTGGTGACCGGGTCGACGCCGTACACGGAGCGGGGGATGTCCCGGGAGACGTACACCTCGGGGTTGCTGCGGCGCAGCGGATCGGTCCAGTCGCCCAGGTCGACGATCCGGATGGCGGTGGAGCCGGACAGCTCCTCGACGGCCCGCACCGGCAGCCCGCCGGAGAAGAAGAACGCGTCGATCCGCCCGGACCGCAGCGCCGCCGCCGAGTCGTCCAGGCCCAGCCGCTCGCGGTGGACCGCGTCGCCGCCCAGCTGCGCCACCGCCAGCAGCCGGCTCGCGGTGATCTCGGTGCCGGACCCGGCCGCGCCGACCGACACCCGCCGGCCGCGCAGATCGGCCAGCGTGCGTACCGGACCGCCGGCGGTGGTGACCAGGTGCAGCAGGTCGTCGTAGACCCGGGCCACCGCGAGCACCGACGGGTGCGCGGCGGGTGCGGCCGGCAGCACGTCGGCCTGGGTGAAGCCCAGCTCGGCCTCGCCGGCGCCGACCAGCCGGACGTTCTCCGCGGAGGCGGCGGTGACCACCACGCTGGCCCGCACGCCGGGCAGTTCCCGGTTGAGGATGGCGGCCAGCGACTGCCCGAAGGCGTGGTAGACGGCGGTCGGGCTGCCGGTGGCGATCCGGATCGGCACCGGCGCGGCGGGGGCGTCCCGGCAGCCGGCGACGCCGGCCAGCGCCGTGACCAGCAGCAGCGCCAGCAGCGCCCGCGGGCGGGCGGGGCGCGGGCGGGCACGGCGGGACTGGATTCGACTCACGGGCTGCACTCTGCGCCCTGCGGGCGACGGCACGCAAGCACGGGGCCCCGGCCGGCCGAAGCGGCCGAGCGGTTCGTCGGCGCGGGGCCGGGGCCGCGGTGCAGCGCGACCGCCGGGAGGCCGGCGGGCTCAGCCGGCCCGGTTGGCCGGCCCGAGGGCGGTGCTGTGCATGATGCGCTGGCGGTCCGGACCGTCGGCGACGCTGACCAGGAAGCAACCGGTGCCCGGGCGGAGCAGCGCCGGCACGTCCAGCAGAGCGGCGCCGCGGATCAGGACGGCGGCGAGTTCCCGGTCGGTCAGCCGTACGCCGAGGATGTGCCGGCGCACGTGCCGCCCCCCGGCCAGCAGGGCGGCCCGCCAGGCCGCCGCGGCCAGCCGGGGCCGCCACACCCGGCGCGGCATCGAGGCGCCGGGGAACGGGCCGCCGAGCAGCTCCCGCCGCCCCTGCCGCCAGCCGGCCTCCAGCAGCCGGGCGTACGCCGGGCGGTGCTCCCTGGGCACCGAGAGCCGGTGCAGTTCGTAGCGGCGGCGCAGCCCGCCGACGGCCAGCTCGTGCTCCACCGGGACGTCCAGCCGGGCGAGCAGCTGCCGCATCCGCTGGGCCGCCTCCTCCCGGTTGAACTCCACCGTGCCGTTGCGGTGCGGCGGGGGCGACTGCCGGTGCCCGGCCCCGGCCGGTGGGGGCATGCAGCGCAGCAGGCAGGCGGCCTCGAACGCGTCGGCCAGGGTCAGCCAGTCCAGCGGCGGCGGCGTCGCCGGCAGCCGGGGGCGGTCGAGCAGGGTCGGTTCCAACAGGGGCGCTCCTCGGGGGCGTCGGGTTCTCCTACCGTGACCCGTGGGCCGCCCCCGCGGTACCGATCCGCTCCAGCCTTGAGGAAATCTTGCGGCTGCACTACAGCTCGGTGACCACCACGTCGACCACCCGTGGCCGTCCGGTGGCGGTGGGCTGCTCCAGCACCGGGTACTTCAGGTCGCGCAGCGCCGTCACCAGCCCGTCGGCGGTCCGCGGCCGGGCGCCGGCGAGCAGCAGGTCACGGACCAGCCGGCCCTTGGTCGCCTTGTTGAAGTGGCTGACCACGGAGCGGACGGGCACCCCGTCGACGTCGCGTTCGTGCAGCACCCGGACGGTCACCGTGCGCTCGGCCAGCTTGCCCCGTGGCGTCCAGGTCGCCGCGTACGCGCCGGAGCGCAGGTCGAGTACCGGCCCGTCGCCGGCCGCCTCGGTCATGACCGGCGACAGCGCCCGCCGCCACCACGCGGCCAGCGCGCCGACGCCCGGCAGCTTCACCCCGATCGGGCAGCGGTAGGGCGGGATCCGGTCGGTGAGCCGGACCGCGCCCCACAGGCCCGAGCTGACCAGCACCGAGCGGCGGGCCGCGCGCAGCGCCGCCGGGGGCAGCGAGGCCAGGTCGAGCGCCTCGTAGAGCACCCCGGTGTAGATCCGGCCGGCGGGCGCCGTGGCGGCCTCCCGCAGCCGGGCGTTGCGCCGCAGCTCACCGGCCTGCCCGGGGCTGAGCCCGAGCGCGGCGCGGGCCGCCTCCGGGTCGCCGGTGGCGAGGGTGACCAGGGCCGCCAGCACCTCCTCCCGGGCCGGGGTCAGCTCCGGCAGCGAGAGCCGGGTCAGGTCCAGCCGGCGGCCGGTGCCGGCGTCGGCCTTCCCCTCCGAGGGCGGCAGCAGGACGAGCATCGGTGACTCCTCGATCTGTCCGGCGGTCGGGCCGGCCCGGTCAGCGTACGGGGCGGGCCTACCGCCACGGCCGCACCGGCTCCGCCGGGTGGTACACGCGATACCCGCCCACGTCGGCGACCGGCGCGGCGTCGGCCCCGTCGCCGAGCAGCCGGCGCAGCCGCCGCTCCAGGGTCGAGCCGGCTTCGACCACGTAACCGGGCCGGTCGGCCCGCTCCACCCGGTCCCAGTACGCCGGCACCCGGTTCTGCCCCGGGGTGAGGTAGTCGTCGAGCACCCCGCAGACCACCTCCTCGGCGGTGTTGAAGACCAGCCGGTTGCAGGTCCAGTAGTCCCCGTACACCTCGCGCAGGCCGCTGTCGCGCACCGCGGCGGCCAGCTCGCGGGCCTGCCGCTCCTCGGTCCGCGACGCCGCCGTGCCGGTGGCGGCGAAGAGCACGGTGACCACCAGCGTGGTGGCGGCGAGCGCGGCCAGCACGGCGGTGGCGAGCGCGCCGGTCAGCCGGCCGGCCACCCCGACCGTGCCCCGCCAGCAGGCGACCGCCGCCAGCCAGAGCGGCCAGAGCACCGCCGGCAGCGACAGCTGGAGCACCGACAGGTAACGCGCGTTGCCCAGCGGGTCGGTGGCGGCCTGCGGGCTGCGCAGGTACGACACCAGGGTGGCGGCGGTGCCGACGACCAGCGCGAGCTGCACCACCGGGCCGACCCGCCGGCCGCGTGAGGCGTCGCCACCGCGGCGGTACGCGACCACCGCCACCGCCGCCGCGACCACCAGCAGCACCGGGTAGAGCAGGCCGAACCACTCCTGCCAGCGGGCGCAGCCGTCGACCGGGCAGAGCCCGCCGGCCAGCGGCACCCCCTCCAGCAGCCCGCCGCGCAGCCGCTCGGACCACGGCGGCACGGCCCCGGTTCCGGCGCTGATCTCGCGGAACACCGACACCGAGTCCTCCCCGGGCGGGGCGACCAGGTTGTCCCGGATCATCGGCGCCACGCCGAGCCCGAAACCGACCAGCAGCAGCCCACCGGCCCAGCCGAGCAGCTCCCGCCGGAGCACCCAGAGCAGCGCCAGGCCGGTGACCGCCAGGTACGGCACGATCAGCCAGTCCGACCAGACGGCCACCCCGGCGAGCAGGCCGAACCACCCGACGGCCAGCCGCCGGTGCCGGAGGGTGCGCCGCGCCAGCCCCACCACGATCAGCAGCATCAGCAGCACCGCCACCTTCACCTCGGGCCGGCCGCCGACCACGGTGATCTGGTCGCGGATCACCCGTTCCGAGCCGAGCGCCAGCAGCCCGACGACGAACGTGGCGAACCACGGCGAGCAGATCCGCCGGGTCAGCCGGTGGATCAGCCAGAGGAAGAGCGCGTAGAGCACCAGCAGCGGCAGCCGCAGCACCGGCCAGCTCGGGCCGGCCAGCGCCACCAGCGGCGCGGCCAGGTAGGACTCCAGCATCCCCATGTAGCGCTGCCCGTACAGGAAGACCGGAAGGTCCCGCCCCTCGGCGATGTGCAGCGCGGCCAGCCCGAAGGTCGCCTCGTCGCTGTTGGAGACGGGCACGGTCTGCAGCGTCAGGACCAGCCGGTAGCCCACCCCGACCAGGCCGAGCAGCAGCGCGACGAGCGCCGGCCGGTCGAGCTGCGGGCGCCGGAGCCCACGGTTGCGTACTGGTTGCGACACGACCAACGCCCCCGTCGTCGTCCCGACCGGAGTGTTTCACGTACGCCCGGACGGGCGCGGCGGATCGGCGGAGTCGGCTCCCCCGGCGCGGTCGTCTCGCGTGGCCGGCATGGCCGGTGTGTGGCAGGGTGGCAAGGTGCCACCCACTCCCGCCGGCCAGCTGGCCGTACCGCAACTGCACCGGGCCGCGCGGATCGAGGACGCCATCCACCAGATGGTCGAGCGCCGGCTGCGGCGCACCGGCTGGCGGATCAACATCATCGCGTACACCGGCTACGGCGCGCCGGGCTGGGTGCGGGTGATGTGCCGGGTGCTGCTGGGCCGGCCGGACACCCGCCAGCGGGCCCGGCTGGAGAAGGTGCGCGGCTGGCGCAGCTTCACCACCCTGCCGGCCAAGCACGTGACGGTGACCATCGAGGCGGGTGGGGTGCGGCACGAGGCGCAGGCCGACCGCAGCGGCTTCATCGACACAGTGGTGGCGGCCGACCTGCCGCCCGGCTGGGGGTCGGTGCGGCTGAGCATGCCGGACGCCGAGCCGGTGGAGGCGCCGGTACGCATCCTCGACCCGGACGTGCGGTTCGGTGTCATCTCCGACATCGACGACACGGTGATGGTGACCGCGCTGCCCCGCCCGCTGCTCGCCGCGTGGAACACGTTCGTCCTGGACGAGCACGCCCGCACCGCGGTGCCCGGCATGGCGGTGCTCTACGAGCGGCTGGTCACCGCGCATCCCGGAGCGCCGGTCTTCTACCTCTCCACCGGCGCGTGGAACGTCGCGCCGACGCTGACCCGGTTCCTGTCCCGGCACCTCTACCCGGCCGGGCCGCTGCTGCTCACCGACTGGGGTCCGACCGCCGACCGGTGGTTCCGCAGCGGCCGCGAGCACAAGCGGGTCACCCTGGCCCGGCTGGCCAAGGAGTTTCCCGACGTGCGGTGGCTGCTGGTCGGCGACGACGGCCAGCACGACCAGGAGATCTACCGCGAGTTCGTGGTCGCCCACCCGGAGAACGTGGCCGGGGTGGCGATCCGCCGGCTGTCGCCCACCCAGGCGGTGCTGGCCGGCACCCTGCCCGCTCCGGCCGGGCCCTCGTCACGGGGACCGGTGGGGCAGAAGTGGCTTTCCGCGCCCGACGGCGCCGGGCTGTGGAAGCTGCTGCGCGAGGCGGGCCTGGTCTGACTGTCGTACGTCCGAGCCGGTGGTCGGCGCCCGGCGGTCACCTGCCGGGCCGGCGGTCGCGCTGCGGCGGGACGGCGGCGTCGTGACGCAGGGCGACCGACGTGGATCGCTCCTTCCTTTCAAGGCCGATACCTCAGAGTCATGGATATGCCTCTGAGGTATCGGGCGAGTGGGCATCGTCGGCAGGCGCGGCGCGAGCCGGGAGGCCCGCCCCGGTCAACCCTGTCGCAGCCAGAGCACCCCGAGCGGGGGCACCTGGAGCGCGGCGGAGGCCGGCATCCCGTGCCACGGCACGTCCTCGGCGGGCACCTCACCCAGGTTGCCCACCCCCGAGCCGCCGTAGTGGTCCGCGTCGGTGTTGAGCACCTCGGCCCAGGTGCCGCCGGACGGCAGCCCGACCCGGTAGTCCCGCAGCGGCAGGGCGGAAAAGTTCGCCACGCAGACCAGCGTGGAGCCGTCCGGTGCGATCCGGACGAACGACACGGTGTTGTTGGCGACGTCGTCGCCGGCGATCCAGCGGAAGCCGGCCGGCTCGGTGTCCTGCGCCCAGAGCGCCGGGGTGTCCCGGTAGACGGTGTTCAGGTCGCCGACCAGCCGCTGCACCCCGGCCCGGGCCGGGTCGTGCAGCAGGTACCAGTCCAGCCCGCGCTCCTCGCTCCACTCCCGGTCGTCGGCCAGCTCGCAGCCCATGAAGAGCAGTTGCTTGCCCGGGTGCGCCCACATGTAGGCCAGCAGCGCCCGTACGTTCGCCAGCCGCTGCCAGGTGTCGCCGGGCATCTTGCCGGCCAGCGAGCCCTTGCCGTGCACCACCTCGTCGTGGCTGATCGGCAGCACGTAGTTCTCGCTCCACGCGTACGCCAGCGAGAAGGTGAGCTGGTGATGGTGGTGCTGGCGATAGATCGGGTCCTTCGAGGTGTAGAGCAGGGTGTCGTGCATCCAGCCCATGTTCCACTTGAACCCGAAGCCGAGCCCGCCGTCGGCGGTCGACCGGGTCACCCCCGGCCAGGCCGTCGACTCCTCGGCGATCAGCACCACCCCGGCGTGGTGCTTGTAGACGGTGGCGTTGACCTCCTGGAGGAACGCGATCGCCTCCAGGTTCTCCCGGCCGCCGTGCACGTTCGGCGTCCACTGCCCCTCCTGCCGGGAGTAGTCCAGGTAGAGCATCGAGGCGACCGCGTCCACCCGCAGCCCGTCGACGTGGAACTGCTCGCACCAGTAGAGCGCGTTGGCGACCAGGAAGTTGCGCACCTCCCGGCGGCCGAAGTCGAAGACGTACGTGCCCCAGTCGGGGTGCTCGCCCCGCCGCGGGTCGGGGTGCTCGTAGAGCGGGGTGCCGTCGAAGCGGGCCAGCGCCCACTCGTCCTTGGGGAAGTGCGCCGGCACCCAGTCCAGGATCACCCCGATCCCGGCGCCGTGCAGCCGGTCCACCAGGTACCGGAAGTCGTCCGGGTCGCCGAACCGGGAGGTGGGGGCGTAGTAGCCGGTGACCTGGTAGCCCCACGAACCGCCGAACGGGTGCTCCATCACCGGCAGGAACTCCACGTGGGTGAAGCCCAGCTCGGTGACGTACGCGGTGAGCTCGTCGGCGAGTTCCCGGTAACCCAGGCCGGGCCGCCAGGAGCCCAGGTGCACCTCGTAGACGCTCATCGGCTCCTGGTGCGGCCGGCGGGCGGCCCGCCGCTCCAGCCAGGCGGCGTCGGACCACTCGTAGCGGGAGTGGTGCACCACCGAGGCGGTGGCCGGCGGCACCTCGGCGTACGCGGCGGACGGGTCGGCCTTGTCCCGCCACTGCCCGTCGGCGCCGTGGACCCGGTACTTGTACCGGGCGCCGACCCGGACGCCGGGCACGAACACCTCCCACACCCCACTGGCGCCGAGCGAGCGCATCGGCCAGCCGTCGTCCGGGGCCCAGCCGGTGAAGTCGCCGACCACCCGCACCCCGCGGGCGTTCGGCGCCCAGACCGTGAAGGCGACGCCCTCGTCGAAGACCCGGGCGCCGAGCGCCTCCCAGAGCCGTTCGTGCCGGCCCTCCCCGATCAGGTGCAGGTCCAGCTCGCCGAGGGTGGGCGGGTAGCGGTAGGGGTCGTCGTGGACGGTGCCGTCGACCTCCAGCCGGTAGTCGAGCACGGTGCCCGGCACGGCCGCCTCGAAGACGCCCGCGTCGTGCACCCGCTTCATCGGGTGCCGCTCCTCGCCGACCAGGACGGCCACGTCGCCGGCACCCCGGCGCAGGGTGCGGATGGTGGTGCGGCCGTCGGTGGGGTGCGCGCCGAGCACGGCGTGCGGGTCGTACGTCGCGCCGGTGATCAGCTGCTCCATCGGGCGTCGTCCTCCTGCGCGGGTGCGGTGGGGGCGGTGCCGCCCGACAGGTCGGCGGGCACGTCGGCGACGGTCAGCTCGGCCGGGGCCGGCACCGCCGGGGGCGGGGTGTCGGCAGCGGTCGGGCGGTGCACGGTGAGCACGTGCGCGGGTTGCAGGTACGGGTCGAGGCGGACCGCGTTGCGCTGCCCCCACTCGTACCGGGCGCCGGTCAGCTCGTCGTGCACGGTGAACCGCTCGTGCCACTCGAAGCCGAGCGCGGGCAGGTCCAGGGTGGTGTTGCCCCACTGCACCTCGCGCGGGTCGAACGAGCAGACCACGATGACCGCGTTGCCGGTGTCCGGGTCGTGCTTGGACCAGCAGAGCAGCGCCGGGTTGTCGATGTCGTGGAAGACCAGGTTGCGCAGCCGGTGCAGGGCCGGGTTGTCCCGGCGGACCCGGTTCAGGGTGGCGATGAACGGAGCCAGCGAGCGACCCTGCGCCTGTGCGCCGGCCCAGTCCCGGGGGCGCAGCTCGTACTTCTCGTTGTCCAGGTACTCCTCGGCGCCGGGCCGGGCCTCGTGTTCGAAGAGTTCGTAGCCGGCGTACACGCCCCAGGAGGGGGAGAGCAGGGCGGCCAGCACTGCCCGGATCTTGAACATCGGCGGGCCGCCGTGCTGCAACGACTCGTGCAGGATGTCCGGCGTGTTCGGCCAGAAGTTCGGTCGCATGTAGTCGGCCGCCGCGACCAGTTCCGCGCAGTACGCCCGCATCTCGGTCGCCGAGGTGCGCCAGGTGAAGTAGGTGTACGACTGGGTGAAGCCGATCTTGCCGAGCCCGTGCATGATGGCCGGGCGGGTGAACGCCTCGGCGAGGAAGAGCACGTCCGGGTGAACCTGCTTGACCTGCCAGATCAGCCAGTGCCAGAAGTCGAACGGCTTGGTGTGCGGGTTGTCCACCCGGAAGATCCGGATCCCCTCGCCGACCCAGTGCAGCACCACCCGGAGGATCTCCGTGCGGATCCCCTCCGGGTCGTTGTCGAAATTCAGCGGGTAGATGTCCTGGTACTTCTTGGGCGGGTTCTCCGCGTACGCGATGGTGCCGTCGGCCCGCGTGGTGAACCACTCCGGGTGCTCGGCTACCCAGGGGTGGTCCGGCGCGCACTGCAACGCCAGGTCCATCGCCACCTCCAGGCCCTGCTCGGCGGCGGCGGCGATGAAGTTCCGGAAGTCCTCCGCCGTACCCAGATCGGGGTGGATGGCGTCGTGCCCGCCCTCCTCGGCGCCGATGGCCCAGGGCGAGCCGACGTCGTCGGGCCCGGCGGTGAGCGAGTTGTTGCGGCCCTTGCGGTTGATTCGGCCGATCGGATGGATCGGCGGCAGGTAGAGCACGTCGAAGCCCATGGCGGCGACGCCGGGCAGGCGTTCGGTGGCGGTGGCGAAGGTGCCCGAGCGGGCCGGCGCGTCGACGGTCGCCGGGATCGCGCCCTCCGAGCGGGGGAAGAACTCGTACCAGGCGGAGAAGAGCGCCCGCTCCCGGTCCACCCAGAGCTGGTGCTCCGCGCCGGTGGTGACCAGTTCCCGCACCGGGTGCTCCCAGAGCAGCCCGGCCAGGTCGAGAGCCGCCGCGACCTGCCGGGGCAGGTCGAGGTCGTCGTCGCGCAGCGCCTGCGCCGCCGCCCGCACCCGGTCCCGGTCGGCGGCCGGCACCAGCTCCAGCGCTGCCGCCAGCACCCGGGCGCCCTCGGCCAGGTCGTTGGCCAGCTCGGCCGTGCCCTGACCGGCGGCGATCTTCTTGCTGACCGCGTGCTGCCAGGTGAGGTACGGATCCTGGAACGCCTCCACGGCGAAGGTCCAGGTGCCGACCGCGTCCGGGCGGACGGTGGCGTGCCAGCGGTCCTGGCCGGGCTCGCCCGGACGCATCCGGGTGAACGGGCGCGGCTGCCCGTCGGGTCCACGCCAGACCACGTTGCAGCCGAGCGCGTCGTGGCCCTCGCGGTAGGCCCGCGCCGAGACCGGCACCGCCTCGCCGACCACGGCCTTGGCCGGGTAGCGACCGCACGAGACGACGGGGGAGACGTCTTCGATCGGGAACCGTCCAGTCACCCCGCCAACCTACTGCGCGTGATCCGTTCCCGCGCGGCTCAGCCGGCGGCGCCCACCGACCGGTACACCTCCAGCGTCCGCCGGGCCACGGTGTCCCAGGAGAAGTGCTCCACCGCCCGGCGGCGGCCGGCCCGGCCGAACTCGGCGGCCCGCTCCGGGTCGGCCAGCACCTCGTTGATCCGGGTCGCCAGGTCGGCGACGAAGGCCGCCGGGTTCAGCGGGCGGCCGGAGCCGTCGGTGGCCTGCTCGATCGGCACCAGCAGCCCGGTCTCGCCGTCGGCGACCACCTCCGGGATGCCGCCGGTGGCGGTGGCCACCACGGCGGTCTCGCAGGCCATCGCCTCCAGGTTGACGATGCCCATCGGCTCGTAGACCGACGGGCAGACGAAGACGGTGGCGTGCGTGAGCACCTGGATCACCTCGTGCTTGGGCAGCATCTCGGCCACCCAGACCACCCCCGACCGGGTGGCCCGCAGCTCGTGCACCAGGTTCTCCACCTCGACCGCTATCTCCGGAGTGTCCGGCGCGCCGGCGAGCAGCACCAGCTGGGTGTCCGCCGGCAGGTCCCGGGCCGCCCGCAGCAGGTACGGCAGCCCCTTCTGCCGGGTGACCCGGCCGACGTACACCACGCTGGGCCGGGCCGGGTCGATGCCGAGCCGGTCCACCACGTCGGTGCCCCGGTCCGGCGCGTACTGCCCGGTGTCGATGCCGTTGTGCACCACCCGGACCCGCTCCGGGTCCACCTCCGGGTACGCGGCCAGCACGTCGCGGCGCATCCCGGCGCTGACCGCGATCACCGCGTCGGCGGCCTCCACCGCGGTCCGCTCGCACCAGGAGGAGAGCGCGTAGCCGCCGCCGAGCTGCTCGGCCTTCCACGGCCGCAGCGGCTCCAGGCTGTGCGCGGTGACCACGTGCGGCACCCCGTACAGCAGCTTCGCGGTGTGCCCGGCCAGGTTGGCGTACCAGGTGTGGCTGTGCACCACGTCGGTGCCGGCGCAGCCGGCCGCCATCTCCAGGTCCACCCCCATCGTGCGCAACGCGGCGTTCGCGCCGGTCAGGGCGAACGGCTCGGCGTACGCGGTGACGCCCGGCTCGGTGCGTGGCGCGCCGAAGCAGTGCACCCGCACCTCGGCCAGCCGGCGCAGCTCCCGGGCCAGGTACTCGACGTGCACCCCGGCCCCGCCGTACACCTCCGGCGGGTACTCCCGGGTGAGCAGGTCGACGCGCAGCTGAGGGGAGTCCGTCACCCCCCGCACCCTAGTGCAGAAGTGTGCCCGTACGAGTGGTGAAGTCCGACGCGGATGGATAGCGTCGGAGCATGGCTGACAAGGTGCTCGCGATCGTCCTGGCCGGCGGGGAGGGCAAGCGCCTGATGCCGCTCACCACGGACCGGGCCAAGCCGGCCGTCCCCTTCGGCGGGATGTACCGCATGGTCGACTTCGTCCTCTCCAACCTGGCCAACGCCGGCTACCTCAAGATCGTGGTACTGACCCAGTACAAGTCGCATTCGCTCGACCGGCACATCACCAAGACCTGGCGGATGTCCACCCTGCTGGGCAACTACGTGACCCCGGTGCCGGCGCAGCAGCGCCGCGGCCCCTGGTGGTTCGCCGGCTCGGCCGACGCGATCTACCAGAGCTTCAACCTGATCCACGACGAGCAGCCCGACTACGTGATCGTCTTCGGCGCCGACCACATCTACCGGATGGACCCGCGGCAGATGGTGGAGGACCACATCGCCTCCGGCGCCGCGGTCACCGTGGCCGGCATCCGGCAGCCGCTGTCGATGGCCGACCAGTTCGGCGTCATCGAGGTCGGCGAGGACGGCCGGCGGATCCGGGCGTTCCGCGAGAAGCCCACCGACGCGGTCGGCCTGCCCGACGCCCCCGACGAGATCTACGCCTCGATGGGCAACTACGTCTTCACCACCAAGGCGCTCTGCGACGTGGTCGAGCGCGACGCGGAGGACAAGTCCAGCAAGCACGACATGGGCGGCAGCATCATCCCGATGCTGGTCGAGCGGGGCGAGGCGAACGTCTATGACTTCCGCGACAACGAGGTACCCGGCAGCACCGACCGCGACCGCGGCTACTGGCGCGACGTGGGGACGCTCGATTCGTTCTACGACGCGCACATGGATCTGATCAACGTGCACCCGGTCTTCAACCTCTACAACTTCGAGTGGCCGATCTACACCGAGCAGCCGCCGTACCCGCCAGCGAAGTTCGTGCACCAGTGGGGTGAGCGGGTCGGCCGGGCGGTCGCCTCGATGGTCTCGCCCGGCGCGGTGATCTCCGGCTCGCTGGTGGAGAACTCGGTCGTCTCGCCGAAGGTGAAGGTGCACTCCTGGGCGCACGTCGACGGCTCGGTGCTGATGGAGGGCGTCGAGATCGGCCGGCACGCCGTGGTCCGCCGGGCCATCCTCGACAAGAACGTGGTCGTCCCCGAGGGGGCCGAGATCGGCATCGACCTGGAGAAGGACCGGCAGCGCTACACCGTGTCGGACAACGGCGTCGTGGTGATCGGCAAGGGTCAGCGGGTGGAGCCGTGAGCCGACGCCACGTGTGACCCCACCCGCCCGAGGGAAAGAGTCGACGTCCGTCCCGCCTGAGGAGGTAGCCGCAGTGGCCCATCCCCGTGCCGGCCAGCCCGCCGAGCCCGCCGACCTGGTCGACGTGCCGAGGCTGGTGACCGCCTACTACGCCGAGCACCCGGATCCGCACGACCCGGCGCAGCAGGTCTCCTTCGGCACCTCCGGCCACCGCGGGTCGAGCCTGCGCAACGCGTTCAACTCCGACCACATCCTCGCCGTCACCCAGGCGCTCTGCGACCACCGCCGCGAGCGCGGCCCGGACGGCCCGCTCTTCCTCGCCCGGGACACCCACGCCCTCTCCGCCCCGGCCGCGGTGACCGCGCTGGAGGTGCTCGCCGCCAACGGGGTCACCGTGCTGGTGGACAGCCGGGACGGCTACACCCCCACCCCGGCGCTGTCGCACGCCGTGCTGACCCACAACCGGGGGCGCACCGGCGGGCTCGCCGACGGCATCGTGATCACCCCGTCGCACAACCCGCCCGACGACGGCGGCTTCAAGTACAACCCCACCCACGGCGGCCCGGCGGACACCGACGTCACGAAGTGGATCCAGGACCGGGCCAACGCGATCCTGGCCGGCGGGCTGACCGAGGTCAAGCGCGTCCCGTACGCCCGGGCCCGCGTCGCCGACACCACCGGGACGTACGACTTCCTCGCCGGCTACGTGGACGACCTGCCGGCGGTGCTCGACATCGACGCGGTCCGCACCGCCGGCGTGCGCGTCGGCGCCGACCCGCTCGGCGGGGCGAGCGTGGCCTACTGGGGCGAGATCGCCGAGCGGCACCGGCTGGACCTGACAGTGGTCAACCCGACCGTCGACCCCACCTGGCGGTTCATGACCCTGGACGGCGACGGCAAGATCCGGATGGACTGCTCCTCGCCGAACGCGATGGCCTCGCTGATCGCCGCCCGCGCCGACTACCAGGTCTCCACCGGTAACGACGCCGACGCCGACCGGCACGGCATCGTCACCCCCGACGCCGGGCTGATGAACCCCAACCACTACCTGGCGGTCGCGATCGCCCACCTGTTCCGCACCCGCACCGAGTGGGGACCGGCCGCCGCGGTCGGCAAGACCCTGGTCTCCTCGTCGATGATCGACCGGGTCGCCGCCGACCTGGGCCGCCCGCTGCTGGAGGTGCCGGTCGGCTTCAAGTGGTTCGTGCCCGGGCTGCTCGACGGCGCGGTCGGCTTCGGCGGCGAGGAGAGCGCCGGCGCGTCGTTCCTGCGCCGCGACGGGAGCACCTGGACCACCGACAAGGACGGCATCCTGCTCTGCCTGCTCGCCGCCGAGATCATCGCGACCACCGGGCGCACCCCCAGCCAGCACTGGACCGAGCTGGCCGAGCGCTTCGGCGCGCCCTCGTACGCCCGGATCGACGCCCCGGCGAGCCGGGAGGAGAAGGCGGTGCTCGCCAAGCTCTCCCCGGAACAGGTGACCGCGACCGAGCTGGCCGGCGAGCCGATCACCGCGACGCTCACCACCGCGCCGGGCAACGGCGCGCCGATCGGTGGCCTCAAGGTGACCACCGAGTCGGGCTGGTTCGCCGCCCGGCCCTCCGGCACCGAGGACGTCTACAAGATCTACGCCGAGTCGTTCCAGGGCCCGGAGCACCTCACCCGGATCCAGCAGGAGGCGAAGGACCTGGTCTCAGAGGTACTCAAGCAGGCCTGAGCCGCCCTCGACCCGGTTCAGCGGGGTGGGGGCAGCTCGCGGCGGTTGAGCTGCTGGCGCAGGTTCTCGGGGAGCAGCTCGCGCAGCTGCTCGGGGAGCAGCGGGAGATCCAGCAGGCTCAGCTTGAGCTGGTTGCGCTCCTGGTAGCGGCGCGGGTCCAGGCGGACCACCAGGCCGGCGTCCCGCCGGTAGCGCACCTGCAGCGACCCCTCGGTCGCGGCGTCCCGGATGATCACACCGTCCATCTCGACGGCGACCGGCCCGGAGCCGGGGCGCAGGTCCAGCCGGATGGTCTCCTCCGGGGAGAGCACCACCGAACGGGAGATGCCGGACATCGGGGCGGAGGGCGTCACCACCACCGCGTCGGTGGCGGGGGAGATCAGCGGTCCGCCGGCGGCGTAGCTGTACGCGGTCGACCCGGTCGGGGTGCTCACCACCAGCGCGTCGCAGCGGTAGTAGCCGTACTGCTGGCCGTCGACGGAGAGGGTGGCGTTGACGAAGCCGGCACCGGGCTGGCGGACCAGCGCGACGTCGTTGAACGCGACCACGTCGTCGCCGCAGACGTCACAGGCCAGGCAGCTGTGCCGCTCGACGGTGAAGTCCTTGTTCGCCAGCCGTTCCAGCGCTCGTGGCAGATCCGGCGGCTCCACCTCCACCAGGAAGCCGAGCTTGCCGACGTGCACGCCGAGCACGGGCTTCGGGTCGTGTACCGCGGAGCGCAGCGCGCCGAGCATCGTGCCGTCCCCGCCGATGGCGACCAGGGCGTCCGACGTGGCGGCCACCTCGTCGACCGGTAGCGGCTCGACCACGGCCGGCACCCGGTGCTTGTCCTCGGCGCGTACCGCCAGGCCCATCCGGTGCCGGGCAGCCCAGTCGGCGATGGTCCCGACCACCTCGGAGACGTCCCGGGTGGGGTGCAGCACCAGCCCGAGCCGGATCCGTTTCATGGTCCCAGCTCACCATATTCCTGGCCGCCACGACGATGTTAGCGGCAGGTGCGTGGTGGTCGAGTGCCGGCGGAGGGGTGATCTCGCCGTGCTCGCGGCGAGACTGGTGAACGTGAGCTGCACATGATTTTTTCGCCCGTCAGTTGACGATTGCCGTGCGGGCAGGGGCATACGTTGCTCTACGCGCGCGTGCTCGTGACCGATCCGGCAGTGCGTCGTTTATCCGATCGTTGCCGGACGGGAAGGACCCTGTATGCATGCCTGCGCCCCCTCGCGGCCCGCAGCCGTCCGTTCGGATGACGCCGCCGCGCCCACTGCCGATTTGCGTGTGAGACCCAGCGACATCGCCCTCGTCCTGCCGTTCGTGGGATTGCCTGTGGCGATTCTCCTGGACGGTTCCGCCGTTGTGGCGGATGCGCTCGCTCCGCTGCTCGGCTCGGCTGCGGCCGGCGAGCACCTGCTCGTCTACCTGGACCTCTGTGCGGTGATCCTGGTGTCGATGGGCATTTGGGTCGCCCGGGGATTCCGCGCACCGCATGGGGTGTGGCCTTTCATCTTGCTGTTTCTGTCATTTTCGCCTGCGCTGTTGCTGACGTCGTTCGGCCCGTATTCGGCGAGCAAAGTACTGCAGATGGTAACGATGATGCCGCTCTTTGTCTTTGGATCACTTCTGGCGTTCGACCGTCCGGCGCGAAGGATGGCCGTTCTATGGGTGCTGGCATTTCTCGGTTCGCTGGTGGCAGTGTTGGCGATCGCCTTCCCTGATCCTCTGTTCGAGACGAGGGATGCGGTGGTGCTGCGGGGAGGCGCGACGATCACAACGGCGCGCGCCATCGGCTACGCGGTCGTGGCTCTGCTCTGCCTGGGTGTCCTGGTCCGTCGAATTCGGATGGCGGCGCTCGTAACCGCTGCCGTGCTCGCCGTGCCGCTGGTGTTGACCGGGTCCAGAGGACCGGTCGTTGCGCTGGTCGCGGCCGCGATCGCCTTGGCCGCGATCCGCAGCCGGGGCAGCCGACTGCGCACCGCACTCCCGGTAGCCGGGCTGGGTGCCGTACTCGCGATCGCCCTCACCTCATCCTTCCTCCCGGAGGCTGTCGCCTCCCGGTTCGAGGTGCTCTTCGGTGGCCCACTCGACCAGTCGTCCGAGGCCCGGGTGCTGTTGTCGCACCTCGCGCTGGACGCCGTCGTGGCGCATCCGCTCGGGCTGGGCTGGGGTGACTTCGCCTCGGTCGTACCGGTTGGCCTCTTGGCGGTCGTTCCGGGCCGGGAACACGTCGTGTACCCGCACAACCTTCCGCTGGAGGTAGCGGTCGAGGGCGGCTTGGCGGCGGTGGCCGGACTTCTGCTACTAGCGTTCGCCCTCATCAAGGCAGTCAGGACGAACGCCGCGGCGGATCCTTCCGTCGCGGCCGGCACCTGCCTGCTGGTGTTCGCGTTCGTGAACTCTCTGTTCAGCTCGGACATCAACGGCAACCACCTGGTGTGGGTGTTGTGCGCCGCTGTTCTCGCCGCCCGACCGAAACCGAGGACACGGCCCCGACATGTGGTATCCGCCAAGGCTCCGACCCTCGTCACAGCGCCACGATGAGACAAGCCGCACGGCGGGTGCGGAAAGTGTCCCACCGGGGACTTCACGCCTTCGCGAGCCTGGCCCTCGCCCAGATGGTGAACCTCGGCGTCCTCCTGGTGATCACGCGGATCTACGCACCCGAGGCTTTCGGGCGATACGCCGCCCTCGCGGCGGTCGCCGCAGTCCTTGGCGGAGCGAGTTCCCTCCGTCTGGATCTTGCGGCGACAACAGCTGATGCCGCCGACGCGGTTGTACTCCTGCGTACCGCGCGCCGCCTCAACCTCACCGTCGGCTCCCTGGTCATGGTGGCCGCGCTGTGCTGGCAGGGACTGACAGCCGTCGTCGGTCTCGCCGCGATGATCGAGGCGGTCGCCCTCGGTGCCGCCACCACGGCCATCGGCCTGTCGACGACCCTCGTCTACGCGCGCGTTCGTGACCGCCGATACGGCCTGGTCGCCGCCTCGAAACTACTGACCGCCGTGGTGCAGGGGGTCGGCCAGGTCGGGTTGGGGTTGTTCGGTCGGACCGCCGCCGTCTTGTTGGTCGCGACCGCACTCGGGTACGCCGCAGCCGGGTTGGTGCTGGTCCGGCCGGCTCCACAAGAGGCGGCAGCGCGGTGCGGCGTTCGCGAGGTGCTGAACCGCCACCGTGGATTCATGGTTGCCTCCGCTCCCGCCGGCCTGATCAACGGGCTCACCATGAACGTGCCGCTGTTCGTCGCCGCCGTGGCCGTGGGCAGTGCCCATGCCGCCGACCTGGCACTCGCACTCCGCGTGGGTGCACTCCCGTCCGCGCTGTTCGGGCAGGCACTGATGCCCATTCTGTACGGAGAGATCGCGCACCAGTTGCGGTCGGCGCAGGAGCGGGCTCTGGCCAGTTACGATCGGGCGCTGACGGGACTGTCGATCTGCGGTGCCGCAATGCTGACGGCCCTCTCGCTCGGCGTGTATGCCTCGGCGGCGCAGGTGTTGGGGCCGCAGTGGATTCACGTTGGCCCGATGTTGCTGCTGCTTACTCCCTTTCTGGTCGGCCAGTTCGCGGTGGCACCGCTTAGTCAGACGCTGTCCGGAGCCGGGTTCAACCGGCGCCAGTTGATCTGGGACGTCGGCCGACTCGGTGTGGCGGTGGTGGCCTTCCTGCCACTGTTGGCCGGTTGGTCGGACCTGCGGGTGGCGGTGGCGCTCTACTCGACGGCGATGGTCGGTGCCTACCTGGCCCATGTTCTGCTCTCGCGGCAGGCGCTGAAAGGCATTCGGCGAGCGGTGGTCGCCGTACGGAGCAACGACGAGAGGAAAGACCGGCTCATGCTCCGCACCAGTGATGCGTGATGTGGGTGGGAATGCCGATCCCCGACCGCGAAACCCGATCAAACGGAGAGACATGGACACCTTGAATGATGAGATCCGGACGGATCGGTGGCGTCTTCGTGTGCCCGCGGCGCCCCGGTTGGGCCGCACCGTTTGTATCCCGACGGTTCATCCGACCGGCGATCAACGTGTGCTTCGTTGCGCTCAATCCGCGCTCGACGCCGGCTACGACATCGACCTCATCTGGCTCGGTGGTGGCTCGACGCACCGCCGTCCGCATCCCAGAGTGTGGGAGACCCGGTTGCCTGAGGTGCGCTCAATCCGCCATCGTCTCGGACTCGTGCCCACGGTGGTGCGGCTAGCCGAGTCCCGAGAGGCTGACGCCTGGCACATCCACGACTTCTACCTGCTTCGGGCGGCCTGTGCCTGGTCGCGTCGCACGGGCCGGCCGGTGATCTATGACGTCCATGAGTATTATCCGGAGTACTACTCTCACCGCCTTCCCGGCCCGCCCTGGTTGCGCGGGCGGGCCCGGCGCCTGATCGCGGGGCTCGAACGGCATTACGCAGCCAGGGTGGCAGGAGTCAATGCGGTGAGCGACCGCATCGCGTCGCGCCTCGCCGCGACCGGCGTTCCCGCCGTGGCCACACCCAACTTCCCGTCCGAGGACGCGCTCGGTGACCATCACCGGCCACTGGTGGCGTCACTGTTGAATCGCGTGGTCCACACCGGGAGCCTCACCCCGGAGTTCGGCTCCGGGGTACTCCTGCCTGTGGCTTACGAACTTGCCCGAGTGGCACCCGGGGTGGAGTTCGTGGTGGTGCGGCGGTTCCCGTCCGAGTCGGCGCGAGCGGCGTTTTCCGATCTGCTGCAGCGACACGGAACGCCGGCGAACCTCACCCTGGTGGACCCCTTGCCCGCTCACGAGCTGTCCCGACTCCTCGCGAGCTGCGGGATCGGCATCTCCTTCCTGCAGGACGTGGGCCAGGCGTCGTTGTGCGTGAGCACGAAGCTCTACGAGTACGTGGCCGTCGGTCTCGCTGTCGTGGCGTCGGACCTGACCGGCGCGAGGGAGTTTGTCGAGACCTCCGCCGCAGGTGTCCTCGTTGATCCACGGCGACCCTCGGCCTACGTCGACGCGATACTCCGGCTACGCGACGACGCCGAGCGCACGTGCGTGGCGGTCAACGAGGCGGCCGCTGCGGCCCGGGAGCGGATGTCGTGGGAGAAGGCATGCGCCCCCGCTCTCCAGAGCCTGATGCGTCAGGTTGTCGCCTGATCGCCGTCGGCCGGCGTGAACTTTCGAGCCTCCTGCGTCGTTTGGCGTTTCCTGTCCGTATCTGGCTCGTTGCCCGGTTTGTGGCCGAGCCATGTGGCCAGGGGGAGAGAGCCTGGACGATCGGCCTGCGACGAACGGAGCCGCAGTGACGTTGACGACGAACGGGCGCCGGGTACTGATCACCGGTGGTACCGGATCATTCGGTCAGACCATGGTGCGCCGGCTCCTCGACCGAGGGGTCGAGGAGGTCCGGGTGCTCAGCCGGGACGAGGCCAAACAGGACGCGCTGCGCCGACTGCTCGGGGACGACCGGGTCCGGTACCACGTCGGCGACGTGCGGGACTACGACTCGGTGTTGCGGGCCAGCCGTGGCATCGACTACGTCTTCCACGCGGCCGCCCTGAAGCAGGTGCCGTCCTGCGAGTTCTTCCCGCTGGAGGCGGTCCGCACCAACGTGGTGGGCAGCGCCAACGTCGTCGAGGCGGCGGAGCGCAACGGGGTCGGCTCGGTGGTCGTGCTGAGCACCGACAAGGCCGTCTACCCGGTGAACGCGATGGGCATGACCAAGGCGCTGATGGAGAAGGTGGCGCAGGCGCACGCGCGGAACAACCCGAACAGCGCCACCACCGTCTCGTGCGTCCGGTACGGCAACGTCATGTACTCGCGTGGCTCGGTCATCCCGCTCTTCATCGAGCAGATCAGGGCCGGCCGCGCGCCCACGGTGACCGACCCGGGGATGACCCGGTTCCTGATGTCGCTGGAGGAATCGGTGGAGCTGGTCGAGCACGCCTTCCAGCATGCCCGGGCCGGCGACATCTTCATTCGCAAGGCCGCCGCCTGCACCATCGGCGACCTGGCCGAGGCTGTCTGCCAGCTGTTCGACGTACCGGCCAAGCTCGACGTGATCGGCGTACGGCACGGCGAGAAGCAGGACGAGACGCTGGCCAGCCGGGAGGAACTCGTCCAGGCCGACGACTTCGGCGACTTCCTCCGGGTGCCGCTGGACGCCCGTGACCTGAACTACGCGCTCTACGTCTCCGAGGGAGAGCTCGGGCCGGGACCGGCCGAGGACTTCAACTCGGCCAACGCACCGCGGCTGGGCGTACCGGAGATCGTCGAGCTGTTGAAGACGCTGCCGGAGGTCCGCGCCGAGTTGGCCCTACGGGATCCGGTGCTGGCGTGCTGAGGCTCGCGATCACCGGTGCCGGAGGCTTCCTCGGATGGCATGTGCAGGTGCTGCTGCGCGCCCTCGGCTGGCCCGAGCCGGCCGTCGTCACCCGGTCCGACCTGGCCTACCCGGAGCAGGTGGCCGCGAAGGTCGCCGGGGTCGACCGGGTGCTGCACCTGGCGGGGGTGAATCGGGGGGAGCCCGCTGAGGTAGCGGGTGGCAACGTCGACCTCGCCGTTCGGCTCGCCGAAGGGCTGCGGCGCTGTCCGACCCCGCCCGGCGCCCTGGTCTTCGCCAACTCCGTGCAGGCCGGCAACGGCACTCCGTACGGCGACGCCAAGGCCACCGCCGCGGGCATCCTCGCCGACGTCGGGCTGCCCTTCGATGACCTGCTGCTGCCGAACCTGTACGGGGAGCATGGCCGGCCACACTACAACTCCGCGGTCGCCACCTTCTGCCGACTGCTGGCCGACGGCGGGCGGCCCGAGGTGCACGGCGACCGGGAACTCGCCCTGGTGCACGTCACCGATGCGGCGGCCCGGCTGGCCGGGATACCGGCCGGCGGGTCGTGGGACCCCGCCATGCCGGCACTGCGGACCGGCGTCCGAGACCTCGCGGACCGGCTCACCGGGATCGCCGCCGTCTACCGCACCGGCGAGATTCCGTCCCTGCTGGACCGGCACGACCTGCGACTGTTCAACACCTACCGCTCCCACTGCTTCCCGGCGCACTACCCGCTGGCCCTGCCGCGCCGGGCGGACGCCCGGGGCGAGCTTGTCGAGACGGTCAAGGCCCACGGGGGCGCCGGTCAGACCTTCTGCTCCACCACCCGCCCGGGGATCACCCGCGGTGAACACTTCCACCTGGCCAAGGTGGAACGCTTCGTGGTGCTGCGCGGTTCGGCCGAGATCAGCCTGCGCCGAGTCGGTGACACCGAGGTGCTCCGATTCCCGGTCACCGGCGCCGAGCCGGTGCTGATCGACATGCCGACCATGTGGGTGCACAAGCTGGTCAACACCGGCCCGGACGAACTGGTCACCATGTTCTGGACGAACGAGCTGTTCGACCCGGCCCGGCCGGACACCTGGCCCGAGCCGGTGGAGCCGGCTCGCCCGGCGCCCGTGGCGGTCGCCGCGTGAAGGTCGGTCTGGTCAGTCAGTGGTATCCGCCCGAGGGAGTGTTCATCCCGGGCAACCTCGCCAACCAGCTCGCCGAACGGGGCCACGACGTGCGGGTGCTCACCACCTTTCCGAGCTACCCGCACGGTCGGGTCTTTCCCGGTTGGCGGCAGCGATGGCGGCACCGCGAGATCGACGGCCGGGTGGCGATCCGGCGAGTGCCCGCGTACCCGAGCCACGACACCTCGGCCGCCCGGCGGGCGCTGAGCCATCTCTCCTTCGGGGCCAGCAGCGCGCTGGCCGGTCTCGGCTGGCTGGGCGGCGTAGACGTGACCTACGTCTACCACCCGCCACCGACCGCCATCGCCGCCGCGGCACTGGTCCGGGCGGCCCGGCGAACCCCGATCGTGCTGCACGTGCAGGACATGTGGCCCGAGTCGGTGCTGCAGTCGGGGATGGCGCCGACCGGTCGGCGTGGCCGCCTCCTGGAGCGCGGCCTGACCGCGCTGATGCGGACCACGTATCGGCTGGCCGGGGCCATCGTGGTGATCTCGCCCGCGATGGCCGACCTGATGGTGGAGCGGGGGGCCGACCCGGCTCGGGTGCGGGTGGTGTGGAACTGGACCGACGACGCCCTCTTCCGCCCGGTGCCGGCCACCGACGAGGCCCGTGCCGTGCTCGGCCTTCGCGGCCGCTGCACCGTGATGTTCGCCGGCAACCTGGGACTGTTGCAGGGGATCGAGACGGCCATCCGGGCGGCGGCCGCCGTCGGCGACCGGATGGACCTGGTGCTGGTGGGTTCGGGCGCCGACGAGGACGCCGCGCGGCGGCTCGCCACCGAGCTCGGAGCCGACAACGTACGGTTCGTCGGCCGTCGTCCGCCCGAGCAGATGGCCGCGTTGTACGCCGCCGCCGACTGGCAGTTGGTCTGCCTGCGCGACCTACCGGCCCTGCGCGGCACCATCCCGTCGAAACTGCAGGCCGCGCTGGCCTGCGGCGCGCCGGTGATCGCGGCGGTGGGCGGTGATGCCGCCGCGCTGGTTCGCTCCACCGGCGTCGGACTGGTCTGCCCGCCCGAGGACTGGCGCGCACTGGCCGAACGCTTCATCGAGGCGGCGGCCCGGCCGGCGGCGGCCCGGGCCGAGCTGGGTAACCGGGCCCGCCAGGTCTACCGGGACCGGATGTCGCTCCGGGCGGGCGTCGACCAGATCGAGGACATTCTGGCCAAGGTGGCCGCGGAAAAAGGACGGCCATGACCCGGATCATGACGGTGGTCGGTACCCGACCCGAGATCATCAGGCTCTCCCGGGTGATCGCCCGGTTGGACGACACCGTCGACCACGTGCTCGTGCACACCGGTCAGAACTGGGACAGCACGCTTTCCGACGTCTTCTTCACCGAACTGCGGCTGCGCGAGCCGGACCGCTTTCTCCGGGTCGACACGTCCTCGCTCGGCCGGGTGCTGGGCGGCGTGCTGGTCGGCGTCGAGACGGCCATCGCCGAGCTGCGACCGGACGCGCTGCTGGTGCTCGGAGACACCAACAGCTGCATCGCCGCCCTGATGGCGCGGCGGATGCGGATGCCGGTCTACCACATGGAGGCCGGCAACCGCTGCTTCGACCTGAACGTGCCGGAGGAGACCAACCGACGGCTCGTCGACCACGTCGCCGACTTCAATCTGGTCTACACCGAGCATGCCCGGCGCAACCTGCTGGCCGAGGGATTGCACCCGCGGCGGATCCTGCACACCGGATCGCCGATGCGCGAGGTGCTGGAGCACTACCGGGTGGACATCGCCGCATCGACGATCCTGCGCCAGTTGGAGCTCACGTCCGGGCGGTACTTCCTGGTCAGCGCGCACCGGGAGGAGAACGTCGATCGCCCGGACCGGCTTGCGATGCTGCTGGACTGTCTGCGCGCGGTCCGTGACCGCTGGGGCTACCCGGTGCTGGTCTCCACCCACCCGCGTACCCGCAAGCGCCTGGAGGCGCTGGCGCCGGACGTCACCGCCCTTGACGGGATCGCGTTCCACGAGCCGTTCGGCCTGCTCGACTACGTGCACCTGCAGACCAGGGCCTACTGCACGCTGTCGGACAGCGGAACGATCAGCGAGGAGTCGGCCATCCTCGGGTTCCCGGCGGTCACCCTGCGCGAGTCGATCGAACGCCCGGAGGCGTTGGACGCCGGGGGCATCATCATGACCGGTCTTGACCCCCAGGGTGTGGTGGAGGCGGTCGAGGTCACCGTCGAACAGGTGGCCGCGCACGGCGTGCCCTGCCCGGCCGACTACCGGGTGCCGGACACCTCGCGCCGGGTGGTCGACTTCATCCTGTCCACCGTCCGCCGCCACCACGACTGGGCCGGCATCCGCCGCTGACGCTGTTCCCAGGGGCCCGGTGACCGGCATTCCGGTCACCGGCCCGCATCGCTTCCGCAGAATCGGTCGCACCCCCGCTGGCGCCGCTTGTCGCTGCGCGAGTTGCCGGGTCGTGGCTCGCCGGATCTCCGAGCCGACCCCTCGATCCGGTCACGGTCGGGCGACCCGCGTGCGATCCATCGCGCGAACCGCCGCCCTGGGTGGGCCGGAACTCTGGGGTTCCCGCGACGGGGGAGGACACGGAACGACCCGCCGCCCCGGTGATCGCGGGCGGCAGGTCGACACGTGTGGTCAGCGTGAGAGTGGCACCTGCACCGAGCCGTCGCGGAGCCCGGACGACTGGGCACAGAGGAGCGCGAGCTGCGCGATGACCCGCTCCGGTTCGTCGTACGGGTCGAGCCCGCTGACCTCGAGCGGGTCCAGCGCCGGGACACTCACGTGCGAGATCAGCGGGTGCAGCGGCCGGTTATCGGTCTCGCCGGTGCCCAGCAGGTCCTCGTGCAGCTTCTCGCCGGGCCGCAGGCCGGTGTAGACGATCGGTACCGAGCTGTCCGCCTGCTCGGCCAGCTGCCGGGCCAGGTCGGCGATGCGCACCGGCTCGCCCATGTCGAGCACCAACGCCTCGCCGTCCCGGCCGATCTCCGCAGCCTGCAACACCAGGTGCACCGCTTCCTGCACCGTCATGAGATAGCGGGTCACCTCGGGATGGGTGACGGTCAGCGGGCGGCCCGTCTCGATCTGCCGCTGGAACGCGGTCACCACGGACCCCCGGCTGCTCAGCACGTTGCCGAACCGGACGCTGAGGAAGGTGCCCGGGAACCGGGAGGTGGCGTGCGCGGTCAGCCGTTCGGTGATCCGCTTGGAGTAGCCGAGCACGCTGATCGGGTCGGCCGCCTTGTCGGTGGAGATGTTCACGAACCTGGCCACGTCGCGGCAGGCGTCCAGCACCGACAGGGTGCCCCAGACGTTCGTCTTCACCGCCTCGCCGGGGTGCCGTTGCAGCAGCGTGAGGTGCTTCAGCGCGGCCGCGTGGAAGATGACGTCCGGCCGGCGTTCCTGGATGATCCGGCGGACGCCCTCGTCGTCGCGCAGGTCGGCGAGGATCAGCTCGGGGCCGTCAAGCAGGGCCCGCCCGGCCAGCGACATCTGCAGGCTGTGCAGGGCCGACTCGTCCCGGTCGAGCATCATCAGCTCGCCCGGGTCGGCCTTCATCAGCTGGCGGCACAGCTCGGAGCCGATCGAGCCGCCGGCTCCGGTGACCAGGACGCGGCGGCCGGCGATGCTGTTGCTGGTCAGGGGCAGGTCGGCGACGACCTGGCGGCGGCCCAGCAGGTCGCTGATCCGCACGTCGCGTACGTCGGTGACGGTGATCCGGTGGTCAACCAGGTCGCGGACCGGAGGCAGCACCTTGAACGCGGCGCCGGTCTGCAGGGTGGCCTCCCGGATCTGCCGGATCAGCGCGGCGTCGGCGTTGGCGACCGAGAAGATGACGGTGCTGGCCCCGGTGCGGCGGACGGCGGCACCGACGTCGTGCCGGCCGCCGAGCACCCGCACCCCGCCGATGCGCAGGTCGCGCTTGTCCGGGTCGTCGTCGAGCGCGCCCACCGGCAGGTACCGGCCGCGCGGGTCACTGAGCATCGCCCGTAGCAGGCCCTGCCCGGCGTCGCCCATGCCGAACAGCAGGACGGGCGTGGAGGAGCGGATGTCCGGCCGCATGGCCAGATCCCGGCGGTGCCGGTAGGCGAACCGGGCGGCGAGCATGAAGAGCAGGGCGAGGGCGCCCCCGACCAGCGGAGTGCTCGCCGGCACCGGCCGGTCGACCGACGGCAGCAGTCCCAGCAGCACGATGCCGGCGGTGGTGATCGTGGTACCGGCCACGCCCTGCACCTCTTGCAGGCTGCCCAGCGGATGCCGGCCGGAGTAGAGCCGGCGCAGTGCTGCCACCGCGACGTGTACGACGGCGGCGACCGCGCCCACGCCGGCGGCGCGGCCGAGCATGCCCGGGGGCAGCTGGAACTCGTACCGGGTCCAGACGGCCGCGAGGAAGCCACCGATCCACGCCGTGGTGTCCGTGGCGAGGAAGCCGGTGGCCCGGCGGCGTGCCCTGGTCCGCGATGTCGGTTCCGTACGGGTGCTCTGTGTGTCCCGCGGCATGTGTGCTCCTGTCCGGTCTCCGGCCACTTCCACCAGGTGCTGGTGGGAAAGGTTTGTGCTCGTTTAAGTAGTTACATGCCGAAACTCGCTCTTTGGGCGTTTTTGCGATTGACGGCCGAACATACCTGCGGCGGGCGCCGCGCGGACGATCCCGATCACCGGGCGGGCACGCCCTTCACCACCACGCCCTCCGGCACGTCCCGGACCACGCAGGCGCCCGCGCCGACCGTGCTGTCCCGTCCGACGCGCAGCCCCTGCAACACCGCCGCGGTGGTGCCGATCAGCACCCCTTCGGCCAGCTGGCAGTCACCCGAGACGGCGGCGAGCGGGTTCACCGAGACGTAGTCGGCGAGGGTGCTGTCGTGCCCGACGGTGGCGTTCTGGTTGAGGTGTACGTGCCGGCCGATGGTCACGTTGGTGGTGACCCGGGCGCCGGCGAACGCGACGAACCCCGGCCCGTGCTCGGTGTCCGGGCCGATCGTGGCCGCCGGGTGGACCAGGCTGGCCGCCGGCGTGCCGTACCGGTCGACGCGTTGCCCGACCGCCCGCCGGACGCGGGGATCCCCGATGCCGATGACGTGGTGGGTGTCCGGCGGCGCGTCGCGCAACCAGGCGAGCCCGCCCAGGTACGGCACGTCCAGCCGCTGCACCCGCTTCAGGTTCTCCTCGGCGGGCCGGTCGTCGAGGAAACCGAGCAGCCGCCAGCGCGGCCGGCCGGCGGCGTTGACGGCCCGGGCGATGGTCAGCACCTCCCGGCCGTGGCCGCCGCAGCCGACCACCACCAGTGGGATCGTCACGCCGTCGCCGCTCCGGTCCGCAGGGACAGGAACTCCTCGATCGCGCCGAGCACGTATCCGATCTGCGGCTCGGTGAGCGCGCTGCCGCTGGGCAGGGTGAGCCCTTCGGCGAAGAGCGCGTCGGCCGCCCCGGTGAGCAGGCTCTCGGCCCCGGCGTAGGCCGGTTGCCGGTGCATCGGCTGCCACACCGGCCGCGTCTCGATCTCCCGCCCGGCCAGGTGGGTCGCGAGGTCGGCGGTCCGCCAACCGGCCCGTTCGGGGTCCACCCGGATGCAGGTGAGCCAACAGTTCGACTCGGCGTCCTCCGCGCCGATCAGCTCGACCCCGGGCACCGGCGCGAAGAGCTTGGCGTACCGGTCGCGCAACTGCCGGCGGCGGGCGATCATGCCGTCCAGCCGGACCAGCTGGGCCCGGCCCAACGCGGCCAGCAGGTTGCTCAACCGGTAGTTGTAACCGGTCTCGCGGTGCTCGTAGTGCGGTAGCGGCTCGCGTGCCTGGGTGGCCAGGTGCCGGGCCCGGGCCAGCAGCGCCAGGTCGTCGGAGACCAGCATGCCGCCCCCGGAGGTGGTGATGATCTTGTTGCCGTTGAAGGAGAGGGCGCCGATCCGGCCGAAGGTGCCGGCCGCCCGCCCGCCGTGCCGGGCGCCGAGTGCCTCGGCCGCGTCCTCCACCACCGGTACGCCGGCCTCCGCGCAGAGCGGCAGCAGGGCCGTGTAGTCGGCGCAGCTGCCGAACATGTCCACCGGCACCACGGCGCCGACCCGCTCGCCACTGGCGGCCAGCCGGCGCAGCAGTTCGGCCAGCAGCGGCACGTCGACGTTGCCGGTGCGCCGGTCGCAGTCGACGAAGACCGGCCGGGCACCGGTGTACCGGACCGCGTTCGCGGTGGCCACGAAGGTCAGCGTCGGCACGACGACCACGTCGTCGGGTCCGACCCCGACGCCCAGCAGGGCCAGGTGCAGGGCGGCGGTGCCGGAGCTCACCGCGACCGCACCGCGGGCGCCCACCCGCTCGGCCACGTCGCGCTCGAACGCGTCGAGGTCGGGGCCGACCGGCGCGACCCATCCCGAGCGCAGGGCGGCGAGCAGGTACGACTCCTCCAGGGGCCCGACGTCGGGCGGTGACAGGTGGATGGTCGGGCTCATCAGGCGCCTCCGGGGCAGGTGGTCATGCCGGGGTGCGATCGAGGGACGCCGGCCGGTTCGGTGTGCCCAGGAACTCGGGGGCGGTGGGGGAACCGGCCGCGGCGATGCCCTCGCGGCGCAGCACCGTGCGGACGGTCGCCACGAGGATCGACAGGTCCAGCCGGAGGCAGCGGTTGTCGACGTACTCCACGTCGAGGTGGAACTTCTCCTCCCAGCCCAGGCCGTTGCGGCCGTGTACCTGGGCCAGTCCGGTGACTCCGGGCCGCACCTCATGCCGGCGGGCCTGGGTGGGGGAGTAGCGGGGCAGGTACTCCGGCAGCAGCGGGCGCGGCCCGACGAGGCTCATGTCGCCGCGCAGCACGTTCCAGAGCGTGGGCAGCTCGTCCAGGCTGGTGGCGCGCAGCCAGCGGCCCAGCGGGGTGAGCCGGTCGCCGTCGGTGACCAGCCCGCGGCTCGGATCGGGCGCCCGCATGGTGCGGAACTTGACCACGTCGAAGAGCCGGCCGTGCAGCCCGGCGCGACGCTGGCGGAACAGCACCGGGCGGCCGAGTCCCAGCGCGACCAGGAGCGCCACCACCACCAGCGCCGGCGTCGCGAGCAGCAACAGCACGGCGGCCACGGTCACGTCGAGGATCCGCTTGCCCCGCTCGGGCCGGCCCTGCCGCCGCGGCCGGCGTTCGGGCGCAATCGCGAGACCAGGCACCGTTTCGACCTCCCGCAATAAGTCATCTGACAACAAACGGTTTGTAACAGGCGGTTAGCTCGCAGTGGGGCCGAATTACGACACTCGGGCGGTAACCAGTCGGATCAACCCCGGAACTCCTGCCGAGGACACGGCCCTGACCAGCTGGATCCCGCAGGACCATCGGGTTGGGGTGGGCGTTGCTCCGGCGGCGCGGCCGGGTCATCCTCCGGTCGGTGCGGGCGCTGGTGGTCGGCTTCCTGGCCGCCATGGTGGCCACCGTGCTGAGCACCTGGGCGCTGGACCTGGCCGGTTTGGTCACCCGGGACATGCTGCTGGCCGAACGGCCGCTGACCGACTTCATCTGGCGGCCCGACGCGCTCTCCTGGGTGGTCGGTCTGCTCGCCGGGGTGGCCGGCATGCTCTCGCTCACCTCGAAGGAGTCCGGCAGCCTGGTCGGCGTGCTGATCTCGGTCACCACGGTCCCGGTCGCGGCGAACGTCGCCGTGGCCGCCGTCTACCGGGTCTGGAACGAGGCGGCCGGCTCGGCGCTCCAGCTGTTGATCAACCTGTGTGCGATCGTGCTCGCCGGGCTGCTCACCCTCGCCGTACAGCAGTTGGGCTGGTGGCGGCTGGCCCGACGGGAGGCCGGGCGGCCCGCGCGGCGCGGGCGCTGAGTCAGCTCACGGCCAGCCGTCGCCGGCATCGAGCCGGCGGGCGAGCAGCGCCCGGAGCGGGACGGACTCGCCGTCCCGGCCGCCCTCCCCGACGATCAGCGGCGGCGGGCTGGGCTGCGGCTCGGCGCCGAACAGCCGCGCCCGCAGACCGCCGGGCACGGTCAGCAGGTGGAACCGCCCGTCGACGTCCACCGCCCGGGTCCGGGCCCGGTCGACGTACCAGCCGGTGAGCCGGGTCCGGTAGCGGCCGCTCCCGGCGTAGTCGCGGGCGGCCAGCCGGGTGGTGGCCAGCCCGCGCCGGGTCGCCTCGGCGACGAACCCGGCCACCAGTTCGGCGGCCTCGGCCCGCTCCGCCGCCCGGCGCTGCTCGTCGGCCGCCGCGTGCGCGCGCACCGCGCGGCGCTGCCGCTCCCGCCAGTCCAGGCCGTCCACCTCACTCACGAGGCGACGGTACGCCCACCCGCCCGTCCGCCACCGCCCGCCTACCCGCCGCGCTTGTCGCTCGGCCGGGCTCCGCGCCGCCGTTCACCGTGCCCACACTCGTTCGTCGCCGCCCGCCTGCCCGCCCGCGGTGGTCGCCTGGCCGGGCTCCGCGCCGCGCCCTCGGGGCCTGCCCCGTCTGTGCGGGCAGCTCGACAGGGCGTGACGACCGTGGACCGACCTGGCTCGCCGCGCCGGGCTGGTCGGCCCGGCGCGGCATCGCGTCGCCGCGCGCCAGGACGTGCGGCTCGTCAGGCCAGGCCGGCTCGGCGCAGCGCGTCGGCCATCGCGCCGTTGGCCGGCGCCGGAGCCGTACCGCCCCGGCCCTGCCGCTGCGAACCGCCGCGTCCGCCCTGGCCGCCGCCGCGTCCGCCCTGGCCGTCCCGCCCGCCGCGCCCGCCCTGGGCACCGCGGTCGGCGCGGTCGGCGCGCGGGCCGCCCGACTCCCCGCGACCGCCGCCGCGCTCCCGGCGGCCGCCGGGCTCCGCGTCGTCCTCCAGTCGCAGGGTCAGCGAGATCCGCTTGCGCGGCACGTCAACGTCGAGCACCTTGACCCGGACCACGTCACCGGACTTGACCACCTCGCGGGGGTCCTTGACGAACGTCCGGGACATCGCCGAGACGTGCACCAGGCCGTCCTGGTGCACCCCGACGTCCACGAACGCGCCGAACGCCGCCACGTTGGTGACCACGCCCTCCAGCACCATGCCGGGCGTCAGGTCGCTGATCTTCTCCACCCCCTCGACGAAGGTGGCGGTGCGGAACTCCGGCCGCGGGTCGCGGCCCGGCTTTTCCAGCTCGGCGAGGATGTCGGTGACGGTGGGCAGGCCGAACGTCTCGTCGACGAAGTCGGTGGCCCGCAGCCCGCGCAGGATGGCGTTCTTTCCGATCAGCGACCGCAGGTCCTGCCCGGTGTGCGCCAGGATCCGGCGTACCACCGGGTACGCCTCCGGGTGCACGCTGGAGGAGTCCAGCGGGTCGTCGCCGTCGGGAATGCGCAGGAAGCCGGCGCACTGCTCGAACGCCTTCGGGCCGAGCCGCGGCACCTTCTTCAGCTCGGCGCGGGAGCGGAACGGTCCGTTGGCGTCCCGGTGCAGCACGATGTTCTCCGCCAGCCCGGCGCCGATGCCGGAGACCCGGGTCAGCAGCGGCGCGGACGCGGTGTTGACGTCCACCCCGACCGCGTTCACGCAGTCCTCCACCACCGCGTCCAGCGAGCGGGAGAGCTTCACCTCCGACAGGTCGTGCTGGTATTGGCCGACCCCGATCGACCGGGGGTCGATCTTGACCAGCTCGGCGAGCGGGTCCTGCAGGCGCCGGGCGATGGAGACCGCTCCGCGCAGCGAGACGTCCAGCCCGGGCAGCTCCTGGGCGGCGTACGCCGACGCCGAGTAGACCGACGCGCCGGCCTCGGAGACCACCACCTTGGTGAGGTTGAGCTGCGGGTGCCGCTTGATCAGCTCACCGGCCAGCTTGTCGGTCTCCCGCGAGGCGGTGCCGTTGCCGATAGCGACCAGCTCCACCCGGTGCGCGGCGGCGAGCCGGGCCAGCGTCTCGATCGAGGCGTCCCACTGCCGGCGCGGCTCGTGCGGGTAGATCGTGTCGGTGGCGACCACCTTGCCGGTGGCGTCCACCACGGCGACCTTCACCCCGGTACGCAGGCCCGGATCGAGGCCCATGGTCGCCCGGGTGCCGGCCGGGGCGGCGAGCAGCAGGTCGCGCAGGTTGGTGGCGAAGACCCGGACCGCCTCCTCCTCGGCCGCCTGCCACAGCCGCATCCGCAGGTCCGCGCCGAGGTGGATGAGGATCCGGGTGCGCCAGGCCCAGCGCACCGTGTCGACCAGCCACCGGTCGGCCGGGCGCCCCTGGTCGGTGATGCCGAAGCGGCCGGCGATGGCCGCTTCGTACCGGGTCGGGCCGGTGGCCGGCGCGTCGGAATCACCCTCCGGCTCCGGGTCCATCGTCAGGTCGAGCACGCCCTCCTTCTCGCCCCGGAACATCGCCAGGATCCGGTGCGACGGCAGCTTCGGGTACGGCTCGGCGAAGTCGAAGTAGTCGGCGAACTTGGCGCCGGCCTGCTCCTGCCCGTCGCGTACCCGGGAGACCAGCCGGCCCCGCGACCACATCTGCTCGCGCAGCGACCCGATCAGATCCGCGTCCTCGGCGAACCGCTCGATCAGGATGGCCCGGGCGCCGTCCAGCGCGGCGGCCGCGTCGGCCACCCCCTTGTCGGCGTCGACGAAGCCGGCGGCCACCTCCCGGGGCTCCCGGGACGGGTCGGCCAGCAGCGTGTCGGCCAGCGGCTCCAGCCCCGCCTCGCGGGCGATCTGCGCCCGGGTCCGCCGCTTCGGCTTGTAGGGCAGGTAGATGTCCTCCAGCCGGGACTTGGAGTCGGCGGCCATGATCTGCGCTTCCAGCGCCTCGTCCAGCTTGCCCTGGCCGCGGATCGACTCCAGCACGGCGGCCCGCCGCTCGTCCAGCTCGCGCAGGTAGCGCAGCCGCTCCTCCAGGGTGCGCAGCTGGGTGTCGTCGAGCAGGCCGGTGGCCTCCTTGCGGTACCGGGCGATGAACGGCACGGTGGCGCCGCCGTCGAGCAGCTCCACGGCCGCCCGCACCTGACGCTCGGCGACGCCGAGCTCCTCGGCGATCCGCTGATGAACAGAGAGGGTCACGATCTCGATCCGCCTTCGGGTCTGGGTTCCGCCCTGCATTCTGCCGGCCCCTCGCCGGAAAGGTTCCGGCGCGGTTCCCTCAAGGTCGGCTGCCGCCCAAGGTCCGTTACGGGCCCGGGTCGGGATCGTTGGTCACCGGGCGACGCCGCGTACCGGGCCGGCATGGTCGCCTCTCAATGACAGCGCAGCAAGGCAACGGGAGCATCGACGTGACCCTGACCGCCAGTCCAATCGCCACGCCCCGTACCGAGCGGCGACAGAACTGCTTCGACGCTCTTCGGCTGCTGGCCGCCGTGTCCGTCGTTGTCGGGCATGCGAGCACCCACCTCGGTGCCGGGTTTCTGTGGTACCGCCAGGACAACGGCCTGTGGTTCTTCGACGGGGTGATGGCGTTCTTCATTCTCAGCGGCGGCATGGTCTACGCATCGGCGGAACGGTGCCGTCGAGATGGCCGGCCCGTGCGGGAGTACCTGCGGAACAGATTCCTCCGGATCGTCCCGGCAATCTACGTCTACTTCGCGGTCATCGTCGCCGTGTTGCTGGTCCTGCGGGTCGTGCCGATCGGCGCGGTCGGCAGCACGCCGTTCCTGGCCTGGGCGGTCAGCAACCTGGCATTGATTCCCGTGTACCACCCGGCGCTGCTCGACGGGTTCGGCGTCGGTGTGCTGAACGGCAGCTTGTGGACCATCCCCGTGGAGGTCAGCTTCTACCTGATACTGCCCGGACTGGTGTGGCTGGCCCAGCGGATCGGCTTCCGCGCCATGATCACGACGGCGTTCGCCGTTGGCGTCGCCGGGACCGTGCTGCAGGCCGCCCTCGGCGGCCCGACGACCGAACTGCTCGCCGGGAAGTTGCTCGGCGTGACGTTCTGGCCCTGGCTGGCCTTCTTCGTCATCGGCATCGCGATCGGCCGAATCTGGACGAGGCTGCCGCACCACTGGACGCTGGCCGCGGGCAGCGTCCTGCTCTACGCGGCGTGCACCGCGCTACGCCATCTCACCGATGCGGCGTGGTCGATGGTCGTGGGCATCGCCGTCGCGCTGCCACTGGCGTACCTGCTGTTCTGGCTCGGCCATTACGGCCCCGCCGCGCTGCGCCGAATGACCGAGCGGGTGGGTGACCTGAGCTTCGGCGTCTACATCTGGCACATGCCCGTGATAAACCTGTTGATCTGGTCGGGTACCGCCCGGCACTTCCGCGACACCGTGCTGGTCACCGCGGTCATCGGGCTCACCGGCTTGCTCGCGTTCGCCTCCTGGCACCTGGTGGAAAGGCCGGCGCTGCGCCTCAAGCGGTACAGCTCCCGAGCCGGCGGAAACACGAACCGTGACCAGCCGGCGCCGCAGGCTGGCTAGCCCTCGTCGTCGATCGCAGGGCTCCCGCACCCCCGCCATTTCCGTTGACAACCCGCTAGACGAGTTGTTCCGAAGTTCGGTCAGTGGTCGTAGGCGATCAGTGACCTGGTGACGGGTGCGCCGGTCTTGTTGTTGTGCCAGATCGCGGCGGCCATGGCCAGGAGACGCTGAGCCACCCGCACGGCAACGCCGGCGAAGGTACGCCCGCCGTGTTCCTCCAGGTCAAGCTGGCCCTTGAGGGTGTCGTTGACCGACTCGATGAGCTGGCGGACCTTCTTGAGCATCGCCTCGCCGTAACGGGCCTTCTCCCGCTTGCGGGAGGGCCGCAGCAGTTCGATGCCCTGCTCGGCCAGGTCCCGCTCGAATGCCTTGGACGCGAAGCCCTTGTCCGAGATCAGCAGGATGCCCGGGTGTTCGGCGACCACACCGGCCTCGACCTCCAGCATCGCGGCGAGGACCTCTCGCTCGCCGATCTTCGGGTTGGCCAGGGCCCACAGGATCGGCATTCCGGTCGGGGTGCAGACCAGGTACAGCCGCAGGCCCCAGAAGAACCGGGAGTGGGAGGCGCAGTAGCCGTATCCGGCCCAGCCGGCAAGGTCCGAGCGTTGCACCGTCGGGCGGGACATGCCACACGGGACCGGGGTGGAGTCGACGATCCAGTGGTTGTCGAACCAGAAGTCACTGTCACGGGCCAGATCCCGGATCACCTGTTTGACCAGCGGCAGCGCCGCGCGGAGGCGCTTGTTGTACCCGGGGCGCTGGGGCAGGTACGGGAACATGCCGGCCAGGTGGACACGGGCGTAGCGGATCCAGTGGGCCTCCGAACGGGCGCCGAGCAGAACCTGCGCCACGGCCAGGCAGACCAGTTCGGAGTCGGTCAACAGCGGCGGCCGGCCCCGCCACCGGGGCGTGCGGATGCTGTCGTCGATCTTCACGTACAGTGCGGTCAAGAGGGTGTCCAGGTCTTGCGTCACAACATGATCTTGGATGCCCTCTCTTCATGCCCAGACATCGACCCCTGACTTCGGAACTACTCGTCTAGTGTCCTGAGTCGTTGGAGAGTTGATTAATTCTGGTGCAGTAGTTGGCGAGGTTGTCCAGGATCTCGTCGGCGGTCTTGACCCATACGAAGGGCTTGGGGTCTTCGTTCCATGCGGCGATCCAGGCGTTGACGTCAGTTTCGAGGTCCTTGACGCTGCGGTGGCTGCTGCGGCGTAGTTTGCGGCGGGTCAGTTCGGCGAACCAGCGCTCGACCAGGTTGAGCCAGCTGCCCGAGGTCGGGGTGAAATGCAGGTGGAAGCGGGGATGCGCGGCCAGCCAGGTCCTGATCGCCGGGGTCTTGTGGGTGGCGTAGTTGTCGCAGATCAGATGGAGATCCAACTCGGGCGGAGTGTTCGCGTCGATGGTCTTGAGGAACCGCAGGAACTCCTGATGCCGGTGGCGGCGCTGGTGCTGGCCGATCACCTTGCCGGTGGCCACGTCCAGCGCCGCGAACAGGCTGGTGGTGCCGTACCGGATGTAGTCGTGGGTCTGCCGCCCAGGCACACCCGGCATCATCGGCAGCGTCGGCGCGCTGCGGTCCAACGCCTGCATCTGGGATTTCTCGTCGACCGCGAGGACCATGGCCTTGTCGGGCGGGTCGAGATACAACCCGACCACGTCGCGGACCTTCTCGATGAACTGCGGGTCCTTGGACAGTTTCCACGTGTCCACCAGATGCGGCTTGAGGCCGAACGCCCGCCAGATCCGAGAGACCGCGGTCTGGTTCAACCCGACGGCCTTGGCCATCGACCGTGTCGACCAGTGCGTGTCGTTGTTGGTCGGCGCCTCTTCGAGTGTCTTCACGATCACCGCCTCGACCTGCTCATCGGTGATCTTCCGAGTCGCGCCCGGGCGCGACTCGTCCGACAGGCCCTCCAGCCGGTCACGAACAAACCTGGCCCGCCACTTGTTCACCGTCTGCGGCCACACCCCCAACGCCGCGGCGACGTCCTTGTTCGTCGTACCCTCCGCACACGCCAACACAATCCGCGCCCGCAACGCCAACGCCTGCGCCGTTTTCGCCCTACGCGACCACGACAGCAACGTCTCACGTTCCACATCGGACAACACAAGCTCGGCTTTCGGGCGACCCGTTCGCGGCATACCCACAGCCTAACCAACTTTGGTAACGGATCAACGACTCGGGACACTAGCGTTGCGATCATGGAAACACCCTCGGACCCCCGCGCCCGGCGGCTCTTCGGCGGCAGCGCCCGGGCCCTCGGCGACCTGGCGACCAGTCCGTTCCGGTCGGACCGCGACCGGATCGTCGGCTCGCCGTTCTTCGCCCGCCTCGGCGGGGTCACCCAGGTGATCAGCCCGGTCGGCGCCGGCCTGCTGGTGCACAACCGGCTCACGCACAGCCTGAAGGTCGCCCAGGTGGCGCGGGCGATCGCCGAACGGCTCACCGCCGACGGCGAGTACCGCGACCTGCTGGCGAAGCTCGGTGGCTGCGATCCGGACGTGGTGGAGGCGGCCGCGCTCGCGCACGACCTGGGCCACCCGCCGTTCGGGCACCTGGGGGAGCGGGTGCTGGACCGGCTGGCCCGGCACCGGCTGGGGCTCGCCGACGGCTTCGAGGGCAACGCGCAGTCGTACCGGATCGTCACCAGCACCGAGATCCGGGGCGCGGCGACCACCGGCCTGGACCTGACCGCGGCCGTCCGGGCGGCGCTGCTGAAGTACCCGTGGACCCGGCTCGACCACCCCGACCCGCACCCCCGGCTGATGGAGCCGCCACCGCGCGGCGCCACCCCGCCGCCGGACGACCCGGCCAGCGGCTCGGCGAAGTTCGGCGCCTACCGGACCGAGATGGACGACCTGCGCCAGGCCCGGGAGCCGTTCGTCGGCCGGATCGCGGACTGGCAGCAGACCGTCGAGGCGTCCGTGATGGACACCGCCGACGACATCGCTTACGCCATCCACGACGTGGAGGACTTCTACCGGGTCGGGGTGCTCCAGCAGGGCGCGGTGGCTGCCGAGCTGATGGCCTGGCAGCGCGAGAGCGGGCACTTCCGGGCCATCACCGACGCCGCCCTGGGCAGCGCGGCCCGCCGTCCCGGCGCGGCGATCGAGCGGCTGCGCCGGCAGTTGCACCGCAAGGACGCCTGGGTCGCCGACGACGAGGCGTTCGCCGCCGCCGTCGAGCACGTCCGCGAGGAACTGGTCGAGGGGCTGCTCGCGGTGCCGTTCGACGGCTCGATCGAGGCGGAGCAGTACGTGGCCCGCTTCTCCGCCCGGTGGACCACCCGGTTCGTCGACGCGATCACCGTGGTGGAGCACCCCTCGGTGCGTTCCGGGCACGTGTTGCTGGCCCCGGCGCAGTGGCACGAGGTGCAGGTGCTCAAGTTCGTCCACCACCGGTTCGTGCTGGCCCGCCCCGACCTGGCCCTGCACCAGCGCGGTCAGGCCCGGCTGCTGGGCACGCTGGTGGAGGCGCTGCTGGACTGGCTGCTCGACCCCGAGGAGGAGTCCCGGCTGCCGCGCCGGCTGCACGACCTGGTGGAGCTGGCCGAGGCGGAGCTGCATCCGCGGACCCCGGACCGGATCGGCAAGGCCCGGGGCCGGGCCATCGTCGACTTCGTCGCTCAGCTCACCGACAACCAGGCGGTCGCCATGCTGGACGCGCTCTCCGGCCGTTCCGGCGCGCTCTGGACCGACGCCTTCGTGCTCTGACCGCCGGCCGGGGCGTCCGGCGCTCCGGCCGTGCCCCGCGTCCGGGAAGCCGCCGCGCGGCACGCCCGGGGACCGCTCAAGCGACCGACTGCCACCAGCCGTCCACCGCGGGCGGGTCGTCCACCACCACCCGCTCGCCGGGCCGCGGTACGGCCAGCCGCACGTCGCGCGCCTTGGCCTCGGCCCAGAGCCGGTCCACCGGCTCGGACCAGTCGTGCAGGGCCAGGTTGAAGGTGGCCCAGTGCACCGGGATCAGCAGCCCGCCGCGCAGGTCCAGGTGGGCGCTGACCGCCTCCTCGGGGAACATGTGGATGCTCGGCCAGGCCCGGTCGTACGCGCCGATCTGCATCAGGGTCACGTCGAACGGGCCGTGCTCCGCGCCGATCTCGGCGTACCCGTCGAAGTAACCGGAGTCACCGGTGTAGAAGACCTTGCGCCGCGCCCCGGCGATCACCCACGAGCTCCACAGCGTGCTGTCGCGGCGCAGCCCCCGCCCGGAGAAGTGCTGGGCCGCGGTGGCGGTGATCTCCAGCCCGGCCACCCGGTGGCACTCCGACCAGTCCAGCTCGACGATCCGGTCCGCCGGTACGCCCCAGCGGTCCAGGTGCGCGCCGACCCCGAGCGGCACCAGGAACGGCGCGGACTGGCTGGCCAGCAGCGCCTGCACGGTGGCCATGTCGAGGTGGTCGTAGTGGTCGTGCGAGATCAGGATCGCGTCCACCGGCGGCAGCTCGTCGAGGCGTACCGGGGGCTCGTGCAACCGGCGGGGGCCGACCAGGGCCGACGGCGAGCAGCGTTCGCTCCACACCGGATCGAGCAGCACCCGCCGGCCCTCGATCTCGATCAGCGCCGAGGCGTGGCCGTACCAGACGACGTTCAGCTGCCGGTCGGTGTCGGTGGCCGGCGGCTCGGCCGGGCGCAGCAGCGGCACCGCCGAGCGGGGCCGGCGCTGCTGCTTGCCGAAGACCAGTTCCCAGAGCAGGTTGCGGCCGGGGTCGGCGACCATCGTCCGGGTGCTCGCCTTGTTGTGGAAGGTGCCGTCGCGGAACTGCGGCGAGCGGGCGGCCCGCTCGGCCCGGGCACCGGTCAGCCGGCCGCCGAGCGCCGCCGGTACGTCCCGGGCGACCCAGGCCAGCCCGGCCAGCGCGGCCAGCCCGACGCCGCCGCGCAGGCGGCGCCCCCACTCCTGGTCGAGTTCCGATCGCCCCACTGGTCGCCGCATCGCCGTCCCCTCCGCCGTCTCCCGCCCTACACGGTAGCCAGCGCGGTGCCGCCGTGGCCGGGCGAATCCGGCGGCCACGGCGGCCCGCGGGCGCTCAGCCGCCGTTGCTCGGCCGTTGGGCGGCCAGCCGGTGGGTCACCCCGGCGCCGCTGAGGTTGGCCGTCACGTCCAGCATCCGCCGGCCCAGCCGGGCCCGGGCCGCCACGGCGGGGTGGGTGGCGCCGTAGTTGTCCGGGTCGGCCTGCCCGTCGGCGAAGAGCACGTATGTCACCAGCGGCGCTCCGGCGGCGTCGAAGATCACGCCGGCCTCGTGCCGGGCGTCGGCGAACCAGCCGGCCTTGGTGGCGATCCGGGCCCGCTCGGCCGACGACGTGGTGCGCCGGATCCCCTCGTTGAACGCGATGGGGGAACGCAGCAGCTTGAGCAGGAACGCGGTGGAGGCGGGCGTGAGCAGGGTGCCGGCGACCAGCGCCCGGAGCAGGTCGTGCGTCTCTCGGGGCGTGCTGGTGCCGAGGAAGAACCGGTTCGGGTTGGCCACCGGCTGCACCTGCGTCTTCGGGAAGCCCTTGGCCACCAGGATGCTGTTCAGCTCGGCGGCCGGGCAGACCAGGCCGCAGAGCCGTACCGCCGTGTCGTCCGAGACGGTCAGCAGGGCGGCCAACGCGTGGCCGAGGGTGACCGAGCTGGGGTAGGCGTTGTCCAGGCTGAAGATGCCGTCGCCGCCGGGCACCACGATCGAGGCGGTCACGTCGACCCGCTGGTCCAGCGTGAGCAGCCCCCGGTCGACCTTGTCCAGCACCGCCACCGCGACCGCGATCTTGTTCACGCTGTACGCCTCGAGCACCTGGTCGGGCGAGTCGGCCACGACCTCCAGCGGCCCGTCTGCGGTGGCCAGGCTGAGGTACGCCTGCCAGTTCCCGCCGGCCACCGTCGTCTCCCGCAGGTAGGCCGCCTGGATCAGCGGCGCGACCAGTTCCGGTCGGGCGGCGACCCGGGTGGACCGGCCGGCCACGGCCGACGATCCCGGGTCAGCGGCGGCGGGCACGGCGCCACCCAGCACCGTGCCGGCGGTGGCCACCGTGCCGATGCCCAGTGCGGTCCTGCGGTTCACTCTGATGGCCAATCGTCTCTCCCGTCCGGCGCGGATCGTGTCCTCCGGCCACCATAGGGGAAGAGATCGAAGTGGGTGATCCCGTGCTCACGACGGCCGTCGCCGCAGCGCCGATCCGACCGCGCCGGGCAGGGCGCCGACGGCGCGGGCCAGCTGCCCGAGGTCGGGCAGCCAGCCGCCGCGGACCACCTCGCTGGACGGGTCGGGGGCGAACACCACCCCGTCGCGCGGCGGCGTTCGCCGGTCGGTCAGCGCGAGCAGCCGCATCAGCGGTCCGACCAGGACGTCGTAGACGCCGGGCAGCGCGGTGAAGCCGACCCGCATCACCGCGTTGGCCCGGCCGACGGAGATCTCCCGGCGGGGCCGGTCGGCGCAGTCCAGGATGGCCCGGGCGACCCGCTCCGGGGTGGTGACCGGCAGCGGCGGGCGGCCGAGCAGGCCCAGGTGGTTGGCGGCGCGCTGGTAGACCGGGGTGTCCACACTGCCCGGACTGATCACGCAGACCTCGACGCCAGGGGTGTCCCGGGCCTCCTGCTGCAACACCCGGGCCAACCCGTGCAGGCCCCACTTGCTGGCCACGTAACCGCTCAGATAGGGGGCGGTGATGTGCCCGAGCACCGAGCCGACGAGGATCAGGGTGCCGCCGCCGGCCGTCCGGAACTGGCCCAGCGCCACCCGGGCCACCGCCGCGGCGGCCAGCAGGTCGGTGCGGACCACCTGCTCGAAGACCCGCGCCGGGGTCTCCTCGAACCGGCCGTACGCCATCACCGCCGCGGTGTGCAACCACACGTCGACGCCGCCGAACCGGTCCACCGCCGCGTCCGCGAGCGCGTCCACCGCGCCGTCGGCCGTGATGTCGGTCGGTACGTCCAGCGCCTGGGCGCCGGCGGCCGTGCACTCGGCGCGTACCTCGGCGAGGGTGGCGGGGGAGCGGGCGGCGAGCACCAGGCGGTCCCCGCGCCCGGCGAAGGCCCGGGCCGCCGCCCGGCCGATCCCGCTGGTGGCGCCGGTGACCACCACGACCCGGCTCACGGTTCGAGCACGACCTTGACGCAGCCGTCCTCCTTCTTCTGGAACATCTCGTACGCCTGCGGCGCCCGCTCCAGCGGAAGCCGGTGGGTACGCAGGTCCGCCACGCCCAGCGGGTCGGTGTCGTCGGCGAGCAGCGGCATGATCTCGTCGACCCAGCGGCGTACGTGGCACTGCCCCATCCGCAGCTGCACGCCCCGGTCGAACATCTCCATCAGGGGCATCGGGTCGACCTCGCCGCCGTACACCCCGGAGACGGAGACGGTGCCGCCGCGGCGGACCGCCTTGAGCGCGGCCTTGAGCACGACGAGCCGGTCGACGCCGATCTTGTCGGTCATCGTCCGGGCGAGCGCGTCCGGCAGCAGCCCCGCGGCGGTCTGGGCGAGCTTGCCCAGCGGCGCGCCGTGCGCCTCCATGCCGACCGCGTCGATCACCGCGTCCGGGCCGCGCCCGTCGACCAGGTCGATCAGCGTGCCCGGCACGTTGTCCAGCTCGCTGACGTCGAGCACCTCGATGCCGTGCCGGCGGGCCATCGCCAGCCGTTCCGGCACCAGGTCCAGCCCGATCACCCGGCCCGCGCCGAGGTGCCGCCCGATCCGGGCGCAGAACTGGCCCACCGGGCCCAGCCCGAAGACGGCCAGGGTTCCGCCCGGCGGGGTGTCGGCGTAGCGCACCGCCTGCCAGGCGGTGGGGAGGATGTCGGAGAGGTACAGCCAGCGCTCGTCGGCGCCGGTCTCCGGCACCGTGATCGGGCCGAACCCGGCGTGCGGCACCCGCAGGTACTCGGCCTGCCCGCCGGGCACCGACCCGTAGAGCGAGGTGTAGCCGAACAGGGCGGCGCCCTTGCCCTGCGCGGTGACCTGGGTGGTTTCGCACTGCGCGTACAGCTGGCGGTCGCACATCCAGCAGGAGCCGCAGGAGATGTTGAACGGCACCACCACCCGGTCACCGGGCTTGAGTCGGGTCACGCCGGGACCGACCTCCTCGACGATGCCCATCGGCTCGTGGCCGAGTACGTCGCCGGGCTTCAGGTAGGGCCCGAGCACCTCGTACAGGTGCAGGTCGGAGCCGCAGACCGCGGTGGAGGTTACCCGGATGATCGCGTCGGTCGGCTCTTCGATCCGCGGGTCGGGCACCTCCTCCACCCGTACGTCCCGCTTGCCCTGCCAGGTCAGTGCCTTCATGCCCGATTCCCTTCGCCGTACGCGTCCCCCCGTGGGTGCTACCCCGGCAGACCGGGTTGAACCGGCCGTCGGGCGGGTGGTCCCGGCCGAGCCGTGGCTCGGCCGGGAGAGCTGGGAAAGGGGGACGGGCCGCCGCGCTCCCGATCGGGGAGTGCGGCGGCCCGTCCGACGAGCCGCCAGGCTCAGGAGCCGGGGGTGTCGCCCCGCTTGGCGGTGGCCTTCAGGTAGTCCCGGTTCAGCCGGCCGATGGTGTTCAGCGGGATGCCCTTCGGGCAGACCACCGTGCACTCGCCGGCGTTGGTGCAGCCGCCGAAGCCGGCCTCGTCGTGCGCGTCGACCATGCCGATCACCCGGGTGTACCGCTCGGGCTGGCCCTGCGGCAGCAGCGAGAGCTGGGTGACCTTGGCCGCGGTGAAGAGCATGCCCGAGCCGTTCGGGCAGGCCGCCACGCAGGCGCCGCAGCCGATGCAGGCCGCCGACTCGAAGGCGGCGTCCGCGTTGGCCTTGGCCACCGGCACCGAGTGCGCCTCGGGGGCGCTGCCGGTCGGCGCGGTGATGTAGCCGCCGGCCGCGATGATCTTGTCGAACGCGCCGCGATTGACCACCAGATCCTTGATCACCGGGAAGGCCCGGGCCCGCCACGGCTCGATGTCGATCGTGTCCCCGTCCTTGAACTGCCGCATGTGCAGCTGGCAGGCGGTGGTGCCGCGCTGCGGCCCGTGCGCGTTGCCGTTGATCATGAGGCCGCACATGCCGCAGATGCCCTCGCGGCAGTCGTGGTCGAACGCCACCGGCTCCTCGCCGTTGAGGATCAACCGTTCGTTGAGCACGTCGAGCATCTCCAGGAACGACATGTCCGGGGAGACGTCGTCGACCTGGTAGGTCACCATCCGACCCTTGTCCTCGGGGCCGGACTGGCGCCAGATGCGCAGGGTCAGGTTCACTTGTAGCTCCGCTGCGTGGGGTGGACGTATTCGAACTTCAGGTCTTCCTTGTGCAGCACCGAGGGCTCGCCGGTGGCGGTGAACTCCCACGCCGCGACGTACGCGAACCGCTCGTCGTCGCGCTGCGCCTCCCCGTCCGGGGTCTGGTGCTCGGCCCGGAAGTGGCCGCCGCAGGACTCCTCGCGGTGCAGGGCGTCGATGCACATCAGCTCGGCCAGCTCGAAGAAGTCGGCCACCCGGCCGGCCTTCTCCAGCGACTGGTTGAGCCCGTCACCGTCGCCGAGCACCCGGACCCGCTGCCAGAACTGCTCCCGCAGGGCCCGGATCTCGTCGATCGCCTTGCGCAGCCCGGCCTCGCTGCGCTCCATGCCGCAGTGCTCCCACATGATCTGGCCCAGCTCGCGGTGGAACGAGTCGACGGTCCGGTCGCCGTTGACCGCCAGCAGCCGCTGGATCCGGTCCTCGACGTCGCGCCGCGCCTCGACCGCCGCCGGGTGGCTGCCGTCGACCTTCTCGAACGGGCCGGCGGCCAGGTAGTTGGCGATGGTGTTCGGCAGCACGAAGTAGCCGTCGGCCAGGCCCTGCATCAGCGCCGAGGCGCCGAGCCGGTTGGCGCCGTGGTCGGAGAAGTTCGCCTCACCGATCACGAACAGGCCGGGGATGGTGGACTGCAGGTCGTAGTCGACCCAGAGGCCGCCCATCGTGTAGTGCACGGCGGGGTAGATCCGCATCGGCACCTCGTACGGGTCCTCGCCGGTGATCCGCTCGTACATCTCGAAGAGGTTGCCGTACTTGGCCTCGATGGCCTTGCGGCCGAGCCGCTGGATCGCGTCGGCGAAGTCGAGGTAGACGCCGAGCCCGGTCGGGCCGACGCCGCGCCCCTCGTCGCAGACGTTCTTGGCGGCCCGGGAAGCGATGTCCCGGGGCACCAGGTTGCCGAAGGAGGGGTAGATCCGCTCCAGGTAGTAGTCCCGCTCGTCCTCGGGGATGTCCTTCGGGCCGCGGGTGTCGCCCTTGGCCTTCGGCACCCACACCCGGCCGTCGTTGCGCAGCGACTCGCTCATCAGGGTCAGCTTCGACTGGTGGTCGCCGGAGACCGGGATGCAGGTCGGGTGGATCTGGGTGTAGCAGGGGTTGGCGAAGTACGCGCCCTTGCGGTGCGCCCGCCAGGTGGCGGTGACGTTGCAGCCCTTGGCGTTGGTGGAGAGGTAGAAGACGTTGCCGTAGCCGCCGGAGGCGAGCACCACCGCGTCCGCGAACTCGCATGTGATCTCGCCGGTGACCAGGTCCCGGACCACGATGCCCCGGGCCTTGCCGTCGACGACGATCAGCTCCAGCATCTCGTGCCGGGCGTTCATCTCCACGTTGCCCAGGCCGATCTGCCGCTCCAGCGCCTGGTACGCGCCGAGCAGCAGCTGCTGGCCCGTCTGGCCCCGGGCGTAGAAGGTGCGCTGCACCTGGGCGCCGCCGAACGAGCGGGTGTCCAGCAGGCCGCCGTACTCGCGGGCGAACGGGACGCCCTGGGCCACGCACTGGTCGATGATGTTGACCGACACCTCGGCCAGCCGGTGCACGTTCGACTCGCGGGAGCGGAAGTCGCCGCCCTTGACCGTGTCGTAGAAGAGGCGGTGCACCGAGTCGCCGTCGTTGCGGTAGTTCTTGGCGGCGTTGATGCCGCCCTGGGCGGCGATCGAGTGCGCCCGGCGCGGGCTGTCCTGGTAGCAGTAGGACTTGACCCGGTAGCCCTGCTCGGCGAGCGTGGCGGCGGCCGAGCCGCCGGCCAGGCCGGTGCCGACCACGATCACCGTCATCTTCCGCCGGTTGGCCGGGTTGACCAGCTTGGCGTCGAAGCGGCGGCGTTCCCAGCGGGTCTCGATCGGGCCGTCGGGAGCCTTGGTGTCGGCGATCGGGTCGCCCTCGGTGTAGAGATCCATGTCAGGACACCAATCCGGTGAGTACGGCGAACGGGACCACCAGGAAGCCGGCGCTGAGCGTGACGGCGAAGACCAGGGCGGCGGTGCGCGCCCGGCGCTCGCCCTTCGGGGTCTGCTGCCCGAGGCTGCGGAACGCGCTGAACGCCCCGTGCCGCAGGTGGAAGCCGAGCGCGACGATCGCCAGGGTGTAGAAGAGCGTGACGTACCAGCGCTCCGGCGCGAAGTCGGCGACGAGGTTGGCGTACGGCTTGCTCGGGTCGCCGACCGGGTTCAGGTGGCCGGTGGTCAGGTCCAGCAGGTGGTAGATCACGAAGAGCAGGATGATCACCCCGCCCCAGCGCATCGTGCGGGCCGCGTAGCTGCCCTGCACCTTTGGGCGGTGCGCGTACCGGACGGGGCGGGCGGCGCGGGAGCGCCGGGCCAGCGCGGTGGCGGCGGCGATGTGCGCCACCACGGCGATCGTCAGCACGCCGCGCTGGATCCAGAGGAACCAGACGCCCGGCAGCAGCGGCTTGCCGATGTCGCGCAGCCAGTGCGCGTAGTGGTCGAACGAGGTTTCCCCCGTGAACACCTTCAGATTGCCGAGCATGTGCAGGATCAGGAACAGCACCAGGATGATGCCCGTCACCGCCATGACGGCCTTGAGGCCGACATTGGAGCGGATGGGCGACCGTGTTCTCGTGACTACCACGCGACCGACGCTAGGAGCAGTTTGATCAGTCGTCCAATGCATCGACCTCGTAGTCTTGATAGCCATAAGCTATGTAGATGCAGCTCCATCAGCTCCGGTACTTCGTTGCCGTCGCAGAAGTACGACATTTCACCCAGGCGGCCGACATCGTCGGGATAACCCAGCCTTCGTTGAGTAAGCAAATTCACGCCCTGGAGACCGACCTCGGGGCCCCGCTCTTCGAGCGGGTAAGGGGCAACATCAGCCTCACCGCGGCGGGCGAGGTGCTGCTGCCGTTGGCCAAGCGGATCCTCGCCGACGTCGACACCGCCACCCGCGAGGTGCAGGAGCTGGTCGGGCTGCGGCGGGGCCGGGTCCGCCTCGGCGCCACCCCGAGCCTGGCCACCTCGCTCGCCCCGCCGGTGCTGCGCCGGTTCCGCGACGCGCACCCCACCATCGACCTGCGGGTCGAGGAGGGCGGTTCGCAGGACCTGGTGCGTGACCTGCTCCGTGGCGACCTCGACCTGGCCCTGATCATCATGCCCGCGCAGGGCATCGACCCGGGCCTGCGTGCCGATCCGATCCTGCGGGAGAGCCTGGTGGTGGCGTCGGTGGAGGAACTGCCCGCCGCGATGCCGACCGGCCGGCTGCTCATCACCGACCTGCGCGACCAGCCGATGGTGATGTTCCGCGAGGGGTACGACCTGCGCGACGCCACCCTCCAGGCGTGCCGGGCGGCGGGCTTCGAGCCGACCGTCGCGGTCGACGGCGGTGAGATGGACGCGGTGCTCAGCTTCGTCGAGGCCGGGCTGGGCGTCGCGCTGGTGCCGGGCATCGCCCGCCGCCCGGGCGTACGGTTCACCCGGCTGGCGCCGCCCGGGGTGACCCGGACCATCGCGGTGGCCCGCCGCCGGGACGTGGTGCCCACCCACGCCGGGCGGGAGCTGCGCCGGATCCTGCTCGACTACGTCCGCGACGCGACCGCCGAGGGCCAGCTCCCGGCCGGCGTCGAGCCCCTGTCGTAACGGCCGGGGCGGGTCAGCGGCCCTCGGCCTCGTCCATGGCCCGGTAGATGCGCTGCTCGGAGACCGGGTACGGGGTGCCCAGCGCCTGGGCGAAGACGTTCACCCGCAGCTCCTCGATCATCCAGCGGATCTGCCGGACCGACGCCGAGGTCCGCCTCGTCGGCGGCAGGGCGGCGAGCATGTCCTGGTACTCCCGCCACACCACCGCGATCCGGTCCTGCTGCTGCTTGTCCCGCTGCGGGTTGCCCGGCAGCCGGTCCAGCCGCCGCTCGATAGCTGTCAGGTAGCGCAGCAGGTCGGGTAGCCGGGCGTACCCGGTCTCGGTGACGAAGCCGGCATGCACCAGGCCGCTGAGCTGGGCCCGGATGTCGGCCAGGGCGGCCACCACTGCCAGGTTCTGGGTCCGGCCGAGCCGCTGCTCCACCGCGTACGCGGCGGCGAGCACCCGGCGCACCCGGTCCATCACCTCGACGACGGTGTCCACCAGGTCGGCGCGCACCTTGTCGCGCAGCGCGGCGAACCCGTCGGCGTCCCAGGCCGGCCCGCCCGCCTCGCCGACCAGCTTGTCGATCGCCGCCCCGGCGGCGTCCTCGATGAGCGCCTGCACCCCGCCGTGCGGGTTGCGGCTCAGCGCCAGCTTCGCCTCGTTCGACAGCCGCCCCTGGAGGAACTTCGCCGGCGAGGGCACGGTCAGCCGCAGCAGTCGTCGGGTGCCGGCCCAGTGTGCGGCCTCCTGCTCGGCCGGCGAGTCGAACACCTTCACCCCGACCGTGACGCCCTCGTCCACGAGCGCCGGGTACGCGGACACCGCGTAGCCGGCGCGGACCTGCTCGATGCTGCGCGGCAGGGTGCCGATGCTCCACTCACGCAGCCCGGTGCGGGCCACGTCCGGCGCGGCGGCCGCCACCACCTGGCGTACCTCCGCCTTGAGCTGGCGCTGCAGGGCCGGCAGGTCCTTGCCCTCGGCGACCGGCTTGTTCTCCTCGTCGAGCACCCGGAAGCGGACCCGCAGGTGCGCCGGCAGCTTGTCCAGGTCCCACGCGTCCCGGGGCACGGTCACCCCGGTCATCCGGCGCAGCTGCCGGGTCAGCGCGTCGAGCAGCGGCTCCTCGCCGGCCGGCATGGCAGCCAGCGCCGCCCGGGCGTAGTCGGGCACCGGGACGAAGTTGCGGCGCACCGCCTTGGGCAGCGAGCGGATCAGCGCGACCACCAGCTCCTCGCGCAGCCCCGGTACCTGCCAGTCGAAGCTCTCCGCCGGCACCTGGTTGAGCAGCGGCAGCGGGATGTCCACGGTCACCCCGTCGGTCGGGGTGCCCGGCTCGAACCGGTAGGTCAGCGGCAGGCTCACCCCGTCGGCGGACCACTCGTCGGGGTAGTCGGCCTCGTCCACCCCGCCCCGGCCGGCGTTGACCAGCAGCTCGCGGGTGAAGGTGAGCAGCTCCGGCCGCTCCCGCCGGGTCTTCTTCCACCAGGCGTCGAAGTGCCGCCCGGAGACCACGTCGGCCGGGACCCGCTCGTCGTAGAAGTGGAAGATCGTTTCGTCGTCGACCAGGATGTCCCGTCGCCGGGCCCGGTGTTCCAGCTCCTCGATCTCGGCCAGCAGCCGCTGGTTGTCCCGCCAGAACTGGTGGTGGGTAAACCAGTCGCCCTCGACCAGCGCGTGCCGGATGAACAGCTCGCGGCTCAGCGACGGGTCGATCCGGCCGAAGTTGACCTTGCGGGAGCTGACCAGCGGGACGCCGTAGAGGGTGACCTTCTCGTACGCCATCACCGCCGCCTGCTTCTTCTCCCAGTGCGGCTCGCTGTAGCTGCGCTTCACCAGGTGCTGGGCGAGCGGTTCGACCCACTCCGGCTCGATCCGGCCGGCCACCCGGCCCCAGAGCCGGGAGGTCTCCACCAGCTCGGCGGCCATCACCCAGCGCGGCGGCTTGCGGAACAGCGCCGAGCCGGGGAAGAGCGCGAACTTCGCCCCCCGGGCGCCCAGGTACTCGTTCTTCTGCGCGTCCTTCAGCCCGACGTGGGAGAGCAGGCCGGCCAGCAGCGACTGGTGCACCTTCGGGGTGTCGATCTCCTCCGGCAGGTCCGCGCCGGCGGCGGTGCGCCGGCCACCGTCGGCCGCGGCCTCCCCGGCGCCGCGCCGGCCGCGTCCCCGCCCGTCCCCCTCGGGGGTACGCAGCACCTGGCGCAGCTGGCTGACGATGTCCTGCCACTCGCGAACCCGCAGGTAGTTCAGGTATTCGGCCTTGCACATCCGGCGGAACGCGCTGGAGGAGAGCGCCCGTTGCTGCTCGCGCAGGTACCGCCAGAGGTTGAGCAGCGTGACGAAGTCCGACTCCCGGTCGGTGAACCGGGCGTGCGCCTGGTCGGCCTGGGCCTGCTTGTCGGCCGGCCGCTCCCGCGGGTCCTGGATCGACAGCGCGGCGGCGATCACGATCACCTCGGTGGCGCAGCCGTTGCGCTCGCCCTCGACGACCATCCGGGCCAGCCGCGGGTCGACGGGGAGCTGGGCCAGCCGCCGGCCCAGCGGGGTGAGCCGCTTCGCCGGGTCGGTCTCGGTGACGTCCAGCCCGCCCAGCTCGTGCAGCAGGTTGACGCCGTCGGTGATGTTGCGCCGGTCCGGCGGGTCGATGAACGGGAAGGCGGCGATGTCGCCGAGCCCGATCGCTGTCATCTGGAGGATGACCGAGGCCAGGTTGGTGCGCAGGATCTCCGGATCGGTGAACTCCGGGCGGGAGAGGAAGTCCTGCTCGTCGTAGAGCCGGATGCAGATGCCGTCCGAGGTACGGCCGCAGCGCCCCTTACGCTGGTCGGCCGACGCCTGGGAGATCGGTTCGATCGGCAGCCGCTGCACCTTGAGCCGGTTGCTGTAGCGGGAGATCCGGGCGGTGCCGGGGTCCACCACGTACTTGATGCCGGGGACGGTCAGCGAGGTCTCCGCCACGTTGGTGGCCAGCACCACCCGGCGGCCGGAGTGCGGGGCGAAGACCCGGTGCTGCTCGGCGGTGGAGAGCCGGGCGTACAGCGGCAGGATCTCGGTGCCGAGCAGCGCGCGCTTGGACTGCACCAGCTTGCCCAGCGCCTCGGCGGTGTCCCGGATCTCCCGCTCCCCGCTGAGGAAGACCAGGATGTCGCCGGGCCCCTCGGCGGCCAGCTCCTCGACCGCGTCGCCGATCGCCTGGATCTGGTCCCGGACGTTCTCCTCGTCGTCGGCGTCCTCCTCCTCGGCCTCGGTGACCTCGACCAGCGGGCGGTAGCGCACCTCCACCGGGTAGGTCCGCCCGGAGACCTCGACCACCGGCGCCGGCCGGCCCTCCGGGTGCTCGTCGGTGGCGGGGCCGGCGAAGTGCCGGGCGAAGCGCTCGGTCTCGATGGTCGCCGAGGTGATGATCACCTTGAGGTCGGGTCGGCGGGGCAGCAGCTGCTTCAGGTAGCCGAGGATGAAGTCGATGTTCAGGCTGCGCTCGTGCGCCTCGTCGATGATCAGCGTGTCGTACTGGCGCAGCATCCGGTCGGTCTGCAGCTCCGCCAGCAGGATGCCGTCGGTCATCAGCTTGACCAGGCTGCGGTCGCTGACGTGGTCGGTGAAACGCACCTTGTAACCGACCACGTCACCCAGCTCGGTGCCCAGCTCCTCGGCGATCCGGTCGGCCACCGTGCGGGCGGCGAGCCGGCGCGGCTGGGTGTGCCCGATCAGGCCGTGCACCCCGCGGCCCAGCTCCAGGCAGATCTTCGGCAACTGGGTGGTCTTGCCGGAGCCGGTCTCGCCGGCCACGATCACCACCTGGTGGTCGCGGATCGCTGCCGCGATCTCGTCGGAGCGCTCGCTGACCGGCAACCCGGCCGGGTAGGTGATCACCGGCACGGCGGCCCGCCGACCCTCCAGCCGCAGCTCCGCCGCCGTCACGTCGGCGGCGATCTCGGCGAGCGCCGCCTCCCGGCGCTGCGGGTCCCGCAGCTTGCGTACCCCGTCCAGCCGCCGCTGGAGCCGGCGCTGGTCGCGGAACATCAGGGGAGTCAGGCGGCGGTGCAGGTCGCGGACGTCGGTCGCGGCGGGTGCGGCTGGATTCTGCATGTCGTGGCCAAGGATAGGCAGCCCGGCCCGGGACCGCCCCCGGGTTATCCGGCCCCGCACCGGCCGCCGGGCGAGGTGTCCCACCGCGGGCCTGCCGGGGTGGCCCGGCTGCCGGTCGCCGTACAGGTGCCGGTCGCCGGTGCCGTGGTGTTTCCGCGCCGCCCCGGTCGCCGGTCGGCGGCCCGGGACGCCGACGGGTGGCGCCGGGTCGCCGGCCGGTCGGGCGGTCCGCCGCCCGGTCTAGAGTTGACCGCCGACCGACGCGTGGGGGAGCGGGATGACGATGCGGGAGACCGACCGGGCGCTGGTGCAGGCCGCCACGGCGGTCGCCAAGTTGCGCTGCCGCAGCGAGAACCACACCGTGGCCGCGGCCGTCCGCAGCGCCGACGGCCGGGTCTTCAGCGGCGTGAACGTCTACCACTTCACCGGCGGCCCGTGCGCCGAGGTGGTGGCGATCGGCGCGGCCGCCACCCAGGGCGTGACCGAGTTGGAGACGATCGTCGCGGTGGGCGACCGGGGGCGCGGGGTGATCCCGCCCTGCGGCCGCTGCCGGCAGGTGTTGCGGGACTACTTCCCCGACCTGCGGGTGATCGTCGGCCCGCCGGACGCGCTGCGCGTGGTTCCGGTCGGCGACCTGCTGCCCGAGACGTACGTCTGGGCCGACCACCAGCTCGACGGGCCGGCCGACCGGGCGCCCGCGCCGCGCACCGGAGACTGACCGCCGCCGCTCGGCGTTCGTCTGCCGAGGCCCGGCGCCCGGCACCCGGCGCTTCTCGGCCGGCAGCCGTCGTCAGTCGTGCGGTGTTCGTCGCCCGGCGTCCGGTGCCGGTCAGTCGCCGGCGGCGGCCTCCAGCATCGACCGCGGCAGCGGCACGCTCTCGAACCGCAGGTTGCCCTCCGGCACCAGCCAGCTCATCACCTGGACGGCCAGCCGGCCGGCCCGCACCGCCGGGTCGTTGTGGTACAGCTCGCGGGCCTCCTCCGGGCTGACCGACAGGACGACGAAACCGCGCAGCCGTTCGTCGTCGGCGTCCACGAACGGGCCGGCGGCGAGGACGAGTCCCTGCTCCACCAGCCCCGCCTGGTGGGCCAGGTGCGCGTCCTGCAACCGGTCGAGCGCGTCGAGCGGCAGGTCCGGGGCGTCCGGCGGGCGGACCAGGAGCACGACCGTGTGCTGGTCGAATCGCATGCCCACACCCTAGGGCGGGGCCGGCCCGCCGCGCCCCGAACCGGCGCTGTCCGCCCTGCTCGGACGGCGGATCGACGCCGGCGAGTTAGGCTGGGCTAAGTCGGTGGGCTAAGGTAAGGCGTACCTAAGCGCGAACGTGCAGGAGATCCGTGACCACCCTCGCCACCCGACCGGCGCCCGCCGGCGGCCGGACCGGCGGCCGTGGCGGCCGCCGGGTGGCGGTCACCCTCGTCGCCGCGCTCGCCCTGCTCCTCGCCGTACTGGCCAGCTTCGCGCTGGGCAGCCGGCCGCTCCCCGTCGACCAGGTCTGGCAGGCGCTCGTCGCTCCGGACGGCGGCGAGGCCAGCACCATCGTCCGGGAACTGCGCATGCCGCGTACCGCCCTGGGGCTCGCCGTCGGGCTGGCGCTGGCGGTCGCCGGGGTGCTGTTCCAGGCGCTCACCCGCAACCCCCTCGCCGAGCCCCGGATCCTCGGCATCAGCGCCGGCGCGTCGACCGGCGTGGTGCTGGCCATCTCGGTCTTCGGCGTCGGCACCCTCGCCGGCTACGTCTGGTTCGGCATCGGTGGCGCGCTGCTGGCCGGGCTGCTGGTCTTCGCCGTCGCCAGCCGCGCCCGCGAGGGCGCCAGCCCGGTCACCCTCGCGCTGGTCGGCGCGGCCCTCGACGCCAGTCTCGCCTCCGTGGTGTACGCGCTGCTCAGCATCGACGCCCGCACCTTCGAGGAGTACCGGTTCTGGGTGGTCGGCGGGCTCACCGGGCGGGACCTCACGGTGGCCGCCCAGGTGCTGCCGTTCGTGCTCGCCGGGCTCGCGCTGGCCGCCCTGGTCGCCCGCGGCCTGGACGCGCTCGCCCTCGGCGACGACGTCGCCCGCGGCCTGGGGCACCGGATCGGGCTGGTCCGCCTCGGCGGTGGCGCCGCCGCCGTGCTGCTCACCGGGGCGGCGGTCGCCGCCGCCGGGCCGATCGCGTTCGTCGGGCTCGCCGTACCGCACCTGGCCCGGGCCCTGGTCGGCGCCGACCACCGCTGGACCCTCGCGGTCTCCGCGCTGCTCGGGCCGGCGCTGCTGCTCGCCGCCGACGTGATCGGCCGCCTCGTCGCCCCGCCGGGGGAGGTGCCGGCCGGCATCGTCACCGCGCTGATCGGCGCCCCGCTGCTGGCCTTCCTGGTCCGCCGCGCCAAGGTGGTGACCGCGTGACCGCCCCCGCCCGTCCCGTCCCGCCCGGCCCGGCCGCCGGACCGGCGACCCGCGGCGTCGCCGCGCTGCCCGGCCGCTCGCTGCTGCGGGTCGGCCCGGTCAGCGTGCAGGTGCGCCGCCGCTCGGTGCTGGTCGCCGCCACGCTGGTCGTGCTCCTGCTGGCCGCCGGGGTGCTCAGCCTCTCTCTCGGCACCCCGTACGTGGCGCCGGCCGACGTGCTGCGCGCCCTCTCCGGCGCCGGTACCCCGTACGACCTGGTGGTTCTCGACCTGCGGCTGCCCCGGCTGGTGCTGGCCGCAGTGGCCGGCGCGGCGTTCGGGGTGGCCGGCACCCTGATCCAGAGCGTGGCCCGCAACCCGTTGGCCAGCCCGGACGTCATCGGCATCACCCAGGGCGCCGGTCTGGCCGCCACGGTGGCGCTGACCACCGGAGCGGCGGCGGTGGTGGTGGCGCCCGCCGCGCTGGCCGGCGGGCTGGCCGCCGCGCTGCTGCTGCTCGTCCTCGGCGCCCGGCACGGGCTGGCCGCGCAGCGGTTCGTGCTCGCCGGCGTGGCGGTCGCCTTCGCGCTGCGGGCGCTCACCGAGGTGGTCATGCTCACCGCCGACCCGATCGACGGGCTGCGGGCGCAGATCTGGCTGATCGGCACGCTCGCCGGCAAGGGCTGGACCGAGACCGCCTGGATCGCGCTCACCCTGCTGGCGCTGCTGCCGGTGCTGCTCTGGGCCGGTTGGGCGCTGAACAGCTCGGCCCTGGACGACGACACCGCCCGGGGGATCGGGCTGCGTCCGGTGGCCCGCCGGATCGGGCTCGCGGTGACCGGGGTGCTCGCCGCCGCGACGGTCACCGCCCAGGTCGGCGCGGTCGACTTCGTCGCCCTGGTCGCCCCGCAACTGGCCCGGCGGCTGGTCCGCGCGGAGCGCCCGCCGCTGGTCTGCGCCGCGCTGCTCGGCGCGCTGCTGCTGGTGCTGGCCGACCTGGCCGGCCGGCGGCTGTTCGCCCCCACCCAACTGCCCGCCGGCGTGCTCACCGCCGCCATCGGCGGCCCCTACCTGATGTTCCTGCTGCTCCGCGGCCGCCGGCGGTCGTCGTGACGCCCGCCGAGCCCGGCCGTCGCGGCCCGGCCCCCGACCGCCGACCCTCCGAAGGAGGCGCGATGCTCTCCACCCGCGACCTGGTCGCCGGCTACGACGAGCGGACCGTGCTGGACGGGCTGGATCTGGAACTGCCCGCCGACGCGTTCACGGTCATCGTCGGCCCGAACGCCTGCGGCAAGTCCACCCTGCTGCGCACCCTGGCCCGGCTGCTCACCCCCCGCCGCGGCACGGTGCTGCTCGACGGCACGGCCATCCGGGAACTGCCGACCCGGGAGGTCGCCCGCCGGCTCGCCGTGCTGCCGCAGAGCCCGCTGGTGCCCGAGGGCGTCACCGTCGCCGACCTGGTCGGGCGTGGCCGGCAGCCGTACCAGCGCTGGTGGCGGCAGTGGTCGGAGCAGGACAGCGCCGCGGTCGACCGGGCGATGGCGCTCGCCGACGTGGCCGGGCTGGCCGACCGGCCGGTGGACACCCTCTCCGGCGGCCAGCGGCAGCGGGTGTGGATCGCCATGACCCTCGCCCAGGACACCGAGGCGCTGCTGCTCGACGAGCCGACCACCTTCCTCGATCTCGCACACCAGGTCGAGGTGCTGGACCTGCTGCACCGGCTGCGCGCCGAGCGTGGCCGCACCGTGGTGGCCGTGCTGCACGACCTCAACCAGGCCGCCCGGTACGCCGACCACCTGATCGCGATGCGGGCCGGTGCCGTGGTGGCCGCCGGGCCACCCCGCGAGATCCTCACCGCCGACCTGGTCCGGGAGGTCTTCGGCCTGGACTGCGTGGTCGTGCCCTGCCCGGTGACCGGGGCGCCGCTGGTGGTGCCCGCGCTCACCAGCCCGACCCTGGCCGCCCCGCCGGCACAGTCCACCTCGGCCGACCGGTCGGCCGCGTCCGGCGCGGGCGCGTCCGTCGGGTCCGGTGCCGCCGCTCCGGCTACCGTCCCGGCCGGCGGCACCCGCTCCGGTGCCGCGTCGTCCGGCGCCACCCCAGCCGTCGGCGGGAACGCTCTCGCCGGCTCGTACCCCTCGGAAGGAATCTGATGCGTCGTCTCGCCGCCGCCCTCACCGCGGCGCTCGCCCTCGGCGTCGGCCTCACCGCCTGCGGTGAGAGCGACCCGGTCGCCGGCACCGCCACCGGGGAGACCCGGGAGATCACCCACGCCATGGGCACCACCAAGGTGCCGGCCGAGCCGAAGCGTGTCGTCGTGCTCGACACCGACAAGATCGACACCGCGCTCTCCCTCGGCATCACGCCGGTCGGCGCCGCCACCGCCGGCGAGGCCCGGAGCTGGCCGACCTACTTCGGCGAGGAGAAGCTCGCCGGCATCAAGGAGGTCGGGGTGCTCACCGAGCCCGACCTGGAGGCGATCAACGCCCTGAAGCCGGACCTGATCCTGGGCAGCAAGTTCCGCCAGGAGAAGTTCTACGACGAGCTGGCCGCCATCGCGCCGACCGTCTTCACCGAGAAGGTGGGCATCACCTGGAAGGAGAACTTCCTCCTCGACGGCCAAGCGCTCGGCAAGGAGCAGCAGGCCAAGGACCTGCTGACCACGTACGAGACGCGGGCCAAGGAGTTCGGCACCAAGCTCGGCGACGCGGCCAACCGCAAGATCTCCATCGTCCGCTTCGTCCCGGGCAACATCCGGGTCTACGGCCCGGACTCCTTCTCCGGCATCGTCATCGGCGACACCGGGCTGGGCCGCCCCGAGCGGCAGCAGTTGGCGAACAAGGAGGACAAGCGCTTCGATCTGGTCAGCCCCGAGCGGGTCAACGAGGTCGACGGTGACGTCATCTTCGTGACGGCGTACGGCGAGAAGGCCGCCGGCGAGCAGGCCAAGGTCACCGCGGGCAGCCTCTGGAAGGGCCTGTCGGCGGTCAAGTCCGGCAAGACGTACGTGGTCTCCGACGAGATCTGGATGACCGGCATCGGCGTCGGCGCTGCCAACAAGATTCTCGACGACCTCCAGAAGTACCTCACCGCCTGACCCGAGACACTCCGCCGCCTCCCCCGCCGCCCCCAATGGGCGTGCACATTCAGAGAAAGAGTGGCTATTCCGCGAGGAATAACCACTCTTTCTCTGAATGGCGGCGTGTTCCTCTGTGTGGCGGCGGGTATCTGCTTCGGGGTCAGGGGCTGGTGCGGTGGGTTAGGGCCGCTCGAACTTCCGTGAGGAAGCCGTCGAAGTCATCGCGCATCCGCTTACTGGTCGCGTGCAGCACGATCCAGTCGTCGCCGAGGATCCTGTTGAGGCGTTGCCGGTCGCGGTGGAACTGTGCGGGATCGTGGTGCCAGAGTCCGTCGTATTCGATGGCGACCTTGAGTTCGGGCCAGGCGAGATCGACTCGGGCGACGAACCTTCCGGCTCGCGTAATGACGTGCTGGGTCACGGGGCGTGGGAGCCCGGCCTTGATGAGGCGCACCCGCAGCCGCGACTCAGGCAGCGACTCCGCGCCCGGATCGATCAGACTGATCGCTTCAGCGAACCTGCGGGCGCCGCGCTCGCCGCGGCGCGCCACGAGATAGCGATCCAACTCAGCGCGTCCGACGGCGCCGACGTGACCGAGCGAGTCGATGAGGGCGACGGCGTCGACCACGTCCAGCCAACACGCGAGGTCCCAACACGTACGTTCGACGGTGGTGACGGGCATGCCGTCGATCCGCCTCACATCGCCCTCCCGCCACGGGGCGACGTGGATCAGGAGACCGGCCAGCGGACCGAATCGAGCCGCTGGCTCGACGACCACCTCGACCTCGTCGTCGGGGCCGCAGGCGGCGCCACCATGGAGCGCCACCGCGGACCTGCCTGCAATCGCACAGCCCGGCGGGAAGAGGCACGACGCGGCGGCCTGACACCGGGTGCGGTGCGAGATCTCCAGTCGCGCGTCGGCGTAGACGTTGTGGAAGAGCCGGCGCCATGCGCTCGTGCGAAGATCGTTCTTCGTCAACAGACCACGCTGAACAACTTCGCGCGAGTAGAAGACCCGCCCGACGAGTTCTGCTGGCCGACGAGGTTCACGACTCACCCCCGCACCCTGCCCCACCCCTCCACCCCACGCCACCCCTGTGGATAACCACGCCCGGGGTGGGGTTGGGGTTCCCGGCGAGGGTGGGTGGTCAGGCGGCGGTGGACCAGATGGCGCGGAAGGCGGCGGCTTCGCCGGCCAACCAGTGCTCGATCTGGTCGAACTTGACCCCGTCAGGCATCCGGTGTGCCTGGCCGCGCCGTACGTCGACCAGGACCGGCTCGGCGTGCGGGAGGATGTGGTCCATGTGCCGGGCCATCAGGTGCAGGGTGGCGAGCACCGCCTCCTCGCTCGGCGGGGCCTCGTCGAAGTGCAGCCGGACGGCTTCGGCCCGGCCGTCGGCGTGGCGTACGCCGAAGTGGGGGTTGATCTTGACGGGCAGGTCGCCGAGCATGGCGAGCGCGTCGCGGGTCTGGGCCAGGTCGACGGCGGTCGGCTCGCCCAGCGAGCGCAGCCAGGTGGTCGCGCCCGGCACCAGCGCCTGGTAGAGCGGGCGCCAACGCGGCTTGACCACGTCGACCACCTGGTCGAGGTGGGTGCCGCCGGTGTGGAAGGCGATGTCGGCCTTGAGCGCCTTGACGAACTGGCCGTGCGGGTTGAAGCCGGAGCGGCTGGCCCGCTGCTTGCGCAGCCCGCCGACGAAGGTGGCCTTGGTGGGGCCGGTGCGGTCGACGTAGCGGGTGAAGCCGAGCAGCGTGGCGTAGGGCGTGAGCGGGGTGGAGGCGGGCGCGGTCACGGTCGTCCTCCCAGGTCAGGACGTCGATTAGTACATACATTCTAATCGACGGGCCTGACATCGCCCAGGGAACGAAAAGGACCGCCCGGGATATCCCGGACGGCCCTCGGCGGCAGAATTTCAGAGTTGGCCGACGGACGTGATCCGGACGACCGCCGCGCCCACCTCGTCCGACGCGGCGAGGTCGACCTCGGCGCTGATGCCCCAGTCGTGGTCGCCCTCGGGATCATCCAGGATCTGCCGGACCGTCCAGCGCTCCCGGCCCTGTTCGATCATGAGCAGCGCCGGGCCGCGGGCGTCCGGTCCGGTCCCGATCGTGCCGTAGGAGTCGAAGTACGGCTCCAGCGCCTCCGCCCAGGCGTCCGCGTCCCAGCCGTCGGCGGCGTCCAACTCACCGAGGAGGTCCCAGCGGCGCAGGGCGGCCAGCTCCACCCGGCGGAACAGCGCGTTGCGCACCAGAACCCGGAAGGCGCGGGCGTTGCGGGTGACCGCGGGCGGCCGGTCGTCCAGGGACGAGGCGACCTCCTCGACGTCGGACGGGTTGCGCAGCCGCTCCCACTCGTCGATCAGGCTGGAGTCGACCTGGCGGACCAGCTCGCCGAGCCACTCGATGAGGTCGACCAGCTCCTCGGTCTTGGCGTCCTCGGGCACCGTCTGTCGCAGCGTCTTGTACGCGTCCGCGAGGTAGCGCAGCACCAGGCCCTCGGAGCGGGACAGCCCGTAGAACTGCACGTACTCGGTGAAGGTCATCGCCCGCTCGTACATGTCGCGGACGACCGACTTGGGGGAGAGCTGGTGGTCGGCCACCCACGGGTGTCCCTGCCGGTACATCTCGTACGCCGACTCCAGCAGCTCGGCGAGCGGCTTGGGCCAGGTCACCTCGTCGAGCAGTTCCAGCCGGGCCTCGTACTCGATGCCCTCGGCCTTCATCGCGGCGACCGCCTCGCCGCGGGCCTTGAACTGCTGCGCGGAGAGCACCTGGCGCGGATCGTCGAGGATCGACTCGATCACCGAGAGCACGTCCAGGGCGTACGACGGGGACTCCCGGTCGAGCAGTTCGATGGCGGCCAGCGCGAGCGGCGACAGCGGCTGGTTGAGCGCGAAGTCGAGCTGCAGGTCGACGGTGAGGCGGACCCGGCGGCCGGTCTCGTCCGGCTCGGGCAGCTCCTCGACCACCCCGCCGGCGCGTAGCGCGCGGTAGATGGCGATGGCCCGCCGGATGTGCCGGCGCTGGGCGGCCCGGTCCTCGTGGTTGTCGGTGAGCAGATGCCGCATGGCGGCGAACGCGTCCCCGGGGCGGCCGATGACGTTGAGCAGCATCGAGTGGCTGACCTGGAAGCTGGAGGTGAGCGGCTCCGGCTCCGCCTCGACCAGGCGCTCGAAGGTGGGCTGACCCCAGCCGATCGAGCCCTCCGGGGGCTTCTTGCGCACCACCTTGCGCCGCTTCTTCGGGTCGTCGCCCGCCTTGGCCAGCGCCTTCTCGTTCTCGATCACGTGCTCGGGGGCCTGCACCACCACCCGGCCGACGGTGTCGAAGCCGGCCCGCCCGGCCCGACCGGCGATCTGGTGGAACTCGCGGACCTTGAGCAGCCGGGTCCGCGTCCCGTCGTACTTGCTCAGGCCGGTGAAGAGCACGGTGCGGATCGGCACGTTGATGCCGACGCCGAGGGTGTCGGTGCCGCAGATGACCTTGAGCAGGCCGGCCTGGGCGAGGGTCTCCACGAGCCGGCGGTACTTGGGCAGCATGCCCGCGTGGTGCACGCCGATGCCGTGCCGGACCAGCCGCGACAGCGTCTTGCCGAAGCCGGAGGTGAACCGGAAGGTGCCGATCGCCTGGGCGATCATGTCCTTCTCGGCCCGGGTGCAGACGTTCACGCTCATCAGCGCCTGGGCGCGTTCCAGCGCGGCTGCCTGGGTGAAGTGCACGACGTAGACCGGGGCCTGCTTCGTCTCCAGCAGTTCTTCGAGGGTCTCGTGCAGCGGCGTCATCGCGTACGAGAAGAGCAGCGGGACCGGCCGCTCGGCCGAGCGGACGACGGCGGTCGCCCGTCCGGTGCGCCGGGTCAGGTCGTCGACGAACCGGGTGGTGTCGCCGAGCGTCGCGGACATCAGGATGAACTGGGCCTGCGGCAGCTCGATCAGCGGGACCTGCCAGGCCCAGCCCCGGTCCGGCTCGGCGTAGAAGTGGAACTCGTCCATGATCACCTGGCCGACGTCGGCCCGCTCGCCCTCGCGCAGGGCGAGGTTGGCCAGGATCTCGGCGGTGCAGCAGATGATCGGGGCGTCGGCGTTGACGCTGGCGTCGCCGGTCAGCATGCCGACGTTGTCGGCGCCGAACACCTCGCACAGGGCGAAGAACTTCTCCGACACCAGCGCCTTGATCGGCGCGGTGTAGAAGGTGGTCCGGTCGTCGGCCAGGGCCGCGAAGTGCGCCGCGATCGCGACCAGGCTCTTGCCGGAGCCGGTCGGGGTGTTCATGATCACGTTGGCGCCGGAGACGATCTCGATGACCGCCTCCTCCTGGTGGGGGTAGAGGTCGAGACCGCGCTCCTTCGCCCAGCCGGCGAACGCGTCGTAGAGGGTGTCGGGGTCGGCGCTTGTCGGCAGCGCGGCGGTGAGCGTCATAGCGCGTCCATGGTGCCTGGATCATGGCCTCGCGCGCCAACCGGGCCGGGCAGAGCCGCCCAAGCCGGGCGGGCCGGCCCGCTCAGGCCGACCGGCGCCGGCCGGGCCGGGCCGACCGTCCCGGGTCAGCGGCGGCGGTGGACCAGGTCGAAGATCTCCCGCCCGGCGGTGAGGGCGCGCCGCTCGAACTTGGTCACCGGCCGGTGCGCCGGGCGCGGCGCGTAGCCGTCGTGGGCGTTCACCAGCCCGGGGTCGGCGTCCAGCGTCTCCCGCATCGCCGCGGCGTACTCGGCCCAGTCGGTGGCGCAGTGCAGCGTGCCGCCCGGCGCCAGCCGGGAACGCAGCAGCGCGACGTGCCCCGGCTGGATCAGCCGCCGCTTGTGGTGCCGGGCCTTCGGCCACGGGTCGGGGAAGAAGACGTGCACCGCGTCCAGCGAGCCGGCCGGCAGGGCCCGGACCAGGTCGAGTGCGTCGCCCTGGGCGACCCGCACGTTGCCCAGGCCGTGCCGTCGGACCAGGTCCAGCAGGTTGGCGATTCCGGGCGTGTGCACCTCGACCGCCAGATAGTCTCGATTCGGGTCGGCAGCGGCCATCGCGGCGGTGGCGTCACCCATGCCGGACCCGATCTCGAGCACCAGCGGGGCCCGGCGCCCGAACAGCTCAGCCGGGTCGACGGCCGTCCGGCCGTCGTCCGGGACCGCCAGGCCGTACGCCGGCCAGAGCTGCTCCAGCGCCGCGCGCTGGCGGTCGGTCATCCGGCCGCGGCGCGGGTGGAAGGTGCGGATCGACCGGGCCGCGGGCGGCGCGACGGTGGCGGGTTCGGAGTCGGTGGTGGTCACAGCGACCCGAGCGTACGCGACGGCCGCGCCGGATCGGATGTGATGTACGACCGGGGATGAGAGGATCCATCCCGTACGGCAGGCCCGGGCGCCTCGGCTGTCCGGCACTGCTCCAGCGCGCGCCGGGAGGGGGCATCGTGTCAGTGACCCGCGGTGGTCTGGCGCTCTCGACCGCGGCCCTGCTCGCCGGCCCGTTGCTGGCCGCCGCCCCGGCCCAGGCCGCGCCGCTGGCCGCCCCCCAGCCCATCCCCGGCCCGACCGTCTTCGTCGAGGTGAGCCCGAGCACCGTCGAGCCCGGTTTCCTGGTCGGCGTCAAGGCCAGTTGCAAGGACAATTCGGTCCCGGCGATCGTCGTCTCGGACGCCTTCGGCCGGGTGCAGGTGCAGCCGCAGCGCGGGCTGCTGACCGCGGCGCCGATGGTCCGGGAGCGCACCCGGCCGGGCAACTACCGGGTCAAGCTGGAGTGCCCGGACGGGGAGACCGCCTCGACGATGCTCCAGGTGGTCAAGGCGGTGCAGCCCAGCCGCGGCCCCGCGACCGGGTTCGGCGGCGGCGCCGGCGGGATGACCGGCGGGCTGCTGATCCCCGGTGGGCTGGCGCTCACCGTGGTCGGGCTGGTCGTCTGGGTGCTGGCGCTGCGCCGGCCCCGTACCGTCCGTGGCGCCGCCCGACGCTGAGGCCGCCGCCATGACCACCGCCCGCAGCGCGCAGCCGGGTCGCCGCCGGCCCGGCGGTCGCAGCCCGTGGTCGATCCCGCTGGCCGTGGTGCTGGTGCTGGTCGGCGTCTTCGCCACCGGGGCGGGCCTGGGCCGCTCGGTGGGGCCGCTCGACTGGGTCGCCGCCGGTGGGGACCGGCCGGCCCGCGGCGAGTCCGGCGGGCTGAAGGCCAGCCGGCCGGTGCGCCTCTCGGTGCCGGCGATCAAGGTCGCCGCGCCGGTGGAACCGGTCGGCCAGGCCCGGGACGGGTCGATCGCCGTACCGCCGCTGAGCCGGCACCACGAGACCGGCTGGTACGACCGCGGGCCGACCCCGGGCGAGCCGGGCTGGGCGGTCATCGTGGGGCACGTGGACACCAAGGACGGCCCGTCGGTCTTCCACGACCTGGGCGAGCTGCGCCCGGGCGACACGATCGAGGTGACCCGCGCCGACAACTCGGTGGTGGTGTTCCGGGTCGACTCGGTGGAGCGGTTCCCGAAGGACCGGTTGCCCGCCGACCGGGTCTACGGTCACGACGGTCCGCCCGGCCTGCGCCTGATCACCTGCGGCGGCGAGTTCGTCGGCGGCCGCACCGGCTACACCGACAACGTCATCGCCTTCGCCTCCCTCACCACCCCCGGGGCGGACCAGGGTTGACCATGAGGTTGGCGGCGCCCGGGGCGCTTCGGCTCGCCGGGGGCGGCGGCGTGCGCGGCCCGGGAGGGGACGGCGGCCCGCGTCTGGTACGCCTCCTCGGATTCCTGGGAAACCGGCTGCCGTACCAAGGTTTGCCCTCGCCGAGGACGGGGAGTTGCCAGAATGGAATACCGGAAGATGAGCGAGGAGCAGGTAGCCAGCGTCTTCTGGGAGGGGCTGAGATGCGTGGCCAGAGGTGCCCTGCTGGCACACGACGATGAGATGTATCGAGCCATCCGCCAGGTCGGCGAGGCCGGGATCTCCCTGGGGGTCCCGCCGCCGGGCACCGGAGAGTTCGTGACGTGCCCCGTCTGCCAGGCCTTGCCCGGCCAGGCGTGTATCGGTATGCCGGGTCGTCCGCTGGGAAACGGGGAACACCGTGAGCGGGCCGAACGGTGCCGTGAGTTGGTCGCAGAGATCAGGGGACACCGGCCCTGACCCCCGGTACGACCGGCGGGGCAGCAGTGCAGCTTGGCCAGGAGTTTCCAGGTCTTGATGGGACGGTCGCCGTCGCTTCCTTCTACGGCTGGAAGCTGCCTGAACCGATGCGCGCGGTCGACCGCTCTCACGCCAAGTCCGGGCCGTCGGCGAACGGGCTCAGAACGACTCGACCGCCGGCACCAGGTCGACGTCGACCACGATCGGGGCGTGGTCGGAGGGGCCCTTGCCCTTGCGCGCCTCCCGGTCCACGTACGCCGAGCGGACCGCCCGCGCGAACGGCGCCGAGGCGTACACCAGGTCGATCCGCATGCCCTTGTTCTGGTGGAACATCCCGGCCCGGTAGTCCCAGTACGTGTAGGGGTGCGGGCCCTTCATCGGGGTGGGCACCACGTCGACCAGGCCGAGGTCGCGCAGCGCCGCGAGAGCGGCCCGCTCGGCCGGGGTGACGTGGGTGGAGTGCCGGAACAGCGCCGCGTCCCACACGTCGGCGTCGGTCGGGGCGACGTTGAAGTCGCCGCAGACCGCCACCGGCAGCGCGCCGGTCAGCTCGGTCTCCAGCGCGTCCCGCAGCGCGGCGAACCAGGCCAGCTTGTACGCGTAGTGCGGGTCCTCCGGCGACCGGCCGTTCGGCACGTACACCGACCAGACCCGCAACCCGTCGCAGGTGGCCGAGATGGCCCGGGCCTCCGGCTCGGGGAACCCGGGCTCGCCGGTGAACCCGACGGTCACGTCGGACAGCCCGACCCGGGACAGGATGGCGACCCCGTTCCACCGGCCGTCACTGTGGCTGGCCACGGTGTAGCCCAGCTCGCCCACCTCGGCCACCGGGAAGGCCCCGTCCGGGCACTTGGTCTCCTGCAGGCAGACCACGTCGGGCCCGGTGCCGGCCAGCCAGTCCAGCAGCCGGGGCAGGCGGGCCTTCACCGAGTTCACGTTCCAGGTCGCCAGGCGCATGGCACCAGCCTGCCGTATCCGCCGCCGCGCCGCCGGGTCAGCCGCCCGGGGTGTCGCGGCCCGACCGGTCAGCTCGGCGGGCTGTCACCCGGGCGGGTCTGCTCGGCCAGGAAGCGTTCCAGCTCGGCGCCGAGTTCGTCGGCGGTCGGCAGCGGGCCGGTCTCGGCGGCGAGCAGGTTCTTCTCGCCGCGACCGCGGGCGAACGCGTCGTACTGCTCCTCGAGCGCCTGGACCAGTGCGGCGGCGTCCTCGGTCTGGGCAACCTGCCGGTCGATCTCGACCCGGACCACCTCGGCGGACGCGCGCAGCCCGTCGCGCGGCAGCAGCAGCCCGGTGCTGCGGGAGACCGAGGCGAGTAGCACCTCGGCGGCGGCCGGGTACTCGCTCTGCGCCACGTAGTGCGGCACGTGCGCGGCGAAGCCGAGCGCGTCGCGGCCCTGCTCGCCGAGGCGGTACTCCAGCAGGTGGCCGACGCTGCCCGGCACCTGCACCCGCTGCAACCACGGCTCGTAGCCGGCGATCAGGTCGCGGCGGGTGGCGTGCGCGGTCACCCCGGTGGGCCGGGTGTGCGGCACCGCCATCGGGATCGAGTTCAGCCCCACGGTGAGCCGGACGTCCAGCCGGGCGGACAGCCCGGCGACGGCCGCCACGAACCGCTCCCACTGCAGGTCCGGCTCGGGGCCGGTGAGCAGCAGGAAGGGGGTCTCGTCGTCGTCGTGGAGCAGGTGCAGCTCCAGCTTCGGCGCGTCGTACGACTCCCAGTGGTCCTCGGCGAAGGTCATCACCGGCCGGCGGGAGCGGTAGTCGAAGACCTGGTCGACGTCGAACCGGGCGATCGGGCGGGATTCCAGCGAGCTGAGCAGTTGCTCGCGGGCCAACCGGGTGGCGTTGCCGGCGTCGACGAATCCGGTCAGCGCCTGGATCAGGACCGGCTGACCGAGGTCGGGCAGATCGTCGGTGAGTTCGTACAGCTCGTGTGGGTCGAGCACCGGTGCGGACCTCCCTGAAGGCGCGTACGGGTCGCCGCTGCGGGACGGCACCCGGTTCGGGGAACGTACCCGCCATCCTGATGCATTCCTTCCCGCCTCGATCGGGCGGCCGGCGGGTGGGTGAGGATGGGCGGGTATCGCCCGATCTTGGCGGGCAGTCGGTCAGTGCTGACTGTTCGACTGAGTTGGCCATCGACCGTACGGGGGATCTGGCCGATCATGGGGTGGTCGCCGGAGGGTCGCGAGGTTTCCGCCTGTGGTCCGGAGGTTGCGGCGATCCGGAGGTCTGCCGGTTCCGCGAGGTGCGTGCCCGGGGCTGCCCGGGTCGTCCCGGCCGTCCGGGCGCGGTCGCCGATACTGTAACGAGCACCACGTGATCACCGTGGGTGATCGGGGTTTTGGCCTGCCTAGCCTCGGCTGATGCGTGACGACCGCACCCTCGAGACCCAGACCACCCCCGGTGACCTGACTGACCGTTCAGACGATACCCACTCGACCGATCGGCGGACTGGGTTCCGTGCCTCCGCCGCGTACGCCCGGAACCTGCTGCACGGACCGGCCCGGGCCCGGGTGGCGCTCGCCACCGGCGTGCTCTGCTGCCTCGGCCTGGCCGCCGTCGCCCAGACCCAGGGGGAGAGCGCCGACGCGGCGGCCCGGGGCGACGGGCTCACCGCTCGCGTCGAGGCCGCCCAGCGCGCCGAGCAGGACCGGCCCAGCCGGGACGCGGACCGGGAGGCGACGTCGGCCACCTCGGCGACGTCGGCCGCCGACCCGGACACCGACTCCCCGCCCATCCGCAAGCCGCGGCCGGTCGACCCGGCCCCGGTCGCCGGGCTCACCGAGGCGCAGATGGAGAACGCCGAGGCCATCGTGCGGACGGGCCGGGAGATGGGCGTGCCGCGTCGCGCGCTGGTCATCGCGGTGGCCACCGCCATGCAGGAGAGCAACCTCTACAACTACGCCAGCGGCGTGCTGCCCGAGTCGCAGAACTACCCGCACCAGGCCATCGGCTGGGACCACGACTCCGTCGGCCTGTTCCAGCAGCGGCCGAGCAGCGGCTGGGGCCCGGTGGGTCGCCTGATGGACCCGGAGTTCGCCACCCGGCAGTTCCTCTCCGCGCTGGAGCAGGTGCCCGGCTGGCAGCGGATGCGGCTGACCGACGCCGCCCAGGCCGTGCAGATCTCCGCCTACCCGGAGCACTACGCCAAGCACGAGTGGCGGGCCACCAAGGTCGTCGAGGCCATCGTCCCGGCCGGGAAGTAGTCTCCTGTCGACCACAGTGGACGGTGGCGGATCCGGGGTTCCGGGGTTCGCGTCTTGTCGGCGCGGGGTACACATGAGTGAGGCACCACCGACAGGAGGACGTCATGGCTCTGATGCAACGGATCAGCGCGTTCCTGCGCTCCCCGAAGGGGCAGCAACTGGTCGAGCGGGGCCGCCGGGAGCTGGCCAAGCCGGCCACCCAGCAGAAGCTCCGGGGCCTCGCGGCCAAGCTGCAGAAGCGCCGCTGACCCCGCCGTCTCCGCCCGCACCGACCCCTCAGGAGATGACGTGACCGACTCCGCGCCCGCCGACGGCCAGCCCGTCACCCCGCCCGCGGCGGTGCCCGCGCCACCGCAGGACGCCCCGGAGGGGCCGCCGGCGAAGCTCTGGGACCGGATGCGGGAGGACCCGCAGTACGCCCCGGAGCACCTGGCCCTGGAGGCCGTCCGCCGGCTCGGCCCGGAGGCCGCGCAGTGGGCCGCCCGGGTCCGGCACGAGCAGCCCGGGGTGCCCGCCGAGGCGCTCGCCGACCAGGCGGTCCGCCGGTTCGTCAACCGGGCCCGGCTCTCCGGCGCGGTGAGCGGGGCGGCCGGCCTGCCCGGCGCGGTGATCGACGTCGGGGTGCTGGCCTGGACCCAGGCCCGGATGGTGTTGCACATCGCCGCCGCGTACGGGGTCGACCCGGTGCATCCCGACCGCGCCACCGACCTGCTCGTCCTGCAACGGGTGCACAAGGTCGCCGAGAGCGCCCGGCTGGCCCTGGGCGTGGCCGCCGGCCGGGAGCGGGCCGGCGCCCTCTTCGGCTCCGGCGGTCAGCAGGCGCTCGGCAAGGTGATGCTGCGGCTGGGCGTGCGGCTGGCCCAGATGGCCGGGGTGCGTGCGGCGAAGCGGGTCTTCGCCAAGGTGGTGCCCGGCGCGGCGATCATCCTCGGCACCTGGGCCAACTCGTCGGCCACCAAGGACCTCGCCGAGCGGTCCCGGGCCCTCTACCGCCAGCACGGCACCGGCGTCCCGGAACCCCGCCGGCCCTGACCCGGCCGCCCCGGCGATGCCGCGGCCGGCGCCGGCCACGGCATCGCCGGGGCCCGCCGATGAGCGCATCCTGCGGCGGCCGGACGGGTGGGGCGGTGCCCGTCGCGGCGGTCAGTCGGTGCGACCCCAGGCGCGCCAGCCGACCTCGGCGAGTCGGCCCTGCCCGGCCGCGTTCGGGTGGAACCAGTCCAGCGGGTTGACCAGGTCCAGGCCGAACCGCACCCGATGCACCGCGCCGCCGTCGTAACGGCAGCGCGACCCGTACGCCCGGCAGGCCGCGGCGAGTTGGGCGTTGTAGGCGACGATCCGCTCCCGGACGGCGGCCCGGCGGGCCCGGTCGGCCGGGGCCTGCGAGGCGGGGGCGGCCAGCAGCGCCGGGCAGACGCCCCGGTCCCAGGCCCGGACCGCCCGCGCGTCGGTGTGCCCGACCTGCCAGAGCCGGTACAGGTCCGGCACGCTCACCACCAGCACCCGCGCCTTCGGCCGGCCGGTGCGCAGCACCCGCAGCCCCCGGTCGACCGCCGCCCGGAACTCGGCAACCGGGGTCATCGCCTCGACCCCGCCCCGGCAGACGTCGTTCGCCCCGATCAGCACGGTGATCCGGTCCGGGCGGTCGCGTACCGCCGCCTCGGCCTGGCCGGCCAGCGCCGCCGCGCGGGCCCCCGGCCGGGCATGGTTGAAGGCCCGGCCCCGAATGCCCGGGTCGCGGTCGAGCAGCCGCCGGTAGTGGCTGCGCACCCGCAGCCCGTCCCCGGTCGACCAGGAGTTGCGCTGGCACGAGGTGAGCACCAGGCAGGAGCCGAAGCCGGTGCTGATCGAGTCGCCGAGCGCGGCGATGCCGCCGGCCCCCGACGGGGCTCCGGTCGGCCCGGGCTCGGCCCGGCCACCCTCGCAGGCGAGCGCGACCAGTGCCAGCAGGCAGGCGACGGCGGCGACCCAGCGTCGAGACATGGCTTCCCCAGTCCGGCAGCGGAGAGCGACAGCGTGGTAACCCTATGCGTGCGTTGCCGGGGAAAGGTGGGCTCGTGTCGGCTATGCGGCAGACGGCTGCCGCGCCCCGGGCCGTCCGTGGTAAAGCCGCCGCCGTCCTCCCGCCGCGGTCAGCGGCGGGTGCGCCAGGGCATCGGCTGACCGTGCAGCCACCAGTGCAGCGCCCGGGTGATCCGGGGCAGCACCAGGTAGGTCATCAACGGGGTCAGGCAGAGCGTCATCAGCAGCACCCGCGCGGCCACCGGCACGTCGGCGATGATCCGGCCGGTGAGCAGCGTGGCGCCGAGGCTGAGCGGGAAGAACGCCAGCCAGATGGTCACCGCCTGCTTCCAGCGCGGCGGCGACGGCGGCACGGGCGCCTCGACGGCGGCGGCCAGTTCCTCGACGCGGCGCTCCCGCGGGGGGTCGAACCAGCCCTCGATCCCGGTGCGCCGCTCGGCCCGGGTGTGCTCGACGATGCCCTGCGCCGAGGTCAGCCACCACCGTCGCTGCGGAGACTCCTCCCACCGGCGCAGCGTCTCGGCGTCGGCGAAGCGGTACAGCATGTGCCACTCCGGGGACCCGGGCGCGGTCTGCACCCAACCGGCGCCGAGGAAACCCGGGAACACCTCGGCCAGCGCGGTGCCGGCCCGCATCCACGCCACCATCTCGCTGCCGCGGGCGGGGTCGACGCGCCGGGTCATGGCGACCGTCACCGGCGCCGCGTGGGTCGTGGTCATGCCCCCATCCTCCCCGGCCCGGTCGGCGCTGCCCCGGTCGCGGCACACCGCTGTAACGCACCCCACCGCTCCCTCGCACGGGACCGGCGGCGGCACCGCCGCTGGTTACCCGCTCCGGTGGCCGGAACACCGCGCGGGTCCGCATCGGCCCGTCGACGCCACCGGGCCGGTCGGAACGCCGGTTAGCCGCGCCGCTGCCGGGGTAGGTCGAGGGAATGACGAGAGCGCAGCCCCGACGCGCCCGTGGCACGGTCGGTCACGCCTACAGTGCGTTGAACCTCCGGCTCGTGCTCGCCGGCTTCGGCCTGGTGACCATGGCCGTCTTCGCCGTGCTGGCGTTCCGGGCCGACCTGGTCTGGCTGGGTGTCCTCTGCGTGGTCTTCGCGGTGATCGCCGTCGTGGACCTGGTCATCATCCAGCGTCGCCGCGCCGCCCGCCGCCGGGAGGAGCCGGGCGTGCGGCACTCACTCTTCGAGTGACAGGAGTACGAGATGCCCATCGCCACCACCAACCCGGCCACCGGACAGGTGCTCAAGACGTACGACGCCATGCCGGCCGAGGAGATCGACGCCGCCATCGAGCGGACCGACCTGGCCTACCGGCAGTTGCGCGGCACCACGATCGACCAGCGGGGACGGTGGCTGACCGCGGCGGCCGACCTGTTGGAGGCGGAGCGCGACGCCACCGCCCGGCTGATGACCACCGAGATGGGCAAGACGTACGCGGCGGCGAAGGCCGAGGTGACCAAGTGCGCCACCGCCTGCCGGTTCTACGCCGCCAACGCCGCCGCCTTCCTGGCCGACGAGCCGGCCGACGCGCCGGCGGTCAAGGCGACCCGGGCGTTCGTCCGCTACCAGCCGATCGGGCCGGTGCTGGCGGTGATGCCGTGGAACTTCCCGCTCTGGCAGGTGATGCGGTTCGCCGCCCCGGCGCTGATGGCCGGCAACACCGGCCTGCTCAAGCACGCCTCGAACGTGCCGCAGACCGCGCTGCTGCTGGAGGACCTGTTCCGCCGCGCCGGTTTCCCCGAGGGCGCGTTCACCACCCTGCTGGTCGGCTCGGACGCCGTCGACCGGATCCTCAGCGACCCGCGGGTCCGGGCCGCGACGCTCACCGGCAGCGAACGCGCCGGCCGCTCCATCGCCCAGATCGCCGGCCGGGAGCTGAAGAAGACCGTGCTGGAGCTCGGCGGCAGCGACCCGTTCGTGGTGATGCCCTCGGCCGACCTGGACCGGGCCGCCGAGGTGGCCACCACCGCCCGCTGCCAGAACAACGGGCAGTCCTGCATCGCCGCGAAACGCTTCATCGTGCACACCGACGTCTTCGACGCGTTCGCCGAGCGGTTCGCCGCGAACATGTCCGCATTGCGGGTCGGTGACCCGATGGACGACGACACCGACGTCGGACCGCTGGCCAGCGAGGGTGGCCGGAACGAGATCCACGCCCAGGTACGCGACGCCGTCGACCGGGGCGCGACGGTGCTCTGCGGCGGCGAGCCACCGGCCGGGCCGGGCTGGTACTACCCGCCGACCGTGGTCACCGACCTCACCCCGGAGATGCGGATGTGGGGCGAGGAGGTGTTCGGGCCGGTCGCCGGGCTCTACCGGGTGTCCTCGTACGACGAGGCGATCGAGGTGGCCAACGGGACCAACTTCGGGCTCGGCTCGAACGCCTGGACCCGGGACCCGGACGAGCAGGAGCGGTTCGCCACCGACCTGGACGCCGGCAACGTCTTCGTCAACGGGATGACCACCTCCTTCCCCGAGCTGCCCTTCGGCGGGGTGAAGAACTCCGGCTACGGCCGGGAGTTGTCCGCGCTGGGGATGCGCGAGTTCTGCAACACCAAGACGGTCTGGGTGGGCGAGGGAGCGGCCTCGGCCGGCGCCGGCGCGCACGCCGAGTAGGACGACCGGGTTCGCCACGCCGATCAGGGGCGACCGGGGTTCGCCCCGCCGGGTACGGCGACCAGGTTCGCGGCGTAACCGGACGCCGTAGTGGGTACGGAACGCCGCCATGACGGTGTTCGGCTTCCACGCGTCCCACGAGCAGATCCACCCCCGCGGCCTGCTGGACGCGGTGATCCACGCGGAGCGGGTCGGCTTCGACGCCGGCATGTGCTCGGACCACTTCTCGCCATGGAGCGCCCGGCAGGGCCAGTCCGGCTTCGCGTGGTCCTGGCTCGGCGCGGCGCTGCAGGCCACCACCCTGCCGCCGAAGCTGCGCGCCCGATGATCGTCCGCCGGGGCGGGGCCGCCTAGGCTCGTACTTCATGGAGCCACTGTTCGAGGTCGTCGTCTTCCTCGCGATCGCGACGCTCGGCGCGGCGCTGGCCCGCAAGCTGGGCCTGCTCGCGCCGATCGTGCTGGTGGTGGTCGGCCTCGCGCTCTCCTACGTGCCGGGTCTGCCGCACGTGCGGCTGGAGCCGGAACTGGTGCTGGTCGGCATCCTGCCGCCGCTGCTCTACGTCGCGGCCCTGGAAACCTCGGTGCCGGCGTTCCGGGTCGCTCTGCGGCCCATCCTGCTGCTCGCCGTCGGGCTGGTGATCTTCACGGCGTTCGCGGTCGGCCTCGTCGTACACCTGCTGGTGCCGGCGGCGCCGTTCGCCGTCTGCCTGGCCCTGGGCGCGGTGATCGCCCCGCCGGACGCGGTCGCCGCCACCGCGGTGGCTCGGCGGATCGGACTGCCCCGCCGGGTGGTGACCCTCCTGGAGGGGGAGAGCCTGCTCAACGACGCCACCGCGCTGGTGCTGCTGCGGGTGGCCTCGCTGGCCGCCGTCGGGTCGGCGGTCGGGGTCGGCGAGGTGGGGCTGGAGGTGCTCCGGTCCGCCGTCGGCGGAGTGCTGATCGGCGCGCTCGGCGCGCTGCTCTTCGGCTTCCTGCACAAGCGGATCAGCGACCCGCTGCTGGACAACGCGCTGTCGCTGATCATCCCGTTCGCGGTGGTCTTCGCCGCCGAGGCGATCCACGCCTCCGGCGTGATGGCCGTGGTGGTGACCGGGCTGGCGCTCGGCCACCAACTGCCCCGGCTGATGTCGGCGGCGTCCCGGCTCCAGCTCGGCGCGGTCTGGCGGCTGGTCCGGTTCCTGCTGGAGGGGCTGGTCTTCCTGCTGGTCGGGCTGCAGCTGCCGGAGGTGCTGCGCGACCTGGACGAGCCGGTCGGCTCACTGGCCGTGATCACCGTGGCGGTGCTGGCCACCACCTTCCTGGCCCGGTTCGCCTGGCTCTTCCCGGCCACCTACCTGACCCGGCTCGTGCCCCGGGTACGGCAGCGCGGCGCCGCGAAGGAGGTGCGCTACCCGCTGGTGATCGGCTGGGCCGGGATGCGCGGCGTGGTCACCCTGGCCGGCGCGCTCGCCCTGCCGCTCACCGTGGCCGACGACCAGCCCTACCCGCGGGCGCTGTTCATCTGGCTGGCGTTCGCGGTGATCGTGGCGACCCTGGTCGGCCAGGGCGCCACCCTGCCGGCGGTGGCCCGCCGGCTGAAACTGCCGCCGGACGACCCGGTGCACGACGCGCTCTCCGCCGCCGGGGCGCAGCAGCAGGCCAGCCGGGCCGCCCGGGAACGCCTCGACGCGCTCGCCGACACCGCGCCCACCGCGGTGGTGGAGCGGTTGCGCCGGCTGCTCGACGAGCGCACCAACATGGCCTGGGAACAGTTGGGCGGTACCGCGCGGGAGACGCCCTCGCAGGCGTACGGTCGGCTGCGGCAGGAGATGATCGACGCCGAGCGGGAGGTGTTCCGGGCTGCCCGGGACGCCGGCCGGATCCCCGAGGAGGTGCTGGTGCGGGCCTATCGAGACCTGGACCTGGAGGAGTCGTTGCTGCGCCGGGAGGTCGACTGATGAGCTGCGCGCACCTGACCGAGGCGGGCATCGCCGAGCCGTCCACCACCGAGGTCTGCCCGGACTGCGTCGCCATCGGCAACCCGGACTGGGTGCACCTGCGCGCCTGCCTGACCTGCGGGCACGTCGGCTGCTGCGACTCCTCGCCGTACCAGCACGCGACGAAGCACTTCGAGCAGAGCGGGCATCCGGTGATGCGCTCGGTGCAGCCCGGGGAGTCCTGGCGCTGGTGCTTCGTGGACGAGGAGATCGGCTGAGCGTCGCCGCAGTCAGTCGAGCCGGCGGGCGAGGACCTGCCCGGGCCACGGCGGACGGCCCGGGCGTTCGACGGTGAACGGGTCGGTGGGGGTGAAGCCCTGCCGGGTGTACCAGCCGACCAGCGCACGGTCGTCGCCCGCGTAGCAGTCCACCCGGAGCAGGCCCACGCCGCGTTCCCGGGCCAGGTCGGCGGCGTGCGCCAGCAGCCGGCCGCCGATGCCCGACCCGGCGTGCGTCCGGTCGGTCACCAGCAGGTTGACGTACAGCTCGGGTTCGGTGGCCGGCGGCACGTACTCGGTGGCCGCGCCCACCACCAGCGCGCCGACCGGCCGTTCGTCGAGGACGGCCAGCCACAGCCCGCCACCGGTGGCCCAGGCGTCGGCCTGGGCGATGCGCCGGGGGTCGGTCGAGGCCGGCTCGGTGCCCCACTGGCCGGTGCGGCCCCGGGCCACCAGCCACGCGGTCGCGTCGTCGAGCAGCCGCAGCACCGCTCCCGCGTCCCCCGCCCCACCCCGCCGCACCGTCACGCTCTGCCGCCCGCTCACGCCCGCCATGCTCCTACACCCACCTCCGTCGATCCCCACCCCGCGGCCTCCTTTCCGCACGTTCAGTGAAGGAGTGGCCTCGGCGTGCCGGAAGGCCACTCCTTCACTGTTCGTGCGCGGATCTTAAGTGGGGCGCGGGCGCGGGGGCGGGCGCGGAGGTGGGGTGCGGGGTCAGCCGGTCGTGCAGGGGGTGCCGTTGACGGTGATCAGGCCGGGCGCCGGGTTGGCGCCGCCGCCGGTCACCGCGTTGAACCCGAACGTCACCGTGCCGCCCGGGTTGATCCGGGCGTTGTACGGCTCGTTCCGGGCGGTCACCGTGGCACCGGACTGGGTCACCCTGGCCAGCCACGCCTCGCGCACCTTCTGGTCACCGGTGAACGCGAACCGGGCGGTCCAGCCCTGCACCGGCGTCGGGCCGGTGTTGCGGATGGTCACCTGGGCGGTGAAGCCGGTGCCGCCGTGCCAGGTGCCGTAGTTGGTGTACGTCGCCGTGCAGGTGGCGGCCGGCACCGCCCCCGCGTCGCCCTGGTCGGCCAGGAACGAGGCGATCCAGGCGAGCGCCGAGTTCCAGTTGATCGCCACCTCGTTGGTCGCGTACGAGTTGATGTCGTCGACGTAGCAGAACATCGGCGCGCAGCCGGCGAGCAGTTGCGCGGCGAACGGGTCCTCCAGGTTGGCGTTCGCGCCACCGGCGATGGAGCCGGCCGGCGGGTTGGGCAGCGCCGGGTCCAGCTGGTTGGCGAAGATCCGGCTGTGCTGGTTGCGGGCCGCCCGGTCGCCCCAGCCGGTCACGTACGAGATGTTCAGCGCGTTGCGGCCGAGGAGGTAGTCCATCGTCTGCACCGCGCCGTCGCGGTACCGCGCGTCCCCGGTCAGGTCGTACGCGGTGGCCAGCACCACCGCGTTGTTGATGATGTTGCTGTTCGCGCCCCAGAAGTAGCTGCCCCGGTCGTCCGGCATGGGCAGCCCGTAGGCCTGGCCGTTCAGGGTGGCCAGGTAGGAGTCCGCGGCGGCGGTCACCGAGGCGCGTACCCGGGTCAGGTCGGCGGCGGGCAGCCCGTTCGGCACAGTGGCCAGGTCGAGCCGGCCGAGCGCGGCGGTGCTCGCCCAGCCGAAGCCCTGGGCGCCGAACACCTCGCCGGTGTGGTGCGGGGACGCGGTCAGGTCGGCCAGGTACGGCTGCTCGCCCGTGGTCAGGTACAGCTCCACCGCGGCCCAGTAGAACTCGTCGCTGACGTCGCCGTCGCTGTAGGCGCCACCCCCGTTGCCGTCCTGCGGGTCGGCGTACCGGGTCGGGTTGGCCTCGGCGGCGGCGTACGCGGTCCGCGCCGCGGTGGCGCACCGGCCGGCGAAGGCCGCGTCGTACGGGGCGTAGAGCCGGGCGCACTGGGCGGCGGTGGCGGCCAGGTTGAGGGTGGCCGCGGTGGACGGCGGGTGCAGCTCGCGGGGCTGCGGGTCGTCGTGCGGCAGCAGCGGCAGCCCGGTCCAGTTCCGGTCGTGCACCTTGTGGTGGGCCATCCCGGCCAGCGGCTCGCCGGCCGGCACCTGCATGCGCAGCAGGAACTCCAGTTCCCAGCGGGCCTCGTCGAGGATGTCCGGCACGCCGTTGCCGCGCTCGGGCACCCGCAGGGTGCCGTCGGCGAGCCCGGCGCCGCCGGCCGCGGTGCGGGCGGTCTTGGTCCGCTCGAAGGTGTTCAGCAGCTGGTAGGTGGCGATGCCGCCGTTGACCACGTACTTGCCGTGGTCGCCGGCGTCGTACCAGCCGCCGCGCACGTCCAGCCGGTGGTCGCAGACGCCCGGCTGGCAGGGCACGTCGGTGTCGCCCTGGTTGGGCGCCACGCCCAGATGCCCGGCCGGGCGGGCGTACGCCGGGCCGATCAGGTCGCCGTCGATGGCGATGCCGCTGCGCTGGGCGTAGAAGAACTGGAGCGAGTCGGCGCGCAGCCCGTCGTAGAGGGTGCCGGAGATGTCGAACGGGTGGCTGGTTTCGCCGTCGACGGTCAGCGTCAGCCCGGCCCCCGGCGTGCGGTACGCGGAGAAGTCCACCGTCTGCACGTGCTGCCCGGAGGCGGCGTCCACCCCGCGCGGGGTGCTGCTGCCGGTGGCCAGCACGGCGCCGGCGGCGGAGCGCAGCTCCCACGGCAGCGGTTCGGTGGCCTCGGTCACCACGGTGGCGTGCTTCGGCCCGCCGGGCAGGTAGCCGACCTGGTTGACCCGGACCCGTGGGCCGGTGTCCGGCTCGTACGGCTCGGGCGGCTCGCCGCCGCGCAGCGACACGTCGTCCAGACAGACGGTCTGCTCCTCGGCGCTGCCGCCGACCTGGAAGATGAGCTGGGCGGTCGGGTTGTCGGCCGGCGCGGTGAAGGTCTTCTCGAACCGCTGGCCGGTGCCGGTGGCGGTGGCGGTCAGGCTGGCGTAGGTGGTGTAGGGGGCGCTGCCCAGTTGCAGCACGGCGGTGACCGGGGTGCCGGGGGTGGCGGAGACGTCGAAGCCGAGGGTGTACTCGGCGCCGGCGAGCAGCGGCACCCCGTCCTGGCCGATGCCGGCGTCCCACGGGTTGGCCAGCCCGCCGGCGACGGTGGCGCAGAGCCGGCCGTCGGTCACCGCGAGCGGGCCGGTGCCGTAGGAGAACCAGGGGGAGACACCGGCGCTGAAGTCGCCGTTGTCGATCTGCTCGGGGGCGTCGGGCGGGGGGTCGGCCTGGGCCGGGGCGGCGGTGCCGCCGGCCAGCGCCAGGGTGCTGGCCGCGGCGAGCAACGCGAGGCGGCGTCGGGATGGCGTCACGGGATGTCCTTCCGGACGGCGGGGGCGGACGTGCGGCGGTGGCGTGACCTGGGAGCGCTCCCAGTGGTCGGGCTCGATGGTTCCAGCCGTCGGCCTTCGTGTCAATCGATCCGCCTGGATGGCGAAGCGGCCCCCGCCGGCAGTGAGATTCACCGCGCCACGCCCGGTCGTCCTGATCTCCTAGAGACAACTGCGCCCTTCGCCTGGCAGGCTGCCTCCCATGACCCTGAAGCTGCGTTCCGTCGGAACGAGCGACCGTGGGCTGATCCGCAGCGGGAACCAGGACGCCCTGCACGCCGGGCCCTGGCTGGTCGCCGTCGCCGACGGCATGGGCGGGATGGCGGCCGGCGACCTGGCCAGCGCGATCGCCATCGCCGCGGTCGCTCCGCTGGACGTGGAGACGCCGGAGGACGCCCTGGTGGCCGCGTTGCAGAGCGGCATCGAGCTGGCCACCGCGCGGATCCGCCAGGCGGTCAGCGAGGACCCGGAGCGACAGGGCATGGGCACCACGCTGACCGCCCTGCTCTTCGCCCGGACGGGCAGCTGCCTGGCGCTGGCCCACATCGGCGACTCCCGGGCCTACCTGTTCCGGGAAGGGGTGCTCAAGCAGATCACCCGGGACGACACCTACGTGCAGATGCTCGTCGACCAGGGCCTGATCACCCCCGACCAGGCCAGCAGCCACCCCCGCCGGGCCGTGGTCACCCAGGCGTTGCAGGGCGACGAGGTCTCCCCGACGTACGCCACGATGGTGCCCTGGGCCGGCGACCGGTGGCTGCTGTGCAGCGACGGGCTCTCCAACGTGGTCCGGCCGGACACCATCGCCGAGGTGCTCGCCGAGCAGCCGGGCCGGGACGAGTGCGCCCGGAAGCTGATCGATCTGGCGCTGCGCGCCGGCGGCCCGGACAACGTCACCGTGGTCATCGCCGACGTCGTGGAGGAGTGAGCGCGAGCGGACCAGCCAGCCGAGCCAGCGCTCAGCGGCGGCGCGGGGTGGTGCGCCGGGTGGGCTCGGCCGTGGTCGGGTCCTCCGGCCAGGGGTGGCGCGGGTAGCGGCCGCGCAGCTCCGCGCGCACCTGGGGGTACCCCGACCGCCAGAAGGACGCCAGGTCGGCGGTGACCGCCACCGGCCGCCCGGCCGGCGAGAGCAGGTGTAGCAGCACCGGCACCCGGCCGCCGGCCACCCGCGGCGCGTCCGGCCAGCCGAACGTCTCCTGGAGCTTGACCGCCAGCACCGGGGCGGCCGGGTCGGCGTAGTCGACCCGGATCCGCGAGCCGCTCGGTACGGTGATCCGTTCCGGGGCCAGCTCGTCCAGCCGGGCCGCCTGTGCCCACGGCAGCAGCCGGCGCAGCGCCGTCGCGACGTCCACCCGGGCGAGGTCGGCCCGCCGCCGCGCGGCGGCCAGTTCCGGCCCGAGCCAGTCGGGCACGGCGGCCAGCAGCGCCTCGTCGGTGACCTCCGGCCAGTCCGCGCCGAGCGCCCGACGCAGGAACGCCAGCCGCTCGCGCAGCGCCCGTGCCGCCGGCGTCCAGTCCAGCAGGCCGAGGTTGGTGCGGCGCAGCCCGGTGAGCAGGGCCGCCGTGACCGCCTCCGGGTCGGGCCGGGTCAGCGGCCGCTCGACCAGCTCGACCGCGCCGAGCCGGACCACCTCGCGGGCCACCACGTCGGTCCCGGACCAGGCGACCTCCCGTTCGGTGTGCAGCAGCGGGCCGGCCGCCTCCCGGGCGGTGGCCTCGTCCAGCGGGGTGGCCAGCCGCACCCGGGCGGTCGGGGCACCGGGGGAGCGGTCCGCGACGGCGACTGCCAGCCAGCCGGACCCGGCCAGCCCCGACCCGGGCGCCAGCTCCGCCGCGGTGCCGCCGGTCATCAGGTACGCCGAGCCGCCCGGCCGCCGTGCCCGGGCCAGCCGTTCCGGGTGGGCCAGCCCGACCAGCAGCCCGGCGGCCAGTTCGTCCGGCAGCCGGTCCCGGTCCGCCGGGGCAGCGGCCGGTGTGCGTCGGCGGCCCGCCGGGCGGCCCGGCCCGGTGGCCGGCTCCGCCTCGGTGGGCAGGACGGCGCGCAGTCGGCGTACCTCGGCCCGCCAGCGGGCGGTGGCACCGGGATCGGCGCTCGCGCGCAGCCGGCGCCAGGCGGCGGCCAGGTCGTCGCCCGGCCCGGCGACGGTGTCCTCGGCGAGCAGCGCGACCACCTCGGCCGCCCGGTCCGGGCCGACCCGGTCGGCGCCGTCCAGCAGCGCCCGGGCCAGCCGGGGATGGGTGCCGACCGCGGCGATCGCCCTGCCCCGGTCGGTGATCCGGCCGTCCCGGTCGACCGCGCCGAGGGCGGCCAGGGTGTCCCGGGCCACCGCGAGCGCCGCCGCCGGCGGCGGGTCGGGCAGGGCGAGCCCGGCGCCGTCCGGTCGCCCCCAGGCCGCCAGCTGCAGCGCGAACCCGGTCAGGTCGGCGGTGGCGATCTCCGGGGCCGGCTGGGCGGCCAGCCGTTCGTGGCTGGCCACCGACCAGCAGCGGTAGACGTACCCGGGCGCCTCCCGGCCGGCCCGGCCGGCCCGCTGGGTGGCCGCCGCCCGAGACACCGGCACGGTGACCAGCGCGCCGAGCCCGCGGGCCAGGTCCGTGCGGGCCACCCGGGCCAGCCCGGCGTCCACCACCACGCGCACCCCGGGCACGGTCAGGCTGCTCTCCGCCACCGCGGTCGCCAGCACCACCCGCCGCCGGTCGGCCGGGCGCAGCGCGGCGTCCTGCTCGGCGCCGCGCTGCCGACCGTGCAGCGCCAGGACGGCCACCTCGTCGCGCAGGTCGGCCAGCCGGGCGGTGACGGCGGCGATCTCGCCCGCGCCGGGCAGGAAGACCAGCAGGTCCCCGTCGCGTTCGCGCAGCGCCCGCCGGACGGTGGCCGCGACGTGGTCGAGCAGTGCCCGGTCGACCGGTCCGGCGCCGGGCGCGGCCACCGGCCGGGGCGGCGGGGCCCAGATCCGGGTCACCGGGTGCAGGGCCGCCGGGGCCCGGACCACCGGCGCCGGGCCGGCCTCGCCGCCGAGCAGCACGGCGAACCGGTCCGCCTCCGGGGTGGCGGACATCGCCAGCAGCCACAGGTCCGGGCGGAGCGCGGCGCGGGCCTCGACCGTGAAGGCGAGCGCCAGATCGGCGTCGAGGTGGCGTTCGTGGCACTCGTCGAGCAGCACCGCGCCGGTGCCGGCCAGCTCCGGGTCGTGGTGCAGCCGGCGTACCAGCAGCCCGGTCGTCACCACCTCGACCCGGGTGCGCGGGCCGACCCGGCGCTCACCGCGGACCGCGTACCCGATCCGGTCGCCGACCCGCTCGCCGAGCAGCGCGGCCATCCGGTGCGCCGCCGCCCGCGCGGCCACCCGGCGCGGCTGGGCGATCAGCACCCGGCCAGGCACCTCGTCGGCCACGGCCAGCGGGGCGAGCGTGGTCTTGCCGGTGCCCGGCGGCGCCACCAGCACCCCGGCCCCGGTCGCCCGCAGCGCCGCGACCAGATCCGGCAGCGCCGGCCGGACCGGCAGGTCGAGGGAGACGTCGCGGAGCACGGCCCAGTCTCGCACCGCGCCGCGGGCGTCAGTCGGCGCGTACCCCGGGCAGGCCGGCGAGGAAGGCGTGCCAGGCCGCCCGCCCGAAGGCCAGCACCGGCCCGCCCCGGTCCTTGCTGTCCCGCACGGCGACCCGACCGTCGGCGGCGGCGACCTCGACGCAGTTGCCGTTGCCCACGCTGCGCGTGCTGGTGCGCCACTGGGCCCGGGTCAGGTCGAGCGCGGTCATCGCGGTACCCCTCGTCTGTGCCGGCGTGCCGCAGCCGATGCGGTCACGCAAAGTGACGAGAAGCCTCCTCCAGGCGGGCCAACGACGCCGCCGGAGGCAGTGCCATCCGGCACAGCTCCTCGTGCACCAGGCTATACCCGCGGACCTGGGCGGCCTCCTCCAGAGCCAGCCCTGTGCTGAGGTTTTCCAGGTAGACCACGGCGGCGTCGGCAGTGTCCGGAAAGGTCAGCACGACGTACGGCGAGTTCATCGCGGGGTGCCCGCCGGCGGTGAACGGAAGTACCTGTAGGGTTACGTTCGGTAGTTGAGCCATCCGGCCGAGGTGGGCCATCTGGGCGGCCATCACGGCGTTCCCGCCGACCGGTCGGCACAGCACCGCCTCGTTCAGCACCACCGACAGCTCGACCGGGTTCTCCCGGTGCAGCACGTTCTGCCGGTGCATCCGGGCGGCGACCTTGCGCTCGATGCCCTCCTCGCCGGCGGTCAGCCGGTAGACCTCCCGGGCGTACGCCTCGGTCTGCAGCAGCCCGGGCACCGCCTCGGCCTCGTACGTCCGCAGCGTCGCCGCCTCCGCCTCCAGTCCGACGTAGAACTCGAACCAGTCCGGCAGCACGTCGCTGTACTTCTGCCACCAGCCGCGCTGCTGAGCGCCGCGGGCGATCTCGATGAGCGCCTCGGCGTCCGCGCCGGTGACCCGGTAGAGCGCCAGCGCGGCCCGCACGTCGCGCGGCTTGATGCCGATCTGGGCGGTCTCGATCCGGGACAGGTTGCTCTTGGACATGTCCAACTGCCGGGCGGCGACGTCCAGGGTCATGCCCGCGCGCTCGCGCAACTGGCGCAGTTCCCGGGCGATACGGCGGCGGCGGACGGTGGGGCTCGCGGTCACCCTCCGAGTCTGTCACGACAAGATCCGCAGGTCGCGCCAGCACGGAGTGCAACGGCCGGATCCGGGAGTTGCATTGCGGTGGCGACGGGTGCATCCTTTCCCGGATCGCGAGCACTGTGGACGGACACCCCGGGAGGGCCGTTGCTCACCGCCGACGAGTTCTTCCTGGTCGCCCACAACGACTCTCGCGGCAAGGCGCGGCTCAACCCGACGGCGACCGGCCTCGGTCTCGCCGGCGCCCTGCTGGGCGAGCTGGTCCTGGATGGACACGTCACGGTGGCGGCCGGGCAGCTGACGGTGCTCGACCGGCGGCCACCGGCGGACGCGTTGGCGCACACCGTGCTCGACCAGCTGGTGGGGGAGCCCCAGCACCGGGCGGTGCGGACGTGGTTGAGCTTCCTGGCGCAGACCGCGGCGGGCGCGGTGGGGGAGCGGCTGGCCCGGGCCGGGATGCTGCGCCGCCAGGAGAGCCGGCGGCTGCTGCGTACCACGGTCAGCTACCAGCCGGTCGACCTGAACGCGGCCGCCTGGCCGGCCACCCGGCTGCGCGCCCTGCTGGACCGCCCCGAACCGCCGAACGTGCCGGACGCGCTGCTGCTCGGCCTGATCTCCGCCGCCGGTCTCACCCGCGAGGTGCTCTGGAGCGCCGGACCCCGCGCCCACCACCGGCTCAACCTGCTCGTGCCCGCGCTCCCCGCGCCCCTGAAGGAACTGGTCGCGCACACCGAGGCGGCGGTCGGCGCCGCGGTGCTGCGCGGCGTCCACTGATCCCCTTCCCCTCCCCTCGAATCGGAGCAGCGCCATGCCGACAGCAACGATCGAACGTCCGAGCAACGTCTCCGCGGCACTGGCCCGCGGCCGGCTCGGCATCCCCTCGGTGATCTTCTTCGTCCTCTCCGCCGCGGCCCCGCTGACCGTGGTCGCCGGCGTGGTCACCACCGGCTACGGGGTCATCGGGGTGACCGGCATCCCGTTGGCGTTCCTGGTGGTCGCCGCGGTGCTCGGGCTCTTCTCCGTCGGCTACGTGGCGATGGCCCGCCGGGTCGCCAACGCCGGCGCCTTCTACGCGTACGTCTCCCGGGGGCTGGGCCGCCCGGCCGGCGTGGGCGCGGCCTGGGTGGCCCTGCTCGCCTACAACGCGTTGCAGGTGGGGCTCTACGGCACCATCGGCGCCGCGGCGGAGCCGGTGCTGGACCGGCTCTTCGGCGCGCACCCGGACTGGTGGGTGGTGGCCCTGGCCGCGTGGGCGGCGGTCGGTGTGCTCGGCGTGCTCCGGGTCGACGTCAACGGCCGGGTGCTGGCCGCGCTGCTGGTCGCCGAGATCCTGGTGATCCTGGTCTTCGACCTCGGGCAGCTGACCAACCCGGCCGGCGGCTCGGTCAGCCTCGCCGCCCTCTCCCCGGACAACCTGGCGGTGCCCGGCGTCGGCGCGGTGCTGGTGCTGGCCATCCTCGGTTTCGTCGGCTTCGAGTCGGCGGTGGTGTTCAGCGAGGAGAGCAGGGACCCGCGCCGGACGGTGCCGGTGGCCACGTACCTCTCGGTGGCCATCATCGCCGCGCTCTACGCGCTCTCCGCCTGGAGCATGACGGTCGCGGTGGGCCCGGACCGGATCGTCGCCGAGGCGGGCGAGCAGAGCGTCGGGCTGATCTTCAACCTGGCCGGCACGCACCTCGGCGACACCGCCGTGACCATCGGTCAGGCGCTCTTCCTGACCTCGGTGCTGGCCGCGATGATCTCGTTCCACAACACCACTGCCCGGTACGCCTTCGCGCTCGGCCGGGAGCGGGTGCTGCCCCGGGTGTTCGGGCAGACCTCGGCGCGCACCGGGGCGCCCCGGGCGGCGTCGCTGGCGCAGAGCGCGCTCGGCCTGGTGGTGATCGTGCTGTACGCGGCCAACGGCTGGGACCCGGTGGTGCAGTTGTTCTACTGGTGCGGCACCAGCGGCGGCTTCGGGGTGCTGCTGCTGGTCGCCACCACCTCGGTGGCGGTGATCGCCTTCTTCGCCCGCTCCGGCGCGGCGGAGACGCTCTGGCGCCGGGCGGTCGCACCCGGGCTGGCCACCCTGGCCCTGCTGGTCGTCGTGGCGCTGGCGGTGGACAACTTCGCCGACCTGCTCGGGGTGTCCCCGGAGTCGCCGCTGCGCTGGGCGGTCCCGGTCAGCTATCTGACCGCCGCGCTGCTCGGCGTCCTCCAGGCACTGCTGCTGCGGCGGCGCCGGCCGGAGACGTACGCCCGGATCGGGCTGGGCGCGGAGAGCGCGGCGGCGGCCGTGGCGGCCGGGCCGGGCACCGGCGGCGCGGGCGGGGCGGGCGTGCCCGACGCCGGAACGGCGGTGCGGCGGTGACCCGGGCGGCCGAGGTGGCGGTGCGGCGGCTGGCGCCGGCGGAGACGGCGCTGGTGGCCGGGCGGATCGCGGAGGCGTTCCTGGTGCTGGACGCGACCCGGTGGCTGGTGCCCGACGCCGCCCGGCGCCAGGCCGTGCTGGCGCGCAACTTCGAGATCCTGGTCGACCACGCGATGCGGCACGGCCTGGTGTACGGCACCGAGGACCGGGACGCGGTGGCGGTCTGGTTCCCCTCGGTCGGCGAGCCGGTGCCGCCACCGGAGGACTACGACGCCCGGCTCGCCGCGGCCTGCGGCGAGTGGACCGAGCGCTTCGCCCACCTCGACGAGCTCTTCGCCGCCAACCACCCGCATCCGGACCACCACCACCTGGCGTTCCTCGCGGTGCGTCCGGCGCGGCAGGGGCAGGGGCTCGGCACGGCGTTGCTGCGGCACCACCACGCCTGGCTGGACGCCAACGGCGTGCCGGGCTACCTGGAGGCGAGCAGCGAACTCGGCCGTGACCTGTACGCCCGGCACGGCTACCGGGTGGCGGAGCCGTTCCGGCTGCCCGACGGGACACCGTTCTGGCCGATGTGGCGCGAGCCCCGCTGACCGGGAGCGGCTCACGGGGGTGCTGTCGGCCCCGGGCCCGGCGAACGGGGCTACCGGTCCCGGCGTCGCCGGGCCCACTTGCCCGGCCGGGCGGGATGTACCGCACGGGCCGTCGGGTCGGGTGATCCGGCGGCCCGGTGGCCGGACACGACGGTGGCCGGGCCCGCCGACCCGGCCACCGTCCACCACCGGCGTCAGTAGGTGCCGTCGAGCTGCCCGCGCAGCTTGGTCAGCGCCCCAGCCAGCAGCCGGGAAACGTGCATCTGCGAGACGCCGATCTGCTCGGCGATCTGCGACTGGGTGAGGTTGCCGTAGAAGCGCAGGGTGAGGATCTTCTGCTCGCGCTCGTCGAGGGTGGCGAGCGCCGGGCCGAGGGCCACCCGCAGCTCGGCCAGTTCGAACTCGCCGTCCTCGCCGCCGAGCATGTCGCCCAGCTCGGTGGCGCGGTCGCCGTCGCCGGTCGGGGTGGACAGCGACACCGCGTTGTAGGCGCGGGCGCCCTCCAGACCCTCCAGCACCTCTTCCTCGGTGATCTTGAGGTGGGCGGCGATGTCGGCGACCGTCGGCGAGCGGCCGAGGGTCTGCAGCAGCGTGCTGTTCGCGTCGGAGATGGCCAGCCGCAGCTCCTGCAGGCGGCGGGGCACCCGGATGTCCCAGGTGCGGTCCCGGAAGTGCCGCTTGAGCTCGCCGATGATGGTGGGGATCGCGTAGCCGGCGAAGTCGACGCCACGGGACGGGTCGAACTTGTCGATGGCCTTGATGAGCCCGACGGCGGCGGTCTGCGCCAGGTCGTCGGTGGGCTCGCCGCGCCCGCTGTAGCGGTGGGCGAGGTGGTTGGCCAGCGGCAGCCAGGCCTCGATCGCCCGGTCGCGCAGCGCGGCTCGCGACGGGTGGTTGGCGGGCAGTGCGGCCATCGCGTTCAGCAGGTCGGCGGCGCTGTCGGTGAGCGCTCGCGGGTCGAGCTTCTCCGTGGTGGGTGCGCTCGTCGCCTGCTCGCTGATCGTTGGCGCGGTCATGGGTGGTCCTCCCTGCACCTCGTCCGCGGATATGAGACGTGACGCTTTGGTTTAGCTTCAGATGGGCCGTTCGGGACTCACCTTAGCCTGATCGGCTTGGCCAAAGCCAGCCGAAAGTACGATGTACTTAAGTTACTCTTCATCATTAAGGGCGTGAACCGGACAGAACGCAGGGTGATTGTGAGGGTGATTACCGGTTCGGACGACCGACTCCGTGCCGGCCGGACATCCGCCGCCGGTCACCGCTCGGTCACCCGGGTCCCGCCGACCGGGCAGCCGGGAACCCGACAAGTCGGCAGGAGTGTCGACTTTCCGTCGTTGTCCCATCGACGGGACCGGCCTAGCGTCGCCTGTACATCGTCCGGTTCGGAGGCGTCGTGCTCGATCCAGCCGCTCCCCAGCTCGTGGTGAACAGCCGCACGCTCTACTTCAGTTGGCTGCCGGCCGACCCGGACGCGGTCGCCGCGCTGGTGCCGCCCGGACTGCGCGCGCAGCCGGACCGGCAGGTCTTCATGAACCAGTACGTGGTCGAGGACGACAGCCAGACGTCCGGCTTCGGGGCGTACTCGCTGACCTACGTCGGGGTGTCGCTGAGCGGGGTGGACGCGCCCGGCGGCGAGAACGCCGGCGGCTGGTGGACGCACTACGTCACCTCCAGCCGGCGGGTCCGCGAGTACGCCGTCGCCCGGGGCGCCCCGACCTCGCTCGGCCGGACCACCATCGAGGTGCGCGGCGGCACGCTGGTCGCCGAGACGGAGATCGACGGGGTGCCGTTGATCCGGGCCCGGTGCCAGGTGGGGGAGACCGGCAGCGTGATCAGCAGCGGGCACCACCGGTACTTCACCGCCCGCGACGATCAACTGCTCAGCTCGGTGTACCCGTACGTCGCCGAGCCGGTCACCTCGTTCGTGATCGACTCGGTGGAGTTCCTCGAGCCCCGGCACTCCACCTACGCGCTCCGGCCGGCCAACCCGCTCACCATCGGCTTCGGGTTCTACGCGCCGCGCGCCTCGTTCGCCTATCCCGGCGGCTTCACCGTCCATCCCGGCGGCCACGGCGCGCACGCCGCGCCGGTCGGCGTACCGGCGGAGCGGGTGAAGGCGCAGCGCGGCGGCGAGTGGCCGGCGACGACTCACCAGGTGCCGGACCGCCGTGCCCGCAGCGGCCTGCCGTCCGGGTCGTAGACCAGCCGGTACGCCGGCAGTGCCCAGGCGCGGGTGTACCAGCGCAGCCGTTCCGGGCGGTGCGGGCGCAGCCGGCCCGGCGGACGCCGGCCCACCCGGCCGCCGTCGTACCACCGCTGGAGCGCCTCGGCGGCGGCCGTGATCGCGGCGACCGCGTCGGCCGGGTCGAGCAGGTCGGCGTCCTCGCCGCCGGCCGCCGAGACCGCCTCGCTGAGGTTGCGGTTCTCCTCCTCGCTGTACGCCAGCGCGTCGAGGTGGGACCGCCAGATCAGCCCCTTGACGACGACCCCGCGCCGCGCGGCCCGGGCGAACAGCTGGGCCACCGTCGGGCCGTCCGGGCGCAGCCGCTGGTCGGGGTCGCCCCGCCAGTCGGCGAAGAAGAGGTGGTCACCGGCTTCGAGGGCGTCCACCTCGTCGACCAGCCGGTCGAAGTAGGCGGCACCGTGAATTAACGGCTCGGCAAGGTTTCCGCTGGCCCAGCCGGGTAACTCAGATACCGGGTTGGCGCGTTCCGGTGCGGTGAGGAACCAGTCCCGCAGCGCCACCGCTCCAGCCCTCCCGAGGTCGACAACCTCACGGTAGGACCCCGCCGGAGGTCCGCACGCCGGCAGGCACGCGCCGACCGGTGGCCGCCCCCGGCACACCCGCCCCGAACGACGCGAACCACCAAGGAGGCCACACCATGCGCGGCGAGACGACGAACTCCGTGACCGAGTACCGCGAGCAGGCGGTGGAGGGCGAGCGGGGGGCGCTGGTGGCCGTGTTGGTGATGGTGATCCTCGGCGTCGCCGGCATATTCGCCGTGTCCTGATCTGCCGCCGCGACGGCGGTGAGCGCCCCGGCATAGCCGGGGCGCTCCGCGACGGCGACGGTCAGGGCCGGGTGCCCTGACCCCCGGTGTGCGGCAGCCGCTGCGCCGGGATGACGCCGAGCCGCCCGGCCTGGAAGTCCTCGACCGCCTGGATCAGCTCGTCCCGGCTGTTCATCACGAACGGGCCGTAGTGCGCCACCGGTTCCCGGATCGGCTCGCCGCCCATGATGTACAGCTCCAGCGCCGGGGTGTGGCTGTCCTGTCGGGCGTCGGCGGCGAACCGGAGCGCGTTGCCCGGCCCGTGCACGGCGAGCTGGCCGGTGTGCACCGGGCGGGCGTCCGTGCCGACCGTGCCGCGCCCGGCCAGCACGTAGACCAGGGCGTTGAAATCCGGCCGCCAGGGCAGGTCGACCTGCGCCCCCGGCTGGACCGTCACGTGCGTGACAGCGATCGGGGTGTGCGTGGCGCCCGGCCCCTGGTGCCCGGCGATCTCGCCGGCGATCACCCGGATAAGCGCGCCGCCGTCCGGCGTGGTGAGCAGGGCGGCCTCCCGGCCGCGGATGTCCTGGTACTTCGGCGGGATCATCTTGGCCACCCGGGGCAGATTGACCCAGAGCTGGGTGCCGTGGAACAGCCCGCCGCTGACCACCAGGTGCTCCGGCGGAGCCTCGATGTGCAGCAGCCCGCTGCCGGCGGTCATCCACTGGGTGTCGCCGTCGGTGATGGTGCCGCCGCCACCGTGCGAGTCCTGGTGGTCGAAGACGCCGTCGATGATGTACGTCACCGTCTCGAAGCCGCGGTGCGGGTGCCACGGCGTGCCCTTCGGCTCGCCCGGGGCGTAGTCGACCTCGCCCATCTGGTCGAGGTGGATGAACGGGTCCAGCTCGCTCAGCGGCACCCCGGCGAAGGCCCGGCGGACCGGGAAGCCCTCGCCCTCGTAGCCGCTCGGCGCGGTGGTCAGCCGGCGGACCGGCCGGAAGGTGGTGGACTCGTCGAGCCGGGGCAGGCGGGGCAGGACGAGCACGTTGTCGACGGTGATGGCGGGCATCGGGGCTCCGATAACTGTCGCTGTCGCCGAGGGTGGTCGACGCGTCGCGCCCGGCGCGCAGGCGCCGGCCGAGCCGCTCGAAGACCCGGGTGAGGCAGGCGACCTCGGCGTCGTCGAGGTCGTCCATCAGGTGGGTGCGGACGGACTTCAGGTGGTGCGGGGCGGCCTCCCGCAGGGTGAGCAGCCCGGCGGCGGTGAGCACCGCCTCGCTGCCGCGCCGGTCGTCCGGACAGGGCTGCCGGGCCACCAGGCCGCGCTTCTGCATGGAGGAGATCTGGTACGTCAGCCGGCTCGGCGAGAAGACCAATCGGCTGGCCAGGTCACCCATCCGCAGCCGCTGCCCGGGCGCCTCGGAGAGCAGCACCAGCACGTGGTAGTCGGCGAAGCTCAACTCGCTGTCGGCGCGCAGGTCGTCCTCCAGCTGGGTGAACAGCCGCTGGCTGGCCTCGATGTACGCGCGCCAGGCGGCGAGGCGGGTGCGGTCCAGGCTCTCGGTCACGCCGCAAGAGTAGCACTCTTTCAAATTTTGACTAGCACCTTTCCCTGCGTGGCACGGGCTATTGCGAGCCCTCCTAGCGACAGGTGATGCAGCTTTGAAAGACGGGGGTCAGCAAACCGGGCGCGGTGGCCGCACGGAGGTGTCAGCTGTCGGTGCCAGCCCGGGCGTGCGGGCGCTCGTCGGCGGCGGCACGCGACGACGGCCCCGGGTGTCCCGGGGCCGTCGGGTGGTCGTACCTTGGCGCTCAGGCCGGCTGCTGACGCCCCTCGGTCAGGTGCATCCGGCCCAGCAGCTGACGGGCCTGCTCGGCGAACTGGACGTCGACGATGACCGCGTACTGGCCGGCGCGCAGCGAACTGGCCGAGGTGAAGTCGCGCTGGCCGCCGGTCATCGCGTGCGCCACAGCGCCGAAGACCGCGCCCCAGATGGCGCCGATCACCAGGCCGACCAGGATCACGGCGAGCCAGTTGCCCACCGTGAAGATGCCGAAGAGCAGCCCGATGAACAGGCCGAACCAGGCCCCGGTGCCGGCCCCGACCAGCGCGGCCCGACCGGTGGTCATCCGGCCGAGCACCGTCTCGACCAGGGTGAGGTTGGTGCCCACGATGGCGGTGTGCTCCACCGGGAACCGGTTGTCCGCCAGGTAGTCCACCACCCGCTGGGCGGACGGATAGTCCGGATACGAGCCGATCGTCACGGTTGGCGGGCCCGTCTCCGGCCCGTGGCCGTCGCCGCCGGGCGCCGCCAGCCGTCCCGCCGGGCCGGTGGGAAGGGTGTCACCGCCCGGCATCCCGGGACGCCAGGCCGAGGTCGGATTGGTCATGAGCGTCCTCCTTTGTCAGCCTGTTGTGTTCCCCACAGCCTGCGCCGGTAACGCCGGCCCGGTCACGGAGTGCGGCGGGCGCCCCGCCGGAGACCATGCCTGGTGGAAAGACTGGGTGCGTCTGTTGTCGTTCCGGCGACAACAGACGCACCCGAACGTGCGGGCCGGCGGTCAGGGTCCGGCCGGTTGCGGACAGGGTCGCGCGAAGTTGCGCGCCGTCGGGTGACGGCGCGGTTCGGTCCGCGCCGTCGCGTGGTCCCCGTCGGCCGGGTGCGCCGACCGGGCCCGGTGGCCGGCCCGGCCGGCGTGCCGCTGGCGGGTACGGGTCAGGAGCAGGCGGTGCCGTCGAGCGCGAAGCCGCCCGGCGCGGGCAGCGTGCCGCCGGAGTACGTGCCCTGGAAGCCGAGGGTGACCGTGCCGCCGGCGGGCAGGTCGGCGTTCCAGGCGGCGTTGCGGACGGTGATCCGGTCGCCGGACTGGCTCCACTCGCCGTTCCAGCCGTTGCTCAGCCGCACCCCGGTACCGGCGGTGAAGGTGAGCGTCCAGCCGGTGCGCGCGGCGCCGTGGTTGCTCAGCCGCAGCTCGGCGGTGAACCCGCCCGGCCAGGAGTTCGGCGTGTAGGTCACCGCACAGCCACCGGCGGGCGGGGTGGTCGGCGGGGTCGTGGTCGGGGGAGTGGTGGTCGGCGGGGTGGTGGTCGGCGGGGTGGTGGTGGGGGGCGTGGTGGTGGGCGGTGTGGTGGTGGGCCCGGCCGCGATGGCCAGCTCGTACGCCCGCTGCGGCACGAACTGGCCGGCCGGGGCGATGCACCCGTCGGCCTCGCCGGGCAGCTTCACCCAGAGGAACGCGTCGATCGCCGGGTCGCCGGTGGCGGTGGTGCTCGGCGTGCCGATCGCCCGGCCCTCGGGGTCGCACCACTCCGAGCCGGCCGGACCGTTGCCGTTGCGGCTGGTGTCGATGACCGCCTTGAGCCGGGATACCCCGGTCGCCGCGATCACCGCCTTGGCGTACCCGACCTCGTCGGCGGTGCGACGGTAGTTGGAGACGTTGAGCGAGATGCCGTCCGCGCTGTTGGCGATGTCCGCGCCGGTGAGCCGGGCGGCCGCCTCGCTGGGGGAGAGCCAGGCCGAGTGGCCGGTGTCGAAGTAGACCTTCGCGGCGGCCGAGGCGGCCTTGAGCCGCTTGCCGGCGTACGCCATCGAGGCCATCGTCTCGGCCTGCTGGGCGGCGGTCTGGCAGTTGGTCATCAGCGGCAGCACGTCCGGCTCCAGCACGATGGTGGCCGGGCGGCCGGCCAGTCCGGCCGCCACCTGGTCGACCCACTGCCGGTAGCTGGCGTGGTCCGGGGCGCCACCGCCGCTCGCCCCGCTGCAGTCCCGGTTGGGGATGTTGTAGACCACCAGGATCGGCACCTTGCCGGCGGCGGCCGCCGCGCCGACCAGGGCGTCCACCTCGCCGCGTACGGTCGAGGTGTTGGTCCGGGTGAACCAGCGACCCTGCGGCACGTTCGCGATCCGGTCCCGGATCACCGCCGCGCGCGGGTCGCCCGGGTTGGCCGCGACCCAGGCCGCCGCGGCGGTGGCCGGGTCGACGTAGAACGCCGAGTCGGCCGCGGACGCGGCCGGGGCGCGGAGGATGCCGACGGTGGCGGCGGCGACGGTGAGCGCGGCGGCGGCCGCGGCGAGCGCCGGTCTGCTTCTCATGCTCTCTCCCGGGGTAGATCGATGAGCGCCGCTGGAAGCGCTCCCATGCATGGTCGTCAACCTACGGCCTGATCGCCGCCGTGTGAAGACCCGGTTGCCGCGCGTCCCCGGCGGGATCCGCGGCGAGCCGGGAGAATGCGGGAGTGCGCCTGGTCATCACCGCCGACACCCACGTGCCGAAACGGGCCAGGGACCTGCCGGCGCCGCTGTGGGCGGCCGTCGAGGCCGCCGACGTGGTGCTGCACGCCGGGGACTGGGTGGACGAGGCGCTGCTGGACGCGATGCTGGCCCGGTCCCACCGGCTGGTCGGGGTCCACGGCAACAACGACGGCCCGGCGCTGCGCGCCCGGCTGCCCGAGATCGCCCGGGTGGAGCTGGCCGGGCTGCGGGTGGCCGTGGTGCACGAGACCGGCCCGCGCGCCCGGCGTGAGGAGCGCTGCGCCGCCCGCTTCCCCGGCTGCGACCTGCTGGTCTTCGGCCACTCGCACATCCCCTGGGACACCGTGGCCCCCGGCGGGCTGCGGCTGCTCAACCCGGGATCGCCGACCGACCGCCGGGCCCAGCCGTACGCCACCTACCTGACCGCCCGGGTGGCTGCGGGGCGGCTCGACCAGGTCGAGCTGCACCGCCTGCCACCGCGCTGACGGGTCAGCGGCCGCGGCCGGTCTCCGCCTGGAGTTCGTCGATCCGCTTCGAGGCCCCCGCCTTGGTCAACCCGTCCGGCACGTCCGCGTCGCAGAGCGCCTGGCGGTCGGGCCGCGACCTGGGCCGGGCCCTGGTCGAGCGGCTGCGCTGACCGCCGGCGCCGGGCCGCCCACCGGGCGGAGGGCGGCCCGCCGGCACGGCGTCCGGCCCCCGGGGCGGACGGAGGGTCGGCGTGGCGCAGGTGGGCGGGTCAGGCCCAGGCCGCGCCGGCCACCGGCTCGGCCGCCACCGAACAGCGCGATCACCCAGTGCTCGGCCGGGCGGCCGGGGGCGCCGCGCAGCGACAACCACCCCACCAGCGGCCGGACCAGGAAGATCAGGGCCAGCCCGACCGCGGCGGCCGGCCAGGTCAGCGGGACCAGCAGGCCGCCCACCACGGCGCCGCCGAAGAGCAGCAGCAGCAGGACGGTCAGCAGCCGCTCGACCTGCTCGGCGAAGTCGTGCAGCACGGTGTGGTACTCGTGGGTGCGCTCGGCGGCCCGGATCGCCCGGGCGGCCACGAACACCGCCAGGAAGCCGTACCCGCCGGCCACCTCCACCAGCCCGTACGCCAGGAAGGTCGCGGCCAGCGCGAGGAAGCCCTCGGCGTGCCGGGCCAGCCGCAACGGGTTGGGCGCCCGGAAGAAGAGCTTGCCCAGCAGCCAGCCGACCAGCCAGCCGCCGAGCACCCCGACCGCGACCTTGTAGAGCACGTCGACGGCGAGCCACCGGCCCACCCAGTCGGCCGGGGCGAGGCCGGCGGCGGCGATGGCGATGGCCGCGTAGACGAACGGGAAGGCCAGCCCGTCGTTGAGCCCCGCCTCGGAGGTGAGCGCGAAGCGCACCTCGTCCTCGTTGTCCTCGACGTCGGTCGGCTCGCCGACCTGCACGTCGGAGGCGAGCACCGGGTCGGTGGGGGCGAGGGCCGCGCCCAGCAGCAGCGCGGCGGCCGGCACCAGGCCGGTCCACCACCGGCCGAGCAGGGCCACCGCCGCGATGCACAGCGGCATCGCGATCGCCAGCAGCCGCCAGGTGAACGACCACCGTCGCCAGCTCAGCGGCCGGTCGATCTTCAGTCCGGCGCCCATCAGGGCGACGATCACGCCGATCTCGGTGAGGTGGGTGGCGATCTCCTTGTGCACCAGCGGGTCGGGGTCGGGCAGGCCGGTGGGGAGCAGGAAGACGAGCATGCCGAGCGCCAGGAAGGCGATCGGCATGGAGAGCGGCCGGCGTTCCAGCGCCCGGGGCAGGACTCCCGCCAGCAGCGCACCGACACCGACCACCGCGAACGCGACGTCCACCGGCTCCACGACCACCACCCTTCGCCACGCCCGCGGGACGCGGGCAGGTGGTGACAGTCCCTGCCCCGCCGAGGGTGTCCGTATTCCTCCCCGCCGAGCCGAAGCGGCGCGCGGATCACCGCCGGGCGAGGACGGGCGAGTCGGGCAGCGCCGCCAGCAGTGCCGCCGGGTCTTCGTAGACGGCCACCGCGCCGGCGCCGGCCAGTTCGCCGCGGCTGGTGCCGCCGCAGGTCAGGCCCACGCACGGGATGTCCAGCGTGCCGGCGGCGGCGACGTCCCAGACCGAGTCGCCGACGAAGACCACCCGGGCGGCGTCCAGCCCGGACTGCTCCAGCGCGGCGACCAGGATGTCCGGCGCCGGTTTGCTCTGCCGGGCGTCCGCCGACGAGGTGACGGTGTCGATCACGTCGTCCGCGGCCAGCGCCCGGCGCAGCGCGGCCACCTCGTGCTCGGCGGCTGAGGTGGCGAGCACCACCCGCAGCCCGTGCTCGGCGCACGCGCGCAGCAGGTCGGCGGCGCGCGGCAGCGGCTGGAGCCGCTCCCAGTACTCGCCGTAGAGGGTGTCGTGGGCGTCGCGCAGCCGGTCGTCGGCGGCCCGGTCGCGTTCCGGGCCGAGCAGGTGGTCGAGCAGCTTGTCCGAGCCCATGCCGACGGCGCGGTGGATGGTCGCCATCGGGACCGGCCGGTCGTCCTGGCGCAGCGCCTCCCACCAGCTCACGGTGTGCAGGTACGTGCTGTCGACCAGGGTGCCGTCGACGTCGAAGAGCACACCGGCGGGGTTGTCGGTAGGCATGTGGCGCCTCCCACCCTCTCCGGGCCCGGCCGACGCCAGCGGCGTCAGTCGGACGGCAGCAGGATCTCGAACCAGACGGTCGACCCGCGTACGGTCGGGTCCGTCCCCCAGGCGTCGCTCAGCTCCTCGATCAACCCGAGCCCGCGCCCCCGGCTGCTCAACGTGTCGGTCTGCGCCCGGGTGACGGTGCCCCGGGTGCCCGAGTCGGCGACCGACACCAGCAGTCGCTCCGGGCTGAGGTCGATCTCCACCCGGGCGGCGGTGCCGGCGTGCAGCAGCGCGTTCGTGGTCAGCTCGCTGGTGCACAGGATCGCCGCCCCGACCACCGAGTCGGCCACCCCCCACTCGGTGAGCTGCCCGCTCATCCAGTGCCGCACCCGGCTCGGCGCGGTCGGCTCGGCCGGCACCTCCATGCTCGCCGACCGGCTCGGCCGCAGCGCGTGCTCCACCGCGAGCACCGCGACGTCGTCCTCGGTGGCGCCGGGCACCGCCGCGGAGGCCACCGCGCAGAGCGCCCGGGGGTCGCCGCTGCCCGCGCCGGCGACCGCCTCGGCCAGCGAGCCCAGGCCGGTGGCCAGGCCCTGCCGCCGGCGTTCCACCACGCCGTCACTGAACAGCAGGAGCGTGTCGCCGGGCGCGAAGCGGACGGTGGTGGTGGCCGGCCGGGAGCCCAGCCCGAGCGGGGCGCCGGTGGGCACCTCCACGTATTCGGCGAGCGGCTCGCCGGTCGGGTCGCACCGCCGGATCAGCGGGGCCGGGTGGCCGGCGCTGGCCAGGGTGAGCCGCTGCCGCTCGGCGTCGACCACGCCGAGCACCACGGTCACGAAGAGCTCGTGCGTGCCGGCCTCGGCGCCCAGGCTGGTGACCAGCCGGTCGAGCCCGGCCAGGACGGCGTCCGGACGGGGGTCGCTGAGCGCCAGCGCGCGCAGCGCGGCGCGTACCTGCCCCATCCGGGCGGCGGCCTGCACATCGTGCCCGGCCACGTCACCGAGCACCACGCCCAACTCGCCGCCGGGCAGCAGGAAGGCGTCGTAGAAGTCCCCGCCCGCGGCGTTGCCGTCCACCCCGGGGTCGTACCGGGCGGCGATCCGCAGCCGGGGCAGGTCCGGCAGGTGCTCCGGCAGCATGCTGCGTTGCAGCAGCTGGGCGGTGCCGTGCTGGGTCTCGAACCGGCGGGCCCGCTCGGCCGCCTGGCCGGCCAGCTCGGCGGCGGCGGCCAGCAGCGCGCGCTCGGCGGCCGACCAGCTGTGCGCCGCCTGGTAGCCGACCGCCAGCCCGCCGCGGACCACCGAGGCGCGCAGCGGTACGGTGGCCAGCGCCCTGATCTTCTGGTCGTGCCGGTCCACCGCGGTCTCCCGCAGCGGCTGCCCGTCCGCCGCGAAGTGCGGCACCCCGCTGCGCGCCACGACCACCACCGGGGCCGGCCAGTCTGCCGGCGTACGTCGCCACAGCGGCGGCAGCCGCTCGTCGGCCTCGTCCAGCAGCTCGCCGCGGATCCGCCGGACCAGCCGCCAGCCGCCCCCGCCCTCGTCGACGGCGAAGGTGACCAGGTCGGCGTCGAACGAGGTGATCGCGTGACGCAGCGCGACCCGGGCCACGTCGTCCAGGGTGAGGGTGCCGGCGAGCGCGGCGGAGAAGTCGCTGAGGCTCTGCAACTGCTGGGTGACCTGGGTCGTCTCCGCCGCCACCGCGAGCACCCCGACGATCCGGCCGGAGCCGTCCCGCACCGCCGAGTAGCCACGGGTGAAGACGACGTGCTCGACCACCCCGGATCCGCGGCGGTGCAGCGGCAGGGTGGTCTCCTTCTCCAGGAACGGCTCGCCGGTGCGGTAGGTGTGCTCGACCGCGTCACCGAAGCCGGGGGCCCGCCAGATCTCGGCGAACACCTCCGGGGCCGGCCGGCCGACCGCCTCCGGATGCTTGTCGCCGATCAGCTCGGCGTACCCGTCGTTGTAGAGCAGCAGGAAGTCGTCGCCCAGGGTGAGAGCCATCGGAACCGGGGAAGCCAGCACCACGTCGACCACCGCGCGCAGGGTCGGGTCCCAGCCCTCCGGCGCGCCCAGCGAGGTGCCCGCCCAGTGGTGGCCGAGGACGGCGGTCGCGGCACCCGGGGCGGCCGGCGCCCCCGAGACCGGCGCTGGTGGCGTGGGGACCCGCCCGACCGTTCCTGGCATGACCGCAGCCTAGCCCGAGCACCGGTACACCATTCCGGATCATGCGCCGCGCGTCGCGTCGGATGCCTGTTAATGCAGCTCAGTGACGGTGTGCCGCGACATGTCGGGAAAAACGTGGTGACCGGCGCGGCGTGCCCGGTGAGCGACGGGGTAAGCGCGCGGCGCAGACCATGCGACAGGAGGGACATCATGCCGGAAACCCTGGCGGTCAGGCAGGTCGACATCGGCGATGCCGTGGCCGACATGTGGAGGTCGGTGCTGTTGTTCATACCGAGGGCCATCGCGTTCATCGCGATCCTCGTGGTCGGATGGCTCATCGCCAGAGCCGTCCTGAAGATCGTGGACACGGTACTGGAACGATTGAACTTCGACCGGGCCGTCGAGCGCGGCGGCATCAAGCGCGCACTGGAACGCACCAAGTACGACGCCAGCGACATCCTGGCGAAGTTGGCGTACTACGCCGTGCTGCTGTTCACCCTGCAGTTCGCCTTCGGCGTCTGGGGCCCGAACGCGATCAGTGACCTGATCTCGGGCGTGGTCGCCTGGCTGCCGCGGGCCTTCGTGGCGATCGTCATCGTGGTGGTGGCGGCCGCGATCGCCAACGCCGTCCGGGACCTGATCTCCGGCGCGCTCGGCGGGCTGTCGTACGGCCGGGTCCTGGCCGACCTGGCGGCCATCTTCGTGATCGCGCTCGGCGTGATCGCGGCGCTCAACCAGGTGGGCATCGCCACGACGGTGACCACGCCGGTGCTGATCGCGGTGCTCGCCACCGTGGCCGGCATCCTGATCGTCGGGGTCGGCGGTGGCCTGGTGCGGCCGATGCAGAACCGCTGGGACCGCTGGCTGGACCGGATGGCCGAGGAGTCGCGGGCGGTGCAGGCGCACCGGCAGGCCCAGGCGGCCGGCCGCGGCGACATGGAGCGGCAGATGGCCGACCGGGCGCCGCAGCCCACGCGCGAGCAGACGATGGCCGGTGGGGGCACCTACCAGTCCGGCGCGGCGAGCGACGAGACACAGCAGTTCCGCCGCTGATCCGGCGTCCGTACCGCACCGAGGAGGGTGTCCGCCGGTGGCGGGCGCCCTCCCGGCGTCGGTCAGAGCGCCGGCAGCGGACCCGGGGCCGGCGTGCCCAGCGTGCGGGACAGCGCGCAGACCGCCAGCAGCCGGGTGACCGGCCAGTCGGGTTCGGACCAGTCCACCGGCCCGGTCGGCGGCTGCCAGCCGTGCTCCAGAGCGGCCGAGCGCACCCCTTCGGCGTAGCCGGCGAGCGCGGCGGCGCTCAGCGGCCGGCGGTCGCCGGCCAGGCTGTCCCGCACCGCGGCGGCGTGCTGGTCGACCAGGGCGAGCAGGCCCGGTCGGGCGGCCGCGGCGGCCAGCCCTTCGGTGCCGATGGCGACGGTCAGGGCGGCGAGGGTGGACCGCGCCGAGTCGACGACGGTACGGGCGGCGACCCGGTTCGACGGCACACGCATGGGGAACGAGGCTAGCCAACCGATCGCCCCGGTGACCTCGGCCGCTCGGGCGGTGTCGGTTCCTCCACCGGTCGGCCGGTGCCGGCCGAGGGGCTTAACCGGGCGCCCGCTGGGCACCAGGGGAACCGCCCGGAGCGGGCCGACCGAGACCAGGGAGGGACGGATGGGACAGTACGCGGACGGCCCCGACCAGGCCCACCGCCGACCAGCCGGGATCAGCGACGAGACGGTGGCCGCCCTCGGCAAGCTGAGCGAGGCGCTGGAGTGCGTGGAGCGGGTCCGTGGCCACCTGTACTCGCTGCACCAGTTGGTCGGGCACGCCGACCTGATGCTCGACGACGCGGTGGAGATGTTCCGCTCCGCCGGGCATTACGACATCGCCGAGCGGATCGCCACCGACCTGCTCGGCCGGAACGTGATCGCCGGGCGGTGGACCTTCCAGATCGTCGAGGACTTCGACGACGGGTACTACGCGCTCTTCCGCGACCTGGACCGCCAGGCCCGCGACCAGTTGGTCGGCGGCCGGCGGCACCTGTACGAGGCGGAGATGAAGGAACGCCGCCGGAGCCGGGGCCGACCCGGCCACGAGGCGCGCCCGGGATCGGCCGGCTAGCCGCCGGGGCGGGCGTCGGCCGGCCGGCGCCGGGCGGCGTCGTCGGCGATGATCACGGTCGCCACCATCAACGCCACGCAGAGGCTGAACAGCCAGGAGCTGTCCGCGACCAGCCTGGCGGAGACGGGCGCCTGGATCGCGGCGAGGAGGAATCCCAGCCAGGCGAGGCGGCGCTGGCGCGTGGAGAGGAAGCCGGAGCCCTGTTGCATCCCGAAAGTCTTACGCGGTGGCCCGGGCTTGCCGTCAGCCGAACGGCCGATTCTGGATGAGCTGTCCGTTTTCCCGACCGTCCGGACCGGATTTCCCGGCTCGGCGGGGGAGGCCCGGGTGAGCGGCGGCGACTGGGGCAGGATTGTCCTCCGTGCCGACCACGCCGCGGCCCCGCGCCGCCCTGCTCCTGCTCGCCTACCTCGCCTTCGTCAGCCTCGGCCTGCCCGACGGCCTGATCGGGGTCGGCTGGCCGTCGATCCGGGTGGACTTCGACGTGCCCACCGAGGCGGTCGGCCTGGTGCTCACCGCGGGCACCGTCGGATACCTCAGCTCCAGTGTGGCCGCCGGCTTCACGCTGGCCCGGCTCGGGGTCGGCCGGCTGCTCGCCGGCAGCACCCTGCTGGCCAGCCTGGCGCTCACCGGGTACGCCACCACACCCGCGCTCGCGCTGATGGTCGGCTGCGCGCTGCTGCTCGGTCTCGGTTCGGGCGCGATCGACTCCGGGCTCAACGCGTACGCGGCGGGCGCCTTCGGCCCCCGGCACATGAACTGGATGCACGCCTTCTTCGGTCTCGGCGTGGCGATCGGGCCACTGATCATGACGGGGGTGCTCACCGCCGGGCTGTCCTGGCGGTGGGGGTACGGGGTGGTGGCCGGAGCCCAGCTCGTACTGGCCGGGGCATTCGCGCTGACCGTGCGGGCGTGGCGGGACCGGGCGCCGGTGTTTGGCGCCGCACCGGCCGCGCCGGGGGAGGGCGGCCTGCCGGCGGAGGTGCGGGTGCCGGTCGCCGGCGCGGACGGGGCGCCGGCCGCGGTGGCGGTCGCGCCGGTACGCGTACGCGAGACGCTGCGCCTGCCGGCGGTCTGGTTCGGCGCGCTGGCGTACGCCGTCTACGTGGCGATCGAGGTGGCCGCCGGGCTCTGGGCGTTCCTGCTGCTCACCGAGGGTAGGGGCCTGGGGGCGGCGGTCGCCGGGCTCTGCGTGTCCGGCTACTGGGGCAGCCTGTTCGTGGGCCGGGTGGTGCAGGGCGTGGTGGCCGAGCGGCTGGGTTCGTCGACGGTGCTGCGGGCGAGTCTGCTCGGGATGGCGGCCGGCGCGGCGCTGATCGCGCTGCCCGGCCCGGCCTGGCTCGCCGTGACCGGCCTGGCCGTCGTCGGCTTCGCCGCCGCCCCGGTCTTCCCGCTGCTCACCCTCACCACGGCGGACCGGGTCGGCGCGGCGCACGCGGACCGGGCCATCGGGCTGCAGATCGGCACGGCCGGACTGGGTGGTGCGCTGATCCCGGCCGGGATCGGGGTGCTGCTCGGCAACACCTCGGTGGAACTGCTCGGCCCGGCGTTGCTCCTGCTGTCGCTCGCCCTGCTCGCCCTGCACACCGCCAGCACCCGCCGCCGCTGACCCGCCCGGGCCCGGCTCACCCGCCCGCCCCGCTGCCCGCCCGGTGCCGCCGCCGGCCGCCGAGGCGATCCGACGGCCGCGTCGGGCCGGGGTCCGGAGACCGCTACAGGGTGTCGGGGCCGGTACGGCCGGTGGTGGACGGGCGGTAGGCACGGTCCCGGTCGGTCGGCTCGCGGCCCGCGCCGGCCGGTTCGCCGCCCCGGTCCACCGCCTCCGGCCCGTGGCCGAACGCGGCCTCCTCGCCGGCGTCGTTGGCGGTCACGTCGTCGGACTGGCCGTCCAGGGTCGACCGCGCGACCGCCCGGTCCAGTTCCTCCAGCGGAATCCGTTCCTCGTTCCGCCACACCTTGTTGTCGTCGGTCATGCCTTTGCGGTACCCCGGCCCGGTTGGCGCAAACGACACGCCGGGTCGCCCTGGTGTCCGGTCACCGGGGAACCGGACGGCGGGTCCGGACACGGCGATGGCCGCCGGGCGTGCCGGCGGCCAGCCGAGTTCGGATCCGAGGGGTTGGTGGTCAGGGCTGCGGCCGGTCGACCTTGCCGCGCCAGGCGCCGGTCTCCTGACCGCGCCGCTCGATGAACTGCTTGAACCGCTCCAGGTTGCCCTTCGCGCGCCGGTCGACGATGCCGAGCTTGTCGCCGGCCTGCTCGACCACGCCGTGCGGCTCGAACTCCAGTTGCAGGGTGACCCGGGTGTGCTCCGGGTCCAGCCGGTGGAAGGTCACCACTCCGGCCTGCTTGGTGCCGCCGGTGGACCGCCAGGCCACCCGCTCGTCCGGAAGCTGCTCGGTGATCTCGGCGTCGAACTCACGCTTCACCCCGGCGATCTCGATCGTCCAGTGGGTCATCGTGTCGGAGAGCTGCCGAACCTCCTGCACCCCCTCCATGAAGTGGGGGAACTCCTCGAACTGGGTCCACTGGTCGTACGCGGTGCGCACCGGGACGGAAACGTCCACGTGTTCGGTAACGCCACTCATCAGGCATTCTCCTCTTCTCCGCCGGTCCGGTCCGGATCGTGGGGCGATCCGGTCACCAGCGGGTCGTCTCGTTCTTGTGGCCGAGCGCCGCCCACACCTCCGAGACCGTCTCGTACCGGGTCCCGTCGGGCAGGCGCTCCAGCTCGGCGACGATGTCGTCCGGCGCGTCGTTGTCCCGCGCGTTCGCGATCAGCGCCGCGCGGTCACCGGGCAGGGCCGACATGGTGATGAACCGCCCGAGCCGGCTGCGCCGCTCGACGTCCTGCGAGCTCATCCCCTGCGGGGCGCCGCTGCGCAGCTCGCCCGCCGGAGCGGTGGTCGCCTCCGGTTGGTCCTCGCCGGCCGGTTCCGGCACCCGGGCCTCGTCGACCCGGGAACCACCGGTCCCCGGCCCCTGCACGAGGCCGCTGACCTCCTGGCTCAGCTGTTCGTCGAGCCTCGGTCCGTGCTTGCTGTTGCCACGCTCCATGCCTGTTGCGCTACCCGGGGGGACCGGCGATAAACCCGGCAAGCGGTCACGTACCGGCCGGCTGCTTCGGCGGCAGCACCGGCTCCTCAGGGTCCGGATCGCCGGCCTGCAGCGCCCGGCCACGCTGCAACTCGGCGTTGATCTGCACGCCCAGCATCAGCGCCGAGTTGGACAGGTAGAGCCAGACCAGGAACGCGATCACCGCGCCGAGACTGCCGTAGGTGGCGTCGTAGGAGCCGAAGTTGGCTACGTACAGGCCGAAGCCGAAGCTGGCCAGCGCCCAGGAGAGCAGCGCCACCGCGCCGCCGGGGGTGAGCCAGCGGAAGCGGGGCTGGCGCACGTTGGGGGCGATCCAGAACAGCAGGGAGAGCAGCAGCATCATGATCGCGGCGAGCAGCGGCCACTTGCTGACGCTCCACACCGTACGGGCCAGGCCCCCGGCGTTGACCAGGTCGCCCACCGCGTCGGTGACCGGGCCGCTGACGATCAGCCCGGTGGCCACCACGGCCAGCAGCGCCAGCGACACCCCGGCCAGGCCGATCTGCAGCGGGCGCAGCTTCCACGCCGGCCGCCCCTCGGTCACCCCGTAGATGGCGTTCGAGGCGCGGGCGAACGCCCCGATGAACCCGGAGGCCGACCAGAGGGCGCCGAGCAGGCCGAAGCTCAGCAGCACTCCGGCTGAACTCTCCTTGTCGACCACGTCGCGGACCACCCGGACGAAACTCTCGTCGGCCACCACCGACCCGGCGCCGATCTCTCGGGCCAGGTCGAGGACGGTGTCGACGGTCCGCTCGCCGTCGGAGACCAGCCCGACCAGGGAGACCACCACGATGGCGGACGGGAACAGCGCCAGCACGCCGTAGTAGGTCAGCGCCGCGGCCCAGTCCGCGCAGTTGTCGGCGACGAAGTTGCGGGCGCTGCGCACCAGCACCCCGCGCCAGGTCCGCCAGCTCAGTTGGCGTACCCGGCGGGGCATCCGCAGGCCGCGCTGGGCGCCGAATGCCGCGCCGGGCTCCGTCGTCGTCATGGCCCGCTCCCTGTGCCCCGGCCACCGGATGACCGCTCCATCCGGCGTCGCCTGGCCCGCCGGTACCCAGGCTCGGAAGACCGCAAACGGCCGCCGCCGAGGGGCGGTTTGTGCCCCGGACGGGCGGGAACTCATACAGGTCACACGGAACCGTCGAAACGGAGGAGGACGAGATGCCCGGGCGCGAGGTACTGCCCAGCACGCTGCGGCGCTCCCCGGCGAAGGCCCAGCGCACGTGGGAGAAGACGCACGACTCGGCGGTGGAGACCTACGGCGAGGGGGAGCGGGCGCACCGGACCGCCTTCGCCGCGGTGAAGCACGAGTTCGAGAAGGTGGGCGACCACTGGGAGCCCAAGGGCCGCAAGGGCCCGAGCGACCGCCAGGCGGCCGGCGGCGGCCCGGAGCGCCGGGCGCCCACCGCCGGTGGGGTGGACGCCAACGCCACCAAGGACCACCTCATGAAGGTGGCCCGCAAGCTCGACGTCCCCGGCCGGTCCAGCATGACCAAGCCCGAGCTGGTCAAGGCGATCGAGAAGGCCAACACCCGGCAGACCGCCAAGGCCCGGGAGAGCGGCCGGTCGCGGAGCCGATGACAGCTTCCGACGTACGACCCAGGGGTGGCTGTCCGATCCGGACAGCCGCCCCTGGTGTCACCAGTGGCCGCCGCCCGGTGCCTCGATGTGCACCGCCTTGGTCGCGGTGAACTCGTCCAGCAGTTCCGGGCCGTACCCGAAGCCGTGGCCGCTGCCGCGGCGCGGATGCGCGGCACCGCCCGGCGCGCCGCCGAAGACCGCGTTGACCTTCACGGTGCCCACCGGCAGCTCGCGCCAGGCCCGCTGGGCGTGGCTCATCGACCCGGTCAGCACCGTCGCGGCCAGTCCGTACGGCGAGTCCGCGGCGCAGCGCAGCGCCTCGCTGAACGAGTCGACCACCACCACCGGGACGACCGGCCCGAACGTCTCCTCGCGCACCACCGCCATGTCGTGCCGGCAGTCGGCCAGCACGGTCGCCGGGTAGAACGCACCGGGCCCCTCCGGCAGGGTGCCGCCGGTGCGGATCCGGGCGCCCTCGGCCACCGCGGCGGTCACCTGGCCGTGCACGTGGTCGCGGTGCCGCCGGTCGACCAGCGGCCCCAGCTCGGTCGCCGGGTCGCGACCCGGGCCGGTACGCAGTGCCCGGGCGCGGTCCACCAGCGCCTCGACGAAGTCCTCGGCCACGTCCCGGTGCGCGTAGACCCGCTCCACCGCGACGCAGATCTGCCCGGCGTTGGCGAAGCCCCCGGTCGCCGCCTGCTCGGCCGCCCAGACCGGGTCGACGTCGGCGTCGACGACCAGCGGGTCGCTGCCGCCGTTCTCCAGCAGCACCTTGGCGCCGGTCCGGGCGGCGGCGGCCGCGATCGCCCGGCCGGTGGCGGTGGAGCCGACGTGGGCCACCACGTCCACCTCCTGGGCGGCCAGCGCCGCGCCGACCTCGGGCCCGCCGGTCAGCAGCGACAGCACCCCGGCGGGCAGCGCGGTGTCCAGCGCCCTCGCCAGTAGCCAGCCGGTGGCCGGGGTGCGCTCGCTCGGCTTGTAGAGCACCACGTTCCCGGTCACCAGGGCCGCGCCGAGCAGCCCGCAGGAGACCGCCACCGGGTCGTTCCACGGGGTGATCGCGGCGACCACGCCGCGCGGCTGCGGCACCATGAAGTCGAGCGCGTGGTGGCCGCCGTGCAGGGTGCGCCCGCCCCGCACCGGGGCGAGTTCGGCGTACTGTCGCAGCGTGCCGATCCCCGCCTCGACGCCGCCGCGGGCGTCCGCCAGCGGTTTGCCCATCTCGGCAGTGGTCGCCTCGGCCAGCTGGTCGGCGACCGCCGCCACCGCGTCCGCCGCCCGGTGCAGCGCCGCGGCGCGCTCGGCCGGGTCGCTCGTCGCCCAGTCCGTCGCGACGCCGCGCGCCGCCTCCACCGCCTTGCCGACCTCGTCCGCCGTCGCCAGCGGCACGGTGGTCACCGGGGTGCCGTCGGCCGGGTCGTGTACGACCAGCTCGCCCCCTTCGCCGCCCGCGCCCCACACGCCACCTATCAGCTGCGCAACCGTGTACATGCGGCAGTGGATGCCCCGGCCCCGGCGAGGCAAACCCGTTTCGCCCGGTTCCGCGTCGGGTAGGCGGATCGGATGAGTTCCACCGGTGCGGGGTGCGCGGACGCGGTCGTCGTCGGCGCCGGCCACAACGGCCTGGTGGCCGCCAACATGCTGGCCGACGCGGGTTGGGACGTCCTGGTGCTGGAGGCCACCGCCGCGCCCGGCGGCGCGGTCCGCTCCGCCGAGGTGACCGCCCCCGGCTACCTGAGCGACCTCTACAGCTCGTTCTACCCGCTCGGCTACGCCTCGCCGGTGCTGCGCCGGCTGGAGCTGCACCGGTACGGCCTGAGCTGGCGGCACGCCCCGGACGTGCTGGCCCACCTCTTCCCCGACGATCGGGCGGCGGTGCTCAACCGGGACCCGCAGGTCACCGCGGCCTCACTGGAGGCGTTCGCGCCCGGCGACGGCCACCGCTGGCTGAACGCGTACACCGACTGGCTCGAGGTCGCCGAGCCGATGATGGACACCGTCACCACGCCAATCCCGCCGGTGCGCGGCGGCCTCACGCTGCTGCGCCGGCTGCGGGTCTCCGGCGCGCTCCGGCTGGCCCGGCGGCTGGTGGTGCCGGTGCGCAAGCTCGGTGACGAACTCTTCGACGGTGCCGGCGGTCCGGCGTTGCTGGCCGGCTGCGCCCTGCACACCGACCTGTCCCCCGAGGAGGCCGGCTCCGGCGTGTACGGCTGGCTGCTGGCGATGCTCGGCCAGCAGGTCGGCTGGCCGGTGCCGGCCGGCGGCGCGCAGCGGATCACCGACGCGCTGGTGGACCGGCTGACCGAGCGGGGTGGGCGGATCCTCTACGGCGCCCGGGTCGACCGGGTGCTGACCGCCCGCGGCCGGGCGATGGGGGTGCGTACGACCGGTGGGACGCTGTGGCGGGCCCGCCGCGCGGTGCTCGCCGACGTGCCGGCCCCGGCGCTCTACCTCGACCTGGTCGGCGCGGCGGCGCTGCCGCCCCGGCTGGTGGAGGACCTGGCGCACTTCCGCTGGGACGGCTCGACGCTCAAGGTGGACTGGGCGCTGTCGGCCCCGGTGCCGTGGCGCAATCCGGCGGTGGCCACCGCCGGCACCGTCCATCTCCGCGCCGACCTGGACGGGCTGACCGGCTACGCCGCCGCGCTGGCCCGCTCCGAGCTGCCGCGCGACCCGTTCCTGCTGGTCGGGCAGATGTCGGTGGCCGAACCGAGCCACTCGCCGCCGGGCACCGAGTCGCTCTGGGCGTACACCCACCTGCCGTTCCGGCGGCACTGGCGGGCGGAGGAGATCGCGGCGCAGGTGGAGCGGATGGAGGACGTGCTGGAAGCGGCCGCCCCCGGTTTCCGCGGCCTGGTCGTCGGCCGGCACGTGGCCGGCCCGGCCGACCTGGAGGCGGGCGATGCGAACCTGGTCGGCGGCGCGCTGGGCGGCGGCACGTCGGCCGCGTACCAGCAACTGTTCCTGCGCCCGATCCCCGGCCTGGGGCGCGCGGACACGCCGGTGGACCGGTTGTTCCTGGCCAGCGCGTCGGCGCACCCGGGTGGCGGGGTGCACGGCGCGCCGGGCGCGAACGCCGCGCGCGCCGCGCTGGCCCGCGACCGGGCCGGCACCGGCCGGCTGTACGCGGCCGTCGTCGACGCCGCCCACCGTGCCGTCTACCGCTGACCCGGCGGCCGCCCCGGCTGGGCCACCACCAGGCCCGCCACCGGGTCAGCGCTCGATGTGGCGGTGCTTGCTGCGCAGCTTGAACGGCATCAGCGCGCTTTCGATCTTGGTTGCGGTGGTCATCTTGGACGCGCCGTCGCGCCGCTCCTCGAAGCGGATCGGCACCTCCAGGATGGTGTGCCCCAGCTTGGTGGCGAGGTAGTGCATCTCCACCTGGAAGCTGTAGCCGTTGGACTGCACCCGCTCCAGCCCGATGTCCCGCAGCGCGTCCGCCCGCCAGATCTTGAAGCCGGCGGTGAGGTCGCGGATCCGCACCCGCAGCAGGGTGTGCACGTAGAGGTTCGCCCAGCCGCTGAGCGCCCGCCGGTACAGCGGCCAGTTCTCGTCCAGCTCGCCGCCCGGCACGTACCGGGAGCCGATCACCACGCCGGCCTGGGTGGAGAGCAGCGCGCCGAGCATGCCGGGCAGCGCCTCCGGCGGGTGCGACAGGTCGGCGTCCATCTGCGCCACGTACTCGGCCCCGCCGTCGAGCGCGCGCCCGATGCCGTCCACGTACGCCCGGCCCAGGCCCTCCTTGCCGGCCCGGTGCACGACCTCGATCCGCTCCGGGTGCTCGATCGCCAGCTTGTCGGCCACCTCGCCGGTGCCGTCGGGCGAGTTGTCGTCCGCCACCAGGATCTTCAGACCCGGCAGCGGCAGGGCGAGGAGCCGCTCGACCAGCACCGGAAGGTTGCCCGCCTCGTTGTAGGTGGGGACCACGACGGTCAGGCGTGCGTCCCGCCAGGGCGAGGGCAACTGCACGGGTTCGATCATGTCGGACATCCTCGGTTTGCGGACAGGGCTCCCTGAGAGGGTAGCCACTTGCCACATCCGGGTGGAAAAGGCTCCCCGTCCGGGCGGTCGGGACCGGGCCGAACGACGGCCGGCGAGCGTGCCGACGGCCGGTCAGCGACGGCGGCGAGCCAGCCCGGTGAGAGCGAGCCCGACACCGGCGAGGACCAGGCCGGAGACGGTGGGTTTGTGCGTACTGGCCCAGAGCGCGGCGGACCTGCCGCGCGCCCGGTCGGCGAAGACGCCGGCCGCGCCCCGGTCCCGGTCGTCGTCGCCGGGGTGGTCGAGGTTGTCCCGCCAGGTGGCCGGGTCGACCAGGGCGCCGGTCTGCTGGCTGTCGTAGCCGTCGCGGGCCAGCTTGCGGTCGAGCAGGCCGGGCACCAGGGCGTCCCCGAGCCGCGCCCGCCAGGTCGGGCCGCCCACGTTCAGCTCGCGCGGGCGGTGGTCGGCCGCCCACAGGATGGCCCGGGCGGCCACCTCCGGGGCGAAGATCGGTGGCACCGGCTGCGGGTGGCGGGGGAGCCGGGTGCGTACCCAGGAGAACTGCGGAGTGTTGATCGCCGGCAACTGCACCATCGACAGCGTGACCCCGGGGCAGTCGTGCAGCAACTCGGCCCGGAGCGAGTCGTTGAAGCCCTGCACGGCGTGCTTCGCCGCGCAGTACGCCGACTGCAGCGGGATCCCCCGGTAGGCGAGCGCGGAGCCGACCTGCACGATCGTGCCCCGGCCGTGCGCGCGCATGTGCCGCAGCGCGGCCAGCGTGCCGTGCACCGTGCCGAGGTAGTTCACCTCGGTGACCCGCCGGAACTCGGCGGCGGTGATCTCCCACGCCGGCGCGAGGACCGAGACCATCGCGTTGTTGACCCACACGTCGATGCCGTCGTACCGGTGCACCACGTCGTCGGCGGCCCGCTGCACCGCGCCGGCGTCGGCCACGTCGACCCGGTAGGTGCGGACGTCGGCGGCCCCCAGCGCCCGGCAGTCCCGCTCCGCGGCCGCCAACCCGGCCGCGCCCCGGGCCAGCAGCGCCAACCGCGCGCCCCGCACGGCGTACGCCCGGGCCACCGCCCGGCCCACGCCCGCGCTCGCCCCGGTCACCACCACGGTCTGCGTCATTCGTCCGCCTTCTGCCGGGTGGCGATGTCGGCCAACCGGTTGAGCGTCTCCTTGTTGCGTTGGTGCAGCACCAGGTCGTTGAGCTTGTTGCGCACCCACCGCAGCGGCCCGGCAGCGAAGTCCTCACCGATGCGGACCCGGGTCGCGCCGTCGCCGACCGGTTCCAGGGTGAAGGACACGATCGCCTCACCGGCCGGCCACAGCCCCGCCCTGACGGTGAGCCGGTGTGGCGGATCGCAGCCCAGCGCCGTCGAGGAGTCCTCCAGCGAGAACGGCCAGGGCCCGGCCCGGTGGTGCAGTTCGCTGCCCACCCGCGGCCAGTCGTCGTCGACGTTGCGGACGTGCACCGTCCCGACCACCCAGTCGCTGTACGTCCAGCCGTCGGCCAGCACCGCCCACACCTGCTCCGGTGGTGCGTCGATCACTTTCTCCACAATCGCCACTGCGCTCCCATACCCGCGTCACCGGCTCCGCTAACGATCGGGCCGGGTTAGCTTCTCCGGGGCGACGGGTAAGGCCAGCGCGGGCGGATGTGCGGGCGCCCGGGGCGTACGCGGTGCGGCACCGCGTCGAAGATGATGTTTACTCCCCGGGGCGCAGGGAACCCGCCCGCCGTGCGACAGGACCAGGTGGAGGCGGATCAGCGCAGGTCAGCCGGGGTATACGCCGGTGCTGACCGGTCCGGACCCGTCCTGTTCGACGCGGTGTTGCTGGATCGGGACGGCACGTTGGTGGAAGACGTGCCGTTCAACGGTGATCCGGGGAAGGTGCGGCCGGTGGCGGGGGCGCGGGTGGCGTTGGACCGGTTGCGGGCGGCGGGGTTGCGGTTGGCGGTGGTGACGAATCAGTCGGGGTTGGCGCGGGGGTTGTTCTCCGAGGCTGAGTTGGGGGCGGTGCACGCGCGGGTTGAGCAGCTGTTGGGGTCGTTCGACGCGTGGTTGGTGTGTCCGCATGATGACGGTGACGGGTGTGGGTGTCGTAAGCCGTTGCCGGGTCTGGTGTGGGCGGCGGCGCGGGAGTTGGGGACGACGCCGGCGCGGTGTGTGATGGTCGGGGACATCGGGCGGGATGTGGCGGCGGCGTTGGCGGCGGGGGCGTCGGGGGTGTTGGTGCCGACGCCGGTGACCCGGCCGGAGGAGGTCGCGGCGGCGCCGCAGGTGGCGGTGGATCTGCCGGCGGCGGTGGAGTTGATCCTGTCCCGGCAGGCGGCGGTGGATCCGGCCAGCTACCGGGAGTCGTCGGCGCCTGCGGTCGATGTGGGTGGGGCGGGTCGGTCGGCGCGGTCGCGGACGGTGCTGGTGGTGCGGTCGGACTCCGCCGGGGATGTGCTGGTCACCGGGCCGGGGATCCGGGCGGTCGCGGCCGGCGCGGACCGGGTGGTGCTGTTGTGCGGGCCCCGCGGCCGGGGGGCGGCCCAGTTGCTGCCCGGGGTGGACGAGATCGTCGAGCATCCGCTGCCGTGGATCGAGGCCAATCCCGACCCGGTCGACCCCGCCGCCATGCACACCCTGATCGGCCGGCTGGCGGCGGTCGGCGCGGACGAGGCGGTGATCTTCACCAGTTTCCACCAGTCCCCCCTGCCGCTGGCGCTGCTGCTGCGCCTGGCCGGCGTGCCGCGTATCGCCGCGATCAGCGACGACTACCCGGGCAGCCTGCTCGACGTGCGGCACCGGGTCCCGGTCGGGGTACCGGAACCGGAACGCGCGCTGTCCCTCGCCGCCGCCGCCGGCTACGCCCTCGCCCCCGACGACGAACCCACCCTCCGCCTCCGCCCGGACGCGCTGCCACCACCCCCGCCGGGGCTCGGCGAGCCGGGCTACGTGCTGCTGCACCCCGGCTCGGCCGCGCAGGCCCGGGGCTGCCCGCCGGAACTGGCCGAGCGGATCGCCCGGACGCTGGTCGCCGCGGGTCACCGGGTGGTGGTCACCGGCGGCCCGGACGAGACCGACCTGACCGCCCGGGTCGCCGCCGCCGGCGCTGTCGACCTCGGCGGGCGGACGGAGCTGGCCGAACTCGCCGCCGTCGTGGCCCGTGCCGGGGCTCTGGTGGTGGGCAACACCGGGCCGGCACACCTGGCGGCCGCGTTCGGCACGCCGGTGGTCAGCCTCTTCGCGCCGACCGTCCCGTTCGGACAGTGGGGGCCCTGGCGGGTGCCCACGGTCCGGCTCGGCGACGCCACCGCCGCCTGCCGGGACACCCGCGCCGCCCGCTGCCCCGTCCCCGGGCACCCCTGCCTCAGCGGGGTCCGGCCGGAGCAGGTCCTCGACGCGCTGCGGCTGCTCGGCGTACGCCCGGCGTGGCGGCCGGACGCGCGGGCCGGAACGGACGGTCGGCCGCCACCCGCGCGGGCCGGCACGGCCCCGGTCGGCGCCGCCGGCGGGAGCGGCCGATGAACGTCCTGCTCTGGCACGTGCACGGCTCCTGGACCACCTCCTTCGTGCACGGCAAGCACCACTACCTGGTCCCGGTCACCCCCGACCGCGGCCCCTACGGCCTCGGCCGCGCCCGCACCTACCCCTGGCCCGACACCGCCGTCGAGGTAACCCCCGACCACCTCGCCACCACCGACGTCGATCTGGTCATCCTGCAACGCCCCGAGGAACTCGACCTGGCCACCGAATGGCTCGGCCGCCGACCCGGCCGCGACCTGCCCGCCATCTACGTCGAACACAACACCCCCAAGGACGGCCAGGTGCCCAACAGTCGGCACCCGATGGCCGACCGCGACGACCTGCTCATCGCCCACGTGACCGGGTTCAACGAGCTGTTCTGGGACACCGGCACGACCCGGACCACCGTGGTGGACCACGGCATCGTGCCCCCGACGGTGGAGTACACCGGCGAGTTGGACCGGCTCGCCGTGGTGATCAACGAACCGGTGCGCCGCTGGCGGGTCACCGGCACCGACCTGCTGCCCCGGTTCGCCGAGATCGCGCCGCTGGACGTCTTCGGCATGGGGGTCGCCGGGCTGCCCGAGAGGCTGGGCCTGCCGCCCGACCGGGTCACCGTCCACGACGACGTGCCGCAGGCCCGGATGCACACCGAGCTGGCCCGGCGGCGCGCGTACCTGCACCTGTGCCGGTGGACCTCGCTAGGGCTGAGCCTGATCGAGGCGATGGCGATCGGCATGCCGGTCGTCGCGCTGGCCACCACCGAGGCGGCGATGGCCGTGCCACCGGCCGCCGGTGCGCTGTCCACCCGGGTCGACGTCCTGCTGGACGCCGCCCGCCGGTTCATGGCGGAACCGGCGGAGGCGCGCCGGGCCGGCGCCGAGGCCCGGCTGGCCGCGCGGGACCGCTACGGCCTCGACCGTTTCCTCGCCGACTGGGACCGGCTGCTGGAGGAGGAAGTATGCGCATCGCGATGATCTCGGAGCACGCCAGCCCGCTCGCCATCCTCGGCGGCGAGGACGCCGGTGGCCAGAACACGCACGTCGCCGAACTCTCCGCGGCGCTCGCCGCCGCCGGGCACGACGTGCGGGTCTACACCCGCCGCGACGCGGTCGACCTGCCAGTGACGGTACGCAGCCCGGACGGCTACGACGTGGTGCACGTGCCGGCCGGGCCGGCCGAACCGGTGGCCAAGGACGCGCTGCTGCCGCACATGAAGGACTTCAGCCGCTGGCTGGTGCAGCGCTGGCGGGGGGACGACTGGGCGCCCGAGGTGGTCCACGCGCACTTCTGGATGAGCGGCCTCGCCGCGCTGGCCGCCAGCCACCAGACCGGCGTGCCGGTGGTGCAGACCTACCACGCGCTCGGCACGGTGAAGCGGCGCTACCAGGGCGTGCAGGACACCAGCCCGGCCCGGCGGGTGGCGTACGAGCGGGAGTTGGGCCGCTCCGTCGACCGGGTCGTCGCCCAGTGCCAGGACGAGGTCGGCGAACTGGTCCGGATGGGGGTGCCGCGGTCCCGGATGACGGTCATTCCGTCGGGGGTCAACCTGGGCACCTTCGCCCCGCTCGGCCCGGTCGCCGACCGTGAGCCGGGCCGGCCCCGGATCCTCACGGTCGGCCGGCTGGTGGAGCGCAAGGGCTTCCAGACCGTGATCCGGGCGATGGCGCTGGTGCCGGACGCCGAGTGCGTGGTGGTGGGCGGCCCGCCGGCCGGCCTGCTGGAGACCGACCCGTACGCCCGTCGGCTGCGGGCGCTCGCCGGCACCTGCGGGGTGGCCGACCGGGTCCGCCTGGTCGGCGCGGTGCCTCGGGAGGAGATGGGCCGCTGGTACCGGTCGGCCGACGTGCTGGTGGCCGCTCCCTGGTACGAGCCGTTCGGACTCACCCCGCTGGAGGCGATGGCCTGCGGGGTGCCGGTGGTGGGCACCGCCGTGGGCGGCATCAAGGACACCGTGGTCGACGGGGTCACCGGGGACCTGGTGCCGGCCCGGGACCCGCGGGCGCTCGGCACCGCGCTGCAACGCCTGCTCGACGACCGGATCCGCCGGTTCGCGTACGCCACCGCGGCGCTGGAACGGGCCCGGCGGCGCTACTCCTGGGCGGCGACCGCGGAACGGCTCGCCGAGGTCTACGCCGAGGTGGCCGCGGTGCGGCGGCCCACCGGGGTGGTGGCCTGATGACGGCGGGCACCCTGCTCGACGCCCACCTGGCGAACCTGGCCGCGGCGCTGCTGCCGTACCGGCAGTGCGAACAGTTGCTGGCCAGGTGGGGTGAGACGCTGGCCCGCCGGCTGGTGGAGGGTGGCCGGCTGCTGGTGGCCGGCAACGGCGGCAGCGCCGCCGAAGCCCAACACCTCACCGCCGAACTCGTCGGCAAACTCCACGACGACCGCCAACCCCTGTCCGCCATCGCCCTGCACGCCGAAACCAGCGCCCTCACCGCCATCGGCAACGACTACGGCTACGACGAAATCTTCGCCCGCCAGGTCCGCGCCCACGGCCGACCCGACGACATCCTCCTGCTCATGTCCACCAGCGGCACCAGCACCAACCTCCTCACCGCCGCCCACGCCGCCCACGACACCGGCCTCCGCTGCTGGGCCTTCACCGGCCCCACCCCCAACCCCCTCGCCGACACCTGCGACGACGTCCTCGCCATCCCCTCACCCGACAGCCAGGTCGTCCAGGAACTCCACCTCGTCTCCACCCATCTGCTCTGCGAATACGTCGAGCAGGCGCTGCCGGCGGTGCTCGCCGCGCCGGCGAGCCGGCGCCGGGCGCCCACCGGGCACACCCGCTCGGGGCGGCCGGTGAGGACCGGGGTCGAGGTGGTGCTCGACGGCGGACAGGTCGAGGCGTGAGGAGGGCAAGCGTGGCGGGACCCGTGGTGGTGGTCGGTGACACCCTGCTCGACCGGGACGTCGAGGGGGTGGTGAACCGGCTCTGTCCGGACTCTCCGGTGCCGGTGCTGGACGAGACCGGGTACGTCGACCGACCCGGTGGCGCCGGCCTGGCCGCGGTCTTCGCCGCCGCCCAGGGCGCGGAGGTGGTGCTGGTCACCGCGTTGGCCGACGACGCCGGTGGCGCCCGGTTGAGTTCGCTGCTCACCGCCGCCGGCGTGCAGGTGTACCCGCTGCGGCTGGCCGGCGCCACCCCCGAGAAGATCCGGCTGCGGGCCCGCGGCCGGGTGCTGCTGCGCCACGACCGGGGCGGCCAGCCCGGTGAGCCGGGCGAGCCGTCGGAGGAGGTGCTCCGGGTGCTCGCCACCGCCTCCGCCGTCCTGGTCAGCGACTACGGCCGGGGGGTGACCCGGCAGCCGGCACTGCGCGCGGCGCTGGCCGGCACCCGCGCGCCGGTGGTGTGGGACCCGCACCCGCGGGGCCCGGCCGCGGTGCCCGGGGTGCACCTGGCCACGCCGAACGAGGCGGAGGTGCGGGAATTGGTGCCGATTTCGCCGGGGGCGTCCCGGCTGGCCACCGCGTCCCGGGGCGCGCAGGGGCTGCGGCGGCGCTGGCGGGCCGGCGCGGTGGCGGTGACCCTGGGCGGGGACGGAGCGCTGCTCTGCCACGCCGGGTCGACGCCGCTGGTGGTGCCGTCGCCGGCCGCCGCCGAGGGGGACACCTGTGGGGCCGGGGACCGGTTCGCGGCCACCGCGAGCCTGGCGCTGGCCCGGGGCGCGCTGGTCTCCGAGGCGGTGCAGGAGGCGGTCGGCGAGGCGTCGGCGTACGTGGCGAACGGGGGAGTGGCGACCGCCCTGCCGCCGCCGGCCGGCCCGGCGCCGGTGTCGGTGATCAGCGCGGGGGACGGGGTCGGGGTGGCCTCGGCAGCGACCGTGGTGGCCCGGGTCCGCGCGGCGGGCGGCACCGTGGTGGCCACCGGCGGCTGTTTCGACCTGCTGCACGCCGGTCACGTGGCCACGTTGCAGGCCGCCCGCCAGCTCGGCGACTGCCTGGTGGTCTGCCTCAACTCCGACGCCAGCGTGCGCGGCCTGAAGGGGCCGGACCGACCGGTCATCCCGCAGGGCGACCGCGCCCGGCTGCTGGCGGCACTGAGCTGCGTCGACGCGGTGATGATCTTCGACGAGGCGACCCCGCACGCGGCGCTGTCCTGGCTGCGCCCGGACATCTGGGTCAAGGGCGGGGACTACGCCACCGGAGCCGGGGACACCTCCGCGCTGCCGGAGGCGGAGATCCTGCGCCGTTGGGGCGGGCACACCGTCGTGGTCCCGTACCTGGACGGCCGCTCCACCACGGCGATGATCGCCGCCGCCCGGTCCACCGGCGGCCGGTCCGGCGACGCCTGCTGCGCCGCCTCGGCCGGGCATCCGGCCGCCGAGCACGGGCCGGAGGCCGTTCCGCCGCCGGGAGCGGCCGGTACGCCACCGGGCGACCCGGACCGGCGGCTCGCCGACACCGTGCCGCCGGCCGGGGTGTCCACCCGCCGGCCGACCCCGTCGGACGGGATCCGGTGAGCGGCGGGCCGCCCGGTGCCGGGTCGACCGTCCTGATCACGGGCGGGTCGAGCGGGCTGGGCGCGGCGGTGGTCACCGCGGTGGCGCGGGCCGGTGGCCGGCCGCTGGTGCTGGACCGGCGGGCGCCGGCGGACGGGGTGCCGTGGGTGGAGTGCGACCTGGCCGACACCCGGGCCGCCGAGGCCGCCACCCGGCAGTTGGCCGAACGCTCCGGTGGCCTGGACGCGGTGGTCACCGCCGCCGGCGTGGACGTGCCCGGCAAACTCGCCGACCTGCCCGGCGAGACCTGGGAGCGGATCGTCACCGTCGACCTGCTCGCCACCGCCGCGGTGATCCGCGCCGCGCTGCCCTTCCTGGAGGCCTCCCGCGGCACCATCGTCACCGTCGCCTCCACCCTCGGCGTCAAGGCCGTCAGCGACGCCACCGCCTACTGCGCCGCCAAATTCGGCGTCGTCGGCTTCACCCGCGCCCTCGCCGCCGAACTCGCCGGCACCATCGGCGTCACCCTGCTCATCCCCGGCGGCATGCGCACCGCCTTCTTCGACGACCGCGACCCCACTTACCAACCCGGCCCCGACGCCCACCTCAACGACCCCGCCGACACCGCCAACGCCATCATGTTCGCCCTCTCCCAACCCGCCGGCTGCGCCATCCGCGAAATGACCGTCTGCGCCGACCAGGAAACCAGCTACCCGTGATCCTCATCCTCCGTGCCCTCGGCGTCGGCGACCTCGCCACCGCCGTACCCGCCCTCCGCGCCCTCCGTACTCACCACCCCGACCAGGAACTGACCCTCATCGCCCCCCGCTGGCTCACGCCGCTGGTCGACCTCATCGGCGGCGTCGACCACCTCGTCCACGCCCCCGACCTCGGCCCCCTCACCTGGACCGGCCCACCCCCCGACCTCGCCGTCAACCTGCACGGCCGCGGACCCCAGTCGCACCGACTCCTGCTCGCCACCCGACCGCGCCGGCTGCTCGCCCACGCCAACCCCCACGCCGGACACCACGACGGCCCGCTGTGGCACGAGCACGACCACGAAATCGACCGCTGGTGCCGCCTGCTGACCTGGTACGACATCCCCACCGACCGCACCGACCTGCAACTGCGCCACCCCACCCCGGACGGGATCCCGACCGGGGCCACCGTCCTGCACCCGGGCTCCAAGATCGTGGCGAAGCGGTGGCCACCCGAGCGATTCGCCGCGCTGGGCCGCGAGCTGACCCAGCGCGGGCACCGGGTGGTGGTGACCGGCAGCGCCGACGAGCGGCGCGTCGCCGAGCGGGTCGCGCGGCTCGCCGGGCTGCCCGACGACGCGGTGCTCGCCGGCGCGACCGACCTCGGCGACCTGGCCGCCCTGGTCGCGTACGCCCGGCTGGTGGTCAGCGGCGACACCGGCGTGGCGCACCTCGCCACCGGCTACCGCACCGCGTCGGTGGTGCTCTTCGGTCCGGTGCCCCCGGCCCGGTGGGGGCCACCGCCGGACCGGCCCTGGCACCGGGTGATCTGGGCCGCGAGCAGGGATGACCCGGCGTGGGACGGGGTAGGAAGCCACCCGAGGTTGGCGGCCGTCGGCGTCGATGAGGTGCTGGCCGCCGTGGACGAGGCGGAACGGGCGGTGCGGGTCTCCGGTGCGCTTGCGGCGTAGTGATCCGGGCAGGCCGGGGTACGGGCGTCGCCGGCGCGGCCAGGGCTGGCTCTTCGTCGACCCGGCCGGTGAGCCGGTCCGTGACCCCGACGAGCTGGCTCGGCTGGGTGAGCTGGTCATCCCGCCGGCCTGGCAGGACGTCTGGATCTCGCCGTACCCCAACGGGCACATCCAGGCGACCGGCATCGACGCGGCCGGGCGCAAGCAGTACCTCTACCACCCGTTCTGGCGGCGGAAGCGGGACGAGGCGAAGTTCGACCACGTGCTGGAGGTGGCCCGCCGGCTGCCGGTGCTGCGCAAGCGGGTGACGGCGGACCTGAGCTGCCGGGGCCTGTGCCGGGACCGGGTGCTGGCCACGGTCACCCGGCTGCTGGACATGGGCATGTTCCGGGTCGGCAGCGACCAGTACGCGGCCGGCGACGACCCCACCTTCGGGGTGGCCACCCTACGCCCGGAGCACGCCCGGTCCCGGGGCGGCTGCGTGGTCTTCGAGTTCCCGGCCAAGGGTGGCATCGAGCAGGTCCGCCGGATCGAGGACCCGGAGCTGTGCCGGGTGCTGACCAACCTGCGTCGCCGGCGGCGCCGGGCGGACCGGCTCTTCGGCTACTGGGACGGCCGGGACTGGCGGGACGTGCGCAGCGACGAGGTGAACGACTACCTGCGCGACGCCAGCGGCGGGGAGATGACCGCGAAGGACTTCCGTACCTGGCACGCCACCGTGCTGGCGGCGACCCAGCTCGGCACGGCCGGGGCGCAGCGTTCCGCCACCGCCCGCAAGCGGGCGGTCGCCGCGGTGATGCGGGAGGTCGCCGAGTTGCTCGGCAACACCCCGACGGTGGCCCGCACCTCGTACGTCGACCCGCGGGTGGTCGACCTCTACCACGACGGCGTCCTGGTTCGGGTGGAGCGCGACGCGCCGCGCGAGGAGGCCGAGCGGGTGGTGCTGGAGCTGTTGGAGGAGGCCTGACCGGCTCCGCCGACGGCCCTGGGGAGGCGTGGCGGAGCCGGGGTCAGGAGGTCCTTTCGGACGGACACCGGGCGACCGCCCGCCGCCACGGACGGCGGGCGCCTCGCCACGGCCCCCGTTCGCGGGCGACCGCGCCGGGCGGCAGCGCCGGCGGATCGACCGCGTCGCGGCTCAGTCTGCCGGGTCCGAGTTGACCGCGGACGCCGAGCTGTTGATGATCCGTGCCGGCTCGGCCCGCGCGCTGCGCCAGGTCTGCGGCGCCATCCCGTGGGCGGCCCGGAACACCCGGCTGAAGTGAGCCTTGTCGCGGAATCCCCAGCGTGCCGCGATGGCCTGGATCGGCTGCTGGCGCAGGGCCGGGTCGAGCAGGTCGTGGCGGCAGCGGGCCAGCCGCAGGTCGCGCACGTATCCGGCGACCGTGGACTCCTCGGCCTCGAAGAGCCGGTGCAGCGTCCGCAAAGAGATGTGGTGGGCGTCCGCGATCAGCTGGGGGTTCAGCGTCGCGTCGCCGAGGTGTCGCTGGACGTACGCCTGGATCTGGGTGAGCAGGGCCCGGCGGCGCACCTCGGCCGGCACGGCGTCCTCGGCCACCAGGTGCCGGCCGAGCATGGTGGACGCCAGGTCGAGCCCGATGGTGCCGAGCCGGGCGGTGTCGCTGGCGTGGTACTGCTCGGGATGGGTGGTCACCTGGAGCAGGTACTGGGCCAGCAGCGCGCCGACCCCGTCGGTGCCGGACATCCGGCCGCCGAGCAGCGGGCTCAGCCGCTGCGGGGGCAGCGGCAGCGCGTTGTGCGGGATGATCGCCACGAGCGAGTTCGCCAACCGCCGCCCGTGGTCCGCGCCCTGGTGACTGACGTCGTGCGGGCGGGAGCCGTCGTAGAAGGTGAACTCGCCCGGCCGCAGGGCGCTGCGCCGGCCGGCCTGGCTGGCCGCGCTCTCGCCGTCCACGGTCAGCGCCAGCAGGTAGCACTCCGGGTCCGACTGGCGGACCAGCTTGCGGGTGCGGGTGGCGTCCAGCGAGGGGTACCGGTAGGTGGCCAGCTGGATCGGCCCCAGGTCGATGAACTCGGCCCGGGCCGGGAAGTCGTGCGTGTGCTCGGTGCGGATCCGCAGCGGCGCGGTGGAGCGCGCGACCAGGTCGAGCCACATGCCGAACCGGTCGGCCGGCGCCACGTGTGTGGTGTCGACGGTGCTCTGGTGCAGCATCCGCTCCTCCTGTCGTGCGGCACCCCATTGTCCACGCCGGGGCCGCCCGCACCCGGCCCGCTCCGGTTGACCATCCGTGCCGTCCGCGGGTCAGCTCGGCGGCGGCCCACCTCGGTGCGACTCCCGGTAAGCCCGCGGGCTCAGCCCGTACTCGGCCCGGAAGATCCGGCTGAAGTGTGCCTTGTCGGTGAACCCCCAGCGCCGGGCGATGAGGTGCACCGGCTGCCGCCGCTGCAGCGGATCGGCCAGCTCGCGCCGGCACCGGTGCAGCCGGCGGGCCCGGATCAGGCCGGCCACCGTCTCGTCCTCGGCCTGGAAGAGCCGGTGCAGCGTACGGAGCGAGACGTGGTGGGCGTCGGCGACCAGTTGCGGGCTCAGCGCCGGGTCGTCCAGGTGCCGCTCGATGAAGTCGCGGACCTGGCTCAGCAGCGCCCGCTGGCGGACGTCCACCGGCAGCCGGTCCTCGACGTCGAGGTGGCGGGCCAGCAGGGCGGCGACCAGGCTCACGGTGACCTCGGCCAGGTACGGCGCGTCGGTCGGCCGGAACTGCTCGGGATGCCCGGTGACGTGGTGCAGGTGCCGGGCCAGGAGCAGGCCGGGACCGTCCGAGCCGGACATCCGGGCCGCGGTGAGGTGGGCCACCCGGTCCGGGTCGAGCGGCAGCAGCGTACGCGGGACGACGGCGGTGACCGCGGCGGCCGGGTCGGTTCCGCCGGCCGCTCCGGCGTGCTCCAGCGTGTGTGGGCGGCCCCAGTCGATCAGGGTGAAGTCGCCCACCGGTATCGCGGTCCCGTGCCGGTTGGCGCTGATCGACGACCGCCCACTCATGGTCAGGGCGACCTGGAAGACCTCCGGGTCCGCCTGGCGGATGAGCCGCGGGGTCCGCCGGCCGACCAGCGACTGGTACCGGAACCGGGTGAGCGCGACGCCGCCCAGGGCGACCGTGCGGGCCCGGCCGCGGAAGTCGTCGGCGTGGTCGCTGGTGAGGGCGACCGGCGCGGACGCCCGGCCGGCGATCTCGACGAACAGCGGGAAGCGGTCGGCCGGTGACACCACTGTGGTGTCCACCAACTCGACCTGAAGTGCCGCCATCTGGATCTCCTCGCCCGGTCCCGGGACATTCTCGTCCAACCCGTCGAGACGGGCCAGGCGGGCGGCCGGGTCGGGCGCGCCGGGCGGAGCCGGGGCTCAGGCGGCGGACCGGGCCCGGACGAGGGCCTCGATGCCGTCGAGCAGCCGGTCGAGGCCGAACCGCCACTCGGCGTCGAACTCCTCGCTGTTCTCGACGATCTCCTCGGTGAGCAGTTGCCGGATCTCCGGGTAGGAGCCGCCCCGGGTGAGCCGCTCCAACTGCTGCCAGTAGCGCACGCCCAGCTCCTCGGCGCTCTGCCCGGCTCGGGCCGCCGCCTCGGTGATGTCGGCGGTGAGGCTCGCCCAGTTGCGGGCGTACCCGCTGACCAGCATGACGGTGGAGACCCGCTCGTCGCCGCGCAGGCCGGTGCCGCGCAGCGCGGCCAGCCCGTGTTCCAGCCAGCGCACTCCGTTCGGGCCCATCGGCGGGCCGCCGACCGGCACGTGCCGGATCCACGGGTGGCGGTGGATGGCCTCGATGTTGCCCGCGGCCCACCGGGCCAGCGCCGGCCGCCAACCCTCGTCCGGCCGGCGGGTTTCCGGCGGCGGCCCGTACGCGGCGTCCGCCATCAGTTCGAGCAGGTCGTGCTTGGCCGGCACGTAGCGGTAGAGCGACATGGTGGCCACGCCCAGTTCGCTCGCCACCCGGCTCATCGACACCGCGGCGAGACCGTCTGCCTCGGCGACCCGGATGCCGGCGGCGAGCACCTGCTCCAGGGTGAGGCTCCGCTTCGGCCCCTTGCCGGGGCGTTCGCGTAGGCCCCAGGCGAGCTCGATGCTCTCGGGCAGGTCGACGTCGGAGTCGCTCATCCTCACCTCTCGGTCCGGGGCTTGACCGCCATCCTAGCTTCTGCGTATGGTTTACGCAGTAAAGCGTATGCTATACGCAGAACACGGAGGGTGAGACATGACAGCGCCTCCGGCGGTGGAGACCGTCGACCTGTGCAAGTCGTACGGCGGCGTCGCCGTACTCGACCGGCTGACCATGCGGGTCGCCCGGGGTACCGTCCACGCGCTGCTCGGCCCGAACGGGGCGGGCAAGACCACGACGGTGCGGATCCTGGCCACGCTGACCGCGCCGGACGGCGGCACCGCCCGGGTGGACGGGCACGACGTGGTCCGCGACCAGCGACGGGTACGGCGGGTGATCAGCCTCGCCGGCCAGCACGCGGCGGTCGACGACGGCCAGACCGGCCGGGAGAACCTGGAGATGATGGCCCGGCTCGCCGGGCTGAGCCGGGCGGGGGCCCGCCGGCGGGCGGACGAACTGCTGGAGCGGTTCGACCTGGTCGACGCGGCCGGGCGCCGGGTGGTCACCTACTCCGGCGGGATGCGCCGCCGGCTCGACCTGGCCGCCAGCCTGGTCGGCGAACCCTCGGTGATCTTCCTCGACGAGCCGACCACCGGCCTGGACCCGCGCAGCCGGCAGGCGCTCTGGGACGTGGTCGGCGAACTGGCCGCGACCGGCGTGAGCGTGCTGCTCACCACCCAGTACCTGGAGGAGGCCGACCGGCTCGCCGACCGGGTCGCGGTGCTGCACGGCGGCCGGCTCGCCGCCGAGGGCACCGCCGCCGAGCTGAAGCGACGGTACGGCGCGCAGCGCCTGCACCTGACCATGCGAGACGCGGCCGGCTTCGCCGCGGTCGACCGGGGACTCGGCGACCGGGTGACCCATCGGGACCCGGCCCGGCGGGAACTCGAGGTGGCCACCGACGGCGGCGCGCCGGGCATCCGCGACCTGCTCGACGAGGTGGACCCGGACCGGCGGGCGGTGGCCGCGTTCACCGTGCGCAGCGCCACCCTCGACGATGTCTTCCTCACCCTCACCGGGCGACCGGTGAACGCCGACCGGGAGGTCGCCCATGTCTGAGCTGACCGCGCGCCGGGCCGGCGCCACCGTGATGATCGGCCGCTGCGTACGGCTGTCCCGCCGCAACGTCGACGCGCTGCTCACGTCGCTGCTGCTGCCGGTGATCCTGATGGTGCTCTTCGTCTACCTCTTCGGCGGCGCGATCGACACCGGCAGTGCGTACGTCACCTACGTGGTCCCCGGCGTGCTGCTGCTCTGTGCGGGCTTCGGCGCGGCCGGCACGGCGGTGAGCGTGACAACCGACCTCACCAACGGGGTGGTGGAGCGGTTCCGCACCATGGACGTCAGCGCCACCGCGATCCTCGCCGGCCACGTGGTGGCCAGCGTGGCGCGCAACCTGGTCTCCACCGTGCTGGTGCTCGCGGTGGCGGTCGCCATCGGCTTCCGGCCGACCCGCGACCCGCTGCACTGGCTGGCCGCCCTCGGCGTGCTGGTGCTGTTCCTGCTCGCCGTCTCCTGGCTGTCGGCGGCGTTCGGGTTGCTGGCCCGCACGCCCGAGGCCGCCAGCGGGTTCACCTTCCTGGTGATGTTCCTGCCCTACCCGAGCAGCGCGTTCGTCCCCGTGGAGACCATGCCGGGCTGGCTGCGCGGGTTCGCCGACCACCAGCCGGTCACCCCGGTCATCGAGACGCTGCGGGCGTTGCTGCTGGACACCCCGGCCGGCTCCGCGCCGGCCCGGGCGGTGGCCTGGTGCCTCGGCATCCTGCTGGTGGCGATGGCGCTCGCCGCGGTGCTGTTCCGGCGGCGGGTCGGCTGAGCCGGCACACACGACGGCGGCGCCGGACCCTGGTCCGGCGCCGCCTGCGTCCGTGTCCGGTCAGTCGTTGAGGACCTGCGAGAGCCGGTCCCGGAACCGCCGCTCGGAGGGGCTGACCACGTCCCCGCCGAGGCCCAGGATGCCGCCGGTGGACGCCGCGCCCACCACCTGGTCGGCGATCTCCACCAGCCAGTGCTTGTACGCCCCGGCCTGCCCCTCGTCCACCCGCTGGGCCAGCAGCGCGGCGGCCTCCTTCGCCCGGGCCAGCACGTCGTCGATCATCGCCTGCGGGTTCGCCGGCTCGATGACCGGCAGTTCCTCGCCGGCCTCCGGGTCGCCGACCCGGGTGACGATCTCGCCGGCCACCGCCGCGACCAGCGGGCTGGCCGACTCGCGGCCGGCCGACACGGTCTCCAGCCCGGCCGCGTTCTCGGCCCGGGTGCGCCGGGTGCCGTCCGACTCGGCGGCGCTCGCCGCGGTCAGCACCGACTGCGGCAGGCCGACCAGCAGCCCCCACTCCTCGTCGGAGAAACCGAACCCGGTGTACGCCGGCTGCTCGATCACGGCAACGCCCCTTCCGCCTGTCCTGCTCGTCGTTCACGTCCGTGGGCCCGGCCCCGGCGACGGCGCCCGGCCCAGGCTAGTCCCAATGCCGGGTAGTTAAGCGCGGCGGTGGCTGGTCAAGAGGGCGTGTTGGTGCAGGTACCGGCAGCGGGACTCCGGTAGAGAGGTACGTCCGCCAAGACATGCCTTACCGCCGGGAGTCCCGCTGTCTGTTCAGTCTGTCATTACGCGTGTGGTCCGGGTCGGGGCAGGTCCGTTCGCGCCGGGTCATTTGGGTGAGCTGACCCAGCAGGTGCCGTTCGAGATGATCGATGCGGTTCTCGCGCAGGTCCGCTGTACCCAGCGGCGGGTGCGGGATCTGCCTTCGCGGGTGGTGGTGTATCTGCTGTTGGCGGGCTGTTTGTTCACCGAGTTGGGGTATCGGCAGGTGTGGCAGCGGCTGGTCGCCGGTCTCGATGGGCTGCCGGTCGCGGACCCGAGCGAGGCCGCGTTGACCAAGGCCCGCCGCCGGGTCGGTCCGGCGCCGTTGCGGGCGTTGTTCGATCTGCTGCGCGGGCCGGCGGCCAGTCTGGCCGGGCCGGTACGCTGGCGCGGCCTGCTGGTCTGCGCGATCGACGGCACCACGCTGAGCGTCGCGGACAGCGCGGCGAACCTGGCCCGGTTCAGCAAGCAGCGCGGGGGCCGCACGGGCGGGTCCAGCTATCCGATGCTGCGGCTGGTCACGGTCATGGCGTGCGGTACCCGGTCGGTGATGGACGCGGTGTTCGGGCCGATCACCGCCGGGGAGAGCACCTACGCCAAGGATCTGCTCGCCCGGCTGCCCGCCGGGGTGCTGCTGCTGGCCGACCGTAACTTCGCCGCCGGGCACCTACTCAAGCTCGTGACCGGCCGCCAGGCGCACCTGCTGGTGCGGGCCAAGACCGGCCGCGGCGGCCCGAAGATGCCGGTCCTGCACCGCTGGCGGGACGGCTCCTACCGATCGGTGTTCGGTGGCCAGCCGGTCCGGGTCATCGACGCCGAGATCAGCATCGCCACCAAGACTGGCACGGTCACCGGCATCTACCGCCTGATCACCACGCTGCTGGACCCGGACGCCTACCCGGCCACCGCGATGCTGCGGCTGTATCACGAGCGGTGGGAGATCGAGACCGCCTACTTGGAGATCAAGTCCAGCATCCTCGGCGGCCGGGTGTTACGGGCCCGGACCCCGGCCGGCGTCGACCAGGAAATCCACGCTCTGCTGGTCACCTACCAGATCTTGCGCACCGCGATGACCGACGCCACCAACGGCCAGACCGGCACCGACCCCGACCGGGCCAGCTTCACCATCGCCCTCAACGCCGCCCGTGATCAGGTCGTCCACGCCGCCGGCGTCATCGCCGGCACCGTCATCGACCTGGTCGGCAAGATCGGCCGTCTCGTCCTGGACAACCTGCTGCCTGAGCGGCGGCTACGCGTCAACGCCCGCACCGTCAAACGAGCGATCTCCAAATACAACGCCCGCGGCCCGAACATCGACCGACGCACCTACCAAGCCACCCTCAGCCTCAACATCCTCGCCGGACCTGCCTTGACGACCAGCCCAGACCCTTAACTACCCGGCATTGAGGCTAGTCCAGTGTCAACAGGCCCTGTTCGGACACCACGCTGACGGACAGGGTCTTGTACCCCACCTCGTCGAAGAGAACCGTCATCCGGTCGTCGTCGTAGCTGAGCACCAGCCCGGGCCCCCACTCCGGGTGGCGGTACCGGCGGGGAGGCGGTGGCGGTCAGCGCGACCACCGGCGGCCGGCCGATGCCCTTGACGAGGTGGCCGAGCGCCAGGTAGTCGGGCGGAAGTCGTGGCCCCAGGCGGAGATGCAGTGCGCCTCGTCGATCGCCACCAGTCCGGGGCGCAGCGACCGGACCTCGGCCATCCGGTCCGGGTTGGCGAGCTGTTCCGGGGTGATGAAGAGGAACTCCGCCCGGCCGGCGCGGATCCCGGCGATCGCCTCCGCCTGCTGGGCGGACGACTCGTCCGAGCTGGTCCGTACCGCACGCAGCTCCGGCCGCTGGCGTTCGTTGAGCGCCGCGATCTGGTCCTGTTGCAGGGCGAGCAGCGGGGAGATCACCACCCCCGGCGACCTGCGGTCCCGGCGCCCGGTCGCGGGCGGTCCCGGCGCCCGGTCGCGCCCGGTCCCGGGCCCGTCGCCGGGACCCGGGACCGGGGTGGCCGCGGGTCAGCGCAGCCGGGGGAGCACCTCGCGCTGGTAGAGGTCGAACAGGCCGGCCGAGTTCGGGCCGGTGTTGGCCACGTAGACCTCGTCGAAGCCGGCCGTGGCGTACTGGTCGATCATCTCCAGGTGCGCCTCGGCACTGTTGCCGCAGACGAAGGACTCCTTCATCATCTCCGGCTTGACCAGCTGGGCGGCCTGCTCGAAGTGCCGCGGCGAGGGGAGCACCTGGGACAGCTCGCCGGGCACCCCGGAGTTCGGCCACCGCTCGTACGCGATGCCCATGCCCTCCTCCTCGCTGTCCGCGTACGCGGCCTTGAAGCCGGCCTGGCACGGCTTGTCGCCCCCGCCGCCGTCGCGGAACCGGCGGACCAGCTCGGCGTCGGGGATGGTGCTGACGTAGCCGTCGCCGATCCGGGCCGCCAGGTCGACCGCCTTCGGGCCGAAGCCGGAGACGTAGACCTTCGGCGGGCTGCCCGGCAGCGTGTAGATCCGGGCGTGCTCGACCGTGTAGTGCCGGCCGTGGTGGTTGACGAAGCCGCCCCGCCACAGCTCGCGGATCACCGCGACCGCCTCCTCCAGCATCTCCAGCCGCACGTCGGCCTGCGGCCAGGCGTCGCCGAGGATGTGCTCGTTGAGCGCCTCGCCGGAGCCCACGCCGAGCACGAACCGGCCGGAGTGCAGCACCGCGCTGGTCGCCGCCGCCTGGGCGAGCACCGCCGGGTGGATCCGCACGGTCGGGCAGGTGACCGCGGTGGTCACCGGCAGTCGGCAGACCTGGCTGAGCGCGCCGATCATCGACCAGACGAAGGGGCTCTGCCCCTGCGCGTCCACCCACGGGTGGTAGTGGTCGGAGATCCACAGTGCCTCGAAGCCGGCCCGCTCGGCGCCGCGCGCCTGCTCCAGCAGCTCGGCCGGCGTGAACTCCTCACAGGACAGGAAGTATCCGATCTTCATGGTTTCCCTCCGCCGCGTCGCGGTCGCGCCACGCACCTGGTCAACGAGGGAACCGGTACCCCGGCGGTCGCCGGCCACACCCGGCGGCACCGCCCCGGCGGTCAGCGCCGGAACATGGCCCGGATCGCGGCCAGCAGCAGCAGGCCGCCCACCACCACGCCGAGCAGGCGTACGCCGGGGACGTCGGCCGGGCTCGTCGCGTCGGCCAGCAGTGCGGGATCCATCCCCGCACTCTCCCCAGCTCCCGCCGCGGGGGCAACTGTAAGGTTTATTGACTATTTGATCCACCGATGTGACCATGGCAGCACCGCCGGGTGGCGGGGCCGCCACGGGCGGTGCGGACGGGGGTACGGGGGGCTGCATGATCGAGCGAACGGGCAACCTGGCGGCACTGGCGTCCGCCGTCCTGCAGCCCGGATTCGTCGGCACCGCCCCGCCCCCCTGGATCTGCCGCTGGCTCGGCGAGGGCCTCGGCTCGGTGGTCCTCTTCGCCCGCAACGTGGTCGACCCGGCGCAGGTCGCCGCGCTCACCGCCACGCTGCGCGCCGAGCGGCCGGACGTCATCGTCGCGATCGACGAGGAGGCCGGCGACGTCACCCGGATCGAGTCCGGGCTCGGCAGCTCCCGCCCGGGCAACCACGCCCTGGGCGCGGTCGACGACCCGGCGCTGACCGAGGAGGTCGCCCGCGACCTGGGCGGCGAGCTCGCCGGGCTCGGGATCACCCTGGACTACGCCCCGGACGCCGACGTCAACTCCAACCCGGCGAACCCGGTGATCGGCGTCCGGTCGTTCGGCGCCGATCCGGCGCTGGTCGCCCGGCACACCGCCGCCTGGGTGCGCGGCCTGCAGTCCGGCGGGGTGGCCGCCTGCGCCAAGCACTTCCCCGGGCACGGCGACACGCGGGTCGACTCGCACCACGACCTGCCCCTGATCGCCGGCGACCGGGCCCGGCTGGACGCCGTGGAGCTGGCCCCGTTCCGGGCCGCGGTCGCCGCCGGGGTGCAGGCGGTGATGACCGGTCACCTGCTGGTCCCCGCGCTGGACCCGGAGCTGCCGGCCACCCTCAGCGACCGGATCCTGAGCGGCCTGCTCCGCGACGAGCTGGGCTTCAGCGGCGTGGTGGTCACCGACGCGGTCGAGATGCGCGCGGTCGCCGACCGGTACGGCTTCGCTGGCGCGGCGGTACGCGCGCTCGCCGCCGGCGCCGACGCGATCTGCATCGGCGGTGAGCGGGCCGACGAGGCCGCCGCCCGGGACCTGCGGGACGCCATCGTCGCCGCGGTGGTCTCCGGTGAGCTGCCCGAGGAGCGCCTCGCCGAGGCGGCCAAGCGGGTCGGTCAGCTCGCCGCCTGGACCGTGGCCGCGCGTGCCGACCGACCGCCCCGACCCGCCACCGGCGTCGACGGCTCGGCCGTCGGGCTGGCCGCCGCCCGCCGGGCGCTGCGGGTCACCACCGCCCCCGCCGGTCGCGGCGCGCTGCCGCTGGCCGCAGCCGCGTACGTGGTGGAGTTCGAACCGCCCCGAAACATCGCCATCGGTGCGGAGACCCCGTGGGGCATCGGCGCCCCGCTGGCCGATCTGCTGCCCGGCACCACCACGGTCCGCTACGCCGAGGCGGCGGTGCCCGCCGACCCGACCGCCGCCGCCGGCGACCGGCCGGTCGTGCTCGTGGTGCGCGACCTGCACCGGCACGGCTGGATGCGGGCCGCGGTGGACCGGGCGCTGGCCGCCCGGCCGGACGCGGTGGTGGTGGAGCTGGGGGTGCCCGCGCTGGTCACCGGGGCGGTGCACGTCGCCACGCACGGCGCCACCCGGGCCGGCGCCCGCGCCGCCGCCGACCTGCTCGCCGGCCGCTGACCAGCCGCCGGGCCGGATGGCCGCGCCGACCGGGTCGATGTGCCGGGGTGGCGGGGCCGTACCGGGAACGCACGTGATACCTCAGAGTCATCACGATGACGCTGAGGTATCACGCTGTCGGGAGGTGACGACCCGCCCCGTCGCGCCGCCGGGGCGGAGCAGAGCCGGTCAGGGGACCTCGGTGACCAGGTCGGCGTACTCGGGGTGGCGGTCGATGAAGGCGGCCACGAACGGGCACCGGGGCACCACCCGGCCGCCGCGCTCGCGCACCTGGTCCAGGGTGGCCCGGATCAGCGCCGCGCCCACGCCCATGTCCTGGAACCTCGGTTCCACCTCGGTGTGGGTGAAGACCAGCACCTCGCCGCGCGGTAGGTAGGCGGTGAACCCGGCCAACGCGTCGTCGACCAGGATCTCGAAGCGGTGCTTGGCGGGATTGTCCTCGACCAGGGTGCTCACCCGGCCATTCTGCCCCCGGCGTCGGCCAGCCGGCCCAGTTCCGTGAGCAACCGGTCCACCTCGTCGGCGGTGTTGTAGTGGTAGATGCTGGCCCGCACCGCTCCGCCGCTGTCGCGCAGCCCGAGCGCCTCGAAGTACTCGTAGGCGTAGTAGTCGCCGGCGGAGAGGCAGCAGCCCGCCTGGCCGAGGGCGGCCTGGGTCTGCGCGGGGGAGAGCCCGTCGACGCGGAACGAGACCGTCGGGCAGCGGCGGGCCGGCGCGGCGAGTACCCGCACCCCGGGCAGCGCGGCCAGGCCGGCCAGCAACCGGTCCAGCAGCGACTCCTCGTAGGCCTGCGCGGCGGCGAGGCTGGCCCGCAGCCGCTCCCGGCGGGTGCCGGTGGCGGTCGGGTCCAGCCCGGCCAGGTGGTCCACCGCGGCGGCGACCCCGGCCAGCAGCGGGAAGCTGGGGGTGCCGAACTCGAAGCGGTCCGGCACGGCGTCCGAGGAGGGCAGCAGCTTCGCCGGGTGCAGCCGCTCCCAGCGGGCCGGGTCGGCGGCCATCGCCGCCAGGTGCGGCCCGGACCATTTGTAGGCGCTGGTGACCAGGAAGTCGGCGCCCAGCGAGGCGAGGTCGGTGGGGCCGTGCGGCACCGCGTGCACCCCGTCGACGCAGACCAGGGCGCCCACCGCGTGCGCGGTCTTGGCGATCGCGGCCACGTCCGGGACGGTGCCGGCGGCGTTGCTGCCGGCGGTCACCGCGACCAGCCGGGTCCGCTCGCCGACCAGGTCGGCGTACTGGCCGGCGGGCAGGTCGCCGGTGTCCCGGTCGAACTCCGCCCAGCGCACGGTGGCGCCCGCCGCCTCGGCGGCCTGCACCCACGGGCGCACGTTCGCGTCGTGGTCGAGCCGGGAGACCACCACCTCGTCGCCCGGACGCCAGCCGGCGCCGAGCGTACGGGCCAGGGTGTAGGTGAGCGCGGTCGCGCTCGGGCCGAGCACCACCCCGTCGGGTTCCGCGCCGAGCAGGTCGGCCACCGCGGCACGGGCCGCCGCCACCTGCTCCAGCGACCGCCGGCCGGGGGTGAACGCGGCGCTGCGGTTGCCGGTCGCCGTCCGCATCGCCGCGCTCACCGCGTCGATCACCGGGCCGGCGGTCTGGGTGCCTCCGGCCCCGTCGAGGTGGACGAAGCCCTCGGCCAGGGCGGGGTAGGCGGCCCGGGTCCGGGCGATGTCGAACGGCATGCCCGGGACCCTAACCCGACCCGCGAGCAGCGGCCACGCCGGCAGGAGCGTGGCCGGGTGGGCGGGCGCCTTGATCACCACGCGCGGCCGGGGTCGCCGGTGTCTCGTACCCTTGGCCGGGTGACGAACCGACGCGTTGACTTCCCGCTGACCCCCACCCGCCGGGCCGCCGGCCTGCTGGCCGGCCTGGCGCTCGGCGTCGCCGTGCTCGCCGGCTGCAGTTCCGAGGGCGCCTCCACCGACTGCAGCATCGCCGGCTCCTGCACTGTCACGTTCGACCGCGGCGTCGACGCGAGTGCCAGCATCCTCGGGGTGGAGGCCAAGCTGGTCGGCGCCCAGGACGACCAGGTGACCATCGAGGTCGCCGGTGAGCAGGTCACCCTGCTCACCGGCCAGCAGGCCGCCGAGGTGGCCGGCTTGTCGGTCACCCTGGACAGCGTCACCGACCAGGAGGTCAAGATCCGCGTTACGCAGGGTTCCGGCGGCTGACCCGCCGCGGGCGGCGGTGGCCCGACGTTTGGAAATCTTCGCGTTCGGAGATTGTGGCGCCATGTCACTCACCTGGAACGCGGAAGCCACCGCCGCCACGGCGAACAACCGGTGGCTCGAACTACTGGCCCGGGTCGGTTTCATCGGCTACGGGATCGTGCACCTGCTGTTCGCCTGGTTGGCGCTGCAGATCGCGTTCGGCAACTCCGCCGACGACGGCGACCAGTCCGGTGCGCTGCGTACCCTCGCCGCCCAGCCGCTGGGCACGTTCCTGGTCGGCGCGATCGCCGTCGGCCTGCTCGCGATGGCCATCTGGCAGGCGCTGGAGGCGGCCGTCGGGCACCGCGCCGAGCGGGGCGAGGAACGGGTCTGGGAGCGGCTGGCGTCGCTCGGCCGGACCCTCGTCTACCTCTACTTCGCCTGGACCGCCTACAAGGTGTGCTCCGACGCCGGCTCCAACAGCGCCGACCAGCAGGAGGCGCTCACCGGACGGGCGATGGAGTCCAGCGGCGGCCGCTGGCTGGTCGGCCTGGCCGGGCTGGTTCTCGCCGCGATCGGCGTCGGTCTGGTGATCTACGGGCTCGTCAAGCGCTTCGAGAAGCACCTCAAGGTCGGCGAGATGCGGCCCCGCACCCGGCAGTTGGCCCGCCGGCTCGGCATCGCCGGCTACGTCGCCAAGGGCATCGCGTACGGCATCGCGGGCCTGCTGGTGATCGTGGCCGCGGTGAACTACGACCCGGAGAAGGCCCGCGGCCTGGACGCCGCGCTGCGTACGCTGCGTGAGCAGTCCTACGGCCAGCTGCTGCTCACCCTGGTCGCCCTCGGCATCGCCGCCTTCGGCATCTTCTGCTTCCTCCAGTCCCGCTACCGGAAGGTCTGAACTGGTCGATTTCGGGTCAGCCGGGCACCATTGGGCCTTTGCCCGTAGCGCCACCGCCCGGTTGGAGGGATTAGTACCTGTGCAGAGTTACCTCGGTACCGTCGTCGCCGCGCTCGTCGCGGCGGCGATTGCGCTCACCCTGGTCGAGGTGGTGCACCGGGTGATCCGCCGGCTCGGCCGGCGCTCGCTGCTGATGACCGAGCTCACCGAGCACGCGCACCGCCCGTTCCAGGTGGCCGCCACGGTGCTCGCGGTCCAGTTCGCCGTCCGGTTCAGCACCGGGTACGCGATCGGCACCGACTGGCGGCAGGCGCTGCTGCACCTGCTGGTGCTCGCGGTCATCGCCAGCGCGGCCTGGCTGGTGGCCGCGCTGCTGGTGGTGTTCGAGGACACCGCGCTCGCCCGGTTCCGGGTGGACGTGCCGGACAACCGGCACGCCCGCCGGGTGCGGACCCAGGTGGTGATGCTGCGCCGGCTGACCATCGCGGTGATCGTCATCCTGACCGTCGGCGTGATGCTGATGACCTTCCCCAGCGTGCGCGGCATCGGCGCCGGCGTGCTGACCTCGGCCGGTGTCGCCGGTGTGGTCGCCGCGCTGGCCGCGCAGAGCCTGCTGGGCAACGTCTTCGCCGGCCTCCAGCTCGCCGTCAGCGACGCGGTACGCCTCGACGACGTCGTCGTCGTCGAGGGGGAGTGGGGCCGGGTCGAGGAGCTGACGCTGACCTACGTGGTGGTCCAGATCTGGGACGACCGGCGGCTCATCCTGCCCACCTCGTACTTCACCAGCACCCCGTTCCAGAACTGGACCCGCACCGAGGCGGCGGTGCTGGGCACCGCCGAGTTCGACGTGGACTGGGCGATCCCCGTGCAGGCGATGCGGGAGGAGCTGCGCCGGCTTGTGGAGAGCAGCGACCTGTGGGACGGCCGGGTCTGCGTCCTCCAGGTGACCGACGCCACCGGCGGCACGATCACCGTCCGCGCGCTGGTCAGCGCCGCCGACGCGGGCAGCCTGTGGGACCTGCGCTGCCTGGTGCGCGAGCACCTGGTGGCCTGGGTGCGGGACCAGCGCCCGACCGCCCTGCCCCGGTTGCGCGCCGAGGTCGGCGACGCGGGCGGCAGCCTGCCGTGGCAGTGGGCGCAGCCGCGCCGGCCGGTCCGCCGCCGGGTGGAGGGTGACCCGCCCGACGACGCCCGCGTGTTCGGCGGCAGCGACGACGGCGACGCGCGCAGCGAGGCGTTCGTCGGCCCGGAGGAACCGGCCGACGTCCGCCGCTGACCGCCACCGATCCCTCCCCACGAGCCCCGGCCGCTGCGGCCGGGGGCTCGGTCGTGCGGCCCGTCGTGACCTGACGGGGTGGGGGGCGTTGGGAGGGGTGGGCATGGATGGTGCCGCCTGCGCGGAGCGCGTCCGTCCCGCCGGCTCGGGAAGTTTGACCGGGCGATAGGTGGGGACGCTGCGCGACGCCGCTGATCCCGCGCCGGCACGGGCCGGTACGCGGGACGCGGCGTCCGGGCCCTCCGGCGGTCGCACCCAGGATTGACGGGCGGCGACTCCGGGCATACAGCGCGGTGATGATGAAAGGAGGACAGCATGGCTGACGTGGCGAACGCCCGCACATCCCGCAACGGGAGCGAGCCGTCCACCGCCGAGCTGGTGCAGCGGGCCACGGAGCAGATCTCCCGGCTGGTCCGCGACGAGCTGGCGCTGGCCCGGGCGGAGCTGGCCCAGAAGGGCAAGCACGCCGGCATCGGCATCGGCCTCTTCGGCGGTGGCGGGGCACTGGCGCTCTACGGTCTCGGTGCCCTGGTCGCCACCGCGATCCTGCTGCTGGACCTGGCCATGCCCGCCTGGCTCGCCGCCCTGATCGTGGCGGTGGCGCTGTTCGTGGTGGCCGGTGTCCTCGCCCTGATCGGCAAGAAGCAGGTCAGCCGTGCGGTCCCGCCGGTGCCCGCGGCCACTGTGCGCAGCGTCCGGGCGGACGTGGACACGGTCACCGCCGCGGTGAAGGACAGGGGACGGGGATGACCGGCAACGGCAGGGGCCCGGACACCGAGGCGCTCCGCGAGGAGATCCGGCGGACCCGGGTCGAGCTGGGCGAGACGATGGAGGCGCTGGCCGCGAAGGCCGACGTCAAGGCCCGCCTGCGGTCCTCGGCCGACCAGGCGAAGGAGCGGATGCGGGAACAGGCGGCACAGACCATGGCCCGGGTGCGCGGGCAGGCCGCCCAGAAGGCGCAGGTCGCCCGGATGCAGGCGCAGGAGCGGAGCCAGACGGTACGGCGCAACCCGGCGCCGCTCGCCGCGCTGGCGGCCGGCGCGGTGGCCGCCGCGATCGTATTGTTGATCATTCGCGGGAGGCGCAGGTGAGCAGGAGTATCAACAGGGCCGCGTACAAGCCGGTCGGGGTCCTGCTGGGCCTCGCCGCCGGTACCGTCGCCGGCGCCATCTTCCGGCAGGTCTGGAAGCTGACCGCGGGCGACGGCGAGGCGCCCAGCGCCAGCGACGAGGACCGTGGCTGGGGCGAGGTGCTGGCCGCGGCGGCGTTGCAGGGCGCCATCTTCGCGCTCGTCCGGGCCGCAGTGGACCGTGGCGGCGCGGTGGGCGTACGCCGGCTCACCGGTCACTGGCCGGACTGAGACGAGTTCGCGTGGGGCCCCCGAGCCGGTCGGTAAGGGGGCCTTTCGCATGGCGGTAAGCGCCCACCCAGCGGATCTCCGGCATCCGTCAGGTCACATGTCGGAGAATTTCGTCGGGTAGGCTGTGCAGAGTTTTTGCGTACGTGGTTTGCTGTTCCACGCTGTTGAGAGATGGCGTGGGTTGAGAGAAGTCTCCTTCGTGGGGGCCGCCTCAGGCGCCGCTGCTCGAAAACGGCCAACCGGCCGCACGGCGTGCTCGGCCGCCAGTTTTAGAAGGAGATACACATGGCGCAGGGAACCGTGAAGTGGTTCAACGCTGACAAGGGCTTCGGCTTCATCACCGTCGACGGCGGGGGTGCTGACGTGTTCGTCCACTTCTCGGCCATCCAGACCAGCGGCTACCGCACGCTGGAGGAGAACCAGCGGGTGGAGTTCGAGATCGCCCAGGGCCAGAAGGGCCCGCAGGCTGAGCAGGTCCGCCCGATCTGAGCAGCGCCGGCCGGCCCCCGTCGGCCAGTGGGTGATCCGGCCCCTCGGATCGACGCGAAGCCCCGTATCCCCAGGGATGCGGGGCTTTCCGCGTCTCCGGCCACAGCCCGCGATCGCTCGGTTGGCGCGGTGGCCGGGGCGGTTTCGCTGCGGTCGGGCGGGTTGCCCGGTGGCTGGCGGGGCGCGTGCCGGGTCAGCGCCGGCGGCGGGCGCGCAGGCCGAACCAGAGCACGACCAGTCCAACCAGGACGAGCACCGGGCCGGCCACCGCCCAGACCCGCCGGTCGGTCATGACGCTTTCGTCGACGTACCCCAGGCCCTGCACGGTCCAGACCGCGCCGACCACCACGGCGAGCAGGCCGAGGGTGAGCCGGAACCAGCCCCTCACCGCCGTACCCCTGCCTGGACGCGCATCCCGTCGGTGCCCGCCGTGCTCACCACCGGTCGTGCACCCGTGGCCGGATCAGCTCGTCGTAGACCTCACGCACGGCCGCCTGCTCGGCCGCCGACAGCGGCGCCAGGCCCGCCACCGCGGCGTTGCGCCCGGCCTGCCCGGCGTCCCGGGCGCCGGGGATGACCACGGTGACCCCGGGCTGGTCGACCACCCAGCGCAGCGCGAACTGCGCCATCGTGCGGTCCGCGCCGACCAGCGGCACCAGCCGGCGTACGGCCGCCAGCCCCAGTTCGAAGTCGACCCCGGAGAACGTCTCGCCGACGTCGAACGCCTCGCCGTGCCGGTTGTAGCTGCGGTGGTCGTCGGGGGCGAAGGTGGTGTGCTCGTCGTAGCGGCCGGAGAGCAGCCCGCTGGCCAGCGGTACCCGGGCGATGATGCCCACCCCGGCGGCCGCGGCGGCCGGCAGCACCCGCTCCAGCGGCTTGCGCCGCAGCGCGTTGAGGATGATCTGCACGCTCGCCACGCCGGGCCGGGCGATCGCGGTGAGTGCCTGGTCGCAGGTCTCCACGCTGACCCCGTAGCCGGCGATCCGCTTCTCGGCGACCAGGGTGTCCAGCGCGTCGAAGACCCGGTCGTCGGCGAAGACGGCGGTCGGCGGGCAGTGCAGCTGGACCAGGTCGAGGGTGTCCGTACCGAGGTTGGCCCGGGACCGGTCGGTCCACGCGCGGAAGTTCGCCAGGGTGTACGCCTCGGGTGTCTGCGGCACCCGGCGGCCCATCTTGGTGGCGACGGTCAGCCCGGCGTCCGGGCGGTCGCGCAGGAACCGGCCGATCAGCTGCTCGCTGCGCCCGTCGCCGTAGACGTCGGCGGTGTCCAGGAAGGTCACGCCGGCCTCGACGGCGGCGGTGAGCACGCCCATCGCGTCGTCCTCGCTGACCGTGCCCCAGTCCGCGCCGAGTTGCCAGGCGCCGAGGCCGATCACGCCGACGTCCCGGCCGAGCCGGTGGAAGGTGCGCTGCTCCATGCCGGAGAGCCTAGTGAGGCCCTTGCCGGCCCGCCCAACCGGCCGTACGGTCAACAAGACGGACGTACGGTTTGGGAGGCTGGCATGTGGGATCCGACGACGTACCTGCGCTACGGCGACGAGCGCTCCCGGCCGTTCCACGACCTGCTGGCCCGGGTGGCGGGCGACCGGCCGCGCGCGGTGGTCGACCTCGGCTGCGGGCCCGGCCAGCTGACCGCCACCCTGGCCGCCCGCTGGCCGGCCAGCCGGGTGGTCGGGCTGGACTCGTCGCCCGAGATGATCGAACGGGCCACCGCGCTGGCCACCCCGGTCGGCTTCGCCGTCGCCGACGTCCGGGACTGGCACCCCGACCCGGACGTGGACGTGGTGGTCGCCAACGCGGTGCTCCAGTGGGTGCCCGAGCACCGGGAACTGCTCACCCGCTGGGCCCGGGAGCTGCCCGCCGCGGCCTGGCTCGCGGTGCAGGTACCGGGGAACTTCGCCGCCCCCTCGCACCGGGCGCTGCGCGAGGTCGCCGGCCGCCCGGCCTGGCGCGCCGAGCTGGCCCCGCTGCTGCGCGAGGCACCCGTGGACGACCCGGTCGACTACGCCCGGCTGCTGACCGGTGCCGGCTGCGCGGTGGACGCCTGGGAGACTACCTACGTGCACCTGCTGCCGGCCCGCGCCGACGCGGACCACCCCGTGCTGGCCTGGATGGAGGGGACCGCGCTGCGGCCCGTCCGGGCCGCCCTGGACGCCGCCGGGTGGGCGGACTTCCGGGCCGAGCTGGGGGTACGGCTCGCGCAGGCGTACCCGGTGCGGCAGGGTCAGGTGTACTTCCCGTTCCGCCGCGTCTTCGTCGTGGCCCGTACCGGCGCCCGTGCCGAGGAGAACCTGTGACCGACCTGCCCACGTTCATCGCCGGACTGCCCAAGGTGGAGCTGCACGTACACCACGTCGGCTCCGCCTCGCCCCGGATCGTCGCCGAGCTGGCCGCCCGCCACGAGGGGCGCAGCCCGGTGCCGGCCGACCCGGCGGCGCTGGCCGACTACTTCGCGTTCCGCGACTTCGCCCACTTCATCGAGGTCTACCTCACCGTCGTGGACCTGATCCGGGACCAGGACGACGTCTGGCTACTCACCCACGAGGTGGCCCGGGAACTGGCCCGCCAGCAGGTCCGCTACGCCGAGCTGACCGTCACGCCCTACTCGCACGTGCATCGGGGGATCCCGGCGCCGGCGTTCTGCGAGGCGATCGAGGACGCCCGCAAGCGGGCCGCCGCGGACTTCGGTATCGAGCTGCGCTGGTGCTTCGACATCCCCGGCGAGGCCGGTCTGCCGGCGGCCGAGGAGACCCTGCGGATCAGCCTCGCGGAGAAGCCGGACGGGTTGATCAGCTTCGGCCTGGGCGGCCCGGAGATCGGCGTGCCCCGGCCGCAGTTCAAGCCGTACTTCGACCAGGCCCGGGCCGCCGGGCTGCGGTCCGTGCCGCACGCCGGTGAGACCACCGGCCCGCAGACCGTCTGGGACGCGCTGCGCGACCTCGGCGCCGAGCGGATCGGGCACGGCATCTCCGCCGCGCAGGACCCGGAGCTGCTCATCCACCTGGCCGAGCGGCAGATCGCCCTGGAGGTCTGCCCGACCTCCAACGTCCGCACCCGGGCGGTGGCCAACCTCGACGAGCACCCGCTGCGGCAGCTGGTCGAGGCCGGGCTGCTGGTCACCATCAACTCCGACGACCCGCCGATGTTCGGCACCACCCTCAACGACGAGTACGCGGTCGCGGCCCGGCTGCTGGACGTCGGCCCGGAGGGGCTGGCCGCGCTGGCCCGTAACGCGGTGACCGCCTCGTTCCTCGACCCGGCCGGAAAGCAGCGGATCACCGCCGAGATCGACGCCTACCTGGCCACCCACCGCAGCTGACCGGCCCGGCCGCACCCGCCGCCACCTGCGGCGACGGCGTCCGAGCCGCCCGTCGGTCCAAGATCGCGCTAGAACCGCGATGTAGTGGCCTTCCGCCGCCGGGAGGCCACTACATCCACGTTCGAGCGTGACCTTCACCGGATGGCGCGGAACGGCCGGGTGGGACGGCGGGGAAGAGGTGGGCGCGCGGCGGGAGCAGGTGTGGGGGGACCGTTTCTCCCGCCGCGCGCACGGCTCCACCGGCGGTGGGTGCACGGGGCAACATCCGGTGGAACTGATGGGTTCGTACCTGAATCGTGGCAGTCCCGAGCCGGTGCGGCGGCGTCGTTAACCGAGGCCTAAGGAAGACTTGCGCCGGCCCACAGCCGGCCGCTCCCATCGGCCGCCGCCCAGCCGACAGCGCCCCGGCCGGCGACTCTTCACCGGCGTCGCCCGGCCCGGTGCCCGGCACGGCCCGGTCGTGACGCAGGCGCGTTCGGCGACCGCGTTCGTGCCGCGGACCGGGACGTTCAGCCGACGGAGGGGCGCTGGCGGGGCCAGCGGCGGCCGGTGCTCTTCTGCTCCCGTGCCTCCCGGGCCATCCGGCCGACCAGCCCGAACCGGTTGACCTGGCGCGGCGCCGCCTCCGGGTCCACGAGCAGCATCACCACGCTGGCTCCGCCCAGCCGCGCCCGGTCGATGCTCACCGAACCGTTGGCCTGCAACGCCACCCGCTTGGCGATGTCCAGCCCGAGGCCGGTCGAGCCTTGGTCGCTGGCGCCCCGGCGCAACGCCCGGTCGGGGTTGGCGATCCCGGGCCCGGCGTCGTCGATCCGGATCGCCACGTAGCCGTCCCGCCGGGAGACGGCCACCTCGAACGCGGTGCCCTGGGGGGTGTACCGGAACACGTTGCCGATCACCGCGTCCAGCGCGGCGGCCAGCTCGGCCCGCGGCACCGGCGCGGGGATGCGCAGCTGGGCGCCGATCACCCGGTGCGGGCGGTTCTGGTCGCCGGCGAGCGCCGCCCAGAACACCATCCGGTCCCGGACCACCTCGCTGACGTCGCACATGGCTGGCCCGGTCTCGTGGGTGACCGCCTTGCGGGTGGTCTTGATCAGTACGTCGATCTCGCCCTCGAGGGTGACGATCGCCTGCCGGATCCGGCGGATGGTGCGCCGGCGGTCCAGTTCCGCCTCGCTGAACGTGCCCACGCTGGTGTCGTCGGACTCCAGCGCCTCGGCGTCCAGACGGAGCACGGTCAGCGGGGTGCGCAGCCGGTGCGACAGGTCCGCCACCAGCTCCCGCTCGTCGGTGCGGGAGACCACCAGCCGGTCGGCCATCCGGTTGAAGGCGTGACCGGCCTCGGCCAGCTCGCGCGGCCCGCTCGGCTCGACGCGTACGGCGAGGTCGCCGTCGCCCACCGCTAGCGCCGCCCGGGCCAGGCCCTGGGCCGACTCGACGGCCCGCGCGGCGACCCGGTCCACCACCAGCACCGCCGCGCCGGTCAGCGCGGCGGCCACCCCGAGCAGCAGCAGCCAGCGCCCGCCGAGGCCGCCGCCCGGCTCCGGCACGAACACCTCGACCACGGCCGTCCGGTCGCCGAGCACCACCGGGTCGAGCCGAACCACGCCGCCGGCCACGTCGACGATCAGCGAGCGGCGCTCCGACCGGGCCCGGTCCAGATCGGCCGGGCGGGCCCGGGCGGCCGACTCGTCCAGGCCCAGCCCATGCACCACCGGCCGGGTCGCCGGGTCGTCGCCACTGGCCTCGACGGCCCGCAGCACCACCGCCGGGTCGGTGCTGACCGCGAGCGCCCCGGTCACCAGCGCACCCCGCCGGGCGGCGTCCGCGACCGCCTCGTCCTGGGTATGGTCGCCGAGGACCGCGCCGAGGGGGATCAGGAAGGCGAGCGCGGCCAGGGCGCACATGCCGGCCGTGAGCAGGGCCAGCGTGATCCTCAGTCCGGCGCCACCAGCCGGAAGCCGACCCCCCGCACGGTGCGCAGGTAGCGCGGCTTCGCCGCGGACTCGCCCATCTTGCGGCGCAGCCAGTACAGGTGAACGTCGATGGTCTGATCCTCGCCGACCGATGGCTGCCGCCATACCTCCTCCAAGAGCTCCCGGCGGGACACTACCCGGCCCGGACGTGCGGCGAGATACGCCAACAGGTCGAATTCCTTGCGGGTCAGCGCCAGGGGCTCACCGTCGAGGTGCGCGCTGCGCTCGCCGACGTCCACCCGGAGCCCACCGACGACGTGCACGGCCGGCTGGACGCTCCGGCTGGCCCGGCCCGCCCGGCGCAGCACGGTGGTGATCCGGGCGTCCAGGTGCGCGCCGGTGAACGGCTTGACCATGTAGTCGTCGGCCCCGGCACGCAGCAGGCGTACCACCGACTGCTCGTCGTCCCGGGCGGTGGCGATGATGATCGGCACGTCGGTGATGCCGCGCAGCATCCGCAGCGCGTCCGAGCCGTCCAGGTCGGGCAGGCCGAGGTCGAGCACGACGAGATCGGGTGTCTCGGCGGCGACCCGGCGCAGCGCGTCCAAGGCCGTGCCGACGGCGTGCACGGCGTGCCCCCGGTCGGCGAGGGACCGCAGCATCGCGCCGCGTACGACGTGATCATCTTCGACCAGGAGCACGGTGGCCACCCCAAGACGGTACTTCCCGTGGCAAGTTGATCGCGTTGCGGCGCTCCTGCCAACCCGGCAAGCTGGTACAACGATGTCCTTCACCCTCTTCTCCGACACCCGCCTGGCCCTCGCCCGGGACAGCCTCGCCGGTCTTTCGGTCGGCGACGCGCTCGGCTCGCAGTTCTTCGTCCCCGGCCGGCACCCGGCCGACTTGGCCGCCGGGAAGCTGCCCCCGCCGCCCTGGGAGTGGACCGACGACACCGAGATGGCCTGCTCGGTGGTGGCCGCCCTGGCCGACGCCGGCCGGATCGACCGGGACGCGCTCGCCGCGGCCTTCGCCGAGCGCTGCGAGCCCTATCGGGGGTACGGGCCGGGCGCGGTGACGATCCTGCGGCTGATCCGCACCGGCACGCCGTGGCCGGTGGCCGCCGCGTCCGCCTTCGACGGGCAGGGCTCGTGCGGCAACGGCGCGGCGATGCGGGTCGGCCCGCTGGGCGCGTGGTTCGCCGACTCGACGACCCGGGCGGCGGCGCAGGCCCGGGCGTCGGCGGAGGTGACCCACGCCCACCCGGAGGGGATCGCCGGGGCGGTCGCGGTGGCGGTGGCCGCCGCGCTGGCCACCCGCGCCCGGTTGGACGGGTACCGCCCGGCACCGGACCGGTTGCTCGCCGCGGTGGCCGCGCTGCTCGATCCCGCCAGTGAGGTGCACCGGGGGGTACGGCGCGCGGTGGACCTGCTCGGCCGGCCGCTGCCGGCGGTGGTCGACGCGCTCGGCAACGGCTCCCGGGTGACCGCCCAGGACACCGTCGCCTTCACTCTCTGGGTGGCCGCGGTGCACCTGGACGACTATCCGGCGGCGATCCGCGCCTGCGTCGAGGCGGGCGGCGACGTCGACACCACGGCGGCGATCGCCGGCGCGGTGGTGGCCGCGCACACCGGCGTGGGCACCCCGGGCGGCGTGCCGTCGGAGTGGCTGGCCGCCCGCGAGCCGCTGCCGGACTGGCTGGACTGACCCGGCCCCACCAGCGCCGCCCCGCCGGGCCGGTGCCGCTCCGCCGGGTCGGTGCCGCCCCGCCGGGCCGGTGGCCGCGATCCCGCTCCCGTCCGGTCCTGCGGCAGCTCCTCCGGTCGGGATGCCGGACCGTCGTCGCCGGCCGGCGGACTGCCGTGGGCCGGGGCCGGGCTGTCGGTGGCCGGGATCTCGGTGGTCGGGTCGGCGCCCAGCGGCGCCACCGCCCGGCTGTCGGCCGCCGCGGGCGGCTCCACGTCGAGGACGGATCGGTCGATCGGGGCGGCCGGCTCCCGGCGGCGCCAGCGGCTCGCCAGCCAACCGATCGCCGCCCCGCCGCCCAGCCCGGCGAGCAGCCCGGCGGCGAGCAGCGCGTCGGCGTTTCGGCCGTCGTCCGCCCCGGCTGCCGCCTCACCTGCGGCCGGCCCGCGCGCCGCGCCCCCGGTGTCCGCGCCGGCCACCGGCGGGGCGCCGTGCCCGCCGTGCCCGGCGACCGCTCCGGGGGGCGCGGGGGACAGGACCAGCACCGGCGCCCGGTGCGCACCGGCCGGATCGGCCCAGCGCACCACCGTGCCGTCGGCGTACGTCTGGATCACCTGGAAGGTGAACCGGTCGACCTGCGGCAGGGGACCCATGGAGAGGGTGAGCCGGGCCGGGGCGGCGCCCGATCCGGGCATCCGGGTCCAGGTCACCGCGCTGGTGACCGTGTCGAGCCGGACGCCGTGCAGGCCGGTCACCGGCTGGTCCAGCCGGCGGGTGGTGATCCGGGGCGCCCAGCCGTCGACCGACATCGGGTACACCTCGGCGATCGGCGCGTCGGCCGGCAGCCGGACCTCGATCCGGTCGGTCCGGGTGCCGGGCCGTTCCTCGGGCACCACGAACTCCAGCTTCACCGCGTCGCCCTGCCGGGCCTGCGTCGGGTTGGTGGTCACATCCGCCGCGTCCGCCGTGGCGGGCCAGGCCAGCACGGCGGCCGCGGCCAGGGCGGCCACCGCCCCGGCCCGGCGGCCCAGGCCGCGTGTCATCGCCATCTTCGGGTCCCCATCCGTCTCCGCGCGGCCGGCACCGGTTTCCGGCCACACCCGGTAGTTCGGATCGCGCGCCGAAATGGTTCAACCGTCCGGTGCCGGCCGTGGACCGTCGACCGCCGGGCGGTGGGCGTCGCCGACCGTGCCGGCGAGCACGACCGATAGCATCGGCAGGAGCCGCGTGTCGGCGTACATCCGTTCCGTCTGCTGGAGGAGTCACCGTGTCCGCACCCCGTACCCCCGCCGTGGCCGACCCCGTCGTCGTCGCCGCCGGGACCACGGCGGCCGACGCGGTGGCCGCGGCCGGGCTGCCCGCCGCCGGCCCGAAGGCGATCGTCGTGGTCCGCGACCCGCAGGGCGTGCTGCACGACCTGGACTGGATGCCGGCCGTCGACACCGAGGTCGAGCCGGTCAGCCTGGACTCCCCGGACGGGCTGAACGTGCTGCGCCACTCCACCGCGCACGTGCTCGCCCAGGCCGTGCAGGACATCTTCCCGGAGGCCAAGCTCGGCATCGGCCCGCCGATCGAGAACGGCTTCTACTACGACTTCGCGGTCGACAAGCCGTTCCAGCCGGACGACCTGACCCGGCTCGAGAAGCGGATGCAGGAGATCATCAAGTCCGGCCAGCGGTTCCGCCGGCGGCGCTTCCGCAGCCTGGACGAGGCGAAGGCCGAGCTGGCCGCCGAGCCGTTCAAGCTGGAGCTGATCGACGTCAAGGGCGAGGGCCTGGACTCCTCCGAGGTGATGGAGGTCGGCGGCGGCGAGCTGACCATCTACGACAACCTGGCCGCGAACGAGGAGAAGGTCTGCTGGTCGGACCTGTGCCGCGGCCCGCACCTGCCGAACACCCGGCTGATCGGGGCGTTCAAGCTGATGCGCTCGGCGGCCGCGTACTGGCGGGGGTCGGAGAAGAACCCCCAGCTGCAGCGAGTGTACGGCACCGCCTGGCCGACCCGGGACGAGCTCAAGGCGTACCTGAAGCTGCTGGAGGAGGCCGCCCGGCGCGACCACCGCAAGCTCGGTGCGGACCTCGACCTGTTCAGCTTCCCCGACGAGATCGGCTCCGGGCTGGCGGTCTTCCACCCCAAGGGCGGTGTGCTCAAGCGGGAGATGGAGGACTACGTCCGGGCCCGGCACATCGAGGAGGGCTTCCAGTACGTCGGGACCCCGCACATCTCGAAGGAAGGTCTCTTCCACACCTCGGGCCACCTGCCCTACTACAAGGACACCATGTTCCCTCCCATGCAGATGGAGGGCAGCGACTACTACCTCAAGGCGATGAACTGCCCGATGCACAACCTGATCTACAGGTCGCGCGGGCGGTCCTACCGTGAGCTGCCGATGCGGCTGTTCGAGTTCGGGTCGGTCTACCGGTACGAGAAGTCGGGCGTCATCCACGGGCTCACCCGGGTGCGCGGCTTCACCCAGGACGACTCGCACTCGTACTGCACGAAGGAGCAGGCGCCGGCCGAGGTCAAGCACCTGCTGGCGTTCGTGCTCGGCCTGCTCCGCGACTTCGGCATCACCGACTTCTACCTGGAGCTGTCGACCCGGGACGAGTCCCGGCCGGACAAGTTCGTCGGCTCGGAGGAGGACTGGGCGACCGCCACCGCGGTGCTGGAGCAGTGCGCGAGGGAGACCGGGCTGGAGCTCGTCCCCGATCCGGGCGGCGCGGCCTTCTACGGCCCGAAGATCTCGGTGCAGGCCAAGGACGCGATCGGCCGCACCTGGCAGATGTCGACCATCCAGTACGACTTCAACCAGCCCAAGGGCTTCGGGCTGGAGTACCAGGCGGCCGACGGCACCCGGCAGCAGCCGGTGATGATCCACTGCGCCAAGTTCGGCTCGATCGAGCGGTTCGTCGGGGTGCTCACCGAGCACTACGCCGGCGCCTTCCCGGCCTGGCTGTCCCCGGTGCAGGTGGTCGGCATCCCGATCCGCGACGAGCACGCCGACTACCTGCACGGGTTCGTCGCGGCGCTGCGTGCCGAGGGGATCCGGGCCGAGGTCGACACCGGTGACGACCGGATGCAGAAGAAGATCCGCACCGCCCAGCAGCAGAAGATCCCGTTCATGGTGATCGCCGGCGACGACGACGTGGCGGCCGGCACCGTCTCGTTCCGCTACCGGGACGGCTCGCAGCGCAACGGGGTGCCGATCGCCGAGGCGGTCGCCCACGTGCTGGACGTGGTCACCACGCGGAGCAACATCGGGCCGTCGGCCGCCTGACCCTGGTGAACCGAAGCCCCCCGCAGCGCGGGGGGCTTCGCCGCCGGATCACCAGCCGTCAGATGCCGCAGGTCGGCGCAGACCAGGACCGGCTCGGGCTGTTGCCCAGGTGGGTGTGGTCGTTGTGACCCGGGTAACCGGGGCCGAGGATGTTGCTGAAGCCGTGGTAGCGGGCCTGCTGCGCGAGCCGGCAGAACGAGGGCGACCCGGTCAGGTCGACCCCGTCGCCGTAGAGGTGCCGGCTGTTGGAGGCTCCGCCGACCGCGCTGTTGCAGGCGTAGCTGCGGAAGCCGCTGCTGATGTAGATCGGCACGTTGCCGAGGGCGCGCCGCATGGCCTGGAGCTTCCACATCGACACCCGCGCGTTGAACTTGGCGGTGCTGGCCGAGACCGCTCCGCCGGACCAGGTGCTGTTGCACCGGTTCCATTCCGCGTAGCTGAAGTTGACCGGGGTGCAGTCGTCATCCTGCAACGAGTAGATCTTGTTGAAGGTCTGCGGGCCGGCGATGCCGTCCGCGCTCAGGCCGTACGCCTGCTGGAAGCGGGTCACCGCCGCCGCGGTGGCCGGGCCGTACGCGCCGTCCAGGCCGAGCACCGCGCCGTAGCCGGGGTAGCCGGAGACGCGGATCTGGAGTTGCCGGACGTCCTCGCCGGACATCCCCTGGGACAGGGTGCGTCCCCAGGTGTAGCAGCCGTCGGCGTGTGCCGCCCCGGGGGTGAGGGTGACGCCGACCACCGTGGTGGCGGCGGCCAGCGCGAGCGCCGCGAAGAACCTGCCGAGCCGTCGGATCATGGAGCCCTCCATCGGTAAATAGAAGTATCTGGATGCATAGAATTTTCAGATGTGCGCTTCGATCCGTCAACAACTTGCAGGAACGGACATCCCGCCGGCGGGCGTCGCCGCCGGCCGGGCCGGGTCCGTAGGATCGGCTTGTGACAGGGGCGGAACGGCACACGGACAGCGGCATGGCCGACGGCCTGGAGCGGCTCTGGACGCCGCACCGGATGACCTACATCTCGGGCGAGGACCGGCCCGAGGGCGGCTACGAGAAGCCCACCGGCTGCCCGTTCTGCCTGGCGCCGGGGCGGCCGCCGGAGGAGAGCCTGGTGGTGGCGCGCGGCGAGCACGTCTTCGTGGTGCTCAACCTCTACCCGTACAACCCGGGCCACCTGCTGGTCTGCCCCTACCGGCACGTCGCCGACTACACCGACCTGGACGCGGCGGAGACCGGCGAGCTGGCGACCTGCACGCAGACCGCGATGCGGGTGATCCGCAAGGTCAGCAACGCGCACGGGTTCAACCTCGGCATGAACCAGGGCGGCGTGGCCGGCGCCGGGATCGCCGCGCACCTGCACCAGCACGTGGTGCCGCGCTGGGGCGGCGACGCCAACTTCATGCCGGTGATCGGCCGCACCAAGGTGCTGCCCCAACTGCTCGGCGACACCCGGGACCTGCTGGCCCGCGCCTGGCCGTCCTGAACCGGCCGCGCGCCACCCGTCCGGGCCCGCCGGGTGGCACGATCTGCCGATGGCAGTCAGCACGCGGACGTTGGGTCGCAGCGGCATCGAGGTCAGTGCCCTCGGCATGGGGTGCTGGGCGATCGGCGGCCCGTGGGCCGAGGGCAGTCAGCCGCTGGGCTGGGGCGCGGTCGACGACGAGGAGTCGGTACGCGCCGTACGGCGCGCGCTCGACCTCGGCGTCACCCTCTTCGACACCGCCGACACGTACGGGGCGGGCCACGGCGAGCGGGTCCTCGGCCGTGCGCTCGCCGGCCGGCGGGACGAGGCGGTGATCGCCACCAAGTGGGGCTACACCTTCGACGAGGCGACCCGGCAGGCGACCGGCGAGGACGCCTCCCCGGCGTACCTGCGGCTGGCGGTGCACGACTCGCTGCGCCGGCTGGACACCGACCGGATCGACCTCTACCAGCTGCACCTGGCCGACCTGCCGGTGCCCCGGGCCGAGGCGCTGGTCGGCACCCTGGAGGACCTGGTCGCCGACGGCCTGATCCGGGCGTACGGCTGGAGCACCGACCGCCCCGACCGGGCCGCCGCGTTCGGCCACGGCGCCCCGCGCGCCACCGCCGTGCAGCACGCCCTCTCGGTGCTCCGCGACGCCCCCGAGCTGCTCGCCGTCTGCGACAAGTACGACCTGGCCAGCGTCGTCCGGGGGCCGCTCGGGATGGGGCTGCTCACCGGCAAGTACAACGCCGGCTCCACGCTGCCCCGCGACGACGTGCGGGGCGTCGCGCCGGGCTGGCTGGAGTGGTTCCGCGGCGGCCGGCCGGCGCCGGAGTGGCTGCGCCGGGTCGCCGCGGTGCGGGCGGCGCTGACCGGCGACGGGCGCACCCTGGCCCAGGGCGCGTTGGGCTGGATCTGGACGCGTAGCGGCCGCAGCGTGCCGATCCCCGGCTGCCGTACCGTCGCCCAGGTCGAGGAGAACGCCGGCGCACTGGGCTGGGGGCCGCTGCCGCCCGACCAGTTCGCCGAGGTGGAGCGCCAACTGGCGGCCCTGCGGGCGGCGGCGTTGCGCTCCGCCGACCGCCCCTACTGGCCCAGCCCCACCCTCCCCGCCACCCACCCGTAACCCACCCCCGCCCCGGGTACCTCAGCGCCGGGGCGAGGGCGGCCGCCGTGTGCGGCGCCCAAGCTTTCCCTGAAGGAGGGCCCTCGGCCGGGCGCGGGGCCACACTTTCAGGGAAAGAGGGCCCTCGGTTGGGCGCGAGGCCGCACTTTCGGGGAAAGTGCGGCCTCGGGCAGGCGCGGGCTGGGATGGGCCGGCAGGGGTGGGGCTGGGGAGGGGGTCAGGCGCGGGTGGCGTGTTCCTTGCGGATCTGGTCGGCCAGGTGGGTGGGCATCGGCTCGTAGCGGGCGAACTGGCGGCGGAAGGTGCCGGTGCCCGAGGTCATCGAGCGCAGCTCGACGGCGTACCGGAGCAGCTCGGTGGCGGGCACCTCGGCGCGCACCAGGGTGCGCCCCTCGCCGTCCGGGTCCGGTTCGGTGCCGAGCACCCGGCCGCGCCGGCCGGACAGGTCGCCCATCACCGAGCCGACCGCCGAGTCGGGCACCCGGATGACCACCTCGTCGACCGGCTCCAGCAGTGCCGGCTGGGCCTTCTCGGCCGCGTCCTTGAGGGCCAGCGCGCCGGCGGTCTGGAAGGCCGCGTCGGACGAGTCGACGCTGTGCGCCTTGCCGTCGAAGAGCGTCACCCGCAGGTCGACCACCGGGTGACCGGCCACCAGGCCGCGTTCCATCTGGGCCCGTACGCCCTTCTCCACCGAGGGGATGTAGTTGTGCGGCACCGCCCCGCCGACCACCCGGTCGACGAACTCGAAGCCGGCGCCGCGCGGCAGCGGCTCCACCTCGATGTCGCAGACGGCGTACTGGCCGTGCCCGCCGGACTGCTTCACGTGCCGGCCGTGCCCCTTGGCCGGGGCGGTCAGCGTCTCCCGCAGCGACACCCGGACCGGTTCGGTGTCCAGCTCGACCCCGCCGGCGCGCAGCCGCTCCAGCACCACGTCGGCGTGCGCCTCGCCCATGCACCAGAGCACCAGCTGGTGGGTCTCCGGGTTGCGGTCCAGCCGCATCGTCGGGTCGCCGGCGACCAGCCGGGCCAGGTTGCGGGCCAGCGCGTCCTCGTCGGCCCGGCTCTTGGCCACGATCGCCACCGGCAGCAGCGGTTCGGGCATCTCCCAGGGGGCGATCAGCAGCGGCTCGTCCTTGGCCGAGATCGTGTCGCCGGTCTCCGCGCTGCCCGACTTGGTGATCGCGCAGATGTCGCCGGCAACGCAGCTGGCCACCTCGCGCAGGCTCGCGCCCAGCGGGGTGTAGATGTGCCCGACCCGCTCGTCGGCGTCGTGGTCGGGGTGGCCGCGCTCGGCCAGGCCGTGACCGGAGACGTGCACCGTCTGCTCCGGACGCAGCGTGCCGGAGAAGACCCGGACCAGGGAGACCCGGCCGACGTGCCGGTCGATGGTGGTCTTGACCACCTCGGCCACCAGCGGGCCGTCCGGGTCGCAGGTCAGCGGCGGGCGGGGCGAGCCGTCCACCCCGCTGACCGCCGGCAGCTCGTGCTCCAGCGGCGACGGGAAGCCGGCGGTGAGCACCTCCAGCAGCGCGTCCAGCCCGACCCCCGTCTCCGCGCAGACCGGTACCACCGGGTAGAAGTGGCCGCGAGTGACCGCCTTCTCCAGGTCTTCGATGAGGATCTCGGTGCCGATCTCCTCGCCGCCGAGGTAGCGGTCCATCAGGGACTCGTCCTCGCTCTCGGCGATGATCCCCTCGATCAGCTCGTTGCGGGACTCGGCGATGGCCGGCAGGTGCTCCGGGTCCGGGTCGCGGACCACCGGCGGGTGGCCGGCGGTGTAGTCGAAGACCCGGCGGGTGATCAGGCCCAGCAGGCCGACGGTGGAGACGCCGTCGTCGCCGAGCATCGGCAGGTAGAGCGGGAGCACGTTGTCGCCGAACACCCGCTGGCAGAGCGCCACCGCCTCGTCGAAGTCGGCCCGGGGGTGGTCGAGCCGGGACACGGCGACCGCCCGGGGCATGTCGACCGCGGCGCACTCCTCCCACAGGGCGGCGGTGGCGGCGTCCATCCCGTCCACGGCGGAGACCACGAAGAGCGCGGCGTCCGCGGCCCGCAGGCCGGCGCGCAGCTCACCGACGAAGTCGGCGTAGCCGGGGGTGTCCAGCAGGTTGACCTTGATGCCGTCGTGCAGCAGCGGCGCGCAGGCCAGGCTCACCGAACGCTGCTGGCGTACGGCCGCCGGGTCGTGGTCGCAGACCGTGGTGCCGTCGGTGACCGTGCCGGCCCGGGTGATCGTGCCGCTCGCCGCGAGCAGCGCCTCGACCAGGGTCGTCTTGCCCGCTCCGGAGTGCCCGACGAGCACCACGTTGCGGACCCTGTCGGGTTCGGTCACCACCGGCGCGCCGCCGGTGATCCCCTTCTCCTGATTCTTCTGCGCCATGGGGCGCACCTCCCTCAGCCGGTGGTGGTGGCGACCGCCGCGCGCGACGGGGAAGCGGCCCGGGGCGGGTCCCGCGGCGATATCCTCCGCTGTCTGCTGGATTCCGGGTACGTGACGGGCGGGCGGGTGAGTTGGCTCACCTCCCGATCCGATCTCACACCGGATGCCCGGCCGGCACAAGGGCGGCTCGCCTGACCGGCTGTAGAGCCGGTGCTGGTCGGACCGTTATCGTGGGACCGCCATGGCGAAGATCTTCCAAGTGTCGGCCCGCGCGGGGATGGCCCGTGTCGTCGAGCCGGTCGCACGCGGCCTGCTCCGAGCGGGCGTTACTCCCAACGCGGTCACCGTGGCGGGCACCCTCGGGGTGCTCGTCGGCGCACTCGGTTTCGGTGCCCGTGGTCATCTGGTCGCCGGGGCCCTGATCGTCACCGTCTTCGCGCTCACCGACCTGCTCGACGGGACGATGGCCCGGATGAGCGGGGGCTCCACCAGGTTCGGCGCGTTCCTCGACTCGAGCATGGACCGGATCGCCGACAGCGCGGTCTTCGGCGCCGTGGCGTACTGGCTGGCCACCGAGCACCAGTACTCCGGGGTCGCCGCCGCGCTGCTCTGCCTGGCCGCCGGCGCGCTGGTCTCGTACGTCAAGGCGCGCGCCGAGGGCCTCGGGATGACCTGCAACGTGGGCATCGCCGAGCGCACCGAGCGGCTGCTCATCGTCGGTGTCGGCGGGCTGCTCACCGGCCTCGGCGTCGACCGGGCACTGGAGATCGCGCTCTGGCTGCTCGCCGCCGTGTCGATCTTCACGGTGGGGCAGCGGATGCTGCACGTGTACCGGCAGGCGCAGCGCATCCACACCTCGGACGGAAATCGGTGAATCTCACCGAGCTCGGCTACGTCGCCGGCTGGCGGGTGATCCGCGCGCTGCCGCGGCCCGTCGTGGCCGCGGCGTTCCGGGCGGGCGCGGACCGCGCCCACCGCCGGGGTGGCGGCGGTACGGACCGGCTGCGGGCGAACCTGCGCCGGGTGGTCGGCCCGGGCCTGCCGGAGCCCGAGCTGGACGAGCTGGTCCGGGCGGGGCTGCGGTCGTACGCCCGGTACTGGATGGAGGCCTTCCGGCTGCCCTCGCTGAGCCGCCGGGAGATCCTGGCCGGGTTCCGGCTCGACGGCGAGGAACTGCTCGCCGCCGACGTGGCCGCCGGTCGGGGCGCGGTGGTGGCGCTGCCGCACGCCGGCAACTGGGACGCCGCCGGGGCCTGGGTCGCGGCCACCGGCTGGCCGATCACCACGGTCGCCGAGCGGCTCAAGCCGGAGGGCGTCTACCAGCGGTTCCTCGCCTTCCGCCGCAGTCTCGGCATGGAGATCCTGCCCACCCACGGCGGTGACCGGCCGGCGTTCGACGTGCTGGTGGACCGGCTGCGCGCCGGCGCGGTGGTGCCGCTGCTGGCCGACCGGGACCTCTCCGCCCGGGGTGTGGAGGTCGACTTCTTCGGCGGCCGCACCCGGATGCCGGCCGGGCCGGCGCTGCTCGCGCTGCGCACCGGGGCGCCTCTCTACGTCGCCTCGATGTGGTACGAACCGGACGCCGCACGGGCGTCGCTGGCGGGTCCGCTGCCGGTACCCGGCCCCGAGGAGGGCCCGCTCGACGAGCGCGTGCGGTCGCTGACCCAGCGGATCGCCGACAGTCTGGCGGCGGGTATCGCCCGGCATCCGGAAGACTGGCACATGTTGCAACGGATGTGGCTGGACCAGCGTGGCCCAGTCGACGGCGCGGCCCTGCCCTCGCCGGCCACCGGACAGCTCTGAGGGAGAGGCAGCGGTGAGCGCGAGGAGTGAGCCGGGTCTGCGAGCCCCGCAGTCGCGAACTGAGGTGGCACCGTGAGCGCGAGGAGTGAGCCGGGTTTGCGAGCCCGCAGTCGCGAACTGAGGTGGCAGCGGTGAGCGCGAGGAGTGAGCCGGGTCTGCGAGCCCCGCAGTCGCGAACTGAGGTGGCACCGTGAGCGCGAGGAGTACGGCGGAGCGGATCCGGGCAGTCGCGAACAAAGGGCGTTGAGGTGCGGATCGGCATCGTGTGTCCGTACTCGTTCGACGTGCCCGGTGGGGTGCAGAACCACGTCATGGACCTGGCCGAGGCGCTGATCGGGCTCGGCCACCAGGTGAGCGTGCTCGCCCCGGCCGACGAGGAGTCCCCGCTGCCGCCGTACGTGGTGCCGGCCGGGCGGGCGGTGCCGCTGCCGTACAACGGCTCGGTGGCCCGGATCGCGTTCGGGCCGGTCTCCACGGCCCGGGTGCGGCGCTGGATCACCCGCGGCGACTTCGACGTGCTGCACGTGCACGAGCCGCTCACGCTCAGCCTCTCGCTGCTCGCCGTGCTCTCCGCCCGCGGGCCGGTGGTGGCCACCTTCCACACCGCGATGACCCGGTCCCGGGCGCTGGCCGCCGCGCAGGGCGTGCTTCAGATCGTGCTGGAGCGGATCACCGCCCGGATCGCGGTCAGCGCGCTGGCCCGCAAGGTGCAGGTCGAGCACATGGACGGCGGGGCGGTGGAGATCCCGAACGGGGTGGCCGTCGCGAAGTTCACCGACGCCGAGCCGCTGCCCGGGTGGCCGGGGGAGTGCGCGCCGGGCGAGGGCGGCTCGATCGGCTTCCTGGGCCGGTTCACCGAGGCGCGCAAGGGTTTCCCGGTGCTCCGGGACGCCTTCGTCGAGCTGGCCGCCCAGCGTCCCGGGCTGCGGCTGCTGGTCGCCGGGCCGGGCGACCCGGACGACCTGTACGACCGGTTCCCGGCCGGGCTGCGCGACCGGGTGACCTTCCTCGGGCTGGTCCCCGAGGCGGACAAGGCGCGGATGCTGCGCAGCGTGCACCTCTACGTGGCGCCGAACACCGGCGGCGAGTCGTTCGGCATGATCCTCACCGAGGCGCTGGCGGCCGGGACCACAGTGGTGGCCAGCGACCTCGACGCGTTCCGCCGGGTGCTCGACGGCGGTCGGGCGGGGCGGCTCTTCCCGACCGGGGACGCGGCGGCGCTGCGCGCCGCGCTAACCGAGCTGCTCGACGACCCGCGGCAGCGGGCGGAGCTGACCGCCTGCGGCGACCAGGTGGTGGCGAATTTCGACTGGCCCGTGGTTGCCCGCCGGGTTCTGGAGGTATACGCAGCGGCGATCGAGGCCACCGACGGGCGGGTCATCGACACGGAATGGGTGGGGCTGGGCTGACCCGGGTGGCGCGTGGTGCTTGGGTGACCGGAGCATCGGAGCCGGCGACGGCCGGAGGAGACCGAAACGGAGCAGCACTACGATGCCGGGCATGTGGTGGGTGGTGGGCACGACCCTGGTCGTCGCGCTGGTCGCGGCGTACCTGATCTGGACCGCCGGCCGGGTCGAGCGGCTGCAGGCCCGCGCGGAGCTGGCGGCCCGCGCGCTCGACGCCCACCTGCTGCGCCGGGCCGCGGCTGCCGCGGTGCTGGCCGAGCGGCGGTACGGCGTCGAGCTGTACGCGGCGGCGCGGATCGCCCTGGACGCCCACCCGGACGAGCGGGAGGCCGCCGAGAACGACCTCACCCGGCAACTGCGTGCGGTGCAGCTCGACCCGGCCGACCCGGACTGCGAGGCGGTGATCGCCGCCAGCCGCCGGCTGGCCCTGGCCCGGCAGGTGCACACCGACCTGGTCCGGGACGCGCGAGCCGCCCGCCGGCGACCGTTGGTGCGGTTGTTGCGGATGGGGCGCCGGCACCCCTGGCCGCGCTACTTCGACATCGACGACCCCACCCTCACCCTCCCGGCGGACGTCCCGGCCAGCTGAGCCGCGACCACCCGGCAGACATCGGGGCCGGGGCGCGGCGCTGCCGCCGGCGGGTGATGGCGGCCACATCGCAGGCCACCGTGGGTCTGATTGGCTGTCGGAGTGGCGTTGCGCCGGGCGTAGCATCTCCGCTGCCACCCTCCCGAGCACTCCTGAGGAGCGATAACCCGTGCCCGATTCCACTTCTCAGCACACCAGCGCCCCCGTCGTCGGCACCGCCCGCGTCAAGCGCGGCATGGCCGAGATGCTCAAGGGTGGCGTGATCATGGACGTGGTCAACGCCGAGCAGGCCCGGATCGCCGAGGACGCCGGCGCCGTCGCGGTGATGGCGCTCGAGCGGGTGCCCGCCGACATCCGCGCCCAGGGCGGGGTGTCCCGGATGAGCGACCCGGACATGATCGACGGCATCATCAACGCCGTCTCGATCCCGGTGATGGCCAAGGCCCGGATCGGCCACTTCGTGGAGGCCCGGATCCTCCAGTCGCTCGGCGTCGACTACATCGACGAGTCCGAGGTGCTGACCCCGGCCGACTACGAGAACCACATCGACAAGTGGGCGTTCACCGTCCCGTTCGTCTGCGGCGCGACCAACCTGGGCGAGGCGCTGCGCCGGATCACCGAGGGCGCGGCCATGATCCGCTCCAAGGGCGAGGCCGGCACCGGTGACGTCTCCAACGCCACCACCCACATGCGGAAGATCCGCAAGGAGATCCGTCGGCTGCAGTCGCTGCCGGAGGACGAACTGTACGTCGCGGCCAAGGAGCTCCAGGCCCCGTACGAGCTGGTCAAGGAGGTGGCCCAGACCGGCAAGCTGCCAGTGGTGCTGTTCACCGCCGGTGGGATCGCCACGCCGGCCGACGCCGCCATGATGATGCAGCTCGGCGCCGAGGGCGTCTTCGTCGGCTCGGGCATCTTCAAGTCCGGCAACCCGGCCCAGCGCGCCGCCGCGATCGTGAAGGCCACCACCTTCCACGACGACCCGGACGTGCTGGCCAAGGTCTCCCGCGGCCTCGGCGAGGCGATGGTCGGCATCAACGTCGACGAGATCCCGCAGCCGCACCGGCTGGCCGAGCGGGGCTGGTGACCATGAGCGGGCCCACCATCGGTGTGCTCGCCCTCCAGGGCGACGTGCGCGAGCACGTCGCGGCGCTGACCGGGGCGGGCGCGGACGCCCGCCCGGTCCGCCGGCCCGAGGAACTGGACGCGGTGCACGGGCTGGTCATCCCCGGCGGGGAGTCCACCACGATCAGCAAGCTGGCCGACATCTTCGAGATGCGCGAGCCGATCGACAAGCGGATCGCCGGCGGGATGCCGGTCTACGGCTCCTGCGCCGGCATGATCATGCTGGCGCAGGAGGTGCTCGACGGCCGCCCCGACCAGCGCGGCTTCGACGGCATCGCGATGATCGTGCGGCGCAACGCGTTCGGCCGACAGGTGGACTCGTTCGAGGCCCCGGTGGCGGTCGACGGCGTCGAGGGCGGGCCGTTCCACGCGGTGTTCATCCGGGCGCCGTGGGTGGAGCGGGTCGGTGACGGCGTCGAGGTGCTCGGCACGGTGACCGAGGGCCCGGCCACCGGCCGGATCGTGGCGGTGCGGCAGGGCAATCTGCTGGCCACCTCGTTCCACCCCGAACTCACCGGAGACCTGCGGCTGCACCGCTACTTCGTGGACATCGTCCGGGCCGCCTCCTGAGCGGCTTCGCGGCCGGCCGGGCGGTGTCTCCCGCACCGGGGACCCGCCAGTGCCGGTACACCGCACCGTTCGCGCCCGGTGCCGTTCGCTTGGGGCCGCGCCGGTCAGCCGGCGACGGAGCGTAGTTGTCCGGGCCGGCGGCCGAGGAGCCGGTCCAGGTTGGCGGCGGAGGCGGCGTCGGCCGGGAGTTGGACGACGATCCGCTGGGGGGCGGCGTCAGCGAGCTCCAGGATCTCGTAGGCCAGCCGCAGCGGGCCGACCTGCGGGTGCCGCAGCTCCCGGACGCCGGTCCGTGGGGCGGCCACCGGACGCCGCTCCCACCGCTCGGTGAACGGTGCGCCGACGGTGCGGGCCAGCCGCTCGGCGAAGGCGTCGGTGGCCGGGTCGCCCCGGCGCAACCGGTGCAGCTCGGCCACCTGCTGGTCGGCCAGCTCCGCCCACTTCGGGAAGTGGTCGCGGGCGCGTTCGTCGGCGAGCGTGAACCACAGCAGGTTCGGCCGGTTCCCGTCGAGCAGGCCCAGGGGGCGGGCCAGCCGGTCGAAGGCGTCGTTCCAGGCCAATACATCGCTGAGCTGGTTCAGCACGTACGCCGGGGTGTCGCGGAGCCCGTCGAGCACGGCCCGGACCGTCGGGCGGACGGTGCGGGCGGCCGACGGTCGCTCGCCCGGGCACAGTTGCCGGCTGTGGCTGACCGTCGCGAGCTGCTGCAGGTGGTCCCGATCGGCGTCGTCGAGCAGCAGGGCGTCGGCGAGCGCGGCGAGGATCTCCGGCGACGGGCGGGTGTCGCGGCCCTGCTCCAGCCGGGTCAGGTACTCGACGCTCACCTGGGCCAGCGTCGCCAGCTCCGCCCGACGCAGACCGGGCGTGCGGCGGCGCGGACCCGGGGCGAGACCCACGTCGGCCGGCTGGACAGCCTCTCGCCGGCTGCGCAGGAACGCGCCCAGCTCTCCGTCCATCACCCGCACAGTCTGGCACCGCACCACGCCCGTTGGGTGGCCCGGGCAGGGCCACCCTCGCGCCGGCCTCCCCACCATCGGTGGTCGGACCGACGATCGTCGGCATGAGTACCCAAACAGCACGACCGACCCGGATCGGTCTGATCGTGGGAAGCACCCGCCCCGGCCGGCGCGGCGGCGCGGTCGCCCAATGGGCCGGACAGGTGGCGTCCCGCCACCCGGCGGTACGCGCCGGCGTCGCCGAGATCGAGGTGATCGACTTGGCGGAGCAGGCGCTGCCGCTGCTCGACGAGCCCGTGCCGGCGATGTTCGGCGACTACCGACAGCCGCACACCCGCCGGTGGAGCGCGGTCGTGGCTGCCTGCGACGCGTTCGTCTTCGTCACCCCGGAGTACAACCATTCGATCCCCGCCGGGCTGAAGAACGCCGTCGACTACCTGTACGCCGAGTGGAACGACAAGGTGGTCGGGCTGCTCAGCTACGGCGTGCAGGGCGGCAACCGGGCGGCCGACCACCTGCGGCTGATCATGGCCGAGGTGCGCGCGGCGGTGGTACCCACCCAGGTCTCGCTCTCGGTCTTCACCGATTTCGACTTCTCCGGGTCGGATCCCGGCGATCCCACCGCGCCCGGCAGGCTCGCCCCGGGCGAGGGGCGGGAGGAGTCGTTGTCGACCATGCTGACCGAGATCGTGACCTGGTCCGACGCCCTGCGGGCCGGCGTTGGCACGCCGGCCGTCGAGGGCAGCCCGGAGCTGGTGGGCTGAGCGTGGAGCCGATCCTGATCCGCCACCGGGTCCGTCCCGAGCACCTGTCGGACGTCACCGTGGTCGGGTCGTACGGCTTCGGGGAATGACCGGCCGGCCCGTCCGCGTTGTCCCTGTTCGGGCGGCATCGGACGGGCCGGGGTCGTGCGGCGCGTGACAGTGACCCGCCGGCCGCCGGTAGGATTGCCGAGATTCGGCAGGGCCATCAGCTCGCCGCGGCTCCCAGCAGAAAGATCACCGGCACCTCGGCGTGCGCCGGCGGGGGCGGGGCGCGTGCGGTGCGGTCGATGCAGACGGCGGGTAGCAACGGAGGTAACAGATGTCCGGCCACTCAAAGTGGGCGACGACCAAGCACAAGAAGGCGGTCATCGACGCCAAGCGCGGCAAGATGTTCGCCAAGCTGATCAAGAACGTCGAGGTGGCCGCGCGGACCGGCGGCGGCGACCCGGCCGGTAACCCGACGCTCTACGACGCCATCCAGAAGGCGAAGAAGAACTCGGTACCGAACGACAACATCGATCGTGCGGTCAAGCGTGGCTCCGGCCTGGAGGCCGGCGGCGCCGACTACCAGACGATCATGTACGAGGGGTACGGCCCGAACGGCGTCGCGCTGCTCATCGAGTGCCTGACCGACAACCGCAACCGCGCCGCGACCGAGGTGCGTACCGCGCTGACCCGCAACGGCGGCTCCTTCGCCGACGCCGGCTCGGTGTCGTACATGTTCTCCCGTAAGGGCGTGGTGATCGTGCCGAAGGCCGGCACCACCGAGGACGACGTGATGATGGCCGTGCTGGACGCCGGCGCCGAGGAGGTCAACGACCTGGGCGAGGCGTTCGAGGTGGTCTCCGAGCCGGGTGACCTGATCGCGGTGCGCACCGCCCTACAGGACGCCGGCATCGAGTACGAGTCGGCCGAGTCGTCGCTGATCCCGAGCGTCAACGTCCCGCTGGACGAGGAGGGCGCCCGGAAGATCTTCAAGCTGATCGACGTGCTGGAGGACTGCGACGACGTGCAGAACGTCTATGCGAACTTCGACGTCAGCGACGAGATCATGGCCGCGGTCGGCTGAGTCCACTGCCCTGACACCGGCCCGACGGAAAGGCGCGAACGGGATCCCTGCGATCCCGTTCGCGCCTTTCCTGTCGGGCGTGGAGATGGCCGGGGCGGGACGGCCCGTCGCACCGGCTGACCGATCACCTGGCCGTCAGGCCGGGGCGGTGACCCGGAACGCGGTCAGGCGGGCGGGCCGACCAGGCTCGGGAACGGGAAGTCGAGGTCGAACTTCTCGTTGGTGCGCGCGTCGCGGTAGACCCACTGCCGGGGGCCGACCTGCTCCGCCGTCGAGCCCCGGGTCCAGCCGCGCAGCCCGGCGTAGCTGACCGCCACGCCGCCGAAGTTGTCACCGAACCACAGCTCCACCCGGTGCCGGTCGGGCCCGACGTCGCGCTGCTGGATGTCCTGCACGACCATGCCGCCCGGGCCGATGCCGTGGTACGTCTCCTGGAAGTGCTGGTACGGCGGGTGGTCGCCGGCCAGGCGTTCGAACTCGACCTGTTCGAAGACGAACGCCGCGAACTCGCGGATGCTCCCGGGCGACTTCAGCGGGTACTCGGTGACCAGGGTGAAGGTGGCGCGCTGCGGGTCGTACCCGTAGGAGAAGACGAGGGCCTCCATGATCTGGCTGAGCGCCCCGCGCGGGTCGCGCATCGGTTCCACGATGTCTCCTTACGGGTACGGGCCTTCGTACACGATGTGCGTCTTCTCGGCGAACAGCGGATCGTTCTTGTCGACGATGTTGCCGTCGTGGTCGAGGAAGAGGTTATCGGCCGGGCTGTTGCCGGACTGGGCGGACTGCCAGCGGAGGTAGCCGTTCGCCTGGCGGCTCCACTGGCTGGCGCTGGGGTTGTCGCCGGTGGGCCGCATGAAGCGCAGCCGTTCGACGCCGTTCTCGTCCTTCCAGATGAAGCCCTCGTTGTTGCGGGTCGGCGTCTCGGTCCAGTTGCGCGGGCGCTGCGCGCGCAGCGACCGGATCGAGATGCCGCGCAGCGACCGGACCGGGAACGGGGTGGCGTTGGGATGGCGCAGCCGGTCCCGCGGCAGGCCGAGGTTCTTCAGGTCCTGGCCCGGGCGGAGCAGGTCGCCGACCGGCCCGAAGATGCCCCGGGCGAAGCCGCCGCGCCCCTGTCGCCGGAGTCGACGCAGCTTTCCCTTACCCATTGAGCACCGCGTCGATGGCGAGGTTGAGCAGCTGGTCGATGACCAACGACGTGATCATCTTGAAGATCGGGATCTCGGCCAGCGAGGCGCCGAAGGTCGGTGCGGCGGTGGCGATCGCCTGCGCGATCTGGATCGCCAGCAGGACGAGCTGCACCATCACGTTGATCTTCAGAACGAGCACGACCCCAGCGGTGAGGAACAGCCCCACCGCGACGCCCTGCGCGGCGCTGACGCCGTCGGTGAGGTTCGCCATCGGCGCCTCCTGGCCGCCCCACCGCCGCTGGAACGCCGCCACCGCCTGACCGGTGTTGGCGGCCCAGACCGACTCGCCGGCCCGCTGCGCCTCGGCGCCGACCGTCTGCACCGTCGCTGCCAGGCTCAGCCAGTGCTGGCCCAGCTCGAAGAGCTTCTCCTCGTCGGCCTCCGGCCAGCTGTAGCCGAGCATGCCCAACAGCGAGACGAGTTCACCGGGAAGTTGCAGCCCCATCGCGTCACCCGCCCAACGCCTGGCCGATCTTGCGCAGACCGGCCTCGACCTGCTGATCGGCCTCCTCGAACGCGTCGGCCATGGTGTGCAGGCCGGCGGCGAACTGCCCGAGCACCTCGCCGTTGCCCTCGAAGCAGCTCATGGCCAGATCGTGGATGCCGAGGTACAGCTCGCCGATCAGGGTGCCGAGGTCGTCGCCGCCCCACGGCTCGCCGAGCCCCTGCACGGTGCTCTCGAACTGCTCCAGGACCTCGGCCATCCGGTCGACCGACCGGTCGAGCGATTCCGCGCTGGCCCGCAGCGCCTCGGGATCCACCTGGAAGCCGGACATGGACATGCTCGCCTCCGTACTCGTGGGCGGGCTTGCGGAGCCGATGCTAACCGTCCGCGTCCACTGTGGGACGCCCCGTGCGCGACTTCTGTCCGATCCGCGACCCACGCCTTGCCCACGTCCAGGTCGGTGGTCCGGCGCCCGACGCGCCGAGCGGCGCCTCCCGCCGGCCGCCGCGGAGCTCGCACGCTGCCCGGCAGCTCGCCCGAGGGCCGCCGGCCGTGACTAGGCTGGGCGGATGGAGTTGGGCGGTGGCGCGGGGGACGGCGCTGGTCAGACGGTCGGCGGGCACCGGTTCGCGCCGGGTGACGTGGTGATCCGGCGGGAGATTCTGCTCGGCGAGGTGTGGTTCGGCTGTCCGACCATCTGCGTCGAGGACTCGCCCGATCTGCTCGCGCTCTACCTGCCGCCGGGCGCCGAGTTCGGCTTCCCGCGGCGCGGCGTCTTCCCGGCCGGCCGGCACCCGTGGGAGGCCGCCGGCCACCGGGCCTGGAGCGGGCACGGCAAGCTGATGCTGCACCGCCCCGGCGAGGCGCACTCGCTGGACGTCTTCTGGACCGGCCCGGACCGCGCCTTCGCCGGCTGGTACTTCAACCTGCAGGACCCGGTCCGGCGTACCCCGATCGGGGTGGACACCCTGGACCACGAGCTGGACCTGTGGTGGGCCGCGGACGCGGAACGGTACGTCTGGAAGGACGTGGAGATGTTCGCCCAGCGCCTGGCGGAGGGGCGCTACCCGGGGATGGGCGACGCCATCCGGGCGGAGGGTGACCGGATCGCCGCCCTGCTCGACGCGGGGGAGCGCTGGTGGGACGAGAACTGGGCGTCCTGGAAGCCCGACCCGGCGTGGCCGGTGCCCCGGCTGCCCGCCGGCTGGGACACCGTCGCCGGCTGACCCGCCGGCCGGTTCAGCCGAGGGTCTCCCGGGAGCGCCAGGCGGCGCGGATCGAGGTGCGGCCGTTGGTACGCAGCAGCGAGCCCTCGTACACCCGCGCCCCGGCGACCAGGAACGCGGCGGCCGCGACCAGCAGCAGGGCCAGCGACACCAGCGGCTCCCAGCCGGCCGCGTCGCCGGTGAACAGCCGCAGCGGCATCGCCGTGGGGGAGGAGAACGGCAGGTAGGACAGCACCCGCATGGCGGTCGCGTTGTCGTTCAGGAAGATCACCGCGAAGAACGGCAGCATCACCGCGAGCTGCACCGGCATGGACACGCCGGCGATGTCCTCCTGGCGGTTGACCAGGGCGCCGGCCGCCGCCCACATGGCCGCTATCAGCACGAAGCCGAGCAGGAAGAACGGTACGAACCAGCCGATCGCCGGCCCGAGCAGGGTGAGCAGCCCGCCGCCGTCGGCGAACCGCATCCCGACCACGGTGACCAGGGCGATCAGCGCGATCTGGCCGAGCGCCAGCACCGTGCCGGCGACCAGCTTGCCGGCCAGCAGCGCCCGCACCGGCACGGCGGCCACCAGGATCTCCACCACCCGGGTCTGCTTCTCCTCCACCACACTCTGCGAGATCTGCACGCCGAAGGTCTGCGAGGTGATGAAGAAGACGAACGCGAAGGCGAACGGCACCAGGAACGCCACCACCGGGTCCACCGCGTCCGGGTCGAGCAGCCGCACGTCGGGCCGGGTGCTCAACGCCGTCACCACGTCGTCGGGCGCGTCGTCCATGGCCAGCACCGCCGGCCCGGCCACCACCGCAGCGTCCACGTCGCCGTCGCGGACGGCCTGCTCGGCGGCCCGGTCGTCGGCGACCGTGCGCACCTCCAGCCCGGTCGCGCGCAGCGGCCCGGCCGCCGCCTCGGTCACCGCCACGCTCGACGGGCCGCCGGAGAGCAGCGGCGGCAGGATCGTCGCCGCCGCGGCGATGAGCAGGAAGAACAGCGTGCTGAACAGGAACGTTCGGTCGCGCAGCTTGACCCGGATCTCGCGGGCGGCGACCAGGTGGGTGGCCTGCCTGGTGTTCACTGGGCGACCTCTCGGAAGATCTCGGTGAGGGAGGGGGCGACCAGGCGGAACGTCCGGACCGGGCCGCGGGCGAGCGCCGCGTGCAGCACCGGCTGCTCGTCGGCGCCGGGGGCGAGGTCGAACACGGCGCGGGCGCCGTCCAGGTCGACCAGGGTCACCCCGGGCTCGTCCCGCAGCCAGCCGGCGTCGGTCGCCACCACCAGTTCGAACCGGGGCGAGGTGTACGTCCGGCGCAACTGCTCCCGGCTGCCGGCCGCGCGGATCATCCCGTCCGCGATGATCACCAGGTCGTCGCAGAGCCGCTCGACGACGTCGAGCTGGTGGCTGGAGAACAGCACCGGCACGCCCGCGGCGGCCCGCTCCCGCAGCACCGCCACGACGGTGTCCACGGCCAGCGGGTCGAGGCCGGAGAACGGCTCGTCGAGCACCAGCACCTCGGGGTCGTGCACCAGCGCGGCGGCGATCTGGGCGCGCTGCTGGTTGCCCAGCGACAGCGTCTCCAGCAGGTCGTCGCCGCGTTCGGCGAGCCCGACCCGCTCCAGCAGGGCGTCGGTGTTGCGCCGGGCCGCCGCCGCGGTCATCCCGTGCAGCCGGCCCAGGTACGCCACCTGCTCGCGGACGCTCATCTTCGGATAGAGGCCGCGTTCCTCCGGCATGTAGCCGAAGCGCCGGCGCACCTGCCGGGTCAGCGGCACCCCCTGCCAGGTGACCTGGCCGGCGTCCGGGGCGAGCACGCCGAGGATGATCCGCATGGAGGTGGTCTTGCCGGCGCCGTTGCCGCCGACGAAGCCGGTCATCCGGCCGGCGGCCACCTCGAAGGACACGTTCCTGAGCACCTGACGGTCGCCGAAACTGCGGTCGACGCCGTCCAGACGGAGCACGTTCATCACGATGGTCACGTTAGGTCGCCGGCGGCCGGCTGCCGTCCGTCCACCGGTGGAGCGGCCGGGTCCGCCGCAGGGCGGAGGCGGTCATCCGCCGGGCCGCACCACCCCGTGCTCGTACGCGAACACCACCGCCTGCACCCGGTCGCGCAGCCCGAGCTTGGCCAGCACCCGGCTGACGTGGGTCTTCACCGTCGCCTCGCCCAGGTGCAGCTCGGCGGCGATCTCGGCGTTGCTGGCGCCCCGGGCGACCAGCACCAGCACCTCCCGTTCGCGGGGGGTGAGCTCGTCCAGCGCCGCCTCGCCGGGGGCCGCCGCCCCGGCCGCCTCGCCCGGCCGGGCGAAGGTGGCGATCACCCGCCGGGTCAGCTCCGGGGCGAGCAGCCCGTCGCCGCGGGCCAGCACCCGGATCGCCTCGACCAGCGCCTCCGGCGTGCCGTTCTTCAGCAGGAAGCCGCTGGCCCCGGCGCGCAGCGCGGCGAACAGGTAGTCGTCGCGGTCGAAGGTGGTGAGGATCAGCACCGCCGACCCGCCCGGCCCCTCCTGCTCGGCGGTGATCCGCCGGGTGGCCGCGAGCCCGTCGACGCCCGGCATCTCCACGTCCATCAGCACCACGTCCGGGCGCAGCGCCCGGGTCATGCCCACCGCACGCTCGCCGTCCGCGGCCTCGCCGACCACCTCGATGTCGTCCTCCACCTCGAGGATGACCCGGAAGCCGGTACGGACCAGGTGCTGGTCGTCGGCGAGCAGCACCCGGATCGGCCGCTCCGTGGCCGCCTCGCTCATGCCGGACGCTCCGCCGGCACCGGCAGCGGGAAGCGCGCCCGGACCCGCCAGCCGCCACCGGCGCGGGGGCCGACCTCCAGCCCGCCGCCGTGCGTGGCGACCCGTTCGCGCATGCCGATCAGGCCCAGCCCGTCGGCGTTCGCCGGGCGGGTGGCCCGTCCGTCGTCGGTCACGTCGACCTCCACCTCGTGTGCCAGGTAGCGGATCCGTACGTCCAGCACGGTCGCGCCGGTGGCGTGCTTGAGCGTGTTCGTGACGGCCTCCTGGGCCACCCGGTAGGCGGCCTGGGACACCGACTCGGGCAGCGGCACCGGTTCCCCGTACACCCCCAGGGTGGCCCGCAGCCCGGCCTCGCGGGCCCGTTCCGCCACGGCCGCGACCTGGTCGATGCCGGCCGGGCCGGCGGGCCCGGGGCCGTCCGCGGCGTCGCTGGCGCGCAGCACGCCGAGCATCCGGCGCAGCTCGTCGACCGCCGTGCGGGCGGTCTCCTCGATCGCGCCCAACGCCGTGCGGGCCTTGACCGGGTCCTTGTCGAGCACCCGCCGGGCGGCGGACGCCTGCACCCCCATCACCGACACGTGGTGGGCCACCACGTCGTGCAGCTCCCGGGCGATGCGGACCCGCTCGCCGACCACCGCGTGCTCGCGGACCTCGGCCTGCGACCGGCGCAGCTGCTCGGCCCGCTCGGCCAGCTCCTGCTGGCGGCGGGCGGCCAGCCACGCGGTCTCCCCGAAGAAGTACGCGAACCCGAAGTACAGCCCGTTGACCAGCACGCCGCTGACGATCGCGGCGAGCACCGGAGGCACCGGCCCGACCGCGCGGGCAAAGGCGTCCGGCGGGATGCTGCCGATGGTGGTCGCGTAGTACACCCCGAGCCAGACGAACATGGTGGCGATGACGCCCATCCGCAGCCGCTTGGACAGCCGGCGGTCGCGCCCCCACGCGCCGAGGGTGTAGATGGCGGCGAACAGCGCCCACCCGGACAGCTGGGTCTCCGGGGCGGCGCGCGCCTGGGCGGCGATGAACGCCGCCGAGATCACCAGCGTGACGGTGGCGGGGAAGCGCCGCCGCCAGACCAGCGGCAGGGTCACCGCGACGGTCCAGAAGACCTGTTCCGGGCCGGACGGCGGCGGGCCGAGCAGGAACGCCCCGGTGCTGCGGGCCAGGGTGAGGCTGAACAGGGCCAGCACCGTGGCGGCCAGCCCGGCGTAGACGTCGAACCGGCGCTGCTCCGGGGTGGGCCCGGGTCGCCGCCAGTCCTCGCCCGTCTCGGTGGTCACCCTGCTGAGGATCTCACCCCGCGGGCCGGCGCCGGTCAGGTACCCGGCCGGGACGCCCCGGCCCGCGCCGGGCGGCGGACGCCGCCGGCGGGCCCGGAGGTGACCCGGTCGAGCAGCCCGTCCAGCCGCCCGCGCTCGGCCGCCGCCCCGACCGGCCGGGTCCAGCCGACGAACCGGGCGAACAGCTCGGCCGGATCCGGCGGCTGGGGCCCAGGGATCAACTACTCGTCGTCGGTGGTCGGCATGCTGGAGATCGGCCACCGCACTTCGTCGCAGGACTTCGTCGGCCGGGTCGACGCGGCGCCGGAGTCCGGCGGCTTCTTCGAGCGGCTGCTCGCGCTGGTCCGTGCCGACGCGGGCATGCACGCCGGGTTGGCGGGTGCCTTCATCCTGGCCCGGACACCCGAGGGTGCCGAGGTGGCGCACGTGGACACCCCGCTGCGTGCGCACGTGAGCGACCACTCAGCCGACGTTGATAGCCTTCACCGCAGGTGGGAGAGCCTGCGGGGTGAGGCGCTGCCGCGCCGGGCGTCCCGGAAACTCGTGGCGGACCTGTGTCGAGGTGGCGACGAACCTGGCCGGCGTGGTCGGCGTACGCGACAGCAAGGATCGTGGCGGGCCGGTGCTGGCGTTCGGCCCGACGGCCTGGACGGGTTTCCTGGCCGCGGCCACCAGCGGGGCGCTGCGCCCGCGCGGCGCCCGGTAACCCCCGTCACGCTGTGGCGCCGGGCCGCCCCGGGCAGGGGCGGCCCGGCGCGGGTCAGCCGGTGAAGGACTCGGGGCCGAAGCGGCCCCAGGCCACGAAGACGGCCAGGGCGAGATAGACCAGGTCGGGCAGGATCGTCACGGTCTCGCCCCGGCGGAGGCGCATGGTCGCCGCGCCGGCGAACAGCAACGCCACACAGGTGGCGGTCACCGGCACCAGCACCGGCGCGATGTCGAGTACGGCGGGCAGGATCAGGCCCGCCGCGGCCAGGATCTCGAGGGTTCCGATGACCCGGAGGGCACCGGGGCTGAAGTCCAGGAGCCATTCCGCGGCGCGGCCCCCCTTGGCCGCCAACTTCTCCCTGGGCACGAACATCTTGGAGGTGCTGCCGAGGAGGATGGCGGCGAGCAGGCCGGTAACGATCCACAGCGCGAGGTTCATCAAGTCTCCTTGCAGGGTTGTCGGTGATTCCCGGTGGTCAGGTGTGCGGCTGAGCGGGGTCAACTGGCCGCCCCGCGCAAACCGGAGCGCTACCAGGGCAACGGGCCGTCCGCGCCGAAGAACCCGGCGGTCGGTCCGTCCGCGCCGAGGGTGGCCAGGCGCACCACCACCGCCGCCCCCTGCGCGGGGGTGAGGAAGCCGGTGTGGTTGTTGCTGTCCGTGGCGCAGAAGCCGGGGGCGACGGCGTTGACCAGGATGCCGTCCTTGCGCAGCTCGTTGGCGTACTGCACGGTCAGCGCGCTCAGCGCGGTCTTGGACGGCGAGTACGCCGCCGACGGCAGCAGGCCGGCCAGCGGGCCGTCCGGGTCGCTGGTGAGGGTCAGCGACGCGGCGTGGCTGCTGACGTTGACGATCCGCGGCGCCGGCGACCGGCGCAGCAGCGGGAGCACGGCGTTGGTCACCGCGATCACGCCGAAGACGTTGGTCTCGAACACCGACCGGACCATGTCCAGGTCGACCGCGCTGGGCACCTGGTCGTGGGCGTTCTCGGGCGAGACCTGCCCGGAGCCGGTGACGCCCGCGTTGTTGACCAGTACGTCGAGGCGGCCGAAGCGTTCCTCGACCCACCGCGCGGCCGCCCGGACGGTGCCCGCGTCGGTGACATCCAGGGTCACCGGGTGGGCGTCGCCGCCGGTCGCGCGCACCGCCATGGCGGCTTCCTCGCCGCGCCGCGGGTCCCGGGCGCCGATCAGCACCGTCATGCCCAGCGCGGCGAGCTGCTCGGCGGTCGCCCGGCCGATCCCCTTGTTCGCCCCGGTGACCAACGCGATCCTCTGGTCTGTCATGTGCTCCAAGCTCCTGCTCGTGCGGGTTGGGTGCGGCGCGGATCGTCCGCGCCGCGTCCGGACGCACATGGAGATGCCGGCGCCCCCGTCCCCGTGACAGGGTGGCGATGTGGCCCGCGCCACCGAGCGCGGATGTCACAGGGGGGCGGGGACCGGTGTCGTGTGGGTGGCACGACCGACAGCGAGGGCAGGAGCCGGCCATGAGCGAGCGACCACTGGACACCGCCGAGCCGCACGGCGGCGGCGACCGCGTGGACTCCGCCACCGATGCGTTCCTCGCCCACCGCAACCTGCTGTTCACCGTCGCCTACGAGATGCTCGGCTCGGCCGCCGACGCCGAGGACGTCCTCCAGGAGACCTGGTTGCGGTGGGTGGGCGTCGATCTCGACACGGTGCGGGACCGGCGTGCGTACCTGGTGCGGATCACCACCCGGCAGGCGCTGACCCGGCTGCGGACGCTGCGCCGCCGCAAGGAGTCCTACGTCGGTTCGTGGTTGCCCGAGCCGCTGCTGACCACACCGGACGTGGCCGAGGACGTCGAGTTGGCCGACAGCGTCTCGATGGCGATGCTGCTGGTGTTGGAGACGCTCACGCCGACCGAGCGGGCGGTGTTCGTGCTGCGCGAGGTGTTCGACCTGGACTACGACGAGATCGCGGCGGCGGTCGACAAGAGCCGGGTCGCGGTCCGCCAGATCGCCCACCGGGCGAGGGCGCACGTCGCGGCCCGCCGGCCGCGCGGGGTCGCCTCCGCCGCCCAGACCCGGGACGCGCTGGAGGCGTTCCGGCGCGCGGTCGAGACCGGCGACCTGCGTCAGCTGTTCGACGTCCTCGCGCCGGATGTCGTCCTGCTGGCTGACGGCGGCGGGGTCAAGCAGGCCGTTCTGCGGCCCATCGTCGGGGCCGACAAGGTGGCCCGGCTGCTCGCCGCCGGGCTGGACCGGTTCGCCGCCGTGGCGTCGCTGGAGCCGGCCCAGGTCAACGGCCATCCGGCGCTGATCCTCCGGCTCGACGGCGAGCTCGACACCGTCATCGCGGTGCGCATCGACGACGGCCTGGTCAGCGGGCTCTACGCCGTACGGAACCCGGAGAAGCTGTCCCGGATCGGGCGGGAGACCGCGGTGAGCCGCTGAGGCCGTGCGCCGCCGACGGCCGCGGCCCGGCACCCCCCCCGTGGGTGCCGGGCCGCGACGTTCGGATGGGTCAGCGCCGGGCGCGGTACGCCTTGATCGCGCTGTCGACGGTGTCCCAGAGCGCGATCAGCGCCGTGCCGGCGACCACCACGGTGGCGATGGTGTGCAGGTTGTCGCCCTCGCCGAGCCACTCGAAGCGGTTCACGAAGTCGGGGTTGAGCAGCCGGTCGCTCGACATCAGCCAGATCACCGGCGCCGCGAACGCCAGGTTGAGCACCGCGTTGACCGCGACCAGCGGCCAGGTCCACCGGCCGGCCCGGTACTTGGCGATCTCCAGCCCGACGGTGGCGACCAGCACCGCGATCAGGAACGGCAGCCAGAAGCTCCACAGCGCCGGGTCGAGGATCGGCAGGTTCTCGTCACCGTCGGCGGGCACGAACGACCGGAACTGCTGCACCGGAAGGTAGGCGATGAACAGCGCCAGGAAGCCGATCGAGGCGGCGGTGTCGGTCAGGGTGATCTGCCGGTCGACCGGGCCCTCCGGGAGCTGGTCGACGCTCCACCCGGGCAGGTCCAGCGGAGTCCTGGTGCGCTCCAGCACGGCGAAGGCCAGGGTGACCCAGAACGCGATGTGCAGCGCCACCGAGAGGGCGGTGGCGACGCCCTCGCCGATCGCGCCGCCGGGGTTGTCGCCGTCGGTTGCGGCCAGCAGCCCGACGATGATGCCGACCGTGGCCGGCACGAAGCTGAGCAGCAGCTTCAGCAGCCGCTCCCAGGCCAGGTAGTAGGTCGGGCCGATGAGCTGCAACCGGCGGTCGGAGTAGCGGGCGGCCAGCTGCGCCGGGTCGCCCAGCTCGGTGAGCACCTCCCGCTCGGCCGTGGAGACGTCCTGCCCGCCGGCCGTGCGGCCGTCGATCATGTCCTCGATCGAGCCGCGCAGCTCGGTGGCGATCTCCTCGCGGCGCGCGACCGGCACCGAGCGCAGGGTCGCGGCGAGGTAGCGGTCGGTCAGGGTGGTCATCGGTCGGCTCCTTCGATCAGCCCGGTCAGGGAGGTCTGTACGGCGGCCAGGTCGGCGAGGAGTCGGCCCAGCACCGACTCGCCCTCCTCGCTGGTCCGGTAGAACTTGCGCGGCCGGCTCTCCTCGGTGTTCCACTCGCTGGTCAGCAGCCCCTGCTCCTCCAGCCGCCGCAGCAGCGGGTAGAGCGTGTTGGCGTCGACCGGGAAGCCGTGGTCTGTGAGGCGTTGCAGCAGCGCGTAGCCGTAGTCGGGGTGGCGCAGGGCGACGAGGCTCGCCACCACGACCGTGCCCCGGCGCAGCTCCTGGAGGTGGGTCCGGAGGATCTCATCGCTCACCATGCATCACACGATACTGTGTGGCACACACTGTTGTCCACTTCCATATCGTTACGTCTGGGCACGATGATGTCCGGCGGGCCGGGCGAGCGTTTCGCTGCGTGGTCTTTACATCGCTCTCCGGGGTCCGTAGAGTTCGGCGCACGTCGATTTCTTGGCGGGGGATCATCACGGGGGACCATGTCTTGTCGATCGCGCGCACCCAGCTCTTCCGACTGACGACTCGACTTCCGGCCAGCCGATCTCCGCCCCTGCGGAGCCGGCTGCTCCACGCCGCGTTCCGTCAGTTCGTGACCCAGCGCTCTGCGCGGAACGCTGCCCTCCGACGGCTCGACCAGATCAGGTCGCCCGTCGCTCCCGGGTGTCCTCATGCGGTCGTGCTTCCGTGGAGAGGAACTGTAGATGCGAAGAAGGACACTGCCCGGGGCGCTCCTGGTGCTCGCCCTGGTCGCCGCCGCCGGCGTCGCGCCGGGAGCGGCCAGCGGCGCACCGGGTCGCGCCGCGCCGGCGTCGAGTGAGGACCGGTTGATGAAGGCCACCGCGCTGGCCCAGGACGCGTGGCGGGTGGCGCACGAGGACAGCCGGTACGCGGGCCACTGGGTGGACCCGGACGGCCGGGTGCACGTCTCCTACCAGGGGCGGGCCGCGACGGCGGCAAGTGCGGCCGCCGTCCGGTCGATCTCCGGCGACGTGGTCGTGCACGAGGGCGCTCGGTACACCTACCGGGAGCTGGTGGACCGGCGGGACAAGGTGAGCGACCACGTGGCGGCGCTGCGGCAGGCCGGCATCCGGCTGGTCGAGTGGGGACCGCACGAGTCCACCAACACGCTGCGCCTCGGGGTGGTCGATCCGTCCGAGGCCACGGTGCGGACCCTGCGGGACAGGTTCGGTGCGGACGTCGAGATCGAGGAGGTTCCGGCGCCGGAGAAGGACGCCCTCTTCCTCTCCCGCTGGGACGACTTCTCACCCTGGAGCGCGGGCGCCGAGCTGAACGACGGCTACTCGTCGTGCACCATCGGCCCGGGCATCCGGCGCAACGGCGTCAACTACTTCCTCACCGCGGCGCACTGCTTCGCCAACGGCGCCTACCTCTACAACGGCTCCGAGTACGTCGGCCGGAAGAACTGGATCGACACCCGCGACCGGGGCACGGACACGGCGATCGTCACCGGCACGGGGTCGGCGACGATGTTCCGCACCGACACCACCCTCCAGGCGATGTCGGCCACGCCCTGGACGTCGGCGGAGGGCTCGGGCGTCTGCTTCAACGGCGCCTACAGCGGCGAGGTGTGTGGCGGACTGACCGTCATCAAGACGAACTACTGCACCGACATCACCGGCCGGCTGACCTGCGGCACGGCCACCGCCGGCAGGGACGGGGTGGCGGCCGCCGGGCACGGCGACAGCGGCGGCCCGGTGCACATCGTCAGCCCCCGGTGGGCCTACGCGGGCACCATCGTGGGCGCGGCGAGCCCGCAGTTCGTCTGCCCCCGCAACAACCAGGGCGGTACCCGGACATGCTCCTCCTGGGTCCGCTTCCAGATGATCGGTCCCGTGCTGTCGTACTGGAACGCCACTCTGCTGTGACCCAGGTCCTTCCGGCGGGGGCGGTGGCCGACCGGCCACCGCCCCCGCCGGGGTTCCCTGACCTGGCTCAGCAGGCGGTGCCCTGCCGGAATTTGCGCTCGACGTACGAGGCCGGCCCGACCTGGAAGTAGCCGACGCCCGGCCGGAAGCCGACTGCCCGGCGGGGCCGGAAGAGATCCACACCACCCGGGCCGGCGTGCCGTGCGGCGCTGCTGGAGACCCCCGGCGCGGCGGGGATAGGGTAAGCGGACCGACCTCGACCATCCCATGATCCGACCCCGGGGGGCGCTCCGCATGGGCGATTCGTTCGCGCATCTGCACGTGCACACGGAGTACTCGATGCTCGACGGCGCCGCCCGACTCAAGGATCTGTTCGCCGAGGTCAGCCGGCAGGGGATGCCGGCGGTCGCGATGACCGACCACGGCAACATGCACGGCGCGCACGACTTCTACAAGCAGGCGATGGCGGCCGGGGTCACCCCGATCCTGGGCATCGAGGCGTACGTCGCGCCGGAGTCGCGCTTCCACAAGCAGCGGGTCAGGTGGGGCCGCCCGGAGCAGAAGAGCGACGACGTCTCCGGCAGCGGCGGTTACACGCACAAGACCATCTGGGCGCGGAACAAGACCGGCCTGCACAACCTGTTTGCGCTGACCTCCCGGGCATACACCGAGGGCTTCTTCGTCAAGTGGCCGCGGATGGACGCCGAGCTGATCGCCGAGTACGCCGACGGGCTGATGGCGACCACCGGCTGCCCCTCGGGTGAGGTGCAGACCCGGCTGCGGCTGGGCCAGGACGCGCAGGCGCTGGAGGCGGCGGCGAAGTACCAGGAGATCTTCGGTAGGGAGAACTACTTCCTGGAGCTGATGGACCACGGCCTGGACATCGAGAAGCGGGTCCGCGACGGGTTGCTGGAGATCGGCCGCAAGCTCGGCATCCCACCGGTGGTCACCAACGACTCGCACTACACCCACGAGGCGCAGGCCGAGTCGCACGATGTGCTGCTCTGCGTGCAGACCGGCAGCAACATCGCCGACCCGAACCGGTTCAAGTTCGGCGGCAGCGGCTACTACATCAAGTCCGCCGACGAGATGCGCGGCGTGGACGGCTCCGACGTCTGGCTGGAGGGCTGCCGCAACACGCTGCTGGTGGCCGAGCGGGTCGACCCGACCGGGATGTTCGAGTTCCGCAACCTGATGCCGCGCTTCCCGGTGCCCGACGGCGAAACCGAGGAGTCCTGGTTCCGCAAGGAGACCTTCGCCGGGTTGGCCCGCCGGTTCCCCGACGGCGTCCCGGAGACCCACGTCAAGCAGGCCGAGTACGAGCTGGGCGTCATCATCCAGATGGGCTTCCCGTCGTACTTCCTCGTGGTCGCCGACTTCATCCAGTGGGCGAAGAGCCAGGGCATCGCGGTGGGCCCGGGCCGTGGCTCGGCGGCCGGCTCGCTGGTGGCTTACGCACTGGGCATCACCGACCTGGACCCGCTGCCGCACGGCCTGATCTTCGAGCGGTTCCTGAACCCCGAGCGGGTCTCCATGCCGGATGTCGACATCGACTTCGACGAGCGCCGGCGCGGCGAGGTCATCCGGTACGTCACCGAGAAGTGGGGCGAGGACAAGGTCGCCCAGATCGCCACCTTCGGCACGATCAAGGCGAAGGCCGCGATCAAGGACTCGGCCCGGGTGCTCGGCTACCCGTACGCGGTGGGTGACCGGATCACCAAGGCGATGCCGCCGGCGGTGATGGGCAAGGACATCCCGCTGTCCGGCATCTTCGACCCGAAGCACCCGCGCTACGCGGAGGCCGGCGAGATCCGCGGCCTCTACGAGTCCGACCCGGACGTGCGCAAGGTGATCGACACCGCGCGCGGCATCGAGGGCCTGATCCGGCAGACCGGTGTGCACGCCGCCGGCGTCATCATGTCCGCCGAGCCGATCATCGAGCACATCCCGCTGATGCGCCGGGACGCCGACGGGGCGATCATCACCCAGTTCGACTACCCGACGTGCGAGTCGCTCGGGCTGTTGAAGATGGACTTCCTCGGCCTGCGCAACCTCACCATCATCGACGACGCGCTGAAGAACATCGCCTCCAACCACGGCACCGCCGTCGACCTGCTGAAGCTGCCGCTTGACGACAAGCCGACGTACGAGCTGCTGGCGCGTGGCGACACGCTCGGCGTCTTCCAGCTCGACGGCGGGCCGATGCGCTCGCTGCTGCGGCTGATGAAGCCGGACAACTTCGAGGACATCTCGGCGGTGCTGGCGCTCTACCGGCCCGGCCCGATGGGCGCCAACTCGCACACCAACTACGCGCTGCGCAAGAACGGCCTCCAGGAGATCACCCCGATCCACCCGGAGCTGGCCGAACCGCTGGAGGAGATCCTCGGCCCCACCTACGGCCTGATCGTCTACCAGGAGCAGGTGCAGCGCGCCGCGCAGAAACTCGCCGGCTACAGCCTCGGCCAGGCCGACCTGCTGCGCCGGGCGATGGGCAAGAAGAAGAAGGAGGTCCTCGACAAGGAGTTCATCCCGTTCCGCGACGGCATGCGGAACAACGGCTACTCCGACGAGGCCATCCAGACCCTCTGGGACATCCTGGTCCCGTTCGCCGACTACGCCTTCAACAAGGCGCACACCGCCGGCTACGGGCTGGTGTCGTACTGGACCGGCTACCTCAAGGCCAACTACCCGGCCGAGTACATGGCGGCGCTGCTCACCTCCGTCGGTGACGACAAGGACAAGATGGCGCTCTACCTGTCGGAGTGCCGGCGGATGGGCATCCAGGTGCTGCCGCCCGACGTCAACACCTCGGCCGGGCCGTTCACCCCGGTCGGCAAGGACATCCGGTTCGGCCTGGCCGCCATCCGCAACGTCGGCGCGAACGTGGTCGCCGCGATCATGCGGTGCCGGGACGAGAAGGGCGCCTACACCGACTTCTACGACTTCCTGTCCAAGGTGGACGCGGTGGTCTGCAACAAGAAGACCATCGAATCGCTGATCAAGGCCGGGGCGTTCGACTCGCTCGGGCACCCGCGCAAGGGCCTGCTCGCGGTGCACGCGGACGCCATCGACGCGTACGCCGACGTCAAGCGCAAGGAGGCCGTCGGCCAGTACGACCTCTTCGGCACCGGATTCGGCGAGGCGGACACCGGTGGCAGCACCACTGTCATGCCGACCATCGGCGACGGGGAGTGGGACAAGCGCGACAAGCTCGCCTTCGAACGCGAGATGCTCGGCCTCTACGTCTCCGATCACCCGCTGTTCGGCCTGGAGCACGTGCTCGGCGCGGCCGCCGACTGCACCATCGCCGCGCTGTCCGAGGAGGGCACCGTCCCGGACGGCGCGGTGGTCACCCTCGCCGGCATCCTCTCCGGCGTGCAGCGGCGGGTCACCAAGCAGGGCCGGGCCTGGGCCTCGGCCACCCTGGAGGACCTGGCCGGCGGGGTGGAGACGCTCTTCTTCCCCAACACGTACGAGGTGATCGGGCAGTACATCGCCGAGGACGCCATCGTGGTGGTGAAGGGGCGGGTCGACCGCCGCGACGACACCCCGCGGATCATGGCGATGGACATGTCCATGCCGGACGTCAGCAGCAGCGCGGCCAACAAGCCGGTCACCCTCACCATCCCGGTGACCCGGTGCACCCCGCCGCTGGTCGAGCGGCTCAAGGAGACCCTGGTGCTGCACCCGGGCGACGCCGAGGTGCACGTCAAGCTGCTCAACGGCAGCCGGACCACCACGCTGCGGCTCGGCCCGTTCCGGGTGGCGGCCACCACCGCGCTGATGGCCGACCTGAAGAGCGTCCTCGGCCCCGCCAACGTGAGCTGACCCGGCCCGCGGACGCGCCCACCCGGTCCGCCACCCAAGATCGCGCTACATCCAGCAAGTAGTGGCCTCCGTTGCGGGGAGGCCACTACTTCCTGGTTCGAGCGCGACCTTGGCCGGTCCGCGGTCGCCGCCCCGTTGGTGGGGCAGCTCGACAGGATCCGGGCAGGCGTCGGGTGGGAGCGGGCGAGGGGCGGGTCCGGGAGGGTGCGGCGTCGGGCGACTGCGGCGTCAGGCCGGCACCGGCGGGCCTGCGCGTGGGGTCGGCGGGGATCGGGCTGCTGCCCGCCGGCATCCGGGCCGTCGCGCAGGCGGTGGACTGGTCGGCCGACGGCGACCCGCTCGACTGCGTGGTGCTGGTCGGGCTGCACCGGGCCAACGGCTGGGCGGACCGGCTCGACGGCCGGTTCGCCCTCTTCCTCGCCGTCGAGCAGCTCGGCCCGCCGGGCGACGACCGGCTGCTGGTGCTGCACGAGGCGGCGCACGTGCTGCACGACCGGCTCGCCGCGATCCGCGACTGGCCGCCGCACGGGGTGGCGAACGCGCTGTTCACCGAGGGGCTGGCCACCCAGGTCTCGGCCGAGACCGCGCCCGGCCGCAGCGACGAGGAGTACCTCTGGTTCGGCCGCCCCGGCTACCGGACGTGGCTGGACACCTGCCATCGCCGGTGGCCGGAGATCCTCGACCGGATCGGCGCCGACCTGGACGCCACCGACCCCGAGCACCACGCGCCGTACTTCCTGATGCGCGACTCGCCGCTCGCCGGCGACCTGCCGAAGCGCTGCGGTTACCTGGTCGGGCTGGCGGTGGTCCGCCGGCTGCGCGGCGAGCATCCGCTGGCCGACCTCGCCCGCTGGCCGCTGGACCGGGTGGTCGACGAGGTACGCCGGAGCCTGCGCGCCCTCCGCGCCGCCGCCTGATCGACGCCCACCCCGGCCCGCCGGGGTACGGCGCCGGCACGGCGGGCCGTCGGGTGAGCGCTCCTGGTGGCGGCCACGCCGGCGGGTCGACGTGGGCCGCGAGCGCGCAATTGGCAGTGCCGCCGGCCAGCGGCGGTGGATAGCGTCGACCGGGTGGAGATCGAGCAGGCGCAGCAGTTGTGGCAGCCGCAGCCGGGATGGCTGAACACCGCCAGCTACGGGCTGCCGCCCGAGCCGGCCTGGACGGCGGTGCAGGAGGCGCTGGCCGACTGGCGGGTGGGGCGTACCTCGTGGGAGGGGTGGGGCGCGGCGACCGAGCGGTCCCGGGCCGCCTTCGCCAACCTGGTCGGGGTGCCGGTCGCGGACGTCGCGATCGGCAGCGTGGTGTCGCAGCTGCTGGCCCCGGTCGCGGCCGCGCTGCCGCCGGGCGCGACCGTGGTGGCGCCCGAGGTGGAGTTCACCTCCAACCTGTTCCCCTGGCTGGTGCAGGCCGAACGGGGGGTGCGGGTGCGCACGGTGCCGCTGGGCAGGCTGGTCGACGCGATCGACGCCGGCACCGACCTGGTCGCGTTCAGCCTGGTGCAGTCCGCCGACGGCGCGGTGGCCCCGTACGACGAGATCGTGACCGCGGCCCGGGCGCATGGCGCGCTGGTGGCGGTGGACGCCACCCAGGCGTGCGGCTGGCTGCCGTTCGACGCGGCCCGCGCCGACGTGGTTGTGGTCGGCGCGTACAAGTGGCTGATGGCGCCGCGCGGCACCGCCTTCGCCTACCTGGCCCCCGACCTGCGCGACCGGCTGCGCCCGGACGCCGCCGGCTGGTACGCGGGCGAGGACCCGCACGCCTCCTACTACGGGCCGCCGCTGCGGCTGGCCGCCGACGCCCGGCGGTTCGACATCTCCCCGGCCTGGTTCAGCTGGGTCGGCACCGCACCCGCCCTCGACCTGCTCGCCGAGATCGGCGTGCCGGCCGTGCACGCGCACAACGTGGCGCTGGCCAACCGGTTCCTCGCCGGGCTCGGCCGCCCGCCGGAGGACAGCGCAATCGTCACCGTCGAGGTGCCCGGCGCGCGGGAGCGGCTCGAGCGGGCCGGGGTGCGGGCCGCCGTACGGGCCGGCCGGGTGCGCGCCTCGTTCCACCTCTACTCCACCGACGACGAAGTCGACCTGGCGCTGGACGCCCTGACCGGCTGACCGGGAACGCTCCCGCGGCGCTCACCGTGGGTGCGCCACATGCCGCAGCGTCACCGACCGAACTACTGATTGCTCTCGATGGCCCGAGGCCGGGCCGCGGCGGTTGGGGATGGTGGGTACACCTGGTCCCAGGCCGAGGAATATGTGGGTCACCCACATGGCTCGATTCGCACACCCCGCCGTAGGTTTCCTGAACGCGACGGCCATGTGACAACGGTCACCGACCGGGCCCGTCGCGCCAGACCTGCGGAGGATGGGCGATGGCCGGGCAAGCGCTCCTTTCAGCTCGCGGGCTGACCCGCGACTTCCGGGGCTTCCGGGCGGTCGACGGCGTCGACCTGGACGTGGCGCCGGACAGCGTGCACGCGCTGGTCGGCCCGAACGGCGCCGGGAAGACGACCCTGTTCAACCTGCTCACCGGCTTCCTCAAGCCGAGCGGCGGGCGGATCGAGCTGGCCGGGCGGGACGTGACCGGGCTGCCGCCGGAGCGGGTGGCCCGGCTCGGCGTGGCCCGCTCCTTCCAGATCACCAGCCTCTTCCCGCAGCTCAGCTCCCGGGAGCACGTCGAGCTGGCGTTGCAGAGCCCGAGCGGGCTCGGCTGGCGGTTCTGGCGCTCGTCCGCGCTGATGCGGCGGTACACCGACCGGGCCACCGAACTGCTCGCCATGGTGGGGCTGGCGGAGCTGGCCGAGGCGCCCGCCGAGGCGCTCGCGTACGGCCGCAAGCGGGCCCTGGAGCTGGCCATCGCGCTCGCCCTGGACCCGAAGGTGCTGCTGCTGGACGAGCCGACCGCGGGCATGGGCCTGGAGGACGTCGACCGCACCGTGGACCTGATCGCCCAGGTCCGGCAGGGCCGGACCGTGGTGATGGTCGAGCACAACATGAGCGTGGTCGGGCGGCTCGCCGACACCGTGACCGTCCTGCAGGCCGGCAAGGTCCTCGTCGAGGGCCCGTACGAAGAGGTCCGCGCCGACGAGCGTGTGATCACCGCCTACCTGGGAGCCGCTGATGCTGCGCATTGAGAACCTGTCCGCCTGGTACGGCGAGGCGCAGGTGTTGCGGGAGGTCAGCCTGGAGGTCAAGGCTGGCGAGGTGGTCACCCTGGTGGGCCGCAACGGCGCCGGCAAGTCCACCCTGCTGCGCTGCGTGATGGGGCTGCACGCCGGCCAGCGCGGCACGGTGGAGCTGGACGGCCAGGACGTCGGCCGGCTGCCGGCGCACCGGCGGGCCCGGCTCGGGCTCGGCTGGGTCCCCGACGACCGGGGCAGCTACGCCACGCTGACCGTGACCGAGAACCTCACCCTGCCGCCGACCGTGGGCCCGGACCCGTGGTCGCTGGAGCGGGTGTACGAGGCGTTCCCGGCGCTCTACGAGCGGCGGGACTCGGCCGCCACCATGCTCTCCGGCGGCGAGCAGCAGATGCTCGCGCTGGCCCGGGTGCTGCGGATGGGCGCCCGGCTGCTGCTCTGCGACGAACCGACCGAGGGGCTCTCGCCGCTGCTCGTGCAGCAGGTCGGCGACCTCCTGCGAGAGGCCAAGCGGCACGGCGTGACCGTGCTGCTGGTGGAACAGAACCTGCACTTCGCCACCGGCGTCGCCGACCGGCACTACCTGCTGGCCGAGGGACGCGTCGCGGAGGCGATGGACAACTCCGAGGTGCGGTCGCGGGAGCGTGAGCTGCTGTCGTACCTCGGCATCTGATGTCGACAACGGACACCGCGCCCGGCGCGGACGAAAGGATCGGGCATGCGTAGGACGGTGGGTGTGGCCGCCGCTTCGGCGGCGGCGGTGATGCTGGTCGCCGGCTGCGGCGGCGGTGGTCCCCAGTCGGGCGGCGACGAGAAGCTGACCGGGGGCAAGATCGTGCTGGGCGTGCTCAACGACCAGTCCGGCGCGTATTCGGAGCTGTCCGGCAAGAACTCGGTGACCGCCGTGGAGATGGCGGTGGCCGACTTCAAGGCCAAGCACGGGGACAAGGCGATCGCGAAGGACATCATCGTCGAGACCGCCGACCACCAGAACAAGCCGGACGTGGCCAACAGCAAGGCCCAGGAGATGTACGACCGCCAGGGTGCGGACATCATCCTCGATGTGCCCACCTCCTCGGCGGCGCTGCGGGTGGCCGACGTGGCCAAGGCGAAGAAGAAGCTCTACTTCAACATCGGCGCGGCCACCACCGACCTGACCGGCAAGAGCTGCAACAAGTACACGTTCCACTACGCGTACGACACGTACATGCTGGCCAACGGCACCGGCAAGACCACCACCGAGCAGGTGGGCAAGAACTGGTACATCCTCTACCCGAACTACGCCTTCGGCCAGGACATGGAGAAGAGCTTCTCGGCGGCCATCACCGCGGCCGGCGGGAAGGTCGTCGGCAAGGACGGCGCGCCGTTCCCGAACACCAGCGGCGACTTCTCCACCTTCCTGCTCAAGGCGCCGACGCTGAACCCGAAGCCCGAGGTGCTCGGCACCATGCAGGCCGGCGCGGAGCTGGTCAACGTGGTCAAGCAGTACAACGAGTTCAAGCTGCGGGACAAGGGCGTCGGCCTGGCGGTCGGCCTGATGTTCATCACCGACATCCACTCGCTCACCCCGGCCGCGCTCGCCGGCACCACCTACACCGACGCCTGGTACTGGAACTTCGACCAGCAGAACCGCGAGTTCGCCGACCGGTTCCAGAAGGAGACCGGCACCCGGCCGTCCTTCGCGCACGCGGCCAACTACTCCGCCGCCATGCAGTACCTGGAGGCCGTGCAGGCCGCCGGCACCGACGACGCCGACACCGTGGTGAAGGGGCTGGAGGGCAAGGAGGTCAACGACGTCTTCCTGCGCAACGGCAAGATCCGCGCCGAGGACCACCGGGTCATCCACGACGCGTACCTGGCCCAGGTGAAGCCGCAGTCCGAGGTCACCGAGCCGTGGGACTACGTCAAGGTACTCAAGACCATCCCCGCCGCCGAGGCCTTCGCCGCCCCGTCGTCGGCGTGCAAGATGTGACGGGCCGATGACCGGCTTCCTGCAGAACACGTTCAACGGGTTGGTGAGCGGGGCGTTCTACGCCCTGCTCGCCCTCGGGCTCGCGGTCATCTTCGGCATGCTGCGAGTGGTCAACTTCGCCCACGGGGCGTTCTACATGCTCGGCGCCTTCGGCGCGTACGTGCTGCTCAGCGAGGCGGGCGTACCGTTCTGGGCGGCGTTGGTGATCATGCCGGTGGGCCTCGGCCTGCTCGGCATGGCGCTGGAGCGGGCGTTCATCCACCGGCTCACCCGGCTCGACCCGCTCTACAACTTCCTGCTCACCTTCGGGTTGACGCTGATCCTGCAGGACCTGGTCAAACTGCGGTACGGGGTGCAGTCCAGCCCGTACGCCACCCCGTCGGCGCTGAGCGGCTCGGTGGACTTCGGGATCTTCGACTTCCCCACCTACCGGGTGTTCATCCTCGGCTTCGCGGTGGCCGTCTGCGTCGGCGTCTGGTGGGTGCTCACCCGCACCCGGATCGGCATGGTGGTCCGGGCGTCGACCGAGCGGCCCGAGCTGACCCGGGCGTTCGGCATCAACGTCGGGCGCTGGGTCACCCCGGTCTTCGGCTTCGGCATCGGCCTGGCCGGGCTGGCCGGCGTGCTCGCCGCGCCGATGCGGGCGGTGAACCCGCTGATGGGCGCCGACCTGATCATCGTGGTCTTCGCCGTGGTGGTGATCGGCGGGCTGGGCTCGATCTTCGGCTCGGTCGCCGCGGGCTTCGGCATCGGGCTGGTGCAGGCGTGGGGCGAGGCGTACCTGTCGCAGTTCCCGATCGTGTCGCAGACGATCGTCTTCATCGTGATGGCCGTCGTACTGCTCTGGCGCCCGGCCGGGCTGTTCGGCCGTGAGGAGGCACCGGCATGACGAGCACCGTGGACACCCCGGCCGACGCGGCCCGCCCGGCCGCGCCGTCCGGGCTGCTCACCGTCGCCCGCGCGCCCCGCTGGCTCCGGTACGCGCTGCTCGCCGTCGGGCTGCTGGTGGCGTTCTGGCTGCCCAACGGGCTCTACCCGGCGGTGGCGGTGGACATCCTCTGCTGGGCGCTGTTCGCGGTCGCGGTGGACCTGCTGCTCGGCTTCACCGGGCTGATGTCCTTCGGGCACGCCGCGTTCTGGGGCACCTCCGCGTACGTCACCGGCCTGGTGGCGATCCACGTCGGGCTGCCGTTCCCGGCCGCGGTGCTCGCCGGCGCCCTCACCGCTGCGCTGCTCGCGGTGCCGATCGGCTACCTGGCGGTGAAGCGGACCGGCATCTACTTCGCCATGGTCACGCTGGCCTTCGCGCAGATGGTCTACTACGTGGCCAACGAGTGGCGGTCGGTGACCCAGGGCGAGAACGGCCTGCAGGGCGTGCCCCGCGAGCTGTTCGGGCTCGACCTGAGCGACGACTACTACTTCTACTACGCCATCCTGCCGATCGTGCTGCTCGGCCTGCTCGCCGCCTGGCGGATCGTGCACTCGCCGTTCGGCCGGGTGCTGGTCGGCATCCGCGACAACCCGGCCCGGGCCCGCGCGCTCGGCTACCCGGTGCACCGCTACAAGCTGACCGCGTTCGTGCTCTCCGGCTTCATCGCCGGGCTCGGCGGTGGGCTGTTCGCGGTGGGGCACCGGTTCGTCTCGCTGGAGGTGCTGCACTGGACCACCTCCGGCAAGGCGGTCATCGTGGTGGTGCTCGGCGGGATCGGCACGCTCTGGGGTGGGGTGCTGGGCGCGGCCGTCGTGGTGCGCCTGGAGGACTGGCTGTCGTTCTCCGGGTTCGAGGCGATCGGCCTGGTCACCGGCGGCATCTTCGTCCTCGTCGTGCTGCTGTTCCGGCGCGGCCTCTGGGGCAGCGTCGCCGCCCTGGCCAACCGCTGGTGGGCGTCCCGCCGGCGCTGACCGGCCGCGGACACGCCGCTGGCCGGCACCCGTTCCGGGTGCCGGCCAGCGGTCAGGTTCTGCTGTGCGGTTGTCAGCTGTTCCAGTGCTCGGCGACCAGGTCGGCGGCCTGCTGCTCCCACTGCGCGTAGTGGAACGGGTAGGCCGACACTTGCACGGTCTGCGCGGCCTCGGTCAGCGGCATGTCCTGCCACCCGTCGACCTGCTTGAGACCCTTCAGGAACGCCGTGGTCGAGTACTCGGGGTCGGTGATCTGCTCAACGGTGCCCCAACCCGAGCTCGGACGCTGCTGGAACAGGCCCTGCGAGTCGTGGTCGTTGCGCTCGCCCAGGTGACCCAAGTTCTCCAGCTTCGACTCCTGCAGGCTGGTGGCGATGGCCACCACGGCGGCGCGCTCGTCCATGTCGGACTTCTTCGTCGCCGCGATGATCGCCTTCACATTCGCGACCTGCTCGTCGTTGAGGTCGATGCGCGACTGCTCACCCTGCACGCCGTGCGGGATCAGCTTGCCCATGTCCGGCTTGCCCGCCTCGACCATGGCGACCGCGGCCGGGCCGGTCGTCGCGGGGGTGGTGTCGGCGCGGTTCAGCGGGCCCGCGGCGAGGCCACCGGCGACGGCGAGACCAGCGATACCGAGAACGCTCTTACGCATGATCGTGTTCATCAGGAAGCTCCATTCGGGGGTTGACGCCCGCACCGAGGGGGATCGGCCGGGCGCAAGCACCATCAGGCGCTCACAGAACCGGGGGAAAGGACCGGCGCTTGCCGTGGGCGGGGGATGCCTCGCGGCGCCGGGACCATGTGTAACGACCGCCGGCCCGGCATCATTCCGGGCCGGGACCCGCATCCGGCGTGGCCGGCGGGGACCCCTGCGATCGTCCGGGGATGTAACGACCGGCGGGCCGCCGCCATTCCGTGGCCGCGCCTCGCACCGGGGGCCGTGCCCCTGCTCGATCGTCCGCATGGTGTAACGCCCCGCGCCCGGCCGCGATTCCGCGCCACGGATGCACCCGGTCACACCCCGAACCGGGCGATCACCCCGGACCTCGCACCGAACCACCAGGCCGACGGGCGACCGCGCGCAAGGTGAGCGCGCGGGTCGGGGGACGCCTGACGCGCCAGACGTGACGGCCGACACATTGAATACGGATCGGTTCCGTATCGTTAATGCAGCGCCTACGCTGACCCCAGTTACGAGTCTGTCCCGTATCGTATTTCGGCACGGGTGAACCGGGGGGAGAACACCACCGATGCCACCGAACGAGAACACCGGACACCCGAGGAGGTGGGCGATCCTCGGGGTGCTGGTGATCAGCCTCCTCGTCGTCGTCCTGGACAACACGATCCTCAACGTCGCGCTCCGCACCCTCGCCGACCCGGTGCACGGCCTCGGCGCCAGCCAGGGCGAGCTGGAGTGGGCGATCAACTCCTACACGCTGGTCTTCGCCGGCCTGCTCTTCACCTTCGGGGTGCTCGGCGACCGGGTGGGCCGCAAACGCTTCCTCCTCGTCGGGCTGGCGTTGTTCGGCCTGTCGTCGCTGCTGTCCGCGTACGCCCAGAGCCCGGCCCAACTGATCGCGGCCCGCGCGCTGATGGGCGTGGGCGGCGCGGCGATCATGCCGGTGACGCTCTCGATCATCTCCAACGTCTTCGACCCGCGGGAGCGCGGGCGGGCGATCGGCGTCTGGGCCGGGGCGGTCGGCCTGGCCGTGGCGATCGGCCCGGTGCTCGGCGGCGCGCTGCTGGAGCACTACTGGTGGGGCTCGGTCTTCCTGATCAACGTGCCGGTGGTGGCGCTCGGCGTGGTCCTGGTCGGGCTGCTGGTGCCCGAGTCGCGGGACCCGAAGCCGGGCCGGGTGGACGTGCTCGGCGTGCTGCTCTCCGTGGTCGGCCTGGTCGCCCTGTCGTACGGCATCATCGACGGCGGTGAGCACGGCTTCGGCCGGCCGGTGGTCTGGGCCTCGATCGTCGGCGGTCTGGCGGTGCTGGCCTGGTTCGTCGCGCACGAGCGGCGCAGCGACCACCCGTCGCTGGACGTCCGGCTGTTCCGGGTGCCGCGCTTCGCCGCGCCGGTGGCCCTGGTCGGGCTGGTCTTCTTCGCCGCGATGGGCGTGATGTTCTTCAGCTCGTTCTACCTGCAACTGGTCCGCGGCTACAGCCCGCTGGAGACCGGCCTGCTCTTCCTGCCGTTCGCCGCGGCCCAGCTCTTCTTCGCCCCGCGCAGCGCGGCGATGGTGCACCGGTACGGCGGCAAGGCGGTCGCCGCGGTCGGCCTGACGCTCACCGCGGTGGCGCTCGGCGCGTTCGCGTTCATCGACGCCACCACACCGATCTGGGTGGTGCTGTTCTTCTTCTTCCTCCAGGGCGTCGGGATGGCCAACATCATGCCGCCGGCCACCGAGTCGATCATGTCGGCGCTGCCTCGGGAGAAGGCCGGGGTCGGCTCGGCGGTCAGCAACACCATCCGGCAGGTGGCCGGCGCACTCGGCGTCGCGGTGCTCGGTTCGGTGCTCTCCGCGGTCTACCGCGGCGACGTCGAGCCGGCCCTGCGGGACCTGCCGGCCGGGGCGCAGCAGGCGGCCGGCGAGTCGATCTCCGGGGCGTACGCCGCGGCGGGCCAGCTCGGCCCGGCGGCGCCGCACCTGATCGCGGTGGCCAACGACGCCTTCGTGACCGCGATGCACTGGGCCGCGGTGCTCGCCGCGGTGGCGGCCGCCGCCGGCCTGCTGGTAGTGGCCCGCTGGATGCCCGGCCGCTCGGCGGCCCCGGCCGCGCCGGCGCCGGCCGGCGAACCCGAGTTGGCCGGGACCGCCTAGGGTCGGCGACAATGTCCGACATGACTTCCGCCGCCGATGCTCCGCGGTCGCCCGGGCGACCGCGGAGCGTCCGCGCGGACGAGGCGATCATCGAGGCGACCCTGGACCTGCTCGCCGAGGGAAACTCGGTGGAGACGATCTCGATCGAGGCGATCGCGGCCCGGGCCGGCGTCGGCAAGGCCACCATCTACCGCCGCTGGCCCGGCAAGGACGCGCTGCTGACCGACGCGCTGCGCCGGCTCAAGGGCAACCCGCCGGCGCCGGCCGGCCGGTCGGTCCGCGACGACCTGGTGGTGCTGGTGAGCGCGGTCGGGCACCACATCGACCCGCGGGCGGCGCGGATCATGCCCTGCCTGGTGCCGCGGGTGAACCGCAGCCCGGACGAATACCAGCTCTACCAGAGCATCATCGAGCCGCGCCGGGCGCTGATGCGCGAGGTGCTGCGCCGGGGGATCCGCACCGGCGAGCTGCGCGCCGACCTCGACATCGAGGTCACCATGGCGATGCTCACCGGCCCGATGCTGATCCAGCGGGTGCTGCGCTGGAGCCCCGACCTCGACGACGCCGGCCTGCCGGAGCGGGTCGTCGACGGCGTGCTGGAGGGCATCCGGGCCCGCTGACCACCCGGGCCGGGGTCAGCCGGTGGGCGTACGCAGGCGGTGCAGGCGCAGCGCGAGCTGCACCTCCAGGGCGCGCTCGGGTTTCTGCCAGTCCGCCCCGAGCAGCTGCCCGACCCGCTCCAGCCGCTGGGTGACCGTGTTGACGTGCACGTGCAGCAGCTCGGCCGCCCGGGCCAGGCTGCCGCCCACCCCGAAGTACGCCTCCAGCGTCTTCACCAGCGCGGTGCCCCGCCGCGCGTCGTAGTCGACCACCGGGCCGACGGTCGTCTCCAGGAACCGGGTGACGTCCTGGTCACCCTCGCCGCCGACCGCGCCGAGCAGCAGCCCGACGAAGCCCAGCTCGGCGGTGCTCGCGCCCTGCCCGGCCCGGCCCAGCGCGCCGAGCGCGGTGAGGCAGCGGTCCGCCTCCCGGACGGTGGTGGCCACCGACGCCGGCCCGGTGGACGGACCACTCGCCCCGGCGGTCACCGGCCGGCCGGTTACCCGGGACAGGTCCCGGGCCACCGCCCGGGCGCTGCCGCCGGCGTCCGCGCCGGGCAGCATCAGCACCACCCGCCCGTCCCGCGCCGCGGCCAGCCCGCCCCGGGTCGAGGCGTACGTGGTGGCCCAGGAGAGCACCCGCTGCCGGGCCGAACCGGTCGCCGCGATCGCGTCGTCGCCCACCGCCACCAGCACGTGCGGCGCGTCCAGGTCCACCCCGAGCCGGCGAGCCCGGCTGCGCAGCGCGTCGGTGTCCCGCGACGGCCGGGCGATCAGGTCGTCCAGCAGCTCGCCGCGGACCCGCCCCTCCGCCTCGGCAACCGTGCGCCGGAACAGCAGCAGCAGCGCGGTCACCAGCGCGGCCCGCTCCAGGATCCGCTGGTCGGCGTCGACCAGGTCGTCGTCGGGGCGGAGCACCAGCGCGCCCAGGTTCTCCGCGCCGGCCACCACCGCGGCGTACCAGAGCGAACCGCGGCGCACGCTGCGTCCCTCGGTACGCGAGGCGGCGATCGCCTCCACCATGTCCGCCCGGTCCGGCTCCTCTATCTCGCCCACCCGGGCCAGCAGCCGGCCCTCGGCGTCCAGCGCCAGCAGCGCCCCGCCGAGCACCTCGGTCACCGCCGCCGCGACGTCCTCCACCCCGCCACCGCGCAGCACCAGCGCGGTCATCCGGTCATGCGCGGCGGCGGCCCGCTCCACCGAGCTGCTGTGCGCCCGGATGGTGGTGTTGGCCGCCGACAGCTCCTCCAGCGCCGACCGGGTCTCGGCGAGCAGCCGCGCGGTGTCGATCGCCACCGCCGCGTGGGCAGCCAGCGAGACCAGCAGCGCGACCTCCTCCCGGGCGAACGGGCGGGCCGAGCGGTTCGCGGCGTAGAGCACGCCGATCGAGGTCGAGCCGAGCCGCAGCGGCACCCCGAGGATGGCCACCAGGCCCTCCTCGCCCACCCCGGCGTCGATCTCCCCGGTGTGGTGGAACCGGTCGTCCTCGGGATAGTTGGCGGTCACGTACGGGGCACCGGACTGGGCCACCAGACCACCGAGCCCGGCGCCCATCGGTAGCCGCAGCCGCTGGAACCGGGCCGACACCGAACCGTCGGTCACCCGCATGTAGGTGTCGCCGCGCTCCTCGTCGTCGAGCGTCATGTAGGCGACGTCGGCTCCGAGCAGGTTGCGCGCCCGGTGCACGATCGCCCGCAGCACGTCGTCCAGGTCGCGCAGCCCGGCCAGGTCGCTGACCGTGTCGTACAGCCCGGACAGCTCGGTCTCCCGGCGGCGCCGGCGCTCCAGCAGCGCACGGACCCGCAGCGCCACCGTCTTGGCCTGCTCCAGCTCGGCCAGCCGGTCGGCGGAGAGGCCGGCGGCGCGGGCGGCGACCAGCGGCCCCTCGAACTCCACCGCGGCCGCTTCCCGCGCGAGCAGTTCCAGGTACTCCACCGGCGACGGCATGACTGACATTGTGCGGCCCGCCACTAGCTCGCCGTCCAGCCCCCGTCGAGCGCGATCGACGCGCCGGTGATGAACGCCGCCGGCGGGGAGCAGAGGTACGCCATCAGCTCCGCCACCTCCTCGGGTTCGATCAGGCGCTTGATCGCTGCCCGGGCCAGCATGATCTTCTCGACCACCTCCGACTCGGGGATGCCGTGGCGGGCCGCCTGGTCGGCGATCTGGCTCTCCACCAGCGGAGTGCGCACGTACGCCGGGTTGACGCAGTTGGCGGTCACGCCGTGCGCCGCGCCCTCCAGCGCGACCACCTTCGACAGGCCCTCAAGCGCGTGCTTGGCCGACACGTACGCCGCCTTGTACGGCGAGGCGCGCAGCCCGTGCACCGAGGAGATGTTGATGATCCGCCCCCAGCCCTGCGCGTACATGTGCGGCAGCGCCCGGCGGATGAGCAGGAACGGCGCCTCCACCATCACCCGGTGCAGGTACGCGAACCGGTCCCGGGGGAATTCCGACACCGGGGCGACGTACTGCAACCCGGCGTTGTTCACCACGATGTCCACGTCCGCGTCGAGCCGGTCCACCGCCTCGACGTCGGCCAGGTCGATGCCCTCGGCCCGGCCGCCGGCCTCGGCCGCCACCGCCTTGGCCGCCTCGACGTTGCGGTCCACCACCAGCACCGCCGCGCCGGCCGCCGCCAGGCGCAGGGCGCAGGCCCGTCCGATGCCACTGCCGCCCCCGGTCACCAGGGCATTGCGACCGGCGAGGTCGACGTTCACGACGTGGGGGACCGCCACGGGTTCTGCCGTCATGGCGCAAGAAGTTACGAGCTGTGTGGCCGGGCGCACATGGGGTGGCGGCACATACTCGGCGGTCAGGTTGTGTGGGTCGCACCGCCTCCCCGCCTCGGGATCGCTGGGCCGCGGAGGCGGGCGGAATGTCGGGGGGCGGTGGCACAGTCGCAGACGGTGGAGCCAGTCCGGCCGGCGGCACCTGACGGTCGGCCGTTCGGGGACGGAGATGGGGATGCGGGTGACGGTGACGCCGACCTTCGAGGCGACCCTGGTCCGGTGGTCCGGCGCGGGTGGGTGGGTGTTCGCAACGGTGCCCGAGGAGCACGCACCGGATGCGGCCGGGCCGTTCGGCCGGGTGCCGGTGACCGCCACCGTGGACGGCCGCACCTGGTCGACCAGCGTCTGGCGGGACCGGAGGGCCGGCTGGCTGCTGGCGGTGCCGGCCCGGATCCGCGCCGGCAAGGACGACGGCGACGTGGTGACCGTCGCCATCGAGGTCGACCCGGCACGGCAGTGAGGCGGCGGCGCCACCGGCCGGCCCGGCGGGTGCGCCCCCGTCCCCGCGCCAGGGCGATGGTGTGCGGTTCCGGCCCGGTTCGGCGTGTCCCGACCGGCGGCCCTTCGGCGGCCCCAGTAGTGTGTCGAACACACGTACTGCTGACGGCTGGGGGAGGAGGCGGCGTGCGGGTGCTCGGCGTCGACCCGGGGCTGACCCGGTGCGGGGTCGGCGTGGTCGAAGGGCTGCCGGGGCGCCAGTGCACCCTGGTCGCCTACTACGTCGTCTACACCGACCCGGCCGACGAGCTGCCGGTGCGCCTGCTGCACCTGGACCGCTCGCTGACCGACCTGGTCGCCGAGCACCGGCCGGACAGCGTCGCCGTGGAGCGGGTGTTCAGCCAGCACAACGTCCGCACCGTGATGGGCACCGCCCAGGCCAGCGGGATCGCCGTGCTGGCCGGAGCGCGCGCCGGGCTACCGGTGCAGACGTACACCCCGAGCGAGGTGAAGGCCGCGGTGACCGGTTCCGGTCAGGCGGACAAGGCGCAGATGACCGCCATGGTCACCCGGCTGCTGCGGCTGCCCGAGCCGCCCCGGCCGGCCGACGCCGCCGACGCCCTCGCCCTGGCCATCTGCCACGTGTGGCGCGGCGGCACGCGTTCCAAGCTGGCCGCCGCGGCCGACCGGGTACGACGAGGCGGGAGGGCCAGGTAGTGCACGCATCAGCGGTTCGGTGTGCTGGCGAATGCATGGAAGGAGACTGTCCGCGACGCCATGGCTGACATGACGGCGAACATGGTGGCCGCCAACGTTGATGTGCGGCGGGCGATCGTGCGGCGCACAGACGATCCGGCCGGGCGCAAGCGGATGCTCACCGCGTTGAAGAGCGACCGGTGGGCGGGCGATCCGTTCCTGGCTCGGCAGATGCGCAAGCACTGGAGGCGGGGCAAGAACCGCACCCATGATCAGATCGTGGTGCGCGCCGACCAGCACCACCCGGTCGCTGATGGGGGCGGCCGGCTGTGGCTGGCGGTCCCTGGTCTGGAACGCCGAAGGATGGTCAGGATTCCGCTGTCGACGACGGTCGCTCCGACGGGCACCTTGCGGTTGATCGTGCGCGGCGGGCGGGTCGAGGTGCACTACCAGATCGACGCCTCGATGCTGCGGTCGTCGCGGCGGCCGTGCGGCGACGGGATGATCGGTGTCGACAAGGGTTACACCGAAGCCCTGACCGACTCCGACGGCGAGCAGCACGGCGTCCGCCTCGGCAAGCTGTTGGCCGCGGGCGACCCCGACATCGCCCTGCACACCCCGCACCACAGGGTGAAGCAGATCCTGCAGGACAGGACCGATCGCCACCGGACCAGACTGCCGGTCCAGGACGCCAGCCCGACCAATCTCGGGCGGAGAGCGAAACATCCGAACCGCTCAGCAACGAGCCACTAGTAGGAAGCAGGAGCGAGATGATCGCCAGCGTGCGCGGCGTAGTGACCGCGACCGGTCCGGATCAGGCGGTGATCGAGGTCGGCGGGGTCGGGCTGGCGGTGCACTGTGCCCCGGCCACGATCGCCGAGCTGCGGGTCGGCCAGCCGGCCCGGCTGGCCACCAGCCTGGTCGTGCGGGAGGATTCGCTCACCCTCTACGGCTTCGCCGACGACGACGCCAAGCAGCTGTTCGAGCTGTTGCAGACGGCCAGCGGGGTCGGCCCCCGGCTGGCCCAGGCGGTGCTCGCCGTGCACACCCCGGACGCGGTCCGCAAGGCCATCGCCAACGCCGACACGGCCGCGCTGACTCGGGTGCCCGGCATCGGCAAGAAGGGCGCCGAGCGCCTGGTGCTGGAGCTGCGTGACCGGATCGGTCCGGTGCCGGTGGGCGCCGACGGCGCGGCCGGGGTCACCGGTGGGGCCTGGCCCGAGCAGGTCCGCCAGGCGCTGGTCGGGCTCGGCTGGACGGCCGCCCAGGCCGACCAGGCGGTGGCCGCGGTGGCGGAGACCGTGGACGGGGACACCCCGCCCGTGCCGGTCCTGCTCAAGCAGGCCATCCGGCTGCTGGGGCGGACCCGATGACCGGTCCCGACGGCGGCCTGGTCTCGGCGTACGTCAACGACGCGGAACGGGACGCGGAGGCCAGCGTCCGGCCGAAGCGGCTGGCCGAGTTCATCGCCCAGCACCGGGTGCGCGACCAGCTCGACCTGCTGCTCAAGGGGGCGATGCGTCGGGGCAGCCCGCCGGACCACATCCTGCTGTCGGGGCCGCCTGGCCTTGGTAAACCGGTCTCAGTCGACGCCCTGGTACTGCTTGAGGACGGTACCCGTCGTCGGCTGGGCGACATCGTCACGGGAGACCGGGTCATCACCCGTACGGGCGAGGGTGCAACGGTGACCGCAGTGCATGAGCAGGGCGAACTGGATTCGGTCCGGATCCGGACGGCCAGCGGACGGGAGGTCGTTGCCGCACCGGACCACCCCTTCTGGACGCCGGACGGTTGGGTCAAGGCGGGTGACCTCACGGACCGCGACTCCATCGCGAACGTCCTGTGTCCGGAGTTGATCTCCGACGGGACCGAGGATGCCGATGAGTTCCGGCTGGCGGGGTACCTCATCGGGGACGGTTGCACGACCAACCAGGTGACCTTCACCAGCGGCGACGAGGCGGTCCTGGCGGACTTCCGGGCGGTGTGCGACCGCCTCGGCCACCCGCACACCAGCAGGCCGAACAGTGCCCGTAGTGAGCTGGTTCGCGTGTCCGGACTCCGGCCATGGCTGACCGAGCACGAACTGATCGACAAGAATGCCTGGCAGAAGCGCGTACCGCAATTCGTCTACCGTGGCGACCGCTGGCAGGTCGGGGCCTTCCTCGCCGCGTATTTCGCCTGCGACGGCACGGTGAGCCGGCGTGGGCGCGACCGCTACGACGTGGTCGTCGAGTACTACAGCGTGTCCCGCGGGCTGCTCCAGGACGTTCAGCACCTGCTGCTCCGGCTGGGCGTCCAGTCCCGGCTCAAGCTCAAGCGCGGCCGCTACCAGGGCGGGCCGCACGAGTCCTGGCGGTTGAGCATCACGAGTCAAGACGATGTGGCCCGGTTCGTCGAGCGAGTGACGGTCATCGGCGAGCGCGGCGCGCGACTCGCCGAATGGAGTCCCCGCCGTGACCGCTTCGAGGAGCGGTTGGCGGCCGACCGGGTGACCGCTGTGGAGCCCGCCGGTCTGCACGAGTGCCGGTGTCTGACGGTCGACGGGGACCACACCTTCACGGTCAACGACTTCGTCGTCCACAACACCACGCTCGCCAACATCGTCGCCGCCGAGCTGGGCGCGGGCATCCGGGTGACCAGCGGCCCGGCGATCGAGCGTTCCGGCGACCTGGCGGCGATCCTGACCAGCCTCGCCGAGGGTGACGTGCTCTTCATCGACGAGATCCACCGGATCGCCAAGCCGGCCGAGGAGCTGCTCTACAGCGCGATGGAGGACTTCCGGGTCGACGTGGTGGTCGGCAAGGGTCCGGGCGCCACCGCCATCCCGCTGGACGTCGAGCCGTTCACCCTGGTCGGCGCGACCACCCGGTCCGGCCTGCTGACCGGTCCGATGCGGGACCGCTTCGGCTTCGTCGCCCACCTGGGCTTCTACTCCCCGGCCGAGCTGGAGACGCTGCTGCACCGCTCGGCGCGGATCCTCGGCGTGCCGATCACCGACGACGGCGCCGCCGAGATCGCCGGCCGGTCCCGGGGCACCCCCCGGATCGCCAACCGGCTGCTGCGCCGGGTCCGCGACTTCGCCGAGGTGCGGGCCGACGGCGTGGTCACCCTGGAGACCGCCCAGGCGGCGCTGACCGTGTACGACGTCGACGCGCTCGGCCTGGACCGGCTGGACCGGGCGGTGCTGACCGCGCTGGTCGACTCGTTCCGGGGCGGCCCGGTCGGCCTTTCCACCCTGGCCGTGGCGGTGGGGGAGCAGCCGGACACGGTCGAGGAGGTCTGCGAGCCGTTCCTGGTGCGGGCCGGCCTGCTGGCCCGTACGCCCCGCGGACGGGTGGCCACCGAGGCTGCCTGGCGGCATCTGGGGCGTACCCCGCCGAATGGTACATTTGGCACCGATGTTCCTCCCGCGCCCGATCTGTTCTCCGTGCAGCCCGATCAGCCGTGATGCGAACGTGATCTGTGCCGCATTCGGCGTTCCCAGGTGCAGGGATTAGACTCGCCGCGGTCTGTACAGGACGTGAGAATCCGCCTCCGCTCCGGCGCCCCTCGTGCCGGCCGGAGGCCAATGGGAAGGTCTGTAACCGTGCTTTATGCAGCACAGGGCGGCGGAGGTGCCGGCGGTCTCACGCCGATCCTGATGATCGTCCTGCTCTTCGGCGTCATGTACTTCATGATGATCCGCCCTCAGCAGAAGCGCCGCCGCGAGGCGGAGGCGATGCAGCGTGCCCTCGCCCCGGGCGACGAGGTGGTCACCATCGGCGGGCTCTACGGCACGGTCACCGGCGTGGACGACGACACCGTCCTGCTGGAGGTCGCACCCGGTGTGCAGACCCGGTACGCCCGCCCGGCGATCGCCCGGGTGGTCACCCAGGCGGAGCGCCCGGCCGAGGAGGCCGTCGAGGACGCGGACGCCGTCAAGGAGTGATCCGTCCACCCCGCCCGGGGTGGGGCCGCCGCGCGCCGGTGCGCCACGCCGGGTGAGGCGGCGGACGTGACGTGAAAACTGGATAGTCGGGTCGACTCCGGGCGTCGGCACGGACCCGCGACCGGTCGACCCTGTCGGCCGCCGCGGCGGCGTGCCGGCCCGGTGCCGACCCCTCAGGCCCGTCGGCCGGAAACCCCGGCCCGACCCCGCCGCCGCAGCCCGGCGGCGCGACCGTTACAGGGAGACAGGACAGCCGTGGCACCACCTCAGGGACAGATGCGCCCCGGACGGCAGTTGGCCGTGCTCGGGCTCATCTTCGTCGTCCTCTACCTACTGGTGTTCTTCTCGGGCGGCGCCAGCGGCGGCTTGAAGGACCGGCTCGAGCCCCGGCTCGGCCTGGACCTGGTCGGCGGCACCCGGCTGACGCTGGAGGCGACCAACACCGTCGACGGCCGGGCCCCGACGGCGGAGAACCTGGAGGAGGCCCGCCAGATCATCGAGAGCCGGGTCAACGCCTTCGGCGTGGCCGAGGCTGAGGTGGTCACCGAGGGCAACCGCAACATCGTGATCTCCCTGCCCGGTGAGAACCGGGACCTGACCGAGGTCGGCAGCGCGGCCGAGCTGCGCTTCCGCAAGCTGCTGAAGGCTGCCGACGGCAGCGGCGCGGTCGCCGCGCCGGCGGCCACCCCGACGCCGTCGGGCAGCGCCAGCCCGGCGCCGTCCGGCAGCGCCGCGCCGACCCCGTCGGCCAGCGCGCCGGCCGCGACCAGCTCGCCGAGCGGTGGCCAGGGTGGCTCCGCCCCGGCGCCGAGCGCCACCCCGTCCGCCTCGGCCTCGCCGAGCGCCGCCGCGCCGTCGCCGAGCGCCAGCGCCGCCCCGGTGCCGCAGAGCGTCGAGGAGCAGCGCAAGGCGGTCGAGCAGAAGGTCGGCGCCGCCGCCTGGGCCGCCGCCAGCGGGCTGCAGGGCCCGGCCGACCTGAGCGCCGACCCGACGCTGGCCGAGAAGCTCAAGCCGTTCGCCTCGCTCACCCCGCGCGAGGTCGCGGTGCTGCCGGCGACCATGCAGTTCAACGTGCCGCAGATCAGCTGCGCCCAGCTCGACGACCGGCCGCCGGCGTCGATCTCGGACCCGAACCAGCAGGTCGTGGCCTGTGAGGACGGCGCCGCGAAGTACCTGCTCGACGTGGCGAAGGTGCTCGGCACCGACGTCAGCGACGCCAACGCGGTGCTCGACCAGACCAACGCCTGGGTGGTCAGCCTCGACTTCACCGGCGACGGCCAGGAGAAGTGGACGAACCTCACCCGCGAGTCGTTCACCAACGAGGGCAGCGCCTGCGACGCGACCGCGCTGGGCCCGGACGGCAAGTGCCGGGTCGCCGTGGTGCTGGACAACGAGATCGTCTCCTCGCCGGAGATCCAGGGCGTGCTGACCGGCAACTCGCAGATCACCGGCAGCTTCAACCAGAAGGACGCCAGCGAGCTGGCCGGCCAGCTGCGCTACGGCGCGCTGCCGGTGACCTTCGAGGCGCAGGAGCAGCAGAACGTCACCGCCACCCTGGGCGCCAGCCACCTGCGGGCCGGCCTGCTCGCGGCGGGCATCGGCATGGCGCTGGTCATCATCTACTCGTTCTTCTACTACCGCCTGCTCGGCTCGGTGATCTTCCTGAGCCTGATCCTCTCGGCGCTGCTGGTCTTCGGCGCGCTGGTGGTGCTCGGCCGGCAGATCGGCTTCACCCTCACCCTCGCCGGCATCGCCGGCATGATCGTCTCGCTCGGTGTGGCGGCGGACTCGTTCGTCATCTACTTCGAGCGGCTCAAGGACGAGATCCGGGAGGGGCGCAGCCCGCGTAGCGCCGTGCCGCGCGCCTGGATCCGGGCCCGGCGGACGATCATCTCGGCGAACGCCATCACTCTGATGTCGGCCGTGGTGCTCTACATCGTCTCGGTCGGCACGGTGAAGGGCTTCGCGTTCGCCCTGGGTCTGGCCACCGTGCTGGACCTGGTCGTGGTCTTCCTCTTCCGCCACCCGATCATGACGATGTTCGCCCGGACAAAGGCGTTCCTGTCCCCGCGGGTCAGCGGACTGGGCCGGGCACTGCCGGCCCGGACCCAGCAGGCCACGCCCCGCAACCCGCGTGCCAAGGAGGCCTGAGATGGCTGGAAGTGGTCTGGCGAGTCGCCTCTACCGGGGCGAGGCCGGTCTGAACATCATCGGCCGGCGGAAGCTGTGGTTCACCGTCGCCGGCGCGCTGATCCTGATCGCGGTGCTCAGCGTCTCGCTGCGCGGCTTCAGCCTCGGCATCGAGTTCGCCGGCGGCAACTCGTTCCAGGTCCCGGCCAGCGTGGGCACGCTGGAGCGGGCCGAGGAGCAGGTCGACGCGGCGCTCGCCGAGGCGGGCGACGGCGCCGAGGTGGTCACCGCGCAGAAGGTCGGCGGCACCGGTGGCGACTTCTACGAGATGCGCACCACGCAGCTCAGCGCCGAGCAGGCCAACGACGTCAAGGCCGAGATCGCCCGCGCGTTCGGCATCGACCCCACGCAGATCAGCGGCAACCAGGTCAGTGAGGCGTGGGGCAGCCAGGTCACCGAGCGGGCGTTGCTCGGTCTGGTCATCTTCGTCGCGCTGGTGATGGTCTACCTGATCCTGCGCTTCGAGTGGCGGATGGCGGTCTCCGCGGTCGCCTCGCTGGTGATGAACCTGGTCCTCACCGCGGGCATCTACTCGCTGGTCGGCTTCGAGGTCACCCCGTCGACGATCATCGGCTTCCTCACCATCCTGGGCTTCGCGCTCTACGACGTGGTGGTGGTCTTCGACAAGGTCCAGGAGAACACCCGGGGCATCACCGCCAGCAACAACCAGACGTACGGCGAGGCGGCCAACCTGGCCATCAACCAGAGCCTGATGCGGTCGCTGAACACCTCGGTGGTCGCCCTGCTGCCGGTCGGTGGTCTGCTCTTCATCGGTGCCGGCCTGCTCGGCGCAGGCACCCTGAAGGACCTCGGCCTGGTGCTCTTCGTCGGTATGGCGGTGGCCTTCCTGACCTCGATCCTGCTGGCCACCCCGCTGCTGGTGCTGCTGAAGAACTACGACCCCCGGATCCAGGCGCACACCAAGCGCGTCCTGGCCCGCCGGGGCGCCATCGAGCGGGGCGAGATCACCCCGAAGGGCGCGCCGCGGACGGGCGCGGAGGCCCCCGCGGCGGTCGACCCGGAGGCGGCCGCGCTGGCCGGCGCCGCGCCCAAGGTGGGCGCCCGACCGGCCGGCAAGCGCTCCGGTGGCACCGCCCGGGGCGGGCGGCCGTCCGGTGGCGGCGGCAACCGGCCGGGTGGAAAGCGGCGCTGAGCGGGGACACCCGGTAGCAGACGACCCGACGGCGTCCTTCATGCTGTGCGAGCAGCACGAAGGACGCCGTCGTCGTGGAAGGGACACAGAACTGCCGTGACGGAGACCCACAGCACCGGGCTACGCGGAGACAGCGGGCTGGACGCCGCGCAACTGGTGGCCAGCCGGGTGCTCGACGTGCCCGATTTCCCCAAGCCCGGTGTCGTGTTCAAGGACCTGATGCCGCTGTTCGCCGACGGTGCGGCGTTCCGCGAGGTGGTGGATCGGATCATCGCGTACCACGGGCCGGAATCGTTCGACGCGGTGGTCGGCATGGAGGCGCGCGGCTTCGTGCTCGCCGCCGCCATCGCGTACGCGACGGGGGTGGGCGTGGTGCCGGTCCGCAAGGCCGGCAAGCTGCCCCGTGCCGTGCACTCGGCGTCGTACGAGCTGGAGTACGGCGAGGCCACGCTGGAGGTGCACCAGGACGCCTTCACCGCTGGGCACCGGGTGCTGGTGGTCGACGACGTACTCGCCACCGGCGGCACCGCCCAGGCCACCCTGGAGCTGGTGGAGCGAGCCGGCGGCACGGTGGCCGGCTTCACCGTGCTGCTGGAGTTGGGCTTCCTCGGCGGCCGGGAGCGGCTGGCCCCGCGTCCGGTCCATGCCCTGCTGACCGTTTGAGCTGCTCGGCCGTCGGACGGATCCGGTGCGGTCCGTCCGGCGGAGCGGCGGGGTACCGTGCGTGCGGGTAGCATTGCCCTTTGCTGACCGGGCGGTGACCCGTCCGGGTGGCGCGAGACCAGGCCGGCCGGCGCACGGTCGGTGTACTTCCGGCGAGCGGTGAGGAGGCCGGTGTCCCACGATGTCGTCCCTCCGGTGGAGGGCACGGTGCACCCGACAGGCGACGCGGACGGCTCGGTGACCGGCCGGAACGGTGACGCTTCGGCCCGGGTGACGGGCTCTGGCAACGGCTCCGGCCCGGCCGAGGGCGTACGCGCGAGCGCGGCCCGGACGGAGGGCGCGCGGCCGGGGGCGGACGCGGTCGTGGTCCCCTTCCGGAGCGACGCCGGTGAGACCGCGCCGAGCACCGGGTTCGCGCTCTCCAACGCGCCCACCGGCCGCCGGGTGCGGGCCCGGCTGGCCCGGTTCAACGCGCCCTGGCAGACCTCGCAGGTCAGCGAGGTGCTGGAGCCGCTGATCTCCACCCATCGGGAGAACCACCCGAAGGCCGACGCGCGGCTGCTCCAGCGCGCCTTCGACACGGCGGCCCGGTGGCACTCCGGGCAGTACCGTAAGTCGGGCGACCCGTACATCACCCATCCCCTCGCGGTGGCGACCATCCTGGCCAACCTCGGGATGGACACCACCACGCTGGTCGCCGCGCTGCTGCACGACACCATCGAGGACACCGAGTACACCCTCGACCAGATGCGCGCCGACTTCGGCGGCGAGGTCGCGCTGCTGGTCGACGGCGTCACCAAGCTCGACAAGGTCAAGCTGGGCGACGCGGCCAAGGCCGAGACGATCCGCAAGATGGTCGTGGCGATGGCCAAGGACCCGCGGGTGCTGGTGATCAAGCTGGCCGACCGGCTGCACAACATGCGCACCCTGACCTTCCTGCCCCGCCCGAAGCAGGAGCAGAAGGCCAAGGAGACGCTGGAGATCCTGGCCCCGCTGGCGCACCGGCTGGGTATGAACACCATCAAGTGGGAGCTGGAGGATCTCGCCTTCGGCACGCTCTTCCCGAAGCGGTACGAGGAGATCAACCGCCTCATCGGGGAGCACCAGCCGCAGCGCGAGGCGCTGCTGCGCCAGGTCACCCAGAAGGTGCAGACCGACCTGAAGGCCGCGAAGATCAAGGCGGAGACCACCGGCCGGCCGAAGCACCTCTACTCGATCTACCAGAAGATGATCGTGCGGGGTCGCGACTTCAACGACATCTACGACCTGGTCGGGGTGCGCATCCTGGTCGACACGGTGCGGGACTGCTACGCGGCGCTGGGCGTGATCCACGCCAACTGGCAGCCGGTGCCGGGCCGGTTCAAGGACTACATCGCGATGCCCAAGTTCAACATGTACCAGTCGTTGCACACGACGGTCATCGGGCCCACCGGCAAGCCGGTGGAGATGCAGATCCGCACCTACGCGATGCACCGCACCGCCGAGTTCGGCATCGCCGCCCACTGGAAGTACAAGGAGCACAAGGGCACCCAGGTCGTCGGCCCGCCGGCACACATCGACGAGATGACCTGGCTGCGCCAGCTGCTGGACTGGCAGCGGGAGGCGGCCGACCCGAGCGAGTTCCTCGACGCGCTCCGGTTCGACCTGTCCAGCCAGGAGGTGTACGTCTTCACCCCGAAGGGTGACGTCATCCCGCTGCCGACGGGCTCGACGCCGGTGGACTTCGCGTACGCGGTGCACACCGAGGTGGGGCACAAGTGCATCGGGGCGCGGGTCAACGGCAAGCTGGTGCCGCTGGAGTCGACGCTGTCCAACGGCGACGTGATCGAGATCTTCACCTCGAAGTCCGACACCGCGGGCCCGACGCAGGACTGGCTCGGCTTCGTCAAGAGCCCGCGGGCCCGTACGAAGATCCGCCAGTACTTCAACAAGGAGCGGCGCGAGGAGGCGATCGAGGCCGGCAAGGACGCGATCGTCAAGGCGATGCGCAAGCAGGGCATGCCGTTGCAGCGGATGCTCACCCCGGACGCGCTGATGGCGATCGCCCGGGACCTGCACCTGCCCGACGTCGCCTCGCTCTACGCCGCGGTCGGCGACAGCCAGGTCTCCGCCCAGTCGGTGGTGCAGAAGCTGATGGCCACGTACGGCGGCGAGGAGGGTGCGGCGGAGGACATCGCCGAGACCGCCGTCGCCACCCGGCCGCCGCGCAGCCGGCAGAGCAGCAGCGACCCGGGAGTCGTGGTACGCGGCGTCAGCGACGTGTGGATCAAGCTGGCCCGCTGCTGCACCCCGGTCCCGCCGGACGCGGTCTTCGGGTTCGTCACCCGCTCCGGCGGGGTGAGCGTGCACCGCGACGACTGCGCCAACGCCGAGGACCTGCGGGCCCAGGGCGAGCGGGTCGTCGAGGTGAGCTGGAAGCTCACCAGCGCGTCGACGTTCCTGGTGGCCATCCAGGTCGAGGCGCTGGACCGGCACAAGCTGCTCGCCGACGTCACCCGGGTGCTCTCCGACGAGCGGGTCAACATCCTCTCCGCCACCGTCACCACCACCCGGGACCGGGTGGCGGTGAGCCGGTTCAGCTTCGAGATGGCCGACCCGAAGCACCTCGGGCACCTGCTGGCCGCGGTCCGCAAGGTCGACGGCGTCTTCGACGCCTACCGCGTCACCTCCGGCGCCTGACGCACTCACCCCCGTGCGGCGCGGTGTGCGGCGAAACGGGCTGCCAGCGGCTGTCGGATACGCCGACATACCGCACATCGAGTCGATCATCCCGGCGCCCGTCCGCCCCTGAGCACGAGCGCCCGCCGGCGGGGCCGGCGGGCGCTTCGTCGTGCGGGGTGGGCGGGTCAGCCCTGGGGGGCGCTCATGGTGAGCTTGTTAATGGTGATCTCCTTCTTCGGGTGACCACCGCCGGCCTGCTGGGCGAACGCCTTGTCGTCGCCGGCCGCCGCGACCTGCTTGACGATGTCCATGCCACCGGTGATGGTGCCGAGCACGGTGTAGTTCGGATCCAGCGGCGAGTCGCCGTAGACGATGAAGAACTGGCTGCCCGTGCTGCCCGGCTGGCCGGAGTTGGCCATGGCGATGACGCCCTCCGGGTACGGCGGCCGCTTGTCGGTCGGCAGGTTCTCCTCGGCGAGCCGGTAGCTCGGGCCACCGGTGCCGTCGGTCTCCCGCCAGCCCTTGCCGGTCGCGCTCGGGTCACCGCACTGGAGCACCTTGATGCCCTCGGTCACCAGCCGGTGGCACTTGCTGTTGTCGAAGAAGTTCTTCTCGGCCAGGTGGGTGAAGCTGCCCGCCGTGCAGGGCACCGCGGCCCGGTCGACCTTGGCGGTGATCGGGCCCAGGTTGGTGTCGATCGTCATGGTCTGCACGCCGGTGTTCGACTGCTGCGCCCCCGGCAGCCCGACGTCCTTGATCTGCTTGGTCCGCTGGTCGGCGGGGACCTCCGTGAAGGCGCACTGGACGAAGCCGGCCTCCGGCGCCGCGGTGTCGGTCTTGTCGTCGTCACCCAGGCTGGCGGCGAGCCAGACCGTCCCGGCGACCACGAGCAGCAGAGCCGCCGCGGCCCCCACGATCGCCTGCGTCTGCCGGCGCCTGCGGGCCTTCGCCGCGCGCTCGGCCATCTCCTTCTCGAGCCGGGCGCGGGCCGCCGCGCGCTGCCGCTCTCTGGTGGACGTCACGCCTGGATCCTCCTGGACTATGTCGGGGGCGGCCGGTGCCGCTGAGTGGATGGGGCCGGGTCAGCCGGCGCTCGGGCTGGCCGACGGAGCGCCGGTCGCCGAGGACGTGGGTGCCGGCGCCGCCGTGGGCTGCGCCACCGGCTCGCCCACGGTGAGGCTCTGGATCACCACGTCGGTCTTCGGCTTGACCTTGGCTCCGCTCCCATTGTCCACGGTCTCCAGGGCACCGATCTTCTCCACCACGTCGATCCCACCGGTGACCCGGCCGATGATCGGGAACTTCGGGTCGGTGGTCTGGTAGTCCTTGAAGAAGATCAGGAACTGGCTGCCGTTGGCGCCCGGCGGGTTGGCGATCATCGCCACCGTGCCCTTCGCGTACGCCGGGGGCTGGTCCGGCGCGGGGCTGGCCGACGGGGACGCGGACGCGGGGGTGGGCACGTTCTCGTTGTAGAAGGAGTAGGTCGGCCCGCCCAGACCGGTGCCGCTGGGGTCACCGCAGCGCAGCGCGCCCTCGGCGGTGATCTCGTGGCACTTGGTGTTGTCGTAGAACGACCGGCTGGCCAGGTGCGCCATGCTGGCCGCGCCGCACGGCGCGGTGGCCAGGTCGAGCTCGACCGTGACCGGCGCGCCCTGGTTGGTGGTGATCGTCATCGCCCGGACGCCGTCGGTGGGCAGGCCGGTGGTCGCCGGGGTGCCCACGTCCTTGAGGTTGGTGTTGGCCGTGGCGTCCTGCGGGGTCCAGAGGCAGATCTCCTCGGCGGCGGTGTTCTGCTTCCCGTCGTCGTCGAAGGCGCCCAGCGCCCAGGCCGAGCCGGCCACGATCAGCAGCAGGACGACGGCGGCGCCGACGCCGGCCTGGATCTGCCGGCGGCGCCGGGCCCGGGCGGCCCGGCGGGCCAACTGCCGGTCGAGCTTGGCCCGCGCCAGTTTGCGCTGCCGGTCCCTGCTGGAAGCCACCCGCGCTCCCCTTCCTCTACCCTGGTCGTCACCGGCGGACGGACGGCCCGCGTCCGGTCGGGCGGCACGTGCGCCGCGCCACACGCCCGCCAGAGTGTACGGCTACCGGCTGGGAATGTGGTGTACGAGGTCCGGGCTGCGTTTATCGGAGCCCGTCACTGTGCCGGACGGGGCGGGCGGGACGGATGCGCCGAACCCGGTCGCGCCGCCGGTTAGGCTGCTCGCAGGGACGCACAGCTCGACGGAAGGGGATCGCCCGTGCTGGTGGCCGGCTTTCCCGCGGACGCCTTCGGCACCAACTGCTACGTGGTCGCCGCCGCGCCCGGGGAACAGTGCGTGGTGGTCGACCCCGGGATCGGGGTGCTCGACCGGCTCGACGCGCTGCTCGCCGAGCACCGCCTGCACCCGGCCGCCGTGCTGCTCACCCACGGCCACCTGGACCACACCTTCTCGGTCGCGCCGGTGTGCGGTGCCCGCGGCATCACCGCGTACGTGCACCCGGACGACCGGGAGATGCTGGCCGACCCGGCCAAGGGGCTCTCCGCCGACCTCACCGCGCTGTTCGGCGGGCGGCTGCCCTACGCCGAGCCGGAGGACGTCGCCGAGCTGACCGACGGGCTCACCCTCGACCTCGCCGGGCTGAAGATCACCGTCGACCACGCACCGGGCCATACCGGCGGGTCGGTGCTGTTCCGGTTGCCCGGCGCCGGCTCGCCGTGGGAGGCGGAGGAGGTCTGCCTCTCCGGGGACGTGCTGTTCGCCGGCTCCATCGGCCGCACCGACCTGCCGGGTGGCGACCTGCCGACGATGCTCGCCAGCCTGCGGAGCAAGATCCTCCCGCTGGCCGACGACACCGTCGTCCTGCCCGGCCACGGCCCCGCGACCACCATCGGCCGCGAGCGCGCGACCAACCCGTACCTCATCGAGGTGGCGGGCGCCGACGGCGCGCGACCGGCCGCTCCCAGCCGAGGCTGGTGACCCCCGCCCGCGCCGCGCGCGGGCCCACGACCTCACCGCGCGCCGCGCGGATCGCCAAGGAGTACGCATGAGTGAGCGAAGCGAGCGAACAATCTGGTACAGCGCGGCGAGCCTCGTCGCCGATCGGAGCGCAGCGGAGATCGGCGATGAGTAAGCCCACGCCCATCTCCGGCTTCCCCGAGTGGACGCCGCCGCAGCGGATGATCGAGCAGTACGTGCTGGACCGGATCCGCGGCACCTTCGAGCTGTACGGCTTCGCCCCGCTGGAGACCCGCGCGGTGGAGCCGCTGGAGCAGTTGCTGCGCAAGGGGGAGACCTCCAAGGAGGTCTACGTGATCCGCCGGTTGCAGGCCGACGCCGAGGGCCCGGCCGGCGACGACTCGCTCGGCCTGCACTTCGACCTGACCGTGCCGTTCGCCCGGTACGTGCTGGAGAACGCCGGCAAGCTGCAGTTCCCGTTCCGGCGTTACCAGATCCAGAAGGTGTGGCGGGGGGAGCGGCCGCAGGAGGGGCGCTACCGCGAGTTCGTCCAGGCCGACATCGACATCGTCGACCGGGACACCCTCGCGCCGCACCACGAGGCGGAGATGCCGCTGGTGGTCGGCGACGCGCTGCGCTCGCTGCCGATCCCGCCGGTGCGTATCCAGGTCAACAACCGCAAGATCTGCGAAGGCTTCTACCGGGGGGTGGGGATCGCCGACCCGGAGGCGGCGCTGCGCGCGGTCGACAAGCTCGACAAGATCGGCCCGGCGAAGGTCGCCGAACTGCTGGCCGAGACCGCCGGGGCGAGCGAGGCGCAGGCGAAGGCCGCCCTGGCGCTGGCCGAGATCTCCGCGTCGGACGCCTCCTTCGCCGACGCGGTGCGCGCCCTCGGGGTGACCGACCCGCTGCTCGACGAGGGGATCGAAGAGCTCGTCCGGGTGGTGGAGACCGCCGCCGAGCACGCCCCCGGGCTCTGCGTGGCCGACCTGCGGATCGCGCGCGGTCTGGACTACTACACCGGCACGGTCTACGAGACGCAGTTGGTCGGCTACGAGCGGTTCGGCTCGATCTGCTCCGGCGGCCGGTACGACAACCTGGCCAGCGCCGGCACCGTCCGGTTCCCCGGGGTGGGCATCTCGATCGGGGTGACCCGGCTGCTCGGCCTGCTCTTCGGCGCCGGGGCGCTGACCGTCTCGCGGGACGTGCCGACCTGCGTGCTGGTGGCGGTGACCAGCGAGGAGCAGCGCGGGGTGAGCAACCGGGTGGCCGAGGCGCTGCGGTCCCGGGGGGTGCCCACCGAGGTGTCGCCGAGCGCGGCGAAGTTCGGCAAGCAGATCCGCTACGCCGAGCGGCGCGGCATCCCGTACGTCTGGTTCCCCGGGGCCGCGCAGGACGAGGTGAAGGACATCCGCTCGGGTGCGCAGGTGCCCGCGGCGGCCGGCGTGTGGATGCCCCCGGAGGTGGACCTGAAGCCGCTGGTGGGCTGAGCCGCTCCGGCGCCCGGCTGGGACGGGACTGGCGCGGACCGACGATCGGACCTACGGTGGCGTAAGTTACGCCACCGTAGGGAGAACCTTGTGACCGCACTGAGCCAGACCGCGCTTCTCATCGAGCTGGAGCCGGTGGTCGAACACAACCTCGACCGGCACCTCTCGCTGGCGAAGGAGTGGTTCCCGCACGAGTACGTGCCGTGGAGCGAGGGACGCACCTTCGACGGCCCGCTGGACGGTCAGCCGTGGTCGGATGCCGACTCGGCCATTCCCGAGGTGGCCCGGACCGCGCTGGTGGTCAACCTGCTCACCGAGGACAACCTGCCCTCGTACCACCACGAGATCGCCACCCTGTTCGGCCGGGACGGCGCCTGGGGCACCTGGGTGCATCGGTGGACGGCGGAGGAGGGGCGGCACGGCACGGCGATCCGGGACTACCTGACGGTGACCCGGGCGGTCGACCCGGTCGCCCTGGAGCGGGCCCGGATGGCGCACATGTCGGCGGGTTACGTCAACGCGCACGACGACGAGGTGCTGCACTCGCTGGCGTACGTGTCGTTCCAGGAGCTGGCCACCCGGATCTCGCACCGCAACACCGGCCGGGCCACCGGCGACCCGGTGTGCGAGGCGCTGCTGACCCGGGTCGCCGCGGACGAGAACCTGCACATGGTCTTCTACCGCAACCTGCTGGCCGCCGCCTTCGAGCTGGCGCCCAGCCAGGCGATGCGGGCGGTGGCGGACGTGGTGGCCGACTTCCAGATGCCCGGCAACGGGATCGAGGGCTTCGCCCGCAAGTCGGTGGCGATCGCGCTCGCCGGCATCTACGACCTGCGCCAGCACCGGGACGAGGTGCTGGTGCCGGTGCTGCGGCAGTGGGACGTCTGGAACGTCACCGGCCTGGACGCCGACGGCGAGGCCGCCCGCGACCAGCTCGCCCGCCAGCTCGACGACCTGGAGCGCGCCGCCGCCCGGTTCGAGGACAAGCGGGACGCCCGCCGGGCCCGACTGGCCGCCGCCGGCTGACCGACTCGCGTCACCCCCGGCGCTCCCGCTTCCCGGTGCTCCGGGCGCGATCGTCGCTGGCTCTCACGACGACGACCGCGCCCGGAGCGGCTCTCCGGCGATCTCGCACCGACCGCGCCCGCAGCGGCCTTCCCGGCGGTCTTGCACTTGGTGCCCCGGCCAAAGCCGCATTCCACGCGTATCAGGGGCGGAAACTGCAAGATCGCGTGGGGGGTGGGGCGGGTCAGGGTGTGGGGGAGGTGAGGGGGAGGAGGAGGCAGGTGGAGGTGGCGTGGGCGACCAGGCGGGCCTGGGCGTCGACGAGCTTCGCCTCCGCCAGCGCGGTGCGGCGGCCGCGCTGCAGGACGGTGCCCTCGCAGCGCAGGACGCCGGAGTCCACGGTGACCGGACGTAGGAACTTCACGTTCAGGTCGAGCGAGGTGTAGCCGACGCCGGCCGGCAGCGTGGTGTGCACGGCGCAGGCCGCCGCGGTGTCCAGCAGGGTGGAGATGACCCCGCCGTGCACGGTGCCGAGCGGGTTGTAGTGGAACTCCTGCGGCACCAGCTCGACCGCGACCCGGCCCTCGTCGGCCTCCATCCGGGCCATGTCGATCAGGTGCATCACCGGCGGCGCGGCCAGCTCGCCGGCGATCATCGCGCGGAGCAGCTCCAGCCCGCTGCGCCGGCCGACGAGCGCGGCGTTGAGGCCCGGGTCGGACCAGGAGAAGGTACGGCTGCGCGCCTGCGTCTGCGTCATGGACTCAGCCTGGCAGTCCGTTGCTGAGTCTGTCAATCAGACCTAGCCTGGAGGGCATGAGACCCCCCGCGCTGGACTGGTCGGTGGAGAACTGCACCATCGCCCGGGCGATGGCGGTCCTCGGCGAGAAGTGGACCCTGGTGGTGCTCCGCGAGGTCTTCAACGGCGTGCGCCGCTTCGACGACATGCGGATCCGCACCGGGATCCCCCGCCAGGTGCTCACCAACCGGCTGGCCGCCCTGGTCGAGCAGGGGGTGCTGCGCAGGCAGCCGTACCGGGAGCCGGGCAGCCGGGAACGGCACGAGTACCGGTTGACCGACAAGGGGCTCGACCTCTGGCCGGTGCTGGTCGCCGTGCTCGGCTGGGGGGACCGCTACCTGGCCGACCCGGACGGCTCGCCGTTGAGCGTCGGGCACCGAGACTGCGGCGGCGAGGTGCGCGTCGAGCTGCGCTGCGAGCGGGGACACCCGGTGACCGCGGCGCGCGACGTGGTGCCCCGGCCGGGCCCGGGGGCGCGCCGCCGGGTCGACTGAGCGGTCCGGCAGCGGCTCCGGTACGCCGGGCGCGGCCAGCGGAGCCCGGCGGCCGGTGAGACGGACGGGGGCGCGCGGACGGGGTGGCCGCCCGCGCGCCGGGGGCGTCGCTACCAGCGGAAGCCGGCGGCGTACGACACGCTCGCCAGCACCTGCTGGCCGCTGGTGTTCGGGTGGAAGTAGTCCCAGCCGGAGAGCTGGCTGAGGGTGAACGGGTAGCCGAACACCGCGTTGCCGTCGAACAGGCAGTTGGTGCCGTACGCGGCGCAGGCCTGGGCCAGCTGGGTGTTGTAGTCGACCACCCGCTGCCGGACCCGGGCCCGCCGGTCGACGTCGGCCTGCGCGGTGGAGGTCGGGTTGGCCAACATGGACTGGCAGATGCCGAAGAGCGACCAGGCGGTGCGGGCGCTGCCGCTGGTCCGGCCGACGGACCAGAGCCGGTGGATGTCGGGGATGCTGATCACCAGCACCCGGGCCGTGGGCAGGCCGGCCTTGAGCCGGTTCAGTGCGGAGTCGATGTTCGCCCGGAACGTGCTCACCGGGGTCATGGTCGACTCCGAGCTGGTGCAGGCGTCGTTCGCGCCGATCAGCATGGTGACGTAGCCGACGCCCTGGCTGACCGCGGTGCCGGCCTGCCCGTACATGTCGGCCGACTTCGCCCCGGACCGGGCGTCGTTGTGGTTGCGGCCGCCGATCGCCGGGTTGACGGCGCGGATCCGCAGGTAGTGGCTGTTGACGGTGGCGTAGTCGCCGGTGCTGAACGAGCGCGAGGTGCAGTCGACGTACCAGCCGCAGGCGTTGAAGCCGCGGGTGATGGAGTCGCCGAGGCTCGCCATCGAGCTCGGCGGCGGGCCGGGGTCGGCCTGGGCGGGGGAGGGGGCGGCGGCGAGCAGGGTGACGGTGGCGGTGGCGCTGGCGAGGGCGGCCAGCGCGCGGCGGGCGAGGGACATGGTGGCCTCCGGATCACGGGTGCCGAAACTGCGCGGTGGCCAGATCGTATAGATGACGCTCTCTGTCCACAATGTTGCGCCGGTGTTACATCGGGGTGTCGGGTCAATACGGGCAAACGGGGTCTTGCCGAGGATCTTAAACATGTGAATACTTCACTCAGTCCGGCCGGTTGCCCCCGATCGGCCGGCATCGCCCTCGGGCCCGTCACCCCCGGCGCGGCCCCGTCACCCCCACCCGGGAGGTTGTTCCATGCGACCCACGAGGTCACTTCTCCGCCGCGCCGCCACCGTGGCCGCGGCCGGAGCCCTGGTCGCCGGCTCACTGCTCGGCGCACCCGCCCAGGCGGCACCCGCGGCTGCCACCCCCGACGCCGCGGCCGGCCTGGCTGAGCGACTCGGCGAGCGGTCCGCCGGCACGTACGCCGACGCCACCGGCAGAATGGTCGTCACCGTGACCGACGCGGCCGCGGCCCGTCAGGTCCGGGCGGCCGGCGCCACCCCGAAGCTGGTCACCCGCGGCGCGGCCGAGCTGGCCCGGGCCACCAGCGAGCTGGAGAGCAGCGCCAAGATCCCGGGCACCGCCTGGTGGACCGACCCGGCGACCAACCAGGTGGTGGTCTCCGTCGACAGCACGGTCACCGGCGCCAAGCTGGAGCGGGTCAAGGCGGCCGCCGCGCGGGCCAACGGCGCGGTCCGGATCGAGGCCGAGCCCGGCGTGCTGAGCACCCGGATCTCCGGCGGCCACGCCATCTACGCCGGCGGCGGCGGGCGCTGCTCGCTCGGCTTCAACGTGCGCAGCGGCAGCACCTACTACTTCCTGACCGCCGGGCACTGCACCAACATCTCGTCGAGCTGGTACGCCAACTCGTCGCAGACCACCTACCTCGGTCCGCGCGCCGGTACCAGCTTCCCGGGCAACGACTACGGCATCGTCCGGTACAGCAGCAGCATCTCGAAGCCGGGCAACGTCTACCTCTACAACGGCAGCTACCGGGACATCACCGGTGCCGGCAACGCCTACGTCGGCCAGTCCGTGCAGCGCTCCGGTAGCACCACCGGCCTGCGCAGCGGCTCGGTGACCGCCCTCAACGCCACGGTCAACTACGCCGAGGGCAGCGTCTACGGCCTGATCCGCACCACCGTCTGCGCCCAGCCGGGCGACAGCGGCGGCCCGCTCTTCGCCGGCAGCACCGCGCTGGGCCTGACCTCCGGCGGCAGCGGCAACTGCACCACCGGCGGCACCACCTACTTCCAGCCGGTCACCGAGGCGCTGAGCCGCTACGGCGTCAGCATCTACTGACCGGACGCACGCCAGCGGGCCGCCGGAACGATCCGGCGGCCCGCCCGCGTGTCCGGGCCGGGTAACGCGGGGTAGGAGCGCCCGGTGCCAGCCGGCGCCGGTGGACCCTGACAGAATGCGGGGAGCAGACGTGTACCGCAGATGAGGAGACGCAAGTCGTGATCCGTACCCATGACGCCGGCAGCCTGCGCGCGACGGACGCCGGCACCACGGTGACGCTCGCCGGGTGGGTGGCCCGCCGGCGCGACCACGGCGGCGTGATCTTCGTCGACCTGCGCGACGGCTCCGGCGTGGTCCAGGTGGTGTTCCGCGAGGAGGACGCGCACGCGCTGCGCAACGAGTTCTGCGTCCGGGTGACCGGTGAGGTGACCCGCCGCCCGGAGGGCAACGAGAACCCCGACCTGCCCACCGGCGAGGTCGAGGTGACCGCCGCCGAGCTGGAGGTGCTCTCCGAGGCGGCGCCGCTGCCGCTGCCGGTGGACGACCAGGTCGAGGCCGGCGACGACGTCCGGCTCCGCTACCGCTACCTGGACCTGCGCCGCAGCGGGCCGGCGAAGGCCATGCGGCTGCGCTCGCGGGCCAACCAGCTGGCCCGCGCGGTGCTGCACGAGCGGGACTTCCTGGAGATCGAGACCCCGACGCTGACCCGCTCGACGCCCGAGGGCGCCCGCGACTTCCTGGTGCCGGTGCGCCTGCAGCCCGGCAGCTGGTACGCGCTGCCGCAGTCGCCGCAGCTGTTCAAGCAGCTGCTGATGGTCGGCGGCATGGAGCGGTACTACCAGATCGCCCGCTGCTACCGGGACGAGGACTTCCGCGCCGACCGGCAGCCGGAGTTCACCCAGCTCGACATCGAGATGTCCTTCGTCACCGAGGACGACGTGATCGACCTCGGCGAGGCGATCGTCGCCGCGCTCTGGAAGGACCTGGCCGGGCACGAGATCTCCCGGCCGATCCCGCGGATCACCTGGCACGACGCGATGGCCCGGTACGGCTCGGACAAGCCGGACCTGCGCTATGGCGTCGAGCTGACCGAGCTGACCGACTACCTGCGCGGCACCGAGTTCCGGGTGTTCGCCGGTGCGATCGACGCGGGCGGCTACGTCGGCGCGGTGGTGATGCCCGGTGGGGCCGGCCAGAGCCGCAAGGAGCTGGACGGCTGGCAGGACTGGGCCAAGGCGCGCGGCGCGCGCGGCCTGGCGTACGTGGTGCTCGACGCGGAGACCGGCGAGGCCCGTGGCCCGGTGGCCAAGAACCTCTCCGAGGCGCACCTGGCCGGGCTGGCCGACGCGGTCGGCGCCAAGCCGGGCGACGCCATCTTCTTCGCCGCCAGCGCCAACATCCGGGAGGCGCAGGAACTGCTCGGCGCGGCCCGGATCGAGATCGCCAAGCGGGCCGGGCTGGTCGACGAGAGCGCTTGGGCGTTCTGCTGGGTGGTCGACGCGCCGATGTTCGAGCCGGCCTCCGACCAGGAGAACGGCGCGGCGGGCGGCTGGACGGCCGTGCACCACCCGTTCACCTCGCCGAACGCCGAGTGGGTGGACCGGTTCGAGGAGGCGCCGGACCGGGCGCTGGCGTACGCGTACGACATCGTCTGCAACGGCAACGAGATCGGCGGCGGCTCGATCCGTATCCACCGGGGCGACGTGCAGCGGCGGGTCTTCGACCTGCTCGGCATCACGCCCGAGGAGGCGCAGGACAAGTTCGGCTTCCTGCTGGAGGCGTTCAAGTACGGCCCGCCGCCGCACGGCGGCATCGCCTTCGGCTGGGACCGGGTCTGCATGCTGCTCGCCGGCGCGGACTCGATCCGCGAGGTGATCGCGTTCCCGAAGACCCGCGGCGGCTTCGACCCGCTGACCGGCGCGCCCACCCCGATCACCGCGCAGCAGCGCACCGAGGCCGGCATCGACGCCAAGCCCAAGCCGCAGGTCGCCCCGCACACCGGCACCGCCGGCCCCGCCGCCCCGGTAGCCGACCCCACCTGACCCACCCGGCCCCGACCCGGCCGGCCCCCGTGATCAAGGGGTTTGCGTCATGATCGGCAAGTCGACATGACGCGAACCTCTTGATCGTTTCGTGGGGGAGGGCGGGGGATGAGGCTGCTCGTGGTGGGGGGTAGTGGGTTTCTGGGTGGGGAGGTTTGTCGGCGGGCCGTGGGGGCCGGGTGGTCGGTGACGGGGACGTACCACTCGGGGGCGATCGGGGTGCCGGGGGTGGCGGCGCGGCGGCTGGACGTGACCGACCGGGCCGCGGTCCGTGCGCTGGTCGCCGAGGTGCGCCCGGACGCGGTCGTGAGCACCCCCTACCGGTACGGCGACTGGGCGGTCACCGCGGACGGCGCGGCGAACGTCGGGTACGCCGCGGCCGAGGCGGACGCCCGGCTGGTGCACATCTCCAGCGACGCGCTGCACGCCGGCCGCCCCGAGCCGTACGGCGACGACGAGCCGCCCAGCCCGGTGTTCCCGTACGGGGCGGCCAAGGCGGCGGCCGAGACCGCGGTCCGCGTCCTCGACCCGGGCGCGGCGCTGGTGCGTACCTCGCTGATCCTGGGCGAGGGGAGCAAGCAGATCCAGCTCTGCCATGACGCCCTCGCCGGCCGGGCGAGCCTGTTCACCGACGAACTCCGCTGCCCGATCGACGTCACCGATCTGGCCGCCGCCGTGCTGGAACTGGTCGGCACCGACTACGCCGGCCCGCTCAACGTGGCCGGCCCGGACGCGGTCAGCCGCGCGGAGCTGGGCCTGCTGGTCGCCGCGCGGGCCGGCATCGACCCGGCCGGCATGAAGACCACCACCGGCGCCGCCGCGGGCGTGCTCCGCCCGACCGACGTACGCCTCGACTCGTCCCGTGCCGCCGGACTGCTGCGCGCCCGGGTGCGCGGCGTCCGGGAACTCCTCGCAAGCTGACCTGACCCGCCGCGATCCCCGTTCACCCATGCACACTTTCTATGCACAACTCTTGTGCATAGAAAGTGTGCACAGATATTGTGCATGCATGAGCGACGAGAGAGCCGAGCCCCGCGCCGTCCGGCTGAACCATCAGCAGGTGCGCGTGCTGGCGCACCCGCTGCGGATGCGGCTGGTCGGCGCGCTGCGGGTGAAGGGGCCCGCCACCGCCACCACCCTCGCCGAACTGCTGCACACCAACACCGGCGCGACCAGCTACCACCTGCGCCAGCTCGCCCAGGTCGGCCTCGTCGTCGAGGCCCCCGACCTGGCCAGCGGGCGGCAGCGCTGGTGGCGGGCCGCGCACGACGTCACCAACTGGGAACCCACCGACTTCGACGACGACCCGGACGCCCGGGCCGCCATCGAGTGGATCCAGGGCGACCAGGTGCGGCACCTGGTGGAGCACGCCGAGCGCTGGTTCGCCAGCCAGCACGAGTGGTCACCCGCCTGGCGGGACGCCCTCGGCATGGGCGACATCTTCATGAGGATGTCGCCGGCCCGGCTGGAGCAGCTCAAGACCGAGGTGTGGGAGCTGCTGGAGCGCCACCGCGAGGAGAGCGACGCCGACGCCCCCGATGCCGAACAGGTTCAGGTCTTCATGGCCGCGTATCCGATGATCGAGGAGATGCGATGAGCGAGCGCAGCGAGCGAACCATCAGGCTCAGTGCGAAGGTGCCGCACGGCGGCGCGGAGCAAAGCGGAGCGGCGGCGTGAGCGCCCTGTCCGTACGCCAGGTCCGGCGCCGCTTCCTGCTGCTGCACGGGCTGCGCTGGCTGCCCACCGGCCTGATGATCCCGGTGATGATCCTGCTGATGCAGGAGCGCGGCCTGACGCTGTCCCAGATCGGCCTGGTGTCGGTCGCGCAGGGGCTGGTCGTGCTGGCCCTGGAGCTGCCCACCGGCGGGCTCGCCGACGCGCTCGGCCGCCGCCCGGTCCTGGTCACCGCCTGGCTGATCAACCTCGGCGCCCTCGCGCTCTTCGCGGTGGCCGACTCGTTCGCGCTCTTCTTCCTGGTCTGGGCGTTGCAGGGGGTCTTCCGGGCGCTGGACAGCGGCCCGCTGGAGTCCTGGTACGTCGACGCCACGCTGGCCGCCGATCCGGAGGCGACGTACGAGCCGGGCCTCGGCTACGCCGGCACTGTCATCGGCGTGGCCGTCAGCGCCGGCGCGCTGCTCGGCGGCGGCCTGGTCGCGCTCGGCCCGCTCGGGCCGGTCAGCGCGCTCACCGTGCCGGTGCTGGCCGCGATCGCGCTCCAGGCGGTGGCCCTGATCGCCCTGTTGGTGCTGCTGCGGGAGGTCCACCCGGCCAAGGGCGCCGGGGCACTGCGGGCGTCGGTCGTCGAGGCGCCGCGGATGGTGGGCCAGGCGGTCGGCCTGCTGCGCCGCTCCCGGGTACTGCTCGCGCTGGTGGCCGTCGAGCTGTTCTGGGGCTTCGGGATGGTCACCTTCGAGTCGCTGCTGCCGGTGCGCCTCGCCGAGGTGGTCGGCGACCCGGACCGGGCGGCGGCGCTGCTCGGGCCGGCCAACTCGGCGGCCTGGCTGGCCGGCGCGGCCGGCGCCGCGGTCACCCCGCTGCTGCTGCGCTGGCTGGGCGCCGCTCCGAGCGCCGCACTGCTGCGCATCGTCCAGGGCGCCACGGTGGTCGGGATGGGGCTCTTCGCCGGCCCGGTCGGGGTGCTGGTCGCCTACTTGGCCTGCTACACCGTGCACGGGGCGTCCAACCCGCTGCACATGGGGCTGCTGCACCGGCAGGTCGACGGTCCCTACCGGACCAGCGTGATCTCGCTGAACTCGATGATGGGTCAGCCCGGTTTCGCGGTCGGCGCGATCGTGCTCACCGCGCTGGCCGACATGGTGAGCGTCACCGCGGCCATGCTGGTCGGCGCGGTGGTGCTGGCCGTCGCCGCCCCGCTCTACCTGCCCGCCTGGCGCGCCGGCCGCACCGTCGCCACCCCGGACGTCTCCGACCGGGGCGGGGAGCCCGGCGCGGACGACACCCCGACCGACCGGCGACCGGAGGCCGCGGCCACAGCAGCGTCCACCCCGGCCCACCCCGGCTGACCGGTCGACCCGCTCGACCGGCGAACGATGAGCCCGCCGGCGGCGGCCTGCGGGGGCGAGCCGGGCGGATCAGGTGAGGCGGACCGAGCTGCGGGGGAGCGTGCTGGTGAAGCCGAGGCGACGGTAGAGGCGGACGGCGCCGACGTTGGCCGTGTAGACGCCGAGGGCCACGGTGTCGTGGCCGGCGAACAGGGCCCGGGTCATCCCGGCGGTGAGCGCCGCGCCCAGGCCCCGGCCGCGCCGGTCGGGCGCGACGGTCAGGCCGGCGAGGAAGCCGATGTCGCCCCGGCTGCGGTCCGCCCCGCAGGCGATCAGCCGGTCGCCGTCACGGATGCCGTACCAGTCGACCACCCGGGGGTCGCCGGGGCGCGAGGTGGTGGTGGGGAAGGCGCGGTCGATCAGTTCGGCGAGCGCCGGGTGGTCGGCCTCGGTGAGCCGGACCACCCGCTCCTCGCCCGGCTGGGGTGGTGGCGGGGTGGCGGTCCAGTGGAAGTCCCACTCGTCGTGCCGGTCGACGGAGAGCCGCCCGGCCAGCGCCGCGGGGGCGAGCCGGGGCAGGTGCAGCCACTGGCCCGGTGCGAGCGCCCCGGCGGCGGCCAGCCCGGCGGCCACCTCGACCGCCGCCGCGGCGGCGCCGAGCGCGCCGCCGGCGGGCCCGTTTTCGACGGGGAGCAGCCAGATCAGGGCGCCGTCGCGCTGCCAGCCGCGCGGCCGCCCGCCGTGCCAGAGCGCGTGCCGGGCGTACGGGTGGTGACCGGCGGCCGCCAGGATGGCGTCCCGCCCCTCCAGGACCTGGTCGGCGATGATCATGTGGTCAGCGTAGAGCCCCGGCGGCGGTCGCCGCGGCGGGTCCGGCGCACCGGTGACCAGGCCGGTCCACGGTGGAGATTGGCGCGCGGACCGATTGGGTACATCCCGCGCGACCTACTGGGACCCCCTACCGGAGGAACGACATGCTCGCCATTCTCGCGGCCATCGTTTTCGGCTTCGCCCTGCTGCTGGACCTGCTGAACACCAACTTCGGCGCGCCGGACCTGTTCAACTGGAACACCCTCGTGCTCATCGGTTTGCTGCTGCTCTCGCTCTACCTGGCGGGGGTGGGCAGCGGCCCGGGCGGCGGCGGCCGGGGCCGCTGGTACCGCGGTCGGCGCCCGGGGCGGGGCTGACCGGAAGCGATCACCCGGGCCGGGCCCGCGGCGCGATTCCGGCGTCGCGGATCCGGCCCGGTACTGTTCTCGTGATGGAGTCCGACGCCCTCTTCTCCCTCGGTGAACCCGCCGGAGCGCCCAGCGCCCCCGCGGGTTCCGCCGGTGTGGACGGCTTCACCGCGGTGGCGGCGGATTCGCCCCTGCCCGTCCGGATGCGTCCGGCGAGCCTGGACGAGCTGGTCGGGCAGGACCACCTGCTCGCCCCGGGGGCCCCGCTGCGGCAGCTGGTCTCCGGCGGCGCGCCGATGTCGGTCATCCTGTGGGGCCCGCCGGGCAGTGGCAAGACCACGATCGCGCACCTGGTGGCCCGGGCCACCGACCGCCGGTTCGTCGCCATGTCGGCGCTCTCCGCCGGCGTCAAGGACGTCCGGGCGGTGATCGACACGGCCCGCCGCCAGCGCCGGTCGGGCGGGCCGCAGACCGTGCTCTTCATCGACGAGGTGCACCGGTTCAGCAAGACCCAGCAGGACTCGCTGCTCGCCGCGGTCGAGGACCGCACCGTCACGCTGCTCGCCGCGACCACCGAGAACCCGTACTTCTCGGTCATCTCGCCGCTGCTGTCCCGGTGCGTGCTGCTCACCCTCCAGCCGCTGGACGACGCGGCGGTGCGTGGTCTGCTGCGCCGCGCGGTCGCCGACCAGCGCGGTCTGGCCGGGGCGCTGACCCTGGCGGCCGAGGCCGAGGACCACCTGGTCCGGCTCGCCGGCGGCGACGTCCGCAAGGCGCTCACCGCGCTGGAGGCGGCCGCCGCCTCCGCCACCGCGCTCGGCACCGGCCGGATCGACCTGGCGACCGCCGAGCAGGCGGTCGACGTGGCGGCGGTCCGCTACGACCGGGCCGGCGACGCCCACTACGACGTGACCAGTGCGTTCATCAAGAGCATGCGCGGCTCGGACGTGGACGCGGCGCTGCACTGGCTGGCCCGGATGCTGGTGGCCGGGGAGGACGCCCGGTTCATCGCCCGTCGCCTGGTCATCTTCGCCAGCGAGGACGTGGGCATGGCCGACCCGGGCGCGTTGGGCGTGGCCACCGCCGCGGCGCACGCCGTGGAGTACGTCGGCCTGCCCGAGGCGCAGCTCAACCTCGCCCAGGCGGTGATCCACCTGGCCACCGCGCCGAAGTCGAACTCGGCCACCACCGCGATCGGGGCGGCGATCGCCGACGTGCGGGCCGGTCGGGGCGGGCCGGTGCCGCGCGGGCTGCGCGACGCCCACTACGCCGGCGCCAAGGGGCTCGGTCACGGCACCGGCTACCGCTACCCGCACGACGACCAGCGCGGCGTGGTCACCCAGCAGTACGTGCCGGACGACCTCGTCGGCACCGACTACTACCAGCCCAGCCAGCACGGCGCCGAGCGGGCGGTGGCCACCCGGCTGCCCCTGCTGCGGCGGATCGTCCGGGGCCTGCCGGCACCGGCGGCCCCGGCGGAGGCCCGGCCGGAGGGCGCGGCGACCGAGCAGAGCACGCGACCGGTGGCGCCGGTCGGGGGGGACGCGTCGGGCAACGGCCGTCGGTCGACGGGCCCGGGCGCCGGCGCGGCACAGGTTGGCGGCAGCAACGCCGCCGGGGAGGGTCAGCAGTGAGATCGCGTGGTTCGGAGCGACCGGAGGACGGCCCGGACGAGCGGCGCGATTCCCGCGCCAAGGGCCGCCGCTGGGGCCGGGGCAAGGCGGAGGCCGAGCCGGAGGAGCCGATCAGCGGCGAGGAGTTCGGCTGGATCGACGACCTGCGTACGGCCAAGCAGCAGCGCACCGAGCTGGGTCCCGGCGGCGGAGCGCCGGAGCCGGCCCTGCCCGCGCGCCCCGGCGCCCCGGTGCCACCCGGTCCGGACGCCCCGCGCGGTCCGGTCGGCGGTCCTCCCGCGACGCCGCCGCACCGTCGCGGTGAGGCGGAGCCGCCCCGTTCCCGTCCGGTCGACGGTCCCTGGCCCGGCGCGGCCGAGCCGCCCCGGCCGGCGGGTCGGCCCGCCGACCGGCCGCACCCCGGCAACCCGGCGGTGCCCGGCGCCGCCGTTCCGCCCGGCGCCGCCGTTCCGCCCGGCCGGCAGGGCCCACTGCCGGCCGCCGGCTGGCCGCTACCCGGCGCCGAGCGGCGCCCCCGACCCGTCTCCGGTGGACCGACCGGGCCGGTCTCCGGTGGACCGACCGGGCCGGTCTCCGGTGGACCGACCGGGCCGGTCTCCGGCGCGCCGGTCGGGCCGCCGCGCCAGCCGGCCGGTCGGGGCCAGGTCCCGGTCGATCCGGCCCGTCCGCCGGCCGCCGGTGGCCCGGACGTCGGTCGCCGGCCCGCCCCGGGTGCGCCGGACCCCGGCGTGGCCGCGCCGCGTCGCGGCGGGCTGGCCGGGCCACCGCAGGTGGGGGAGCCGACGGAACCCGGCCGTCCGGGCGGCGCGCCCGCCGGCCGCGCCGGAGTGCCGGTGCCCGGCGGCGGCCCGTCGCCCGCGGCCGGCGGCCCGCGCCCCGGTCCGGCCGAGCGCGAGCCGCGGGCCGGGCGGTCCCGGCGCGGCCCGGCCGAGCCCGGCCTGCCCGCCGATCCGATCGGCCGGCCACCGGACGGCCCGGCCGCCGGTGGCCCGGACGTCGACCCGGCGCCCGTCCGCGGTCGCGGTGCCGCCCCCCGCCCGGCGCCCGGTGGCGGTCGCCGCCGGGCCGCCGACGAGCCGCCGGCACCCCGCACCGGAGGCACCGCGTCGGTGCCGCCGACGGGCAACCCCCCACCGGTGCCGCTGACCGGCAACGCCCCGCCGGTACCCGGTGCCGAGCCGACGCCGCCTCCCAGCCAGGCCGGCTCGCGCGGCCGGCGGCCCCTGCCCGGCTCGCCGGCCGCCGATCGCCGCGCGGCCGTGGACGCGCTGACGGAGGCCGGTCCGCCGGTGCGCGGGCGGCGCGCGGCGCCCGAGCCGCCGGTGGCCGGTCCGCGGACGGCCGACGGCCCCGCGGCCCGCGGCCGGCGGTCCGCCCCGGAGGATCCGGCCGCGGGCAGCGCCAGCTCGCCGGAGGTGGAACCGCACCCGCAGCGTGGTCCGGGCTCGTCGGGCGGCCCCGCCGCCCGCGGCGGCCGCCCGGAACGGCCGGCCGACTGGCTCCGGCAGGCCGGCCGCGCCCATCACACCGACCCGGCGCTGCCGACCATCGACCGCCCGGCGAACCCGACCTCCGGGCCGCCGGCCGGCGGACGCCGTACCGTCGACCCGGCCCGCCGGGACCGGGCGGCCGGTGCCGCCGCCGGGCCACCGCCCGCGGGCGGCCGGCGGGCCGGTCACGCCGCCGCCCCGGACCTGCCGCCCGGCGCCCACTCCGCCGCCACGCCACCCACGGCGCCGGCCGGCGGTCGGCACGGCGCGCCCGACGAACCCGGTCGGGCGCCGAGCGGCCGGGCGCGCCCCGAGCAGGGCCGCCCCGAGGCCACCCCGCCCGGCGGCATCCGCCGGGGCGCCACCCCGCCCGGCGTCGCTCGTCCGTCCGGCCCCGGCCCTCAGCCCGGCCCCACTGCGCCCGGGGTGGCGCGTCCGTCCGGCCCCGGCCCTCAGCCCGGCCCTACTGCGCCGGGGGTGGCGCGTCCGTCCGGCCCCGGCCCGCAGCCCGGCCCCACTGCGCCGGGGGTGGCGCGTCCGTCCGGCCCCGGCCCGCAGCCCGGCCCCACCCCGCCGGGGGTGGCGCGTCCGTCCGGCCCGCAGCCCGGCGTGGCCCGGGCCGGCGTAACGCCGCCCAGCGTGGCCCGTCCGGGCGCTGCCCCGGGCCGCCCGGCCGGCGGGGACGGCCGGGGGCGGCCGGAATCCCCGGACGTGCCGCGGCCCGTTCCGCCCGGCACGACCGGCCCGGGGCCCCGACCCGGCCCGGAGGACCGGTCGCTCGGCCGGGCCGTGCCGCCGCACCGGGAGCCCGGTCGGCCGGAGCCCTCCGGTGTCCCGCCGGTGCCGCCCGAACCGGCGGTGGCCCGCGCCGCCGCGGTTGTGCCGCCGCCGGAGCCGCCCGCCCACCGGCCGGAGCCCGAGCCGGTCAGCGGGGCGCCGCTGCGCCGCGCCGCCGACCCGGATCCGATGGTGCAGGACGCTCCGGCCGCCGGCGGGCTGCGCGGCGCCCGGTCCGAACTGCGCCGGCAGATGCGCGAGCGGCGCCGGCTCCGGATGGCCGTGCTCGCCCTGGTCAGCGTGGTGCTGCTCGGCGCCGTCCCGCTCTTCTTCGGCATCCGTACGCTCAGCCGCGACCCGGTGTTCGACACCCTCGACCAGTTGGACGTGCCGAGCTGGGCGGCGGTGAAGACGGTCGACGACGTCAGCGGCAGCCGCTGGTGCCTGCTGGACTGCCGGCTGCGCGAACGCACGGTCACCTCGGAGGGGTCGCCGGAGGACACCGCCCGGGCCTACGAAGCGGCGCTGGCCGCCGACGGCTGGCGCCAGTGGAAGGTGGCCCGCTGCCCCGAGGAGCCGGCGAAGGGCAGCTACACCTGCTGGCGCCGGGACGAGCTGACCCTGGACCTGTGGGTGCGCGAGCCGGCCTGCACGCCGCCGCCGGTCGACGGCGAGCCGGCCGTGGTGCCGTCGCCGAGCCCGTCGGCCGCAGCAGAGGGGTGCACCGGATCGTTGGTGTCGGTGAAGGTCCGCAACGCGATCGACGACGAACGGACCCGACCACAGCCGAGCACCGACCCGTCGCTCACCGGTGAGGATCCGTTCCCGACCCTCACCGAGGACCCGCTGGGCGAAGTGACACCCTCACCGTCCTGAGCCGGTTTCCATCACGGACGGTAGGGTCTGGGGCTGGCGGGCCCGCCAGCTCCCGCCGGCCCGTCCTGGGTCGCCGAGCGCCGGCATGGGTAAGGGTCGTGCGGTTCGCGGACGTCCGGTCCGCGGAACCCCCTGGTTGAGGAGGACAGGCGTGGACTTTGGAGAGGTCGCGGCGCTGATCGCGGCGATCGCGTTCGCGATGCTGGTGTTGATCCTGACGCTGCCCATCCTGCGGCTGCGGCACACCGTGGACGCCACCACCCGGATGATCAACGACCTCAACGACCGCACCGCGCCGCTGCTCGGTGACGTCAACGCCACGGTGAAGAACGTGAACACCGCGCTGGAGCAGGTGCAGACCTCGCTGGACGGGGTGAACCTGCAACTGGCCAAGGTCGACACCATGACCAGCCACGCCCAGAACATCACCGCCAACGTGGCGAACCTGGCCGCCGTCGTCTCCGCCGCCGCCGCCAACCCGTTGGTCAAGGTGGCGGCCTTCGGCTACGGCGTCCGCAAGGCCGCGGCCGCCCGCCGGCACGCCGAGACCGAGCGCGAGGTGCGCGACACCATCAAGCAGCAGCGCCGGGCCGCCAAGCGCGGTAACCGCTGACCGCGCGGTGACCAGGAGGTTGAGAGCATGAGGCGGTTGTTCTGGCTGGGCATCGGCCTGGCCGTCGGCGTGGTGGTGGTCCGCAAGGCGACCCGCACCGCCCAGGCGTACACGCCGGCCGGGATCGCCGGCTCGTTGTCGCAATCGGCTGGCGGGCTGGTCGATTCGCTGCGTAGCTTCGTGGAGGACGTCCGGACCGGGATGGCCGAACGCGAGCAGGAGATCCACGAGGCGTTCGCCCACGGCGAGGCCTTCGACGACCAGTTCGCCGACCTGCGGGAGGACCCGCGCATCGGCGACCGAGAGATCTTTCCGGAGGAACACCAGCGATGAAGACGGCGGAGATCAAGCGGCGGTACCTCGCCCACTTCGAGGCGAACGGTCACACCGTGGTGCCGTCCGCTCCGCTGCCCGCCATCAGCGACCCGAACCTGCTGTTCGTCAACGCCGGCATGGTGCAGTTCGTCCCCTATTTCCTGGGCCAGCAGACCCCGTCCTACCGACGGGCGGTGAGCGTCCAGAAGTGCATCCGCACCCCGGACATCGACGAGGTCGGCAAGACCAGCCGGCACGGCACGTTCTTCCAGATGAACGGCAACTTCTCCTTCGGTGACTACTTCAAGGACGGGGCGATCCCGTTCGCCTGGGACCTGGTCACGAAGTCGCAGGAGCAGGGCGGCTTCGGCCTCGACCCGGAGCGGATCTGGCCGACGGTCTACCTCGACGACGACGAGGCGTACGACATCTGGCGCTCGGTCGGCGTGCCGGCCGAGCGGATCGTACGCCGCGGCAAGGCGGACAACTTCTGGTCGATGGGTATCCCGGGCCCGTGCGGCCCGTGCTCGGAGCTGTTCTACGACCGCGGCCCGGAGTACGGCCGTGAGGGTGGCCCGGCGGTCGACGAGGACCGCTACATGGAGTTCTGGAACCTCGTCTTCATGCAGTACGAGCGGGGCCCGGGCACCGGCAAGGAGGACTACCCGATCCTCGGCGAACTGCCGGCGAAGAACATCGACACCGGCATGGGCCTGGAGCGGATGGCGTCGATCCTGCAGGGGGTCGACAACCTCTACGAGATCGACGAGGTCCGGCCGATCCTGGACAAGGCCGCCGAGCTGACCGGGAAGCGGTACGGCGCGCACTCCGGCCACGTGGCCAGCGAGTCGCACCCGGACGACGTGCGGCTGCGGGTGGTCGCCGACCACGTGCGCACCGCGCTGATGCTGATCGGCGACGGGGTGACCCCGAGCAACGAGGGGCGTGGCTACGTGCTGCGCCGGATCATGCGCCGGGCGATCCGCGCGGTGCGGCTGCTGGGCTGGCAGGACCGGGCGCTGCCCGAGCTGCTGCCGGTGGCCCGGGACTGCATGTCCCCGTCCTACCCCGAGCTGGCCACCGAGTTCGACCGGATCGCCGACTACGCGTACGCGGAGGAGGAGGCGTTCCTGTCCACCCTGCGCGCGGGCACCACGATCCTGGACACCGCGATCGCGGAGACCCGGACCGCGGGCGGGAAGAGCCTCTCCGGCGAGAAGGCGTTCCAGCTGCACGACACGTACGGCTTCCCGATCGACCTGACCCTGGAGATCGCGGCCGAGCAGGGGCTCCAGGTCGACGCCGAGGGCTTCCGTCGGCTGATGGCCGACCAGCGGGCCCGGGCGAAGGCCGACGCGCAGGCGCGCAAGACCGGGCACGCCGACGTGTCGGCGTACCGCGGGGTGCTCGACGCCGGCGGTCCGGTGCGGTTCACCGGCTACAGCGAGGTGTCCCGGGAGTCCACCGTCCGGGCGGTGCTCGGCGCGGCCGGGCCGGTCAGCGCGGCGGTCGAGGGCGACACCATCGAGCTGGTGCTCGACGCCACCCCGTTCTACGCCGAGGGCGGTGGGCAGCAGCCCGACCACGGCATGATCACGGTGGGCGACGGCCAGGTCGAGGTCCTCGACGTGCAGCAGCCGGTGCCCGGGCTGATCGTGCACCGGGCCCGGGTGGTCCGGGGCGAGGTGCGGCCCGGCCAGACCGGCTTCGCCGAGATCGACACCAGCCGGCGGCGGGCCATCTCCCGCTCGCACACCGCCACCCACCTGGTGCACCAGACCATGCGCAACTTCCTCGGCGAGTCCGCCACCCAGGCCGGTTCGCTGAACGCGCCCGGTCGGCTGCGGTTCGACTTCAACACCCCGACCGGGGTGGCGCCGAGCGTGCTGCGCGACGTCGAGCAGCAGGTCAACGAGGTGCTCCTGGCCGACCTGGAGGTGCACGCCTTCATCACCTCGCTGGAGGAGGCGCGCCGGATCGGGGCGATGGCGCTGTTCGGCGAGAAGTACGGCGAGGAGGTGCGGGTCGTCGAGGTCGGCGACTACGCCCGCGAGCTGTGCGGCGGCACCCACGTGGCCCGCTCCGGCCAGCTCGGCCTGGTGAAGATCCTCTCCGAGTCGTCGATCGGCTCCGGGGTGCGCCGGGTCGAGGCGTTGGTCGGCATGGACGCGTTCAACTTCCTGGCCCGCGAGCACCTGCTGGTCGCCCGGCTCGCCGAGCTGTACCGGGTGCCCAGCGACCAGGTCGCCGACCGGGTCGAGCAGACCGTCACCCAGCTGCGCGACGCCGAGAAGGAGCTGGAGAAGCTCCGCGCCCAGCTGGTGCTCGGCGGTGCGGCGGCGCTCGCCGCGCAGGCCAAGGACGTGCGCGGGATCGCGTTCGTCGGCACCGAGGCGCCGGAGGGCGCGGCCGGCAACGATGTGCGGACCCTGGCCCAGGAGATCCGCGGCAAGATCGACCCGGCCCGGCCGGCGGTGGTCGCGGTGGCCGCTCGCGCGGGTGGCAAGGCCTCCCTGGTGGTGGCGGTCAACCCGGCCGCGCGGAGCCGGGGGATCGGCGCCGCCGACCTGGTCAAGGCGGCCCTGTCCGGGCGCGGCGGGGGCAGTCCCGACCTCGCCCAGGGTGGTGGCCTGCCGGCGGCGGAGGCGTCGAACCTGCTGCTCACGGTCGAGAAGGCGATCGCCGAGGCGTGAAGATGGGCGAGCAGGCCCGACCAGGGCGGACCGTGCCGGTCCGCCCTGGTTCGCTTTCCGGGGACGGTGACCGTCGGTGACTGACGTGTCGCGTGGTGTCCGGCTCGGTGTGGACGTCGGGCAGGTGCGGGTCGGGGTCGCCCGCTCCGACCCGCACGGCGTGCTGGCCACCCCGCTGGTCACCCTCGCCCGCGACCTCACCGCGGCGCCCGACGCGGTGCCGAGCGACATCGCCGAGCTCGCCGCGCTGGTCAGCGAGCACGAGGCGGTGGAGGTGGTGGTCGGCCTTCCGGTCAACCTCGCCGGCAAGCACGGTCCGGCCGCCGTCCACGCGAAGGCGTACGCTGACCGCTTGGCCGATGTAATAGCGCCTGTTCCGGTAGCGCTCACCGACGAGAGGATGTCCACGGTCGTGGCATCTCGTAGGCTTGCCGAGCGTGGCGTCCGGGGGAAACGGCAACGGGCGGTGGTCGACCAGGCCGCCGCGGTGGAGATTCTGCAGAGCTGGCTGGATGCGCAGCGGAGGCGGACGTAATGATTGAGGATCTGGACCTCGGGTTCGACGACCAGGAGCGGGGGGAGAAGGGCCGGCACCGGCGCGGTTTCGTCAAGAAGCGGAACAAGCGGTCCGGCGGCCGGGGCAAGACCGTCCTGGCCCTGCTGCTCGCCCTGGTGCTGCTCGGCGGCATCGGCGGTGGCGCCGTCTACGGCTTCGACCGGATCCAGAACTACTTCGTCACGCCCGACTACGACGGCACCGGCACCGGTGAGGTGACGGTCGAGATCAAGCAGGGCGCGCTGATCGCCGACATGGCCGACGCGCTGCACGCCGCCGGCGTGGTGAAGAGCCCCAAGGCGTTCATCGAGGCGGCGGCGGACAACTCGCGCAGCAAGAACATCCAGCCGGGGCTGTACAAGCTGCGTAAGCAGATGAGTGGGGAGAGTGCGGTCGCCGCCATGCTCGACCTGAAGAACCGGATCGTCAACGGGCTCACCATTCCCGAGGGCCGCACCGCCAAGAACGTCTACAAGCTGCTCTCCGAGAAGACCAAGATCCCGGTGAAGGAGTTCGAGACGGCGGCGAAGGACCCGATCGCGCTCGGCGTGCCGGACTGGTGGTTCAAGCGCACCGACGGCAAGAAGGTCAAGCCGTCGGTCGAGGGCTTCCTCTTCCCGGACACCTACGAGATCCCGCCGAAGGCCACCGCGGAGAGCATCCTCAAGCTGATGGTGGAGAACTTCCTCACCGTCACCGGGCAGATGGAGTTCGCCGACCGGGTGCAGAAGGAGCGCGGCGGGATCAGCCCGTACGAGGCGCTGATCGTCGCGTCGCTGGCCCAGGCGGAGGCGGGTAACAAGGACGACCTGGGCAAGGTTGCCAGGGTGGCCTACAACCGGGTGTTCGGCGAGTTCGACTGCAACTGCCTGGAGATGGACGTCACGGTCAACTATTACCTGGAGCTGACCGGCCAGGAGACCAAGACGTCCAAGGAGATGACCGCCGCCGACCTGGACAACCCGAAAAACCCGTACAACCGCAAGCTCAAGGGTCTGGTGCCGACGCCGATCAACAACCCGGGCAAGCAGGCCCTGGAGGGTGCGATGGACCCGCCGGCGGGCAAGTGGCTCTTCTTCGTGGCGATCGACGACAAGGGCCACTCCGCCTTCGCCGAGACGTACGCGGAGCACGAGCGCAACATGGCCAAGGCCCGGGAGGCCGGGATCATCTGATGGCGCAGCGACGGGCGGCGGTGCTCGGCAAGCCGATCGCGCACTCGCTCTCCCCGGTGATCCACAACGCCGGCTACGCGGCGGCCGGGCTGACCGGGTGGTCGTACGACCGGATCGAGTGCGCCGCCGCGGAGCTGCCGGACCTGGTCGCCGGCCTGGGCCCGGAGTGGGCCGGGTTGTCGGTGACCATGCCGGGCAAGGAGGCGGCGCTCGCGGTGGCCGTGGCCGCCTCGCCGGTCGCCGCCGCCGTGGGCGCGGCCAACACGCTGGTCCGCCGCCCGGACGGCTCGTGGTACGCGGACAACACCGACGTCGGCGGCATGGTGGAGGTGCTCGCCGGAGCCGGTGTGCGCGCGGGCGCCACGGTGACGGTGCTCGGCGCGGGTGGCACCGCCCGCGCGGCGCTCGCCGCGGCGGCCCGCCTGGCTGCCCGCGAGGTGACCGTGGTGGCCCGCCGGGCGGCGGCGGTCGAGGAGTTGCGCCCGGTGGCCCAGGCGGTGGGCGTCCCGCTGACCGGCGCGGCCTGGGCCGACGCCGCCGACCGCTGCCGCGCCGACGTGGTGGTCTCGACCGTGCCGAAGGGGGCTGCCGACCCGCTCGCCGGCGCGGTGGCCTGGCGGGCCGGCACCGTGCTCTTCGACGCGCTCTACGACCCGTGGCCGACGCCGCTGGCCGCCGCGGCGGGCGCGGCCGGCTGCCGGATCGTCTCCGGGCTCGACCTGCTGCTGGCCCAGGCGATCGGCCAGTTCGAGCAGTTCACCGGCGTCCCGGCGCCCCGCGACGCGATGGCCGCCGCGCTCGCAGCAGCAACATCGGCGGGTGCCGGATAGATGGTCGCCACCGAGGACATCGAAGACGTCCCGGTGGCGATTCCCACCGTGCCGCCGCCCGTCTTGCCCGATCAGTACGCGCAGCTGGGGGAGTTCATGATGCGAATCTTGTCGACCACCTCGCCGCGGATGTGGGCATTCCCGCGATCCGGGGGTAGGCAGTAGGGCGACCCGTTGGTGTAGTGCAGGAGAGCGCCATCGTCGTTCCGGGAGTTCCAGACCGCGTACGAGCCCCGCCCCGTTCGATGATCATAGGCTGGCGCCGATCGACCTAACTGATCCCTCTGTGTTGGGTCAATGACGTTCGGCAACGGACTGAGGGTGCTGTTGCGATATGCGGTCATCCCTTAGCTGTCGGGTAAGTCGCGCTTAGAGTGATGAGCCGCAGGCTGACCGGTGCGGCCACGCCGTCCTGGCGGAACTAGATTCTGTCTCGCGGATCTTGGGTCCCGCTTCGTTGAGCGGGTATGGCTCGCCGAGATCCGAGCGACGCCGAGTTGGCTGTGCCGGAGCTGTTGCTGCCCGGCGCAACCTGCTGGACCGGCGCCTGCGGGTGGTTGCACCGGCTCGGCGAGCCCAGCTGGCCCGCCCATCATGGCTCCTCGCCCACGACGTCCTCGCCCGACACCGGGTCGACGAGATACACCTGCTCCCCGGCCCGCGGGTCGCGGGCGTGCAGCACGTGGAAGAGCGGGGACGTCGGGCCGCCGAAATCCACCACGGTGGCTCCGGCGCCCAGTACCGCGCGCTCCCACCGCGGCGGCGCGGTGAAGTCGATGCGGGTGACCACGCCGGGCGTCACCCACACCGGTATGCCCCGCAGCAGGCCAGACATCTGCAAATGGAAGTGACCGCACAGGATCGCCTGGACGTCGGTGCCCTGTACCGCATCGGCCAGATCATCGGCGTTTCGCAGGCCCACGGTGTCCATGATCGGGGAGGTGGGCACGGCGATCGGCGGGTGGTGCAGCACGAGCACCGTGCCCGCCGCAGCGGGTTCGGCCAGCACGTCACGCAGCCAGGCCAGCTGGGCCGGGTCGACATGCCCGTGCACCTGGCCGGGCACGAGACTGTCCAGTGTGATCACACGCAGCCCAGCAACGCTGCTGAGGGCGGCACGTTCGCCGGACGCGCCCGCCATGGTCGCGCCGACGTCGGTGCCGTCGGCGGCCAGGTGCCCGGAGCCAAGAGTGGCCGCGAACGCCTCACGGGTGTCGTGGTTGCCCGTGCAGTAGACATGCGGGATGCCCCGCTCCGCGCAGAACCGGCCCACCTGCTCGCGCACGCCCGCGCAGCCTTCGGCGGAGCCGTCGTCGGCGATGTCGCCGCTCACGACGACCAGATCCACTTCCGGCACGAAGCGCGCGTCGTACAGGATGCGCGCCAGCGCTGCGGAGGCATCGACGTCAGGGCTGTTCAGGTGGGTGTCGGACAGGTGCAGGATCCGGTGGTGGACGGTCACGGGCGCGTCTCCTCGTCTCATCGACAAGGGCACCCAGGCGGTCGACGCCCCGACCTTCACTCCCCGGTGGTCGCCCACCCGCGCCAGTCGTGTGTGCACAACCTACGCCCGACGATGATCGCGCGACAATCGCATTGCCTGGATCGGCTGCTCCTCCTCGCCTGGGAGTCCCGGATCTTCTCCGCCGGCGCCGTGCTGACCTGGCGGGATGTCTACAGTGGCCGGCACGACGCGACGATCGACGCGATCGCCGGCCGGATCCGGGCCACCGGGGTGCCGGTCTTCCTCGGCTTCGACCACGAGCCGGAGGACGAACCGGCCAAGGGGAGCGACGCGGACTTCGTCCGGGCCTGGCGGCACGTGCACGACCGGTTCGCGGCGGCCGGCGCGGACAACGCGTTCTGGGTGTGGACGATGATGGGCTGGTCCGGCCACCGTCACCGCTACGCCGGCCTCTACCCAGGCGACCGCTACGTCGACTGGGTGGCCTACGACCCGTACAACTTCCACGTCTGCAACGGCAGCACGGTGTGGAAGAGCCCGAGCACCACGGTCGGAAGCTTCTACCGCTGGCTGGACGAGCACGGCATCGGCGCCGGCAAGCCGCGGATGCTCGCCGAGTTCGGCACCAACTTCGACACCGCCGACCCGGCGGCCAAGCGGCGCTGGTTCGAGGAGTTCCCGGCGGCGCTCAAGGCGCACCCGAAGATCAAGGCGGCGGTCTACTTCAACTCGGCGGGGATGACGACCCGGTCGAGCAGTTGTGACATGACGATGAACCACGACGCCGCGGCGCTGGCCGGGTTCGCCCGGGCCGGGCAGGACGCCTACCTGCGGCAGGCGACCGGAGGCGCTCGCTGACCCTGGGTGTCGAGGTGATGACGTAAGGTGGCACTGAGGTTCTCCGCATTCCGGCCGCGCTCGTGCTGCGTCACCTTGGCGACACGATGGCCAACCAATCGGCGGATATCGCCCACTGTGTTCGTGGGGTCACGCTACGTGGGTTGTCATCCACCTTGGAGGCGTCGCGTGCCCACACTCCCGCTCCGCCGGCGTTCCGTCGGTGTCCGCGCCCGGGCCGGGATGGTCGCGCTGGCCGTCGTCGCCGCCGTGCTGGCCGCGCCTGCCGCCGCGTCCGCCACCGTGGTGCCGGCGCCCGCGCCGGCGACCCTGGTCTCGACCAATCCCGCCGACCTCACCCCCCACGCCCGCGACGGCGAGACCCGCGCCTTCGCGCAGGTCGGCTCGATGGTCTACGTCGGCGGCAGCTTCACCCAGATCCGGCGGACCGCCGGCGCGGCGTGGACCACCCAGCGCTACCTCTTCGCGTACGACCGGAGCACCGGGGCGATCTCGACCAGCTTCCTGCCCATGCTCGACGGCGCGGTCAACGCGCTGGTCGCCGGGCCGGGCGGCACGCTGGTCGTCGGCGGCGCCTTCAAGACGGTCAACGGCGTGAGCCGCCGCAACCTGGTGGCGCTCAACCCGAGCACCGGGGCGATCGTGGGCGGCTGGGAGGGGCGCTCCGACGGCGGCACGGTGCGCGACCTCGCGCTGCGCGGCAACTGGCTCTACGTCGCGGGCGCGTTCAACTGGCTCAACGGCACCGCGCACGCCGGGCTCGGCCGGCTCGACGCCACCACCGGCGCGATCGACCCGACCTTCACCGTCGACGCCACCGTCGGCCGGCACGGCACCGCGTCGTACGTGTGGACCATCGACGTCACCCCGGACGGTGGGACCCTCGCCGTCGGCGGCAACTTCACCCTGGTCGACGGCCTGCCCCGCAACCAACTGGCCCTGGTGGGCCTCGCCGGCACCCCGAGCGTGCTGGACTGGAGCACCGACAAGTTCGCACCGCCGTGCGCGGCGCCGGCCACGTTCGTGCACTACGTGCAGGACGTCCGGTTCGGCGCCGACGGCGGCTGGTTCGTGGTCGGCACGAACGGCGGCGCCGGCTGGCCGGCCGCGTACTGTGACGCGCTGGTCCGCTTCGAGACCGCCGCCCGGGGCGGCGGCCAGCTGGCCACCTGGGTCGACTTCACCGGCAACGACACCATCACCTCGGTGGAGGTGGCGGACGGCGTGATCTACCTGGGCGGGCACTTCCGCTGGCTGAACAACCCGAACGCCAGCGACCGGGCCGGCGACGGCGCGATCGACCGGCTGGGCGTCGCCGCGGTCAGCCCGGCCACCGGCCTGCCGCTGAACTGGAACCCGCGGCGCAGCGGCGGCGCGTCGATGCCCCCCGGCACCAGCACCTGGGGCTCGGCGGTCCCGGTGCTCTGGCGGGGCAGCGACGGGCTCTACTTCGGGCAGAACTCGGACGCGATGGGCGAGGAGTACCACGGCCGGCTGGGCATGTTCCCGCTCGCCGGCGGGCGCGCCGTCACGCCGAAGAACCCGCCGACCGCGACCACCGGCAACCTCTACCTCGGCACCGGCGCCGGCGTGCTGGCCCGGGTGCCGTTCGACGGCACCTCGGTCGGCGCCCCGGCCACGGTGCGCCAACCGAACTACACCGCCGCCGGCGCGACCTGGCGGGTGGCCGACCGGATCTACTGGTCGCACGCGGTGGCCGGAACCCCCACCGGCAGCCGCATCGACGTCTCGATGTTCACCGGTGGCGCCATCGGCGTGCCGTGGGAGGCGTCCGGCTACAACGACTGGTTCACCCCGGCGGCGATGACCGGAGCGTTCTTCCTCGACGGCCGGCTCTACTACACCCGGGCCGGCGCCGACGCGCTCTACTACCGGTACTTCGAGATCGACGGCAACTACCTGGGCGCCACCGAGTTCAACCTGCCCACCACCGGGGTGACCTGGTCGGCGGTGCGGGGGATGGCCTGGGTCGGCGGCCGGATCGTCTACGGCGCCACCGACGGGACGCTGCGCGGCGTCCCGTTCGACCCGGCGGCCGCGCCGGTGGTCGACGGTACGGCGGCGACCGTGATCGCCACGCCGTCGCCGGGGCCGACCTGGTCGACCCCGTCGATGTTCTTCTCCGTGCAGTAGTGGCTACGGTTCGTGACGGAAAATCGGTAGATTGTGCGCGTCGGGCCGGTGGATCCACTGTGACCGGTCCCGGCGAGGGGAGGAGGGCCGGTGGTCGGCGCGAGCGGCATCCGCCGGGGGCTCCTGGTGCGGACGGTCTTCGGGGTCAAGCGCGGCTGGTACCGGCTGCGCTATCCGGGGCTGACCCTCGGGCGGGGCGTGGAGATCCGCGGCCGGATCCGGCTGCGCCGGGGGGTGCGGGTCAGCATCGGCGACCGCACCCGGCTGAACAAACTGGTCCGGTTCGCCGGCCCCGGCGAGGTCCGGGTCGGCGTCGACTGCCTGCTCAACGCGACCTGGATCGGCGCCTGGAGTTCGGTCACCATCGGCGACCGGTGCCTGCTGTCGAACTGCGAACTGCTGGACAGCGACTTCCACAACCTGTCCCCGGAGCTGCGGCACGACCCGCCGACCCCGGCCACCCGCGCCCCGATCGTGGTCGAGGAGAACGTCTGGATCGGCTCGCGCGCGCTGGTGCTCAAGGGCGTACGGATCGGCCGGGACAGCGTGGTGGGCGCGGCGACGGTGGTCCGTGCGGACGTGCCGCCGCGGATGGTGGTGGTCGGCAACCCCCAACAGATGGTGAAGAAGTTCGATGGCTGACGCTTCCGGCGGTCCCTGGTCCGGCGACGCCGCGGGCGGCCCGCCGCCCGCCCGCGCGGTCACCCTGACCGACCTGCTCCGCGTGCCGCTGCACCGGTTCCGGCTGGTGGCCGTGGTGGCCGCGGTCGGCCTGCTGGCCACCGCGGGGTACCTGCTCCTGGTCCCGGCCGCGGTGACCGCCAACGCGGTGGTGGCGGTCCGGCCGGTTGTCACCGACGCCTTCACCCCCAGCGGTGCCGCCGCCGACCGGGCGGTCAACATGAACGTGGAGAGCGGCATCGCCACCGGCACCGAGGTGGTTCAGCGGCTGGCCGACGCCGGCGGCCGGGACCCGCGCGAGGTGCGCGACGCGCTGGAGGTGGAGGTGCCCACCGGCGGGCAGATCCTGCGCTTCGGCTACCGCGCGTCCGATCCCCGGCAGGCGGTGGAGAGCGCCAACCTCGCCGCCCGGACCTACCTCGACGTGCGTCGCGCCATGTACGAGAAGCAGCGCGCGGAGATGCTGCGCTCGTACGACGACAGCATCGCCCGGGTCGCCGCCCAGCAGAGCGCCCTGCAGAAGCGGATCGGCGGCGCCCGGGACGGCGCGGTCGACGCCGCGGTGGCCGAACTGGCCGGGATCAACAACCAGCTCACCCAGCTCAACTCGGCGCGTACCGAGATCGCGGCGGTGGACGTCAACCCCGGCTGGGTCACCCGGACCGCCGACCGGACGCTGGTCTCGGCGACCGGGCACGGGCCCCTCCACCTGCTCGCCGGGCTGCTCGGCGGCCTGCTCGCCGGGGTGGTGCTGACGTACGTCCGGGAGTCGGCGGACCGCCGGGTCCGGTCGGTGGCCGAGGTGCGGGACGCCACCGGACTGCCGCTGCTCGGCACCGTCCGGCGCCGCCACCCGCGCGCCGGGCGGGCGGTCGACGCTGACGTGCGGTACGTGGCGATGGCCGTCGCCGAGCGGGTGCGCCAGCCCGCCCGGGTCGCGCTGCTGACACCCCGGGAGGACGCCACTGCGCTCACCGCCGGCCTGGCGGTGGCACTGGCCGCCGGGGGGCGGGAGGTCTTCGTGGCGGACGATCACGGCCGCGCCGAGCGGTTGCGCGGCGCCGTGCTGGCCGACCGGGGACGGCTGCCGGTCGGCGTCGACCCGACCCGCCCGGTGGTACCCCGGCCCCGCCCCGGCGGCTCGGCGAGCGGCGGAGACAACCCGCCGGCCCCGGCGCGGCGGCCGTCGCCACACCCGGCCGGCGCGCGCCCGTCCACCGAGACCGACGCCACGCTGACCCTGCCCCGGTTGGCGGCCAGCACCGGCAACGGCCGGGCCCCGGACGCCGACGCGGTGCCGGTGGGCGCCGGCAGCGTGCGGTTCGGCACCTGGCGGCAGTGCGCCGGCCACGGGCTGGTGCTGTACAACGCGCCACCCGCCGAGTCCGACGAGCGGGGGGTCGCGGTGGCCCGGCAGGGCACCGCCGTGGTGGTGGTCGAGCGGGACCGCACCCGCCAGAGCGACCTGCGCCGGCTCGCGGAACGGCTGCGCGCCGCCGGGGTCACCCCGCTGGGGTTCGTGCTGACCCGCAACGGCCGGGGCTGAGCGTGCCGCTCACCCGCGCCCCGGCGACCACCGAACCGGCCGGCGACGGCCCGGACGCGGCACCGGCGCCGCCGCCCGTCCCGCCGCCGCCCCGGCTGCCCCGCTGGCCGCTGGCGGCGATGTTCGGCCTGGTGCCGCTCTGGTGGCTGGCCGGCGCCTTCTACCTGGGCTGGCCGCTGCTCGGTGCGCTGCTGTTCGCGCTGCTGCTGACCCGGGGCCGGGTCCCGCTGCCGCCGGCCACCGGGCTCTGGCTGCTCTTCCTGGGATTCGTCGTGGTGAGCGCGACCCAGTTGCCGTCCGGCTCCGCGCTGCTCACCTTCGGCCTGCGGCTGGCCTTCTACCTCACCGCGCTGGTGGTCGGCGGCTACGTGTACGCCGTGGCGCGGGAGCGCCCCGACCAGGCGGCCGTGCTGGTGCCGCTCTGCGCGTTCTGGCTCGGGCTGGTGGCGCTGGGCTGGTTGAGCGTGCTCGCGCCGCGGTTCGCGCTGACCACCCCGACCGAGGTGCTGCTGCCCGCCGGGATCGCCGGCAACCCGTTCATCCAGGACATGGTCCACCTGACCACGGCCGAGTACAGCGCCCGGTCGCTGGACCCGATCTACCGGCCGGCGGCGCCGTTCGCGTACACCAACAACTACGGCAGCGCGTACGCGATGACGTTGCCCTGCGTGGTGGCCTTCACCATGCTGCGGCGCCGGGGCGTGCTGCGGTGGGTGCTGGTCGCCTCGCTGCCGGTGTCGCTGGCGCCGGCGTTCCTCACCCTCAACCGGGCGATGTTCCTCAGCCTCGGGGTGGGGCTCGCGGTGCTCGGCGTGCGGGCCAGCCTGCGCGGCAACCCGCGGGTGGTCGCCTCGCTCGCCGGGGTGGTGGTGATCGGCGCGCTCGCCACCCTGGTCATCCCGATCGCCGACCTGATCGACAAGCGGGTCGCGGCCAGCGACACGAACACCGACCGGCTCGCGCTCTACGCCGAGGTGATCCGGCGGATCCAGGACTCGCCGTGGCTCGGTTACGGCGCGCCGGTCAACGCCGACACGGTCACCGCCGCCGCCCCGGTGGGCAGTCAGGGCCAACTGTGGCTGGTGCTGTTCAGCCACGGCGTCCCGGCGCTGCTGTGCTTCCTGGCCTGGTTCGTGGTCGTCGCGGTGACCTGCGCCCGGGCCACCTCGGCGGCCGGCCAGTGGCTGGCCGTGGTGCCCGTGGTCTGCCTGGTGCAGATCCCGTTCTACGGCATGGCCAACCAGAACCTCGCCGTCGCCTTCTTTGCCATCTCGTTCGCCCTGGCGCTCGCCGAGCGGGAACGGTCGGCCGGTACCGTCCGCCGGGCGTGGCCGGGCCGGCGCGCGACGGCGGTGCCGGGATGACCGCCACCACCCGCCCCGGCCCGGCGCCGCCAGCCGGCGCCGACCGTACGGCGGAGACCCGGCGCAGCGCGCGCAGCGGGGCCGCCGGGCTGGCCGGCGCGGCCACCAGCGGGCTGTTCGGCTTCGTCCTGGCCGTGGTGATCACCCGCGGCTACGGCACCACGGGCTCCGGAGCCTTCTTCGCCGCGATCGGCGTGGTCACCGTCGCGGCGTCGGTCTGCACCCTCGGCGCGGAGACCGGGCTGATGTGGGCGCTGCCTCGGCGGCGCGCCGGCGCCGGGGGTGACGCGGCCCGGCTGCTCCCGGTGGCCCTGGTCCCGCCGCTGCTGGCGGCGACCGCCGTCGCGGTGGCCGGGGTGCTCGCGTCGGGTCCGCTGGCGCCCCGGCTGCTGGGCCCCGGCGCCGCCGCCGGGCCGCTGCTCGCGGTCACCTTCGCCGCCGTGCCGGTGGTCGCGGCGATGACCTTGCTGCTCGCCACGCTGCGCTGCGTACGCCCCGTCCGGGCGTACGTCGGGGTGCAGTTCCTCCTGCTCCCGATGGCCCGCCCGGCGCTGGTCGGCGCGGCGGCGCTGACCGGCGCCGGCCTGCTCGCCGGCATGTCCGGCTGGCTGCTGCCGGCCGCCGCGGCCCTGCTGGTCTGCCTGGCGCTGGTCGCCGGTCCGCTCGGGGTGGGGCGCGGCGCGCGGCTGCGGCCCGACCCGGGCGACTGGCGGGTGTTCTGGCGGTTCGCGTTGCCCCGCGCCGCCTCCGCCGCGATCGACGCCGGCAGCATGTGGGTGGGGGTGCTGCTCACCTCGGTGCTGGCCGGCCCGGCCGACGCCGGTGTGTTCGGCGCGGTCGGCCGGTACGTCCTGGCCGGACAGTTGGCCATGCAGGGGCTGCGGGTGGCGGTGTCCCCGCAGCTGTCCCGGCTGCTCGGCCGGGGGGAGCGGACCGCGGCGGCCGCCGTGCACCGGCAGTTGACCACCTGGGGGTTGGTGCTGTCCTGGCCGGTCTACCTGCTGCTGGCGGTCTTCGGGGTGGCGTTCCTCGGCCTGTTCGGCGCGGAGTTCCGGGCCGGCGCGGCGGCGATGACCGTGCTCGCCCTGGCGATGCTGGTGAACACCGGGGTCGGCAACGTGCAGAGCCTGCTGCTGATGGGCGGGCGCAGCGGGCTGCACCTGCTCGCCACGCTGGCCGGGCTGCTGGTCACCGTCTCGCTCGGGCTGTGGCTGATCCCCGGTCACGGCGCCACCGGCGCCGCGCTGGCCTGGGCGGCCGGCATCGCCACCGAGAACCTCACCGCGTACGGCTGCGCCCGGGCGGTGGTCGGCGAGCCGCTGCTGGACGCGGCGATGCTGCGGGCCGCCGCGGTCACCGCCGCCGGCGTGGGCGTCGCCGCGGCCGCCGGGGTGCTGGCCGCCGGGCGCGGCATTGCCGGGCTGGTGGCGGCGGTCGGGCTGCTGGCGGCCGGCGCCGCCGGTTCGTCGACGTTGCCCCGGGTGCGACCCGGCATCCGGGTGACCATCAGGCAGATCCGGGGGCGGCAGGGAGCGGCCCGGGCCGCCGGGCCCGCCCCGGCATCCACGAGAGGCAGGTGACAGGCGTCGTGTCGTCCATCCGGGACCGGGTGAAGCAGATCGTGCCGACCCAGGTGACCAACCGGGTACGGGAGACCCTCGTCGACTACGGGGTGCGCACCAGCGACCGGCGGCCGTTGCCGGACTTCCTCATCATCGGCACGAAGCGGGGCGGCACCACCTCGCTGTGGAACTACCTCCTCCAGCATCCGCTGGTGCCCCGGCTCTTCCCGGCCTGGAACACCAAGAGCGCGCACTACTTCGAGGAGAACTGGGCGCGCGGCCAGGCCTGGTACCGGTCGCACTTCCCGACGGTGCGGCAGCGGGAGGCGCTGGAGCGCCGGCACGGCGGGCCGGTCCGGGTCGGCGAGGCGGCCCCGCTGTACATGTTCCACCCGCTGGCCGCGCGGCGGGTCGCCACGCTGATGCCCGAGGTGCGGCTGATCGTGCTGCTCCGCGACCCGGTGGAGCGGGCGTACTCGCACTGGAAGGAGCGCCGCGGGCAGGGCGTCGAGCCGCTGGACTTCGCCGCCGCGCTGGCCGCCGAGCCGGAGCGCACGGCGGGGGAGCGGGAGCGGCTGACCGCCGAGCCGGAGTATGCCAGCCAGGCGTACGACTGGTACAGCTACCGCGCCCGCGGCCGGTACCTGGAACACCTGGAGCCGTGGCTCACCCGCTTCGACCGGTCGCGGATCCTCTTCCTGCCCAGCGAGCGGCTCTACGCCGACCCCCGCGCGACCTACCGCCGCGCCCTGGACTTCCTCGGCCTGCCCCCGCACGACCTGGCCGACTTCAAGGTCTACAACGACCGCCGGTCGGCGCCGCTGGAGCCGGCGCTGCGGGCGGAGCTGACCGAGTACTACCGCCCCCACAACGCGGCGCTGCGACAGCGGCTCGGGTTGGACCTCGACTGGCCGGATCGGGCGGCGTGAGCGCGCCGGCCGGCGCCCCGACCGACCCCCGCTCCCGGCCGGACGGGCTCGGTTGGGTCACCCGCGCGGTGTTCGGCGACGAGCGGATCGGGCTGACCGTGGACCGCCCGCCACCACCGGGGCACCGCGCCGTGGCCCGGTACGCGGTCGTCCCGTCGGTGCGCCGGGCCCGGTTCCTGCTGCCGCTCGGCGCGCCCCGGGTCACGGCCACCGCGCTGCTGGCGTACAACGCGCTGCGCCCGCTGAGGGTGCGTGCGGCGCGGGCGGTGCTCGGCGGGCTGGCCCGGGTCGGCGCGGTGGACCGGATGCCGTTTCCCACCCTCACCGTGTCGCTGCCCGCCGAGCTGGCCGCGGCCGATGTGCTGCTGGCGCAGTGGCTCGCCGCCGCGCTGGGCGGGGGGCCCGGCTACGCGGCGTGCGGGGTGCGCCCGCCGGACCCGAACCACAAGCCCACCCTGCAACTCTTCGCCGCCGACGGTCGGCCCCGCGGCTACGCCAAGATCGGCTGGAACGGCGCCACCCGGGCGCTGGTCACCGCCGAGGCGGCCGCGCTGCGCGAGTTGCCCGCGCTGGCCGGCGTGCCCGGGCATCCGGCGGCGCCCCGGCTGTTGGCCGAGACGTCGTGGGCCGGGCAGGCGGTCGCGCTGGTGGAGCCGCTTCCCCCGGCGGTACGCGGGCTGCCGGTCGGCGCGCCGCCGGCCATCCCGGCGCTGCTCGCGGTGGCCCGCCGGGGTCGCCCGCCGGTGCCGCCCCGGCCACTGGCCGGTTCGGGTTTCCTGGCCCGGCTGGCCGGCACGGCCCGGCGCGCCGCCGCGGCCGATCCGGCCGGTGCCCGGGCGGTCGCCGCAGTCGCCGCGCTGGCCCGCCGGTACGCCGACACCCCGGTCGAGTTCGGGCACTGGCACGGCGACTGGGTGCCGTGGAACCTGGGCCGGCACGACGGCCGGCTGGTCGCCTGGGACTGGGAGCACAGCGGGCCGGACGTGCCGCTCGGCTTCGACCTGGCACACGACGCGTTCCAGCGGGCCGTGGTGCTGCGCGGCGAACCGGTCGCGGTGGCCGCGCGGGCGGTGGACGCCCGGCTGGCCCGGTACGGCGCCGCGCTCGGGCTCGACCCGGCCGCCCGCCGGCTGGTCGCCGACGCCTACCTGGTGGAGCTGTGGCTGCGCGCCTGGCGGCTGGCCGACGCCGGGGCGGGCTGGAACCGCACTCTCCATCCGGCGCTGCTGGACGCCGTTGAGCGACGACTCAGCGGCTAAACGGAACGTGTCCGACGACCGTCGATCAGACAATGGCGGACAGTGACGAGAAGGCCGCAGGCCGTTACCATCGCTGGGGGTGACGGTCGGGCGGCGTACCTGCTCCGCCACCAGCGGGAGCCAGCCGTCCCGTACACCGGCCGGGGGCCTGTCATCGCGTCGGCTGGCGCCGGCCGTACATCCAAGCGAACTTCTGGGGACTCGCGTGGAGCAGAACATCGAGGACGGCGGGGCCCCTCCGGTCCTGTTGCTGGTCGGGTCCAGCGGCGGGCACCTGGCCCAACTGCTGGCCCTGCGCCCCTGGTACGAGCGCTGGCGGCGTTGCTGGGTCACCTTCGACACGCCCGAGGCGGTGTCCCTGCTCGCCGGTGAGGAACTCGTGCCGGCGTACCACCCCACCACCCGCAACGTGCGCAACCTGCTGCGCAACGCGGTCCTGGCCCGGCGGGTGCTGCGCCGCCGGCGGGTCGCCGCGGTGGTGACCACCGGCGCGGGTGTCGCCGTGCCGTTCGTCGTGCTGGCCTGGCTGCGTCGCATCCCGACCGTCTACATCGAGGTGTACGACCGGATCGACACCCCGACGCTGACCGCCCGGCTCTGCCGCCCGTTCCTGTCCGCGATGCTCGTGCAGTGGGAGGAGCAGCGCCGGCAGTACCCGGAGGCGACCGTCGTGGGGACGCTGCTGTGAGCGGGGCCGCCGACGCGGCGCCGGCGCGCCGGTTGGCCCCGGGCCGGCCGGCGCGGCCGGCGGACCGGGTCGAGCCGGCGAACCAGGTGCCCCGCCCCCGCGACCCGGCCGAGGTCGCCCGGATCCACCTGCTGGTCGCCGTCGGCACCGACCGGCACCCGTTCGACCGGCTGGTCGACTGGCTCTGCGAGTGGCACGCCGAGGTCGCCGACCGGGTCGACCTCACCGTCCAGCACGGACACACCCGGGCGCCGGCCCGGCCCGACGCGGTGCCCTTCCTCGGCCACGACGCGTTGCAGGCCGCGATGGCCGGATCCGACCTGGTGGTCTGCCACGGCGGCCCGGCGACCATCCTGGAGGCCCGCCGGCACGGCCACCTGCCGATCGTGGTGCCCCGCGACCCGACCCACGGTGAGCACGTCGACGACCACCAGCAGCTGTTCTGCCGGCGGCTCGGCGCCGCCGGCATGGTGGCGCTCTGCGAGTCCCGGGAGGCGCTGCGCGGCGCGCTCGGCCGCGGCCTGGCCGATCCGGACCGGTTCACCGTCCCGGCCGACGCCGCGGCCGACGCCCAGCGGGCCGCGGTACGGCGGGTGGGGCAGATCGTGGAGGACCTGGTGGCCGCGTCCGCGCGGCGGCGGCGCCGGGCGTGGTGGCGACCGGGGCGCACGGGAACGCGGCGATGACCGGGCCGCCGAGCGTGAGCGTGGTGGTGCCCACCCGGGACCGTCCGGAGCTGCTGCGCGCCGCCGTCCGGGCGGTGCTCGACCAGGACCATCCCGGCCCGGTCGAGGTGGTGGTGGTCCACGACCAGTCCGAGGCAGACCCCACGCTGGTCGACCTGGGCCGCCCCGGCCGCCCGGTCCGGGTGCTCCGCAACAGCCGCACCCCGGGGCTGGCCGGCGCCCGCAACACGGGCACGCTGGCCGCCGTGGGGGAGCTGATCGCGTTCTGCGACGACGACGACGAGTGGCTGCCCGGCAAGCTGCGGGCCCAGGTCGGGGCGCTGGCCGCGGTGCCGGGCGCGGAGCTGGCCTGCTGCGGCATCCGGGTCAGCTACGACGGGCGGACCGTCGACCGGTCGCTGCCCCGTGACTCGATCACCCTGGCCGACCTGCTCCGGGACCGGATGACCGAGCTGCACCCGTCGACGTTCCTGATCCGGGCGGCCGCGCTGCGCGACGGGTTCGGGCTGGTCGACGAGGAGATCCCGGGCAGCTACGCGGAGGACTACGAGTTCCTGCTCCGGGCCGCCCGCAGCGCCCCGCTGGTCAACGTGCGCACGCCGTACGTGCTGGTGCGCTGGCACCGGCGGTCCTACTTCGCGCAGCGCTGGGACACCATCGCCGAGGCGTTGCAGTGGCTGCTGGCCCGCTACCCCGAGTTCGGCACCCAGCCGGCCGGGGAGGCCCGGCTCGCCGGGCAGATCGCCTTCGCCCGGGCCGCCTCCGGTGACCGGGGCGCGGCGGTGCGCTGGGCCCGCCGGACCCTGCGCCGCAACCCGCGCGAGCCACGCGCCTATCTCGCCCTGGCCGTGGCCGGGCGGGTGCTGCGGGCCGACGCGGTGCTGCGCACCCTGCACCGAAGCGGCCGGGGGATCTGAGCCGCCTCGGCCACGGCGCCCAGACACCGCGCCGCCGGCCGGTCGTGCTCAGCGTTGCCGGTCCCGCCGCTGCGCCGAAGCCTGGCGCAGCCGCTCGTACCAGGCCGGCGTGGTGGCCGGGTCGAAGATCCGGGCGATCACCAGGTCGGTCGAGGAGTGCGCCAGGATGGACAGCACGATGGTCAGCGCCACCAGGTGGAAGACCTCGTCCCCGGCCGGGATGCCGGCCTCCAGCACCAGCAGGCCGTAGACCACCGAGGCGAAGCCCTTCGGGCCGAACCACATCGCGGCGAACTGCTCGGTGCGGCTCAGGTGCGCGCCGAGGAACGACACGGCCAGCGCCAGCGGCCGGGCCAGCACGATGGCGAGCACTGCGAAGATCCAACCCGACCAGGCGATCTCGCCGAGGAACTCGAACGAGATCAGCGCGCCGAAGACCAGCAGGGCGACCAGCTTGAACAGCTCCGCGACCAGCTCGCCGAAGTGCTCGAAGCTCTCCCGCTGCCGCGCGCCGAAGGTGGCCACCGTGATGCCGGCGGCGAACGCGGCGAGGAACAGGTTGGCGTGGGTGACCTGGCCCAGCGCCAGCACCAGCAGACCGATCGCCACCCCGTTCAGCGGCTCGTACTGGGTGGAGGCGGAGAAGAACCGCAGCCGTTCCAGCCGCAGCGCCAGCCACGGCACCGCCACCCCGATCACCACGCCGAGCAGCAGCTCCAGGCCCAGCTCGTCCAGGTGCAGGTCGTCGGAGCCGGCCGCCACGGCCAGGAACAGGATGACGAAGGGCAGCGCCAGGCCGTCGTTGATGCCGGACTCGACGTTGAGCAGGTGCCGCAGCCGGCCGGGCACCCGCTCGTTGCCGACCAGCGCCGCGGCGAAGACCGGGTCGGTGGGGGCGAGGATCGCCCCGAGCAGCAGGGCCTCCGGCCAGTCCAGGCCCGCGACGTAATGGGCCAGCAGCGCGGTGATCAGCAGGGTGAGCGGCAGCCCCCAGCCCAGCGCCCGGCCGGGCAGCCGCCAGGCCGACCGCAGGTCGGCCCAGCCGACCCGCATGCCGTCGGTGAAGAGCACGGTGAACAGCGCCAGCTCGGCCAGCGTCGACACGATCGGGGAGTCGGCGGTGATGTCCAGCACCCCGGTGGTCTCCGGGCCCAGCACGAAACCGGCGACCAGGAACAGCACTGCGGTGGAGAGGATGCTCCGGTGCGCCAGGCTGGAGAGCAGGACGGCGAGCAGCAGGACCGCCGCGAACGCGAAGAGCAGCACCGAAATCTCCCGAAAATGGGGTCGACGAAGGATCTGCCGACCAGACTTCCCGGCGCGCCGCCATGATCGTACGGGTTCGGCGCAAGATGTGGCACCCGCCGGTGGGCGGTCCGATCGGCGGCCGTCCGCAGGGCGGGACGCGGTGGGCACCGCACCGGCGCGGCCACCGGGCGTGACAGACTGAGCGCTGTGTTGCGCTGGTTGACTGCAGGTGAATCGCACGGTCCCGCCCTCGTCGCGCTGCTCGAGGGCGTGCCCGCGGGGGTCGAGGTGACCACCGGCGAGATCGCCGGCGAGCTGGCCCGGCGCCGGCTCGGCTACGGTCGGGGCGCCCGGATGTCGTTCGAGCAGGACGAGGTCGAGATCGTCGGCGGGCTCCGGCACGGGGTCACCCTGGGCAGTCCGGTGGCCGTCCGGGTGGGCAACTCCGAGTGGCCCAAGTGGCAGACGGTGATGGCCGCCGATCCGGTCGACCCGGAGGAGTTGGCCGGGCAGGCCCGCAACGCGCCGCTGACCCGGCCCCGGCCGGGCCACGCCGACCTGGCCGGCATGCAGAAGTACGGCCACACCGACGCCCGGCCGATCCTGGAGCGGGCCAGCGCCCGGGAGACCGCCGCCCGGGTCGCCGTCGGCACCGTCGCCAAGGCGCTGGTCCGGCAGGCGCTCGGCGTGGAGATCGTCTCGCACGTGGTCGAGCTGGGCCCGGTCGCCGCGAAGCCGGGGCTGCGCCCCCGCCCCGAGGACGCCGCCCGGATCGACGCGGACCCGCTGCGCTGTCTCGACCCGGAGGCCAGCGCCCGGATGGTCGCCGAGGTCGACGCCGCGAAGAAGGCCGCCGACACGCTCGGGGGCGTGGTCGAGGTGCTGGCGTACGGGGTGCCGCCGGGGCTGGGCAGCCACGTGCAGTGGGACCGCAAGCTGGACGCCCGGCTGGCCGCCGCGCTGATGTCCATCCAGGCCATCAAGGGGGTCGAGATCGGCGACGGCTGGCAGCAGGCCCGCTCCCGCGGCTCGGCGGCGCACGACGAGATCATCCCCACCGCCACCGGCGTGCGGCGGGTCACCGACCGGGCCGGCGGGCTGGAGGGCGGCATCACCACCGGCGAGCCGCTGCGGGTGAAGGCGGCGATGAAGCCGATCTCGTCGCTGAACCGGGCGCTGTCCACCGTGGACGTCACCACGGGGGAGCCGGCCACCGCCATCAACCAGCGCTCGGACGTCTGCGCGGTGCCCGCGGCCGCGGTGGTCGCCGAGGCGATGGTCGCCCTGGTGCTGGCCGAGGCGGCGGTCGAGAAGTTCGGCGGCGACTCGGTCGCCGAGATGCGTCGCAACCTGGCCGGCTACCTCGACTCCCTGGTGATCCGGTGAGCGCGAGGAATGCAGCGGAGCGGAGCCCCGCAGTCGCGAACGAAGGGGAGCTCCGGTGAGCGCGACGACGCGGCCGGTCTGCGTGCTGGTCGGGGCGCCGGGCTCCGGCAAGACCACTGTCGGCCGGGCGCTCGCCGACGCCCTCGGGGTCGAGTTCCGGGACACCGACGCGGACATCGAGCGGCTCGCCGGCAAGCCGATCTCGGAGATCTTCGTCGACGAGGGGGAGGCGCACTTCCGTACCCTCGAACGGGCGGCGGTGGCGGCGGCGCTGGCCTCCTGCTCCGGGGTGCTCGCCCTCGGCGGCGGCGCGGTCCTCGCCGAGGAGAACCGCGCCGCGCTGGTCGGGCACCCGGTGGTGCACCTCTCGGTCGAGCTGCCGGACGCGGTGAAGCGGGTCGGGCTCGGCGCCGGCCGGCCGTTGCTGGCGCTCAACCCGCGGGCCACCCTCAAGCACCTGATGGAGCAGCGCCGCCCGCTCTACGCCGAGGTGGCCACCGAGACGGTGGTCACCGACGGGCGGAGCCCGGAGGAGATTGCCGCCGAGATCGTCGCGTTGCTCAAGCGCTGAGCGTCGCCGGCCCGGCGGACGGGCCGGCGACAGCGTGGCTCAGCCGCGAGTGATCGTGTCCAGCACCGTGGCGAGGCCCTTCGGTTCGCTGAGCATCGGCCAGTGCCCGGTGGGCAGGGCGTGCAACTGGCCACCGGCCAGCCCGGCGAAGAACGGGTGCCCCTGCGCGATCATCTCCTCCACCATCGGCAGCGGAAACGTGCTGGCGACCAGCGCGGTCGGCACCGCCCGCCCGCCGGAGCGCCGGACCTTGTCGGTGGCGGCCCGCAGCGGGTGCGGGGTGGTCCGGGTCCGCAGCAGCGCGAGCGCCGCGTCGTCCAGGCCGGCGAGGTTCTCCGGGTCGGCGGCCGGGTCCCAGGCGGGCGGCGGCAGCAGGTGTCCGTCGCCGACCTGAGCGCGCAGCCGTTCCTGTTCCTCCGGCGGGTTGAAGTCGAACTGGGACGTGCCGTCGGGCATCGGCCCGCTCTCCACGTAGACCACCCGGGCGATCCGGTCCGGGATCCGGTCCGCGGCCTGGGTCACCGGCAGGCCGCCGCCGGAGTGCCCGACCAGCAGCACGTCGCGCAGGTCCTCCACCTGGATCAGCCGGACGATGTCGGTGGTGTGCGTCTCCAGGCCCACCTCCGGCCCGGCCAGGTGGGCCCGTTCCGCCACCCCGGTCAGCGTCACCGGGTGGACCTCGTGGCCCTGGCCGCGCAGCGTCGCGGCCACCTCCCGCCAGGCCCAGCCGCCCAACCAGAACCCCGGCACCAGCACGAACGTCGCCATCTGGATCTTCCTCTCTCGTCGGTCCCGGATACCGTACGATCGAATCCGGACGACTTCCGCCCGGTTTGAAGGAGTGTCTCGTGTCACATCCGGCCGGCCGGGTGCTCGGGCTGCTGGAACTGTTGCAGAGCCACCACCGGCTGACCGGCGCCGAGCTGGCCGCCCGGCTCGGCGTCGACGAGCGGACCGTGCGCCGGTACGCCACCACCCTGGCCGACCTCGGCATCCCGGTGACCGCCGACCGGGGCCGGTACGGCGGCTACCGGTTGCGCCCGGGCTACAAGCTCCCGCCGCTGATGCTCACCGACGACGAGGCGGTGGCCGTGCTGCTCGGCCTGGTCGCCGCCGAACGGCTCGGACTGGGCACCGAGGAACCGGCCACCGCCACCGCGCTTGCCAAGATCCGCCGGGTGCTGCCACCGGCGCTCGCCGACCGGCTCGCGGCCGTGCAGGAGCACCTCGGCTTCACCCTGCGCCGCGCCGAGCCGGCCGTCCGCCCGGCCACCGGGACGCTGCTCACCCTGGCCGCGGCGGCCCGGCAGCGGCGCCGGGTGCGGCTGGCCTACCGCTCCTTCGCGGGTGCCGCGTCGCGCCGCCGGCTGGACCCGTACGGGCTGGTCTTCCACGCCGGCCGCTGGTACGTCACCGGCCACGACCACCTCCGCGCGGAGGTGCGCACCTTCCGGCTGGACCGGATCGGCGAGGTGGTGGCCGAGGCGGAGACCTTCGAGGCGCCGGCCGGGTTCGACCCGGTGGCCCAGGTGACCCGCTCGCTGGCCGGCGTGCCGTACGCGCACGACGTCGAGGTGCTGCTGGAGACCGATCCGGACACCGCCCGACGCCGGATTCCGCCCAGCGTGGGCGAGCTGACCCCCACCGCCGACGGGGTGCTGCTGCGTACCCGGGCGGAGCGGCTGGACGGGATGGCCCAGCTGCTCGCCGGGCTGGGCTGGCCGTTCACGGTGCGGCGGCCGGACGAGCTGCGGGACGCGGTGACCGAGCACGCCCGCCGGCTGGCCGACTGGGCCGGGCGGTCAGCCGGCTGAGGCCGGCAGGGGTGCGCTGCCGGGCGCCGGCTCAGCGGGCTGCCTCGCGCGCCGCGGCTCCGGTCGCCAGGTGACCAGCAGCGCCAGCGCGAGCAGCAGCTCGGCCAGGTCACCGCCGTAGTACATGACCGTCGCGGCGGCGCGCAGCTCGGTCGCCGGGGCGGTGACGTCGACCAGCAGGCCGGCGTAGAGGAGCTGGGCGAGGGTGGCGTGCCCGGCCACCGCCACGCCCAGCACCACCAGCCGGACCGGCACCCGCGGGCGGTGCGGGCCCGGATCGGGGCCGGCGATCGACCAGGTGAAGAGGTAGCCGCTGAGCAGGAAGTGCAGCAGCACCAGGTGGTGCAGGACCGGGTCGGCGAGGGTCGCGCGGTACAGCGGCGTCAGGTACAGCAGGTGGAGCCCGCCCACGGTCAGCAGCAGGCCGGTCACCGGATGGGTGAGCACGCCCACCGCCGGGCGGTGCAGCAGGCGGACGACCGCGCGGCCGGCGCGCCGGTCGGCGACCCGCAGCGCCAGGGTGGCCGGCGCGCCGAGCGCCAGCCCGAGCGGCGCGAGCATGCCCAGCAGCAGGTGCTGCCACATGTGCGCGGCGAGGCCGTGGCCGGGCAGCGCCAGCGCGACGGCGGCCGCCGCCGTGCCCGCACCGAAGCTCGCCGTCCGCCAGTGGCTCCACCCGGCGCGGTCGGCGGCCCGCTCGCGCAGCGCCGCCGCCAGGTAGCTCCAGAAGAGCAGCGGCGGTACGAGCAGCAGCGGCCCGATGGCGAGCCCGGGACCGGCGTGCTCCGGGCTCATCGCCGGTCGTCGGCGCAGAGGTCCACCACCGTGCCCCGCCGCTGCACCAGCCAGCCGAGCACGATCAGCACCACCCCGAGCGCCAGGAAACCGACGTCCCACCAGGTCTGGTGCGGGCCGCCGCGCACGTGGTGGATGCCGAGCAGGTGGTGGTCGACTATCCCCTCGACCAGGTTGAACAGGCCCCAGCCGACCAGTGCCCAGCCCCAGAGCACCGGCGAGCGCCACAGCCGACCCCGGGAGCGGGTGACCCGGGAGTAGAGCATGGCGAGCCCGGCGAGCACGGCCAGCCAGGTGACCACGTGGAAGATGCCGTCCCAGAGGGTGTTCATCTCCAGGCCCGGGACGGTGTCCACCGGGTAGTCGGGGATGCCGATGTTGTCCGTGTCGGTGCTGCTGAGCAGGTGGTGCCACTGCAGCACCTGGTGCAGCAGGATGCCGTCGACGAAACCGCCCAGCCCGACCCCGAGGACGGTGGCGGGCAGCCGGATGTCGGCGCCGTCCAGGGTGGTTCTCGCCATCGGACACCTCCGCGCGGTTCGGTCTGGGCACTCGTTGCCCGCCGCGAACCGGACTAAACGCGCGACGGCTCAGCGGCCACCTGGTGGACAGCCCGGCCCGACCGCCGGGTCGCTCGACTAGGCTGCCGGCGATGGACGAGGTGACCCGGATCCCGGTCGGCGGCGAGCGCCCGTACGACGTGCTGGTGGGACGCGACCTGCTCGATCCGCCGCCGCGGCTGCTGCCCGGCGCGACCCGGGTGGCGCTGCTGCACGCGCCCCCGCTCAAGGCCCTGGCCGACGCGCTCGGCGAGCGGCTGCGCGCCGCCGGCGTGCGGCCGTTGCCGATCGAGGTGCCGGACGCCGAGGCGGCCAAGCGGATCGACGTGGCCGCCGCCTGCTGGGATCGGCTGGGCGAGGCCGGGTTCACCCGGGACGACGCGGTGGTCGGGATCGGCGGCGGCGCCGTCACCGACCTCGCCGGCTTCGTCGCGGCCTGCTGGCTGCGCGGGGTGCGCTGGGTGCCGGTGGCCACCTCGCTGCTCGGCATGGTCGACGCCGCGGTGGGTGGCAAGACCGGGATCAACACCGCGGCCGGCAAGAACCTGGTCGGCGCCTTCCACCCGCCGGCCGGGGTGATCTGCGACCTGGCCACCCTGGACAGCCTGCCGCCGGCCGAGTTGGCCGCCGGGATGGCCGAGGTGGTCAAGTGCGGGTTCATCGCCGACCCGGTGATCTTGGAGCTGGTGGAGCGGGACCCGGCGGCAGCCGTCGACCCGACCGGCCCGGTGGCCCGCGAGCTGATCGAGCGGGCGGTCCGGGTCAAGGCCGACGTGGTCTCCGGCGACCTGCGCGAGTCCGGGGTGCGCGAGGTGCTCAACTACGGCCACACCCTGGCCCACGCGATCGAGAAGGTGGAGGGCTATCGCTGGCGGCACGGGCACGCGGTCGCCGTCGGCCTGGTCTACGCCGGCGAGCTGGCCCGGCTCGCCGGCCGGCTCGACGAGGCCACTGCCCGGCGGCACCGCACCGCCGTGGCGGCGCTCGGCCTGCCCACCGGCTACCGGGCCGACGCCTGGCCGGAGCTGCTGGCCGCGATGCGGGTGGACAAGAAGGCCCGGGGCGACAAGCTGCGCTTCGTGGTGCTGGACGGGCTGGCCCGCCCGGCAATCCTCGAGGGCCCCGACGACGAGCTGCTGCACTCCGCCTACCGCGAGGTCGCCCGATGAAGGTGTACGTGCTGAACGGGGCGAACCTGGGGCGGCTCGGCACCCGGGAGCCGGAGGTCTACGGGGCCACCAGCTACGCCGACCTGGTGGCGCTCTGCGAGGCGACCGGCCGGGACCTGGGCCTGGACGTGGCGGTCCGGCAGACCGACGCCGAGCACGAGCTGCTCGGCTGGCTGCACGCCGCCGCCACCGAGGGGGCCGCCGTGGTGCTCAACCCGGCCGCCTGGTCGCACTACTCGTACGCAATCCGGGACGCCTGCTCGATGCTGCGCGGGCCGCTGATCGAGGTGCACATCTCCAACATCCACGCCCGGGAGGAGTTCCGGCACCACTCGGTGGTCTCCGCGGTGGCCACCGGGGTGATCTGCGGCCTGGGCGTCGACGGCTACCGCCTGGCCCTGCACCACCTGGCCGCCCGCCCCGGCTGACGGAGCGGGCTGCCCCGGCGGGTCGGTGCGGGTTGTGGGCGGACACCGTCGGTGAGATTGGCCATGCGGCGCTGCCGGGCAGCGGCGGGCGGGGCTGCGGGCCGGCGGCGGGCGGCAGCCGGCGACGGTGGTCGCCGCAGCTAGTAGACTTTCCAGGTCTGTCCGCCAATTGATGATCAAGGCAGGAAATGGCCACCACCAACGACCTGAAGAACGGCCTGGTACTCAACCTCGATGGGGAACTCTGGTCCGTCGTCGAGTTCCAGCACGTCAAGCCCGGTAAGGGTGGTGCGTTCGTGCGTACCACGCTGAAGAACGTGCTCTCCGGCAAGGTCGTCGACAAGACCTTCAACGCGGGCACCAAGGTCGAGACCGCGACCGTCGACAAGCGCACCATGCAGTACCTCTACGCCGACGGCGAGGACTACGTCTTCATGGATCTGGAGACCTTCGACCAGATCACCGTGCCCGGCGGCACCGTCGGCGAGGCGGCCAACTACCTGCTGCCCGAGGCCGAGGCGACGGTGGCCACCCACGAGAGCGTCCCGCTCTACATCGAGCTGCCCACCAGCGTCGTGCTCGAGGTCACCTACACCGAGCCGGGCCTGCAGGGCGACCGCTCCACCGGCGGCAACAAGCCGGCCACCGTCGAGACCGGCGCGACCGTGCAGGTGCCGCTCTTCATCACCACCGGCGAGAAGATCAAGGTCGACACCCGCGACGGCCGTTACCTCGGCCGCGCCTGATGGCCGAGGGTCCCAAACAGCAGATGCCGGCGCGCCGCAAGGCGCGTAAGCGGGCACTGGACGTGCTCTACGAGGCCGACCTGCGTGACCGGCCGCCGGTCGAGGTGCTCGCGGGCTACCTCGAGCGGATCGAGAAGCCCCGGCCGGAGCACCTCGGCTACGCGGTGAGCCTGGTCGAGGGCGTCGCCGACCAGCTCGACCGGATCGACGAGCTGATCGCGAGCTACGCCGAGGGCTGGACGCTCGACCGGATGCCGGCGGTCGACCGCAACCTGGCCCGGATCGCCGTCTACGAGCTGCTCTACGTCGACGAGATCGACGACCCGGTGGCGATCAGCGAGGCGGTGGAGCTGGCTCGGCAGATGTCGACCGACGACTCGCCGCGCTTCCTCAACGGCCTGCTCGGCAGGATCGCCGAGTACGCCACCCGCTGAGCGTCGTCCGGCCACCGCGGCGGCGCGAAACGCGACAGCTGACCCGAAAGGGCCCGTGCCGGACGGCACGGGCCCTTTCGGTGCGACAGCGGTCAGGAGGCGAAGAACGCCCGCGGGTCGGCGACCAGCACGCCGTGCTCGGTCAGCCGCTCGATCAGGCCGGACGGCGAGGCGTCGTAGACGATCGCCAGCGCGCGCAGGTCGTCGGCGCGGATCGAGAGCACCCGGCCGTTGTAGTCACCGCGCTGCTGCTGGATGGCGCGGGCGTACCGGGCGACGTAGGCCAGGTCCTCCGAGGCCTCGTCGTAGAGCCGTTCCAGGTCCAGGACGATCTTGCTGGTCGGCTCGTGGCGCACCCCGCTGCCGTCGGGCAGCAGCTCCGAGACGGGAACTCGGTAGAAGTCGGCCAGCTCGGCCAGCCGGGACACCGTGACGGCCCGGTCGCCGCGCTCGTACGAGCCGACCACCACCGCCTTCCACCGCCCGTTCGACTTCTCCTCCACCCCCTGCAGGGACAGGCCCTGCTGCTGGCGGATGGAGCGCAGGCGGGCGCCCAGCGACTTGGCGTATTCAGAGGGCATTCGGACACTCCCAGTGCTGCTCGGGGTTCTCCCAGCTATCGCTACGGAGCGTGACGGTACGGGGATTGCGACACCTGGTCAAGTGGTCGTGACCTTCCCGTTGGGTACGCCGGGGGAGTTATCCCCATTTCGCCGGGCTGACCAGGTGCTCAGTGGCCGGCGGCGGTCCGGCCCGTGACCACTGGTAACGTGGCTGAAGCCCGCGCCGGGCCGGGTACGGTCCGGCGGGAGGATCCGACGTCCTTTAACGACCCGTCCCGTGAGGCGGGGAAGGAGGTCCGCCGTGGCCTACCCACCGGCTGCCCAGTCACCGACCGCCCGACAACCCTCGGTGAAGGTGATCCTCACCAGCGCCGACGTCCAGCGGGTGGTCGACCGGATCGCCCACCAGATCCTGGAGAAGACCCAGGGCGCCGCCGACACCGTCCTGCTCGGCATACCCACCCGGGGCGCCCCGCTCGCGAAGCGGCTCGCGGCCCGGATCAGCACCTTCGAGGACGTGACCGTCCCGGTCGGCGTGCTGGACATCACCCTCTACCGCGACGACCTGCGCCGGCACGCCACCCGCGCGGTCGGCCCCACCCAGCTGCCGGCCGGCGGCATCGACGGCAAGCGGGTCGTCCTGGTCGACGACGTGCTCTTCTCCGGGCGTACCGTGCGGGCCGCCCTGGACGCGCTCAACGACGTGGGCCGGCCGGCCTCGGTGCAGCTCGCCGTCCTGGTCGACCGCGGGCACCGGGAACTGCCGATCCGCGCCGACTACGTCGGCAAGAACATCCCGACCTCGCTCGCCGAGAGCGTCAAGGTCACCCTCGCCGAGACCGACGGCACGGACGAGGTCAAGCTGTACGGGGGTACGCGGTGAGCGCGAGGAGTGCAGCGAAGCGGAGCCCCGCGGTCGCGAACGAAAGGCAGGCGCAGCCCGCATGATCAGGCACCTGCTCTCCGGCGGCGACCTGGACGCCGCCACCGCCACCCAGATCCTGGACACCGCCGCCGAGATGGCCACCGTCGCCGGCCGCGAGGTCAAGAAGCTGCCCGCGCTGCGTGGCCGCACCGTGGTCAACCTCTTCTACGAGGACTCCACCCGGACCCGGATCTCCTTCGAGGCGGCGGCGAAGCGGCTCAGCGCCGATGTGATCAACTTCTCCGCCAAGGGGTCCAGCGTCGCCAAGGGCGAGAGCCTGAAGGACACCGCGCTGACCCTGCAGGCGATGGGGGCCGACGCGGTGGTGGTGCGCCACCCCGCCTCCGGCGCCGCGCACCGGCTCGCCAACTGGGTCGACGGCTCGGTGGTCAACGCCGGCGACGGCACCCACGAGCACCCCACCCAGGCGCTGCTGGACGCGTACACCATGCGCGCCCGGCTGGGCCGGCTGGCCGGCCTGTCGGTGGCGGTGGTCGGGGACGTGCTGCACAGCCGGGTGGCCCGCTCCAACGTGCTGCTGCTGTCCACCCTCGGCGCCAAGGTGACCCTGGTCGGGCCGCCGACGCTGATCCCGGTCGACATCGCGCAGGCGCTCGCGCCCGGCACCGGGGTCTGCTACGACCTGGACACCGTGCTGCCCACCTCGGACGTGGTGATGATGCTGCGGGTGCAGCGCGAGCGCATGAACGACTCCTATTTCCCGTCCGCCCGCGAGTACGCCCGCCGCTACGGCCTGGACGGCCCGCGGATGCGCCGGCTGCCCGAGCACGCGATCGTCATGCACCCCGGCCCGATGAACCGGGGCATGGAGATCACGCCCGAGGTCGCGGACTCGCCCCGCTCCACCATCGTCGAACAGGTCGCCAACGGCGTCTCCGTCCGGATGGCCGTCCTCTACCTGCTGCTCGGGGGGAACAACTCATGACCGCGTACCTGGTCAAGGGGGTCAGCGTGGTGGGGGCCGCGCCGACCGACCTGCTGATCCGCGACGGCGTCGTGGCCGAGGCCGGCCCCGGCCTGACCGCCGCCGGCGCCACCGTGCTCGACGCCACCGGCCTGGTGGCCCTGCCCGGCCTGGTCGACCTGCACACCCACCTGCGCGAGCCGGGCCGGGAGGACGCCGAGACCGTGGAGTCCGGCTCCCGGGCCGCCGCCCTGGGCGGCTACACGGCGGTCTGCGCGATGGCCAACACCTCACCGGTCGCCGACACCGCCGGCGTGGTCGAGCAGGTCTGGCGACTCGGCCGGGAGGCCGGGCTGGTCGACGTGCAGCCGATCGGCGCGGTCACGGTCGGGCTGGCCGGCGAGCGGCTGGCCGAACTCGGCGCGATGGCCGACTCCGCGGCCCGGGTGCGGATCTTCTCCGACGACGGGCACTGCGTGGCCGACCCGAAGCTGATGCGCCGGGCGCTGGAGTACGTCAAGGCGTTCGACGGGATCATCGCCCAGCACGCCGAGGAGCCCCGGCTCACCGAGGGCGCGCAGATGCACGAGGGCGAGGTCTCCACCCGGCTCGGGCTGACCGGCTGGCCGGCGGTCGCCGAGGAGGCGATCATCGCCCGGGACGTGCTGCTGGCCGAGCACGTCGGCAGCCGGCTGCACGTCTGCCACGTCTCCACCGCCGGCAGCGTCGAGGTGCTCCGGCAGGCCAAGGCCCGCGGGGTCCGGGTCACCGCCGAGGTGACCCCGCACCACCTGTTGCTCACCGACGAGCGGGCGGCGACCTACGACCCGGTCTACAAGGTCAACCCGCCGCTGCGCACCGCCGGCGACATCGCCGCGCTGCGCGCCGCGCTGGTGGAAGGCGTGATCGACATCGTCGCCACCGACCACGCCCCGCACGCGGTGGAGGACAAGGAGTGCGAGTGGGCGTACGCCCGGCCGGGCATGCTCGGCCTGGAGACGGCGCTGTCGATCGCGCTCGACGTGCTCGGCCCCGAGTGGGACCTGATCGCCGAGCGGATGTCCCGCACCCCGGCCCGGATCGCCGGGCTGGACGGGCACGGCCTCGACCCGGCGCCCGGCGTGCCGGCCAACCTGACCCTGGTCGACCCGGCCGCCCGCCGGGTGATCGAGCCGGCCGAACTGGCCAGCCGCAGTCGCAACACCCCGTACGCCCGCATGACGCTGCCGGGTCGCATCGTGGCGACCTTCCTGCGCGGCGAGCCGACGGTCCTGGACGGAAAGGCTGTCAAGTGACCCGCAGACGATCGGCGATCCTCGTCCTCGAGGACGGACGCACCTTCCACGGCGAGGCGTACGGCAGCGTCGGGGAGACCTTCGGCGAGGCGGTCTTCAACACCGGCATGACGGGCTACCAGGAGACCCTGACCGACCCGTCCTACCACCGGCAGGTGGTGGTGCAGACCGCCCCGCACATCGGCAACACCGGCGTCAACGGCGAGGACGACGAGTCCGACCGGATCTGGGTGGCCGGCTACGTGGTGCGTGACCCGGCCCGGATCGGCTCCAACTGGCGGGCCACCGGCGGGCTGGAGGACCGGCTCGCCACCGAGGGCGTGGTCGGCATCAGCGGGGTGGACACCCGGGCGCTGACCCGGCACCTGCGCGAGCGCGGTGCGATGCGGGTCGGCGTCTCCAGCGTGGAGACCGACCCGCGGGCGCTGCTGGCCCGGGTACGGCAGTCCCCGGCGATGGTCGGCGCGGACCTCTCCGCCGAGGTGACCACCGCCAAGCCGTACGTGGTCGCCGCCGAGGGCGAGCACCGGTACACGGTGGCCGCGCTGGACCTGGGCATCAAGCGCAACGTGCCGCGCCGGCTGGCCGCGCGCGGGGTCACCACGCACGTGCTGCCCGCCGGCTCCACCATCGACGACCTGCTGGCCACCGGCGCGGACGCGGTCTTCTTCTCGCCCGGCCCAGGCGACCCGGCCACCGCCGACGCTCCGGTCGCGCTGGCCCGCGAGGTGCTGCGCCGGCGGGTGCCGCTGTTCGGCATCTGCTTCGGCAGCCAGATCCTCGGCCGCGCGCTGGGCTTCGGCACCTACAAGCTCGGCTACGGCCACCGGGGGATCAACCAGCCGGTGCTCGACCGGGCCACCGGCAAGGTCGAGGTGACCAGCCACAACCACGGCTTCGCCGTCGAGGTGCCCGGGGCCCGGCAGGGCGCTGTCGTACCCGACCAGGTGATCGAGACCGAGTTCGGCGGCGTCCAGGTCAGTCACGTCTGCCTCAATGACAACGTGGTCGAGGGGCTGCGGGCCAGGGACGTGCCCGCCTTCACCGTCCAGTACCACCCGGAGGCGGCGGCCGGCCCGCACGACGCGGACTACCTGTTCGACCGCTTCGCCGAGCTCATCGAGGGGCGCACCGATGCCTAAGCGGACCGATCTCAAGCACGTCCTGGTGATCGGCTCCGGGCCGATCGTGATCGGGCAGGCCTGCGAGTTCGACTACTCCGGCACCCAGGCCTGCCGGGTGCTGCGCAGCGAGGGCATCCGGGTCAGCCTGGTCAACTCCAACCCGGCGACGATCATGACCGACCCGGAGTTCGCCGACGCCACGTACGTCGAGCCGATCACCCCGGAGTTCGTCGAGCTGGTGATCGCCAAGGAGCGGCCGGACGCGATCCTGCCCACCCTGGGCGGGCAGACCGCGCTGAACACGGCGGTCGCCCTGCACGAGTCCGGCGTGCTGGAGAAGTACGGCGTCGAGCTGATCGGCGCGAACATCGAGGCGATCAACCGTGGCGAGGACCGGCAGCTGTTCAAGGACATCGTGGCCAAGGCCGGCGTCCGGCTCGGTCTCGACGACCCGGCCGGGCTGGTGCCCCGGTCCCGGGTCTGCCACTCGATGGCGGAGGTCGAGGCCACCGTCGCCGAGCTGGGCCTGCCGGTGGTGATCCGGCCGTCGTTCACCATGGGCGGCCTCGGCTCCGGCATGGCGCACACCCCGGAGGAACTGACCCGGATCGCCGGTGCCGGCCTGGCCGCGAGCCCGGTGCACGAGGTGCTCATCGAGGAGAGCGTGCTCGGCTGGAAGGAGTACGAGCTCGAACTGATGCGCGACCGCCACGACAACGTGGTGGTCGTCTGCTCGATCGAGAACGTGGACCCGATGGGCGTGCACACCGGTGACAGCGTCACCGTCGCCCCGGCGATGACCCTCACCGACCGGGAGTACCAGCGCCTGCGCGACCTGGGCATCGCGGTGCTGCGCGAGGTCGGGGTGGACACCGGCGGCTGCAACATCCAGTTCGCGATCAACCCGGCCGACGGGCGGATCGTGGTGATCGAGATGAACCCCCGGGTGTCCCGCTCCTCGGCGCTGGCGTCCAAGGCGACCGGCTTCCCGATCGCGAAGATCGCCGCGAAGCTGGCCATCGGCTACACCCTGGACGAGATCCCCAACGACATCACCCTGAAGACCCCGGCGGCGTTCGAGCCGACGCTGGACTACGTGGTGGTGAAGATCCCGCGGTTCGCGTTCGAGAAGTTCCCCGGCGCCGACCCGGAGCTGACCACCACGATGAAGTCGGTCGGCGAGGCGATGAGCCTGGGCCGCAACTTCACCGAGGCGCTGAACAAGGCGATGCGCTCGATGGAGACCGCGGCGGCCGGGTTCTGGACCCGGCCCGACCCGGCCGGGGCGACCAGGGAGAACACCCTCGCCGCGCTGCGGATGCCGCACGACGGCCGGCTCTACACGGTGGAGCGGGCGCTGCGGCTGGGCGCGTCGATCGCCGAGGTCGCCACCGCCTCCGGCGGCATCGACCCGTGGTTCCTGGACCAGATCGCCGCCCTGGTCGAGCTGCGCGCCGAGATCGTCGCCGCGCCGGTGCTCGACGCCGACCTGCTGCGCCGGGCGAAGCGGGCCGGCCTGTCCGACCGGCAGTTGGCGGCGCTGCGTCCGGAGCTGGCGGCCGAGGACGGAGTACGCACGCTTCGGCACCGGCTCGGCATCCGGCCGGTCTACAAGACGGTGGACACCTGCGCGGCCGAGTTCGCCGCCACCACGCCCTACCACTACTCCTCGTACGACTCGGAGACCGAGGTGGTCGGCTCGGCCCGGCCCAAGGTGCTGATCCTCGGCTCCGGGCCGAACCGGATCGGGCAGGGCATCGAGTTCGACTACTCCTGCGTGCACGCGGTGATGGCGCTGCGCACCGCGCCGGTCGGCGGCGCGGCCGGCGCCGGCTTCGAGACCGTCATGGTCAACTGCAACCCGGAGACGGTCTCCACCGACTACGACACCGCCGACCGGCTCTACTTCGAGCCGCTCACCTTCGAGGACGTGCTGGAGGTCTGGCACGCCGAGGACGCCTCCGGCAAGGCGGTCGGCGGTCCGGGCGTGATCGGGGTGATCGTGCAGCTCGGCGGGCAGACCCCGCTCGGGCTGGCGCAGCGGCTGAAGAACGCCGGGGTGCCGGTGGTCGGCACCTCCCCGGAGTCGATCCACCTGGCCGAGGAGCGGGGTGCGTTCGGCGCGGTGCTGGCCCGCGCCGGGCTGCGCGCGCCGGCGCACGGCATGGCCACCTCGTACGAGGAGGCGAAGGCGATCGCCGAGGAGATCGGCTACCCGGTGCTGGTGCGGCCGTCGTACGTGCTGGGCGGCCGGGGCATGGAGATCGTCTACGACGACGCCACGCTGCGCGACTACATCGGCCGGGCCACCGCGATCTCGCCGGACCACCCGGTGCTGGTGGACCGCTTCCTCGACGACGCGATCGAGATCGACGTGGACGCGCTCTGCGACGCCGACGGCGAGGTCTACCTCGGCGGGGTGATGGAGCACATCGAGGAGGCCGGCATCCACTCCGGCGACTCGTCCTGCGCGCTGCCGCCGATCACCCTGGCCGGCTCGCACCTGGCCGAGGTCCGCCGGTACACCGAGGCGATCGCCCGGGGGATCGGCGTACGCGGGCTGCTCAACGTCCAGTACGCGCTCAAGGACGACGTGCTCTACGTGCTGGAGGCGAACCCGCGGGCGTCCCGGACGGTGCCGTTCGTGTCGAAGGCCACGGCGGTGCCGCTGGCCAAGGCGGCGGCCCGGATCGCGCTCGGCGCCACCATCGCCGAACTGCGCGCCGAGGGGCTGCTCCCGGCCACCGGGGACGGCGGCACGATGCCGCCGGACGCCCCGATCGCGGTGAAGGAGGCGGTGCTGCCGTTCAAGCGGTTCCGCACCCCCACCGGCAAGGGGGTGGACTCGCTGCTCGGTCCGGAGATGAAGTCGACCGGCGAGGTGATGGGCATCGACACCGCCTTCGGGCACGCCTTCGCCAAGAGCCAGTCCGCCGCGTACGGCTCGCTGCCGACCGGCGGGAAGATCTTCGTCTCGGTGGCCAACCGGGACAAGCGCGGCATGATCTTCCCGATCAAGCGCCTGGCCGACCTGGGCTTCGAGATCGTCGCCACCACCGGCACCGCCGAGGTGCTGCGCCGGCACGGCATCGCCTGCGAGCAGATCCGCAAGCACTACGAGGCCGGCGCGGGCGAGGACGCGGTGTCGCTGATCCTCGGCGGCGACGTGGCGCTGGTGATCAACACGCCGCAGGGTTCCGGCGCCAGCGCCCGCTCGGACGGCTACGAGATCCGCAGCGCGGCGGTCACCGCCGACATCCCGTGCATCACCACGGTGCCCGGCGCGGCCGCCGCGGTGATGGGTATCGAGGCCCGGATCCGGGGCGACATGCAGGTCCGCCCCCTCCAGGAACTGCACGCCGCGCTGCGGGCCGAGCAGTGATCTTCGAGCGGGTGGTGCGGCCGGTGCTGTTCCGGATCGGGGGCGGGGACGCCGAGGCGGCGCACGAGTGGACGCTGCGCCGGCTGGCGGGACTCTCCCGCCGGCCGGCGGCGCTGGCCGCGCTGCGCGCCCGGTACGCCGTCGCGGCGCCGCGCACGGTCTTCGGCGTCGAGTTCCCCAACCCGGTAGGGCTCGCCGCCGGGGTGGACAAGAACGGCGTCGCGCTGCCCGCCTGGCCGGCGCTGGGCTTCGGCTTCGTGGAGGTCGGCACGGTCACCGCGCACCCGCAGCCGGGCAACCCCCGGCCCCGGCTGTTCCGGCTGCGCGACAGCGAGGCCGTGGTCAACCGGATGGGCTTCAACAACGCCGGCGCCGAGGCCCTCGCGGCCCGGCTGGCGGCGCTGCCCCGCCCGCTGGGCGTGCCGCTGGGCATCTCGCTGGGCAAGTCCAAGGTGACCCCGCTGGACGGGGCGGTGGCGGACTACCAGGCCTCCTACCGGGCGCTGCGCGGGCACGGCGACTACTTCGCGGTCAACGTCTCCTCGCCGAACACCCCGGGGCTGCGGGCGTTGCAGGACCGGGCGCACCTGGACGCGCTGCTGGCGGCGCTGGTGGGGGAGAAGCCGGTGCTGGTGAAGATCGCCCCGGATCTGACCGAGCCGGCCATCGCCGAGCTGCTGGAGGTCTGCCTGGCCCGGGGTGCGGCCGGGGTGATCGCCACCAACACCACCCTGTCCCGGGAGGGGCTGGCTCCGGCGGACCGGGCGCGGGGCGGGGAGACCGGCGGGCTCTCCGGCCGGCCGCTCGCCGACCGGGCCCGGCAGGTGGTCGCCTTCGTACACCGGGAGACCGGTGGCCGGCTGCCGATCGTCGGCGTCGGCGGCATCGTCGACCCGGACGGCGCGGCCCGGATGTTCGACGCCGGCGCCAGCCTGGTCCAGCTCTACACCGGCTTCATCTACCGCGGCCCGGCCCTGGTCCGCGCCGCCGCCCGCGCGTCGGCCGCCGCCCCGGCCCCGGCCGGGACCGCGAGCCGGTGAGCCGCCGCCCCGGCGGAGTCCGACCCGTCCCGGCGGAGTCCGCCGGCCGCGCCCGACGCGCGGCGGGGCCGACACCGACCGGGAGTAATCCCCGAGAGGTCGGGACCACCGGCGTCGCGTTCGACGAGGCTACGAGGGAGCGCACGTGACACCCGAGGAGATCCTGGCCGGGGACCGGGCGCACGTGTGGCATCCGTACGCGGCGCTCCCGCCGGCCAGCCCGCCTTACCTGGTCGAGGGCGCGGAGGGGGTGCGGCTGCGGCTGGCGGACGGGCGGGAACTCGTCGACGGGATGTCGTCGTGGTGGGCGGCGATCCACGGCTACCGGCACCCGGTGCTGGACGCGGCGGTGACCGACCAGCTCGGCCGGATGAGCCACGTGATGTTCGGCGGGCTCACCCACGCCCCGGCGGTGCGGCTGGCGCAGACCCTGGTCGAGCTGGCCCCGGACGGGCTGGAACACGTCTTCCTCTGCGACTCCGGCTCGGTGAGCGTCGAGGTCGCGGTGAAGATGTGCCTGCAGTACCAGCGGGCCACCGGCCGGCCGGAGCGCCGCCGGCTGGGCACCTGGCGGGGCGGCTACCACGGCGACACGTTCCACCCGATGAGCGTCTGCGACCCCGAGGGCGGCATGCACCACCTCTGGGGCGACGTGCTGCCCCGGCAGGTCTTCGCCCCGGTGCCGCCCGGCGGGTTCGACACCCCGCCCGACCCGGCCTACGAGACCGCCCTGGTCGAGGCGGTCGAGCGGCACGCCCACGAGCTGGCCGCGGTGATCGTCGAGCCGGTGGTCCAGGGCGCCGGCGGGATGCGCTTCCACCACCCGCACTACCTGCGGGTGCTGCGCGAGGTGACCCGCGCGCACGGGGTGCTGCTGGTCTTCGACGAGATCGCCACCGGCTTCGGCCGGACCGGCACCATGTTCGCCGCCGAGCACGCCGGGGTGGCGCCGGACGTGATGTGCGTGGGCAAGGCGCTCACCGGCGGCTACCTCACCCTGGCCGCGGCGCTGTGCACCCCGGAGATCGCCCGGGGCATCTCCGCGGCCGGCGTGCTGGCGCACGGCCCGACGTTCATGGGCAACCCGCTGGCCTGTGCGGTCGCCAACGCCTCCATCGGGCTGCTCCGGGCCGGGGACTGGGCGGGGCAGGTGGCGAGGCTCCAGGCGGGGCTGCGGGCCGGCCTGGAGCCGCTGCGCGGCGCGCCGGGGGTGACCGACGTGCGGGTGCTGGGCGGGATCGGCGTGGTGCAACTGGACCACGAGGTGGACCTGCCCGCCGCCACGACCGCCGCGGTGGAACGGGGGGTCTGGCTGCGCCCGTTCCGCGACCTGGTCTACACCATGCCGCCGTACGTCACCGACGACGCCGACCTGGCCCGGATCACGGCCGGCGTGGCGGCGGCGGTGGCGGCCGGCTGAGCCCCGGTCCGGGGACCCCCGACCGGGTACGCGGGCGGCCGACGCGGCCCGCGCGAGGAGCGAGGAGAGGACGAGACGTGGAGAGTTTCGGCGCCCGCCTGCACCGGGCCGTGACCGAACGGGGCCCGCTCTGCGTGGGCATCGACCCGCACCCGGGGCTGCTGGCCCGCTGGGGACTGCCGGACGACGTCACCGGGCTCGACCGGTTCGCCCGGACCGTCGTGGAAGCGCTCGGTGACCGGGTTGCGGTGATCAAGCCCCAGTCGGCCTTCTTCGAGCGGTTCGGCGCGCGCGGGGTCGAGATTCTTGAGTCAACTATCCGACAGTTACGGGATTCCGGCTCGCTCGTTCTGCTCGACGTCAAGCGCGGCGACATCGGCTCGACGGTCGCCGCGTACGCCGCCGCGTACCTCGACCCATCCAGCCCCTTGTATGTCGACGCGGTCACCGCCAGCCCGTATCTCGGCGTCGGTTCACTCGCCCCGATGTTCGAGCTGGCCGCCGCGCACGGCGGTGGAGTCTTCGTGCTGGCGCTCACCTCCAACCCGGAGGGGGCCGCCGTGCAGCGCGCCCGTACGGCCGACGGGCGGACCGTGGCGCAGGCCGTGATCGACGAGATTTCCCAGCTCAACGCGGGTGCGGAGCCGCTCGGCAGCTTCGGTCTGGTGGTCGGGGCGACCATCGGCGACACCGGTCACGACCTGTCCGCGGTGAACGGTCCGCTGCTCGCGCCGGGCCTCGGCGCGCAGGGCGCCACCCCGGCCGACCTGCGCCTGGTCTTCGGTTCCAGCCTGCCCGCGGTGCTGCCCTCGTACTCCCGCGAGGTGCTGGGCGCGGGCCCCGACGTCGCCGCCCTGCGGGCCGCCGCGGACCGGGCGCAGGCCGACTGCCGGGCCGCCCTGGCTGCCGGTTGACTGACTGACGGGTCGGTCACTTTGCGGTGATCATGGCGCGCCCACGTTGCCGAAAGCTCCGTTGACCGCTAGTTTTCCCCGCGCTGGGAACCACGGACCCCTTGGTTCACAGCGACACCACGTTTCACAGAAGCGGCGGTGCGTCCCGCCCGTCGCGATAGGGACCTGAGGAGAACTGGTGCCGCTCCCGTCACTGACCCCAGAGCAGCGCGCAGCCGCGCTGGAGAAGGCTGCGGAGATCCGCAAGGCCCGCGCTGAGCTGAAGGAGCAGCTCAAGCAGGGCAAGACCACCCTCGGAGCCGTCCTTGAGCGGGCCGAGTCCGACGACGTCGTCGGCAAGCTCAAGGTGTCCGCCGTCCTGCAGGCGATGCCGGGTATCGGCAAGATCCGGGCCACCCAGATCATGGAGAAGCTCAAGATCGCCGACAGCCGTCGCCTGCGTGGTCTCGGCGAGCAGCAGCGCAAGGCACTGCTTGGAGAGTTCTCCGCCAACTGATCGTGGCGGCGTGTAGAAACAAGCAGTGAGCACGGAAGGCGAGGCGCGCCCGGCGGCTCGGCTCACTGTCCTGGCCGGACCTTCGGGCGCCGGCCGGGAGAGTGTCGTCGAGCTCGTCCGGGCGCGTTCTCCCGCCGTGTGGACCCCGGTGCCGGTCACCACCCGCCCGCCCCGCGCGGGCGAGCGGCCCGGCACCGACCGGCTCTTCTGCGATCCGGTCGAGTTCGACCGGATGGCCGCCGCCGGCGAGCTGCTGGAGTGGAGCCGGATCGGCCCGTACGCGCGCGGCACGCCCGCGGCGCAGGTACGCGCCCGGCTGGCCATCGGGCAGCCGGTGTTCCTCCCGCTCGACCTGCCCGGCGCGGTCGGCGTCCGGGCCGTGTTTCCCGACGCCCGCCTGGTGCTGCTCGTCCCGCCCGGTTTCGAGCCGGCGCCGGCCACCCTGGCGGAGACCGACGCCGTCGTGGTGCACGACCTGACCGAGCGGGTGGTGACCGAGCTGGTAGGCTTGCTCGGTTCTTCATTACCGGCTCCGGCCCGGTCGCCGCTGAGCGGTCGGGCGACGTAGCCGCGTCCGAGCGGTTCTCCAGACGCAGAGGTTAATTCGTGGGATCCATCGCCACCAACCCCGAGGGCATCACCAACCCGCCGATCGACGAGCTCCTCGAGAAGACGACGTCGAAGTACGCCCTGGTCATCTTCGCCGCCAAGCGCGCGCGTCAGGTCAACGCCTACTACAGCCAGCTCGGTGAGGGCCTGCTGGAGTACGTCGGCCCGCTGGTCGAGACCACCCCGCAGGAGAAGCCGCTCTCCATCGCCATGCGCGAGATCAACGCGGGCCTGCTCACCGCCGAGCCGACCGACCAGCCGTAATCCGCCGCGCGCCGATGTCCGCCCGGATCGTCCTCGGGGTCGGTGGCGGCATCGCCGCCTACAAGGCGTGCGAGCTGTTGCGGCTGTTCACCGAGTCCGGCCACCGGGTCCGGGTCGTGCCGACCGCGTCGGCGCTCCGCTTCGTCGGGGCGCCGACCTGGGCGGCGCTCTCCGGTCAGCCGGTCGCCGACGAGGTCTGGTCGGACGTGCACGAGGTGCCGCACGTGCGCCTCGGCCAGCAGGCCGACCTGGTGGTGGTCGCCCCGGCCACCGCCGACCTGCTCGCCAAGGCCGCCCACGGCCTCGCCGACGACCTGCTCACCAACACCCTGCTCACCGCCCGCTGCCCGGTGCTGCTGGCGCCCGCCATGCACACCGAGATGTGGGAGCACCCGGCCACCGTCGCCAACGTGGCCACGCTGCGCGACCGCGGCGTGCGGGTGATCGAGCCCGCCGTCGGCCGGCTCACCGGCGCTGACACCGGCAAGGGCCGGCTGCCCGATCCGGCCGAGATCTTCGCGGTCGCCCGCCGGGCCCTCAGCCGCGGCGTCGCCGCCCCGGCCGACCTGGCCGGCCGCCGGGTGGTGGTCACCGCCGGCGGCACCCGGGAACCGCTGGACCCGGTCCGCTTCCTGGGCAACCGGTCCTCCGGCAAGCAGGGCTACGCGTTCGCCCGCACCGCCGTCGCCCGGGGCGCCCGGGTCACCCTGATCTCGGCCAACGTCTCGCTGCCGGATCCGGCCGGCGTGGACCTGGTCCGGGTCGGCACCACCGAGGAGCTGCGCCAGGCCACCCTCGCCGCGGCCGAGGCCGCCGACGTGGTGGTGATGGCGGCCGCTCCGGCCGATTTCCGGCCGGCGACCTACGCGACTGGCAAAATCAAGAAGTCGGACGACGGCAGCGCGCCCACGATCGAGCTGGTCACCAACCCGGACATCGCCGCCGAGCTGGGCCAGCGCCGTCGGCCGGAGCAGGTGCTGGTGGTGTTCGCCGCCGAGACCGGCGACGCCGAGGCCAACGGCCGGGCCAAGCTCGCCCGCAAGCGAGCCGACCTCATCGTGATCAACGAGGTCGGGCCGGACAAGGTCTTCGGCGCCGAGACGAACGCGGCGACCGTCATCGGCGTGGACGGCTCGGTCAGCCGGATGCCCGAGCAGTCGAAGGAGGATCTCGCCGACGGCGTCTGGGACCTCGTCGCGACCCGGCTGGCAGGTCCTTCCTGACGGTTGGTATCGAACGCTGACCAGCGCGCGCTCTGCGGGCCGTGGTGACTACACTGCCGCGGAACGACTTTTCCATAACTTAGGAGTGCCGTGACACGCCGCCTCTTCACGTCCGAATCGGTCACGGAAGGCCACCCGGACAAGATCGCCGACCAGATCAGCGACGGGATCCTGGACGCGCTGCTCAGCCAGGACCCGCACAGCCGGGTCGCGGTGGAGACCCTCATCACCACCGGCCAGGTGCACGTGGCCGGTGAGGTCACCACCAAGGCGTACGCCGACATCCCGACCATCGTCCGGGAGACCATCCTCGGGATCGGCTACGACTCGTCGAAGAAGGGCTTCGACGGTGCCTCGTGCGGCGTGAGCGTCTCCATCGGCAACCAGTCCCCGGACATCGCCCAGGGCGTCGACAACGCCTTCGAGCTGCGCACCGGCGCCTCGGAGAGCGCCCTGGACGCGCAGGGCGCCGGTGACCAGGGCATGATGTTCGGCTTCGCCTGCTCGGAGACGCCGGAACTGATGCCGCTGCCGATCGCGCTCGCGCACCGGCTGGCCCGCCGCCTCGCCGCCGTACGCAAGGACGGCACCATCCCGTACCTGCGGCCGGACGGCAAGACCCAGGTCACCATCGAGTACGACGGGCTGCGCCCGGTGCGGCTCAACACGGTGGTCGTGTCCAGCCAGCACGCCGCGGACATCTCGCTGGAGTCGCTGCTCACCCCGGATGTGCGCGAGCACGTCATCGCCCCGGAGCTGGAGAGCCTCGGGCTGGACACCGAGGGCTACCGGCTGCTGGTCAACCCGACCGGCCGGTTCGAGATCGGCGGCCCGATGGGCGACGCCGGCCTGACCGGCCGCAAGATCATCGTCGACACCTACGGCGGCTACGCCCGGCACGGCGGTGGCGCGTTCTCCGGCAAGGACCCGTCGAAGGTGGACCGCTCGGCGGCCTACGCGATGCGCTGGGTGGCCAAGAACGTGGTGGCCGCCGGCCTGGCCGAGCGCTGTGAGGCGCAGGTCGCGTACGCGATCGGCAAGGCCCACCCGGTCAGCCTCTTCATCGAGACGTTCGGCACCGAGACGGTGCCGGTCACCTCGATCGAGAAGGCGGTGACCGAGGTGTTCGACCTCCGCCCGGCCGCCATCATCCGGGACCTCAACCTGCTCCGCCCGATCTACCGGCAGACCGCGGCGTACGGCCACTTCGGCCGGGAACTGCCCGACCTGACCTGGGAGAGCACCGACCGGGCCGCCGACCTCAAGTCGGCCGCGGGAGCCTGACCGGCACCAGGCGTAGCGACCGGCGGCCCGCGGACGGGTCGCCGGTCGCTCGCGTCTGCGTGGACGTGCCGCTGGCTCACCTGGACCGGCCCTTCGACTACCTGGTGCCGGCCGAGCTGGACGCGGACGCGACGCCCGGGGTGCGGGTGAAGGTCCGCTTCGCCGGACAGCTGGTGGACGGCTGGCTGCTGTCCCGGGGCGACGACTCCGGGCACACCGGGCGGCTGGCGTACCTGGAGAAGGTGGTCTCGCCGGAGCCGGTGCTGGCGCCCGAGGTGGCCCGGCTGGCCCGCGCGGTCGCCGACCGGTACGCCGGCAGCCTTGCCGACGTGCTTCGGCTGGCCGTGCCGCCCCGGCACGCCAGGGTGGAGAAGGACGTCCGCGCCCGCGCCGCCGCCGCAGTTGAGAGCGGGGCGGACGGCGCCGGCCCGGTGACCGCGCCCGACCCGCACGGCTGGCGGGACTACCCGGCCGGGTCGGCCCTGCTCCGGGCGCTGGCCGACGGCCGGTCGCCGCGGGCGGTCTGGTCGGCGCTGCCCGGCGAGGACTGGCCCGCCCGCTACGCCGAGGCGGTCGCTGCGACGGTGGCCGGCAGCCGGGGCGCGGTGGTGGTGGTCGCCGACAACCGCGACCTGGACCGCCTCGACGCCGCGCTGACCGCCACCCTGGGCGCCGGCCGGCACGTCTGCCTCTCCGCCGCGCTCGGCCCGGCCCGCCGCTACCGGGCGTTCCTCGCCGCCCGGCGCGGCGACGTGCCGGTGGTGATCGGCACCCGGGCGGCGATGTTCGCCCCGGTCGACCGGCTCGGCCTGGTCGCCATCTGGGACGACGGCGACGACCTGCACGCCGAGCCCCGGGCGCCCTACCCGCACGCCCGGGAGGTGCTGCTCACCCGCGCCCACCTCGGTGCGGCGGCCGCCCTGGTCGGCGGGTACGCCCGCACCGCCGAGGCGCAGCTGCTGGTGGAGACGGGCTGGGCCCGGGAGGTGGTGGCCGACCGGGCCACCGTGCGGGCGCGGATGCCGGCGATAGCGCCGACCGGCGACGATCCGCAGTTGGCGCGGGACCCGCAGGCCGCCACCGCCCGGCTGCCCAGCCTCGCCTGGACCACCGCCCGGGACGCGCTGCGGGCGGACCGGCCGGTGCTGGTCCAGGTGCCCCGGCGTGGCTACCTGCCCTCGGTGGCCTGCGCCGACTGCCGGAGCCCGGCGCGCTGCCCGCACTGCGCCGGCCCGCTCGCGCTGCCGTCGGCCGCCGGCACCCCCGCCTGCCGCTGGTGCGGCCGGGTCGCCGCCGCGTACGCCTGCCCGCACTGCGGTGGCCGGCGGCTGCGCGCCTCGGTCACCGGCGCCCGGCGCACCGCCGAGGAGCTGGGGCGAGCGTTCCCCGGCGTGCCGGTGCGCACCTCGGGGCGGGAGGAGGTGCTCGCCGCGGTGCCCGGCGGCGCCGGCCTGGTGATCGCCACCCCGGGCGCCGAGCCGGTCGCCGACGGCGGCTACGGGGCCGTGCTGCTGCTCGACTCCTGGGCCCTGCTCACCCGGGCGGACCTGCGGGCCGGGGAGGAGGCGCTGCGTCGCTGGCTGGCCGCCGCCGCGCTGGCCCGCCCGGGACCGGCCGGCGGCCGGGTGGTGGTGGTCGCCGACGGCGCGCTCGCCCCGGTGCAGGCGCTGCTGCGCTGGGACGCCGCCTGGTTCGCCGAACGGGAGCTGGCCGAGCGGCGCGAGCTGGGCTTCCCGCCGGCGGTGCGGATGGCCAGCGTCACCGGCCAGCCGGGGGCGGTGGCCGACCTGCTGGCCGAGGCCCGGCTGCCCGCCGAGGCCGAGCTGCTCGGGCCGGTGCCGGCGGACGGGGAGCGGGAGCGGATGCTGGTCCGGGTGCCCCGGGCCCGGGCCGCCGCGCTGGCCGAGGCGCTGCACTCCGCCGCCGGGGTGCGCACCGCCCGCAAGGCCGCCGATCCGGTCCGCCTCCAGGTCGACCCGTCGGCTCTCTTCTGAGCGCCCCGGCCCGGGCCTGCCGCCGGCGGCCGGGCCGCGGATCCGGGCCGCCACCGGCCCCGCGTCGCACCCGGTGTCCGGGAAACCGCTGGCCATGAGGTGATAGCATCGCCCGTCATGCCCGGGCGTACGACGGCTCCAGGTCGCGGCGCGGCGTCAGGCGCGCCGAGCTGGAGCTGCCGCAGGACGGCGCGACGGTGGCGCCGAACGCGTCGGTCGGCGCGGTGTCGGGATCTCTAACAGCCGGTGATCAGGGGTGGACCAGTCGTGACCGTTCGTCAGTCGATCGTCTTCAACGGTGACCTCGGCAGCGGCAAGAGCACGGTGTCGGTGGAGATCGCCAAGCGGTTGGGGCTGCGCCGGGTCAGCGTCGGCGACCTCTACCGCGAGATGGCGCAGCAGCGGCAGATGACCGCGCTGCAGCTCAACCTGCACGCCGAGCTCGACCAGGCGGTCGACGGCTACGTCGACCAGCTCCAGCGCGACATCGCGGCCTCGGGCGAGCGCCTGGTCATGGACTCCCGGCTGGCCTGGCACTTCTTCACCGACGCGCTCAAGGTGCACATGATCACCGAGCCGACCGAGGCGGCCCGCCGGGTGCTGGCCCGGCCGTCCGGCCCGGCGGAGAGCTACACCTCCCTGGAGGAGGCCCGGGCCAAGCTGAAGGAGCGCAGCGAGAGCGAGCGGGGCCGGTTCCTGGTCCGCTACGGGGTGGACAAGGCCCGGCTGCGCAACTACGACCTGATCTGCGACACCACCCGGGCGTCCGCCGCCGAGGTGGTCGAGCACATCATCGACGCGTACGAGGGGCGGCTCGGCGCGGACGTGCTGCGCGACGCGCCGCCGCTGCTGCTGCTCGACCCGGCCCGGGTCTACCCGACCGAGGACATCGCCACCCTGCGCGGGCTCTGGGACTCCGAGTTCGTCGGCGACGTCGCCTCCGCCGGCGACGAAGCGCTGGAGCCGCTGAAGATCGGCTACACCGGCGAGTACTTCTTCGTCGTCGACGGGCACCGCCGGCTCAGCGCCGCCCTGCAGAACGGCTTCCACCTGGTGCCGGCGCAGCTGGTCGCCGAGGTGGACGAGCCGGTGGTCGGCGGAATGAGCGCGGTGGACTACTTCACCGCCCAGGTCCGGCCCTCCGTGGTCTACGACTGGGAGGCCGCCCACAAGATCGAGCTGCCGCTGCCGGAGCACGCCCGGCACGCCGGCGACGCGGTGCTGGCCGGGGAGCCGGGCGCGGGCGCCTGAGCCGACCGGCGTGACCCGGCCGACGGCCGGTCCGGCGGCGACCTGGCAGTTCGACTCGTCCGGGCCGACCGGCGACCCGGGCTCAGGCCGGGGCGACCGGCGGTGACCGCCGGGCCGCCACCGCGGCCGCGAAGGCCCGCACCATCGGGTGCGGCTCGTCGCCGTCGCCGGCCAGCTCCGGCTGGAAGAGGGTGGCCAGGAAGAACGGGTGCCCGGGCAGTTCGGCGACCCGTACCTGCCCCTGCGGGTCGTGCCCGGTGAACCGGAGGCCGTGCCCGACCAGCGTCGGCAGGTAGCGCGGGTTCAGCCCGTAGCCGCACTGGTAGCGCTCGGTGCTGCGGTCGACGCCCGTGCTCCGCTGCGCCAGCGAACCGGCGGTGAACACCACCGGCCCCTCGTGGCCGTGCAGCGCGCAGGCGAGCGGCTCGATCAGCAGATCCCCGGCGTCCGGCGCGTTCTCGCCGTGGGCGACGTCGGTCAGGCCGCAGACCGCGCGGGCGTACTCCAGCAGGGTGTGCTGGAACCCGCCGCAGGTCGCCAGCAGCGGGATGGCCCCGGTGCGGGCGCGGCGTACGGCGTGCAGCGCGCCGGCCTCGTTGCGGTAGGGGCTGCCCGGCAGCAGCCAGATCCCGTCGAAGTCGGCGAGCCGGCTGGCCGCCGCCTCGTCGGTGGGGATCCAGTACGCCTCCAGGTCGATTCCGTGCCGGTCCCGCAGCGCGGCCAGCAGGACGGGCACCCGGACGTGCGAGCGGACGGCGGGGGAGCGGTCGCCGACGAGGGCGAGCCGGGCAACGGCGGAGGTCATGCGCCCATCGTGGCCACGCACGGCCGATCACGTCCAACGATGATCCGTACTGGCCGGATCAGGAACACTTATCGGTCGTGGACCCGCACCTGCTGCGCACCTTCACCGTCGTCGCCCGCCTCCGGTCCTTCTCGGCGGCCGCCGCGGAACTCGGCTACACCCAGTCGGCGGTGAGCCAGCACATCGCCGCCCTGGAGGCCGATCTCGGCGTACGCCTGCTGGGCCGCCGGCCGGTGGCGCCGACCGCCGCCGGGACCCGGCTGCTCGGGTACGCCGAGCCGATCCTGCTCCGGCTCGCCGCGGCGCGGGCCGACCTGGCCCGGCTGGCCACCCCGCGACCGGGCCCGCTGCGCGTCGGCGCCACCCCGCTGGTGGTGCCCGCGGCTGCCCGGCTCGCCGCCGGCGAGCGGGGCGGCGCGCTGACCCTGCACGTCACCACCCGCGCCGACCTGCCGCGCCGGGTCGCGACGGACCAGCTCGACCTCGGGCTGCGCGACGGGTACGCCGCCCCCAACGATCCGCTGCCCGGCGCCGACCTCGGGCCCATCCGGGTCGAGGTGCACGGGGTGGAGCCGGTGGCGGTGGCGCTGCCCCGAGCCCATCCGCTGACCGCCCGCCGCGGCCTCGGGCTCGCCGACCTGGCCCTCGCCCGCTGGGTCGACGCGCCGGAGGTCGCGGCCCCGCTGACCCAACTGCGCGCGGTCACCGGCGCGGACGGGTTCCGCGCCGCCGTGCGCTACCTCGGCACCGACGTCGCGGGGCTGCTGGCGGTGGTGGCGGCCGGGCACGGGCTGGCCGTGCTCCCGGCCGGGGTGGTGCGGACCTGCGCCGACCTGGTCGGGGTGGCGCTGACCGACCCGCGGCTGGTGCACCGGGTGGAGCTGCTCCGGCCGGCGCCGGTGGATGGCCAGCCGGGCGGATCGGGTGGATGATGAGGTTCGTCGATCGGGGAGGCCGGCCATGGACGCTGCCGAGGCGCTGACGCTGCTGATGTCACCGCGGGGGCGGGTCGACCCCTACCCGACCTACGAGCGGCTGCGCGAGCACGGGCCGGTCATCGAGGCGGCCCCGGCGTACTACGTGGTGACCGGCTATGCCGAGGCCGACGAGATCCTCCGCGACCCGCGGTTCGGGGTGCTCGACGACGAGCTGCGCGACCAGTTCTGGCCCGGCTGGCGGGAGAGCCCGGCGGTGACCTCGATCTCCCGGTCGATGCTGCGGACCAACCCGCCGGACCACAGCCGGATGCGCCGGCTCGCCTCCGGCGCGTTCACCCCGCGCCGGGTCGCCGCGCTGCGCGAGGTGGTCACGGCGCAGGCCGGCGAGCTGGTCGACGCGATGTGCGAGCGTGGCCGCGACGGTGCGCCCGTCGACTTCATGACCGAGTTCGCCTACCCGCTGCCGGTCGGGGTGATCTGCGCGCTGCTCGGCGTGCCCGCCGCCGACCGGCCGCTGTTCCGGCGCTGGGCGGCGGACCTGACCGGGGTGCTGGAGCCGGAGATCACCCCGGCCGAGCTGGCCGTCGCCGACCGGGGCGCGCGCGAGCTCAGCGCCTACTTCACCGAGCTGGTGGCGGCCCGCCGCCGCGCCCCGGCCGACGACCTGACCTCCGCGCTGGTGCAGGCCCACGACGCGGACGGCGCCCGGCTCACCGGCGACGAGCTGCTGGCCAACCTGGTGGTGCTGCTGGTCGCCGGCTTCGAGACCACCACCAACCTGCTCGGCAACGGCCTGGTGGCGCTGCTGCGCCACCCGCGCCAGGCCGACGCGCTGCGCACGCGGCCCGACCTCGCCCCCGACTACGTCGAGGAGATGCTGCGCTACGACTCGCCGGTGCAGCTCACCAGCCGGCTGGGCACCGCACCGGCGACCGTCGGCGGCGTCGAGCTGCCGACCGGCAGCTGGGCGCTGCTGCTGCTCGGCGCGGCCAACCGGGACCCCCGGCGGTACCCCGAGCCGGCCCGCTTCGACCCCTGGCGGGCGCAGCAGCAGCCGCTGTCGTTCGGCGCCGGCCCGCACTACTGCCTCGGCGCCGGACTGGCCCGGCTGGAGGCCCAGGTCGCCTTCCCGCTGCTGCTGCGTCGGCTGCCCGGCCTGGCCCTGGCCGGCGAGCCGCGGCACCGCACCCGGCTGACCCTGCGCGGCTACGACACGCTGTCGGTGCGGGTCGGTGCGGTGGCGCCGGGCACCGATCGCGGTACGCCGGCCGGGAGCCGTCCCGGCACTCCGTAGACTGGTACGGCACAGTTCGTCCCACCCGTGAAGGAGCCACCCCGCGTGACCGTCCAGCCCATCCGTCTGTTCGGCGACCCGGTGCTGCGCACGCCGGCCGATCCGGTGGTCGACTTCGACGCCGAGCTGCGCAAGCTCATCGCCGACCTGACCGACACCATGCGCGAGCAGAACGGCGCCGGCCTCGCCGCGCCACAGCTCGGCGTGGGGCTGCGGGTGTTCACCTTCGACGTGGACGACGTGCTCGGCCACCTGGTCAACCCGGTGCTCGAGTTCCCCGACGAGGAGGAGCAGGACGGCCCGGAGGGCTGCCTGTCCATCCCCGGGCTCTATTTCGACACCAAGCGGCGGCAGAACGTGATCGCCAAGGGCTTCAACGGCTACGGAGACCCGCTGCAGATCGTCGGCACCGGCCTGATGGCCCGCTGCGTGCAGCACGAGACCGACCACCTCGACGGGGTGCTCTTCGTCGACCGGCTCGACCCGGCCGGGCGCAAGGAGGCGATGAAGGCGATCCGCCAGGCCGAGTGGTACGACCCGGCCGCCCCGCCGACGGTCAAGCTCAGCCCGCACGCCGCCGGCAGCAGCCCCTTCGGCCTGGGTCGGTGAGCGGCCGGTGCGGGTGATCTTCGCCGGTACGCCGGCCGTCGCCGTCCCGGCCCTGGCCGCGGTGGCCACCTCCCGCCACGAGCTGGTGGCCGTGGTCACCCGGCCGGACGCGCCCGCCGGCCGGGGCCGTGGCCTGGTCCGGTCCCCGGTCGGCGCGTGGGCGGACGAGCATGGTGTGCCGGTGCTCACCCCGGCCCGCCCGCGCGAGCCGGAGTTCCTCGACCGGCTGCGCGAGCTGGCTCCGGACTGCGTACCCGTGGTCGCCTACGGCGCGCTGGTGCCGCCGGCCGCCCTGGAGATCCCCCGGTACGGCTGGGTCAACCTGCACTTCTCGTTGCTGCCCGCCTGGCGCGGCGCGGCGCCGGTGCAGCACGCCGTGCTGCACGGCGACGAGATCACCGGGGCCAGCGTCTTCCAGCTGGAGGAAGGGCTGGACACCGGCCCGGTCTACGGCACGCTGACCGACGAGATCCGCCCCACCGACACCTCCGGCGACCTGCTGGAGCGGCTCGCCCACTCCGGGGCGGGCCTGCTGGTGGCGGTGCTCGACGCGATCGCCGACGGCACCGCCCGGGCCGAGCCGCAGCCCGCCGACGGGGTGTCGCTGGCCCCGAAGCTCACCGTGGACGACGCCCGGGTGCGCTGGTCGGAGCCGGCGTTCGCGGTGGACCGCCGGGTCCGTGCCTGCACCCCGGCGCCCGGCCCGTGGACCACCTTCCGCGGTGAGCGGGTCAAGCTCGGCCCGGTCACCCCGGTGGCCGACGGGCCCGAGCTGAAGCCCGGCGAGCTGCTGGTGGAGAAGTCCCGGGTGCTCGCCGGCACCGCCACCGTGCCGGTGGCGCTCGGCGAGGTGCGCGCGGCGGGCAAGCGGGCCATGCCGGCGAGCGACTGGGCCCGTGGCGCCCGGGTCGCGGCCGGCGAGGTGCTCGCGTGACGGGGCCTGCCGAGCGACCCGCGACGGACGGTCGACGCGACGAGCGGCCCGGCGCGGGTCGGGCGGGCGGCGGCGAGCGCGGTGCGCGGCCCCCGGCCGGCCGGCGTACCGAGCGACCGGCCCGGGGCGGCCGGTACGGCGGCCGGGCGCCGCGGCCCGCGGTGGACCTGCCGCGGCACGCCGCGTACGAGACGGTTGCGGCGGTGCACCGCGACGACGCGTACGCCAACCTGGTGCTGCCGACCATCCTGCGCGAGGCGGGGCTGACCGGCCGGGACGCCGCCTTCGCCACCGAGCTGACCTACGGCACGCTGCGTCACCTCGGCACCCTGGACGCGATCCTCACCGCCGCCGCCGGGCGCGACGTGCAGCGGATCGACCCGCCGGTCCGTGACGCGCTGCGGCTCGGCGCGTACCAGCTGCTGCACACCCGGGTGCCCGCGCACGCGGCGGTCTCCTCGACGGTCGACCTGGTCCGCGCGGTCGGGCCGGGGGCCACCGGGTTCGCCAACGCGGTGCTGCGCGAGGTGGCGGGCAAGGACGCCGACGCCTGGGTGCGGCAGCTCGCCCCGCCGATGGACAGCGACCCGATCGGGCACCTCGCGCTGGCGTACAGCCATCCGCAGTGGATCGTACGGGCGTTCGCCGAGGCGCTCGGTGGCGACCTGGGCGAAACCACCCGGCTGCTGATCGAGGACAATGAACGCCCGCCGGTGCACCTGTGCGCGCGGCCGGGGCTGGCCGACCCGGTGGAGCTGGCCGACGAGGTCGGCGGCGCACCGGGCGCCTTCTCGCCGTACGCCGTCTACCTCTCCGGCGGGGCGCCCGGCGACCTGCCGGCGCTGGCGCAGGGGCGGGCGCACGTGCAGGACGAGGGCTCCCAACTGGTGGCCAACGCGCTGGCGGAGGCTCCGCTGGACGGCCCGGACGGGCGCTGGCTCGACCTGTGTGCCGGGCCGGGCGGCAAGTCCGGGCTGCTCGGCGCGCTGGCCGCGGAGCGCGGCGGTCGGCTCACCGCGGTCGAGGTGGCCGAGCACCGCGCCCGGCTGGTGGCCCAGGCCACCCGCGACCTGCCGGTGACCGTGCTGAACACCGACGGGCGCGCGGTCGGCGACCACCCGAAGCTGCCGGCGGACCACTTCGACCGGGTGCTGGTCGACGCGCCGTGCACCGGGCTGGGAGCGCTGCGCCGCCGGCCGGAGTCGCGCTGGCGGCGGCAGCCGTCCGACCTGCCGCCGCTGACCCGGTTGCAGCGTGAGCTGCTCGCCGCGGCGCTGCGCGCGGTCCGCCCCGGCGGCCTGGTCGCGTACGTGACCTGCTCGCCGCACACCGTCGAGACGCACGTGACGGTCACCGAGTCGGCGCGGCGCGCCGGGGTGCCGGTCGACTTCGTCGACGCCCGCCCACTGCTGCCGGCGGGGATGCCCGGGCTCGGCGACGGGCCGACGGTGCAGCTCTGGCCGCACCGCCACGGCACCGACGCGATGTTCCTCGCGGTGCTCCGCCGGGGCTGACCGTCCCGGGTCGACGTCCTGTGCCGACCGCACCGGATCGCGTTGACCAGGTCCGTTCCCGCTCCTATAGTGCTGCACCACCCAGAACCGGGGGGCGGTCGGGGGGACGGGCACGGGAGGGGCCGATGGACGCCGAGGAGGCCGGTGCGGCGCGGTCGTGGGCGGAGTTCGGTCGGGAGCTGCGCTGGTGGCGGCGGGCCGCCGGCCTCACCCAGTCGCAGCTCGGCCAGCGGGTGGGCTACCACCACAGCGTGATCAGCCGGGTGGAGAGCGGGCTGCGCGAGGCGCCGGCCGGGCTGGCCCGCCGGCTCGACGAGGTGCTGGCCACCAACGGCGCGCTCGCCTCCCTCGGGGTCGACCGGCGGCCGCGTGGCGCCGCCGGCGACCCGACGTTGTTCGCCGCCCCCGGTGTCCTCACCGCGGACGGCGTGACCCCACCGGGCGTCCCGGTCTGGCCCACCCGGCTGCCGTACGCCGGCATCGCCTGCCCGCTGCACGGTGACGCCGGTTGCGCGGTCCCCGCCCCCGGCGACGTGCTGAGCACCATCGCGCGGCTGGTCCGGCGCGGCCCGGCGGAGTTGCCCACCGAACCGGTCACCGACCTCGTGCACGGGTTGGCCGCGCTGCTGCCGGGCTACACGCAGGCCACCATGGAGCAGGTCTCGACCGACATCGTGGGATCCATCGAACGCATCCTGCACCTGGTCACGAGTTGGGCGGAGGCGGTGCACGCGGCGGGCCGGCCGCCGCAGAGCCTGCTCCGGCTCGCCGCCGGGTACGCGCAGCTCGCCGGGCGGCTGCGGATGCAGCGGGGGCAGAGCGCGGTGGGCATGGCGTGGTTCGGCCACGGCCTGCGCTGGGCCGGTGTCTCCGCCGACCTGGTCGCCCAGGCCACCCTCTACAGCGACTTCTGCACCCTGACCCGCCTCGACCACGACGGCGCCTCGTCGCTGCGGTACGCCCGGGCGCTCGGCGCGGTCGACGCCCACCGCGGCTGGGTGGCCACCGTCTCGCACCTGTACCAGGCTCGGGCGTACGGCCTGATGGGCGACGCCGCGCAGTGCGAGCGGCAGATCGTCCTGGGCCGTCGGGGGCTGTCCCGGCTGGACGAGCGGGACCGGGCCGAGGCCCCCTGGCTGGTCGAGCACGCCGGCCAGGTGCGCGCCGAGTCGTCGATCGGCGGCGCGTTGCGCGACCTGGCCGCCACCACCGGCGACCGGGACGCCGCGCGCCGGGGAGCGCACGCCACCCAGCGGGCGCTGACCCACCTGCCGGCGCGGATGCGCCCCACCTACCTGCTGCTCACCATCCGGCTGGCCGACTGCTGGGCCTGCGCCGGTGATCCGGGCGCCGCGGTCGCGCTCGCCGCGCCGGTCGCCCGGGAGGCGCTGGCGACCCGCCGGGCGACCATCGTGGGTGAGCTGCGCGGCCTGCACACCCGGCTGGGCCGGGGCTGGGGCGACCTGCCCGAGGTGCGCGAATTCTCGGACCGGCTGCGCGCGCTGACCGCCTGACGACCGGGGGCGGCGACGCGCGGCCGGAGCCGCCGCGCCCGGTCCGCCCGGCCGCGCCGGCCCGCGGTTGTGCCAGTTTGTGCCGGCCCACCCGGTCAGGTGATCGGCAGGCCCTTGTTGCCGGCGCCCTTCACCGACCGGGTGAGGGTGCGGTCGCTGACCCAGAGGAAGCACTGCACGCCGCGGTTGCCGTTCTGCCAGTCCCGCTCGAACGGGTGGTAGAAGATCGTCCCGGCCCGGTACTGCAGGTTGCCGTCGTCCGGCACCTTGGCGTACTTCGCGATCAGGGTGCGGCAGGCCCGGTGCACCCGCTTGCTGGTGCGCCGGAACTCGGCGTAGCTGATGTCGGGGGCGTGCCAGACGCCGACGAACTCGGCGCGGTGCTTGGCGGTGCAGGACGTCGGCCGCATCTCGGTGATGTCGTCCTTGACCAGTTTGGGCGAGAAGCAGCGGTGGGCCAGCGGGGAGTCGGCGTTCAGCGCGCCGCGCAGGCTGCCCGCGCGCAGGTCGACGGAGGCGTCGTCGAGGCTCCGGATCTCACTGACGTCGCAGCGGAACCAGCGCGCCCCGCCGGTCCAGGCGGGTGGCGAAGGGAAGACCACGGTCAGGCCGAGCCGGCCGGAGCGCCAGTCGCCGCCGACCGCCTCGTTGATCGCCTTGCCGCACTCGGCGTGGGCCGTCCGCATGCCCGCCGAGCCGGCCTTCGGCGGCGTGCCGCGCTCGGCGTCCGGGCCGGACAGCGTGCCCACGTGCAGCGTCTCCACCCGGTGCGACGCGCCGCAGTCGACCGGGTTGTAGCCGCTGAGGTAGCCGACCTCCTGGAAGGCGGCGTGGCAGACGTCGGCGGCCGGGACGAAGGCCTGCGGCGCGACCGGGGCGGGCCAGTCGTCGGTGAGGTTCCCGTCCACTCCGGCCGGTGCGCCGCACCCGGTCAGCGCCAGCGCCGTCACCGCGCCCAGCGCGAGCGCCGTCCACCACCGTCGCATCGCCGACCTCCCCCGATCGTGGTCCGCCACCGGCTCGCCGACCGGCCGGTGCGCCACGGTGCGGCAGCATACGGCACGCGCCCGGGTCACGGGCGCTCGCTTCGGCCGGCGGCGCGGACCAACCGGCGGCCCGGCGGGCGCGAACCGACGGCGAGCCGACGGGCGCGGGGCCAACCGGCGGCCCGACCGGCGCGGACCGGCGCCGAGCCGCTCAGATCGCCGGCAGGCCCTTCGGGCCGACGCCCCGCATGGACCGGGTCAGCTTCCGGTCGTCGCTCCACAGGAAGCAGCGCACGCCCCGGTCGCCCTCCTCCCACTCGCGCTGCGACGGCGGGTAGAAGATCGAACCCGCGCGGTACGGCAGGTCGCTGTTGTTGGGCACGTCGGCGAAGGCGGCGATCAGCGCCATGCAGCGCCGGTGCGCCTGCGGGGCGGCCCGGGTGAACGCCGCCCAGGACATGTCCCGCTCCAGGTAGACCCCGACGAACTCGGCCCGGTGCGGCTCGGTGCACAGCACCGGCGCCATGTAGTTGAGGTTCTCGCCGATCAGCTTCGGGTCGAAGCAGCGGTGCAGCAGCGGGGAGTCGCCGATCATCGCGCCGCGCAGGCTTCCGGTGCGGTTGACCGGCCGGGTGTTGTCGATGCTGTCGGTCTCGCTGAGGTCGCAGCGGAACCACCGGGCGCCGCCGCGCCAGGCGGGGGCGGAGGGCAGTGCGATGTTCAGTGTCAGCCGGGCGGCGTGCCAGTCGCCGCCGAGCACCTCGCGAACCCGCTCGTCGCACTCCCGGCGGGCGGTGCCCAGCGCCGGCGAGCCCGGCTCCGGCCGGTCACCCTCGGCGGCCGATCCGGTGAAGGTGCCGACGTGGATCGCCTCGGCCAGGTGGTTGCGCGAGCAGTCCACCGTCTCGTAGGTGCTCGCCTGCACGATCGCGGTGATCCGGGGCAGGCACGCGCCGCTGGCCGGGACGAAGAGCCGGGGCGCCCGCAGCGCCGGCCAGTCGTCGGTGAGGTCGCCGTCCGACCCGCCCGGCCGGACGCAACCGGCCAGCAGCGCCACCGCCGTGCCGGCCAGCGTCAGTGCCAGCAGCCACCGTCGCATCGTCGCCCTTTCCGGGAGCTGACGGCCGCCCGTGCGCCGGCGCCGTGCCGGGGGACGGGCGGCTCGCGTCACCGTCCCTGATGGAGTCTTGCCGCGTTTCCGTCGTTCGGCCAGTCGCGAATGGCTCTTCGTCCGGTTTCCCGGACCGAGGCGGCCAATTCTGCACCATTGGTCACCGCCGGGTCACGGGGTGTCCCGCATGGTGCCGCGCTGCGGGCGGCTGATGGCCGCGTTCGTACACTGGCCCCGTGACCGTACCGCCGCCGATCGTCGCGCCGAGCATCCTGGCCGCCGATTTCGCCCGCCTCGCCGAAGAGGTCCGCGCCGTGGAGAACGCCGCGGACTGGTTGCACGTCGACGTGATGGACAACCACTTCGTGCCGAACCTGACCATCGGCCTGCCCGTGGTGCAGAGCCTGCGGGCCGCCACCGAGCTGCCGTTCGACGTGCACCTGATGATCGAGGATCCGCGGCGGTGGGCCCCGGGCTACGCCGACGCCGGGGCGTACAACGTCACCTTCCACGCCGAGGCGTGCGACGACCCGGTGGCGCTGGCCAAGGACCTGCGCGCGGCCGGCGCCAAGGCCGGGCTGGCCATCGACCGGGACACCCCGATCGAGCCGTACCTGGAGCTGCTGCCCAGCTTCGACACCCTGCTGATCATGACGATCAAGGCCGGCTTCGGCGGCCAGCGGTTCATCCCGCAGCTGCTGGACAAGGTCCGCACCGCGCGCCGGCACGTCGCCGGCGGCCACCTGGAGCTGCGGATCGAGGTGGACGGCGGGATCGCCGCCGACACCATCGAGCAGGCCGCCGCCGCCGGCGCCGACGCCTTCGTCGCCGGCACCGCCGTCTACGGCGCGGCCGACCCCGCCGAGGCGGTACGCCAGCTGCGGGCCCTCGCGGAACGCGCCGCCCCCGAGGCCTGACGTGGACCCGGCGGAGGAGCGACCGGACGTCATCCTCGTCGTCGACGACGACGAGGACATCGCCCGCTTCGTCGAGTTCAACCTCCGCCTGCACGGCTTCGAGGTGCTGCACGCCGGCGACGGCCAGGAGGCGCTCGAGGTGATCGAGCGGCAGCGGCCCGACCTGGCGGTGGTGGACCTGATGATGCCCCGCGTCGACGGCCTGGAGCTGACCCGCCGGCTGCGCGCCGACCCGATGACCTCGGCCCTGCCGGTGATCATGCTGACCGCCAAGGGGATGACCTCGGACAAGGTCAACGGCCTCAGCGCCGGCGCCGACGACTACCTGGTCAAACCGTTCGACACCGCCGAGCTGGTCGCCCGGGTCAGCTCCACGCTGCGGCGCAACAAGGAGTTCCGCGAGGTCTCGCCGCTGACCGGGCTGCCCGGCAACAGCCGGATCCGCCGGGAGATCGCCGACCGGGTCCGCAGCGGGGCCGACTACGCCGTCGGCTACATCGACATCGACCGGTTCAAGAGCGTCAACGACCGGTACGGCTTCGTCCGCGGCGACGACTTCATCTCGACGCTCGCCCGCTGCCTGCACCGGGCGGTGGTCTCGGTCGGCCTGCCGCCGGCCTTCCTCGGTCACGTCGGTGGCGACGACTTCGTCATCGTCTGCACCCCCGAGCAGGTCCTGCCGCTGACCTCGAAGGTCTCCACCGACTTCGAGCGGGCCGCCGACGCGCTCTACGACCCGGACGACGCCGCCCGCGGCTACGTCGAGCTGAAGGACCGCCGGGGCAACATCCGGCGGGCCGCCCTGGTCACCCTCTCCATCGGCGTCTGCGTCTCGGACGCCGGCAAGCGCTTCACCGACCCGCTGGAGGCGATCGCGGTCGCCTCGGAGATGAAGTCGGTGGCGAAGAGCCAGCCGGGGTCGTACGTGGCGGTCGACCGGCGTCGCGGGGTCAGCGACCCCCACCGTCATGTGAAGTAGCTCGCCTGGGTGGCGACACGCCCCGCTCGGCGTGTAAGACTGCGGGAGTACCCACCACGCGCTGGCGGGACTCGGTGTAATTCCGAACCGGCGGTGATCCACGGCCTTCCGTGGTAAGCCCGCGACCCGGACGGCTCTGCCGCCCGGTGGACCTGGTGAGAATCCGGGGCCGACGGTTGGGTGCGGGCACGCCCGCTCCCAGACAGTCCGGATGGGAGACAGCGCGCGGGACGGACGGGCCTGCCCGGCCGCCGACTTCGGCGTGCCGTGCCTGCCCCCCGGGTCGGCTGTGCCGTACCCGGATCTCCGCCGCCGCCTGCCTGCGGCCACCCGGCCGCTGCCTCCCGAACCGCCCGCGCGCGGACCGGCGAGTGAGAGGGCAGGGCAGGGGCGATGACGGGCGTCTCCGTCGACGAGGCGATGCGTCGCGCGGTCGAACTCGCCGCGCGCGGGCTCGGCACGACCAGTCCCAACCCGGTGGTGGGCTGCGTGCTGCTCGACGCCGCCGGCGCGGTCGTCGGGGAGGGCTTCCACGCGTACGCCGGCGGGCCGCACGCCGAGATCGTCGCGCTCGCCCAGGCGGGGGAGCGGGCCCGTGGCGGCACCGCGGTGGTCACTCTGGAACCCTGCGACCACACCGGTCGCACCGGCCCCTGCAGCACCGCGCTGATCCAGGCCGGCGTCGCCCGGGTGGTGATCGCGGTGCCCGACCCGAACCCGGTCGCCTCCGGCGGCGCCGCCACGCTGCGCGCCGCCGGCGTCCAGGTCGACCTGGGCGTACGGGCCGCCGAGGCGGAGGCCGGCAACGTCGCCTGGCTCACCTCGATGCGCCGCGGCTGGCCGTACGTGATCTGGAAGTACGCCGCGACCCTGGACGGCCGCTCCGCAGCGGCTGACGGCACCAGCATGTGGATCACCTCCGAAGCGGCCCGGATGGACGTGCACGCGCTGCGCGGCACCGTGGACGCGGTGCTGGTCGGGGTGGGCACCGTGCTCGCCGACGACCCCCGGCTCACCGCCCGCAACCTGCGCGACGGCACGCTGGCCATCCGGCAGCCGCTGCGGGTGGTGGTGGACAGCGCCGGGCGTACGCCGGCTGACGCCCGGGTCCGCGACGGCGCCGCCCGGACCTGGATCGCCACCGCCGACGAAGTCGGGGCCGGCCCGGACGGCCGGGTCGACCTGCCCGCGCTGCTCGCCGCCCTGCACGGTCGCGGGGTGCGCGCGGTGCTGCTGGAGGGCGGCCCCCAGCTGGCCGGCGCGTTTCTCGCCGCCGGCCTGGTTGACAAGATCGTCGGCTACGTCGCGCCCCGGCTGCTCGGCGCCGGCCCGGCCGCGCTGGTCGACGCCGGTGTGACGACCATCGCCGAGGCCATCGACCTGGAACTCACCGACGTTACGCAGATCGGTCCCGATCTGCGGATCACCGCGCTGCCCCGGAAGAGGGAGGGCTGACATGTTCACCGGCATCGTCGAGGAGTTGGGTGAGGTCGTCCGGGTGACCGAGACGGCGGGCGACTCCGCGCTGGTCGCGGTCCGTGGCCCGCTGGTCACCTCCGACGCCCGGCACGGCGACTCCATCGCGGTCAACGGCGTCTGCCTGACCGTGGTCGACGTCTCCGACGGGATCTTCACCGCCGACGTGATGGGGGAGACGCTGCGCCGCTCCGCGCTCGGCGCGCTGCGCCCCGGCGACCCGGTCAACCTGGAGCGGGCCGCCGCGCTCGGCAGCCGGCTCGGCGGGCACCTGGTGCAGGGCCACGTCGACGGGGTCGGCGAGGTGCTCTCCCGGGAACCGGCGCCGCGGTGGGAGACCGTCCGCTTCGCGCTGCCGCCCGCGCTCGCCCGGTACGTGGTGGAGAAGGGCTCGATCACCGTCGACGGGGTCTCGCTGACCGTCGCCGACGCCGGCCCCGACTGGTTCGCCGTCGGGCTCATCCCGACCACGCTGAAGCTGACCACGCTAGGCGCCCGGGGCGTCGGCGAACCGGTCAACCTCGAGGTGGACGTGCTGGCCAAGTACGTCGAGCGGCTGCTCGGCGACCGGCTGCCGGGCGCCGGCCTGCCGGCCGGGTCCGCAGGCGCCGGGACCTTCCCGGCGGACGGCGCCGGCGCGGCGGGCGGGGTGGCCTGATGGACGCGCTGCACTGGCTGCTGGACGCCCAGGTGAGCATCGCCGGATCGCCGGTGCTGGTCCGGGAGATCGTCGGCAACGGCTTCGGGCTCGCCTCGGCGCTGTTCGGGCTGCGCCGGCTGGTCTGGGCCTGGCCGGTCGGCATGATCGGCAACGCGCTGCTGTTCACCGTCTTCCTCGGCGGGGCGTTCGCCACCCCGCAGGCACACGACCTGTACGGGCAGGCCGGCCGGCAGGTGTTCTTCTTCGCGGTCAGCCTGTACGGCTGGTGGCGCTGGTCGCGGACCCGCCGGCTGGGCGCCGCGCCGGACCGGACAGCGGTCGCCCCCCGCTGGGCCACCGCCCGGGAACGGGCCGGCCTGCTGGCCGCCGCCGTGCTCGGCACCGCCGCCGCCTACCCGGTGCTCGCCGCGCTCGGCTCCTGGGGGCCGCTGCCGGACGCCTGGATCCTCACCGGCAGCCTGCTCGCCACCTACGGCATGGCCCGCGGCTGGGTGGACTTCTGGCTGATCTGGATCGCCGTCGACGCGGTCGGCGTGCCGCTGCTGCTGCGCGGCGGCTTCTACCCCTCGGCGGCCATGTACCTCGTCTACGGCGCGTTCTGCGCCTGGGGCCTGGTCAGCTGGTGGCGTGCCGCGCGGGCGCTCCGGCCGGCCGCCGCCCCGATCCCGTCGACCTACTCGGAGGCCGTCGCATGACCACCACCTTCGCCAGCATCGAGCAGGCGGTGGCGGAGATCGCCGCCGGGCGGCCCGTCGTCGTGGTCGACGACGCCGACCGGGAGAACGAAGGCGACCTGATCTTCGCCGCTGAACTGGCCACCACCGAACTCGTCGCGTTCATGGTCCGGTACACCTCCGGCTACATCTGCGTGCCGATGACCGAGAGCGAGTGCGACCGGCTGGACCTGCCGCCGATGCACCACACCAACCAGGACCGGCGCGGCACCGCGTACACCGTGACCGTGGACGCCCGGGAGGGGGTGAGCACCGGCATCTCGGCGGCCGACCGGGCGCACACCATCCGGCTGCTCGCCGACCCCGGCACCGGCCCCACCGACCTGGCCCGCCCCGGGCACGTGGTGCCGCTGCGCGCCCGCGAGGGCGGCGTGCTGCGCCGGCCCGGGCACACCGAGGCCGCGGTCGACCTGACCCGGCTGGCCGGCCTGCGCCCGGCCGGCGTGCTCTGCGAGCTGGTCAACGACGACGGCACCATGATGCGGGTGCCGGACCTGGAGAAGTTCTGCGCCGAGCACTCGCTGACCCTGATCACCATCGCCGACCTGATCGCCTACCGGCGGCGGACCGAGAAGCAGGTGGAGCTGGTCGCCGAGGCCCGGATGCCCACTCAGCACGGGGTGTTCCGGGCGCTCGGCTACCGCAGCGAGCACGACCCGGCCGAGCACATCGCGATGGTCTACGGCGACCTCGGCGACGGCCAGGACGTGCTGGTGCGGGTGCACTCCGAGTGCCTCACCGGGGACGTGTTCGGCTCGCTGCGCTGCGACTGCGGCCCGCAGTTGAACGCCGCGCTGGCCCGGGTGGCGGCGGAGGGCCGGGGGGTGGTGCTCTACGTGCGCGGGCACGAGGGGCGGGGCATCGGCCTGCTGCACAAGCTGCAGGCGTACCAGCTGCAGGACCTGGGGCGGGACACCGTCGACGCCAACCTCGACCTCGGCCTGCCCGCCGACGCCCGGGACTACGGCACCGGCGCGCAGATTCTCTACGACCTGGGCGTGCGGTCGATGCGGCTGCTCACCAACAACCCGGCCAAGCGCGCCGGGCTGGAGGGCTACGGGCTGACCATCACCGGTCGCGAGGGGCTGCCCATCCGGCCGCACCCGGAGAACGTGCGCTACCTGCGGACCAAGCGGGACCGGATGGGGCACCTGCTCGACGAGTTGGACGAGGTGACCGAGGCGCCGGCGAGCCGGCTGGCCTCGGGCGACGAGATCGGAGCGTAGCGATGGCGGGATTTGGCGAGCCCGGGGTGGGCGTGGTGGACGCGACCGGGATGACCGTGGGCGTGGTCGCCGCGCGCTGGCACGGCGAGCTGACCGACCACATGCTCGACCGCGCGGTGGCCGCCGCCGAGGCGTGCGGGGCGCGGGCCGTGGTGGCCCGGGTGGCCGGCTCGGTGGAGCTGCCGGTGGTGGCCCAGGCCCTCGCCCGCCGGTGCGACGTGGTGGTCGCGCTCGGCGTGGTGGTGCGCGGCGCCACCGCGCACTTCGACTACGTCTGCCGCTCGGTCACCGACGGGCTGACCCGGGTGGCGCTGGACGAGGGGAAGCCGGTCGCGCACGGCGTGCTCACCGTGGACACCATCGAGCAGGCCCGGGACCGGGCCGGGCTGCCCGGCTCGGCCGAGGACAAGGGCTGGGCGGCGACCGTCGCCGCGCTCGACGCGGCGCTGGCCATCCGCGGCCTGAACGCCGGCAACGGGCACCGGGTCGGCTTCGGCGGCTGACCGGGCCGCGGTTCCGCCCGGTCCCGTTCGGTGAGCGGAGGCTGACCCGGCGCACGTGCCCTGGTGGGGCGGCTGGAAGAATCGCGGCGTGAAGACGTTCGAGGAGTTGTTCGCCGAGCTGCAGGCCAAGGCCGCCGCCGGCACCCCGGGCTCGGGCACGGTCGCCGCGCTCGAGCGGGGGGTGCACTTCATCGGCAAGAAGGTCGTCGAGGAGGCGGCCGAGTCGTGGATGGCCGCCGAGCACGAGGGCCGGGAGCGGGCCGCCGAGGAGATCTCCCAGCTGCTCTACCAGACCCAGGTGCTGATGCTCGCCACCGGTCTCGACCTCAAGGACGTCTACCGACATCTCTGAGTGCGCCCGTCGTTGATCAGAATCGACTGCTAGGAGCACTCCGTCATGCTGCGTGTCGCCGTACCCAACAAGGGCACCCTGGCCGAGCCGGCCGCCCAGATGCTGCGCGAGGCGGGCTACCGCCAGCGCACCGACCCGAAGGACCTGGTCTGCCGGGACGAGCCCAACGACCTCGAATTCTTCTACCTGCGCCCGAAGGACATCGCCACCTACGTCGGTTCCGGTGACCTCGACCTCGGCATCACCGGCCGGGACCTGCTGATCGACTCCGGGGCGCCGGCCGAGGAGGTGGTCGACCTGGCCTTCGGCCGGGCCACCTTCCGGTTCGCCGCCCGCCCCGACGACATCGACTCGGTGCAGGAGCTGGGCGGGCACCGGATCGCCACCGCGTACCCCGGCCTGGTCGAGCGGCACCTCGCCGATCTGGGTGTCAAGGCCGACGTGATCCGCCTGGACGGTGCGGTGGAGAACGCCGTCCGGCTCGGCGTGGCCGACGTGGTGGCCGACGTGGTGGAGACCGGCGCCACGCTGCGCCAGGCCGGGCTGGTGGTTTTCGGCGAGCCGCTGCTGCGGTCCTCGGCGGTGCTGGTCCGCCGCGCCGGCGCCGCCGCCCACTCGCAGGCCGAGCAGCTGCTGCGCCGGCTGCACGGGGTGCTGGTCGCCCGCCGCTACGTGATGCTCGCGTACGACGTGCCGGCCGGGCTGCTCGACCGGGCCAGCTCGTTGACTCCGGGCATCGAGTCGCCGACGGTCTCTCCGCTGCACCGGGAGGGCTGGGTCGCGGTGCAGGCGATGGTGCTCCGCGACGACGTGCACCGGATCATGGACGAGCTGTACGAGCTGGGCGCCCGCGCCATCCTGGTCACCAACATCCACGCCTGCCGGCTGTGACCGCCTCCCGGCCGGCGCCGCCGCCCGGGCATGGTCCCGCCCACCCGGCTGAGGCGCCGGCGGCCGGTAGTTCGTCGGCGCCGGTCGCTGCCGGGGCGCCGGCGGGCGCGGCGGTTCCGCCGCAACGCGGTACGGCGCGGCCGGCGCGGCGACCGATGCCGCCGTGGTTGGCGCTCGCCCTGGTCACCCTGGCCGGCGTCGCCTCGGCGGCGCAGGGGGCGGCCAACGGCGAGTTGGGTAGCCGGGTCGGGCACGCCACGCTGGCCGCGGTGGTCAACAACCTCGGCGGCACCCTGCTGGTCGTCCTCGGGCTGGCCGTCCTGCCGTCCATGCGGACCGGGTTGGCCGCGCTGCGGCGCCAGCGGCTGCCCTGGTGGTCCTACCTGGGCGGGCTCGGCGGGGCGGCGATCGTGGTGCTCGGCGCGTACCTGGTGCCGGTGCTCGGGGTGGCGGTGTTCACCATCGCGCAGGTCGCCGGGGGCAGCCTCGGCGGGCTGGCGGTGGACCGGGCCGGGCTGGCCCCGGTCGGCCGGCTCGCGCTCACCGGTCCGCGGATCGCCGGTGGGCTGCTCGGGGTGGCGGCGGTGGCGCTGGCCCAGCTCGGCCAGCCGGTCGGCGAGCTGGCCGTCGGCCTGGTCCTGCTCGCCGTCGCCGGCGGGGTCGCGGTGGCGCTGCAGACCGCGCTCAACGGCCGGATCTCCGCCGCCAGTTCGGCCGCTGCCGGGGTGGCGGTCAACTTCGCGGTCGCCACCCCGGCGGTGCTGCTGGTCGCCGCTCTCGCCGGCGCCCTCGCCGGGCCGGAGCCCGGCTGGCCGGGCGCCTGGTACCTCTACACCGGCGGGCTGCTCGGGGTTGCCATCGTCGCGGGCCTGGTGGTCGGGGTCCGCGCGGCGGGGGTGCTGCGCACCGGGCTGGCCCTGGTCGCCGGCCAGCTCGGCGGGGCGCTGCTGCTGGACGCCCTGCTGCCGGGCGGTCCCGGCGCCCGGCCGGCGGTGCTGGCCGGCGCGGCGATGACCCTGCTCGCGGTCGTGGTGGCCGGCCGCGCACCCCGCCCGTCCGCCCGGCCGAACGGCCGCCCGGCGGACTGACCGGCCACGGCCGATCCGTCGGCCGCGAACCCGGGTGTGGCGATCCGCGTCGACCGGGTCTGACGGCGTCGGCGATCGCTCACGATCGGGCGGGCCCGGGGGCCGCCACCCGCCCCTGGCCCGCCGACCGGCGTCGGCGATTCGCGCCGCGTGTGGCGGCGGAGCAGCGGCCCGGGGCGGGTGGCAGACTGGTGGGGTGAGCGACACCGAGCTGATCCGTCTCCGGCCCCGCCGCATCCGGCTGGTCTGCTGGACGTCGGCGGCCCTGCTGCTGATCGTCTTCAGCCTGGTGGCCACCTCGCTGAGCGGCCCGACCGGCGACGGCTACGGCACGTTCCAGCGGGGCGACCAGATCGCCATGGTCGGTCTCGGCGTGTTCGGTGCGCTCGGCTTCCTGCTCTTCACCCGGCCCCGGGTGGAGGCCGACGCGCGCGGGGTGCGGGTGCGCAACGTCCTCGGCTCGTACGACCTGCCGTGGGAGGTCGTCCGGGGGGTCCGGTTCGATCGGGGCGCTCCCTGGGCCAGCCTGGAGTTGCACGACGACGACCTGGTCCCGATGGTCGCCCTGCAGGCCGCCGACAAGGAACTGGCCGTCGACGGCGTGCGCGCCCTGCGCCGCCTGCACCAGGCCCACCAGACCCGCCTCGCCGAGCGCACCACCGGCGCGTGACCCGCCCCCACCCCACCCCAAGATCCACCCTCGTGCACTGAAAGAGTGGCTATTTCGCCCCGGATGGCGACTCATTCTCTGAACGAGCGCCCCGCCGCGGCGGCGGAGGGGCGGGCGGGAGAGGAGCGCGGGGGAGGGGTGGGGCGTCCGGGTTGGGGGTCGGTCGGCGCAGGGTGTAGTGTTGTCGAGTCGACCAGGCTGTCCGCCTACGCGCGGGTGGCCATGAAAGTGGAGCGCCTGCTCCCACCCGAGTCGCCGCGACGGTGGCCGGGTCCGGTCACCGGTTCCGGGCACGTCCCGGTGCCGGATGCGCGATCATGTGATCGTGCCGACCGGTCGAGCGGGCCCTGGCATGCGCCGGGGCCTTCTGCTTTCCGGGTCGGTTCCCACCCGGGAGCCGCGGGGTCGGCAGCAGCAGATTCTCGACTCGAGGAGGCCCCATCAGCGTCGAACCACGCGTGAACGAGCAGATCCGGGCACGTGAGGTCCGACTGGTCGGCCCTGAGGGTGAGCAGGTGGGCATCGTCCCACTGGAGCGCGCCCTTCAGCTGGCCGCGGACGTCGACCTGGACCTGGTCGAGGTTGCGCCGATGGCGCGCCCGCCGGTGTGCAAGCTCATGGACTTCGGCAAGTTCAAGTACGAGAGCGCACTGAAGGCGCGCGAAGCGCGGCGTAACCAGCAGCAGACCGTCATCAAGGAGATGAAGCTCCGGCCGAAGATCGACCCGCACGACTACGAGACCAAGAAGGGTCACGTGGTGCGGTTCCTCAAGGCCGGCGACAAGGTCAAGGTGACGATCATGTTCCGCGGTCGGGAACAGAGCCGCCCGGAGCTGGGCTACCGGCTCCTGCGCCGGCTGGAGTCCGAGATCTCGGAGCTGGGGTACGTCGAGGCCGCGCCGAAGCAGGACGGCCGAAACATGATCATGGTGCTCGCACCGCACCGCGCAACCAAGGCCGCCGCGACGGCTGCCCGCGGTGGCGCGCTTCCGCGGGGCGAGCGGGAATCCGGCGCCCCCGAGGCGGCGCCGCCGGCCGAGGCCGGGCCCGCCGGGACCACCGGCGAGTAACAGGGGAGAAGACGTTCCACATGCCGAAGATGAAGAGCCACACGGGGATGGGCAAGCGGGTCCGGCTGACCGGCAAGGGCAAGGTCGTTGCCCAGCAGGCCGGCCTCCGGCACAACCTGGAGAAGAAGCCCTCCACCCGGACCCGCCGGCTGACCGGCACCGTCGAGCTGGCCAAGGCCGACGTGAAGCGCATCAAGAAGCTGCTCGGCCGCTGACGCGCGCCACCTGACGTAAGAAGGAGTTGAGATGGCACGCGTCAAGCGGGCTGTGAACGCCCAGAAGAAGCGCCGTACCCTGCTGGAGACCGCGAGCGGCTACCGCGGTCAGTGCTCCCGCCTGTACCGCAAGGCCAAGGAGCAGGTGCTGCACTCGATGCAGTACGCCTACCGGGACCGTCGCGACCGCAAGGGCGACTTCCGGCAGCTGTGGATCCAGCGGATCAACGCGGGCGCCCGGGCCAACGGGATGACCTACAACCGCCTGATCCAGGGTCTGAAGCTGGCCGGCGTCGAGGTCGACCGCAAGATCCTCGCCGACCTGGCGGTCAACGACGCTGCCGCGTTCGCGGGGATCGTCGAGGTCGCCCGGGCCGCGGTCGCGGCCGAGGGCACCGGCGGCGCGGCGGCCCAGGCCGCCTGATCCACCGACAGCTGAGCGAGGCGCCCCGGTCGACGAGACGGGGGCGCCTCGTCCATGCCTGAGGACACCATGCTCTTCACCCCGCGTACGCCCCGGGTGGTGGCCGCCCGCCGGCTGCAGCGCCGGCGGGACCGCGAGGCCACCGGCCGGTTCCTGGCCGAGGGGCCGCAGGCGGTCCGCGAGGCCCTGGCCCGGCCCGGGGTGGTCACCGAACTGTTCGGCACCCCGGCCGCGCTGGAGCGGTACGCCGACCTGGCCGCCCTCGCCTCCGGCGGCGGCGTGCCGGTCTCCCCGGTGACCGAGGACGCGCTCACCGCGCTCGCCGAGACCGTCGCCCCGCAGGGCCTGGTGGCGGTCTGCCGGCACCTCGACGTGCCGCTGGACCGGGCACTGGCCGCGGCGCCCCGGCTGGTCGCCGTGCTCGCCGAGATCCGCGACCCGGGCAACGCCGGCACCGTGCTGCGCACCGCCGACGCGGCCGGGGCGGGCGCGGTGGTCTTCGCCGGCGACGCCGTCGACCCGTACAACGGCAAGTGCGTGCGGGCCTCCGCCGGCAGTCTCTTCCACGTCGACGTGGTCCGCGAAGCCGACCCGCCGGCCGTGGTCGCGGCGCTGCGCGCCACCGGGCTCACCGTCCTCGCCACCACCGGGTACGGCGAGGACGACCTGGACGACCTGGCCGACGCCGGCCGGCTGGCCGCGCCCACCGCCTGGCTCTTCGGCTCCGAGGCGCACGGGCTGCCCGAGACGCTCACCGCCGCCGCCGACGCCCGGGTGCGGGTGCCGCTGCACGGGCGCGCGGAGAGCCTGAACCTGGCTGCGGCCGCGGCCGTCTGCCTGTACGCTTCAGCGAGAGCACAGCGGCGGCCGTGACCCGGCCGCCCGAGGCACAGACCGCAGGGGAGAGCGTCCGCCCATGAACGCGCCACGGCGTTCGTTTAGCCAGCCCGCCGGTGTCGGCGGGCGGCGGGCCTGACCTGCTTTCCGCGCAACTCCCACCGGCGGGCTGCGGCACAGCCGCGCGTCCGTAGACTCGCATCGCCGGCCCGTGAGGGCTGGCGCCGCCGTGAGGGAGTGCCCGTACGCCATGAGCTACCGCAACGATCCGTACGACCCGAAGCAGGTCGCCCTGCTCGACCCGGCCGCCTTGACCGAGGCCGTCGCCACCGCCGAGAAGGCGTTCGCCGCGGCCGGTGACCCGGACGCGCTCACCGCGCTGCGTCCGGCGCACCTCGGTGACCGGGCCCCGGTGTCCCTGGCCCGCCGGGAGATCGGCGCGTTGCCGCCGGCCGCGAAGGCCGACGCCGGCAAGCGGGTCAACGAGGCCCGCCGCGCCATCGAGACCGCGTACGCCGCCCGCCAACAGATCCTGGAGCGGGAGCAGGCCGAGCGGGTGCTGGTGGAGGAGCGCGTCGACGTCACGCTGCCCTACGACCGGCGTCCCCGCGGCGCCCGGCACCCGATCAGCACGCTGATGGAGCAGATCAGCGACCTGTTCATCGGAATGGGCTACGAGGTGGCCGAGGGCCCCGAGGTCGAGCTGGAGTGGACCAACTTCGACGCGCTGAACATCCCGGCCGACCACCCGGCCCGCGGCCTGATGGACACCTTCCACATCGCACCAGCGGCCTCCGGTGACGCGGCGGGCTCCGGCCTGGTGCTGCGGACGCACACCTCGCCGGTGCAGGCGCGCACCATGCTGACCCGGCAGCCGCCGATCTACGTGGTGGTGCCCGGCCGGGTCTACCGCACCGACGAACTGGACGCCACCCACGCGCCGGTCTTCCACCAGGTGGAGGGCCTGGTGGTGGACAAGGGCATCACGATGGCGCACCTGCGCGGCACGCTGGACCACTTCGCCCGGGCCATGTTCGGCGAGGGCGCGAAGACCCGGTGGCGGCCGCACTACTTCCCGTTCACCGAGCCGTCGGCCGAGTTCGACGTCTGGTTCCCGGAGCACCGGGACGGGCCGCAGTGGGTCGAGTGGGGCGGCTGCGGCATGGTGAACCCGCGGGTGCTGCGCGCCTGCGGCATCGACCCGGAGGTCTACTCCGGATTCGCGTTCGGCATGGGCATCGACCGGACGGTGATGTTCCGGCACGGGGTCAGCGACATGCGGGACCTGGCCGAGGGCGACGTGCGGTTCACCCGCGCGTACGGGGTCGAGGCGTAGGCGATGCGGGTACGAGTTACGGAGACGGTGGTCTGAGTCATGCGAGTTTCTGTCAGTTGGCTGCGGGAGTACGTCGACCTCCCCGCCGACCTGCCCACCGGCGACCTGGAGCAGGCCCTGGTCGACCTCGGCATCGAGGTCGAGTCCGTGGTGGACCTGCGGGAGAGCGTCACCGGCCCGCTGGTGGTCGGCGAGGTCCGCGAGATCGAGGAGCTGACCGGCTTCAAGAAGCCGATCCGGTTCTGCCGGGTCGACGTCGGGGACGCCAACGGCACCGGCGAGCCGCAGGAGATCGTCTGCGGGGCGACCAACTTCGCCCCCGGCGACCGGGTCGTGGTGATCCTGCCGGGCGGCGTGCTGCCCGGCGGGTTCGCCATCGGCGCCCGCAAGACCTACGGCCGCAACTCCAACGGCATGATCTGCTCGGCCCGGGAGCTGGGGCTCGGCGAGGACCACTCCGGCATCCTGGTGCTGCCGCCGGACAGCCCGGCCAAGCCGGGTGACGACGCGCGGCCCGTGGTGGGGCTCGACGACGTCGTGGTCGAGGTGGAGATCACCCCGGACCGGGGGTACGCGCTGAGCGTGCGCGGCCTGGCCCGGGAGCTGTCGCACGCGCTCGGCGTGCCGTTCCGCGACCCGGGCCTGGCACCCGCGCCCGGCGGCACCGAGGTGCCGGCGTACCCGGTCGAGGTGCGCGACACGGTCGGCTGCGACCGGTTCGCCGCCCGGATGGTGCGCGGCGTCGACCCGACCGCGCAGAGCCCGGAGTGGATGCAGCGCCGGCTCACCCAGGCCGGCGTGCGCGCCATCTCGCTGGCCGTGGACATCACCAACTACGTGATGCTGGAACTCGGCCAGCCGATGCACGCCTTCGACGCCGACCGGATCACCGGTCCGCTGGTGGTGCGCCGCGCCGAGCCGGGCGAGAAGCTGACCACGCTCGACGGGGTCAACCGGGTGCTTGCCGCCGAGGACATGGTCATCTGCGACGACACGGGCCCTGTCTCCCTCGCCGCGGTGATGGGCGGCGAGACCAGCGAGGTGGTGGCCAGCACCACGAACGTGCTCTTCGAGGCCGCCCACTGGGATCCGGTGATGGTCGGCCGCACCGCCCGCCGGCACAAGCTGTTCAGCGAGGCCGCGAAGCGCTGGGAGCGGGGCGTCGACCCGGCGCTTCCGCTGGTCGCCCTGGAGCGGGCGGTCCGGCTGCTCACCGAGCACGGCGGCGGGACCGCCGGCGCGGAGATCCTGGACATCGACCACGTCCGGCCGCCCGCCCCGGTGGTGCTGCCGGTCGACCTGCCCAGCCGGCGGGTCGGCGTGACGTACCCGCCGGCGCGGGTGGTCGCCCTGCTGGAGCAGGTCGGCTGCACCGTGCTGCAGGGCGCCGACCGGCTGGCCGAGGACCCGGGCGAGGTCGGCGTACCGGCCGGCGATCAGGCGGCGCTGACCGTCGCCCCGCCGAGCTGGCGACCGGACCTGCTGCACCCGGCCGACCTGGTCGAGGAGGTGGTCCGGCTCGACGGGTACGACCGGGTGCCGTCGGTGCTGCCGCTGGCGCCCGCCGGCCGCGGGCTGACCTGGCAGCAGCGCCGCCGCCGGGCCGTCTCCCGGTCGTTGGCCGAGCGGGGGTACGTCGAGGTGCTCGCGCACCCGTTCGTCGCCCCCGAGCTGCCCGACCTGCTCGGCCTGCCCGCCGACGACCCGCGGCGGCGGGCGGTGCGGCTGGCCAACCCGCTGTCGGAGGAGGAGCCGCTGCTGCGCACCACGCTGCTCGGGCCGCTGCTCGGCATCGTCAAGCGCAACATCGGCCGGGGCCTGCGCGACCTGGCGCTCTACGAGATCGGCGCGGTCTTCCAGCCGCGTCCGGGCGCGGGCCGCCCGCCCGCGATGGGTGTGGACCACCGGCCCACCGAGGCCGAGTTCGCCGCCGCCGACGCGGTGCTGCCGCACCAGCCCCGGCACGTCGCGGTGGTGCTCACCGGCGACCTCGAGCCGGCCGGCTGGTGGGGCTCCGGGCGGGCGGCGGGCTGGGCGGACGCGGTCCAGGCCGGCCGGGACGTGCTCGCCGCCGCCGACATCCCGGAGCACCGGATCGAGGTGCGGGCCGCCGAGTACGCCCCGTGGCACCCCGGCCGCTGCGCCGAGCTGCTGGTTGACGGCGAGGTGGTCGGGCACGCCGGTGAGCTGCACCCGGCCGTGGTGGCCGCGCTGGAACTGCCCCGGCGTACCAGCGCCATGGAGCTGGACCTGGACGCGCTGCCGCCGGCCCCGGTCGCGCCCGCGCCGACCGTCTCCGGCTTCCCGCCGGCGCTGATCGACGTGGCGCTGGTGGTCGACGAGTCGGTGCCTGCCGCGCAGGTGCAGCGGGCGCTGGTCGAGGGCGCCGGCGAGCTGCTGGAGGGGGTGCGGTTGTTCGACGTGTACGCCTCCGAGCAGCTCGGCGCGGGCCGCAAGTCGCTGGCGTACAAGCTCACCTTCCGCGCCCCGGACCGGACGCTGACCGTGGAGGAGGCGGTGGCCGCCCGGGACGCGGCGGTGGCCCGCGCCGCGGAGCGGTTCGGCGCCGTCCTGCGCGGCGCCTGAGCCGGTGCCGCCGCTCGGCTGGCTCGCGGTGGCCGGCGCGCTCGCGTCGGCCGCCGCCGGGCTGTGGTGGGCGCGCCGGCACCTGCTGCTGGTGTCGGTGGTGGGGCGCAGCATGGAGCCCACGCTGCGGGCCGGCGACCGGGTGCTGGCCCGGCGGGTGCCGGTGGACCGGGTCCGCGCCGGTGACGTGGTGGTGGTGGCCGCCCCGGCGGCGATGACCGCCGGTCATCCCGGGCGGCCCGGCGACGCCGGCCCGGGGCTGCTGATCAAGCGGGCGTACGCGGTGCCCGGTGACCCGGTCCCGGTCGACCGGGTGCCGCTGCTGCGCGGGGGCGCCGACCCGGTGGTGCCGCCCGGGCGCCTGGTGGTGCTCGGCGACAACCCGCCGTACAGCTACGACTCGCGCGAGTGCGGTTACATCCCGGCGGCCGACCTGCTCGGCGTGGTGGTGCGGCCCCGGCTGCCGCGGCAGCGGCGCGCCGCGTGACCGGAGACCGGTCCCGCGGCGCGCCCGACCCCGCTCAGCACAGCGAGGTCATCGTGGTGGCGCCCGCGGAGCAGTAGTAGCCGCACGAGCCGCAGGTCGTGCCGCACGACGGGGTGTAGCTGCACCGCTTGAAGTAGCACATCCCGCACAGCGCGCACCACGGGTCCGGCGGACAGCCCGCAGCCGCGGTCACCTTCGGCACGAACAGGCCGAGCATGCGCTCGCCCAGGTTTTCCAGCCGACGAAACATCTGATCACCTCCCTCGCCGCGTCGGATGCGACGGACCGTACGACGGGCGGTTACAGCGGGATACATCGTGCTGCCCGCCGCCGGTCGCGGATGTATCCGTGGCTGTATCACCGGCCCCTACCGTGTGCCCTGCCCGATCCGAGCGCAGGGAGGCGCCGATGCGATACGTCGAGGTCGCCGGCCGGCTGACGCTGGCGCTGGTGTTCCTGGCGGCGGTCGTCGGCAAGGTGCGCGGCCGGGCGGCGTTCACCGAGTTCGCCCGCTCCGTCGACCAGTTCGGCCTGCTGCCCCGGGCATGGGCCGCGGCGGCGGCGTACCTCGCCGTGGCGGCGGAGGCGGCGGTCGTCGGGCTGCTCGCGGTGCCGGCGACGGTGCCCGCCGGCTACGCCGTGGCGACCGGCCTGCTCGGCGTGCTCAGCGCGGCGATCGTCGCGGCCGTCCGTCGGGGTCGCCGTCCCGCGTGCCGCTGCTTCGGCGCCGGCGGCGCCCCGCTCGGCGCCCGGCACGTGCTGCGCAACGCGGTGCTGCTGGCGGTCGCCGGGTTCGGCTGGGCGGTGCTCGTGCTGGCCCCGCCGGAGCCGCTGCGCCCCGCCGGGCTGCTGCTCGGCCTGGCCGCTGCGGTGCCGCTCGCCGCCCTGGTGATCCGCTTCGACGACCTCGCCGCCCTGTTCGCCCCCACCCCGTCCCGTCGGTCGCCGGCCGCGCCCGTCGCCGGTCGCCGCCGGGGATGAGCCGTCCCGAGTCCCGCCGTCCGTCGACCTAGGAGTGCGCCATGTGGTACCTGTCCGTCGCCGTCATCGTCGCCGTCGTCCTCGGCCTGTTGAACCTGGTGCTGACGCTCGGCGTGATCCGCCGGCTGCGCGAGCACACCGAGCTGCTCGGCGACAAGCAGTCCACCCTGCCGGAGTCCATGCTGGAGCCCGGTTCGGTGCCCGGCGAGTTCGTCGCCACCGACCTGCGCGGGCGTGCCCACACCCGCGCCGACCTGCCGCCGATGACTCTGGTGGCGTTCCTCTCGCCAGCCTGCGACCTGTGCGAGGCGCAGATCCCGGACCTGCTGGACCGGGCCCGGGAGATGCCGGGTGGGGCGGAGCACGTCTGGGTGGTGGTGGTCGGCAAGGGCCCGGAGACCGAGCCGTACGCGGCCCGGTTCGCCGATGTGGCCACCGTCTTCGTCGAGCCGGGCACCGGCCCGCTGCCGCTCGCCTTCGGGGTCAAGGGCTTCCCGGCGTTCGGGCTGCTCGACGAGCACGGCGTGGTGGCCGCCAACTCCTTCGGCATCGCCCGGTTGGACCTGCCGGTGGCACGGTGACCGGGCCCCGGCTGTCGCCCCGGCGCGCCGCCCGGCACGCCCGCCGGGCGGTCGGCCTGACCTGGCGGGCGGCGCCCGGGGGCACGTCCGCGGACCTGCTGCTCGCGGTGGTCGGCGGTCTGGCGCCGGTACTCGTCGCGGCGCTGACCAAGCTGGTGCTGGACCGGCTGACCACCGGCCGGGGGCCGGCCGTGCCGCTGGCCGTGCTCGGGGTCGGGCTGGCGGTGGTGGCCGCCACCAGCGTGCTCCTGCCGCACCTGCGCCGGTACGTGGAGGCCGAGCGGACCCGGGCGGTGAGCCGACTGGTCCGGACCCACCTGTACGCGGCCGTGCAGCGCCTCGGCGGGCTGGCCCGGCTGGAGGACCCGGCGTTCCAGGACCGGTTGCAGGCCGCCCAGCAGACCGGGCACCTCGGCCCCGTCCAGCTGACCGGCAACGCGCTGGCCGGAGTGCAGAGCGTGATCGTGGCCGTCGGCTTCCTCGGTGTGCTGCTGGTGCTCAGCCCGGTGGTGGGGCTGCTGGTGCTGGTGGCGGCGCTGCCCACGCTCTGGATGCAGCTGCGGCTCAACCGGGCCCGCGCGGCGATGATCCTGCACCTGGAACACTTCCAGCGGCGTGACCTGTTCTTCGCCCAGTTGCTGGTGGGGCTGCCCGCCGCCAAGGAGGTGCGGCTGTTCGGCCTCGGCCGGTTCTTCGGCGACCGGATGCTCGACGAACTGCGCGGCATGCACCGGGTGGAGCAGCGGCTGGACCGCCGGGAGGTCCGCGCGCAGGCGCTGCTCGGCCTGCTCGGCGCCGGGGTGGCCGGGGCCGGCGTGGTCTACGTCGTCACCCGTGCGGCCGCCGGCGGGCTGACCCCTGGCGACGTCGCGGTCTACCTGGCCGCCGTGCCGGGGGTGCAGGGTGCGCTGGGCAGCCTGGTCGGGCAGCTCGGCGCGATCCACCAGGCGCTGCTGCTGTTCGACCATTACGACGAGGTGACCCGCGCCGAGCCGGACCTGCCGGTGCCGGCCACGCCCCGCCCGGTGCCGCCGCTGCGGCGCGGGATCGAGTTGCGCGACGTGTGGTTCCGGTACGCGCCGGAGCACCCGTGGGTGCTGCGCGGGGTGGACCTGTTCCTGCCCGCCGGGTCGACCACCGCGCTGGTCGGGCTCAACGGCGCCGGCAAGAGCACCCTGGTGAAGCTGCTCTGCCGGTTCTACGACCCGCAGCGGGGCACGATCAGCTGGGACGGGGTGGACCTGCGCGAGTTCGACCCGGCGGCGCTGCGGGAGCGGCTGGGCGCGGTGTTCCAGGACTTCATGCCGTACGACCTCAGTGCTGGGGAGAACATCGCAGTCGGCGACCTGACCGCCCGGGACGACCCGGACCGGCTGCGTGCCGCCGCCCGGCACGCCGGCATCGACGACGCCCTCACCGCCCTGCCCCGCGGCTACGACACCCTGCTCACCCGGATCTTCTTCGCCGGGCCGGACCGGGACGACCCGCAGGCCGGGGTGGTCCTCTCCGGCGGCCAGTGGCAGCGGATCGCGCTGGCCCGCGGCTTCCTGCGGGCCGACCGCGATCTGCTGGTGCTCGACGAGCCCAGCTCCGGGTTGGACGCGGAGGCCGAACACGACCTGCACGCCCGGCTGCGCGGGCTGCGCGCCGGCCGGACCAGCCTGCTCATCTCGCACCGGCTGAACGCGGTGCGCGACGCCGACAGCATCGTGGTGCTGGCCGACGGCCGGGTCGCCGAGCGCGGCGGCCACGACGAGCTGCTCGCCGCCGGCGGCGGCTACGCCCGGCTGTTCACCCTGCAGGCGCGCGGCTACCGCGAGCAGACCGCCGCCCCGGCCTGAGCGGCTCGCCCGCCGGTCGCCCAGCGGGGGTCCGCGCGGAGCATCGCCCCGGGCCGGCTCTCGCCGGGGCGGCGGCGCCCGTCCCCGCGAGGTCAGTCGGCGGGCCCGGCAGGCCGCCGCTGCCGGGGCACGGCCGGCCCGGCCCGCTCGTCGCCGGAACCGGGTCGGACCGCGTCGGGGTCGGGGCGGGCCGCGTCGGGGTCGGGTCGGACCGGGGTCGGGGCGGACCGTGTCGGGGTCGGGTGGGTCGCCTCGGGGTCGGGGCGGGCCGGGGCGGGGCCGGCCTCCTCGGCGGCGGCGAGTTCGGCGGCGTAGAGCCGGACGAGGTCGCCGATGCGGAACCGGCCCGGTCCGGCCGGCTCGGCGAGCTGCGCGGCCACCAGCCGGTCCAGGGCCCGCGCGGCGTCCTCGGGCGGCTGGCCGGTCAGCGCGGCGGCCAGTTCGGCGGTGACCGGCCCCGGTCGGGCCCGGCCCAGCCGCCGGAACACCGGAGCGGCCGACCCGAGCCGGCGGTAGCTGGCGGTCAGCCGGGGCCGCAGCCCGGTCTCCGCGAGCCGGTAGCGCTCGTCGCGCAGCAACCGGGCCAGCCGGCCCAGCGACCAGTGCGGCCCCTCGGTGAGCCGGCGGGCGGCGGTACACAGCGCCAGCGGCAGCCCTTCGCAGAGCGCCACCACCGCACCGGCGGCCGCCGGCTCCTCGTCCACGCGGCGGTTGCCGGCGGCCGCCCGGAGCAGGGCGAGCCCGTCCGCCGGGGGCAGCGGATCCAGCCGCAGCGGCCGGTCCGCCCCGTCGAGCAGCGGGGTGCGGCTGGTCACCAGCAGCGCGCAGCCGCCGCGTACCGGCAGCAGGCCGTCGACCTGGGCGGCGTCGGCGGCGTTGTCGAGCACCAGCAGCACCCGCCGGTTGAACAGCAGGGACCGGATCCGGGCCCGGGCCTCGGCGAGGCTGGTCGGCTCCGGCCGGCAGGCCGGGCAGAGCGACCGGAGCACCCGGCTGGCCACCTGGATCGGCCGCAGCGGGGCGTCCGCGACCGAGCCGCCCAGGTCGAGGTGGAGCTGGCCGTCGGGAAAGGCGTCCAGCGCCGCGGCCGCGGCCCGCAGCGCGAGCGCCGACTTGCCGATGCCGGCCATACCGTAGACCGACACCGTGACCGGACGCTCGCCGGCGCCGGCCAGCGCGGCGCCGAGGCGGGCCAGCTCGGCGTGCCGCCCGACGAAGGGCGCGGTGGCGCAGGGCAGCTCGTGCGGCACGGCGGCCGGGCTGGGACCGGTGGGCCGGCCGCGGGCGCGCGGGCGGGCGCGGCTGCCCGCCGGCAGCAGCCGCGGGTCGTGCCGGCGCACCGAGCGGTACAGCTCGGCCAGCTCGGGGCCGGGGGAGACGCCCAGCTCCCCGGCGAGCGCCCGGCACGCGCTCCGGTACGTCTGCACCGCCGCGGCCTGGTCGCCGGCCCGGCACTGGGCGGTCATCAGCAGCGCCCAGGCCGGCTCTCGCAACGGGTACTCGGTCAGGTGGGCTCGGAGCAGGGCCAGCAGTGCGGGGCTGCCTGGGTCGCCCAGCTCCAGCCGGCACGCGGCGTACGCCTCCCGGGCGCCGGCCCGGCGCTCGCGCAGCCGGTCGAACGCGGCCGCCGTCACCGCCCCGTACGCCGGTGGCGGCTCGGTCTCCGACCAGAGCGCCAGCGCCCGCTCCAGCAGGTTGGCCGCGACGGCCGGCTCGCCGCGGGCGCGGGCCGCCTGGCCCTCGGTGACCAGCCGCTCGAACTCGGTGGCGTCCAGCTCACCCGGCGCCACCCGGAGCCGGTAGCCGCCCGCCTCGGCGTGCAGCCGCACCGGCTCGCCCGGGCCGGTGAGCAGGTGCCGGAGCTGGCTGGCGTGGCTGCGCAGGTTCGCCACCGCGGAGGCGGGGGCCTGCCCGCCCCACAGCTCCTGGCGCAGCCGCTCCACCGGGACCGCCACGCCGGCGTGCAGCAGCAGGGTGACCAGCAGCGCGGTCGGCCGGCCGGCCGGCAACCGCAGCGGGCGGCCGTCGCGGAGGACCTGGACCGGGCCGAGGATCTGGAACGACAGCCCCATGCGACCTCCGCTGTGCGCCCCCGCGGGCCGTCGTCGGCCCCACACCACCGCTGCGGTAATTATGCCAGTCGATGGGTGCGGCTGCGGCTCCCGTTTCGGTCCCAGGAGGTGCCCAGCTTCGTCGCCACCTCGCCGGACGAGGTCATCCCCTGGGTGACCCGCGCGGTCGAGGAGGAGCGCCTCTGCCCGGGGCGCCACCCCGCCGGCCGGCGCTCAGGCGGTGACCGCCGGCTCGTCGTCGCGCCGCTGGTCGGCACCGTCGTCCGGGCGGTGGTCGTGGCCCTCGGCCGCCGGGCGCGCCGGCCGGGGGAACCACTCCACCGGCGACCGCCCGTCGCCGGCGGCCTGGCCGCCGCCCGGGGCGGGCTGCCGGTCGTCGCCCGGCCCCCACACCCCGGCGCCGGTCCGCCCCGCCCCCGCGGTGAGTCCCCACCCGGCGTCCGGGGCGGCCTCGTCGGTGCTCGTCCGCCCGGCGTCCGGCCCGGCTTCCCCCTGCCCAGCGTCCGGCGCGGCGTCCGCCCGCGCCACGGCCGGCTCGGCGTCGTCGCCGGCGCCCGTCCGTCCAGCCACCACGGTGGCCGGATCGGCCGGCCCGTCGTCCACCGCGCTGGTCGCCGCGGTCGGCCGCTCGGCCTCCGGCGCCGCCGTGGTGACCGCCGCCCCGCCATTCTCCGAGGCGGCCGGCTCCGCCGCGGTCGGGTCCGCGGCGATCGGGTCCGGGGCGATCGGGTCCGGGGCGGCCGGCCGCGCGGCGGCGTCGCCGGGGCGCGCCGCCACCACCGGGTACTCGGCGGTCTCGGTGCCGCCCGCGGCCGCCGCCATCACCGCCGCAGCGGCCAGGTCGGCCACCCGCTTCGCCTCGCGGCGCACCCGGGCACGGACCTCCCGGGCGTGCAGTTCGGCGGCCTCGGCCGCCTCCCGGGCCGCGTCCAGCCGGGCCGCCTCGTCGGTCAGTTCCCGCTGCACCTCGCTGAGCCGCCGCTGCAGCTGCACCAGCTCCCGCTCCGCGCCCGCGCAGTCCTGGCGGGCCCGGGTGAGCTGCTGCTGGGCGTTCTCCAGTTCGGCGCGGAGCTGAGCCAGCGCCTGCCGCCGCTCGGTGATCTCCTGCTGGACGGCGGCGAGCTGTTCGGAGTGCGCCGCGTCCTGTTCGTCGGCGCGTTCGCGCAGCTCGGTGGCGTACTGCTGCGACTCGGCGATGAGTGACGCCAGCTCCTCCTCGACCGCCGCGCGCTGGTCGGCCAGCTCCTGCTCGACCGCGGCGCGCCGTTCGGTGAGCTCCCGCTCCACGCCGGCCCGCCACTGGGTCAGCTCCTGCTGACCGCGGGCACGGGCCGCCTGGACCTCCTGCTGGATCTGGGTACGGGCGGCCTTGGTCAGCGCCTCGGCGGCGTTGCGGGCCTGCTCGACCTGCTGCGCGCTCTGCTCGTTGAGCCGCTGCGCCTCCTGCATCGCGCGCTGGTGGGCGGCCTCGCCCTCGGCCCGGGCCTGCTCGGCGGCCGCCCGGATCTCGGCCAGCTCCGACTCGGCCGCCGCCTGCCGTTCCGCGTACGCCTGTTCCTGCTCGGCGCGGCGGGCGGTGGTCTCCTCCTCCAGCGTCTTCATCGCCTCGGTGACCCGCTCCCGGGCCGCGGCCAGCACCGACTCGGCCTCGGCCCGCAGCTCCCCGGCGCGCTGCTCGGCAGCGCCGGTGATCGCCTCGGCCTGCTTCTCGGCGAGCCCGAGGATCTGCTCGACCATCGGCCCGAGGTCGCTGAAGGCGGCCCGCTCCGGCTGTGCGGGGCGCTGGCGCAACTCGGTCAGCTCGGCGCGGAGCCGCTGCAGCTGGGCGTCGAGCGTCCGGATCTCGGCGGTGGCCTGTTCCCGTTCGGCGGTCAGCGCCGCGAGCCGGTCCTCGACCCGCTCGACGTAGCGGTCCACCTGCCGCTTGTCGTAGCCGCGCAGGGCGGTCTCGAAGCCCGGCCGCCCGGCCGACTCGTCGCGCACCGGGTGCGGCTCTTCGCCGTTGGACATGCGCCATCCTCCGTACGATCCCGAGCGGTTTCGCCGACGGCTGCCCGCCCACCGGCGACGAATGTGGCGCAACGCTACCGCCGTCCGGTGCGGCCCGCGGTCCCGCCCCACCCACCTCGCCGCGCCGCTCGCCCGGGTTCGGCCACTGTGAGGTTCGGGCGACAGAGTGTGACTGGCATCACGTTCCACCTTCATGCATTGGACTGCATGAACTTGCAGTGGGCGTTCATGATTGCTAGCGTTGTTGCATAGTCATGCGGGGGTGAGTATGGGTATCCGAGTTTCGGTCGCCGGAGCCAGCGGCTACGCCGGCGGCGAGCTGCTCCGCCTGGTGGCCGGGCACCCGGAGTTCGAGCTGGTCGCGGCCACCGCGCACAGCCAGGCCGGGCACCGGGTCGACGCCGTCCACCCGCAGCTCGCCGGGCTCGACCTGGTGCTCGCCGAGACCGACCCGGCGACGCTGGCCGACGCGGACCTGGTCTTCCTGGCACTGCCGCACGGTGAGTCGGCGGCGCTGGCCAGCCAGCTTCCGGACGAGGTGCGGGTGGTCGACCTCGGCGCCGATCACCGGCTCGCCGACCCGTACGACTGGGCGCAGTACTACGGCGGCACCCACGCCGGCCGGTGGACCTACGGCCTGCCGGAGCTGCCCGGGCAGCGGGCCGCGATCGCCGGCGCCACCCGGGTGGCCAACACCGGCTGCTACGCGGCCGCCATCACGCTGGCGCTGGCTCCGCTGATCGCCGCCGGTGCCGCCGAGCCCGCCGACGTGGTCGTGGTGGCCGCCTCCGGCACCTCAGGCGCCGGGAAGGCGGCCAAGCCGCACCTGCTCGGCAGCGAGGTGATGGGCGACCTGTCGCCCTACCGGGTCGGCACCCACCAGCACGTGCCGGAGATCAAGCAGGCCACGGGCGCCACCAGCCTCTCCTTCACCCCGGTCCTCGCGCCGATGCCGCGCGGCATCCTGGCCACCGTCACCGCCGTGCCGGCGCGCGGGGTCGACCCTCAGGCGGTGCTCGCCGAGGCGTACGCGGACGCGCCGTTCGTGCACGTGCTGCCGGAGGGGCGCTGGCCGCACACCGCGGCCACCCTCGGCTCCAACTCCTGCCACCTGCAGGCCACCGTCGACGTCGACTCCCGCCGCCTGGTCGTGGTCAGCGCGCTGGACAACCTCGGCAAGGGCGCCGCCGGTCAGGCCGTGCAGTGCGCCAACCTGATGCTCGGCCTGCCCGAGACCACCGGCCTGTCCGTCTGGGGGGTAGCGCCATGACCGTCACCGTTCCCCGTGGGTTCCGGGCCGCCGGTGTCGCGGCCGGGCTGAAGGCCAGCGGCGCCAGTGACGTGGCGCTGGTGGTCAACGACGGCCCGGACGCCGGGGTGGCCGGGGTGTTCACCGCCAACCGGGTCAAGGCCGCACCGGTGCTCTGGACCCAGCAGGTGGTCCGCGGCGGGGTGGTCCGCGCCGTGGTGCTCAACTCCGGCGGCGCCAACGCCTGCACCGGGCCCGCCGGCTTCCAGGACACCCACACCACCGCCGAACACACCGCCGGCGCGCTCAGCGCCGCCAACGCCCGGCTGATGCTGGGCGCCGGCGAGGTGGCGGTCTGCTCCACCGGCCTGATCGGCGAGCGGCTGCCCATGGCCGCGCTGCTCTCCGGCGTGAACAAGGCGGTGCGCGGGCTGTCCCGCGACGGCGGTGCCCCCGCCGCCGAGGCCATCATGACCACCGACACCCGGCCGAAGACCGCGGTGGCCCGGGGCAGCGGCTGGACCGTCGGCGGGATGGCCAAGGGCGCCGGCATGCTGGCCCCCGGGCTGGCCACCATGCTCTGCGTGCTGACCACCGACGCGGTGGCCGGGCCGGAGGTGCTCGACGCCGCGCTGCGCGAGGCGTGCCGGGTCACCTTCGACCGGGTCGACTCCGACGGCTGCATGTCCACCAACGACACGGTGCTGCTGCTGGCCAGCGGCGCCAGCGGCATCACCCCCGGCGCGGCCGAGCTGACCGCGGCGGTCACCGCGGCCGCCCACGACCTGGCCCAGCAACTCGTCGCCGACGCCGAGGGCGCCACCAAGCAGATCGCCGTCGAGGTGGTCGGCGCGGCCAGCGAGGACGACGCGGTCGAGGTCGGCCGGGCGGTGGCCCGCAACAACCTGGTCAAGACCGCGCTGTTCGGCAACGACCCGAACTGGGGCCGGATCCTCGCCGCCGTCGGCACCACCGCCGCCGCCTTCGAACCGGACGGGATCGACGTCGCGGTCAACGAGGTCTGGGTGTGCCGCTCCGGCGCCGCCGCCGAGGACCGGTCGAAGGTCGACCTCAGCGGGCGGGACGTCACCATCCGGATCGACCTGCACGCCGGCGACGCCGCGGCCACCGTCTGGACCAACGACCTCTCCCACGCGTACGTGCACGAGAACTCGGCCTACTCGACATGAGCCTCACCACCGACCTCACCCGCGCCCAGGCCAAGGCCGCCACGCTGATCGAGGCGCTGCCCTGGCTGGCCCGCTTCTCCGGCTCCACCGTCGTGGTCAAGTACGGCGGCAACGCCATGGTCGACCCCGAGTTGCAACGCGCCTTCGCCGCGGACATGGTCTTCCTCCGCTACGCCGGCCTGAAGCCGGTCGTGGTGCACGGCGGCGGGCCGCAGATCTCCGCCATGCTCGGCCGGCTCGGCATCGACAGCGAGTTCCGCGGCGGCCTGCGGGTCACCACCCCGGAGGCGATGGACGTGGTCCGGATGGTGCTGGTCGGCCAGGTCGGCCGGGAACTGGTCGGGCTGATCAACGCGCACGGCCCGTTCGCGGTCGGCCTCTCCGGCGAGGACGCCGGGCTGTTCACCGCGGTGCGCCGGCCCGCGTACGTCGACGGCCAGCCGGTGGACGTCGGGCAGGTCGGCGACGTGGAGTCGGTCGACGTCTCGGCGGTCACCGACCTGATCGCGGCCGGCCGGATCCCGGTCATCTCCACCGTCGCCCCGGACGCCGACGGCGTGCTGCACAACCTCAACGCCGACACCGCCGCCGCCGCGCTCGCGGTCGCCCTGGCCGCGCGCAAGCTGGTCGTCCTCACCGACGTGCCCGGCCTCTACGCCGACTGGCCGGACACCGACAGCCTGGTCTCCGAGATCAGCACCGACGAACTGGCGAAGCTGCTGCCGCGCCTGGAGTCGGGGATGGTCCCCAAGATGGAGGCCTGCCTGCGCGCGGTGCGGCAGGGGGTGCCCGCCGCGCACGTCGTCGACGGCCGGGTCGCCCACTCCACCCTGCTCGAGGTCTTCACCTCGGAGGGGTTCGGCACCATGGTCGTCGACGCGGAGGGTGCGGGAGCGGAGCGGCCAGGCCCCGCGGTCGCGAACAAGGAAGGGTCCGTGCCGTCATGAGCACCCTCGTCGAGCGCTGGTCGCAGGCCATGATGGACAACTACGGCACACCGCCGCTGGCCCTGGTCGCCGGCTCCGGCGCGGTCGTGGTCGACGAGGCCGGCCGGGAGTACGTCGACCTGGTCGGCGGGATCGCGGTGAACGCCCTCGGCCACGCCCACCCGGCCGTGGTGGCCGCCGTGTCCAAGCAGGTCGCGACGCTCGGGCACGTCTCCAACCTCTATGTCGCCGAGCCGCCGGTGGCCCTCGCGGAGCTGCTGCTGGCGCTCGCCGGCCGCCCCGGCCGGGTCTTCTTCGCCAACTCCGGCGCGGAGGCCAACGAGGCGGCGTTCAAGCTGTCCCGGCTCACCGGCCGCACCCACGTGGTCGCCACCCGGGGCGGTTTCCACGGCCGCACCATGGGCGCGCTGGCGCTCACCGGCCAGCCGGCCAAGGCCGACCCGTTCCGGCCGCTGCCCGGCGAGGTCACCCACGTCGACTACGGCGACGTCGCCGCGCTGGAGGCGGCGGTCACCGACGCCACCGCGATGGTCATCCTGGAGCCGATCCAGGGCGAGAACGGCGTGGTCGTCCCCCCGGCCGGCTACCTGGCCGCCGCCCGGCGGATCACCGCCCGGCACGGCGCGCTGCTGGTCCTCGACGAGGTGCAGACCGGCATCGGGCGCACCGGGCACTGGTTCGCCCACCAGGCCGAGGGCGTCGAGCCGGACGTGGTCACCCTGGCCAAGGGGCTCGGCGGCGGGCTGCCCCTCGGCGCCTGCCTGGCCTTCGGCCGGGCCGCCGACCTGCTCAGCCCGGGCTCGCACGGCACCACCTTCGGCGGCAACCCGGTCAGCTGCGCGGCCGCGTTGGCGGTGGTGAGCACCATCGCCGGCGAAGGGCTGCTCGACCACGTCAAGCGGGTCGGCGAGCGGCTGCGCCGGGGCGTCGAGGCGCTCGGCCACCCGCTGGTGGGCGCGGTGCGCGGCGCCGGCCTGCTGCTCGGCGTGGTGCTCACCGCCCCGGTGGCGGCGGTGCTGGCCGAGGCGCTGCGGGAGACCGGCTTCCTGGTCAACCCGGTGCAACCCGGCGTGGTCCGGCTCGCCCCGCCGCTGATCCTCACCGCCGCCCAGGTCGACGCGTTCCTGGCCGCGCTGCCCGCCGCCCTGGGCGCCACCGCCCCCGCCGCCGCCGGCGCGACAGCCCCGACCGTTCCCACCACTGGCGCGACCGCCCCGACGGCGACCGTCCCGACCGCGGCGCCGGCCGCCGTCCCCACCCCGACCGCCCCGGAGACGACCCCATGAGCCCCCGGCACTTCCTGCGTGACGACGACCTGACCCCCGCCGAGCAGTCGGCGGTGCTGGACCTGGCCGCGCGGATGAAGGTGGACCGGTTCGCCTACCGGCCGCTGGCCGGGCCACGGTCGGTGGCGGTGCTCTTCGACAAGCAGAGCCTGCGCACCCGGATCTCCTTCGACGCCGGCATCGCCGAACTGGGCGGACATCCGCTGGTGGTGGACACCCAGGTCACCCACTTCGGCCGGGGCGAGACCCTCGCCGACGCCGGGCGGGTGCTGTCCCGCTACGTCGCGGCGATCGTGCTGCGGACCCACGGTGACGACCGGATCGCCGAGGTGGCCGCCGGGGCGAGCGTGCCGGTGGTCAACGCGCTCACCGACGGCTTCCACCCCTGCCAGCTCCTGGCCGACCTGCTCACCGTCCGGGAGCGGTGTGGCGGCACCGCCGGGCGCACGCTGGCGTACCTCGGCGACGGGGCCAACAACATGGCCCACTCGTACCTGCTGGCCGGGGCGACCGCCGGGATGCACGTACGGGTGGCCGGCCCGGCCGGCTTCGCCCCCGACTCCGCGGTGGTGGCCCGGGCCGCCGCGATCGCCGCCGGCACCGGCGGCTCGGTGAACGTGCTGACCGACCCGGCCGAGGCGGTCAAGGACGCCGACGTGCTGGCCACCGACACCTGGACCTCGATGGGCCAGGAGGACGACGGGCTGGACCGGATCACCCCGTTCCGGCCGTACCAGGTCAACGCCGAACTGCTCGGCCAGGCCGCCCCGGACGCGATCGTGCTGCACTGCCTGCCCGCGCACCGGGGCGAGGAGATCACCGACGAGGTGCTCGACGGCCCGTGCAGCGCCGTCTTCGACCAGGCGGAGAATCGGCTGCACGCCCAGAAGGCGCTGCTCACGTTCCTCCTCGATGCCGCGACCGCGGCACCCGACGCGGCGGCGCCGGGCGCCACCGCGACCAGGGAGAACCGATGACCGCCCCGCTGACCCGCGCCGCCCGGCACGCCCGCATCGTCGAGCTGATCCGCGACAAGGCGATCCACTCGCAGACCGAACTGGCCGACCTGCTCGTCGGCGACGGCATCCAGGTCACCCAGGCCACCCTCTCCCGGGACCTCAAGGAGCTGGGGGCGGTCACGGTCCGCGGCGGCGACGGGCGGGCCGTCTACCTGATCCCGGAGGACGGCCAGCGGCCGCTGCGCGAGGCCGAGGCCGCTCCGGCCCGGTTGGTGCGGCTGCTGCGCGAGCTGCTCAACGGGGTCGACCACAGCGGCAACATCGCCGTGCTGCGCACCCCGCCGGGCGCGGCGCACTACCTGGCCAGCGCGGTGGACCGAGCGGGTCTGCCCGAGGTCGTCGGCACCATCGCCGGCGACGACACCATCCTCGTCGTGGCCCGCGAGGGCGTCGGCGGGGCCGCGCTCGGCGAGAAGCTCGCCGGCTGGGCCCGCCGGGATGAGAACGTTGAAGGGAGCACCACACCATGACCGAGCGGGTCGTCCTGGCGTACTCCGGAGGGCTGGACACCTCCGTCGCCATCCCGTACCTGGCCGAGCAGACCGGCGCCGAGGTGATCGCGGTGGCGGTCGACGTCGGGCAGGGTGGCGAGGACCTCGACGTCATCCGCCAGCGCGCGCTGGACTGCGGCGCGGTGGAGTCCGAGGTGGTCGACGCGCGCGACGAGTTCGCCGCCGAGTACTGCCTGCCGGCGATCCGAGCCAACGCCCTCTACATGGACCGCTACCCGCTGGTCTCCGCGCTGTCCCGGCCGCTGATCGTCAAGCACCTGGTCACGGCCGCGAAGAAGTACGGCGGCACGATCGTGTCGCACGGCTGCACCGGCAAGGGCAACGACCAGGTCCGCTTCGAGGTCGGCCTGGGCGCGCTCGCGCCAGACCTGAAGATCATCGCGCCGGCCCGGGACTTCGCCTGGACCCGGGACAAGGCGATCGCCTTCGCCGAGGAGAAGGGCCTGCCGATCGACGTGTCGGCGAAGTCGCCGTACTCGATCGACCAGAACCTGTGGGGCCGCGCGGTGGAGACCGGCTTCCTCGAGGACATCTGGAACGGCCCCATCGAGGACCTCTACTCGTACACCTCGGACCCGGCCCAGGAGCGCGACCCCGACGAGGTGGTGATCACCTTCGATGCCGGCGTGCCGGTCGCCGTGGACGGCGAGACGGTCACCCCGTACCAGGCGATCCTGGAGCTCAACCGGCGCGCCGGCGCCCAGGGCGTCGGCCGGCTCGACATGGTCGAGGACCGGCTGGTCGGCATCAAGAGCCGCGAGGTGTACGAGGCGCCGGGCGCGATCGCGCTGATCACCGCTCACCAGGAGCTGGAGGCGGTCACGGTCGAGCGCGACCTGGCCCGGTTCAAGCGCAGCGTGGACCAGCGCTGGGGCGAGCTGGTCTACGACGGCCTGTGGTTCTCGCCGCTGAAGCGGTCGCTGGACGCGTTCATCGACGACGCCCAGCAGCACGTCTCCGGCGAGGTGCGGCTCACCCTGCACGGCGGCCGGGCCACCGTGACCGGCCGGCGCTCCGAGGCCAGCCTCTACGACTTCGGCCTGGCCACCTACGACACCGGCGACACCTTCGACCAGTCCCTCGCCAAGGGCTTCGTGCAGCTGTGGGGCCTGCCGAGCAGGATGGCGGCGGCCCGGGACGCCCGGCTGGGTGGCGCCTGATCGTGGGTGCGCGCGCGAGGAGTGAAGGAGCGCAGCGGGTGAGCCCCGCAGTCGGGAGCGAAAGGTGAGCGCTGCCACAATGGGTGGGGTGGACGACAAGAGCCTGACCGAGAACAGCGCCGCCACCAACCGCACCAGCCTGTGGGGCGGCCGGTTCGCCGGCGGCCCCGCCGAGGCCCTGGCCCGGCTGTCGGTGAGCGTGCAGTTCGACTGGCGGCTGGCGCCGTACGACATCGCCGGCTCCCGGGCACACGCCCGGGTCCTGGCCGGCGCCGGCCTGCTCGACCCGGAGGAACTGGGCCGGATCCTGGCCGCCCTGGACGACCTGGAGGCGGCCTGCGCCTCCGGGGAGTTCCGCCCCACGGTGGACGACGAGGACGTGCACACCGCGCTGGAGCGCGGCCTGCTGGAGCGGCTGGGCAGCCTCGGCGGCAAGCTGCGTGCCGGCCGGTCGCGCAACGACCAGGTCGCCACGGACCTGCGGCTCTACCTGCGCGACCATGCCCGGGGCGTGGCCGCCCGGCTGGTCGAACTGGCCGAGGCGCTGGTCGAGCAGGCCGAGCGGCACGTGGACACCGCCGCCCCCGGCATGACCCACCTCCAGCACGCCCAGCCGGTCACCTTCGGGCACTGGCTGCTCGCGCACGTCCAGCCGCTGCTGCGGGACCTGGAGCGGCTGCGCGACTGGGACCACCGAACGGCGGTCAGCCCGCTCGGCGCGGGCGCGCTGGCCGGCTCCGGCCTGCCGCTGGACCCGGTCGCCGTCGCGAAGGAGCTGGGTTTCCGCACGTCCTTCGCCAACTCGATGGACGCCGTGGCCGACCGGGACTTCGTCGCCGAGTTTCTCTTCGTCACCGCGATGATCGGCGTGCACCTGTCCCGCCTCGGCGAGGAGGTGGTGCTCTGGACCTCGCAGGAGTTTGGCTGGGTCGAGCTGGACGACGCCTTCGCCACCGGCTCGTCGATCATGCCGCAGAAGAAGAACGCGGACATCGCCGAGCTGGCCCGGGGCAAGTCCGGTCGCCTGGTCGGCGGGCTGATGAGCGTGCTCACCATGCTCAAGGGCCTGCCGATGACCTACGACCGGGACATGCAGGAGGACAAGGAGCCGGCCTTCGACGCGGTCGACACCCTCGAACTGCTGCTCCCGGCGCTCGCCGGGATGATCTCCACGATGACCGTCCGGGTGGACCGGCTGGTCGCGTCCGCGCCGGTCGGGTTCTCGCTGGCCACCGAGGTGGCCGACTGGCTGGTCCGCAGGGGCGTGCCGTTCCGCGACGCGCACGAGATCACCGGCCGGCTGGTGGCGCTCTGCGTGGCCCGGGACTGCGCGCTCGACGAGGTCTCCGACGCCGACCTGGCCGCGGTGAGCGAGCACCTCGACCCGTCGGTGCGCGACGTGCTCTCGGTCCGTTCCGCGCTCGCGGCCCGGACCACGCCCGGCTCCACCGGCCCCGGGCCGGTCGCCGACCAGCTCGCCGCCGCTGCGGACAAGCTGGCCGGCTGGCGGGAGTGGGCCGCCGAGCGCGTCGTCCCGCGCTGAGTCCACGCGACGTCAGGGGAACTGCCGCCTCAGTGCTCGCCGAGTGGCGGTTCCCCGGACGTACGTGGCGGGGCGCGGCCGGCCCGGCGTCCGGCCCGGGTCAGGCCGTCGGCCGCTCCCGCTTCGGCAGCTTCGCCACCACCGCGTCGTACGACGCGTCGACCGCCTCGGTCAGCTCCTCGTCGTCGATCCCGCCGTCCAGCCGCAGCGTGTTCCAGCCGGACCGGCCGATGTAGGGCATCACCCGGGCGTCGTCCGGGTGCCGGTGCAGCCACTCGTCGGCCACCTCCCGGCTCGGGCCGCACTTCACCCCGATCGTCGGCGGGTTGGCCGGCGAGCCGAGGAACGCGAAGATCCGGCTGCCCACCTTGACCACCTCGTCGCCCTCCCACGGCTGGTCCAGCCAGGCACCCGGCTTCGCCAGGCAGTACGCCAGCATCTCGGCCCGCTCCATCGCCCCTCCCGCCGCTCGGTCCCCGGCACGTCCGCCCCAGTCTCCCCGACGCACCGGCACATCCGCCGTACCCGTCGCCGACCCGCTGATCGGATGTCGCCGGGCAGGGCCGGCGCCCGCTCCACAGCGGACGATCGGGTCAGTCGCCGGCGGCGGTGCGGGCGGAGAGGCGTTCGAAGCGTTGCTTGGCCGCCTGGGCACTGCCGAGGCCGAGGCCGTAGGCGATCGCCTGCCAGGTCAGGCCGCGGCCGCGGGCCAGGGTCAGCAGGCCGGCCTCCAGCGCGTCGACCTCGGCGCGCAGGTGCGGGAGCAGGGTGAGCGCCGCGGTGAGGTCGCCGTCGTCGACCGGCTCCTCGCCCGGCTCCGGCTCGGCGCCGCCGGCCGCCAGCGCGGTCACCAGCGCGATCGCTTCGTACGGGTCCGGCAGGTAGGGGTTGGTGTGCCGCCGGCGGCGCGCGTCGGTGCCGGCGTGCCGCTCGGCGATCCGGTGCAGGGCGGCGTAGGTGCGCTCGGCGCGGGCGCGGCCGGCGTCGGGCGCGGTGAAGACGTCCTCGGTCATGCCCCGACCCCATCACATCAACGGGACGTTTTCAACAGACTATTTAAGTGGGGGTCCATCAGGCCGGAGCGCCTCGGCCGACGCGCCCGGTCGCGGGCCGAGCCGGGGCCGGGCGGCAGCGTCCGGCGGCCGGTGTGCCGGCCGGATAGGGTCGGACCCGTGGTGGCGCACCCCGACCGACGGCCGGCGGACCTCGCCGAGCCGGCCGACGTGGCCGAGCCGGCCGGGCTCGCCGATCTCGCCGACCTGCTCGCCGGTCCGGTGCTGCCGGCGGCCCGCGGGCTGCTCGGCTGCCGGCTGACCGCCGGCGGGGTGACCGTCCGGATCACCGAGGTCGAGGCGTACGCGGGGACGGCCGGCGATCCCGCCTCGCACGCCCATCGCGGGCGCACCCCGCGCAACGCGGTCATGTTCGGCCCGGCCGGGCACGCCTACGTCTACTTCACCTACGGCATGCACTGGTGCGTGAACGTGGTCACCGGACCGGTGGGAGAGGCGGCCGCCGTGCTGCTGCGCGCCGGCGAGGTGGTCGACGGGCTGGCCGTGGCCCGGGCCCGGCGCCCCGCCGTACGCCGGGACGTCGACCTGGCCCGCGGGCCGGCCCGGCTCTGCGCGGCGCTCGGCATCGACCGCTCGGCCTACGGCACCCACCTGCTCGGTGACGGGCCGGTCCGGCTGCGTCCGGGCGACGCCCCGGTGCCGGCCGAGGCGGTCGCCGCCGGGCCGCGGGTGGGGGTGACCGGCGCGCACGACGTGCCCTGGCGGTTCTGGATCGCCGGCGACCCGACGGTGAGCGCCTACCGCCGACACGTGCCGCGCACCCGCCGCTGACCCCGCGAAGCCGGCCGCCGGCGGCGCGCTCTGGCAATTCTGTCGGAGGGTGTGGTCATAATCACGCCGCACGCGCTCGCCGACGAGACGGAGGACAGCGGCGATGGCCACACTGCTCGCGATCGGGACGGCGAAGGGTCTCTTCCTCGCCACCAGCACGGACGACCGGCGCAGCTGGGAGGTGAGCGGCCCGCACTTCCCGATGACCGGCGTCTACGCGGTAGCCATCGACACCCGGCGGGGCACGCCCCGGCTGCTGGCCGGCACCACCAGCTCGCACTTCGGCCCCAGCGTCGCCAGCAGCGACGACCTCGGCGCCTCCTGGCGGGAGCCGGACGAGGCGCCGGTGGCCTTCCCGGCCGACACCGGCGCCACCCTGGGCCGGGTCTGGCAGCTCACCCCGGCCGGCGCCGACCAGCCCGACGTGGTCTGGGCCGGCACCGAGCCGTCCGCGCTGTTCCGCTCCACCGACGGCGGGATCACTTACCAGCTGGTCCGCGCGCTCTGGGAGCACCCGCACCGCGAGCAGTGGGGCGCGGGCTTCGGCGGCCAGGCGGTGCACACCGTGCTGCCGCATCCCACCGACGCCGACCGGCTCCTGGTGGCGATGTCCACCGGTGGTGTCTACCGGTCGACCGATGGCGGTGCCAGCTGGGCGCCGGGCAACACCGGCATCCGGGCCTACTTCCTGCCCGACGAGTGGCCCGAGTTCGGGCAGTGCGTGCACAAGGTCGCCCGGGACGCCGGCAGCCCCGACCGGCTCTACGCGCAGAACCACCACGGCGTCTACCGCTCCGACGACGACGGGCACACCTGGTCGTCGATCGCCGACGGCCTGCCCAGCGACTTCGGCTTCCCGATCGTGAGCCTGCCCGGCCGCCCCGACTCGGTCTTCACCTTCCCGCTCGCCGCCGACAGCGAGCGCTTCCCGGTCGACCGGCGCTGCCGGGTGTTCCGCTCGTCCGACGCCGGCGCCACCTGGCAGCCGGCGAGCACCGGCCTGCCGGAGGGGCCGTTCTATCCGGCGGTGCTGCGCGACGCGATGTGCGCCGACGACGCCACCCCCGGCGGGGTCTACTTCGGCACCCGCTCCGGCGAGGTCTACGCCAGCCGCGACGAGGGCGACTCCTGGTCCCGGGTGGCCGCGCACCTGCCCGACGTGCTCTGCGTCCGGGCCGCGGAGGTGTGACGTGGTCACCGTGCTGGTGCCCGGCCCGCTGCGCGGCGAGGCCGGGGGCGCGAGCCGGCTGACGGTCGCCGCGTCGGGCACCCTGCGGGCCGTTCTCGACGACCTGGCCGGCTCCTGGCCCCGGTTGGCCCGGCGGATCCGCGACGAGCGGGGCGAGCTGCGCCGCTACGTCAACGTCTACGTCGACGGGGAGGACTGCCGGCACCTCGGCGGGCTGGACGCCCCGGTGCCCGAGGCGGCCGAGGTGCAGGTGCTGCCCTCGGTCGCCGGCGGCTGACCGCGGGGGCGTGCGGCGCCGGCGGTCAGCCACCGCGCCGGACCTCAGTCGAGCCGGTAGTCCAGCTGGTAGGTGTGGCCGCCGTCCGGACCCACCACGATCCGCCCGCCGCCGCGCAGGCCGCGCAGCTCGTCGGTGGCCGAGTCGGGCACCACCGTCCAGGACAGCCGCGACCCGGTCTCGGTGTCGCTGCCCGCGGTGTGGTGCAGCACGAAGCTGCCCCGGCGCCCGGCCAGGGTGCCGGTGAACCGCTCGAACCCCACGTACGCGGCGGAGGACTCGACCGGCGTGCGGCACATCAGGATCCGGGTGACGCTCGTGCCGACCAGGTCGCCGGTGAAGGACTTGGTGATCCGGGCCTCGGCGAGGGTGCCGCCCCCGCCCTCGTCGTACGGTTCCTCGTCCCAGCTGTCCAGCGTGAAGCCGCCTGCGGCGCGTTCGCTCATGCGGGCCATCCTGCCCGCCGAGGCTGACATCTTCCGTCAGGTACCCGGCGGCGGTGTTGCCGGTCGTGCTCCGCGCGGGAGGTCGCCGGCATCGCCCGCGACCGCACCACCCGCGACCGCCGGCCGTCCGCCGGTCGTCCCGGGCGTCCGTTGGCAGGTGGGTGGGGGCGCCCAGCGTGCGCCGGCAGGGGCCACGTGGCCGGCGCGGGCGCGGCGCACTGCTCGGATGATCGGCGACCCCCTCGCGCATCACCGGCGGCTGCTGAGCCGCCACCAGGATCAGGCGCAGGCGATGTGCGTCACCTGGGGGAGCGATCCGGACGGGCTGAACGACGACCCGGCCGAGGCGGCGTACCGGATCCACTGGTCCGTCGGGTACCCGCTGCGCGACCGGGACGCGTCGCTGGTCAACACCGTGCTCGGCCGGTGCCGCGACCGGGCGGTCCGGGACGCCGCCGCGCGGAAGCACTGACGAGCCCCGGGGCGTGCGCCGACGTGACGGCCGCCACCGCCGGTGCCACCGCCGGCGGAATAGTTGACTCGTCAAATATGTTGTGGGGTGCGTCCGGGCGCCGCGTCGGCCCCGGCGGACAACGCGAGGAGCTGGTCATGCAGTTCGGAGTCTTCACCGTCGGCGACGTCACGGTCGACCCGACCAACGGTCGCGAGCCGACCGAGCATGAGCGGATCAAGGCGATGGTGACCATCGCGCTCAAGGCCGAGGAGGTCGGCCTCGACGTCTTCGCCACCGGCGAGCACCACAACCCGCCGTTCGTGCCCTCGTCGCCCACCACCATGATGGGCTACATCGCGGCCCGGACGTCCCGGCTGCTGCTCTCCACCGCCACCACCCTGATCACCACCAACGACCCGGTGAAGATCGCTGAGGACTACGCGATGCTGCAGCACCTGGCCGACGGCCGGGTGGACCTGATGATGGGTCGCGGCAACACCGGCCCGGTCTACCCGTGGTTCGGGCAGGACATCCGCAACGGCATCCCGCTCGCGATCGAGAACTACGACCTGCTGCGCCGGCTCTGGCGCGAGGACGTGGTGGACTGGAAGGGCCGGTTCCGCACCCCGTTGCAGTCGTTCACCGCGACCCCGCGCCCGCTCGACGGCGTGCCGCCGTTCGTCTGGCACGGCTCGATCCGCAGCCCCGAGATCGCCGAGCAGGCCGCCTACTACGGGGACGGCTTCTTCGCCAACCACATCTTCTGGCCCAGGGAGCACACCCAGCGGATGGTCGGGCTCTACCGGCAGCGCTTCGAGCACTACGGCCACGGCTCCGCCGACCAGGCCATCGTCGGGCTCGGCGGGCAGGTGTTCATGCGGCGCAACTCGCAGGACGCGGTCCGCGAGTTCCGGCCGTACTTCGACAACGCGCCGGTCTACGGGCACGGCCCGTCGCTGGAGGAGTTCACCGCGCAGACCCCGCTGACCGTGGGCAGCCCGCAGCAGGTCATCGACCGCACCCTGGGCTTCCGCGACTACGTCGGGGACTACCAGCGGCAGCTCTTCCTGATCGACCACGCCGGCCTGCCGCTGAAGACGGTGCTGCAGCAGCTCGACATCCTCGGCGAGGAGGTGGTCCCGGTGCTGCGCAAGGAGTTCGACACGCTGCGTCCGGCGCACGTGCCCGAGGCGCCCACACACGCCCCGCTGGTCGCCGCGGCGGGTGGCGCCAAGGACAGCACGGTCCACGCCGTGGACGACGTCACCGGCAAGGCCCCCGGGGCGGCCCGATGAACAGTCGCACCCTCGCCGTCGTCTCGGCCGGCCTCAGCCAGCCGTCGTCCACCCGGCTCCTCGCCGACCAGCTCGCCGCGGCCACCCGCGACGCGCTGGTCGCCCGGGCCGAGGCGGTCGACGTGCACCCGGTCGACCTGCGCGAGCACGCCCACGACGTGATGAACCACCTGCTCACCGGCTTCCCGTCGGAGTCGCTGCGGGCGACGCTGGACATGGTCACCGGCGCCGACGGCCTGATCGCCGTCACGCCGATCTTCAACGCGTCGTACAACGGGTTGTTCAAGTCGTTCTTCGACCTGGTCGACGCCGAGGCCCTGGCCGACCGGCCGGTGCTGGTCGCCGCGACCGGCGGCACGGCCCGGCACTCGCTCGCCCTGGAGCACGCGCTGCGGCCGCTGTTCGCCTACCTGCACGCGGTGGTGGTGCCGACGGCGGTCTTCGCCGCGCCGGAGGACTGGTCCGGCGGGACGGCCGACGGGGCGCTGCGGCGCCGGATCGACCGGGCCGCCACCGAACTGGCCGAACAGATCCACCGGCGGCCGGTCTCCACCGGCCCGGCCGACCCGTTCGCCCTCACCACCAGCTTCGAGGACCTGCTCGGCCGCGCCGACGGCTGAGCGGCGACCACACGGACCCCGGGGTCACGCCGGCAGGGACGGCGTGACCCCGGGCCGTGCAGCGATCAGCGGGCGTGGCCGTAGGGGTGGGCGACCAGCACCGGGCAGTGCGCGTGCTGCACCACGGCCTGGCTGACCGACCCGAGCAGCATCCCGGTGAACCCGCCCCGGCCCCGCGAGCCGACCACCACCAGGGCGGCGTCCCGGCTCGCGCCGACCAGGGCCGGCCCGGGGCCGGCCGCCCGCAGCACGCGCTCCTCGACGGCCACCCCGGGGTGGCTGCCGCGCACCGCCGCGGCGGCGGTGGTCAGCAGGTCGCCCAGCTCCGGCGGCACGCCGGCCTCCCCGTCCGCCGGCGCGACGTGCACCAGCACCAGCCCCGCCTGCCGGCGGGCCGCCTCGTCGGCGGCGTACCCGACGGCCAGCTCCGCCGACTCGGATCCGTCCACCCCGACCAGCACCGGCCCGGTGGTCAGCACCGGCTGCTCGGCGGGCCGGACCACCAACACCGGGCAGTGCGCGTGCGCGGCGACCTGGCTGCCTACCGAACCGAGCAGCAGTCCGGCGAACCCGCCGTGGCCGCGGCTGCCCACCACGACCAGCTCCGCGCGCTTCGACTCCTCGACCAGCGTGGCCCCCGGCCCGCCGGCGACCTGGCGTGCCTCGACGGTCAGCCCCGGCCAGCGCCCGACCAGGTCGGTGGCGGTCTGCTCCAACATCTTCTGCGCCTGTTCGGTCGGCGCCGGGATGCCCACGTCGTACGGGTTGAGCGGCACGCCGTATCCGAGCGGGTGCAGGTAGCCGTGCACCAGGTGCAGCGGGCAGCCGCGGCCCACCGCGGCCTGCGCGGCGTGCTCCGCCGCCACCAGGCTCGACGGGGATCCGTCCACTCCCACCACGACAGGTCGGTTCATCTGCCCTCCAGGTCCTCGATCAGGTCATTGTCCGGGTGTCACCCGGGGCCGGCCGATGTTTCCCCGTACCCGTCGCGCGTCGATCGGCGGTGGGCGCGCCGCCGCGCCGGCCGGGGGACCGGCCGGCGCGGCGACGCGGGGGTCAGGACCTGTCGGCGGTACGCCGGCGCCGCACGATCGCCAGCGGCGAGTGCGCGTGGTGCAGCACCGCGTGGCTGACCGAACCGAGCAGCAACCCGGTCAGCGCACCCCGGCCGTACGCCCCGACAACCACCAGTTGTGCGGTCTTCGACTCCTCGACCAGCGCCCGGGCCGGTGAACCCCGCACCAGCCGGCGCTGCACCGGCACGTCCGGGTAGCGCTCGGACCAGCCGGCCAGCGACTCGGCGAGCACGCGCTCCTCCTCGTCGCCGAACGCCTCGACGTCGTAGACCAGCGGCAGGATCTCACCCGGGCCGGCCGGCTGCGGGTAGAGCCAGGCGTGCACCGCGACCAGCGGGACCCCCCGCCGGGACGCCTCCTCGAACGCGAACCCGACCGCCTCGGTGGACAGGTCGGAACCGTCCACGCCCACCACCACCGGGCCGTCGGCGCGCGGCTCGCCCCGGACCACCAGCACCGGGCTCTGCGCCCGGGCGGAGACCTGCACGGTGACCGACCCGATCAGCAGTCCGGCGAAACCGCCGAGCCCGCGGTGGCCGAGCACCACCAGGGCGGCGTCGCGGGACTCGTCCAGCAGCACCGGGGTGGCCGCGCCGTCGACCACGGCACCGGTGACCCGTACCTCCGGGGCGACCTTGGCGGCCTCGGCCATCGCCTCGTCGACGTAGCGCTCGGCCTGGTTGCGCAGCCCGCCGTCGGCCGGTCCACCCGGCACCGGTCCCAGCGGGGTGTTCATCAGCGGCCAGATGAACGCGTGCACGATCCGCAGCGGACGCTGCCGGTACTCCGCCTCCCGCGCGGCCACCCGCACCGCGTCCAGCGCGGCGGCGGAACCGTCCACACCCACCACGACGGGGGCACCGGATTCGATGGTCATGCCGTCCTCCTTCGTCCGGTTCCAGTCTGCCCGTACCCGCGGCGCCGGGTCAGTGCCGGTGGTCCCGTCCACCGGGCCGTTGGTCCCGTGCGGGGTGGGCGGCCGGCCGACCGGGGGTCGGCGAAGCGATCACGTGCCGACGCCCGGCGGCCGGTGCCGGCATCCTTTCCGGCCGTCCGAAAGTGCGGCCCGGCCGGGCCCCGACGGATGATCTCCGACACCTGGACGGACCATTGCCGCCAGCCGGGTCGGTACCCCGCGCAACGATCCGCACGGTTTCTGTTGTCGGTAACTGGACTTCGCGCCGGGAAAAGCGAAACTGTGCTGGCGAAGCGCGCCCCGATCACCCATCCTCAGGTTGGCCGGTATCGCACCGGCGCTTCCCGGACCGGCAATTTCTGGCTGCGCTTCATTGCGCGTACCGCACCATTTCAAGCTGACGAGAGACGCCCGGCGGACGGCTGGCCGACGAGCGATGGAGGCCGCGTGAACTCGGTGGAGGTTGCTCCGGTCGTCGACTCCGCCGCCGACCCGGCGCCGATGTCGGCGGCGGCGGCGGCCGGGTCGGGCCGCGGTGGCTGGCAGTCCCGTTACGTCGCCACCCTGTGTCTGGTCGACCTGGCGGTGGGACTGGTTTCGGCGGCGGCGGCCATGGTCGGTCGATTCGGTCAGGAAACGGCCGAGCCGGTCAACCGGGGCCATCTCTGGCTCACCATTACTCTGCCATTCGCCTGGATGCTCGTCCTGACCCTCAACCGAGCGTACGAAACACGTTATCTATTCGTCGGGAATGACGAGTACGCGCGGGTGTTCCGCTCCGGTCTCGCGCTGATTGCCACGCTCGCCGTCGTTTCGCTCGCGTTCGATTTCCGGCTCGCCCGCGGCTACGTGGTGGTCGCGATGCCGTTGACCACCGTCGCCGGTGTCGCGATGCGGTATCTCGTCCGGCAGCGCCTGCACCGCTCGTGGGCGCGGAGCGAACGGCTGCACCGGGTGATCCTGGTCGGGCACGAGGTCGCGGTCGCCGAGATGGCCCGGCGGCTGCGCCGCGAGCGCTACCACGGGCTGGGAGTGGTCGGCGCCTGCCTGCCGTACGGGGTGGCCGATCCGCTGCGGCCGCGCGCCGCCGGCCCGCTGCCGCCGGTGCTCGGCACGTTCGAGGAGGTGGCGAGTGCCGTCGCACGAGCGGGAGCGGACACCGTCGTGGTGCTGTCCTGCCCCGAGATGGCCGGAGCGTCCCTGCGCCGGCTGGGCTGGCAACTGGAACGCGACGAGGTCGCCCTCATCGTGGCCAGCAGCCTGGTCGACGTCACCGGGGACCGGACCACCATCCGTCCGGTCGACGGGCTGCCGATGCTGCACGTCGAGCACCCGCGGCTCAAGGGCGGGCCGCGGTTCGTCAAGGCGGTCACCGACCGCGTCTCGGCGCTGCTGCTGCTGGTGCTCGCCGCGCCGCTGCTGGTCACGATCGCCCTGCTGATCCGGCTGAGCCCGGATGCCGGCGGCCCGGCGATCTTCCGTCAGGAGCGGGTCGGCCGCAACGGCCGCCTGTTCGTCATCTACAAGTTCCGGACGATGTACCTGGACGCCGAGGACCGGCTGGCGGAGCTGCTGGACCGCAACGAGACCGACGGGGAACTGTTCAAGATGCGGGACGACCCACGGGTGACCCCGCTCGGGCGGTGGCTGCGCCGGCTGTCGCTGGACGAACTCCCGCAGCTGGTCAACGTGGTCCGGGGCGACATGTCGCTGGTCGGGCCGCGGCCGCCACTGCCCCGGGAGGTGGCCAACTACCCGCCGGACATGCGGCGGCGGCTGGTGGTCAAGCCCGGCCTCACCGGGCTGTGGCAGGTCTCCGGCCGGTCCGACCTGTCCTGGGAGGAGTCCATCAGGTTGGATCTGTCCTACGTGGAGAACTGGTCGTTGACGATGGACCTGGCGATCCTGGTCCGTACGCTGAGCGCTGTCGTGCGCAGCTCCGGCGCGTACTGACCGGTACCGCGGCGGCCGGAATGCGGACGGTCGGCCGACTGCCCCCGGTCAGCGAGGCCGGTTGAATGAATCTCGATCCCCTTCGTACCCGGCACAGGAGCGCCATGACCGACCACCGCGTGATCAACATCCTGTTCCACGGGATCGGTACGCCGCGCCGGGAGTTGGAGCCCGGGGAGGACCGCTACTGGGTGACCGTCGACCGGTTCCACGCGATCCTCGACGAGGTCGTCTCGTGGCCGCGGGCACGGCTCAGCTTCGACGACGGCAACGCCTCGGATGTGGAGGTGGGGTTGCCCGCCCTGCTCGAACGGCAGGCGAGCGCCACCTTCTTCCTGATCGCCGGTCGGCTGGGCGAGCCCGGCAGCGTGGGCGCCGACGGCGTCCGGGAACTGCGGCGGCACGGGATGCCGGTGGGCAGCCACGGCATGTGGCACCGGCCCTGGCGGGGCCTCACCCCGCGGCAGGCGACCGAGGAGTTCCACACCGCCCGGGACCGGATCGCCGAGGTCACCGGCGAGCCGGTCGACCAGGCCGCCTGCCCGCTCGGCCGGTACGACCGGACCGTGCTGTCCCGGTTGCGGGCGGCCGGCTACACCCGGGTGTTCACCAGCGACCGGCGGCCGGCCCGAGGCGGCGCGTGGCTGCAACCGCGCTACAGCGTCCGGGCCGGGGATACGCCCGAGAGCCTGCGCGCCATCGTCTTCGGGCAGGGGCTGCTCGGCCGGGCCCGCGCCGGCGCGGTCGGGTTGGTCAAGCGCTGGCGGTAGGGTCGGCGCACGCCCCACCGCGCCGGCACGCCGACTCAGGCCGGGGCGTCGACCGCGACCGGCCGGTCGCCGGGCGGGCCGGGCACCTCCCGCAGCGACGCCGGGCGCAGCAGTGCCGCCGCCGCCGCCCGGCTGGTCGGGCTGCCCAGGGCGGCCCGGCTGAGTTCCCGCAGCAGGATCGCCGCCCAGTACGCGGCAGTGCCCAGCCGCCCGTGCCGGCGCCGGTAGAGGCGCACCTTGTTCAGCGTGAGCAACCGCCACAGCCAGGGCGCCGCCCGCGAGTCGCCGCCGATGTGGGTCGCTCGGGCTCCCGGGGCCAGCCGGGTGGTGAATCCGGCGTCGCGGGCCCGCAGGGCGAAGTCGGTCTCCTCCGAGTAGAGGAAGAAGGACTCGTCCCACGGCGCGCACGTCGCCCAGCAGGGGCCGCCGACGAGCATGGCGGAGCCGACCGCCCAGTCCGACGAGGATTCGCGCTGGTAGCTCGCGGGGTCGGTGACCACCTCGCCGAGCAGCCGGAAGCGGCCGGCCCGTTCGGCGCCGAGCAACGCGTCACCGAGCGCGCGCAGCACGGTGGGCTCGCGTCGCAGGGTGTGCTCGGGTTGGCCGTCGGCCATGGTCACCACCGGCACGACGATGCCGTCACCGCCGCGGTGCAGCAGGTCGAGCAGGACCCCGCCGCAGCCCGGCGCGAGCCGGACGTCCGGGTTGAGGATGAGGACCGCGGTGAACGGGTCCGCGGCGGCCACCGCCGCGTTGATGCCGGCCGCGTAGCCGGCGTTGCGGCCGGTCTGCACGATCCGCGCCGCCGGCATGAGTCGCCGGACCGTGTCCACGGTGCCGTCCGACGAGGCGTTGTCGGCCACCGTCAGGTGCCAGCGCACGCCGGCGAGCCCGGGGCCGAGGGAGTCCAGCAGGCCCGGCAGGACGGCGGCGCTGTGGTACGTGACGACGACGACGGCGACGACGTCGTCGGATCCGGATGCCGGGGCGGTGGCCATGTGCGGTGCGCTCCTCGTACGGTCGGGATCAGGCGGGCACCGCGGGGCTGCGGTAGGTCCGGTAGACGGCCGTCAGATCGGCGCGCAGCCCGTCCGGGTGGTACTCCGAGCGGATCCGCTCGGCGGCCGCCCGGCCGGCCGCGACGACGGCCGCCGGGTCCTCCTCGTAGCGGCGGAGCGCCCGCTCGACGGCGACGGCGTAGCCCAGCAGGTCGCCCTCGGCGACCGGCGCGCAGTACCGGGGGTCGAAGAAGTCCCGCCCGCCCAGGCCGGTGAAGCCGACCACGTACGCGCCGCTCGCCATCGCCTCGGCCGGCGGGAGGCCGAAGCCCTCGCGTTCGCTGAAGCTGAGGAAGATCGGGCAACCGCGCAGCGCCTCGGCCGTCTGCGCCTCGGTCAGCCCGTCGATCGGCACGAGGTCCCACCCGGCCAGTACGCCGCGGGCGCGCAGGATGTGCAACAGTTGCTCCTGCTCGGCGGCGCGGCGGCGGGGCATGTGGCCGATCCGCCGGCCGGCCGGACGGGCCGGCGGGTGGAAGACCCGCTCGTCGACCACCACCCGGGTGAGGTGCACGTCGAGGTCGGCGAAGGCGTGGCGGAGCAGGGCGGCGTTGTCCCGGGAGACGGTGAGCAGCCCCTCGACGCCGGGGCAGTCCCGGTACGGTGCGCCGGCCGGGGTGCCGTCGAGCGGCACCTCGGCGAAGGTGTGGTAGGCGTTCTGGTTGAAGACCAGCTTCCGGGCGGGCGCCGGCAACCGGTGCAGTCCCGGACCGAAGTACTCGGGTACCACCAGGAGATCGCGCGGGCCGAGCGTCACCTCCCCGGCGGCGGCGACGCGGGTCCGGTTGACGAACCAGTCGGCCCGGAAACCCGGCCGGGAGTGCAGCACGGCGGCGGGCACCCCCGCCTCGTTGAGCAGGTCCACGTGCCGGTAGAGGTTGCGGATGCCGCCGCTGGGCTTGTTGTCGTCGGGGCTGAGGTAGTGGACGAGACCCGGTCCGCGGCGGTCCGGGTCGTACCGCAGCCGTGGGGGAGTGCGCCGCCGCAGTTCCCGCGCCTGACCGAGCCGCCGGAGCCGGTCCCGCCCCGCCCGCTTCGCCGCGCCGATCAAGACGAGTGGCGGGGTGAGGCGACCGGCACCGCCCGGTCGGTCGGCGGGGCGGTCGCCGTGGCGACCGGCAGCGGCACCACCCGGCGCCAGACGTCGAGATACGCGGCGGCCTGGTGCTCCCAGGCCAGCACCGAGGTGAACCGCTCCCGCGCGATCGCCCGCATCCGGGCCAGCCGGCCCTGGTCGTCGAGCAGTTCGTCGAGCGCCTCGGCGAACTCGTCGGCGCTGCCGGTGGCGACGTAGTGACCGGCGTCACCGGCCGTGCGGCGGGTCTCCAGCAGGTCGACCGCTACCACGGGCAGGCCACGGGCCATGTACTCCACCGTCTTGGCCATCGTGGACAGGTTCGTCATGTCGCTGAAGACGTCCGGCTGGATGCCGAGGGTGGCGCCGCGCAGCAGCGCGTCGACCTCCGGAGCCTGGAGCCAGCCGGTGAACCGGACCACGTCGCCGAGCCCCCGCTCGTCGACCATGGCCCGCAGCGCTGGCAGGCACTCGCCGTCACCGGCGATGACCATCTCCCAGCCGTCCCGGCCGCGCCGGGCGGTGAGCCGTTCGGCGGCCAGGACGGCCCGGTCCACGTGATCCTGCTCGTTGATCACTCCGACGTAGACGATCCGTCGGCCGCCGGCGTCGGCGCTGGTGGGGGCGGCGATCTCGCCGGCGGCGGGCCCGTTGCGGACGATCGTCACCCGCTCGGGCCGGCACCCGCCGCGGGTGAGCGCGATCTGCCGGTACGACTCGTTGGTGCTCACCACCTCGCTCGCGAACCGCATGGAGAGCCGCTCGAACCAGGTCAGCAACCGGGTGACGACGGGGCGCGGCGCGCCGGTCTTGCACGCGTACAGCTCCGGGCTCAGATCGTGGTGGTCGAAGATCCAGCCCCGGCCGGTCGCCCGCATCACCACGGCCAGCGGCCAGAACACGTCCGGCGGGTTGCAGACCTGCGCGGCGACCACCCGGTGCCGGAGCACCAGCACGGCGAGGTGCCAGGCCACCCGGAGGAACGCCCAGGCGAACTCCGCGGCGAAGGAGAGCACGCCGTCGCCGGCGAACGGCTGGCGGAACGACCGGATCGCGGTGTCCCGGCTGCCCGGCAGGTGACGGAGCCGCTGCTCACCCCGTGGGCAGATGACCGTGACCCGGTAGCCGGCGCTCTCCAGGGCGAGGCATTCCCGGATCACCCGCCGGTCCTTCTCCACCGGCAGGTTGATCACGGCGATGGCCACGTGTGGTCGTCGCGCCCGCCCGGTGTTCGTGGCCCTCGCCTGCCGGCCCGCCCGCGCCTGTTCCACTGCCATGGACGCTCCCTCCGGCGACCAGCGGCCGGCGCCGCAGCAACGGTCCACAGTGCCGCCGCCGGATGCGGCGGCGGGGACCGGTGGTCGCTCCGTCACGATCGTGGAATCGAGGACCCGGAACATCCCCCGTTGGTACTGAGCCGGCTGTCAACCTGACGACTGACCGCTCAGTAAGTCAGCAATGTCATCGCTCGCCCCGGATCGAACTATCGCCCGGTGTGCTTGTCTTTCTTGCCAAGGCGTCGCCCGCACGGCGACACTTGCCTCGGCTCGTGGCATCGGCCCACGCCCGGTCTCGCCGCGTGTCACCCGCGGCGCGCCCTCGTTTTCTCACCCGAACCTCGGCAAGGGGATGTAGTGGACCTCTGGGACATGACCAAGCTGCTCTTCCGGCGCTGGCGCATTTCCCTGCCGCTGCTGCTCGCCGCCCTGGCCCTGGTCGGCGTGGCGAGTCAGACCGTGCCGCCGGACTACAGCGCGAAGGCCCACATCCAGCTGATCCCGCCGCCGGTGGTCACCGGACCGGACGGCCGGCAGAAGCCGATCAAGAACCCCTGGTTCGACCTGGGCTACGCGGCGCTGGGCAACGCCGCGATGATCGATGTGACCCGACAGTCAGTGCTGAAGCAGATGGTGGCGGACGGCCTCTCCGACAACGTCACCGTCACCGTGGACCGGGTGCCGCTGTTCGAGATCGAGGCGGTGGGTAGTTCCCCGGAGCAGGCGACGGCCACCGCCCAGCGGATGCTCACGCTGATCAAGGAGGCGGTCGCCGAACGGCAGGCCTCGCTGCAGGTGTCCGAGAGCGACCTGATCACGACGCTCGCGCTCGACGACGGCACCGAGGTCGAGGTCCAGAACTCCAAGCTCATGCGGGTGATGGTGGTGGCGCTCGGCGCCGGGCTGCTGCTCACCGCCGGGGTGACGATCGCCGCGGACGCCCTGCTGCGGCGGCGGGCTCGCCGCCGTGCGGGCACCGCGACCGAGCCGCCGGCGTCCGCCGCGGAGGGTGCCGCCCGGCCCGCCGCCGGCGGAAACCTGGCGTCCTCGGCCTCGTTCGACGGTCAGCTCAACCAGGTCGGGACGGCGGCCCGGGTCGGGTCCGGACCGGCGGTCGGCGCTGTCGCGCCGCGGGTGCCGCCGCAGCAGCCGCAGGCGGCGGCCGGTGACCGGGCCGGGCAGCCGCCCAGGCGGGAGCACCCCGGCGCCGAGCGCCCCGTGCGGACCGACGCCGATCCCCGCCGCCCGGCCCCGGCGTCGGCCGACGCGACCGTCGTGCTCCCGGTTTCCCACTCGAACACCTGGCCGCGTGGAGGCAGGACAGAGCGGCCGTGACCGCGACCGCGACCGGGTACCACCCCGTCGACCTCGAGCCGTCGCTCCTGGCCGACGGCACGTACGGCATCCGTCGCCACCGGTCCCGGTTGGACGTCTCGACGCTGCTGGGCGCCACGATCGTCCTGCTCTACGTGCTGCCGGGCACGCTGATCGTGCCCAACCTGACCTACGCCGGCCGGCCGGCGCTGCTGGTGGCGTTGCTGCTCTTCGCCTGGTGGTGCCTGGCGCGGCTGAACCCGACGCTGCTGCTGATGGGGCCGCAGCCGATCCGCTGGGTGCTCTGCGTCTACCTGGTCGCCAACCTGCTGTCGTACCTCGCCGGACTGCTGCGCGGCCTGCCCACGCAGGAGGCGAACGCGCAGGACTTCGCGATGCTGCAACTGTTCGAGTTCCTCGGCGTGGCGCTGATCGCCGCCGACGGGATCCGCAACTGGGACCGGCTCAACCGGGTGCTGCGGGTGGCGGTGTGGTGCACCGGCTTCATGGCCGTCGTCGGCATCATCCAGGCGGTCTTCAAGTACGACGTCTCGGCGCACCTGGTGGTCCCCGGCCTGGAGGTCAAGGGCGGTCTGGCCGGCTTCGGCCAGCGCGGCGACGAGGGCCAGTTCCGGGTGGCGGGGACCACCGTCCACTACATCGAGTACAGCGCGGTCATGGCGATGATGGTGCCGTTCGCCATCCACGTGGCCCGGTTCGCGCCGAAGCGGTGGCACCGGTGGTCGGCCGCGGTGTGCGCGATGCTCGCGGCCGTGGCGAATCCGATGTCGATCTCCCGCACCGGCATCGTGGCGCTCGCGCTCGCCCTGATCGTCATGGTGCCGATCTGGTCCTGGCGGCTGCGCTACACGTTCATGTTCCTCGGCGCCGGCGCGGTGATGGCGATCATGTTCCTCAAGCCGGGAGTGCTGGGCACCCTGAAGGCGATGTTTCTGAACGTCGGGGTCGATCCCAGCATCGAGGGCCGGACGAACGACTACGAGCTGGTGGGGCACTTCTTCGACCAGCGGCCCTGGTTGGGCCGGGGGCCCCGGACGCTGCTCGCCGACCCGGTGCGCGACACCATCCTGGACAACCAGTGGCTCTACACCCTGGTGACCGGTGGCGTCGTCGGGGTGGCCGCGCTGCTCGCGGTGCACGTGGTCAGCGTCGTGCTGGCCGTGATCGCGCTCCGCCGGGCCACCCGCGAGGAGGACCGCCACCTCTGCGTGGCCCTCGTCTCCGCCCAGGTGGTCGCCGTCGTCGTCGGCGGGACCTTCGACTCGCTCTACTACACGACCTTCGCCATCAGCCTGGCCCTCTTCGTGGGCCTCAGCGGGGCGGTGTGGCGGTTCACCCACCCGGCCCGCATCGTCCGCACCTCGACCGTCCGGGGAATCGATTGACCAGCATCGTCATCGCCGCACACAACGAGGCCGCGGTCCTCGACCGTTGCCTCGACAGCGTGCTGCGCAACGCCGTCGTCGCGGATCCGGCCCAGGTGGTCGTGGTGCCGAACGGGTGCACGGACGACACCGCGGCAGTGGCCCGCCGGCGTGGCGTCACCGTCGTCGAGCTCGCCGAGCCGGGCAAGGCCGCCGCCCTCAACGCCGGTGACGCCGCCGCAGCGAGCTTCCCGCGCCTCTACCTCGACGCCGACGTGGTGCTCGACGACGGCGGCATCGACCTGCTGGTGGGGGAGCTGGAGCGCACCGGCGCGCTCGCCGCCGTGCCGGCCCGCCGGATGGAGCTGGCCGGACGCGCACCGGCGGTACGCGCCTACTACGCCATCCACTCCCGACTGCCCGCCGTCGTCGGCGGGCTGTACGGCCGCGGGCTGATCGCGCTGTCCCGGCGGGGGCGGGCACGGTTCGGCCGGTTTCCCAACCAGGTCGCCGACGACCTGTTCCTGGACTCGCTCTTCACCGAGCGGGAGCGGCTCGTGGTGTCCGCGGCGACGGTGCGGGTGGCGGCGCCCAGGAGCACCGGCGACCTGGTCCGTCGCCTCGTCCGGGTCCGGGCCGGCAACACCGCTCTGCGCGACGAGCTGCCCGGGGTCCGCCGTTCGCGCAGGAGTTCCTGGCTGACCGATGTGGTGCTGCGCGCCCCCTGGCTGTCGCCGGCCGCCGTCTGCTACGTGGTGATCACCCTCCTGGCGGAGCGAGGTGCCCGTCGAGCGGCCCGAACCGGCCAGGTCGCCTGGGCCCATGACCGTTCGAGCCGAGCCGCCGGCGGGAAAGCCTGACCGGTCGTAGCGCAGAACTGCCCGATGTCGCAGGGGTGCCGCCGGGCCGGCCGGCGCTAGGCTCGTGCCTCGACCGAGCGCGTACGAGCCGGGCCGACAGCGGTCGCCGCTCGTCGGGCGGCCGGCCGAGCGGTACCGACGGTAGCAGCCCGACGGCGCTGAGCACGGGTCGGTGTGGGGATACGTCCGAGGGAGCAGCGTCGTGAACGGACAGCAGGAGCGGCGTGCCGCCCGCGACATCGCGTCCATCCGGTCCACAGTGGCCGGAGGCCGGCGGTGGGTGATCCGCCGGTCAGGCGCGGTGGCGGCCGTCGTGGCCGTGGTGGCGGGTGCCCTCGCGGCCCCCGGCCCGGCGCAGGCCGATCCGTGCGACCCGGTGGTCAACCCGATCGTCTGCGAGAACAGCAAGACGGGCACCCCCGCCTCGGTCTGGGACATCGACGGCAGCGGCGACCCGTCGATCCAGGGCTTCGCCACCGACATCAGCGTCAACGCCGGCCAGCGGATCGACTTCAAGATCAAGACGAACGCGACAGCGTACACCATCGACATCTACCGGCTCGGCTGGTACGGCGGCAACGGAGCCCGCCGGATCACCGGCGTCAGCCCCTCGGTGTCACTGCCGCAGACCCAGCCCGACTGCGTCACCGAGGCCACCACCGCGCTGTTCGACTGCGGCAACTGGGCGGTCTCCGCCTCCTGGACCGTGCCGTCGACCGCGGTCTCCGGCGTGTACATCGCCCGGTTACGGCGCAACGACACCGGCGGGGACAGTCACATCACCTTCGTCGTCCGGCAGGACAGCAGCACCTCCGACGTCTTCTTCCAGACCTCCGACGCGACCTGGCACGCCTACAACAAGTACGGCGGCTCCGACTTCTACTCCGGCGGCGGCTCGGTCGGCCGCGCCTACAAGGTCAGTTACAACCGTCCCTTCGCCACCCGCAACAGCGTGGAGCGGCGGGACTTCCTCTTCGGCGCCGAGTACCCGATGATCCGCTTCCTGGAGCGCAACGGGTACGACGTCAGCTACACCACGAACGTCGACAGCGACCGGCGCGGCGAGCTGATCCGGAACCACAAGATCTTCCTTTCGGTCGGGCACGACGAGTACTGGTCCGGCGCCCACCGGCAGAACGTCGAGGCGGCCCGCGACGCCGGCACCCACCTCGCCTTCTTCAGCGGCAACTCGGTCTACTGGAAGACCCGCTGGGAGCCGAGCAAGGACGGCAGCGGCACCGCCCACCGCACCCTGGTCACGTACAAGGAGACCTGGGCCAACGCGAAGATCGACCCGTCCAGCGAGTGGACCGGCACCTGGCGCGACCCCCGGTTCAGCCCGCCGGCGAACGGGGGCCGGCCGGAGAACGAGCTGATGGGCACCATGTTCATGGTCAACGACGGTGACCTCGCGCTGAGCGTACGGGCGGAGGAGGGCCGCTATCGCCTCTGGCGGCACACCAACCTCACCTCGCTGCCGGCCGGCACGTCGGCCACCCTCGCCCCGCACACGGTGGGCTACGAGTCCGACGAGGACCTGGACAACGGCTTCCGGCCGCCGGGCCTGATCCGGCTCTCCACCACCACGGGCGAGGTGCCGCAGGTGTTGCAGGACTTCGGCAACAAGGTCGCGCCGGGCACCACCACCCACCACCTCACCCTGTACCGGGCCGCCAGCGGCGCCCTGGTCTTCGGCGCCGGCACCATCCAGTACAGCTGGGGCCTGGACGAGGCGCACGACGGGCAGAGCACCCCGACCGACAGCCGGATGCAGCAGGCCGTGATCAACCTCTTCGCCGACATGGGCGTCCAGCCGGCCACCCTGATGGCCGGTCTGGTGCCCACCACCGCGTCGACCGACGGGACGGCGCCCACGGTGACGATCTCCGCGCCCGCCGCCGGGGCCACCGTGGCCCGGGGCAGCCAGGTGACCCTCACCGGCACCGCCGGCGACGTCGGCGGCCGGGTCGCCGGGGTGGAGGTCTCCACCGACGACGGCACGAGCTGGCACCCGGCCACCGGCACCACCTCCTGGTCGTACAGCTTCCACGCCGAAGGGCTGAGCACCCAGGTGGTACGGGTCCGGGCGATCGACGACAGCGTCAACGTCGGCGCACCGGCCACCCGGGAGTTCGCGCTCACCGGCCCGAACACGCTCTTCGGCCAGCGGGTGCCGAAGCGGCCGGCGGTGGCCGACGGCGGCGCGGTGGAGCTGGGTGTGCGGTTCACCCCGCAGACCGACGGGTACGTCACCGGCGTCCGCTTCTACAAGGGCCCCGGCAACACCGGCACCCACCTCGGCCGGCTGTGGACCAACTCCGGCCAGCTGATGGCCGGCGGCACGTTCGCCGACGAGACGGCCACCGGCTGGCAGACCCTGACCTTCGGCTCGCCCGTGCCGGTGACCGCCGGGGTCAGCTACGTCGCGTCGTACTTCGCGCCGAGCGGCAACTACGCCGGCGACGACTGGGTCTTCGCCCGCGACTGGACCAGCGGTCCGCTCACCGCGCCGCGGTCGGCCCCCGGCGCCGGCAACGGCCTGTTCCGCTACGGGGGCTCGGGCGGCTTCCCGAACGAGACGTTCGGGTCGGCCAACTACTACGTGGACGTGACCTTCGCGGTCAGCGCCGACCTGCCGCCGGCGGTCACCTCCACCACCCCGACCGACGGTTCCGGCGACGTCCCGGTCGACGCCACGCCCTCGGCCGTCTTCTCCAAGGCGCTCGACCCGGCGACGGTCTCGTTCACCCTGGCCAGGGGCGGCACGCCGGTCGCCGGGTCCACCGCGTACGACGCGGCCCTGAGGAAGGTGACGTTCACCCCGACGGCGCCGTTGGACCCCGCGACGAGCTACACCGCCACCGTCACCGCCGCCGACGCCGAGGGCCGGTCGGGGACCGCCACCTGGTCGTTCTTCACCGCGCTCGACAGCGACCTGCACACCCTCCTGCCGCCCGACGCGGTGCCGGCGACGCCGGCGCACAACGACGCCAACGCGGTAGAGCTGGGCGTGACGTTCCGGCCGCGGGTCGACGGTCGGGTGGTGGGCATCCGCTTCTACCAGGGGCCGGGCAACACCGGAAACCACCCGGTGACGCTCTGGTCCGCCGCCGGCACCCCGCTGCGGACCGCCACCGTGCCGAGCGCCACCACGGTGGGCTGGCGCACCGCGTACTTCGCCAGCCCGCTCGACGTGGCGGCCGGGACGAACTACGTGGCTTCCTACTTCGCGCCCAACGGCTTCTACCCGGGCGACAACGGGTACTTCGCGACGACGAAGACGGTCGGGCCGCTGGTGGCGCCGGGCGGCAACAACGGCGTGTACCGCTACGGCGAGAGCGGCTTCCCCAACCAGTCCTACGAGTCGACGAACTACTGGGTGGACCCGCTCTTCCTGACCGACGAGGAGGTGCCGCCGGTGGGGCAGCCCGGCGCGCCGCCGCCCGGGGCGTACGGGATCTTCGCCGCGAGCGACGCGCCGCAGACCGCGAGCTGGGACGACAACGCCGCCGTCGAGGTGGGGATGCGGTTCGTGCCGGCCGCCGACGGGCAGGTCTACGGCGTCCGGTTCTACAAGGGACCGGGCAACACCGGCACCCACACCGGATCGCTCTGGTCCGCCGGTGGCAGCCGGTTGAGCACGGTGACCTTCACCGACGAGACCGCGTCCGGGTGGCAGACCGCGTACTTCCCGGAGGTGGTGCCGATCAGCGCGGGTCAGGAGTACACGATCTCCTACCACACCACCGTCGGCCAGTACGCGGTGACCGGTGACGGGCTGGCCAGCGCGCGCACTGTCGGGCAGCTGACCGTGCCGGCCTCGGGCGGCACCTACCGTTACGGTCCCGGGGACGGGCATCCGTCGTCCTCGTCGGCCACGAACTACTGGGTGGACCTGGTGTTCGCTCCGTACTGACGGTCGGCGGCGCGGGCCACGCGGTCCCGCGCCGCCCCGGCGCGTACCGCCGACCGACCGGCCGGCGGTACGCGCCGCAACGCGCGAAGTGGGGGGAAAGGGTGCGACTGCTCGTCGGCCTGCACCATCTGGAGCTCGGGGGCAGTCAGCTCAACGCCCTGGATCTCGCGGTCAGCGTCCGGAACCAGGGCCACCAGGTGGCCATCTTCGGCAACTACCGGGATGAACCCGGGCCGGTGGCGGCCCTCGCCCGGCAGGCGGGACTGCCGGTGATCGCCGTACGGCACCGGGCCGAACGGCTGGGGCGGGCGATGCCGGTCCGGCCGGGGCTGTCCCGCGCGCTGACCCGGGCCGTGCGCGACTTCCGGGCCGACCTGGTGCACGCGTACGAGTACTCGGTGGCCCTCGACGCCTTCTACGGCCCGCACCTGCGGCTGGGCACGCCGGTGGTCACCACGGTGTACGGCATGCGGGTCCCGCGCTGGATGCCCCGCTACGGCGGCCTGGTGGTCGGCACCGCCCAGCTGGTGGCGGAGGCGGGGGAGTTCCGGCCGGCCCCGGCGCTGATCGAGCCGCCGGTCAACACCGACGTCGACGATCCGGCGGTGGTCGACGGCCACGCGTTCCGTCAGCGCCACGGCATCGGCCCGGACGAGATCGTGGTGGGCGTGGTCTCCCGGCTCGAACCGGACATGAAGGCGGAGGGCGTGCTGCGGGCGATCCGGGCGCTGCGGCTGCTCGACGACGGCCGCGTCCGGTTGGTGGTCACCGGCGGCGGCCCCTCGTACGCGGACGTGGCGGCCGCGGCGGAGCGGGCGAACGGGGCGCTCGGCCGGCCGGCGGTGGTGCTGACCGGGCCGATGGACGACCCCCGACCGGCGTACGCGGCCGCGGACATCGCCCTCGGGATGGGCGGCTCGGCGTTGCGGGCGATGGCCTTCGGCCGCCCCCTCGTGGTGCTCGGCATCCGCGGCTTCTCCCGAACCTGCGCGCCGGAGACGATCGACTACTTCCTCCGCTGGGGCTTCTACGGCATCGGCGACGGCGACCTGGACCCGGCGCCGTTGGCGGCGCAGCTCGGCGAGCTGGTCGGCGACCGGCGGCTGCGCGTCGAGCGCGGCGACTGGGGGCGGCAGCTCGTGCTGGGCCGGTTCAGCCTGAAGGCGGCCACCCAGACCCTGCACGAGGTCTACGCCGAGGCACTGCGGGACCGGCCCGGGTCGCGGGTGCGGCTGCGGGAGGGGCTGCGGGTGGCCGCGCACAAGGGCCTGGCCGACCTGCTGCCCGCCACCGCCCGCCAGCGGATCCGGCGGATGTTCGGGTGAGCGTCGAGGAACGTCCCGCCCCGGCGGCCGAGCGTCCCGACCTGTTCGCCCAGGCGTCCCGGGCCCTGGGCTGGAGCATGGCGAGCACCATCGTCAGCCGGCTCAGCACCCTGGCCATCGGGGTCGCGCTGGCCCGGATCCTCGGTCCGGACGCCTTCGGCACCTTCGCGGTGGCGCTGGTGGTGCTGCTGGCGGTGCTCAGCTTCAACGAGCTGGGGGTCAGCCTGGCGATCGTGCGCTGGCCCGGCGACCCCCGGGAGATCGCGCCGACGGTGGCGACTCTCTCGGTGCTCACCAGCACCCTCGTCTACGCCGCGCTCTACCTCGGCGCCCCCCTGCTCGCCGGTACGCTCGGTGATCCCGGCTCCACCGCGGTCATCCGGGTGCTGGGGCTGAGCGTCATCGTCAGCGGTCTGGTGGCGACCCCGGTGGCGCTGCTGCAACGCGCGTTCCGGCAGGACCGCAAGACGATGGCCGACCTGGTGACGAACTGGACCAGCGCGCTGGCGTCGATCGGCCTCGCGCTCGCCGGCAACGGGGCGATGAGCCTGGCCGTCGGGCAACTCGCCGGCTCACTCGCCGGGGCGGTGCTCTTCCTCGTCTTCGCCCCGCAGGGGCTGCGGTTCGGATTCGACCCGGCGAAGGCCCGCGCCCTGCTCCGGTTCGGTCTGCCGCTCGCCGGCTCCAGCATCGTCGTGTTCGCCACCACCAACCTGGACCGGGTCGTGGTCGGCGCTACCCTCGGTCCGACCGCGCTCGGCTATTACGTGCTGGCGCTCCAGCTCGCCAGCTGGCCGGTCACCGTCTTCTCCCAGCCGGTGCGGGCGGTGGTGCCGGCCGCGCTGGCCCGGCTCCAGGACGACCCGCCGGCGCTGCGCCGGTCGTTCCTCTCCGCGGCCGGCCTGCTCGGATCCGTCACCCTGCCGGCGTGCCTGCTGCTCGCCGCGGCGTCCGACGCCCTGATCCGCATCCTCTACGGCGCGGCCTGGCAGCCGGCCGCGGCGGTGCTGCTCTGGTTGGGGCCGCTGGCGGCGCTGCGCATCCTCTTCGAACTCTGCTACGACTACTTCGTGGTCATCGCCGACACCCGGGTGGTGCTGACCGTCCAGGTGGTCTGGTTCGTCGTGCTCCTGCCCACCCTGTACGCGACGGGCGTGCTGGGCGGCCTCCAGGCCGCCGCGGCGGCCCAGTTCGCGGTCGCCCTGCTGGTGATCCTGCCGCTCTATCTCGTCGCGCTGCGCCGGTCGGGGATCCCGCCGCTGCCGGTCGCGGCGCGGCTGGGACCGCCGCTGGCCGGTGCCGTCGCGGTCGTCGCGGTGGCCCTGCTGGTGGCCCGGGTCGGCGCCGTCGATCTGGTGGTGCTCGCGGTCGCCGGCCTCACCACGCTGGCCACCATCGGGGTGCTCGGGTTCCGGCTGCGGCACGTGGTCCGCGACCTCAGGACGGTCGGACAGCCGGGGGCGGCGGGCTGACGCCCGCCGCCCGCCGTGCCCGGGCTCAGCCGCAGTGGCTGAGCGGGGCCACCTCGCCGAGCACCCGGCCGGCGACCCAGTCGTACCGGACCGTGGCGTTGCCACTCCAGTCGCCGACCTTGCGGCAGTCCACGTCGACCGGGCCGTAGCCGTACGAGTCGTGCACGATCTTGTTCCCGGTGATCGCCGGGAACCAGCCGCCGGTCACCCGGAGCGAGTAGCCCCCGCCGGCCAGCAGGTTGTCGCGGATCGTCCCGCCGTCGTTGCGCTGGTCCGGGATGAACACCGGCGCGGTCGGGCAGTCGTCCAGCCGCTGGTCGATGGTGTTGTGGCGGAGGACGACGCTCGGCCCGTGGTAGGCCTGCATGCCGTCGCCGTGCGGGTCCACGGACCGGCACATGCCGGGCGGCACCGCGAGTCGGGCGTACGAGTCCTCGATGGTCACCGGCCCGGCGCCCGGGTAGTCCTTCGCCCCGATCCGCCAGCCCTCCATCCGGTTGACCACCTTGCAGCGGCGACAGGTGTAGTTCGCCACCCCGAACGCGTAGAGCTGGTCGGTGGAGAACTCCTCGCCGGGCGGGTTAACCACCTCGGAGTCCTCGATGAGCAGCCCGCCGTGGACGCGGTCGCCGAGGAAGTTGTCGACGGTGCCGTACAGCCGGGTGCGGCGGATGACCACGTTCTCCGCCCGGACCAGGATGCTCCCGGTGACCAGGTGGTCGGTCAGCACCGTGCCGGCCCGGGTGATGACCAGGTCGCCCTGGTGCCGCACCTTCGGCGTCCAGCCGGCCGGCACGCCGGTGCAGGCGGCGGTGGGATAGGCGGGCAACGCGCAGCCGCGGCCGGCGCCCGCCGGCGGGGTGGGGCTGGGCGACGAGGTGACCGTCGGGGCGGGCGTGGACGGGCGCGGCGACCCGACGGCGGGTGGCCGGGTCTTCGACGGCTTCGGCCGGGGCGACCGGTGGGCCCGCCGGTACTGCGCGTCGGCCGCCGCCGTGGCGGTCCGCACCGCCGAGCCGGGCCGCGCCGACGTCGGGCGGCTGTCCGCCGCCGAACTCACCGCGAGCACGCCGGAGGCCGCGAGCATTGCCGCCAGCGCACCGACGACCGCGAGCCGTCGGTTCAGGCGGAACCCGCGTCTGGGCTTCATGGTGGTCCACTCCTCACAGTCCAGGTGCGCGCGGCCGGGGCCGCGGCGCTGATCGGTGCGTCGCCCCGGCGACGCCGGGTGGGGTGGTGGGAAGAACGGGACGGTCGACGACCGAACCCGGTTGGGGCGGGGTGGTTCCGCGACCGTCGGCCTCCGCCCGGCCGGGCGGGCAGGTTAGGGCCGACGACTGACGGATATCCGGCTCAGCGACGGATCCACGCCGCGAACGCGAGGTATCGTCGCCGCAGCCCCGCGCCGGAGCGGCCGCCCGGGCCGGATCGCGCCACGGCCGGTCGGGGGCCACGTACGTCGGACGTTCGAGGGAGTCTGCGGTGGTAGACCGGAGCTGGTTCGGCGGTCCGCCGTGGCCCGTCCACTCTCCTGACGACCCGCACCCCGCCGCCGGCGACCGGCGGCACCGCCGCCCCGCCCCGGGTCGGACGACCTGAATGGGAGTCCGGGTCGAGCCCATCGCCGGGCCTCGGGTGGCGGCGGCAGGACAATTCCTTCATACCCACCTTAACGGTCGAGTTCCCGTCCAGGCGTGGGTGCGCGCGGTCGACGTGCCGTGGAAGGTGGACGCGCCAAACCACGGCATGATGCTGGTCGCCGACGGCGGGGAGGTGGTCGGCGTGCTGCTGGCCTTCTACTCCGAGCGCACCCTGGCCGGCCGGGCGGAGCGGTTCTGCAACCTCGGTGCCTGGTGCGTGCTCCCCGAGTTCCGCTTCCACAGCCTCAAGCTGCTCAAGGCGCTGCTGGCCCAGCCCGGCTACCACTTCACCGACCTCTCGCCGAGCGGCAACGTGGTGCCGATCAACACCCGGCTGGGCTTCCGCTTCCTGCCGACCACCACCGCGCTGCTGCCGAACCTGCCCTGGCCGTCGCTGCCCGGCCGGCGCGTGGTCAGCTCCGACCCGGAGGTGATCCGCCGGACGCTCACCGGCCCCGAGCTGGAGCGCTACCTCGACCACGCCGACGCCCCGGCCGCCCGGCACGTCGTGCTCGTCGACGGCGACGAGTGGAGCTACGTGGTGTTCCGCCGCGACCGCCGCAAGCGGTTGCCGCTGTTCGGCTCGATCCTGTACGTCAGCAACCCGGCGCTGTTCCGCCGGATGCACCGGATGCTGCTCCGTCACCTGCTGCTGCGGCACGGCGTCCTCGCCACCCTCGCGGAGCTGCGGCTGGTCGGCGCGCGCCCGCCGCTGTCGGTGCTGCTGCCCGACACCCGGCGCCGGATGTTCCGCAGCGACCGCCTCGAACCCGACGACGTCGACTACCTCTACAGCGAGTTGGTCTGCCTCAGCTGGTGACCCGGCGCCCGGACGAGAGGGACGAAACCTCCACATGCGTACTCAGCTTCACGAGCTCGTCGCCGGCGCGGCCGCCCGACGGGGCGACGCGCCCGCACTGACCTACAAGGACGACACGGTCAGCTACGCACGGCTGTGGCGGGGCGTGGCCGCGGTCGGCGCGGGTCTGCGCCGGCTCGGGCTGGAGCGCGGCGACCGGGTGGCGGTCTGGACCGAGAAGCGGATCGAGGCGGTCGAGGCGGTCTTCGGCGCGGCCGCGGCCGGCGGCGTCTTCGTACCGGTCAACCCGCTGCTGCGGCCCCGGCAGGTCGGCTACATCCTGGCCGACTGCGCGGTGCGGGTGCTGGTCACCACGCCGGAGCGGTACGCGCTGCTGCGCGCGGAGCTGGAGCAGGTCAAGTCGGTCGAGCACGTGGTGCTGATCGGCGGCGCGGCCGCCGGGACCGGCCGGCCGACGGTGACCGGCTGGGCAGCGCTGCGCGACGGTGACCCGCTTCCGCCGGCCGGCACCGGCATCGACGTGGACATGGCCGCGATCCTCTACACCTCGGGCAGCACCGGCAAGCCGAAGGGGGTGGTGCTCTCGCACCGCAACCTGCTCGCCGGGGCGGCGAGCGTCAGCGGTTACCTGGCGAACTCGGCCGACGACGTCATCCTGGCCGTGCTGCCACTCAGCTTCGACGCGGGGTTCAGCCAGCTCACCACCGCCTTCGCCGTCGGCGCCCACGTGGTGCTGATGAACTACCTGTTTCCCGGCGACGTGGTGCGCCTCTGCGCCCGGCACCGGGTCACCGGGCTGACCTGCGTACCGCCGCTGTGGGCGCAGCTGGCCGGGACGAGCTGGCCGGTGGAGGCCGGCGAACACCTGCGGTACTTCGCGAACACCGGCGGCCGGATGCCGAAGACCACCCTGGAGCGGCTGCGCGGGATATTCCCCGCCGCGCGTCCCTACCTGATGTACGGGCTGACCGAGGCGTTCCGCTCCACCTACCTCGACCCGTCCGAGGTGGACCGCCGGCCCGACTCGATCGGCAAGGCGGTCCCCAACGCCGAGATCCTCGTGGTCCGGCCGGACGGCACGCCCTGCGGGCCGGGGGAGGAGGGCGAGCTCGTGCACCGGGGCGCGCTCGTCGCCCTCGGCTACTGGAACGATCCGGTGCGCACGGCAGAACGGTTCCGCCCCGCACCGGGCCGGGACGGCGACCTGCTGCCGGAGCCGGCGGTCTGGTCGGGCGACACCGTGGTCCGCGACGAGGAGGGTTTCCTCTACTTCGTCGGCCGGGTCGACGACATGATCAAGACTTCCGGATACCGGGTGAGCCCCACCGAGATCGAGGAGGTCGCCTACGACAGCGGCCTCGCCCGGGACGCGGTGGCCCTCGGCCTGCCCGACCCGGTGCTCGGCCAGCGGGTGGTCCTGGTGGTGAGCCCGCCCGAGGGCACCGACCTCGACCGGGCGGCGCTGCTGGCCGCCCTGAAGCGGGAGCTGCCGCCGTACATGCTGCCCAGGGAGATCGTGGTGCGGCCCGCGCTGCCCCGGTCACCGAACGGGAAGTTCGACCGGAACCTGCTACGCCAGGAGTTGACCTCGTGACCCGACACCCCGCCGCCGCCTTCGACCGCGACGCCGGCCGGCTCGCCGTGGGCGGCGTACCGGTCGACCGCCTCGCCGAGCGGGTCGGCGGCACGCCCTTCTTCGCGTACGACCGGCGGCTGCTCACCGGGCGGGTGGCGCTGCTGCGCGCCACCCTGCCGGGCGAGGTCCAGCTCAGCTACGCGGTGAAGGCGAACCCGATGCCCGCCGTGGTGCAGCACCTGGCCGGGCTGGTGGACTCCTTCGACGTCGCCTCCGCCCTGGAGATGCGCACCGCGCTGGACACGCCGATGCCGCCGCACCGGGTCAGCTTCGCCGGCCCTGGCAAGACCGACGCCGAGTTGCGGCAGGCCATCGCGGCGGGGGTGACCATCGAGATGGAATCCGAGAACGAGGCCGACCGGGTCGCCGCCCTGGGCCGGCTGCTCGGGCTGCGGCCCCGGGTGGCGGTGCGGGTCAACCCGGACTTCGCGGTCAAGGGCTCCGGCATGCGCCTCGGCGGCGGTCCGCAACAGTTCGGCGTGGACTCGGAGCGGGTGCCCGCGCTGCTCAAGGAACTGGCGCACGCCGACGTCGAGTTCCTCGGCTTCCACGTCTTCGCCGGCTCGCAGAACCTGCGCGCCGACAGCCTCTGCGAGGCGCAGCGCCGCACCGTCGAGCTGGCGCTCCGGTTGGCCGAGGAATCCCCCATGCCGGTGCGCTACCTCAACCTGGGCGGCGGCTTCGGCATCCCGTACACCGAGCGGGACGAGCCGCTGGACCTCGCGGCGATCGGCGCGAACCTCGCCGAGCTGGCCCGCGGGCCGATCCGGCAGGGGCTCCCCGAGGCGCGGGTCGTGGTCGAACTCGGCCGCTACATCGTCGGCGAGTGCGGCGTCTACGTGACCCGGGTGGTCGACCGGAAGGTCTCCCGTGGCCGCACCTACCTGGTCGTCGACGGTGGACTGCACCACCAGCTCGCCGCCTCCGGCAACTTCGGCCAGGTGATCCGGCGCAACTACCCGATCGCGGTGGCGGAGCGGATCGACGCCGAGCCGGCCGAGACGGTGACCGTCGTCGGCTGCCTCTGCACCCCGCTGGACCTGCTCGGCGACGCCGTCACGCTGCCCCGGGCGGACGTCGGCGACCTCATCGTCCTGTTCCAGGCCGGCGCGTACGGGCTCACCGCCAGCCCGACCGCCTTCCTCAGTCACCCGGCCCCGGCCGAGGTGCTGGTCTGATCGCGCGAGAAGGAGGAGCTGTGGACGTCAGCCACGTGGAAACCCTCGACGAGGTCCGGGAGGTCCTGGTCTCGGTGCTCGGCATCGAGGACCGGGCGGCCGGGCTGGACGCGTCGACGCCGTTGCTGGAGAGCCTGCCGGAGCTGGATTCGATGGCCGTGCTCGAACTGGTCGCGGCGATCGAGGAGCGGTTCGGCTTCACCGTCGACGACGGTGACGTGACCGCTGAGCTGTTCGAGACGCTCGGCAGCCTCTCCGCCTTCGTCGCCGAGCGCCGGCCCTAGCCGGCGACCCGTGCGGCAGTCAACGCAACCCGACCGCGGCCCCGCCGCCCCGAGCGGGCGACCCCGTCGCCGGGTGGCGCTCGGCGCGGCCCTGGCGCTGTTGGCCGCGGTCGCCGCCGGCGGCACGGTCGCGGCGGTGGCCGACCGGGACACCGACCGGGCCGCCACCACGGGAGGGGACCCGAGCGCGCCGGCGGCGAGCGGGCCCGGGGCGGGCACGTCGTCGCCGGCGCCCCGCGCCAGCGAACGGCTCGGTACCCGGCCCACGGGACCGGCCACCGGCACGCCGTCCGCCGCCGCCGGGGCGACGGACTTCCCGGGCGCCGGCAACACCGGCGTGCCCGACGGCGTCCGGCTGGGCCGGTACTCCGGGCCCTGCACGATCACCCGGGCCAACACCGTGATCGACCGCCGGCACGTCCGCTGCTCGCTGGTGGTCAAGGCGGCGAACGTGGTGATCCGGTCCAGCCGCGTCGACGGCACGATCCGGCTGGAGGGCGGGAGCCACTCGCTGCGCGTCGAGGACTCCGAGGTCGACGGCGGGCAGGCGTACGAGCACACCGTCGGCTTCGAGAACCTCACCGTGCTGCGCTCGGAGATCCGCGGCGGGCAGACCAGCGTCAACTGCTACCGCAACTGCCTGGTCCAGGATTCCTGGCTGCACGGCCAGTACCTGCCCGACGGCGAGGACTGGCACCTCAACGCCTTCCTGTCCAACGGCGGCAGCGACATCCGGCTGGTGCACAACACCCTGGCCTGCGACCGGCGCGGCAACGCCAGCGGCGGCGGCTGTACGGCCGCCGTGTCCATCTTCGGCGACTTCGGGCCGAACGCGAACTACACCATCCGCGACAACCTCTTCGTCGCCTCCGACCAGATGTCCTACTGCTTCTACGGCGGCTTCGACGAGAAGAAGCAGTACGGCACGCAGGTCAGCGGGATCGTGGTCACCGGCAACGTCTTCGAGCGGGGCGGCAACGGCAGGTGCGGCTCGTACGGGCCGGTAACCTCCTACGCCCGGTCGGCACCCGGGAACGTGTGGCAGGACAACGTGTGGAGCGACGGCAAGCCGCTGGCCCCGTCGTCCTGAGCCGGTCAGCCCACCCGTCCGCGCACCGCTCAGCGCACCACGGCCGGCGACCAGGCGTCGGCGACCAGCAGGCGCGGCTGCCCACCGCCGTCGGCCGGCACCGCCCAGACGTCGCTGGACGCCGAGGTGGCGTCGGTGCGTGGCAGGCCGTACACGACGGTCCGGTCGTCCAGCCACTCGACCTGGTCGTCGACGCTGCGGATCTCGGCGAGCAGCGTCTCGGCACCGGTCGCGAGGTCGTGCACGGCCAGCCGCCAGCGTCCCGGCGGCAGGTCGCCGTGCTTCTTGAACGCGACGCGGCTGCCGTCCGGCGACAGCGACGGGCACTCCGCGTCCTCGCGCAGCGCGGTGACCCGGCGGGCGGCGAGACTGCCCTCGACGAGCCAGGTCCGCCCGCCGGAGGCGGCGGTGGCGTAGAAGCGGTCGTCGTCGGCGAAGGTGACCCCCCACAGGTTCCGGTCGACGGCGGTGACCCGTTTCCCGTTCACCACGAGCGTGAACTCCTCGAGGTCGCCGATCACCTCGCCGTCCACCCGGCTGACCACCGTGCGGGTGGAGAACTGCCCCGGGTTGGCGTACGAGTCGCCCTGGACGAACGTGGTGGTCGCCGCCAGCGACCCGTCCCGGGACAGCCGGGCCCGGCTCGGCGTGCCCACCAGCGGCAGGTCCCGCCGGGGCGCCCAGTCGGCGTCGAGCAGCTGCGCCCGGTAGGTGGTCACCAGACCGCGGTCGGCGGCGAGGCAGAGCGACTCGTCGCGGGTCGCGTGGACGCGCTCGCAGGACGCCCCGGTGACCGCGCGCGGCCCGGCCGGCGCCGTGAGCGGCACCATCGCCACCCGACCGTAGTCGGGGCCCAGGGCCGTGTTCCGGAACACCAGGTGCGGCCCGCTCCGCACGGCCGGCAGGTCGGCCCGGGTCGGTGCCCCGGTCGCCGCCGCCCGCGCCGCCACCTGGTCCTGCCGGACCCGCCAGACGTAGCCGCCCGCGCCACCGGCCACCACCAGCAGCACCACCACCAGCACGGCCAGCCGCGCCCGCGGGCCGAGCCCACCCGTCGGCTCGCTCATGTCGCCCCTCCGCTCGCTCACTCTGAGGCTCCCGCACTGGCGGGCGTGGCCGGGTGGTCGGCGCCGCGCAGCAGCCGGACGGCGACCGGCACGACGCCGGCCAGCAGCACGGCGAAGAGCACCAGCGCCGGCCGCGGGCCGGACAGCTGCCAGACGAGTCCGAACAGGACGGAGGCGGCGAACCGGGCCAGCACCACCGTGGTCTGGGCGGCGGCGATGCCGGTGCCCCGGCTGTCGGCCGGCACGAGCCGGCTCACCAGGGCCGCCAGCACGCCGTCGGTGGCGGCGTAGAAGGTGCCGAGCAGCAGCAGGACGGTGACGGTGAGCCCGACGCCGCCGTGGGGCAGCGCCGCGGCCAGGTAGCCGCCGAGCAGCGCCAGGTGCCCGGCGACGAACACCCGGCCCCGGCCGACCCGGTCGGCGAGCCGCCCGAGCGGCACCGCCAGGGCCAGGTAGGCGACGTTGGTGCCCACGTACAGCAGCGGGAACCAGCGGGCGGCGAAGTCGTCCCGGTCCTGCAGGGTCAGATAGAGGAAGCCGTCGCCGACGGTCACCAGGCCCAGCAGCGCGGCGGCCAGCAGCGGGCGGCGCAGCCGTACGCCGGCGACCTGGGCGACCACCCGGCGCAGCCCGGCGCGGACCGCCCCGGACGCGGTCGGCAGGTCGGGCACGAGCAGCACCAGCACCGCCAACCCGGCGACCGCGAAGGCGAACGAGACGACGAAGACCGAGTCGTAGCTGCCCGGCACGGTCGCCAGCAGGGCGAAGGCGACCAGCGGGCCGGCGGCGGCGCCGATCGTGTCCAGCGTCCGGTGTACGCCGAACGCCCGGCCCAGCAGCTCAGGCCGGGACGCGGCCGCGATCAGCGCGTCCCGGGGCGCGGTACGCAGACCCTTGCCCAACCGGTCCGCGGTGACCGCCGCGGTGACCGCCGCGAAGCCCGCCGCCGGCAGCATCGCCAACCGGCTCAGCGCGGAGACCCCGTAGCCGGCCGCCGCCACCCACTTCGGTCGCCGGCCGCGGTCGCCGGCGTAGCCCCCGGCGATCCGCACCAGGGCGCTGACGCCCTGGTAGACGCCGTCCAGGAAGCCGTACGCGACGGGACTCAGGCCGACCACGGCGGTGAGGTACAGCGGCAGCACCGAGGCCACCATCTCCGACGACACGTCGGTGAGCAGGCTGACCGTGCCGAGCAGCACGACGGTCCCGGAGACGCGGCGCAGGGCGGCCCGGGGCCGGTCGGCACCGGTGCCCTCCGGCCGGTCCCGCAGCGTCACGTACACGGCGTCCCACCTCCCGACCCGCCACCCGGCGGGCCGCCCACCGCCGCCGCTCGGGCGCGGTACGCCCCGGCCGGCGGCCCGTCCTGCCCGGTCAGTCGGCCAGCGCCGCGATCAGCGCCGCCACCACTGCCTCCTGCTGGTCCGCCCTGATCTGCGGGTAGATGGGCAGCGAGAGCAGCTCGGACGCGATCCGCTCCGCCCGCGGGAACGCTCCCGCCGGGTGCCCGAGGTCGGCGAACGCGGGCGTCCGGTGCACCGGTACGGGATAGTGGATGCCCGCACCGACGCCGGCCGCGTTGAGCCGCGCCAGCACCCGGTCCCGCCGGGCCGGCGTGCCGTCGCCCGGGATCCGGACGCAGTAGATGTGCCAGACGTGCTCGTTGCCCGGCAGGGTCACCGGCCGGGTCACGTCCACCGCCGCCAGCAGCGCGTCGTACCGGGCGGCGGCGGCCCGCCGCGCCTCGTTCCAGGCCGCCAGCCGGGCGAGCTTGGCGCGGAGCACCACCGCCTGCAGGCCGTCCAGCCGGCTGTTCACGCCGACGATGTCGTGCGCGTACTTCGTCAGGCCGCCGTGGCTGCCGAGGGTGCGGACCGTCCGGGCGAGCCCGGCGTCGGCGGTCACCACCGCCCCCGCGTCGCCGTACGCCCCCAGGTTCTTGCCCGGGTAGAAGCTGGTCGCGGCGATTCCGTCGGCGCCGGCCCCGCGCCCGTGCCGGGTGGCGCCCTGGCACTGCGCGGCGTCCTCGACGACGGCGACGTCGTGCCCGGCCAGGCCCGCCCGCAGCCGCTCCACCGGCGCCAGCTGGCCGTAGAGGTGCACCGGGACGACCGCCCGGGTGGCCGGGGTGACCGCGGCCAGCGCCGCCTCGACGTCGATCAGGTACGTGTCCGGGTCGCAGTCGACCAGCACCGGGCGCGCGCCGGCGCGGGCGACCGCCTCGGCGGTGGCGATGAAGGTGTTCGTCGGCAGGATCACCTCGGCGCCCGGCCCGACCCCGACGGCGCGCAGCGCCAGTTCGAGCGCGTCGGTGCCGTTGGCCACCCCGACGCAGTGCGGCACCCCGCTGAACGCGGCGTACTCCTTCTCGAACGCGGCGACCTCGGCGCCGCCGATGAAGGCGGTGTCGGCGATGACCCGCTTGAAGCCGGCCTCCACCTCCTCCGCCACCTCCGCATGCGCGGCGGCGAGATCGACGAGCGGAATTCCCGGCATGGTCAGCTCCCCACAACCCTCGGCACGGCCAGTTCCTCGCACGACGCCGCCGTCGCCAGCGCCCCCTCGGCATCCGCCGGCGCCTCGACGGGACGCAGCCGGCGGGCCGGGTTGCCGGCCCAGACCTCGCCGGGCGGCACGTCACGCAGCACCACGGAACCCATCCCGATCAGCGACCACTCGCCGACCGTCACGCCCTCGCGGAGCAGGGCGCCGGCGCCGACGTACGCGCCGAGCCGCAGCACCGCCCCGCCGCCCAGGCGGACCCCGGAGGCGATGGTCACGTGGTCGTGCACCCGGTCGTCGTGGGTCAGCACGGCGTGCGGCATCACCGCGACGTGCGCGCCCACGGTGACGCCCGCGGTGAGCACCGCGCCGGCCAGCAGCACCGTGCCGGGACCGAGGACGCTGCCCGCGCCGACGTCGGCGCCCGGGTGCACGATCGTGGCGTAGCGCTCCACCGGCAGGCCGAGCCGCCGGACGATCCGCTGCCGCGCCCGGTAGTCGCGCGGACTGCCCACGCAGACCACGACCGCCGTCTCCGGCAGGTCGGCCAGCCGGTCGGTGCCGCCGAGAATCGGCGCTCCGGCGCGGACGGTGCCGTGCACGGCGGGGTCGTCGTCCAGGAAGCCGCGCAGCCGCCAGGTCGGGCGGGCGTCGTTGACGGCGCGGACCGCCGCGGCGGTCTCCCGGGCGAACCCGCCCGCGCCGACGATGACCAGCTCGCGCATCAGCCGGCCAGCTTGCGCAGCACGCCGACGACGTGGTCCTGGTCGGCCTCGGTCAGCGCGTGGTGCAGCGGGAGGATCAGCGAGTCGCGGGTCAGCCGTTCGGTCACCGGCAGCGGCGCGGGCGTCACGTCGGCGTACGCCGGCTCCAGGTGGGCGGCCATGATGCCGCGCCGGGCCGACACGCCCGCCGTGGCCAGCTCGGCGAGGACCTCGTCGCGGCCCACGCCGTACGCCGGTTCGACGAGCACCCAGAACGACTGGTAGTTGGTCTCGCCGTAGGCCGGGTCGCGGACCGGCACCAGACCCTCGATGTCGGCGAGCAGCTCGTGGTAGCGGGCGGCCAGCGCGCGCCGCTGCGCCACCAGCTCGGTGAGCCGGCCGAGCTGGACCAGCCCGATCGCCGCCTGGATGTCGGTCATCCGGTAGTTGAAGGCGGTCTCCAGATACGCCTCCAGCACCGGTTGCGCGCTGGCGTGCCGGTCGGCGGCGGAGACGTTCATCCCGTGCTCCCGCAGCCGGCGCAGCCGGGCGGCCCACTCCGGATCATCCACTGTGACCATCCCGCCCTCGCCGGTGGTCAACAGCTTCCTCGGGTGGAACGACCAGGCCGAGACGGTGGCGCCGGCGCCGACCGGCCGCCCGTACGCCGTGGCGCCGGCGGCGCAGGCAGCGTCCTCCACCAGCGGCAGTCCCCAGCCGGCGGCGGCCGCCCGCAGCGCGGTGACGTCGAACGGCACGCCGCCCTGGTGGACCGCGATCACCGCCCGCGTCCGCGGGGTGCGCACGGCGTCGATCGTCGCCACGGTCAGGTTGCCGGTGGCGAGGTCCACGTCGGCGAAGATCGGCGTCGCCCCGACGTAGCGCACCGCGTTGGCGGTGGCGATGAAGGAGAACGACGGCACGATCACCTCGTCGCCCGGGCCGACCTCCAGCAGCACCAGCGCCAGGTGCAGCGCGGTGGTGCAGGAGCTGACAGCGACCCCGTGGCCGGCGCCGACCCGCGCGGCGAACTCGCGCTCGAACCGGGCCACCCGCGGCCCCTGGGCCACCCAGCCCGAGCGGACCGCCTCGGCGGCGGCCTGCGCCTCCTCCTCGCCGAGCCGGGGGATCATCACCGGAATGCGCGGTCCGCTCACTTCTCGGCCCGCCACCAGTCGACCAGCCCCTGGAGCCCCTCGTGCAGGCCGATCTCGGCGCGGAAGCCCAGCCTCCGCTCGGCGGCGGTGGTGTCGGCGAGCCGGCGGGTGACCCCGTTGACCGCGCGGGCCGGGCCGTGCTCCGGCGCCAGGTCGGACTTCATCACCTCGCTGAGCGCCCGGGCCAGCTCGACCAGGCTGGTCTCGGTGCCGCTGGCGATGTTGAACACCTCGTCGGTGACGTCCGCGCGGGCGGCCAGGATGTTGGCCCGGGCGATGTCGGCGACGTGCACGAAGTCCATCGTCTGCCGGCCGTCGCCGAGGATCAGCGGGGGGTTCCCGGCCTCGATCCGCTCCATCCAGCGGATCAGCACCTCGGTGTAGAGCCCGTGGATGTCCATCCGCGGGCCGTAGACGTTGAAGTACCGCAGGGCGACGTAGTCCAGGCCGTACATGCTGTGGAAGCTGCGCAGCATGCCCTCGTTGAACGCCTTCGCGGCGCCGTAGAACGTGTCGTTGTGCCAGGGATGGTGCCGCTCGGTGGTCGGGAACTCGTCGGCGAGCCCGTACACCGAGGCCGACGAGGAGAGGACCACCTTCCGCACCTGCGCGGTCGCCGCCGCCTCCAGCACGTTGAAGGTGCCGTCGACCAGCACCTCGTTGGCGAGCCGGGGTTCCTCCGCGCACTGCGTGATGCGGATGGCGGCGAGGTGGAAGACCAGGTCCTTGCCCCGGGTCAGCTCGTGCACCAGCGCGGCGTCGCGGATGTCCCCCTCGACCAGGCGGACGCCGCCGTGCGGCAGGGCGCGGGCCAGGTTCTCCCGCCGGCCCCGGACGAAGTTGTCCAGCACCACCACCTCGGCCGCGCCCCCGGCGACCAGTTGGTCGACGACATGCGAGCCGATGGTGCCCGCTCCACCGGTGACCAGGGCGCGCGCCCCGGCGATCTCAACGGCACTCATGCCGACACTCCGCTTCCGTCCGTGCCCCGCCGGGGCAGCGCGGGTGATCCGCCGCGCTGGTTCACGCGTCGGTCCACTCGCTGAGGTTGACCAGTCTTCCGCCGTCGGCGAGGCTGCGCGAGGCGGCCTCCAGGATGGCGATCACCCGCAGTCCGGCTCGCCCGTCCGTCAGGGCCGGCGTGCCGCTGCGGATCGAGCGGGCGTACTCCTCGACCATGGTGCGCAGCGCCTCCCGTTCGGTCAGCGCCGGCGCGACCATGTCGCCGGAGCGGTACGACACCAGCATGTCCCGGCGCTGCTCGTCGCCCAGCTCCTCCGCCGAGGCCACGTCCACGCCCCGGTCGAAGATGGACAGTCGCTGGCTGGGGTTGAGGTCGTCCCAGACCAGGGTGCGCTTCGAGCCGCCGATGATGGTCGTCCGGATTTTCACCGGAGAGAGCCAGTTGACGTGGATGTGGGCGATCGCCCCGGTGTTCAGGTGCAGCGTCAGGTACGCCACGCAGGCGCGGCCCGCCCCGATCCGGTCCGCGCCGTGCGCGGACACCGCCACCGGCGCCACGCCGGCCGGCAGGATGAAGTCGAGGATCGACAGGTCGTGCGGGGCGAGGTCCCACATCACGTCGATGTCGCGCTGCACCAGCCCGAGGTTGATCCGCACCGAGTCGAGGTACTGCAGTTCGCCCAGGTCGCCGGAGTGCAGCAGGTCGCGGATACGCAGCACCGCCGGCGTGTAGCAGTAGGTGTGGTCGCACATCAGCGACAGCCCACGCCGCTCCGCCTCCGCCACCAGCGCCCGACCCTGCGCGAAACTCGCCGCCAGCGGCTTCTCCACGAGCACGTGCTTGCCGGCGCGCAGCGCGGCCGTCGCCACCTCCAGGTGGGTGCCGGCCGGGGTGGCGATGGCCACCGCCCGCACCGAGTCGTCGGCGAGCACCGCGGCGAGGTCGTCGGTGGCCCCGACTGTCGAGTAGCCGCCGAGCACCCGCTCCGCGCGGCCCACGTCGAGGTCGCAGAGCCAGCGCAGCCGGAACTCGGTGGACGCCTGGAAGTTGCGGACGAGGTTCGGACCCCAGTAGCCGGCGCCGACGACGGCCACGCCGATCGGATCGTCGGCGGCAGCGTGCGATGAATTCACGGAGCATCCGTTTCGCTAGGCAGGACAGAGCGCGTTCGCGGCGGGGATTCGTGGGTGACGTCCGTCCGGCAAGCTAGCCACACCGTCGCCGGGTACGCCATAGCGCTGCCGGAAATCCGGCGGTGCCGCCGGGGTCATCAGGTCCGTTCGGGTCGTCCGGCGTCCTCGGACGGTTCGTTCCGGATCGTGCGTCGGCTTGCTGACATCGGCTTTGTCGCCGAACGTCTACCGTTCCCAGCCCGCATAGGATCGCCGCGGCGGAGAGGAGGCAGACATGACGGATGCCCACCGGGCGCAGCCCGACGGGGTGCTCATCGCCGCGACGGCCGACGTGGACGAACGGGCCACCATCCGCCCCGGCACCCGCGTCTGGCACCTCGCCCAGATCCGGGAGGGCGCCTCCGTCGGCCGCGACTGCGTGATCGGCCGGGGCGCGTACGTGGGGCCCGGCGTCCGGCTCGGCGACAACGTCAAGCTGCAGAACCACGCCCTCGTGTACGAGCCGGCGGAGCTGGCCGACGGCGTGTTCGTCGGGCCGGCGGCGGTGCTCACCAACGACGAGTACCCGCGCGCGGTGACGCCGGAGGGACGGCTCAAGGGCGGCGCGGACTGGACGGCGGTCGGGGTGGTGGTCGGCGAGGGCGCCGCGATCGGCGCGCGCGCCGTCTGCGTGGCGCCGGTCGCGATCGGCCGGTGGGCACTGATCGCGGCCGGCGCCGTGGTCACCCGGGACGTCCCCGACTTCGCGCTGATGGTCGGTGTCCCGGCCCGCCGGGTGGGCTGGGTGGGGCGGGCGGGCGAACCGCTGGTCGCCAAGGGCGACGGCCGGTACGTCTGCCCGCGCACCGGGGCCGAGCACCACGAGGCGGCGGGCCGGCTCTCCGAGCTGCCCCCGGCCGGGTGAGCCCACGCCCGGCGGCCCGGGGTGCCGGCGCGACCGGCTGGCTGACCTCACCCCTGCCCCGCCGCGGATCAGCGCGACCGCGCCGGCACAGGCCCACCCTCGGCCGCCGGGCCACCGTCGGCCGCCGGGCCGCCGTCGGCCGCCGGGTCGTCGCCGGCCGGCGTGTCGGGCGCCGCGGCCCACGGCCGGCGGGCCAGCCACAGCACCAGCCCGGGCAGCACGCTCACCGCGGCGCAGGCGAGCAGCTCCGGCGCGCCGAGCGGCGCGGTGCCGAGCAGGTCGCGCAGCGGCGGCAGCAGCACCCCGGCCACCTGGAGCAGCGCCGACACCGCCACCGCGACCGGCAGGGCGCGGTTGCCGCGCCGGGCGCCGCGCGGTCGCGGCGCGCGGACCGCCAGCGCCACCCCGAGCTGGGCCAGGCCGAGGACCACGAAGACCACCGACTGCCATGGCCGGTCCCAGTGCCGGGCGAGCACCCCGGCGCCGAGCACGACGGCCGCGATCAGCGCCCCGGTGACCAGCACGTCCCGGCCGAGCCCGGCGCCGAGCACCGACTCCTGTGGGGAGCGCGGGGACCGCCGCAGCGTGCCGGGCTCGGCCGGCTCCGCGCCGAGCGCCACCCCCGGCACCCCGTGGGTCAGCAGGTTCACCCAGAGGATCTGCGCCGGCAGCAGCGGTACGGCCAGCCCGAACAGCGGGCCCAGCAGCATCACCGCGATCTCGGCGACCCCGCCGGAGAGGGCGTAGCGCAGGAACCGGCGGATGTTGTCGTAGATCCGCCGGCCCTCGCCGATCGCGGTGGCCACGGTGGACAGGTCGTCGTCGACCAGCACCAGATCGGCGGCCTGCCGGGCCACCTCGGTGCCGCCGCCCATGGCCACCCCGATGTCGGCGCGGCGCAGCGCCGGGGCGTCGTTGACGCCGTCACCGGTCATCGCCACCACGTGCCCCCGGGACTGCAACCCGGCGATGATGTCGAGCTTCTGCTCCGGCTGCGTGCGGGCGTACACCCGGGTCTCCGGATGCGCCCGGGCCGGGTCCTCGTCGTCGCCCCGGACCAGCGGGTCGCCCGCGCGCCACAGCCCGAGCTGCCCGCCGATCGCCGCGGCGGTCGCCGGGTGGTCCCCGGTGACCAGCACCAGCCGGACGCCGGCGGTGTCGAAGCTGCCGGCGATGTCCGCCGCGCCGGCCCGCAGCGGGTCACCGACGGCAACCAGCCCCACCGGCCGCAGCCCGGTCGGCCGGGCCGGGTCGGCCGGTGGCGCGCCCAGCAGGGCGGACGCGACCGCCAGCACCCGCAGCCCCTCGGCGGCCAACCGGTGCGCCGTGGCGGTCAGTTCGGCGATCTCCCCGGCGGTGGCGTCCAGCAGGGACGCGGTCAGCACGTTCTCCGGCGCGCCCTTGCACACCACCAGGTACCGGCCGTCGCAGGAGCGGTGCACCGTGGTCATCCGGCGCAGCTCCTGGTCGAACGGATGCTCGGCGACGCGCGGCCAGGCCGACCGGGTGGCCGACGGATCGAGGCCGCAGCGGGCGGCGAAGGCGACCAGCGCCGCCTCCAGCGGGTCGCCGACGGCGGTCCACTCCGGCCGCTCGTCGGTCGGCGGCGCCAGCGTCGCGTCGTTGCAGAGCAGCCCGGCCCGGGCCAGCCGGCGCAGCTCCTCCGGCACGGCCACCGGCTCGCCCCGGCGGTGCACGGCGCCCTGCGGGGCGTAGCCGCGGCCGGTGACCGCGTACCGGGAGCCGTCGGTGGTGACCGCGTGCTGCACCGCCATCCGCCCCTCGGTGAGCGTCCCGGTCTTGTCGGAGGCGATCACCGTGACCGAGCCGAGCGTCTCCACGGCGTGCAGCCGGCGCGGGATGGCCCGGGCACCGGCCATCCGGCGGGCGCCCAGGGCGAGGGCGAGGGTGACCACCGCCGGCAGCGACTCGGGCACCGCCGCCACCACCAGGCTGACCGCGGTCACCGCCATGTCGACCACCGGGCGTCCACCCACCACGCCGATCACGAAGACCAGACCGGAGAGCAGCACGGCGGCGAGACCGAGGACGCGGCCCAGCGAGGCCAACCGGCGCTGCAACGGCGTCGCGGCCGGTCGGGTGGCCGCCACCAGGGCGCTGATCCGGCCCAGCGCGCTGGCCGGGCCGGTGCGCACCACGACGCCGGTGGCCCGGCCGGTGGTGACCACCGTGCCGGCGCTGGCCTCCTCGCCGGCGTCCCGGCCGACCGGCACCGACTCGCCGGTCAGCGCCGACTCGTCCAGGTGCAGCCGGCTGGCATCGGTCAACCGCAGGTCGGCGGGGACCACGTCGCCCGCCTCCACCCGTACCACGTCGCCGCGGACCAGCTCGGCGGCGGGCAGCACGACGTCCCGGCCGTCGCGCAGCACCCGGGCGGTGGGCGCGGCGAGCTGGTCGAGCGCGGCGATGGCCTGGTCGGCGCGTACCTCCTGGACCACCCCGATCGCGGTGTTGACCAGGACGACCAGCACGATCACCGCGGTGTCCGGGTAGTCCCGCAGCACGGTGGTGACCACCGCGGCGGCCAGCAGCAGCGCCACCAGCGGATCGGTGAGCTGGTGCAGGATCCGGCTGGCGAGGTGCCGGCGGGGCGGCGGTGCCGCCGCGTTCGGCCCGTCCGCGCGCAGCCGCTCGGCGGCCTCCGCCGAGCTGAGCCCGCCGGCCGGCCCGACCGGGGTGCCCACCACCGCCACGTCCACGTCCACCCCGGTCGTCACATCACCCTCCGCCGCTCCGGGCGCGCCCCGCCGGCACACCGCCCCGCCTCCACCTTCGCGCCGTCCGCGCGGCGCCGGCAGGGGCGTTGCGCCCGCGCGCGGCGGGACCAACGGCCCTGCCGCCGCCGGCCCCGGATGCGGTCGAATGGAGCGACCGGCCGGTCTGGCGCACCCAACCAGAGAGGCGTACGCGATGACCACCCTCGACGTGCTCCGCGCGCACCCCTTCCTCGCCGGGCTTCCCGAGCCGTGGCTGCCCCGGCTGGCCGGGTACGCCCGCCCGATGGTCTGGCACCCCGGGCACCGGCTGTTCCGCGCCGGCCAGCCGGCCGAGCGGTGCTGGCTGGTCCGCGACGGGCAGGTGGCGCTCGACTTCGCGGTGCCCGGCCGGGGCGACGTGGAGATCGAGGTGATTGGGCCGGGTGGGGTGCTCGGCTGGTCCTGGCTCTTCCCGCCGTACCGCTGGCAGTTCGGCGCGGTGGCGGTGCGGCGCAGCACCGCTGTGGAGTTCAACGCCGCCGGGCTGCGCCGGCTGATGGAGTCCGACGACGCGCTCGGCCGGCAGCTCACCACGCGGTTGATGAGCGTGGTGGTGGACCGCCTGCACGCCGCCCGGGGCCGGCTGATCGAGCTGTACGGCTACCCGACGCCGGAGCCGACCGCCGGCTGACCCGCGCCGCCCGGGCCCATCGCGCCGCGCGGCCTGAGATCAGCTGGAAGCGGGTGGTCGTCCCTGCTCGTCGCCCGGGACGTCGACCCGGTGGCGGACGACCAGTTCGTCGACCTCCAGCCGACCGATGCGCAGTTCGCGGATGACCGCCCGGCGGATCGCGAGCCGTCCGATGGCCAGCACCGCCACGGCGCCGGCCCCGGTGGCCAGCGCGCCGATCGCCAGCGCCCCGACGGACGCCGCACCGCCGGCCCGGGCACCGACGGCCGCCGCCCCGGTCGCCGCCGCGCCGACCGCGTTCGCGCCGTACGCCCGCGCGCCACGCACACCGCTCCGGCCTCCGCCGCGCACCAGTCTTCTCATCCGGTCATTGTCGGCGCACCACGGCGCGCCGGCACGGTGGTTCCGCGTCGCCCGCCAATCGGTGCGGTCGCCGCTCCGTCCATCCGGTGGGCCGCACGTCGGCAACCGCTCCCGCTGCCCCGTCGCCTGCCGCCGTCCGTGCCACATCAGCGTCACGGCACCCGGATCGGGCCGGACAACCGGCCCTGCCGCCCGTGGTGCTCAGCGCGGAGCGCGGCGGTCCGCTACCGCGTACGAGGTGGCCGCGGTGAGCGCCGAGACGGCCAGTACGGCGGGCCAGGCACCGATGCGCCGGGCCAGCGGGTGCGACAGGCCGAACGCCCCGACGTAGGTCACGACCAGCGCGGTGGTGACGGCGGGGCTCGTCCGCCGGGCCCACTCGCGTCCCGCCAGGACACCGCCCGCCGCGAGGACCACGCCGCCGAGGGAACGGTTACCGGTCCGGCGGGCGAGCTGCCATCCGCCGATGAGGGAGCCCGCGGTGGTTGCGGCGGTGGGCAGGCGCATGCCACCGACGGTACCCCGCTGGAAGACCACCGGCGGGCCGATGCCGCCGGCAGGGACGGGCCGTCCCGGGCCGGAGCGCCACCGGGGGTGAGTGGCGCGTCCGGTCCGGGACGGCGGGGCCCCAGCCGGTCGCCGGGGCCGGTGCGGGTCGGGGCCGGCGAACCGCCGACCCCGACCGGGTCAGCGCTGGACGACCAGCCGGTGCGCCCGCAGCAGCCGGGCCCACCAGGGGCGCGCCGGCCGGGCGGCCCGCGGGCCGGGGGCGGGCAGGCCCTTCAGGCTCACCCAGCCGCCCGGGCCCATGGTCACCGCGCCGATCGCCGGCGGGCGCCGCCGGCCGACCGCGATCACCCCGGCGGCGAGCAGGCCGGCGGCGAGCACGCCGGTGGTGGCGGTGAGCAACCGGTCCGGGTCCAGCACCGGCCGGTAGCGCACCCGCCCGCCGGACAGGACGAACGCGCCGACCGGGCGGCCCTGGTGGGTCACCGGCACCAGCTCGGCGCCGGGCGTGCCGGGCAGTTCCAGCACCGGGCCGACCGGCCCGCGTACCGCCGGCTGCCCGGCCTGGTCGGCCGGCCGGACCGGCGGGACCGGCGGCGCGGGTCCGGTGGGGTTGAAGATCGCGGTCATCGCGGGTACCTCCTAGCGGGAGTCGGATCCGGGACCGGTCAGCCGCACCGCGGCCCGGCCGGCGGCCAGCCGGGCGACCGGCACCCGGTACGGCGAGCAGGAGACGTAGTCCAGGCCGGCGTCGGCGAAGAAGGCCACCGAGTCGGGGTCGCCGCCGTGCTCCCCGCAGACACCCACGGTCAGCTCCGGGCGGGCGGCCCGGCCCTCGGCCACGGCCAGCCGGATCAGCCGGCCCACCCCGGTCGCGTCGATCGTCTCGAACGGCGAGACGGCGAAGATGCCCCGCTCCAGGTAGCCGCTGAAGAACGAGCCCTCCACGTCGTCGCGGGAGAACGCCCAGGTGGACTGGGTCAGGTCGTTGGTGCCGAAGGAGAAGAAGTGGGCCTCGGCGGCGATGTCGCCGGCGGTCAGCGCCGCCCGCGGCGTCTCCACCATGGTGCCCACCGGGATCGGCGGCGCCCCCGGAACGGTGGCCAGCACCGCCTCCACCTCGGCCCGCACCGCGGCCAGCTCCCGCACGTCGGCGACCAGCGGCACCATGATCTCCGGCCGCGGGTCACCGCCGGCGGCGACCCGCCGCGCCGCCGCCTCGGCGATCGCCCGCACCTGCATGGCGAAGAGGCCCGGCACCACCAGCCCCAGCCGTACACCGCGCAGCCCGAGCATCGGGTTGGCCTCGTGCATCCGGCGCACCGCGGCCAGCAGGACGGCGTCGCGTCCCGGGTCCTCGCCGAGCGCCTCCGCCCGGGCCACCCGGGCGGTCAGGTCGTCCAGCGGAGGCAGGAACTCGTGCAGCGGCGGGTCGATCAGCCGGATGGTCACCGGCAACCCGTCCATCGCGGCGAGGATCCCCACGAAGTCGGCCCGTTGCAGGGGCAGCAGCGCGGCCAGCGCCTCGGCCAGCCGTTCCGGGTCGTCGGCCAGGATCAGCCGCTCCACCAGCTCCCGGCGGTCGCCGAGGAACATGTGCTCGGTGCGGCACAGCCCGATCCCGGACGCCCCGAACCGGCGGGCCCGCTCGGCGTCGGCCGGGGTGTCCGCGTTGGCCCGGACCCCGAGCCGGCGGACGGCGTCGGCGTGCGAGAGCAGCCGGTGCACCGCGGCGACCAGCCGGTCGGCCTCCGGTGCCAGCTCGCCGGCGAGGTAGCGGGCCACGGGGGAGGGCTGCACCGGCACCTCGCCCGGGTAGACCCGGCCGGTGGTGCCGTCGATCGAGATCAGCTCCCCGACGCGGACCACCCGGTCGCCGACGGTGAACTCGCCGCGTTCCGGGTCGATCCGCAGCGCCTCGGCGCCGCAGACGCAGGTGCGGCCCATGCCCCGGGCCACCACGGCGGCGTGCGAGGTCTTGCCGCCCCGCGAGGTCAGCACGCCCCGCGCGGCGATCATGCCGGGCAGGTCGTCCGGATTGGTCTCCCGGCGCACCAGGATGACCGGTTCGGTGGCCGCGGCCGCGGCAGCCGAGTCGAACACCACCCGGCCGACGGCCGCGCCGGGCGAGGCGCCCACCCCGGTGGCGAGCGGCTCGGGCGCGGCGGCGAGGTCGAAGCCGGGGAACATCAGCTGCGCCAGCTGCGCGGCGGTCACCCGGTGCAGCGCCTCGTCCAGGCTGATCAGGCCCTCGTCGACCAGCTGGGCGGCGATCACGAACGCCGCCGCCGGGGTGCGCTTGCCGACCCGGGTCTGCAACATCCACAGCTTGCCGCGTTCGATGGTGAACTCGACGTCGCACAGGTCCCGGTAGTGCCGCTCCAGCGTCGTCATGATCTCGGTCAGCTGACGGAAGCTGGTCGGGTCGATCCGCTCCAGCTCGGGCAGGCCGACCGTGTTGCGGATGCCGGCCACCACGTCCTCACCCTGGGCGTCGGGCAGGTAGTCGCCGTACACGCCGGGGGCGCCGGTGGCCGGGTCGCGGGTGAACGCGACCCCGGTGCCGGAGTCCGGGCCGAGGTTGCCGAAGACCATCGCCATCACATTGACAGCGGTGCCGAGGTCGTCCGGGATGTGCTCCCGGCGCCGGTAGAGCACCGCCCGCTCGGCGTTCCAGGACTCGAACACCGCGCGGATCGCCAGGTAGAGCTGCTCGTGCGGGGCCTGCGGGAAGTCGTGCCCGACCTGCGCGGCGAACACCTTCTTGTACGTCCCGACCAGCCCGCGCAGCTGCTCCGCGTCCGGCCCGGCCGGCCCGGTCGTGGCGCGCAGGGCGGCCAGCTCTTGCTCGAACTCGTCGGCCGGTACGCCGTACACGGTCCGGCCGAACATCTGGATCAGCCGCCGGTAGGAGTCCCAGGCGAAACGCTCGTCGCCGCTCTGCGCGGCCAGCCCGGCCACCGTGGCGTCGTTCAGCCCGATGTCCAGGATCGTCTCCATCATTCCGGGCATCGAGTACCGCCCACCCGAGCGGACGGCCAGCAGCAGCGGGTCGTGCGGATCGCCGAAGCGCCGGCCGAGCCGGATCTCGATCTCCCGCAGGTGGCCGTTCACCTCGTCGAACAGGCCGGCCGGCGGCTGCCCGTCGGCCAGGTACGCCCGGCACGCCTCGGTGCTGACGGTGAACCCGGGCGGCACCGGCAGCCCGAGCCGGGTCATCTCCGCCAGGTTGGCGCCCTTGCCGCCGAGCAGGTCGGCCCGGCTCCGGTCGCCCTCGATGAAGTCGTAGACGTAAGTCGACATGCCGGCCTCCACTCCGCCGCGGGAACGTCGTCCCATTCGTTGGTAGCAATGCCGGCGACGGCCGGGACAGGGCCGAACGGGGTACCGGACGGGCCGGAGGTCCCGGATGTCACAACCCCGCCCTATCCTCGGGCGGGTGACCGCCGACCTGCAGCTGCGCCCCGTGCACGACGACGACCTGCCGGAGTTCTACCGGCACCAGCTGGATCCGGAGGCGATCCGGATGGCCGCCTTCACCGCCGACGACCCGGCCGACCCGGAGGGCTTCGCCGCCCACTGGAAGCGGGTGCGCACCGACCCGGCGATCGTCGCCCGCACGGTGACCGTCGACGGCCAGGTGGTCGGGCACGTGCTCGCGTTCCCGGTGGGCGAGCGCACCGAGGTCAGCTACTGGATCGACCGCCGGCACTGGGGCCGCGGCTACGCCTCCGGCGCGCTCGGCGCGCTGCTCCGCGAGCTGCCCCAGCGTCCGGTGCACGCCCGCGCCGCCAAGGACAACGCCGCCTCGCTCGCCGTGCTGCGCAAGTGCGGCTTCGTCATCCGCGGCGAGGACCGCGGCTACGCCGCCGGCCGCGGCCACGACGTCGAGGAGTACGTGCTGGAGCTCACCGGCTGAACCGCCCGCCTCCACCGGCCCGGCCCCACCCCTGATCTGGTCGCCGCCCGCTCCCCGGCGGTGGGGTCCATCTGCGCAGGAACTACCCTCGCCGGGTGAACTGGCTGGATCTGATCGGCTGGGCCGGCTCCGCGCTGCTGGTCTGGTCGCTGTTGCAGGCGCGCATCCTGCGACTGCGCGCCCTCAACCTGGTCGGCTGCCTGGTACTGATCGGCTACAACGCCGCCCTGGCGGTCTGGCCGATGGTCGGGCTGAACGTGGTGCTGGCCGTGATCAACATCTGGTACCTGCGGAAGATGCTGGCCACCCGGCACGACGAGGCGACCTACCAGGTGGTCGAGGTCGGCGTCGACGACCAGTTCCTCGCCCACACCCTGCGGGTGCACGGCGCCGACATCGCCCGGTTCAACCCCGGCTTCCGCTGGCCGCCCGGCACCGCTGCCGAACGCTCGGCGTTCCTGGTGGTCCGCGCCGACGAGGTGGTCGGGGTGGTGCTCTCGCACGCCGAGCCCGGCGGCGTGGCCCAGATCGACCTCGACTACGTGACCCAGCGGTTCCGCGACTTCACCCCGGGGGAGTTCGTCTACCGGCGCAGCCGCCTCTTCACCGACCGGGGCTTCCGCCGGGTGGTCAGTCCGCCCGGCATGGTCGCCCCCTACTACCACCGGCTCGGCTTCCGCCCGGAGGGCGACGCGTACGTGCTGGACCTGCCGGCCCCGCCGGTCGGCGGCCGGGCGTAGCGCGGCTCCCCCCGGGTGGCGGAAGCAGGATTCACCACCCGGTCCGCGGGGCACAGATGCGCGTACGCCGGCGGGGCCTCCGCCCGGCGGCGCCGGTCGGCGTGGTCCGTGCGAGGGAGATCCGGGCGTGCAGAGCTACGGGAGCCAACTGGCCCTGGTCGGTGTGCTGATCGTCCTGAACGCCCTCTTCGCCGGCAGCGAGATGGCGCTGGTCTCGCTGCGGGACAGCCAGGTCCAGCGGCTGGAACGCACCAGCCGGGCCGGCCGGGTGCTGGCCCGCCTCGCCACCGACCCGAACCGATTCCTGGCCACCATCCAGATCGGCATCACGCTCGCCGGATTCCTGGCCTCGGCCGCCGCCGCGGTATCCCTGGCCCGGCCGCTGGTGCCGCTGCTGGGCGCGCTCGGCGGCGCCGCCGAGCCGGTCGCCATCGTGGCGGTCACCCTGGTGCTGACCTTCGCCACCCTGGTCTTCGGCGAACTGGCGCCGAAGCGGATCGCCATGCAGGTACCGGAGCGCTGGGCGCTGCTCGTCGCCCGTCCACTGAACCTGCTCGCCACCCTCACCCGGCCGGCGGTCTGGGCGCTCGGCGCCACCAGCGACCTGGTCGTCCGCCTGGTCGGGCTCGACCCGCAGCCGAAACGCGACGAGATCAGCCCCGACGAGCTGCGCGACATCGTCGCCGGCAACCACGGCTTCACCAAGGAGCAGCAGACCATCATCGCCGGCGCGGTGGAGATCGCCGACCGGCAGCTGCGGGCGGTGCTGGTGCCCCGGTTGCAGGTCTTCACGCTGGACAGCGGGACCACCGCCGAGGCCGCCCGGCTGGTGCTGGCCGCGTCCGGGCACTCCCGCGCGCCGGTGGTACGCCACGGCGGCCTCGACGACGCGGTCGGCGTGATCCACCTGCGCGACCTGGTCGGCGTGCCGGACGACCGGCCGATCGACGACTGGGTCCGGCCGCCGATGCTGCTGCCGGACTCGCTGCCGGTGGTCGACGCGCTGCGCCAGTTCAAGGCGGAACGCCAGCACATCGCCCTGGTGGTCGACGAGCGCGGCGCCGTCGACGGGATCGTCACCCTGGAGGACATCCTCGAGGAGATCGTCGGCGAGATCTACGACGAGACCGACCGGGACCTGGGCGCGGTGCGCATCGAGCCGGACGGCGCACTGCTGCTGCCCGGCACCTTCCCGGTGCACGACCTGCCGGACCTCGGCGTCGAACTGCCGGGTCGGCCGGAGGGCGACTACACCACCGTCGCCGGTCTGGTGCTCGCCTGCCTCGGCCACATTCCCACGGTGGCGGGGGAGAGCGTCACCGTCGACGGCTGGGACCTGGTGGTCACCCGGATCGCGCACCGCGCGATCGCCGAGGTGCGGCTGCGCCGGTCCGAGCCGACCGGCGACGACCCGGATCCGGACGCCGAGCCCGTGCTGGACCGGGCGGGCGACTGACCCGCTGCCCGCACCCCCGCACCCGCGCGCGGTCCGGGGGCAGCGCCGCGGAGTCGCCCGTCGCCGGCCCGGCATCCCGCGCCGTGCGGCCCCGCGTCCAGCCGGCCGCCGCCGGCCAACCCCGCGTCCCGGCTCGGGGGAGGGTCAGGCAGGGGTGAGGTTCTGCAGCCGGACCTGGCCGCGGGCCACCAGCCGGGCGTCCGCGTCGGTGATCTCCACCTGCCAGAGCTGCTGGCTGCGACCCCGGTGCACCGGGGTGCCGACCGCTGTCAGCTCGCCGTCGCGGACCGCGCGCAGGAAGTCGGTCTGGTTGGACACGCCGACGACCTGACCGCGGTCGCCCAACCAGAGGGCGCCGCCCACGCTGGCCGCCGTCTCCACCACCGCGCAGTACACCCCGCCGTGCTGGATGCCGTACGGCTGGTGCAGCTCCGGGCGGACCTGCCAGCGGATGACGACCCGGTCGCCGCTCACCTCGTCGAACTTCAGGCCGAGCAGGGCGACGAAGCCGCCCGCCATCTCCGTCGTCTCCACGCAGCCCTCCTCGATCATGGAAGCGTCAGCGTATCCGGCGCCTGCTCGGCAAACCCGGTACGGGTCGCCGCCCCGGATGGGGGAGAATCGGTGACCGTGACCGACACCAGCCTCCCGCCACCGGGGCGGGACTCCCTGACCGAAGACCTGCTGTGGCGTGGCCTGATCCAGGACTCCACCGGCATCGACGAGCTGCGCGCACTGCTCGACGGCCCCCGGGTCGCCTTCTATGTGGGCTTCGACCCGACCGCGCCCAGCCTGCACGTCGGCCACCTCGTGCAGGTCGCCACGGCCCGCCGGCTCCAGCTCGCCGGGCACCGCCCGCTGCTGCTGGTGGGCGGGGCGACCGGGCAGATCGGCGATCCGAAGGAGAGCGCGGAGCGCACGCTCAACCCACCGGAGGTGGTCGCCGGCTGGGTGGCCCGGATCCGCGACCAGCTCGCCCCGTTCGTCTCGTACACCGGGGAGAACGCCGCGCAACTGGTCAACAACCTGGACTGGACCGGCGAGATGTCGGTGGTCGAGTTCCTCCGCGACGTCGGCAAGCACTTCCCGGTGAACAAGATGCTCGCCCGGGAGGTGGTCCGGGCGCGGCTGGAGAGCGGCATCAGCTTCACCGAGTTCAGCTACCAGCTGCTGCAGGCGAACGACTTCTTCGAGCTGCACCGCAGGCACGGCTGCCAACTCCAGTTCGGCGGCTCCGACCAGTGGGGCAACATCACCGCCGGGGTGGACTACGTCCGCCGCCGGGGCGCCGGGCCGGTGCAGGCGTTCACCACCCCGCTGGTCACCAGGTCGGACGGGACGAAGTTCGGCAAGACCGAGGGCGGCGCGGTCTGGCTCGACCCGGAGATGACCAGCCCCTACGCCTTCTACCAGTTCTGGGTCAACGTCGACGACCGGGACGTGAACCGCTACCTGCGCTTCTTCAGCTTCCGCTCCCGCGAGGAGCTGGAGGCGCTGGAGAAGGAGACCGCGGAGCGACCGGCGGCGCGGCTGGCCCAGCGGGCGCTCGCCGAGGAGCTGACCGCGCTGGTGCACGGGGAGCGGGAGATGGCCCAGGCGGTCGCCGCCAGCCAGGCTCTTTTCGGCCGGGGCTCACTGACCGACCTCGCCCCGGCGACGCTGCGGGCCGCGCTGACCGAGGCGGGCCTGGTCCACGTCGGCGGCGAACTGCCCGACGTGGCCGGCCTGCTGCGCGAGTCCGGGCTGGTGCCGAGCCACAAGGAGGCGCGGCGGGTGATCGCGGAGGGCGGCGCCTACGTGAACAACAACCGGGTGACCGACGTCGACGCGCGGGTCTCCCCGGCGGATCTGCTGCACGGCCGATACCTCGTGCTGCGCCGCGGTAAGCGTTCCTTCGCCGGCGTCGAGGTGGAGAGATAGCCGTACGTCGACGATGTGACGCGGGACGCGCCCGGCGGATTTGACGATCAATCCGCCGGGCGCGTAACTTTCTCTCTGCCAGCGCGGAACGGACGAAAAGGGCGAAAGTCCTAGAGGCCGGAGCGCGGGAACAACCTCAGGATCCGGCAGGTTGACCTCGTCGGAGCCTGGTCCGGGTGGTGCCCCGGATTCGCCCCAGGGCGGATTTGGTGAGGCGGAACCGACCGGGTATGGTTGACGACCGGCAGGGCACCGGGCGAGTTCGCGGGAAACCGCAGCGGCCGGCCTGCTGAATCCACGAACGGAAACGGCGCTAGCCGGACTTTTCGTGGTGCCCGGAAAATCGGGTGGAAGCATGGCAAACCGCGAAACACCGGTTTGACACGGCAGAAACCACCGGGTAACGTAGTAAAAGTGCCCGGCGCGAGAGCGGCGGTCATGGTGGACGAAATGCCCCGGGTGGGGGCTCCACGGTGTGGGGTTTCTGGCTGGTGTGTGGTTGTTCTTTGAGAACTCAACAGGGTGCTTGATAAGCCAGTGCCAATTTGATTTATTGCCCCGTGCTGGCTGACTCTTCTTCGGGGGGGGTTGGTTGGTGGGGATTCCTTTGGCAACACTTTTTGTTGCTGGGATGATTGTTCAACAAGGTTTTTGTTGGAGAGTTTGATCCTGGCTCAGGACGAACGCTGGCGGCGTGCTTAACACATGCAAGTCGAGCGGAAAGGCCCTTCGGGGTACTCGAGCGGCGAACGGGTGAGTAACACGTGAGCAACCTGCCCTAGGCTTTGGGATAACCCCGGGAAACCGGGGCTAATACCGAATAGGACCACTGGTCGCATGTCCGGTGGTGGAAAGTTTTT
>NZ_JAAOYP010000005.1:400000-765038 GCF_011759515.1 Micromonospora sp. CNZ280
CACCAACGTTGAAAAGTTGGGGGATGACCTGTGGTTAGGGGTGAAAGGCCAATCAAACTCCGTGATAGCTGGTTCTCCCCGAAATGCATTTAGGTGCAGCGTCGCGTGTTTCTTGCCGGAGGTAGAGCACTGGATGGTCTAGGGGGCCCACAAGCTTACCGAAATCAGCCAAACTCCGAATGCCGGTAAGTGAGAGCGCGGCAGTGAGACTGCGGGGGATAAGCTTCGTAGTCGAGAGGGAAACAGCCCAGATCACCAGCTAAGGCCCCTAAGCGTGTGCTAAGTGGAAAAGGATGTGGGGTCGCATAGACAACCAGGAGGTTGGCTTAGAAGCAGCCACCCTTTAAAGAGTGCGTAATAGCTCACTGGTCAAGTGGTTCCGCGCCGACAATGTAGCGGGGCTCAAGTACACCGCCGAAGCTGTGGCACTCACACAATGACTTCGCGAAGTTCTTCGGAGCTTCGTGCAGGTGTGTGGGTGGGTAGGGGAGCGTCGTGCCGGGGGTGAAGCAGCCGAGTGATCGAGTTGTGGACGCGGCACGAGTGAGAATGCAGGCATGAGTAGCGAAAGAAGGGTGAGAAACCCTTCCGCCGGATGACCAAGGGTTCCAGGGCCAGGCTAATCCGCCCTGGGTGAGTCGGGACCTAAGGCGAGGCCGAGAGGCGTAGTCGATGGACAACGGGTTGATATTCCCGTACCCGCGAAAGAGCGACCCTGATGAACCTCGTTGTGCTAACCACCCGAGCCTGGGGAGGTCTTCGGACCGAACTGGGGGAGCGTGGGAACCTGGCGGGTAGTAGTCAAGCGATGGGGTGACGCAGGAAGGTAGCTGATCCCGGCCGGTGGTTGTGCCGGGGTAAGCGTGTAGGCCGTGCTGTAGGCAAATCCGCAGCACATGTAGGCTGAGACGTGATGCCGAGCCGATTCAGGTGAAGTCAGTGATCCTATGCTGCCGAGAAAAGCCTCTAGCGAGTTCTGAGCGGCCCGTACCCCAAACCGACACAGGTGGTCAGGTAGAGAATACCGAGGCGATCGGGCGAACTGTGGTTAAGGAACTCGGCAAATTGCCCCCGTAACTTAGGGAGAAGGGGGGCCGGAGACGTGAAGCCCCGCGCGGGTGGAGCGTTGTATGGCCGCAGAGAGCAGGGGGAAGCGACTGTTTACTAAAAACACAGGTCCATGCGAAGAAGTAATTCGATGTATATGGACTGACGCCTGCCCGGTGCTGGAACGTTAAGGGGACCTGTTAGCTCTTCGGGGCGAAGCGGAGAACTTAAGCGCCAGTAAACGGCGGTGGTAACTATAACCATCCTAAGGTAGCGAAATTCCTTGTCGGGTAAGTTCCGACCTGCACGAATGGCGTAACGACTTCCCCACTGTCTCAACCACAGGCCCGGCGAAATTGCATTACGAGTAAAGATGCTCGTTACGCGCGGCAGGACGGAAAGACCCCGGGACCTTTACTATAGCTTGACATTGGTATCCGAATTAGCTTGTGTAGGATAGGTGGGAGCCGGTGAAGTCCATACGCCAGTATGGGTGGAGGCAATCTTGAAATACCACTCTGGTTGATTTGGGTATCTAACTTCGGACCGTGATCCGGTTCAGGGACAGTGTCTGGTGGGTAGTTTAACTGGGGCGGTTGCCTCCTAAAAGGTAACGGAGGCGCCCAAAGGTTCCCTCAGCCTGGTTGGCAATCAGGTGTTGAGTGCAAGTACACAAGGGAGCTTGACTGTGAGACTGACAGGTCGAGCAGGGACGAAAGTCGGGACTAGTGATCCGGCACTTGCGTGTGGAAGCGGTGTCGCTCAACGGATAAAAGGTACCCCGGGGATAACAGGCTGATCTTCCCCAAGAGTCCATATCGACGGGATGGTTTGGCACCTCGATGTCGGCTCGTCGCATCCTGGGGCTGTAGCAGGTCCCAAGGGTTGGGCTGTTCGCCCATTAAAGCGGTACGCGAGCTGGGTTTAGAACGTCGTGAGACAGTTCGGTCCCTATCCGCCGTGCGCGTAGGATACTTGAGAAGGGCTGTCCCTAGTACGAGAGGACCGGGACGGACGAACCTCTGGTGTGCCAGTTGTCCCGCCAGGGGCACGGCTGGTTAGCTACGTTCGGAAGGGATAACCGCTGAAAGCATCTAAGCGGGAAGCTCGCTTCAAGATGAGGTATCCCACCACCCCTTGGGTGGGTAAGGCCCCCAGCTAGACGACTGGGTTGATAGGCCGGAAATGTAAGCCCGGTAACGGGTTCAGTTGACCGGTACTAATAGGCCGAGGACTTGACTACCAAGCTGCTACGCGTCCACTGTGCAACTCACAGCAAACGAACAACAGACCACTGTGTGGTGTTGTTTGATATGTTGATAGAGTTACGGCGGTCATGGCGGAGGGGAAACGCCCGGTCACATTCCGAACCCGGAAGCTAAGCCCTCCAGCGCCGATGGTACTGCACTCGCGAGGGTGTGGGAGAGTAGGACACCGCCGGACAATCTTCCAGTCGAGGGCCGCCCCATCCGGGTCGGCCCTCGACTGCGTCGCGCCGTAGGTGGCGCAATCAGGAAGGATGTACCCGTGAGTTCAGGACCCCAGGGCGGAGACCGTCCGCGCCGCTACGACGACCGGCAGGGTGGGCGCGACAGTCGCCCCCGTGACGACCGCGGCGGCCAGCGCGGCGGCGACCGCCGCGAGGGCGGCTTCCGCGGCGGGCCGCGGGATGGCGACTTCCGGCCGGGCGGCTACCGGCGGGACGCCGGCGACCGCGATGGCGGGTTCCGCGGTGGCCAGCGCCGTGAGGGTGGTTTCCGTGGCGGTGACCGTGAGGGCTTCCGCGGTGGTGAGCGCCGTGAGGGTGGTTTCCGCGGTGGTGACCGTGAGGGCTTCCGCGGTGGCGAGCGCCGTGAGGGCGGTTTCCGCGGTGGTGACCGTGAGGGCTTCCGCGGTGGTGAGCGCCGTGAGGGTGGTTTCCGCGGTGGTGACCGTGAGGGCTTCCGCGGTGGCGAGCGCCGTGAGGGCGGTTTCCGTGGCGGTGACCGCGATGGCGACCGTCGCGAGGGTGGTTTCCGTGGCGGTGACCGCGATGGCGGGTTCCGCGGTGGTGACCGTCGTGAGGGCGGTTCCCGTGGCGGCGAGCGCCGTGAGGGCGGTTCCCGTGGCGGTGACCGTGAGGGCTTCCGTGGTGGTGAGCGCCGTGAGGGCGGTTTCCGTGGCGGTGACCGCGATGGCGGGTTCCGCGGTGGCGACCGTCGCGAGGGTGGTTTCCGTGGCGGTGACCGTGAGGGCTTCCGTGGTGGTGACCGTCGTGAGGGCGGTTTCCGTGGCGGTGAGCGCCGTGAGGGTGGCTTCCGTGGCGGTGACCGTGAGGGCTTCCGTGGTGGTGACCGTCGTGAGGGCGGTTTCCGTGGCGGCGAGCGCCGTGAGGGTGGCTTCCGTGGCGGCGAGCGCCGTGAGGGTGGCTTCCGTGGCGGTGACCGTGAGGGCTTCCGTGGTGGTGACCGTCGTGAGGGCGGTTTCCGTGGCGGCGAGCGCCGTGAGGGCGGTTCCCGTGGCGGTGACCGTGAGGGCTTCCGTGGTGGTGACCGTCGTGAGGGCGGTTTCCGTGGCGGCGAGCGCCGTGAGGGTGGCTTCCGTGGCGGCGAGCGCCGTGAGGGTGGCTTCCGTGGCGGTGACCGTGAGGGCTTCCGCGGCGGCGAGCGCCGTGAGGGTGGTGCGCCGCGTGAGAGCTTCCGCGGTGGCGACCGCCGTGAGGGCGGCTTCCGCGGTGGCGACCGTCGTGAGGGTGGTGCGCCGCGTGAGGGCTTCCGCGGTGGCGACCGTCGTGAGGGTGGTGCGCCGCGTGAGGGCTTCCGCGGTGGCGACCGCCGTGAAGGCGGCTTCCGTGGGGACCGCGACGGCGGGTACCGGGGCGGGGATCGCCGCGACGAGCGGCGGGAGCGTCCCGAGGCCGGTGCGGCCGAGCGCGGCCCCGCGCTGCCCGACGAGATCGTCGCGACCGACCTCGACAAGGACGTCCGCGCCGAGCTGCTCTCGCTGGCGAAGCCGGTCGCGGAGACGGTCGCGCGCCATCTGGTCGCCACCGGTCAGCTGATCGACGAGGACCCGGCCGAGGCGCTCGCGCACGCGCTGGCCGCCCGTCGGCTGGCGTCCCGCATCGCCGCCGTCCGCGAGGCGGTGGGCCTGGCCGCGTACCACGCGGGCGAGTGGCAGACTGCGATCGCGGAGCTGCGCACGTACCACCGGATGACCGGACTGCAGAGCCACCTGGCGGTGCTCGCGGACTGCGAGCGGGCCCTGAGCCGGCCAGAGCGGGCGATCGACCTGTTCCGTGGCGCGGACCGGGAGAAGCTTGACCAGGCCACCGCCATCGAGCTGCTGATCGTGGCCGCCGGGGCCCGGGGCGACCTGGGCCAGAAGGACGCCGCGGTGGCGATGCTCCAGGTCCGCGAGCTGACCAGCGAGGCGACCGAGCCGTGGGCGGCCCGGCTGCGGTACGCGTACGCGGACGCGCTGCTGGCGGTCGGGCGACGCGAGGAGGCCCGCGAGTGGTTCTCCCGGGCCGCCGACGTGGACACCGAGGGCGAGACCGACGCCGCGGAGCGGCTGCTCGAGCTCGACGGCGTGCTGATCGAGGGCGACGACGAGGACGAGGAGTCGGCGGAGGAGATCGCCGCCGGCCCGGGCACGCCCGGTGCCGTGCCGGCCCGGCCGGACGCGGACCTCACCGGCGACGCCGACGTCACCGCACCGCGCGAGCGCGACGCGGAGACCGGCCCAAACCAGCGTGAGGCGGCCGACGCGACGGGTCCGGACCAGAGTGAGGCGGCCGACGGGGCCGGCCCGGACCGGCGCGACGCGGAGGCCGGCCCGGACCAGGGTGACGCGGCCGGCGGCCGGTGGGACGTCGATGCCGCCGAGTGGCGGGACGAACCGCAGGCCGCCGAGGTGCCGACGGACGACCTGGCCGACGACGAGCTGACCGAGGTCGAGGCGCAGTCGGTGGCCAGCGCCGGCGACGCGCCGGCCGGCGAGGTCACCGCGACGTTCCGGGCGGCCGGCGAGGAGCCCGGCGCCGGACCGGCTACGGCCACCCCGACCGGTGCGACCCCGGCGGACGAGCCGGAGTCGGACCGGCGGTGATCGACGGGGAGCGGCTGGTCGACGGGTACGCGCTCGTCGTCTTCGACCTGGACGGGGTGATCTACCTGATCGACCGGCCGATCCCCGGCGCGGTCGAGGCGGTCACCCGGCTGCACGGGGAGGGGCGGTTGGTGGCGTACGCCACCAACAATGCCTCGCGCCGGTCCAGCGAGGTGGCCGACCTGCTCACCGGCATGGGCGTGCCGGCCCGCGCGGACGAGGTCCTGACCTCGGCGGCGGCCGCCGCCGAAGTGCTGCGGGACCGGTTTGCGGCCGGCAGCCCGGTGCTGGTGGTCGGTGCCGAGGCGCTGCGCGCGGAGCTGCGCGCGGCCGGCCTGACCCCGGTCGCCACGGCCGGGGAGGACCCGGTCGCGGTCGTGCAGGGGTACGGCCCGCAGGTCGGGTGGGTGGATCTGGCCGAGGCGGCCGTGGCCGTCCGGGGCGGTGCCGCCTGGATCGCCACCAACACCGACCGGACCCTGCCCAGCGGGCGGGGCCCGCTACCGGGCAACGGGGCGCTGGTCGCCGCGCTGCGGACCGCGCTCGACCGGGACCCGGACGTGGTGGTCGGCAAGCCGGAGCCGGCGCTGTTCAGCACCGCGGCCCGCCGCGCCGGCCAGGGCCGGACCCTGGTGGTGGGCGACCGGCTGGACACCGACATCGAGGGGGCCCGACGGGCCGGGCTGGACAGCCTGCTGGTGCTCACCGGGGTCAGCGACGTGGCCGAGCTGCTGGCGGCCCCGGCCGAGCGCCGGCCCACGTACGTCTCGATGGACCTGGCGGGGCTCTTCGACCCGGCGGCCGTGGTGCGGGTGCCCGCCCCGGCGGACACCGCCGGTTGGTCGGTGGCGGACCGCGACGGGGCGCTGGAGCTGTCCGGCGGGGGCCGGACGCTGGATGCGCTGGCGGCGCTCTGCGCGGCCGCCTGGTCCGCGCCGCGGCCGGCGCCGGTGCGTGCCGCGTCGGCGGAGGCGGGCCGGGCCCTGGCCGAGTTCGGCCTGCCCGGCTGAGGGCACGTACGCCCGGGGCCGCGCAGCGCTGCGGCCGAGTGTCAGAGCAGCTTGCGCAGCTTCATCAGGTCGAACGGGCTCGCCTTGATCGACACTCGGCGGGACGCCACCGCGCGGGTCACGTCCAGCTCGCCGCGGACCAGGGCGACCAGATCGTCGCTGCTGGTGCTCAGCGCGATCTTGGCCTTCGGGTCGTCGCCGTCGGTCATCTCGACCAGCCGGCCGTCGGCGATCCGCCCGTGGAAGGCAGTGTCCAGGTCGGTGATCCGGCAGGCCAGCGTGCGGTCCAGGTCGACCCGTTCCCGCACCGTCTCCGCGTTGCGGTCCAGCCGGTCGGCCAGGTCCTGCAACGCCTGTCGGCACTCGTCCACGCTGGCCACATCGCCCCCTCACCGCTAGCCACGCCGTACCCGGCACCGTACCGCACGGGGTGCCCCGCCGGGCCGGTAGCGTGACACCTACACACCTCCACCCCGCGGAAGGACTCAGGCATGCAGGACGCGTGGCGCGCCTACCTCGAGCTGGCCATGGGCCTGACGGAGGCGCCCCGGAAGAAGGCCCAGGACGCCGTCCGCCGGCTCGTCGGCTCCGGCGGGGCCACCGCCGCCCAACTCCAGGGTCTCGCCGAGGAACTGCTCTCCACCGGCGCCGCCAACCGGGAGGCGCTGACCAAGCTGGTCCGCTTCGAGGTCGACCGCGCGCTCGGCGCGGTGGGCCTGGCCACCGCCGACGAGGTCGCCGAGCTGACCCGCCGGGTGCGCGAGCTGGAGCGCCGGCTGCGCGAGGCCAAGGGCGGCCCGTCCGGCCCCGTGCCGCAGGCGCCCCCCCAGGGCGTGTCGGCCCCCGGCGCCGAGGCGTCCGGCGTGCCGGCTCCGGGCGCGGCGCAACCGGCCGCGCCGGCCAAGGCCGTCGCGAAGAAGGCGGTGGCCAAGAAGGCCGTGGCGAAGAAGGCGGTCGCGAAGAAGGCCGTGGTCAAGAAGCCGCCGGCCACCATCACCCCGGCCCAGGCCGAGCCGGCCCGGCCGGTGAAGAAGGCGCCGCCGCGTAAGCGGCAGCCGGGCGGTGCCGAGTGAGGCCGGTGCCGACCCGCCGGGGCCCGCGGTGACCGGCCCGGCGCGTCCCGGCCCTCCCCCCGGCGCCCGCCCCGGGCCGCCGCCGGGCGCCCGCCCCGGACCGCCGCGCCCGGCGGTGATCGACGACACCGGCGAGGTACGTCATCCCGCGGTCGACGCCGCCGTCCAGGCGATGATCAACGCGGCGGGCCTGCCACCGGCGGACCAGATCGCACAGTACGAGGCGGCCTACGAGACGCTGCGGGAGACCCTCGCCACCATCGACCAGGCCTGAGGAGACCGGAGAACCACCCATGGCACGTCGTAACCGGCTGGACGCCGAGCTCGTCCGCCGCGGTCTGGCCCGCTCCCGCGAGCAGGCCGCCGCGCTGGTGGAGGCCGGCCGGGTGCAGTTGCGCGGAGTGCCGGCCCGCAAGGCCGCCGCGATGGTCGACCCGGCCGACCCGCTGCTGGTCACCGGCGACGACCCCAGCTCGGAGTACGTCTCCCGGGGCGGCCACAAGCTGGCCGGCGCGCTGGCCGCGTTCGGCCCCGGGCTGCGGGTGGCCGGCCGTCGCTGCCTGGACGCCGGCGCCTCCACCGGCGGCTTCACCGACGTGCTGCTGCGCGCCGGCGCGGCCGAGGTGGTCGCCGTCGACGTCGGGTACGGCCAGCTCGCCTGGCCGCTGCGCAACGACGCCCGGGTGCGCGTCTTCGAACGCACCAACGTCCGTACGCTCACCCCGGAGGCCATCGGCGGGCCGGTCGAGCTGACCGTGGCCGACCTGTCGTTCATCTCGCTGCGCCTGGTGCTGCCGGCGCTGGCCGGCTGCACCGGCGCCGACGGCGACCTGGCGCTGATGGTGAAGCCGCAGTTCGAGGTGGGCAAGGAGCGGGTCGGCGCGGGCGGGGTGGTCCGCGACCCTGCGCTGCGGGCCGAGGCGGTGCTGGCCGTGGCGACCGCCGCCGCGCAGCTCGGGCTGGGCCTCGCCGACGTGGCCGCCAGCCCGCTGCCCGGGCCGAGCGGCAACGTCGAGTTCTTCGTATGGTTACGCCGGGACGCACCACCGGCCGACCCGGAGCGGGTGCGGGCCGTGGTGGCGGCCGGGCCGGGCGGTCCGGCGGCGTCCGGCGACGTGCCGGACGCGGCGACGGAGGAGGTGGCCGGGTGAGCGCGGTCGCGAACGGCGGGGACGCGCGGGGCCGGTCCGCGCCCGGCTCGGAACGGACGGTCCGGTGAGCCGGACCGCCCTGCTGGTGACGCACACCGGCCGCCGGCGCAGCACCGAGCACGCCCGGGCGGTGGCGGCCGACCTGATCGCGGCCGGCTTCGAGGTGCGGGTGGTCGCCGAGGAGGCCGACGACCTCGACCTGCCCGGCGTGATCCCGGTGACCGGCCCGAAGGCCGCCGAGGGCGCCGAGATCGTCTTCGCCCTGGGCGGGGACGGCACCTTCCTGCGCGCCGCCGAGCTGGCCCGGCCGGCGAAGGTGCCGCTGCTCGGCATCAACCTCGGCAAGGTCGGCTTCCTCGCCGAGGCTGAGATCGACGACCTGGACAGCGCGGTACGCGACGTGGTCGGCCGCAACTACACGGTGGACGAACGGCTCACCCTGGACGTCACCGCCGAGTTCGACGGCGGCCCGACGATCGAGTCCTGGGCACTCAACGAGATCAGCGTCGAGAAGGGCGAGCGGGCCCAGATGCTCGAACTCCTCGTCGACGTGGACGGCCGGCCGCTGTCCCGCTACGGCTGCGACGGGGTGGTCTGCGCGACGCCCACCGGCTCCACCGCGTACGCGTTCTCCGGCGGCGGGCCGGTGGTCTGGCCGGAGGTGGAGGCGCTGCTGCTGGTGCCGATCAGCGCGCACGCGCTGTTCAGCCGCCCGCTGGTCACCGCGCCCACCTCCACCTTCGCGATCACCGTCGACCCGTTCACCACCCTGGCGGTGCTCAGCTGCGACGGGCGGCGGGTCTACGACCTGCCGCCCGGTGCCCGGGTGACGGTGCGGCGCGGGGCGCTGCCGGTCCGCATCGTCCGGCTGCGCGCCCGCCCCTTCACCGACCGGCTGGTGGCCAAGTTCGGGCTGCCCGTGCACGGCTGGCGCGGCTCCCGCCGCTGACCCCCGGCCGTCCGGCCCCCGGCAGCCCGGCTCGACCGGCGCCGGCCTGCCGACAGTGCCCTCGACCGGCGGCACCGGCCGTCGGAAACGGCCCGACTCGCGTCGGCCCACCGGTGAACGCCGGGCCGACGCCCGGCCTCGCGCGCGTGTCCACCTGGCGACATGTCGCCGGTGCGGCAACCGTCGCTAGTGACCACACGATGATCTCCGTCGCAGACTCCGATCGGTCGGTCCCCACCGGTGCCGGCCCTGGAGTAGAGGAGCTCATCCATGCACTGGCCCCCACGCTGGCTCGCCGCCGGCGCGGTCGGCGCGCTGGTGGTCGGACTCGCCGCCCCGGCGTCCGCCGCCCCGCCCGCCCGACCCACCGGCCCGACCCCGGGCACACCCGCCCCGGGTGGCGCCGCGCCCGTCCGGATCACCCTGATCACCGGTGACCAGGTCGAACTGACCTCGGCCGCACCCGGCCGGGTGGCCGCCACCGTCCACCCCGGCCCCGGCCGCGACCGGGTCACCTTCCAGACCATCGAGGTCGACGGCGGAGTGCGGGTGCTGCCCAGCGACGTCGTGCCGTACCTCACCGCCGGGGTGCTCGACCCGGACCTGTTCGACGTGCAGGAGCTGGCCGCGGACGGCTACGGCGACGCCGACCAGGGCGCGCTGCCGCTGATCGTGCGCTACCAGGAGCCGGCCGCCGGTCGGGTCCGCACGCTGGCCGGGGCGACCGACGCGCGGCCGCTGGAGAGCATCAACGGCGCCGCCCTGCGGGTCGGCAAGGGCGACCTCGGCGGCCTGTGGACCGCGCTGCGGAACGCGCCGGCCGGTCGTACCGCCGCAGCGGGCCCGGCCCGGCTCGGCGCCGGCATCGCCCAGGTGTGGCTGGACGGACGGGTCCGTCCGGCGCTGGAGCACAGCGTGCCGCAGATCGGCGCGCCGGGGGCCTGGGCGGCCGGCCGGGACGGCGCCGGCGTGCGGGTCGCGGTGCTCGACACCGGCGCCGACGCCGACCACCCGGACCTGGCCGGCCGGATCGCCGAGAGTCAGGACTTCTCCGGCACCGGAAGCGCCCGCGACGGGCACGGCCACGGCACCCACGTGGCGGCCACCATCGCCGGCAGCGGCGCGGCCTCGGACGGGCTGCGCAAGGGCGTGGCGCCCGGCGCGCGGCTGCTCGTGGGCAAGGTGCTCGACGACGGCGGCAGCGGCTACGAGTCGGCGATCATCGCGGGCATGGAGTGGGCCGTCCACTCCGGCGCGAAGGTGGTCAACATGAGCCTCGGCGGTGGCCCCACCGACGGCACCGACCCGATGAGCCAGGCGCTCAACGACCTGACCGCGCAGACCGGGGCGCTCTTCGTGGTCGCCGCCGGCAACGAGGGCGCGGCCCGCACGGTCGGCGCCCCGGGCGCGGCGACCGCGGCGCTCACCGTCGGCGCGGTGGACCGCGCCGACCAGCTGGCCGACTTCTCCAGCCGGGGCCCTCGGCTCGGTGACAGCGGCCTGAAGCCGGAGATCACCGCGCCGGGCGTCGGCATCGTCGCCGCCCGGGCCGCCGGCACCGGCATGGGCACGCCGGTGGGGGAGGCGTACACGGGCGCGTCCGGCACCTCGATGGCCACGCCGCACGTGGCCGGCGCGGCCGCCATCCTCGCCCAGGAGCATCCGGACTGGACTGCCGGGCAGCTCAAGGACGCGCTGGTCAGCACCGCGAAGAGCAACCCCGAGCTGACCGTCTACGAACAGGGCGGCGGCCGGGTCGACGTGCCCCGGGCGCTCGGCCAGCGGGTGTACGGCTCGGCCACCGCCGACTTCGGCCGGCTGACCGGCGAGGCGACCGCCGAGCGGACCGTCACGTACACCAACGGCACCGCTGCGGCGCAGACCCTGCGGCTGGCGCTGGAGCTGCGCAACCTGGACAGCGGCGCGGCCGAGGCCGACGGCGTGTCCGTCGGCGCCACCGAGGTGACCGTGCCGGCCGGCGGCAGGGTCGCCGTGCCGCTGCGGGCCGATCCGGCCAAGCTGGACCGCGGCCCGCACGGCGGCTGGCTGGTGGCGACCGGCGCGGACGGCGTGACGGTACGGACCGCCGTCGGGTTCACTCTCAGCGGCCCGCAGCACACCGTGACCCTCCGCGCGCTCGGCATCACCGGGCAGCCCGGCCCGGCGCCGGTCATCACCCTCTTCGGCGAGCACCCCGAGTCGGACCGGCTGCTCTTCACCTTCGGCGGGGACGTGCAGGTGCAGGTCGAGGAGGGGCCGTACCTGCTTCAGGCGCTGATCGAGCACGGCGCCCCGCTGGACGAGCAGATCACCCTGGTCACCGACCCGGAGCTGACGATCGACCGGGACCTCACCGTGCTGCTCGACCCGCGCAAGGGCACGCCGGTGCGGATCGAGACGCCGAAGCCGGCGGAGCAGCGCGCGACGATCAGCTTCTACGAGCACCGTGTCTTCGGCAACGGCCGGCAGGTCGACCACGGCGTGATGACGTTCAGCACCATCCAGCAGGTGAACGTGACCCCGACCCGCCCGGTCAGCCGCGGCGAGTTCGAGTTCTCCTCCCGCTGGCAGTTGGTGAAGCCGATGGTGGAGGCCACGGTCAGCAAGGTGGCCGGCCCGCTGGACATCAACCTGCTGCACCAGTCCCCGGCCCCCACCGGCCGGCGGAAGCTGCCGCTGGTCTGGGCCGGCACCGGCAGCCCGGCCGACCTGGCCCGGGCGCGGGGAGCCGCCGCGCTGCTCACCGCCGACCCGGAGCGCTCGGAGGAGGAGCAGGTCGCCGCGGCCGCCGCGGCCGGCGTGGCGGTGGTGCTCATCGTCCGCCCGGCGGACTGGAGCGCGTGGACGGTCTGGAACCCGGTCGGTGATCGGTTGCCCGTCCCGGCCATGGTGGTCGCGTACGACGACGGCCAGCGGATGATCGCGGCGGCCCGCACCGGGGGCGCGACCCTGGACCTGACGCTGACCGTGGACAGCCCCTACCTGTACGACGTGTTCCAGGTGTCGAAGGGCCGGGTGCCGGAGCGGATCGTGCACAAGGTGACCGCGGCGAACACCGCCGAGGTGACCACGCACTACGCCGACACCGGCGGGCTGGACTGGACCAAGGAGCAGCGGTTCGGCTGGCGCCCCTGGCAGGAGTACTCCTGGAACGACGACCAGCGGATCGCGCGCAGCGGCAGCACCCGCCAGGAGTGGGTGAGCGCCGGCGACTCGTGGTGGCAGCACCGGGTGATGCACCGGCTCACCTGGTCGAGCTGGGGTCGCCTGCTCGGCGGGCTGACCCAGCAGCCCCGCCGGTACACCGGCACCGACCGGGACACCGAGACCTGGCACGCCCCGGTGGTCCGGCCGGCCGTGCCGGCCGCCGCCGGCGCCCCGGTGCCGCGACGCACCGGGGACACCCTGGACCTGCGGGTCGCCGAGTTCGTCGACGCCGACGGGCACTACGGCACCGCCGGGGCCAGCGAGGAGCAGGACGTGGTGGAGGCCCGGCTCAGCCGGGACGGGCAGCAGATCGCCGACCTCAGCGGCGGCTGGGCGCCGGTGGCCACCACCCCGCAGGCCGCCCGCTACCGGCTGGACCTGACCACCCGCCGCGCGTCGGAGGAGTGGCGCTGGGCCACCCGGACCGAGACGAGCTGGCGGTTCGGCTCGGCCCGGCCGGCCGGCGACGAGGCGCGGCCGTTGCCGCTGCTCCAGGTGGACTACCAGGTGCCGGCCGACCTGCGCGGCGAGGTGTCCGGCCGGCACGAGCACCGGCTCGGCCTGACGCTGCGCCAGCCGGCCGGCGTACCGGCGCCGAAGGGCACCAGCCTGCGGGTGGAGGTGTCCTTCGACTCCGGCGCGACCTGGCGGTCGGTGCCGGTGCGCGGCTCGGGCACCCGCTACACGGCGCTGGTGCCGGCCGGCACGGGAGCGGTGTCGCTGCGGGTGCACGCCGCCGACCGCGCCGGCAACGTCGTCGACCAGACCGTGATCGACGCGTACGGGCTGCGCTGAACCGGCGTCCGCGCGGGGCCGGCCCCCTCACCCGCGCGGACGCACCGCCGGCCCGTCCGGCTGCCACCAGGCGATGGTCGGCAGCCGGACCGGGCCGCGGCCAGTCGCCGCCGGCACCGCCTTCGGGTGGCGGGGCCGGCGGCGGCGCGGCCGGCCGCGGAGCCGGTCATCGCCGCCGAGATCATGCGCGGCGCGGGGAGGCCGGTGCCGGGCGGTCAGAGCCAGCCGCGCCGGGCGGCCTGGTAGGCCAACCCCGGGCGGGTGTCCACCCCGGCGGCCGTCATCAGGTCGGCCAGCCGGCGCTGCACGGTACGCCGGCTCACCCCGAGCTGGGAGGCGATGGACTTGTCCGGCACCCCGGCCACGAAGAGCGAGAGCAGCCGCACCTCGTCGGCGTCCGGCTGGTACCCGTCGGCGTCGTCACCGGCGGGCGCGGTGGCCGACCGCAGCGGGATCGCCACCCGCCAGTGGCTCTCGAAGAGGGCGATCAGCGCGTCGAGCAGTTGACTGCTGCCGATCACCGCGGCGGTCGGCTCGCCGCCGTCCCGGTCGGGCACCAGCGGGCAGATCGCCGTCCGGGCGTCCACGATGGCCAGCCGGACCGGCAACCGGTCCAGCACCCGGGCCTGCTCGCCGGCCCGGACCCCCTGCTCCACGTCGGCCAGCGCGCCCGGTTCCAGGAGCATCTCCCGCTCGTAGATGGCCCGGTAGCGCACCCCACGGGCCAGCGCGTCGAACTCCTCGACGTTCTCCGCGCCGGGCATCGCCAGCGGGTTGGCCCGGCAGAACCACAGCACCTCGTCGCGCGCCGAGTTCTGCAGGTCGCGCAGCCGCTCCCGGAGCACCCCGGCGCCGGTGATCACCTCGACCAGGTGGTCGGCGTCGTGCCGACGCAGGCCGGCGCGGTACTCCTCGGTCAGCCGGGTGACCGCCACCCGGGCCGCCTCCAGCGCCTCCTGCCGGCGCAGCAGCGCCTCGCCGAGCGCGACGTCGGGCGCCAGCGGCCGCAGCGGCCCGTCCGGGTCGGGTCCGGTCGGCAGCACCAGCCCCTTGCCGCGCAGGGCGGCCAGTTGGGCGACGACCTCGGCGCGCGGGCGGCGCAGCCGCCGGGCCAGCTCGTCGACCCGGGCCACGGTGAGCTGGACGAGGCAGCGGTACAGCTCCTCCTCGTCCGAGGTCAGGCCGATCACGTCCAACACGGAGCTGAACTGTACGACGCCGCGACCCACGGCCTCGCCGGCTGGTCAACTGTCGGGGGCCGCGTCTACTGTCGGGTGCTGTGCTGGAAGAGCTGCGCATCACCGGACTGGGCGTCATCGAGGACACCACGCTGCCGTTGACCGGCGGGATGAACGTCATCACCGGCGAGACCGGTGCGGGCAAGACCATGGTGGTGACCGGCCTCGGCCTGCTCTTCGGTGGCCGGGCCGACGCCGGGCGGGTGCGGGCCGCGCCGGGCCGCGCCGTGGTGGAGGGGCGGCTGCGGCTGGCCGGCCGGGTCGCCGAGACGGTGCACGCCCGGATCACCGACGCGGGTGGCGAGCCCGACGAGGACGGCGCGGTGCTGCTCAGCCGCACGGTGACCGTCGAGGGCCGGTCCCGGGCGCACCTGGGCGGCCGCAGCATGCCGGTGTCCATGCTCGGCGAGGTCGGCGAGCAGGTGGTGGCCGTGCACGGCCAGTCCGACCAGCTGCGGCTGCTGCGCCCGGCCGAGCAGCGGGCGGCGCTCGACCGGTTCGCCGGCCCGGAGCACGAGAAGCTGCTCGACGCGCTGCGCGAGGCGTACACCGGCTGGCGGCGCGTGGTCGACGACCTGGCCGACCGGCGGCGCAACGCCCGCGAGCGCAACCAGGAGGCCGACCTGCTGCGGCTGGGCCTGGACGAGATCACCCGGGTCGACCCGCAGCCCGGTGAGGACGACGAGCTGAAGGCCGAGGCGCAGCGGCTGGAGCACGCCGAGGGGCTGCGCGCCGCGGCCGGGCTGGCCCAGCAGTGCGTCGCCGGCGGGGTGGAGGCCGCCGACGACACGCCCGACGCGACGGCCCTGCTCGGCACGGCGCGGCGCACCCTGGAGGCGCAGGCCGGCACCGACCCGGCGTTGGGCGAGCTGGCGGCGCGGCTGGAGGAGGCGGCCACCCTGGTCGCCGACGTCTCCGCCGAACTCTCCGCCTACCTGGCCACGCTCGACGCCGACCCGGCCCGGTTGCAGGCCGTCTACGAGCGCCGGGCGGCGCTGCGCGGGCTGACCCGCAAGTACGCCGACGACGTGGCCGGGGTGATCGCCTGGGCCGAGCGGGCCCGCACCCGGCTGTCCGACCTGGACACCTCCGACGAATTCCTCGACGAGCTGGACCGGGAGGCCCAGCGGCTGGCCGGCGAGGTGGCCGACCTGGCCGGCCGGGTGTCGACGTCGCGCCGCGAGGCGGCCGCCCGGTTCGCCGAGCAGGTCACCGTCGAGCTGGCCGGGCTGGCCATGCCGCACGCCCGGATCGAGGTGGCGGTGCTGCCCCGGCCGGCCGGGCGGGCCGAGCCGGCGTTGCCGGTCAACGGGGTCGAGGTCGGCGTCGGCCCGGACGGCGGCGACGAGGTCGAGCTGCGCCTGCTGGCCCACCCGGGCGCGCCGGCGCTGCCGCTGCAGCGCGGCGCCTCCGGCGGTGAGCTGTCCCGGGTGATGCTCGCCATCGAGGTGGTCTTCGCCGGCTCCGGCGGTCCACCCACGCTGGTCTTCGACGAGGTCGACGCCGGGGTCGGCGGCCAGGCCGCGGTGGAGATCGGCCGCCGGCTGGCCCGGCTGGCCCGCAGCCACCAGGTGCTGGTGGTCACCCACCTGCCGCAGGTGGCCGCGTTCGCCGACCGGCACCTGGTGGTGGCGAAGGACACCGGCGGCGCGGTCACCACCAGCGGGGTGCGCGTCGTGGAGGACACCGAGCGGGCCCGGGAGCTGGCCCGGATGCTCGCCGGTTTGCCGGACTCGGATCTGGGTATCGCCCACGCCGAGGAGTTGCTGGCGGTGGCGGCCCGGGAAAGGCGGCTGTGACCCCGCCGATTGTGACCACAGGCACACCGGGGCGCGTCCCGGTGTGCTTCCCTGGGTAGGCGGCCCTGCTCAGGCATGTCGCGACAGCAAACCCTGCCTCACATGCCAGGATGGTCACGATGCGTCTACCCACGTTGCGCCGGACCCGGACCACGGAACCGGGCCGGATCGTCGGCACCGCCCGGCTCGACCGCCGTACGAAGCGGCTGGTCGGGCGGCTGCGTCCCGGCGACATCGCGGTCATCGACCATGTCGACCTGGACCGGGTCGCCGCCGACTCGCTGGTCGCCGTCGGCGTCGCCGCGGTGCTCAACGCCAAGCCGTCGGTCTCCGGTCGCTACCCGAACCTCGGCCCGGAGGTGCTGATCGGCGCGGGCATCCCGCTCCTGGACGACCTGGGCGAGAGCATCTTCGAGCAGATCCGCGAGGGCGACGTCGTCCGGATCGAGGGCAATACCGTGTACGTCGGCGACGAGCCGGTGGCGCACGGCGCCCTGCAGGACGCCGAGACGGTGGCCAAGGCGATGGCCGATGCCCGGGAGGGCCTCTCGGTGCAGTTGGAGGCGTTCGCCGCCAACACCATGGACTACCTCAGGCAGGAGCGCGATCTGCTCCTCGACGGCGTCGGCGTGCCCGAGATCCAGACCCAGATCCAGGGCCGGCACTGCCTGATCGTGGTCCGCGGCTACGACTACAAGGCCGACCTGGACGTGCTGCGCCCCTACATCCGGGAGTTCAAGCCGGTGCTGATCGGCGTGGACGGCGGCGCGGACGCCCTGGTCGAGGCCGGCTACACCCCCGACATGATCATCGGCGACATGGACTCGGTCACCGACGACGTGCTGCGCTGCGGCGCCGAGGTGATCGTGCACGCCTACCCCGACGGCCGGGCGCCCGGGCTGGCCCGGGTCACCGGGCTGGGCGTCCCGGCGGTGACCTTCCCGGCCGCCGCGACCAGCGAGGACCTCGCCATGCTGCTGGCCGACGAGAAGGGCGCCTCGCTGCTGGTCGCGGTCGGCACCCACGCCACCCTGGTGGAGTTCCTCGACAAGGGCCGCGGCGGGATGGCCTCGACGTTCCTCACCCGGCTGAAGGTCGGCGGCAAGCTGGTCGACGCCAAGGGCGTCAGCCGGCTCTACCGGCAGAGCATCTCCGGCTCCTCGCTGCTGCTGCTGGTCCTCTCGGCGGTCGCCGCGATGGCCTCCGCCGTGGCGGTCTCCACCGTCGGCAAGGCGTATTTGGGCGTGGTCTCCGAGTGGTGGGACAATTTCGTGTTCCAGCTCGGCCAGCTCTTCTAGCTCCCCGACGATCAAGAGGCTGCAAGCGTGATCAATTTCCGCTACCACGTGGTATCCCTGACCGCGGTGTTCCTGGCGTTGGCGATCGGCCTGGTGGTCGGCACGGCCGCCCTCAACGGCCCGGTGGCCGACTCGCTCAAGGAGAACGTCAACGCGCTGCGCAAGGACAACCAGCAGATGCGCCAGACGGTCAACAACCTGGAGCGGGAGCTGGAGATGGAGGAGGACTTCGCGGCCGAGATCGCCCAGGTCGTCCTGCCCGGCCGGCTCACCGGCAAGCGGGTGCTGGTGCTCAGCCTGCCCACCGGTCGCGAGCACACCGAGGGCGTGGTGAAGATGCTGCAGCTCGCCGGTGCCGACGTCACCGGCCGGGTCGACCTGCAGGACAAGTTCATCAACCCGGACAACAACAACAACCTGCTGGAGCTGGCGGTGACCGCGGCCCGCCCCACCAGCGCGCCGACCTCCGGCCTGCCGGGCAACGGGCACGGCGTGGAGACCTCCAGCGCCCTGCTGGCCAGCGTGCTGCTCGACCGCTCGCCGGGGGCGGCCCCGGTCAGCGAGGCCGACCGGCGGGCGGTGCTGGCCGCGTACAGCAACGCCGGCTACCTGACCACCGAGGACCGGGTGACCGGGTCGGCCGAGGCCGTGGTGGTGGTCAGCGGGCAGCCGTACGTCGACAAGGACTCGGCCAAGAAGGACGAGTCGGTGGTCAAGGTCGCCGAGCAGTTCGACCGCACCGGCTCGATCGTGGTCGGCGGCACCGGCTCGGCCGGCGGCAACCTGGTGGCCATCGTGCGCGGTGACCCGGTGCTGACCCAGACCATCTCCACCGTCGACAACGCCAACACCATCCAGGGTCAGCTGGTCACCACCCTGGCGCTGGTGCAGCAGCTCAACGAGAAGAAGGCCGGACAGTACGGCGTCGGCGACAACGCCGCCTCGCTGCTGCCTAGACTGCCCCAGTGAGCGAAGGACGTACCCGGGTGTCCGGCCTGCCGGCCGTGGAACCGGGCCGTGGCGGCGCGCCGGCCGCCGCCGAGCGGAGCGGGGGAGCAGCTTGAGCGTGCTGGGTCGACTGCTGATCGCCGGGGCCGGTGCGGCCGCCGCCCGGTACGCGCTGCGCGAGGTGCGTAGCGCCCCGGTCGGGCCGGCGCTGGACCGGACGAACTTCCGTGGCCGCTCGGTCAGCCTGGCCGCCGGGCCGGCCCTGGCCGTGGGTGCGGCGGGGGCGGGCGCGTTCGGCGCCACCAGCGCCGCCTCGGGGGCCGCCGCGCTGGTCGCCGGCGTCGGGGCGGGCGCGGTCGGGCTCTACGACGACGTGGTCGGGGCGCGGCCGGAGCAGAAGACCGCAAAGGGCTTCGCCGGGCACCTGGCCGCGCTGCGCGAGGGGCGGGTCACCGCCGGCCTGATCAAGATCGTCGGGGTGGGCGCGGCCGGGCTGGGCGCCGCCGCCCTGCTCGCCGCCGATCCCCGGGTCGCCGCGCATCCCCGCCGGCAGCGTCAGCGCGCGTTCGGTCGCGGCGTGGACGTGCTGCTCGGCGCGGGGGTGGTGGCCGGCACCGCCAACCTGCTCAACCTGCTCGACCTGCGCCCCGGGCGGGCGCTGAAGTCCGGTGTGCTGCTCGGCGCGCCGCTGGCCGGCGGCCCGCACGGCGGGATCGCCGCGGGCGCGGTCGGCGCCGCCGCCGGCCTGCTCCCCGACGACCTCGGCGAGCGGGTGATGGTCGGCGACAGTGGCGCGAACGCGCTCGGCGCGTTGCTCGGCGTCGCGCTGGCCGCCCGCACCGGCCCGGTCGGCCGGGCCGCCGTGCTCGCCGCGCTCGCCGGCCTCACCGCGGCCAGCGAGAAGGTGAGCTTCACCCAGGTCATCCAGCGCACCCCCGGGCTGCGCGAACTCGACGCGCTGGGCCGTCGCGCCGACTGACGTGACCACACCGGCACCCCTCGCCGGCACCGGCCGTGTCGCCGGAGCGGCCGCGCTCATCGCCGTCCTCACCGTGCTCAGCCGGCTCGCCGGCTTCGGCCGTACCGCCGTCTTCACCTGGACGCTGGCCCCCACCGACCTCGGCGGCACGTACGTCGTCGCCAACCAGGTGCCGAACTTCATCTTCGAGATCGTCGCCGGCGGGGCCCTGGCCAGTCTGGTCGTGCCGCTGCTGGCCGGGCCGGTGGCGGCGGGGGACCGGGCGAGCGTGGCCCGTACCACCGGCGCCCTGCTCTGCTGGACGCTGGTCCTGCTCGTGCCGCTGGCGCTGTTGGTGGTGCTGTTCGCCGGGCCGCTGGTCGGGGCGCTCGGCGAGGGCCTTAGCGCGGCCCAGCAGCACAGCGGCGAGCGGATGCTGCGGGTCTTCGCCCCGCAACTGCCGCTCTACGGGGTGGGGATCGTGCTCACCGGCGTGCTCCAGGCGCACCGCCGGTTCGCCTGGCCGGTGATCGCGCCGCTGCTGTCCAGCCTCACCGTGATCGTGGTCTACCTCGGCTTCACCGCGGCCGAGGGGCGGCTGGCCACGGTCACCGACGTGAGCCGGGGCGGGGAGCTGTTCCTGGCGGCCGGCACCACGGCGGGTGTGGTGGTGCTCTCGCTGTCCCTGCTGGTCCCGGTCCGCCGGCTGCGACTCGCGCCGCGGTTCGGGTTCGGGTTTCCCGCCGAGGCCCGCGCCCGGGTGGGCGGGCTGGCGGTGGCCGGGGCGGTGACGGTCACCGCCCAGCAGGTCGCGCTGATCGTCAGCCTCAACCAGGTCACCTACGGCGCGGCCGCCAACCCGGGCGTCTACAACCTGGCGCAGGCCGTCTACCTGCTGCCGTGGGCGGTGCTGGCGGTGCCGCTGGCCGTCGCCGCGTACCCCACCCTGGTGGCGGCCCGGGCGGCCGGCGACGAGGACGGCTACCGCGCCACGCTGGCGCCGGCGGTGCGCGGGGTGCTGCTGTTCAGCTTCCTCGGCGCCGCGGCGCTGGTCGGCACCGCCGTGCCGGTCGGGCACTTCTTCTTCGACGGCCCGGCGGCGTCCACCGCCGCCGGGGCGGTCGCCGGGTTCGCCCCCGGACTGCTCGGCTACGGGCTGTTCGCCCTGCTCAGCCGCGCGCTGTACGCCCGGGGCGAGACCCGGGCGGCGACCGGCGCGATCGCCGTCGGCTTCCTGGTGGTGCCAGCGGCGGCGCTGTCCCTCGGCGCGCTGCTGCCGCTGCGCGACCGGGTGCCGGCCGTCGCCCTGGCCAATTCGGTCGGGATGCTGCTGCTCGGTGGGCTGCTGCTGGTGGCGGTGCGCCGCTCGGCCGGGGTCGCCGCGCTCGCCGGAGCGGCCCGGGCGGGTGGCGCCGGGCTGCTCGCCGGCGTGCTGGCCGCGGCGGCCGGCGCGGCTGCGGCACACTGGCTCGCGGCGACCGGGGACGGGACCCCGACGACACTCGCGGCACTCGTGCAGGGCATGCTGTCCGGAGTCCTGGTCGGCGTGGTGTTCCTCGCCGTGGCCCGGCTGGTGGACCGGCGGGACGTGCAGCCGCTGCTCGCGGGGGTGCTGCGGCGGCTCGGCCGGGGGCGGCGGGCCGGCGGGGCGCGACCCGACGGCGTGCCCCCGGAACGGGGGGACGGGAAGGAGACGGTGTCCCGGTGAGCGCGTGGCGTGCGCCCGCGGGCCGCACGGCCGGCGACGGGAGTCGTGCCGGATGAATCCGGTACGGCGCGGGACGGGTGACCGGCGGTCGGCGGTCGCCGAGCGGAGGGGGTCGTGGTGACGCAACCGGCACCGGTTCCCGGCTGGCACGGCACGATCGGTCTGCTGCTCGCCTCCAGCACCGGCGGGGTGGGGCAGCACGTCCGCTCGCTGGCCGCCGGGCTGGCCGCCGCCGGCGTCCGGGTGCTGGTCTGCGGCCCGGCCGCGACCCAGGAACAGTTCGACTTCACCGGCGCCGGAGCCCGCTTCCACCCGGTGGAGATCCCGGCCAGCCCCACCCCGGCCGACGCGCGGGCGGTGGCCGCGCTGCGTCGGGCGCTCGGCGCCGAGCCGGTCGACGTGCTGCACGCCCACGGCCTGCGGGCCGGGCTGGTCGCGGTGCTCGCCCGGCCCGCCGTTCCGGTGGTGGTCACCTGGCACAACGCGGTGCTCGCCGGGGGCCTGCGCGGCGGCCTGTCCCGGCTGGTCGAGCGGATCGTCGCCCGCGGCGCCCGGGTCACCCTCGGCGCCTCCGCCGACCTGGTGGCACGGGCCGCCGACCTGGGCGCCGCGGACGCCCGGCTCGCCCCGGTCGCCGCGCCGGCGCTGCCCGCGCCGCGCCGCCGCCGGGCTGCCGTCCGGGCCGAGTTCGGCGTCGCCGCGGACCAGCCGCTGATCGTCTCGGTCGGTCGGCTGCACCCGCAGAAGCGGTACGACGTGTTGATCGACGCGGCCGCCCGGTGGCGTACCCGGACCCCGCCGCCGGTGGTGGTGATCGCCGGCAGCGGCCCGGCGTACCTGCCGCTGGCCGCCCGGATCTCCGCCGCCCGTGCCCCGGTCACCCTGCTGGGCCACCGCACCGACGTGGCCGATCTGCTGGCCGGCGCCGACCTGGCCGTGGTGACCAGCGACTGGGAGGCCCGCCAGCTGTTCGCGCAGGAGGCGCTGCGGGCCGGCGTGCCGCTGGTGGCCACCGGGGTCGGCGGCCTGCCCGAGCTGGTCGGCGACGCCGCGGTGCTGGTGCCGCCGGGCGACGTGGACGCGGTCGACGCGGCCGTGCGCGGGCTGCTCGACGACCCGGCCCGCCGCGCCGACCTGGCCCGCCGGGGCGCCGCCCGGGCCGCCGGCTGGCCCACCGAGGCGGACACCCTGGCTCAGCTCGCCGCCCTCTACGCCGAGCTGGCCCCGGACGCCGCCGGCCCGGCCACCCCCGGCGCCGACGCCTCCTCGACGGGACGCCGGTGATGCTGCGCAGAATCGCCCCCGCGCTGCTCACCCTGGTCGTGGTGGCGCTCGGCATCACCGCGCTGGCGGCCCGGCCGACGACGGAGGCCCCCGGTCGCACCGCCGACTTCGTGGTGCTGGCCGGGGTGGCCGGGCTGCGCTGGGAGGACGTCGACCCGCAGACCACCCCGACGCTGTGGCGGATGGCCCAGCGGGGCTCCATCGGCTCGCTGTCGGTGCGCTCCGCGCACCGGCCGACCTGCCCGGTCGACGGCTGGCTGACCCTCGGCGCGGGCAGCTACGCGGCGTGGAACGGCAGCCGGCAGGCCGGCGCGTGCCCGCCGGCGGCGGTCACCGTCGAGCAGCCCGACGGCATCGGCGCGAACCTGCCCGACCAGGAGAGCGTCGTGCTGCACAATCAGGAGCGGCTGCCGTGGGGCACGGTCCCGGGCTCGCTGTCCGAGTCGGTGCGCTGCTCGGTGGCGGTCGGGCCGGGGGCGGCGGTGGCCGCGGCCCGGCCGTTCGGCCGGGTCGACCGGTACGCCCCGGCGCTGCCGGCGGACCCGGCCGTCCTGCTCGGCTCCTGCGTGCTGAGCATCGTCGACCTGGGCACCGTGGCCGGCGAGGACCCGGCGGCCCGGCAGGCGGCGGCCCGGGCGGCCGACGCCCAGCTGGCCCGGGTGCTCGCCGCCCGCCCGCCGCGCTCGCTGGTGCTGGTCGCCGGGGTGTCCGACACCGACCTGCCGTCCCGGCTGCACGTGGCGGTCGCCGACGGGCCGGGCTGGGAGGGCGGCTGGCTCACCTCGGCGAGCACCGGCCGGGAGGGCTACCTGCAACTGGTCGACCTCGCGCCGACCGCGCTCGCGGCGCTGGGCCGGCCGATGCCCGAGCGGCCCTTCCTGGGCCGGCCCGCCGAGTCGGTGGGCGGGCGGCCGGCCGACCTGGCCACCGCGATCGCCCAGCCGGCCGACGCCGACCGGGAGGCCGCCGCCCAGCGGCGGGTCGCCGGCTGGTTCTTCACCCTGCTCGCCGCCGCCCAGGTGCTGCTCGGCCTGGCGGTGCTGCCGATGCTGCGCCGGGCCCGCCGGCACGCCGGCCCGTACGGCCCGGAACCGGTGTCCCGGCGGGTGGTGGCGGTGGTCGAGGTGCTGCTGATCGCCGCCGCGCTGGCCGTGCCGGCGGCCCTGCTCGCCGACGTGGTGCCCTGGTGGCGCGGTGAGCACGCGGGCGCCTGGTACGCGGGGGTGACCGTGCTGCTGGTGATCGGGGCGACCGCCGCCGTCCGGCTCACCCCCGGCTATCCGGCGACGCTCGGCCCGCTCGGCGCGGTGGCCGGGCTGACCACGCTGACCGTCGGGCTGGACGTGGTCACCGGCGCCCGGTTGCAGCTCAACGGCGTGGTCGGCTACTCGGCTCTGGAGGGCGGCCGGTACGCCGGGCTGGGCACCGTGGGGCTCGGCGCGTTCCTGGCCGGCGCGCTGCTCAGCGCTGGCTGGCTGGCGCAGCGGGTACGCCGTTCCTGGCGGCCGGCCGTGGTGGCCGTCGTCGGCGGCGCCGCCGTGGTGGTCGTCGGCAGCCCCTACCTCGGCGCCGACCCGATCGGCGCGATCGCGCTGACCGCCGGGGTGAGCGTGGCCGCGGTGATCAGCGCCGGCGGCTGGCTCACCGTGAGCCGGCTGGCCTGGGCGGCGATGGCCGGGCTGGCGGTGACCGTCGGCCTGGCGCTGCTCGACCTGCGCCGGCCCGCGCCGGAGCGGGGCAGCCTGGGCCGGTTCCTGGCCGCGCTGGGCGACGGCACCGGCGGGTTGACCGTGCACCGGTCCAGCACGGCCAACGTGGAGACGTTGGTCAACAGCCCGCTGACCGTGCTGGCGCTGGCCGGCGCGCTGCTGGTGTGGTTCGCCCTGCTCCAGCCGTGGGGCGGGCTGATGCGGCTGTTCGGCATCTACCCGGCGGTCCGGGCGGCGATGGCGGGCACCGCCGTCGCCGCGGTGATCGGCGGGGTGCTGGGCGGTTCGGCGCTGGACGTGGCCGGGGCGGCCGGGGCGCTGGTGGTGCCGATGGCGGCGCTGTCCGCGCTGCGGGTGCTGGACCACTCCACCGACCGGACCCGGCCGGAGGCCGGCGGGCAGCGCGACGACGGCCCGGCGAACCCCGTCCCGGACCCGGCGCCCGCATCGCCCGACGCGGCCCCGGACCGGGCCGGTTCCCCGTCCGCGCCGGCTTCCGACCCGGTCGGACCGTCGTCCACGCCCGCTTCGGAGGCGACCGGACCGTCGTCCGGGGCGGCTTCGAAGGCGGGCGGGCAGTCGTCCGCGACGGCGGCCGACGAGCCGCGGCCGGGGGAGCGGGGCCGCGCCGCCCGCTCGTCCACCGAGGTCGCGACCTCCTGACCGGCGGAGGCGGACCGGCGCCGACCGGCGCGTACCTCGGGTGCGGCACCGGCACACCGCCGGTGAGGTGTTACCGTGGAATCCCGTGGATCGCGTGATCACTTGGCTGATCGGCACGGCGGTCTGCACGACCGCGACGGACGACACGGGAGCAGGCCTTGGCCCCTTCAGCACGGACGACCAGGCACATTTTCGTCACCGGGGGCGTCGCCTCCTCGCTGGGTAAGGGCCTCACCGCCTCCAGCCTCGGCAACCTGCTCACCGCGCGCGGGCTGCGCGTGGTGATGCAGAAGCTCGACCCCTACCTCAACGTCGACCCGGGCACCATGAACCCGTTCCAGCACGGCGAGGTCTTCGTCACCGAGGACGGCGCCGAGACCGACCTCGACGTCGGCCACTACGAGCGGTTCCTGGACCGGGCGCTCTCCGGCAAGGCGAACGTCACCACCGGCCAGATCTACTCCGCGGTGATCGCCAAGGAGCGGCGCGGCGAGTACCTGGGCGACACCGTCCAGGTCATCCCGCACATCACCAACGAGATCAAGGCGCGGATCCTGGCCATGGCCGACCCGGACGACGACGGCCAGGTGCCCGACGTCGTGATCACCGAGGTCGGCGGCACGGTCGGCGACATCGAGTCGCTGCCGTTCCTCGAGGCGATCCGGCAGGTCCGCCACGACCTGGGCCGGGACAACTGCTTCTACCTGCACGTCTCGCTGGTGCCGTACCTGGCGCCCTCCGGCGAGCTGAAGACCAAGCCGACCCAGCACTCGGTGGCCCAGCTGCGCAGCATCGGCATCCAGCCGGACGCGCTGGTGCTGCGCTGCGACCGGGACATCCCGGACAAGGTCAAGCAGAAGCTCTCGCTCTACTGCGACGTCGACCGGGAGGCGGTCACCGCCGCCCCGGACGCGCCGAGCATCTACGACATCCCGAAGGTGCTGCACCGGGAGGGGCTCGACGCGTACGTGGTGCGCCGGCTCGGCCTCTCCTTCCGGGACGTGGACTGGAGCAGCTGGGACGACCTGCTGGACCGGGTGCACCAGCCCCGGCACACGGTCACCGTCGCGCTGGTCGGCAAGTACGTCGACCTGCCCGACGCGTACCTGTCGGTCAGCGAGGCGGTCCGGGCGGCCGGCTTCGGCCACCGGGCCCGGGTGCAGCTGCGCTGGGTGCCCAGCGACGAGTGTGTCACCCCGTCCGGCGCGGCGGCCGCCCTGGCCGGCGTGGACGGCGTCGTCATCCCCGGCGGGTTCGGCGTGCGCGGCATCGAGGGCAAGATCGGCGCGGCCCGCTACGCCCGGGAGAACGCTGTCCCGCTGCTCGGGCTCTGCCTCGGCCTGCAGTGCATGACCATCGAGGTGGCCCGACACCTGGCCGGGCTGGACGGGGCCAACTCGCTGGAGTTCGACGAGGAGGCCAAACACCCGGTCATCGCCACCATGGCGGACCAGGAGGACATCGTCGCCGGCAAGGGCGACCTGGGCGGCACCATGCGGCTCGGGGCGTACCCGGCGCGGCTCGCCGAGGGGTCGCTGGTCGCCGAGGCGTACGGCAGCACCGAGGTCAGCGAGCGGCACCGGCACCGGTACGAGGTGAACAACGCCTACCGCGACGCGCTGACCAGGGCCGGCCTGCACATCTCGGGCACCTCCCCGGACGGCCGGCTGGTCGAGTTCGTCGAGCTGGACCGTAGCCTGCACCCGTTCTTCGTGGCCACCCAGGCGCACCCGGAGCTGAAGAGCCGGCCGACCCGACCGCACCCGCTCTTCGCCGCGTTCGTGAAGGCGGCGGTGACCTACTCCGAGGCCGACCAGCTCCCGGTCGACCTGGAGGCGGCGGCGAACGCGGCCGCCCAGAACGGCGGCTCCGCCGCGGCCAGGGCGGCGTCCGCCTCATGAGCGCGGTCGAGCACCGCTACCAGGTGCGCTCCCGCGAGGAACGCTACCGGGGGCGGATCTTCGACGTGGTCAGCGAGGAGGTGACCATGCCGGGCGGCGGCACCGCGGTGCGGGACTACGTCCGGCACGTCGGGGCGGTGGCCGTGGTGGCGCTCGACGCCGCCGGCCAGGTGGTGCTGATCCGGCAGTACCGGCACCCGGTCGGGCGGCACCTGTGGGAGCTGCCCGCCGGACTGACCGACGTCACCGGCGAGGACCTGGCCGCCGCGGCGGCCCGGGAGCTGGCCGAGGAGGTCGACCTGGTCGCCGGGCGACTGGACGTGCTGGTCGACCTGCACAGCTCGCCGGGCTTCACCAACGAGCTGGTCCGGGTCTTCCTGGCCCGTGAGCTGACCGACGTGCCGGCGGAGTCGCGGCACGAGCGCCGCGACGAGGAGGCCGACCTGCAGGTGGTCCGGCTGGACCTGGACGAGGCGGTCGGCATGGTCCTGGCCGGCGAGATCACCAACGCGTCCTGCGTCGCCGGCCTGCTCGCCGCGGCCCGGGCCCGGGACGCCGGCTGGTCGGTGCTGCGCCGGGCGGACACGCCGGTGCCGGGCTGAGCCCGGACGTCGGGCCGGTCCACCGGCGGACGGACGCGGGAAGGGGCCGTGCGGCATACCGCACGGCCCCTTCCGTCGTCCCGGGGGTCGGGTCAGTCGCGCAGCGGGCGACCCTGCCCGTCGACGCCACCGTTGACCAGGATCAGGATGCCGTCGATGAGGCCCCAGATGCTGCCGAGGCCGCAGGTCACCAGGGTGACGACCAGCTGGATCACGCCGGTCTTGGTGTCGCCCATGTAGAAGCGGCCGACGCCGAAGCCGCCCAGCAGGATCTGCAGGACACCGGCGATCACCTTGCTCTTGTCGGAAACGCCGGCGGGGTAGCCGGGCTGGTAAGGAGGAGTGGTCATGAGGCGACACCTTAGTGATCGACTCTCGTCCTGTCCGCAACGGTACCCAGCGAGTGGGACGATAATGGACGAACACTGTCCTGACGGCTGAGGCGGCGTACCCCGCCGGCCGAGGCGACGCCTGACACTTCGTCAGCGTCGGTGGTCACCGGATGTCACTGTGCTGGCCCCCGGCGGCCGCGGACGCGCCTAGACTGCCGCCGGCGGGACCGGTGGACCGCGGTGGCAATGGGGCCGCCGTGGCACCGAGCAGTCGGGGGAGAGCGGCCCCGAAGGAAGGTGTCTGCATCGTGAAGGTCGGAATCCCCCGCGAGGTCAAGAACCACGAGTACCGGGTGGCGATCACACCCGCGGGCGTCAACGAGTTCACCCGCCACGGCCACGAGGTCTTCGTCGAGTCCGGCGCGGGCGTCGGCTCCACCATCACCGACGACGAGTTCGCCGCGGCCGGCGCGAAGATCCTGGCCAGCGCCGACGAGGTCTGGGACGCAGCCGAGCTGGTGCTCAAGGTCAAGGAGCCGATCGCCGAGGAGTACCACCGGATGCGCGAGGGGCAGGTGCTCTTCACCTACCTGCACCTGGCCGCGTCGAAGGAGTGCACCGACGCGCTGCTCGACCGGAAGGTCACCGGCATCGCGTACGAGACCGTCGAGCTGCCCGACCGGTCGCTGCCGCTGCTCGCCCCGATGTCCGAGGTGGCCGGCCGGCTGGCCCCGCAGGTCGGCGCGTTCTACATGATGCGTACCGGGGGTGGCCGGGGGGTGCTGCCCGGCGGCGTCTCCGGCGTGTACGCGGCCAAGACCGTGGTCATCGGCGCCGGCGTCTCCGGCATGAACGCCGCCGCCATCGCGCTCGGCCTCCAGTCCGAGGTGCTGCTGCTGGACAAGAACGTCGCCCGGCTGCGCCAGGCCGACGCCATCTACCGGGGCCACCTGCAGACGGTCGCCTCCAACGCGTACGAGATCGAGCGGGCCGTGCTGGACGCGGACCTGGTCATCGGCGCGGTGCTGGTGCCCGGCGCAAAGGCGCCCAAGCTCATCTCCAACGAGCTGGTCTCCCGGATGAAGCCCGGCAGTGTCCTCGTCGACATCGCCATCGACCAGGGCGGCTGCTTCGAGGACTCGCGCCCCACCACGCACGCCGACCCGGTCTACCGGGTGCACGAGTCGATCTTCTACTGCGTGGCGAACATGCCCGGCGCGGTGCCGAACACCAGCACCCACGCGCTGACCAACGTCACCCTCCCGTACGCCCTGGAACTGGCCAACCACGGCTGGCGCGAGGCGCTGCGCCGGGACCCGGCGCTGGCGCTGGGCCTGAACACCCACGCCGGCCAGGTCACCTACGGTCCGGTCGCCGAGGCGCACGGCATGGACGTCCTCCCGCTGGACGACGTGCTGGCCTGAGAGGCGGCGGGCTGACCGGAGCACCGGACGGGGCCGGCGCGGGCACGCAGCCCGCGCCGGCCCTGCGCCGTGCCGTGCGCGGCTACCTCGACCACCTGACGGTCGAGCGTGGACTGTCCGCGAACACCCTGGCGTCGTACCGCCGGGACCTGGATCGGTACCTCGCCACGCTGGCCGCGGCGGGCGTCGCCGACCTCGCCGCCGTCGGCCCCGGCCTGGTCGAGTCGCACCTGGCCCGGCTGCGCGCCGGCGAGGACGGGCATCCGCCGCTGGCGGCCTCCTCCGCGGCCCGGGCCGCCAGCGCGGTGCGCGGCCTGCACCGCTTCGCGGTGCGCGAGGGGTTGGCCGGGGCCGACCCGAGCCGCGACGTGCGCCCGCCCACCCCGCCGCGCCGGCTGCCCCGGGCGCTGCCGGTCGACGACGTGGTGCGGCTGCTGGAGACGGCCGGCCCGGTGGCCGCCACCGGCGAGGGCGCACCGCTCGCGCTGCGCGACCGGGCGCTGCTGGAGTTCCTGTACGGCACCGGGGCGCGGATCTCCGAGGCGGTCGGCGCCGCGGTGGACGACCTCGACCCGGTCGAGGGGGCCGCCCTGCTGCGCGGCAAGGGCGGGCGCACCCGGCTGGTGCCGATCGGCGGGTACGCGGTCGAGGCGCTGCGCGCCTACCTGGTGCGGGCCCGGCCCGCGCTGGCCGCCGCCGGCCGGGGCACCCCGGCGGCCTTCCTCAACGCTCGCGGCGGGGCGCTGTCCCGGCAGGGCGCCTGGACCATCCTGCGCCGCGCGGCGCAGCGGGCCGGCCTGCCGGTCGACGGCCCGCAGGCGGTCTCCCCGCACACCCTGCGCCACTCGTACGCCACTCACCTGCTCGACGGCGGCGCGGACGTGCGGGTGGTGCAGGAACTGCTCGGTCACGCCTCGGTCACCACCACTCAGGTCTACACGCTGGTCACCGTGGAGCGGCTGCGCGAGGTGTACGCCACCGCCCACCCCCGCGCCCGCGCCTGACCCCGCCCCCTGCACCCCCGCCCGTGGTTCCGCCCACATACAGAGAATGAGTGGCCACGCCGACCGTGTTGGCCACTCGTTCGGTGAACGTGCGGGCGCCGGTCCGCCGGCGGTGAGGGCGAGGGCGTCGGGGTGGCGGCGAGGGCGGCGGCCGACACGCCGAGCGGGTGCCGAACGCCCTGCTGGCCGGTGGCGTACAGTCGGCATCGGCGCGGACCTGGCGGGGCGATGCGACCGGGGTGCGCAGCGGCGCCGCGAAGGACGTCGGTCGGCTCCGACGCCGGGTGGTCGTCGGGAGGGGGCAACGAGGACATGGCTGGCAACGGTGACCGTGCCGAGACGTGGACGTCGGAGCTCCGCGAGCAGCAGGCCGCGCTCGGTAACGACCTGGGTCCGGCGGACCCGGCGGCCTACACGATGCGCAAGCCGATCCCCGAGCCGATGCCGACCGACCGGCACGGGCCGGCCCGGATCATCGCGATGGCCAACCAGAAGGGTGGGGTCGGCAAGACGACCACGACCATCAACCTGGGCGCGGCGCTGGCCGAGTACGGCCGCAAGGTGCTGCTGGTCGACTTCGACCCGCAGGGCGCGCTCTCGGTCGGGCTGGGGGTCAACCCGCACAACCTCGACCTGTCCGTCTACAACCTGCTCATGCAGGACGACGTCACGGCCGACGACGTGCTGATCAAGACCGACGTGGCCGGGCTGCACCTGCTGCCCGCCAACATCGACCTCTCCGCCGCCGAGATCCAGTTGGTCAACGAGGTCGCCCGGGAGATGGCCCTGGCCCGGGTGCTCAAGTCGATCCGCAAGGAGTACGACTTCATCCTGATCGACTGCCAGCCCTCGCTGGGCCTGCTGGCGATCAACGCGCTGACCGTCGCGCACGGTGTGCTGATCCCGCTGGAGTGCGAGTTCTTCAGCCTGCGCGGGGTCGCGCTGCTGCTGGACACCATCGACAAGGTGCGCGAGCGGCTCAACTTCGACCTGGAGCTCGAGGGCATCCTGGCCACCATGTACGACAGCCGCACCACCCACTGTCGGCAGGTGCTGCAGCGGGTGGTGGAGGCGTTCGGCGACAAGGTCTACCAGACCGTCATCACCAAGACGGTCAAGTTCCCCGAGTCGACCGTCGCCGGCGCCCCGATCACCACGCTCGACCCGGCCTCGTCCGGCGCCCGCAACTACCGGCAGCTGGCCCGTGAGGTGATCGCCGCCCAGGCGGAGCGGTAGCCCGGAGTGCACCACCAGAGCGCCGGGCCGCGCCGGCCGTGGACTACGGTCGTCCGGTGACCGCGCCGCCCCTCGACCCGCCCGCCGCGCCGGAGCAGCCGCCAGCCGCCGCCGCCGGCCCTGGCGCCGCCGCCGGCCCTGGCGCCGCCGTGGCCGGGGACCACGCCGGCCCGGTCGACGCCACGGGCGCGGTTCCGGCGGCCAGCGACGACGCGGCGGCGTCCACCGACAGCGCCCGGGCGGACTCCGAGGGCGTGGCGGCGGTCCCTGACGGTGCGGCGGCGGACTCCGAGGGCGTGGCGGCGGACGCTGCCGGTGCGGCGACGGAGGAAGCGGCCGGGGGTGGCGGGTTCACCGTCCGGCTGGCGAACTTCACCGGCCCGTTCGACCTGCTGCTGCAACTGATCGGCAAGCACAAGCTCGACGTCACCGAGGTGGCGCTGCACCGGGTCACCGACGAGTTCATCGCGTACATCCGGGCCATGGGCGACCGGTGGGACCTGGACGAGGCCAGCGAGTTCCTGCTGATCGCCGCGACCCTGCTCGACCTGAAGGCGGCCCGGCTGCTGCCCGCCGCCGAGGTGGAGGACGAGGAGGACCTGGCCCTGCTGGAGGCCCGGGACCTGCTCTTCGCCCGGCTGTTGCAGTACAAGGCGTTCAAGGAGGCGGCGGCGCACATCGCCGCGCTGGAGGAGGTCGGCGGCCGCCGCTACCCGCGGGCGGTCACCCTGGAGCCCCGCTACGCCGAGGCGCTGCCCGAGCTGGTGCTCGGTATCGGCCCACAGCGGCTGCTCAAGCTGGCCATCAGGGCGATGACCCCGAAGCCGGTGCCGGAGGTCTCGATCGCCCACGTGCACATGGTCCGGGTCAGCGTCCGGGAGCACGCGGCGATCATCACCGAGCGGCTGCGCCGGGCCGGCACGGCCAGCTTCTCCCTGCTCTGCGCCGACTGCGACGCCACCCTGGAGGTGGTGGCCCGGTTCCTGGCGCTGCTGGAGCTCTACCGGGAGGGCCTGGTCGCCTTCGTCCAGGAACAGGCCCTGGAGGAGCTGACCGTACGCTGGACGGGCCCTGCCGAGGGCGGCCCGGACCTGCACATCGACGAATACGCCGGCACCCCGGCCGAGGACGCGGGCGCCACCGCTGGGGCCGAGAGCGTCGACGGGGACCCGGGCGCCGCCGGTGGGGGCGCGCCGGCACGGACCGAGGAGGGACCGCGATGAGCAACGAGGAGCGCCGCGACTCCCTGGCCGACCAGGCCGCCGCCTGGGTGCCGCCCTGGCAGCGCCCGCCCACCGCCGAGCCGTCCCCGCCGCCCGCCGAGCCTGCCACTCCACCCACCGCCGACACGGCGTCGACCGGGGGAGACGCGGCGGCGGAGCTGCCGCTTCCGGAGCCCGGGCCGGTCGCGGCCGAGGGCGGCGCTGCCGGCGTACCGGAGAAGCGCGGGCGGCGGCGGACGGCGCCGGAGCCGGCGCCCGAGCTGGACGACGCAGAGCTGCGCGGGGCGCTGGAGGCCATCCTGCTGGTGGTCGACGAGCCGGTCAGCGAGCCGACCCTGGCCGACGTGCTGGAGCAGCCGGTCGAGCGGATCGGCCCGATGCTCGACGAGATCGCCGCCGGCTACACCGCGGCCGGGCACGGCTTCGAGCTGCGCCGGGCCGCCGGCGGTTGGCGGCTCTACACCCGACCGGAATACGCCGGCTACGTCGAGCGGTTCGTGTTGGACGGGCAGTCGGTCCGGCTGACCCAGGCCGCGCTGGAGACCCTGGCCGTGGTCGCCTACAAGCAGCCGGTCACCCGCTCGCGGATCTCCGCGATCCGCGGGGTGAACTGCGACGGGGTGATCCGTACCCTGGTCTCCCGCGGCCTGGTCGAGGAGTGTGGCACCGAACCGGACAGCGGGGCGTTCCTGTACCGGACGACCACGATGTTCCTGGAGAAGCTCGGGCTGAACAGCCTCGACGACCTGCCGCCGCTCGCCCCGTTCCTGCCCGACGACGTAGAAGAGCTTGCCGATGCCACGCGATGACCGTGCCCCCCGACCCGACGCGCCGGTGTACACCGGCGCCGAGCGCCTGCAGAAGGTGCTCGCCGCCGCCGGTGTCGGATCCCGCCGCGCCTGCGAGGACCTGATCTTCCGGCGCCGGGTGACGGTGAACGGCAGGGTCGCGCAGTTGGGCGACAAGGTCGACCCGACGACCGCGGTGATCGAGGTGGACGGCGAACGGCTGGTCGCCGACACCCGCCTGGTCTACCTGGCGATGAACAAGCCGCGCGGGGTGGTCTCCACGATGGCCGACGAGAAGGGCCGCACCGCGCTGGCCGACTTCCTCGGCAACCGGGTGGAGCAGCGGGTCTACCACGTCGGGCGGCTCGACGCGGACAGCGAGGGGCTGCTGCTGCTCACCAACGACGGCACCCTCGCGCACCGGCTGATGCACCCCTCCTACGGGGTGCCGAAGACCTACCTGTGCGAGGTGGCCGGGCCGATCCCGCGCAACCTGGGCAAGCGGCTGATGGCCGGGGTGGAGCTGGAGGACGGCCCGGCCCGGGTCGACGCGTTCCGGGTGGTGGACACGCTGGGACGGACCGCCCAGGTGGAGCTGACCCTGCACGAAGGGCGCAAGCACATCGTCCGGCGGCTGCTGGCCGAGGTCGGGCATCCGGTGTCCCGGCTGGTGCGTACCTCGATCGGGCCGATCCGGCTGGGTGACCTGCGTGCCGGGCGCACCCGCCGGCTCACCAACGCCGAGGTGGCCGCCCTGTTCAAGGCGGTGGGTGACTGACCCCGTCGTTCGGGGTACGGCAGCCGGTAGGCTCCGTGACGGCCGCCGGCGCGCTCGACGCGCGGGCGCGGATGGCGCGCGGCGGCAGGGCGTGTGGCCCGATGCCGGGCCGCGGGCATGATTGACGATGGACGACCGCTCACGGCGTCGCGACCGGCGACCCGTGAGGTACGGGCTGAGGAGGACGACGGTGGAGGAAAACGTACGGACCGGGCGCTGCGTGGTCGCTGTGGACGGGCCGTCCGGTTCGGGTAAGTCCACCGTCTCGCGGCGGCTCGCCGCCGGCCTCGGTGCCCGCTACCTGGACACCGGGGCGATGTACCGGGCGATCACGTGGGCGGTGCTGCGCTCCGGGGTCGACCTGGCCGACGCCGAGTCGGTGGCCAAGGTCGCCGGCGAGGTGGACCTGCGCATCGGCACCGACCCCCAGGGGTACGGCGTGACCGCCGACGGGGTGAACGTGGACGCCGAGATCCGCGGCCCCGCGGTGACCGCGGCGGTGTCCGCCGTCGCCGCCGTGCCGGCGGTGCGGGCGCTGCTCGTCGCCCGGCAGCGGGAGATGATCGTCAACCACGGCCGGATCGTGGTCGAGGGCCGGGACATCGGCTCGGTGGTGGCGCCGGACGCCGACCTGAAGGTCTACCTGACCGCGTCCGAAGCGGCCCGGGCGGCCCGGCGCAGCGCCGAGGACGCCACCGACGTGGCCGCCACCGCCGCCGACCTGGCCCGCCGGGACCGGCTCGACTCCACGCGGAAGGTGAACCCGTTGCAGCAGGCCCCGGACGCGGTCGTGCTGGACACCACCGAGCTGGGCATCGACGAGGTCGTTGCCCGGCTGCGCGCGCTGCTCACCGAGCGGGGAGTGGCGTGACCGGGAGCGAGGGCTGGGTAGAGCTGCGGGAACCGGACCTCGACACCGAGGAGCAGCCCGGTCCGCAGCCGGTGGTGGCCGTGGTCGGCCGCCCCAACGTGGGCAAGTCGACCCTGGTGAACCGGATCATCGGCCGCCGGCAGGCGGTCGTCGAGGACGTGCCCGGGGTGACCCGTGACCGGGTCCCGTACGACGCGCAGTGGGCCGGCCGGCAGTTCACCGTGGTGGACACCGGCGGTTGGGAGCCGGACGCCCGGGACCGGGCGGCCGCGATCGCGGCGCAGGCCGAGGCGGCGGTGGCCACCGCGGACGTGGTGCTCTTCGTGGTCGACGCGGTGGTGGGCTCCACCGACGTGGACGAGGCCGCGGTGCGGATGCTGCGGCGCAGCGCCAAGCCGGTGATCCTGGTGGCGAACAAGGCGGACAACACCGCCATCGAGATGGAGGCCACCTCGCTGTGGTCGCTCGGCCTCGGTGAGCCGCACCCGGTGTCGGCGCTGCACGGCCGGGGCTCCGGCGAGCTGCTGGACGCGATCATGGACGCGCTGCCGGAGGCTCCGAAGATCGTGGAGCACCGGCCCCGCGGCCCGCGCCGGGTGGCGCTGGTCGGGCGGCCGAACGTGGGCAAGTCCAGCCTCCTCAACCGCTTCTCCGGGGAGGAGCGGGCGGTGGTCGACGCGGTAGCCGGGACCACGGTCGACCCGGTGGACAGCCTGGTCGAGATCGGCGGGGAGACCTGGCAGTTGGTGGACACCGCCGGGCTGCGCAAGCGGGTCGGCAAGGCCAGCGGCACCGAGTACTACGCCAGCCTGCGTACCGCGTCGGCGATCGAGGCCGCCGAGGTGGCGGTGGTGCTGCTCGACGCGAGCGAGGTGATCAGCGAGCAGGACCAGCGGATCCTGTCCATGGTCACCGATGCCGGCCGGGCGCTGGTGATCGCCTTCAACAAGTGGGACCTGGTCGACGGCGACCGCCGGTACTACCTGGACAAGGAGATCGAGCGCGAACTGCGCCGCATCCCGTGGGCGATCCGGCTCAACCTGTCGGCGAAGACCGGCCGGGCGGTCGACAAGCTCGCCCCGGCGCTGCGCAAGGCGCTGGCCAGCTGGGAGACCCGGGTGCCGACCGCGCAGCTCAACGCCTGGTTGACCGCCCTGGTGCAGGCCACCCCGCACCCGGTGCGGGGTGGGCGGGCGCCGAAGATCCTCTTCGCCACCCAGGCGGGAGTGGCGCCGCCGCGGTTCGTGCTCTTCACCACGGGTCCGCTGGACGCCGGTTACCAGCGCTTCGTCGAGCGCAAGCTCCGCGAGGAGTTCGGCTTCGAGGGCAGCCCGATCGAGATTTCCGTACGCCCGCGCAAGAAGCTCGGCCCCGGCGGCCGCGGCAAGGCGCACGGCTGACGTGTCCGTTCCCGGGTGGGGGTTCCCACCCGGGGCGGGCGGCTCGCCCTTGACGTGCGGAGCGTCCGGCGGCCCATGATGCCTCCGGGCCGGAGTCTTCCGCGTCAACTCCACCCGCGCGCCACCGGGGTGTCGTTCCTGGCCGCCGGGTCGTCCCGCAAGCGCGATACCGCAGAGTCATTTTGATGACTCTGCGGTATCGCCGCTCCGGGGCGAACCCTCCACGGCTCGGAGATCCGGATGTCCCTGCGTGCGGTGTCGGCGACGCATTCCCCCTATCTTCCTAGGAAGCCGTAGAGGTGGTGAGGCGGGCGGCGCACCTGTGGGCCGGGAGGGGCGTGTGCGGGCGACGGGAAGATCTGCGCTAAGCTGTACCGGCTGTCGCGGGAAGTACCGCGCGATGGCATCGGGACGTGGCGCAGCTTGGTAGCGCACTTGACTGGGGGTCAAGGGGTCGTCGGTTCGAATCCGGCCGTCCCGACGCAGGTCAGAGGCCATTCGGGATCTTCCGGATGGCCTTTTCTGATCTTGTACGGCAGCGAAGTACAGCAACGGCTCATTGGCCGGCCGATACTCCGAACCCCGTCCGAACATCTGGGAGAGCCATGACAAGTCGGTTCACCGAGTTGGCCGTTGACTGCCACGATCCCGAGAGGCTCGCGGCCTTCTGGTGCGAGGTGCTGGACTTCAAGGTGATCGACCGGAGCGAGGGCAAGGTCGAGATTGGCTCCTGGGTGCCGACCGTTGAGGATGTTCGGGCCCGCCAGCTGTCGCCCACCCTGCTGTTCATCCGGGTGCCCGAGGGCAAGACCGGGAAGAACCGGCTTCACCTCGACGTCAGCCCGATCGACGGCAGCACTGAGGACGAGGTGACCAGGTTGCTCGGCCTCGGCGCCACCAAGACGGATGTGGGCCAAGGCTCAGACCGAAACTGGGTGGTCATGGCAGACCCCGAGGGCAACGAGTTCTGCGTCCTACGCACCCTGGCACCGCAGAACTAGACCCAACGCCGTTCAGTTAGGCGTGGGCGGGGCCTGGTCAAGGGGTGTGTTGATCAGGAAGTGAGAAGCGGGGTTCCGGTATCAAGGTTTGTCACTCCAAGACAACCCGAACCAGGAACCCCGCTCGTGGATGAGATTGCCATAACACGGACGGTCACGGTCGGAAGGCGCTCACCACCAGTTGAAGTACCGGCCGGCGTGGAAGACGCCCACGCCGATGGCGGCCACGATGCCGACTGCGAGCACCACCGGGGCGACCACCACACTGCCGGCCAGGATACCGATGGCGCCCGCGGCGATGGCCAGGCCGGCGCCGATGCCGACCGCGCCGGCCACCACGCCGCCCGTGTCGCCGGCCTCGGCGGCCCGGTTCATGCTCACGTAGGAGACGGCGGCGAGTCCCAGGCCGCCGATCACCAGGCCGGCGGTCACCGCGCTCACCCCGGCGATCGTTCCGCCGACGAAGATCCCGTACACCTCCAGGCCGCCGCCGACCGCGCCGAGCGCGTCACCGATGCCCATCTCCCAGTCGCCGCGTTGGTAGTCGCCCCACAGCGCGTAGACGGAGAGCCCGAAGCCGGCGATCGACAGACCGTTGCCCGCTAGGCCGGTCCGGCCGGGCAGCCCCCGTACGTGCTCCGGGGGCAGCGCGTTCGCCGGGATCTTGCGGTTGGGCCCCGGGTTGGTGGCGGTACGGATCTCGTTCGCCGCCTTGGCCGGCACATCGGTCTCGGTGATGATGACCGCCTGGGGGCGCTTGCCGGTCATCGTGCCGCTCTTGTTCGCCCTGATCCCGGCGTCCGCGTCCCGGGTCGCCGACCGGGTTATGTTGCCCGCCTTGTCGTACTGGTTGGTCGACTTGATCTGCTTGACCGAGGTGGGGGTCTCGACGTCGAGGTCCGCGCCGTTGTCCCGCCACGGCACCCCGTACAGCCACTCCAGGATGTTGCCGCGGAAGGTGCCCGGCTGGCCCTTGAACTTGTAGTTCCAGATGAACTTCTCGGCTGCCGGCGCGGTCTGCGCGGCGGCGACGCCGGCCGTGCCCGGCGCCGGGGACGACTGCTCGGGCGGGGCGGCGGGCGGCGTGGCAGCCGCCGGTGGCGGTTCCGGCGCCGGTGCCGGTTCGGCGGGTGGCGGTTCCGGCGGCGGTGGCGCGGGCGGTGGCGGGGGTGGCGCCGGTTTCGGTTTCGGCGGCGCCGGCGGCGGCAGGACGGCGTGCAGCACCCAGGTGCCGCCGGGATGCTCGGACCAGTTGCCCTCCTCGAGATTGAGGGTGACGTTGGGCTGGTAGTAGATGACCGAGTTCTTGTTGGTGATCCGTGGATCGAGCGTCGCGCCGTGGCTGCTCAGATACTGGCGGAAGTCCTCCACCGTGGGGTTCTCGGCGCCGGTGAAGTGCGATTCCTGGATGGAGATGGTGTGCGTCTCCGGTCCCTGGACATTCATCGGCTTGAAGCCGGCCGGGTCGGCCATCCCCACCGGGTTGTTGCGGCAGTACCGGAACAGGTTGCCGCCGTCGACGAAACCGCCCGGGTCGCTGCTCGCCCACCGGCCCAGCCACGGTACGTAGTACCGAGCGCCGGCGTAGTAGAAGCCGGTCTCCTCGTCCACCTCGTGCCCGCCGAACCGGTACCGCTTGAGGCTCAGGTCGGTGCCCGGCCGGCCGTACCGGTAGGCCGTCGTCCCGTACGGGTGGTACTCCTCGTACGAGATGACCGCGCCGGCCGCGTCGGTCTCCAGCACCGCCGAACCGAGGTGGTTGGCGAGCTGGTAGCGGATCAGCGGGACCTCCACGGGATTGGCCGGGTCGAACCCGCCGGTGTCTACGGTCTTGACGTCCACCTGGGCCACCGGTCCGGTGCCGTCGGAGATCGTGGTGGTCCAGCGTTCGAGTTGGAGCACGCCGGTGACCCGGTTGCGCCGGCGGAACACGGTCACCGCCCCCAGGAAAATCCATTCGAGCTGGACGCTGCCCGGGCGGTCCACCACCTTGCGCAGCCTCTGCCCGCCGGCTGCGTACACCATCCGGGCCTCGCCCCCGCCGCCCAGGTCGACCCGGCGGAGCTGGTCCTGCGCGTTCCAGTCGAGCGCCGCCAGGTGCGGCACGGCGATCAGGTTGCCGACCGGGTCGTGCGCGTATGTCGCCGAGTAGGGACCCGCGTCGGGATCACCGGGGACGCTGGTCGCGGCCAACCGGTTCGTGACGTCCGCCGGGTCGTCCTGGTACGCGTACCGGTAGTGCCGGGTCCAGCCCGCGCCCACCCCGGCCTGCGTCCGGAACCGGTGCCGCAGCACGGTAATGTTGCCGAGCGGGTCGTAGTCGTACTCCTCCGTGTAGGCGCGCACCGCGCCGACGTCGGTCAGGCTCGCGGCCGGCGGCACGTCGGTGTGGTCGCGGATCGTGTCGTTGGGCGCGCCGGCTAATTCCCGCCCGGTCGCCCGGGCGAGCTGGTAGAGCGGGTCGTAGGCGTAGTCGCTGGCCGCCGGCACCGCCGCGTTGCCGAAGAAGGCCGGCGCCCCCGGCTCGGCCACCCGGGTCAGGTTGCCCACCGGGTCGTACGTGTAGCGCAGCTCCCGCACTCCGGCCGTGACCAGCCGCTCCAGCCGGAACGTCCGCGGATCGTAGAAGTACTCGGTGACCAGCCCGTTGCCGTGCCGGGCGAACCGCCGCCGGCCCAGCGCGTCGTAGTCCTGCTCGGCCAGGAACTCCACCTCCGCACCCTGGCCGCGCAGCCTGGCGGTGAGCCGGCCCAGCATTCCACCCTCCAGATAGGTGGGCCGCAGCTCGGTGGCGTCGGGCAGGGTGACCAGGGTCGGCCGGTTGAGCGCGTCGTACTCGCCCGACGTGGCGAAGACCTCGCTCTCCAGCAGCGGCGCCGCCGCCGCCAGCAGTGCGGCGTGGTCGGGCGCGACGGCCACCGCCGACCAGTCCGGACCGTCCACGTCGGTGGCCAGCCGCCGCTCGGCCCGCCGCGGGTTGCCCTTGAAGTCCACCTCCGGCACCCGGACCTGGCCCGCCTGGTCGAACACCAGGTACGGCACGCCGTGCAGGCCCAGCGTCGCGGCGTCCGGGTGCCGGTCGCCGTGCACCACGTACTGGAGGCAGCGTTCCGGGCCGCCGGATTCGCTGACGTACAGCCCCACGGGCCGGTGCAGCGTGTCGTACGCGGTGCGGAAGGCGCGCCCGTGCTCGTCCCAGATCCGCCGTACCCCGCCGAGCGCGTCCTGGAACACCCACCGCTCGCCCTTCTCCGCACTCCACGATCGCACCCCGGCGCCGTGCATCGCGGTGAACGCCTCGGCGATGTGCCGGCCCAGCGCGTCGTACCCGGCGGAGAACCGGCCGGTGAGGTCCCCGCTGGCGCGCACGCCGAACCGCTGGCCGCCGCCCCGGTCGGCCACCGAGTAGACGCCCCGGCCCAGGCTGTCGAAGTGGATCACGGCGGGCGTGTTCGCGTGCGCGGCGGCCAGCCACGCGGCCCGGGTGTCCGGGTCGCCCGGTTCCGGGTCGGTCACCGAGGGGCTACCCCGCTCGGCGTACCACTGGCTGTCCAGCACCGTGTCGTTGGCGTCGTACAGCCGGTGCGCCCAGGCGCTGGACTCGACCCGGCTCAACGTCCCGTTCGGGAACCGGGTGAGCACGGCCCGGCCCAGCGGGTCGTAGTAGCGCACCGCCGTGGCGCCGATCTCCCGCAGCGCCGCCGCGTCCTCGTACTCGTGCGTGGTGCTGAAGTAGGGCTGGTACCGCTTCACCGGGTTGCCCTTGTTGTTGACCACCGTGCGGCCGGTGCCGAGCCACCGCGGATCGGCGTCCACCTCGACCGCCGCGCCGTCGTCGCCCACCTCGAGCGCCGGCCCCGGATGCACCCGGGACTTGGTCATGGCCAGCCCGCCGGTGCCGGTGCTGTACTCGTAGCTCTCCAGCCAGCGCGGGTTGGCCGGCCCGTGCCGCTCCCGGTGCCGCCCCCGGCTGTACGCGGGCTTGCCGTTGACCATCCAGTTGAACGGGTCGTAGGTGAAGGTCAGGGTCGGGTCGTCGAGCGTGTCGCCGTCCCCGGCGCCGGGCCGGCCGAGCAGCGCCGACGCCACCACCCGGCCCAGTTCGTCGTAACGCACCGCGCGGCGCTGGCCGTTGGGGTCGGTGACCAGGCTCGGGCCGAGCACCCGGTAGTCGTTGACAGCGGTGGTCACCGACCAGGCCGCCTGGTCGATCGCCACCCGCTCGGTGAGCAGGTGGTACCGGTCGACGGCGACCGAGGTGGCCAGGCCCAGCGCGTCCCGGGCGCCGGTGGACAGGTAGAAGTGCGCGGCCGGGTCGGTCGGATAGCGCAGCTCGCCCGAGGGGATCCACCAGTCCGGGGCGCCGTCGAGCTGGACGTAGCCGGTGGCGGCCAGGTCCGCGCCGGTCACCGCCGTGCCGTAGCCGGCGGCCAGCGCGGCCGGAGTGAAGGCGAGCTGGTACGTCTGGTGCGCGAGCCCGAGGGTGTCCCACTGCCCGGCCGGCAGCGGCGCCAGCGTGTCGTCCAGGAACCGGACCTGCGAGCGGGACAGCAGCCGTTTCTGCGTGGTGACCCCGTCGGCCACCACCTCGTACCCGATCGGGGTGGCCGTGGCGAACCCGGCGAGCAGTTCGGCGCGGGTGAAGAGCACGCCGGCCGGCGCCAGCCCGGTCAGCTCGTGCCCCAGCGCCTCGAACGCGGTGCGGATCCGGTACGCCGGCACCGGCAGCGTGTCGTCGATGTCGGTGGTGTACCGCTGCTCGCCGTACGTGATATGGCCGCGCCGCTGTTCCTCGGTCACCTCGGCGGGCAGGTCGGGGTCGGTGGTGGTCCGGCCGTAGACCACCGCGGCGGCCTCCAGCACCGTGCCGTACGGGCCGAGGACCAGGTTGAGCCGGTGGCTGATCCGGGGATCGGCCGGGTTCCGTTCGTAGGAGAGGGTGACCGCCTCCCGCTCGACGGCCAGGAACACCCGAGGGTCCAGCCGGTCCACCCGGTAGGTCTGCTCGACCACCCCGTACGGGTGGTCCTGCGCGGGGCTGCCGTCGTAGGAGTACACCTCCTGGCGCAGCGGCAGGCCGCGCAGCGCCCGCCGGCTCTCCCGCAGCTCCGCCGCGGGCACCCCGGCCGGCAGCTCCGGCTCGGGCAGGTGCCGGCCGGCGTACCACTCGGCGGACAGGTCGACCGGGGCGCCCGTGTGGTACCACGTCTTCGTGGTGACCGGCGGCTGGAACAGCTCGGGCTCGGTGTCCTGGTCACCGTCGATCGCCTCGACGCCCAGCACGTAGTCCACGAACGACTCGCCGTCGACCTGCTCGACCATGCCGAAGCCGGTGAATTCCCGCTCCACGCCGTCGTAGTGCCCGTGGTGGTAGCGGTAGCTGGTCACCAGCTGGGTGCCGGCGATCCGGTCGACCTGCTCCACCCGCTCGACGACCTGCACCGGGAACGGCAGCCGGGTGGCCCAGGGCCGGCCCGCCCGCCGGTCGGCCAGGTAGAACGCGGTCGACGCCGCGTACCGGATGGTGGTCTCGCCGCCCAGGTTGTTCACCACCCGGGTGAGCAGGTGCGGCTTGCCGTCGGCGGCCAGGTCCAGGTACCGCATCGGGCCGGCGGCGTCGCCGGGTAGCGGCGAGGACCAGACCAGGCAGGCGGTGCCGGTGCCCAGCAGGTCGGTGACGGTCACCGTCGAGTCGGGTGCCAGGTGCGGCAGGTCGGGCAGCGCCACCGGCTCCGACCAGCCGTTGCCGGACCGGTTGTACCAGAGCCGGATCTCCCGCGGCCCCAGGTAGCACAGGTCCATGACGCCGGTGCCGTCCACGTCGGCCAGCAGCACCCGGGTCGGGTCGAACGCGGCGGGCCCGGCGAACCACGGCGCGTCGTCCATCTCCACCTTGGCGCCGAACCGGCCGTAGCCCAGGTTGGGCCAGTAGCAGACCTCGCCGTCGCGGACCCGGACGAGATCGGTGAGCCCGTCGCCGGACATGTCGGCGAGGAAGACGCTCTGCCGGTCGTCGGAGCGCAGCAGCCGCGGCCCGCGGTCCTCGTCGGCCGGCCACAACGCGGGGCGCGCTGCGCCGTACCCGGCCTCCGCCAGCGACTCGTGCCAGGTCAGCACGGTGTCCCCGGCAAGCAGCAGGTCGGCCCGGCCGTCCCCGGTGAGGTCCAGCAGCAGCAGGTCGGGGCTGGTCCAGTCGACGGCGGGAAGCTCGCTGAATGGCTGGAAGCCGGACCACCCGCCGCCGTCGGTGCGCCGGACGAAACCCGCCGGCTCGGCGCCGAGCTGCACCAGCTCGATCCGCCCGTCGCCGGTCAGGTCGACCAGTTGCTGGCGTCCGCCGGCTAGGTCGGTCAGCGACGGCGCGGTGGGCAGGGCGCGTACCGGGCCGAGCCGGCCCTCGCCCAGGTTCGGCCGGTAGTACAGGGCCCCGGCGTGCCCGGTCAGCACCCCGGCGAGCCCCTCGCCGTCCAGGTCGACCCACAGGTCGCCGCGCCCGTCGACCCCGGTTGGCAGGTTGGCCAGGCTGTCGGAGTCCAGCTCGCGCGCGGTCGGCGCGATGGTCGCCGGGGTGTACGCGAAGGTCACCGGCGGCAGCGCCGCGCTGGTGTGCCCGCCGCCGGGCGCCGGTGCGTAGCCCCGCTGGGTCACCTCGACCAGGGTGGACAGCACCGGACCGGCGGCGTACTCCAGCTCCACCGCGCGGACCAGGCAGTCCGCCCCGACCGCCGGCTCGTCCGGAAAGTGGTGGAACATGAGGATCCGGCGGCACAGCCGGTAGGTGCGGACCTCGAACCCGGACCGGTAGCTGGAGAACGGGTCGGGGCGGCAGGCCCAGGTGCCGGTGTCGCCGGGCCGGGGGTCGTCCACATCGTGCTCGCCGTAGTCGAACACCACCTCGAACACCCAGCCGGCGCCGGCGAGCTGGTCCGGGGTCAGGTCGACCGGCCGCCGGCCGGCGGCGTCCAGCAGCGGCACCGTGTTGCCGTAGCGCACCGACTTGAGATAGCGGTTGGCGTTCCGTTCGGTGCGGTGCCGTTCGTGCGGCCGGTCGAGGTCCACGCCGGCGGCGTCCTCGGCCTTGTACGTGTAGACGATGGCGTTGCCCCGGTCGTCCCGGGTCTCGCACAGCAACCAGGTGTGCACCCGCCCGTCCCGGGCGATCCGGGAGTTGCCGTCCCGGCCGTAGACGGCCAGCAGGTTCGACCCGGACAGGGTGCGCCAGTGCACGTCCCCGTCGGAGTCCCGGGTCCACCGTTCGACGCGGGCGAACGCCCCCTCGGTACGCGGCCGGAACCGCTGGACCGTGTGCCCGGCGACCGGGGTGCCGCCCGGCACCGGCACCAGGTCGTCCTCCCCGGCCAGCAGGAAGGTGTCGGTGTCGTCGTACCGTGGCAGGCCCCGGTCGGTGCGCCGGGTGATGGCCGGTACGGGTAGCTGCCAGCCGAGACCGAACGGGCCGTTGCCGGCGCCCGAGTCGTAGCCGAGTGTCAGGTCCGGGTGGAACCCGGACCGCCCGCCGCTGGTCGGAACGGAGACCGACATGCCGCCGGTGCCGGTGACCGGGTGGGCGGTGAAGGTCTCGCCGATGGAACGGATCGCGCCGCCGCCGGTGGGCAGGCTGATCGCCGGCCCGGCGAGGCCGGGACCGGCCGCCGCCCGGTCGGCGGTCCGCGCTGCGGCGCCCGGCTGGTCGGGCGGGATCGCGCCCGACCAGCCGGGCGCCCCGCCGATGACCGCGCCCGCCGCGCCGCCGAGTGGGCCGCCCGCCGCGCCGCCGGGTGTGCCGGCCGGATCGGCGGCACCGCGCCAGCGCGGGCCGGATCCCGGTCCCCAGGAGCCGCCGCCGACCGGGTAGCTGGTGGCCACGCCAACCCCCTCAGCCGTCGAGCCGGTAGTGCAGCAGGACGATCAGGTCGGTCAGCCCGTCCGGGTCGGCCGCCAGGGTGACCGGGGTGCCGAGCACCAGCGGGTCCGACTCGCCCACGCACTGGTGCAGGTCACCGTCCCGTTCGAGGGTCACCGGTGTGCCGGCCACCGTGAGCGCGTACGTGGCGGGGTCGGCGTCCACCCGGGCGTACCAGGTCACCTGGTCCACCACCGGCTGGTGGTCGCGGGCCAGGTACGGCAGGTGCTCCGGTGCGATGGTGAGTTCGGTGCTCTGTTGCTGGACGAGCTGCCACCACTCGTCGGGGAACTGGTGGCGCAGGCTGTACGCCTGGAACAGCCCGGTGCGGGCGGCGTCCACGAGCATCTCGTTGAGCAGTTCGCGCAGCGAGTCCTCGACCAGGCCGCGCAGGGTCGAGCCGCCGTCGCGGGCGGTGTACCGCAGGTGCAGGATGACGTCGCTGATGGTGTCGTAGTCGAACTGCCGGATCGCGGTGGGCAGCTCCAGCCGCCAGGTGCCGATCGCCCCCTTGCCCTCGAACGGCAGGTACCGGTCGTCGGCGAAGTTCAGCTCGAACATGCCGCTGTCGCCGAGCCCGGTGCTGGTCGCGATCGACTCGATCCCGCCGACGTTGTACGCGAACCGGTCGTCGCCGGGCACCTCGGCGTACTTGTCCTTGGCGCTGGTGGCCCCCTGCCGGGCCGCGGTGCTGGTCCGGTACCGGTTGCTCACCAGCGAGAGCTTCGCGGTGACCGGGGTGTACGGGCCGGCCACGCACGGGATGGACAGGCTGACCGCGCGGAGCCGCCGGAAGTAGTGCCCCGGATGGTCCAGGTCGAACAGCGCCTCGGGCACGTTGACCACGCAGGTTCCGGTGGCCCGCAGCTCGATCAGCGCCGCCGGGTCGAGCTGGGCCAGCGAGACGTGCCGGGTCAGCTCCCGTTCCCGGGCGTGCCGGTCGAGGTAGGCCGCCTCCATCCGCTTCAGGTCGTGGCGCAGCGCGTCCGCCGCGGCGAGCCCCTTGCGCAGGCTGTCCCAGTAGCCCGGTTGCAGGAACGCCGCCTCGGTGCCCAGTTCGTGCGCGAAGCACCGCTCGGCCTTCTTCGCCACGTCGAAGGCGAGCTGGTACGCCCCGAAGTAGACGGAGCTGGCCCGGCCCACCATCCACTCGTACAGCTCGGTGTTGGTGTACTTGGCGCGCAGGTACTCCTCGGTCGCCCGGGCGTTGTCCGCCTCCTGGTCGTGCGCGGCCAGTTCCTGCTGGAGCATCGACACGTGCAGCCGCCCGGTGGCGATCTGCTGGTCGATCTGGGTCAGTTCGAGGCCGGCCAGCGCCGCCTGGTGTTCCCAGTCGTCCATCCGACGCCGGTAGCCGCCCTGCGTCGCGGCCATCCCGCCGGCCTTGTCCAGGGCCCGGGCGATCGCCTCCAGGGTCATCACCGCCGAGTCCACGGCGGCGCCGGCCTTGTCCCCACCGAGGGTGAGGGTGACCGTGGGGGAGCCGCCGAACCCGGCGCCACCGGCGGTGAAGTTCGGGATGAGCTTCAGCCCGCCGGAGAGGATGTAGCCGACCGCGATCGCCGCCTCGCCGAGCAGCGACAGGCCGGACAGCGCCGTCGCGGTGATCTCCCAGGCGTTCATGTACGGCCGGCTGGAGTAGTAGCGCTGCCGCTCCTCGACCACCTTGCGGCTCAGCTCCAACGCCGCGACGTTGCCCTCGGCCTCCGCGATCGTGGCGAGCTTGACCTCGCGTACCGCGTCCAGCAGGGAGATCTCCTGGCCGGCGCGCAGCCGGGCGAGCGCCTCGGCGTCCCGCTTCTCCAGCGCGGCCAGCAGCCCGTCGCCCAGCTCACCGACGTACCCCACCAGCTCGGTGGCCTTCTGCGCCAGCACCCGGAACCGGTAGTTGGGCAGCGGCGCGCCGAGCCCGGCCAGGAACGACGAGACGGACACGCCGGCCGCGGCGGCCCGCACCAGCGCCCCCGGGTCGATCGGCGGCGCGAAGAGGGCGAGCACGCTCTCCACCCCGTCGATGTTCTGGCAGTTGCGGATCTTGAACAGCCGGTCGGCGATCAGGTCCCACAGCCGCAGCATCTCCTCGTTGGGCGGGACGCAGAAGTACAGCGCCGAGTAGCTGAGCGGGCTGGGCAGCTCGGCCCCGCCGTGCGGCAGCAGGTCCAGGTCGGGGATCAGGTTCTCCAGGTCCAGCAGCGCGTTGCCGAACAGGTCTACCCTCGCCTGGAGCTGGTTGACGGTGGCCGGAGCCGGGGTGACCAGCGGCGGCACCACGCTCGGCTTCGGCCCGAGCAGCTTGTCGGCCAGGATGTAGAGCTGGGTGGCCTGGGTGACCGACTCCCGGGTGAACTGCCGGAACAACTGGTCGCCCCAGTCGACCAGGTTCCTGATGTAGTTGATGACCACGGCGAGCTGGTAGGCCACCGGCCGGCTGCGGGCCACCACGTGCGGGTTGAACGGCTTCTCCCGCCACTGCTCCACCGCGAACTTCAGGTCCGTGATGCTGGCCCCCGACGGATCGGCCGCGATCGCCGTGAGGATGTCCCCGATCCGCTGGCTGAGCAGCTCGGGCACGCCGGTGGAGAAGAACGGCTTCGTCACCCAGTACTTCTGCGGCGCCGGCGCGCCGTCGGCCGTACCCACCGGGTTGAAGATGTAGTGGAACCAGTTCCGCGCCTCGGCGAACCGCTGGTCCCGGTTGAGCCGCAGCGCGATGTCGAACGGCAGGTGGTAGAACAGCTCCCAGTTGTAGCCCGCGTACGCGCCGTCGGCGGCGAAGTCCAGGTCTTCCACCGGATACGGCGGCACCACCACCGGCTCCGGCTGGTAGGTGGCGGCGAAGTCGAACCCGGTGTTGGTGAGCTGGGTGGCCCGGCTCATCAGCGCCGGCACGCCGGACCGGTACACCGTGGCCCGCAGGAAACACAGCAGCGGGTGGTAGAAGTTGGCGAACCGCACCCCGTACGACAGCTTCCGGTAGACGTCGAACTCCGCGGTCAGCCGGTGGTACTCCGGGTCCTGCGTCATCGCCGCCACGGCGGCGTTCAGGTCGTGCGCCGGGTCCTCGGCGTACCGCCGCAGGTACTCGGTGAGCAGTGCGAGCACGTCGCGGACGAACTGGTCCACGTCGCTGTACGTCTTCTCGATCCGGTCGTCCGGATCCTCGGCCTGCCGGTCGTAGAACCCGGGAATGATGACGTACCCGCGGTCGTAGTCGCCGTAGAAATAGGGCATCAGGGTGCCCAGCGGCAGCACCGGCTGGCGGTCGTAGGCGCTCGAACCGAACCCGCGCAACCAGATCCTGAGCAGCAGGATGATCCAGTCGAGCAGCGACATCTGCATCGGGTACGTCACCCGGAACCGGCCGGGCGTCTGCGCCACCAGCGTCTGGTACGCGCCCAGCAACGCTGTGCTGATCGCCAGGTCGTTCAGCTCCCGGGGAATCAGCTCGGTGAACCGCTCGGCCCGCAGCTCGGTCTCCCGGAACACCGGCGACAGCAGCATGCCGCCGCCCCCGCCGCCGTCCATCGGCTCCGGATAGCCGCGGCAGCCGGTCAGCGCGAACGACCCGACGAACTGGCCGTCGGTGACGATGCTGATCGCCTGGCCGGCGCCGCCGGCCGCGTACGCGAAGCAGTTGAACTCGTCGGCGGTGGGCAACTCCTCCTGGTAGCCGCTGGCCGGGTAGTAGAGCGCGTCCTTGGAGATCTTCTTGGGCTGCCACCGGTCCTGCGCCCGCTCGCCGATGGCGAGCTGGATCCGCCAGCGCCGGCGCGGCTTCTCCGTGTCGGTGCCGGCCGGCGGGATGCTGTCCGGGTCGGGCACCGTGGAGGTCTGCGCGGTGTCCACCTCCTCGGTGAACACCGGCCAGGCCAGCGTGAGCCGCGTGTTGCGGTCGAACGCCAGCAGGTGGTTCCCCTCGATGTCCAGCGGCACCCGGCGCCACGGTGTCCAATACCGCTCCCGCTCGAACTGCCGGTGGTAGTACACCGCCGGGTCGCCACCCCGGGTGCGGGCGAAGACGTGCATGGTGTGCGTGTCGTGCTGGTAGTAGCAGGCCATCACGTCCAGGTGCGCCAGGTCGTCCAGCTTCTCCAGGTACGCGATGGTGGCGTTCTCCACCGCCAGGTCGGTCAGCTCGTCCTGCTGCAACTGGTCGTCCAGCTCGACGAACAGCTCCGACTTGTCGTCGCGCAGCTCGGGCAGGATCCAGTTCTCCGGATACAGGAAGATCTTCCGGTTGGCCTCCCACACCCGGTAGTTCGCCATCCAGTCCCACTGCTCCCAGCCCGGGTCCTCGGTGGTGGCCGCGACGCTGTCCGGCTCCAGCCCGAGCAGGCAACGCTGCACGAACAACTGCACGGTGGCGTGCGCCTGCACGATCCGCGACGTGGACATGCAGGCGCCCATCTCGACGTCGATGAGGAAGTGGTCGTACAGGTCGTTGCTGTCCCGCAGCGCCGGGTTCTCGGCCAGCAAGTACGCGACCAGCGCGTCCCGCTTGACCACCCGCAGCCGGTCCTGCACCCCCTGGAGCACCCCGAACCACTCGGACTCGGCGTACCGCGCCTTGAGCGCCTGGCGCATGGTGGCCGCCTCGGCGGCGGTGGTGACCGGCTGCGCCAGCGGCACGGCCGACGCCACCGGCAGGCCCAGCCGGCGCAGCAGGGTGAGCGTGCCGGCCAGGGTCTGGATGGTGGCCGGCAGCCGGTACGCGGTGAGGTCCGCGGCGGACAGTCCGAGGTGGCCGTCCAGCTCGGCCAGCACGGCGGTGTCCCAGCCGCCGAGCTGGGCCAGGTGGGCGTGCACCTGCGTGGCGGTGCTGCCGGCCGCCAGGACCAGGTCGAACAGGCCGTACACCGTCCACGGCGCGGCGGCGTCCAGCGGGTTCGCCACCGGCGGGTACGTCCGGGCCAGCTCGACGCCGCCGGCCAGCCGGATCCAGCCGGCCAGCGTGGCCGGCGGCTCGCCGGTCTGGTAGGGCAGCCGGTCCGGGGCCAGCCAGCCGAGCGGCCCCGCGTTGGCCAGCAGCCAGCCGAGGTCCGCGTCGGGCAGCTTCAGGTGCTCGACGAGCCGAGCCAGCACGTGCAGCAGGCGTAGCGCCCGGTACTGCTCGTCGAACGCGGCCGGGGTCACCGCCGGCGGTGCCGGCGGATCGTTCACCAGGTCCACCAGCGCGTCGTCGGTGAGCACCGCCAGCAGCGGCCGGGTCAGCTCCGCCCCGGACAGCACGGCCGCGGCGGCCTCCGGCGAGAACCCGTAGGTGGCGGCCACCGTCGCGACCGCCAGGTCGGTCTTGGTACGGGTGTACGCGTACGTGGACAGCGCCCTGGTGATCGCCAGCAGCAGAGTGGTCTGCTGGGCCTCGGTGGGGTTGGCCACGATGGCGGCCTTGATCGGCGTGGTGTCCACGAGGCCGCCGAGCTTGTCGTCGACGAACTGGCCGGCGGCGGCGGTGGTGCCGGCCCAGCTGCCGTCCACGATGGACGCCAACCCGCCCAGGTCCGCCTCGGTGACCCCGGGCACGGTGGCCAGCAGTGCCCGCATCCCGGGCAGGTTCTCCTCGGGCGGCGCGGCCGGGTCGACGGCCGGCCGGGTGGCCGCGAACGCGCTCTGATAGCCGGCCTGGAGATCGCTGAGCACGCCGGTCAGCGTCGCCTCCGGCAGGTCCCGGGCGGCCAGGTCGTCGGCGGAGTGCCGGAGCAGGTAGCGCAGGTCCGCCGGGCGGATCCCGGAGCCCGCCCGGGCGGCGTCGAACCGCTCGACGAAGTCCAGCGCGTCGGCCGGCGAGTCGAGCGGGTCCAGCCCGGTCAGCTCCTTCATGATCAGGAACTCGGCGGTGGTGAGCCCGAGCGCGCGGGCCAGCGACGTCCCGGCGTACACCGCGTGGAGCCCCGCGAAGCTGACGATCGCCGGGGGCGGCAGGTCGGCCACCAGCAGCGCGGTGTCCCCCGCCGTGGCGCCGAGGCAGGTGGCCAGGTACGCCTCGTGCGCTGACAGCGGCTCGCCGGAACCTGGCGTGTTCTGCTCGGCCTGCTCGTTGGCGACCACGTTCGCGGGCTCGAACGCCTCGTCCACCGGGCCGTTCGCGGTGTTGGTGAACACCTCGGCGTACCGCGCCTCGTCCAGCGGCGCGAACAGGTTGACCACCTCGGCCAGCGGCAGCGCGAGCCGCGCCGCGAGCCGGTGCAGCCCGGTCACCGCGACCAGGAGGTCGTCGTCCAGCGCGCCGTCGCCCAGCGCGCCGGCCCGGATCGCTCGGTCCAACAGCGGCGGAGTCCAGGCGGTGCAGCCCGGGGCCCGCAGCAGCCGCAGGAACCGGTGGATCCGGTCCAGGCCCGCGTCGGTGAGCTTCTGGATCCGTTTCTTGCCCAGGTCGCACCCGGTGTCCAGGTGCTTGACGAACATCGCGTTCCCGGGATTCACCCAGGCCAGCGCGAGCAGCTCGGTCAGCTCCCGGTAGTCCAGCCCGGCCCGGCCCAGGAAGTTGTCCACCCGGGCGATGCCGCCCAGCGGGCCGAGCGGCGCCGTGTTCCAGATGTCGTCCTGGTCGGTCGGGTCGGGCGTCACCACCAACTGCCGCTGCGTCTCGCTGAGCCCCAGCTCCTCCGCGGCGATGGCCGCCTCGGCGGGCCCGGCCGGCAGCCGCAGGGCCCGCATGAGGTCCGCCCGCGGGATCTCGAACTGGGCGAAGTAGCTGCGGGTTTCCTCGTGCGCCAGGTCGAACGGCAGGGTGAACGCGTACCGGCTGTCGGCCAGCGCGGCGTACGCGGCCGCGTTCACGTACTGCGGCGCGGCGGCCAGCTCCACCGCGGTGCCGGTGGTCTGGCGCAGCCGGCGTATCCGCCACCCACCGGTGCCGTCCGGGGTCAGCTTGGCCACCACGCCGGTGTCCCGGACCACCCGGGCGCCGGCCAGATCCGGCTCGTACACCAGGGCCCGGCTGGTGAACGCCCAGCCCTGGCCCTGCAATACGGCCAGCAGCGCGGCCGACGGCGCCTCCACGGCGGCGGCACCGGCGCTGACCGCGCCGGCGAACGCCACCCCCGGATCCGGCGCCACCGCCTCCTCCAGCAGCTCGCACACCACGTCCAGATAGGGCAGCGGGATGTCGGTGTTCTCGCAGCTCAGGTCCAGGTCGCCCAGGTCCGGCCGGCGCGCGTACAGCACGTCCCGGGCGACCTTGGTGGCCGGCCCCGGCGCGTCGACGTCGGTGACCAGGCGGTCACCCAGGAACGCCAGGACGTCCACGAGGTATGCCGCCGCGCTGTGCACGCTGCGGCACGGCTCGCAGTAGCAGGAGTCGGCGAGCCGGAACAGGCTCGCCAGGTTGGGGAAGTCCGCGCTCACCGGGGCGAGGTCCGGCCCCGCCCCGCCGCCCAGCGCCCGCACCGGCAGCGACCGGGCCGCGGTCTGGAGTTCCCCGGCCAGCAGTCCGCTCGCCAGGTGCACGTTCACGGCCTTCCGGTACACCGACCGGGCCTGCTCGTCGGTGAACCGGCCGGTGCCCGTGGCCGTGGCCACGAACCGCGTCTCGCCGAGGGCGTGGATCCGGGCGGCGGACGGCACGCCGGCGGCCAGCAGCGCGGTCGTCTGCCGGTAGGTCGGCGCCAGCTTGAAGATCCGCTGCGTCGCCTTGAGGGCCGGGCGTGCGGCCCGCAGGTGTTCGGGCTGGTCCCGCAGCAGCCGCTCCACGTTCCCGGTGGCCAGGTCGAAGTCCGGATTGGCGGTGAGCAGCTCCAGCAACGTGTCCGTGCCGCCGGTCCTCGCCCGATCCCGCTCGACCTCGCGTTCCAGCTGTGCGGTGAATGCCGTGGTGGGATAGCGCCGCTCCAGCTTCCGGGCCAGCGCGCCGGCGTGCACGTCGATCAGCTCCGGCCGGACCGGCTGGCCGGCCACCCGGACCTCCGCCGTGCTGTCCCGCAGCACCCGGCGCCAATCCGCCGGCGCCAGCCGGGCCAGCCGGCGTACGTCGGCTGGCCGCTCGATTCCCTGGTGCGCGCGGACCCGGTCGACGATCGCCTCGTCGTAGCCCAGCACGTCGGCCAGCACGCTCGCGGCGCCGGCCGCGTCCCCGGTGTGCCGGTCGGGGAACGCCGCCGCCTCGGTCAACCGGGCGATCAGCCCCGGCAGGTCACCCGACGCGTCGGCGGCGAGGATGTCCCGGACCCGCTCGTGGGCGCCGTCGGCGAGGAACCGCTCCATCCGCCCATACAGCACCTCCGGCCGTTCCCGCTCGACGTACGCCTCGGCCTCCGGCCGTACCCGGGACAGCATCGCCAGGATCCGGTCCAGCTCACCGAGCAGGTCCTCGGGGACGTACCGGTGGCGCACCGCGGCCGTCACGGCGGCCCGGACAGTGCGCTCGTCGAGCAGGGCGATGTCGTAGTACAGCGGCCGCGGCTCGGTGTTCAGGTCGATGTCGAACCGGGCGAGCGCCGCGCCGGTCGGGCTCGCCGACAGCAGCGTCCGCTCCGCGAACAACGCGTACCCGAACACGGCCGGGAGCTTGTAGCCGGCCGCCAGCTTGTGCGCCACGCCGAAGTGCGCCAGCGCCACCGCCGGCAGCCCGGTCTCGCCGGCCAGGAACGTGACGTCCTCGACCTCGTCGTCCTGCCGCAGCTCGTGCAGCGGCAGCTCGCCGAGCAGCGGGACCACCGTCGCGAGGATCCGCTCGTACTCGCTGCGTTCCCGCTCCCCACCGCCGGACAGGTCCACGTTGAGCACGGCCAGCTCGGGGGCGTTGAACAGCACCGCGCTCACCGGCGGATCGGAGAGCACCCGATCACCGGCGGACACCCGGACGAACAGGTCGGCGGATCGCTTCTCCGACCGGGTGAACCGGTCCCGTGGATAGTCCACCCGGTACAGCCCGTCGTCGCCGGTGGTCGCCGCACCGAGCTGTTCGGCGTGCCGCAGGTCCCGGTCGAACGCGGCGACCACGAGGCCGCCCGCGGGCCGCCCGTCGGCCCAACGGACCCGGCCCGCCACCGTGAAGCGGGACGGTGCCTCGGCCAGCACCGTCTCCACCGCGTCCCGGGTCGCCCCGTCCACCGTGCCTGTCACCGGCAGATCGTGCGCCCGCTGGAACTCGGCCACCGCGCGGCGGGTGGTAGGCCCGAACCGGGCGTCCACCAGCTCGTCGGTGGCGAGTTCGGCCGGCGCCCGTAACAGCGCGGTGTGCAGCCTCCGGAGGTCGTCGCTCGGGCGGCGCCGGGGCGGGTCAAGCGGGCCGGTCATGGAGGCCTCCGATCGTCCGGCAGCCGGCGACGGCGGCGCTGGCTGCCTCGACGGGCGATGCTGCCTTGATGCCGGTCCGACCGAGAGTTACCGGCATTCTCTGGACGGGCGGCACTCGGCGGCAGCGGACTGTCCATGATCCGCCTCGACGCGTGACCGATCGGCAACGGCAAACGCCAACAAGGCCCATACTGCGCGGCAGGAGCGGCTGTGCCGGAGGGGTTCGGTGCCCGGCTGGCGAACCGGAAGATGACATCTTGACTAAGCGCGTGTTATCGCTCACAGTCGATGATTGACGGACGGCGATGTCTCTGGCTTACCGGGCAAGCCTGCGTTGTCGATTCGGAGATCGGGCGCACACCAAGGGCGCGCAGATGCGACGTTAGCGCTAACACCCGCCGGGGTGTGGCTCGCCATGCGTCGCACGTGCGCCCATCCCTGAAACCGTTCAGATTTCGTCACCGGAGGAGGATCATGTTTGCCGTTGGTAGGTCTTCATCCCTCGCGCCGCCGTCGCGGCGGCGTGGGTGGTTGCCCCGGGTCGTAGCCGCTGGTGTGACGGCGGTAGTGGTCGGTGTTGCCACCGCGGCGGTGGTGTCGACACCCGCCGCCGCGGCGACGGTCGACACGAGCGCGTGGTACGTGTTGATCAACCGCAACAGTGGCAAGGCCTTGGACGTGTACAACCTGGCCACGAACGATGGTGCTCGGATCGTGCAGTGGGCACGAAACAACGGCAACCAGCAGCAGTGGCAGTTCGTGGACTCAGGCGGCGGCTACTACCGGTTGCGGTCGCGGCTGTCCGGCAAGGTGCTGGACGTCTACAACTGGTCGACCGCCAACGGTGCCAGCATCGTGCAGTGGACCGATCACAACGGGACCAACCAGCAGTTCCGGTTGGCTGACTCCGACGGAGGCTACGTCCGGTTGATCAGCCGGCACAGCAACAAGGTGATGGAAGTGCAGGGTGCCTCGACCGCCGACGGCGGGAACATCGTGCAGTACGACGACTGGAACGGCGCCAACCAGCAGTGGCAACTCGTCCGCGTCGACGGCGGGGGTGACCCCACGACGCCGCCGCCCGGCACGTGCGCTCTTCCATCGACGTACCGCTGGAGCTCGACCGGCGTGCTGGCGAACCCGAGGTCCGGGTGGGTCTCGCTCAAGGACTTCACCCACGCCCCCTACAACGGCAGGCACCTCGTCTACGCGACGACGCACGACACGGGAACGACGTGGGGTTCGATGAACTTCGGCCTCTTCACAAACTGGTCCGACATGGCCTCGGCCAGCCAGAACGCGATGCCGTTCGCGGCTGTTGCACCGACATTGTTCTACTTCGCTCCGCGGAACGTCTGGGTGCTGACCTACCAGTGGGGTGGACCGGCGTTCTCCTACCGGACGTCGACCGACCCGACCAACGTGAACAGCTGGTCGGCGCCGCAGACGCTCTTCTCCGGCAGCATCTCCAACTCCCCGACCGGACCCATCGACCAGGCGCTGATCGGTGATGACACGAACATGTACCTGTTCTTCGCCGGGGACAACGGCCGGATCTACCGGGCCAGCATGCCCATCGGCAACTTCCCGGGCAGCTTCGGCTCGACCTCGACGGTGATCATGAGCGACTCGACGAACAACCTGTTCGAAGCGGTTCAGGTCTACAAGCTCCAGGGCCAGAACCGATACCTCATGCTCGTCGAGGCGATCGGCTCGCAGGGTCGCTACTTCCGCTCGTTCACCGCCACCAGCCTGGGCGGATCGTGGACACCCCAGGCCACGACCGAGAGCAACCCCTTCGCCGGCAAAGCCAACAGCGGCGCCACCTGGACCAACGACATCAGCCACGGCGAGTTGATCCGCACCAACGCCGACCAGACCATGACCGTCGACCCCTGCAATCTGCGGCTGCTCTACCAGGGACGTTCCCCCAACTCCGGCGGCGACTACGGCCTCCTGCCCTACCGACCGGGTCTGCTGACACTGCAACGGCAGTGACGTGACGTAGACCTGGCTCAGGTGATCCTGGGGTTCGCGGGTAACGGCGCTCCGCCGAATCCAACGAGCATGGCTCGGGCCCGCGAGCACGATCGGGTGGAGTTGGAGCGGCGGGCTCGGCGCGTGGCCGAGCCCGCCCCGCATCGGGCAGCGAGATGTCCAGCGACCCGAGCCGGGAGTCAACTGGGTGGTCCGATCGCGCCGGGTCGGCGACCATGGTCGGCATGGCAGGGGACCGGGCATGAGGTTGCCACTTCAGGGCGGGCTGCCGCCGGTGGACGCGGTCGCCGGCGCGGTCGTGGAGATCGCCTGCGACGAATCGGGGTTCTCCGGTACCAATCTGCTCGATCCCGCCACTCCCGTCATCACACACGCGAGTGTCGACCTGCGCGGCGAGGAGGCGGCTGAGCTGCTCGGGACACTGCGGTCCGGCTTCCGGTTCTCGCCGAGCGAGTTCAAGTCCCGGCAGTTTCTCCGTCGGCCCGAAGCGGGTGCGGCGCTGGAGTGGTTCCTGGCGGCGCTGCGCGGCCGGGCGCACGTCCACCTGGTCGACAAGCAGTACTTCCTCGTCACCCGCATCGTCGACCTGCTGCTGACCGAGCCGTCGTACGCGGCCGGCACCCGCCTGACCCAGGAACACCGTCCGGCCGCCCTCGCCCTGTACCGAGCCGGACGCTCGGCCGGTTCCGGTTGGCGTGTCTTCCTCGCGGCCTTCGTCGAGATGCTGCGGATCAAACAGCGACACCGGCCGGATCAGCCGACCGTGGAACGGTTCTTCCAGGCACGGGACGCGCTGGTACGACACGGGCTGGGCGCGCAGGCCGACGCCGTCCTCCACAAACTCAGCCGGACCCGGGTGCGCACCATCCTGGCCAGGTTGAGCGACGACGACCGATCGATCCCGCCGCCGCTGGAGCCGATGCTGCCGGCGCTGGCCGAGACCGTCCTGTTCTGGAGCGACGGGCGGCAGCGGGTGCTGGTGATCCACGACGAGCAGAGCGCCCTGACGGCCGACCGGTTGCGCCGCCTCCAGCGGGTACTGGCCGACCGCGCCGGATCGTCCTCCGCCCTGGGATCGCCGCTGGTCGGGCTGGTGATGGTCGACTCCCGGGACGATCCGCGGGTTCAGGTCGCCGACCTGCTCGCCGGGGTGGCCCGGAGGTTGCCGGGGGCCGTCGACGACCGTCTCCTCCAGCCGTTGCTCTCGCCGACCTCACTGCGCGATCCGATCGGCGACACCCTACCGACCTGACGGCCGATCGGGCGCATCGCCGTCGGGTACCGCCCCTGGTGCGACGCCCGGCGGAGGCGCCGGCCGAAAGTGGTGCCGGTGGAGCAGTCGGGCAGCTCCGACTGCCAGGGCTGTCCGCCACGGTGCTCAGCGCCGGGCGAGCGGGTCGCGGATGCGAGGTGGGTCAGCTTTTCCGGGTTACGGACGTAGTAGAGCCCGGTGATCCGCCGGGCCTCGACCCGGAGCGCCAGGACGCCGTCGATCTCGCCGTCCAGGCGTACGAGCAGTGCCGGGCCGCCGTTGACCACGGTCGGTGCACCGCTGAGCGTGCCGTCGACCCGGCCCAGGCCACGAAGGAACATGCGGGCCACCTTCTCGGCGCCGGTGATCGCCCGCAGCGCCGCCTGCTTGACGCCGCCGCCGTCGCTGACCAGGACGACGTCCGGGGCGAGCACGTCGAGCAGGCCCTGCAGGTCCCCGGTCTCGATCGCGCGCTGGAACGCCTCCAGCGCCGCCCGGGTCTCGATCGGGGAGGCCACCCCGCGTGGGCGGCCGGCAGTGACGTGCCGGCGGGTTCGGTGTGCGATCTGGCGGACGGCTGCGGGGCTCCGGTCGATGGCGGCGGCGATCTCGTCGTAGCTGATGCCGAAGGCCTCGCGCAGCACGAAGACGGCCCGCTCGGTCGGCGACAGCGTTTCGAGGACGAGCATCATCGCCATCGACACGCTCTCGGCGAGTTCGACGTCGTCGGCCACGTCGGGCGTGGTGAGCATCGGTTCCGGCAGCCACGGGCCGACGTACGCCTCCTTGCGGCGACTTATCGTGCGCAGCCGGTTGAGCGACTGCCGGGTGGTGATCCGGACCAGGTAGGCGCGCTGGTCGCGCACCCGCCCCGGGTCGACCTCGACCCACCGCAGCCAAGTCTCCTGGAGGACGTCCTCGGCGTCGGCCGCCGACCCGAGCAGCTCGTACGCGACGGTGAAGAGCAGGTTGCGGTGGGCGACGAACGCTTCCGTCGCCGGGTCAGTGCCGTGGCTCATGTCTCGACCTCTCTCCTTGGTGGGCGTTCGATCCGCCCCGGTCCGGAGTGGGACCTCAGCCGGCCGTGTCGACGACGATTCGTCACCCACGGCCGCTGAATGAATGAACGCCTGCGTGCGGCGGCGCCCGCGGCGAGGGGCGTCGCCGCACGACCTGCGTTCGGATCCGTCCCGCTCGGCCGGGACCGGCCGGAGGTGTCGGGCTAGGCCCGATCGGCGGCGGCCGGCGGTGCGCCGCGCCTGGCCCGCAGCAGCTCCCGGCGCTTGTCGTCCTTGACCCAGGTGAGCGAGCCGGGCTTGCGTGCCTCGTTCGCCAGATGCATGACCGTGTGCCGGCAGACGAACTCCTTGAGCTTCGCGCCGGGGCGGCCGCCGAGGTGGAACCTGTTGGCGGTGTCGTCCCTGGCGGCGAACTGGAAGATGCCGGCACGCCGCCCCAGGCTGATGCACTGGCCGAAGAATCCCAGGTTGATCGGCGCTGGCCGGTCACCCGCGATCCGGCTGAGCACCGTGTCGGCGGCATGTGCGCCGATCCTCGTGGCGGCCTGGCAGCTCATCCGGAACGGCAGGTCCGACGGTGCGGCCGCATCGCCGGCCGCGACGATGCGCGGGTCGTCCACGCTGGTCAACGTCTCGTCGGCGAGCAGCCGGCCCGCGGCGTCGGTGCTCAGCCCGCTGCGCGCGGCGAGGTCCGGCACGCCGAACCCGGCGGTCCAGATCGTCACCCGGCTGGGCAGGTCGCGGCCACCACTGAGCCGTACGGCGTCGCGCGTCACCGCCGTCACCGTCGCGTCGGGGCCTTCGAGCACGGTCACCCCGAGTCTGGCCAGCCGCCTGGTGACCGAGCGCCGGCCGCGCGGATGCAGGTACGGGCCGAGCAGCTCGCCGCAGACCAGGGTCACGGTGCGGCCCGCCTCCGCCAGCTCGGCGGCGGCCTCGATGCCGGTCGGACCGGCGCCGACGACCGTCACCGCGGCCGTCGCGGGCGCGGCGTCGAGGATCGCCCGCAGCCGCTGCGCGTCCTCCAGGCTGGCGATCGGGTAGGCGAACTCGGCCGCTCCGGGCACGCGCAGGTCGGCGCTGCCGCTGCCCACCGCGTAGATCAGGTAGTCGTAGCCGATCGTGCCGCCGCTCGCCAGCGTCACGCCGCGCCCGGCCACGTCGATCCGGGTCGCCGTGTCGACCACCAGCCGAACGCGTCCGGCCAGAACCGTCTGGTAGTCGGTAACCGCGTCGTGGGACCCGCCCACCAGTTGGTGCAGGCGGATCCGCTCGACGAAGGTCGGGCGCGGGTTGATCAGCGTCACCGTCACGTCGTCGCGCCGGGTCAGACACCCCAGGAGCTGAGGTGTCAAGCAGCGGTGGGTAGGGCGGTTCGGTGTGACCAAGCGGTGGCTTGGTCGTAATGGGTGTTGGTCTTGAGGCAGCCGTGGAGGATGCCGACGAGGCGGTTGCCGATCTGGCGTAGGGCGGCGGGGTGGCTGACGTCGCGGGCGCGGAGTTCGTTGTAGTAGGCACGGACGGCGGTGTCGTGCAGGATCGCGGCGCCGGCCTGCATGTGCAGGGCGTCGACGAGTCGGTCGTTGTGCACGAACCGGGCGTGGACGGTTTTGGTTTTGCCGGATTGGCGGGTGATGGGTGCGGTGCCGGCGTAGTTCTTGCGGGATCTGGCGTCGGTGTAGCGGCCGGGAGCGTCACCGAATTCTGCGAGCACCCGGGCGCCGAGGATGGCGCCGATGCCGGGCTGGCTGAGGTAGACCTCAGCGTCCGGGTGCTGGCCAAAATGGGCCTCGACCTGGCCTTCCATGGTGCGGATCTCGGTGTTGAGGGTCTGCAGGATTGCCACTGTGGCCCGGACGGTCGCCGCGTATGCGCCGGTGACGATCTCGGACTGGCCCAGGTGCGCGGTGCGCAGTGCCTGCCGGATCGCTGCCGCCTTGGTGGGGATGTCGCGTCGGCGGGCCCGTTTGAGTGCGGCGCTGATCTGCGCCACGGTCAGCTTGGCCGCCGCAGCCGGTGTCGGGGCCTTGGCCAGCAGTTCCAGGGTGTCCGAACCGGTGAGCGTCAGGACCTCGTATGCCTGCAGCGCGGCGGGGAAGTACTCCCGCAGCGCGGCCCGCAGCCGCAGCGTGTGCCGGGTGCGTTCCCAGATCAGCGTCTGGTGGGCCCGGGCGACGACCTTGACCGCCTCGGCGATGTCGGAGTCCGCGGCGACCTGCCGCAGCTGGTGCCGGCGGGTCCGCACCATGTCCGCCAGGGTGCGCGCGTCGGCCTTGTCGCTCTTGGCGCCCGAGATCGACATCAGCTCCCGATGCCGGGCGGCCTGCTTCGGGTTGACCCCGTAGACCTGATAGCCGGCCGCGACCAGCGCCCGCACCCACGGGCCACGGTCGGTCTCGATACACACCAGCACCTGCGCCGGCGAGGCATCCTCCGGCAAGAACCCGGCCACCAGGTCATGGAAACGAGCCACGCCGTCCACACCCTCGGGCAGCCGCACGGCCCGCAACGTCCGGCCGCGCTCGTCCTGCACCTCTACATCGTGATGATCTTCTGCCCAGTCGTCCCCGACGAACAGCACACCCGCCTCCGCTTCACCACACCGACCACTCTCGGCAGCCCACGGAAGAGCCCGGCGGCCTAATGGACCAGTGCTCACGCGCAGCGGCGGGCACGACACCCCATCAGCCGTTCCTCTCCCGACCACGAGCGGGGGCACGCTCTGACCCCAGGACTTCCAAGTCCAGGCGAGGGGAGTGCTCACCCACCCGCGGCTACCGGTGTCGAGTCTGCCAACGGCTCACCCGACAGCTCCCATTAGGCGATTGGCGGCCAGGACGCCGGCGTATCCGCCGCCGACCACGACCACCTCGGTGCTGCCTGTCATCGTGTCTCCTCCGTCTTCCGGGATTCGGCCTCGAGACACCGCGTAGTCGACGGGCGTGACATTGGGTGAAGCAGATCACTCCGCGGTTACTCCCTCCCACGGGGGAGAGAGCTCCCCTTTCGTCGGGAGTCGGGCCCGGCGCCCGGGTGGCTACCGTCGCGATCATGGTCGATCTCGCTCACCCTCGTCGCTGGCCGGCGTACGCGATGGCGGTGCTGTTTCTCGGTTACGCCCTGGGCAAGGCCGTCTTCGCGGTGCAGTCCCGGCTCGGGTTCCCGGGCGGCCCGCCCGTCTCGGCTGCCGAGGCCGAGAGCTACTTCCTGGACCCGGCGGTGGCACAGTGGTCCGCCGCCGCGACCGGTGTGCTGGGCGCGTGCCTCGCCCTCGCCACGGTCACGCCGCTGGGCCGCCGGGTGCCGCGAGCCGTGATGTTGCTGGCGTTGGCCGGGATGCTGCTCGCCGTCGGCGGCGGCGCGGGGATCATGATCCTGGACGGGTTCGTCGGCCTCGGCGTCGGCTGGCAGTGGCACCACGGGGTGCTGGGGCTCGTCGTGATCGGGCTGTTGCTGGCGACCATCCGCTCCTACGAGACGGCGACGAGGCGACGTGTCGCGGGCTGACCGGGCGATCCTCGGGGCGTACGGAGCGGCGGTGTGCGCGGCGGCGTACGGATCGATGAAGCTCGCGCAGGCGTTGGGGGCCAACGCGCTGGCCAACAAGGATCCGCTGCCCCCGGAGCTACGCGAGCGGCTGTTGGCCCGTGATCCGCTGTTCGTGGCGAGCCACTGGGTGCTGGCCGGTGCCGCCGTGGTCGGCGTCGTCGTCGCGCTGGCCGCCGTACGCCCGTGGGGTGCGGCCGTCCCGCGTCGGCTGCTGCTGGCGGTCGCGTGGGTGCTCGGGATCTTCATGATCGCCCGGGCGGTCGGGGTGTTGGGGTTCGGCTTCGTCGGCGACGGGTTGCTGCTGGCCGGGGTCCGCCCGCCGCCGGTCGAGCACGCCGCCCTGGCCCGCGACCTGGCGCGCTGGGACCTGCTGCTGTGGTCACCGTTCTTCCTGCTGTGGGGAAGCTGCTGGACGGCGACCGGATGGGGGCTGGTCGCGCGCTCCACCCCGGGCTGATCCGGGCTGCACACCCAGCGACCGCGGTTCGCGCGGTCAGAGTTCGGCACTGACGAACCAGCCGTTGTGGTCGGTGTGGCGCAGCGGATACGAGCGGGCGTCCCCGAAGCGGAGGTCGCTGGTGGCGATGACGTGCTGCACGTTGCCGTTGCCGACGTGGTGGTAGCCCGCGGGTACGCAGTCCCGGACGTCCGGCGAGCCGCCGGTGGCCAGGTTCAGGTCGCCGGCGACGAGCACCGGGGCGGACGACCCGGCGGCCGCCCGCATCGCGGGTATCTCGACCCGCAGCAGGTGCTGGCACTGCCGGATCGCGACCGACGCGGAGACGAACGTCAGGTGGGTGGTGCAGGCGTGGTAGCGGTCGGCCGCCGCCACGCAGAGCCAGACCCGCAACTCGTCCGGGCCGTCGGCCTGCTGCGGGTAGAGCCCGTTGAACACGGAAACGCCACCCCGGGCCGCGCGGTCGAGCCGGCCGAGGATCCCGATGCCGTACGGCTCGCCGGTGCGGCACCGGTAGGGCCGCGAGCGTACGACCCGGTCGGCCGCTGGCTGGAACGCCCAGAACACCGGATCACCCGGGAACGCCCGGACCATCGCCGGGTGGAGGCCGGTCACCACGTCGTCCCGGCAGACCTCGTTGAGGGTCACCACCTGCGGTCGCAGCGCGGTGATCGCCGCGTACGCCTCGGCCACCGCCCGGCCGTTGTTGACCTGGCCGTAGCACGACGCGAAACCGCTGTTGCAGAGGTTGAGTTGCAGCGCGGCGAACGGCGTGCCCGGCGGCTCGTCCCGTCCGGGCCGGTGTCCAACGGGGCCACCGGTCAGGCCGCCGAGTTCGGCGCAGGGGCCGGACCCGGGGCAGAAAGTCCGTACCCCGGGCGCGGTCGGCGCGGCCGGGTCGCCGGGGCGGACGTACGTGTCCCCGGCGAGCGCCGCCACCAGCAGCAGCACACCCGGGACGACCAGGGCCAGAACACGTCGCCGCCGGTCGACCGGCGGCGACGGGGCGGCGCGACGTGTCGACATCCCCGGTTGCGGGCTCAGTCGCAGCTCTTCCGGGCCGTGCGCACGAAGTCGTCGCGCGACATGACCCGCGTCGTCCGGCGGTCCTTCGGCCCCAGCACGGTGTCCGGGTACGGCGCCGCGCCGGTACGGGACAACCCGTGGACGGTCACGGATCGAGGTTAGGGGCATCGGGGGACGGCGGAAAGCCCACCCGCCGTGACCGGCCCGGCTACCAGTACCTGGGACGAGGGCTTGTCCCGACCCACTCCGACTCCTATTCTCCACTTAATCAGTGGGAAATATCGGGAAGCTGGCCATGGCCCACTCCGCGTGGGTCCGCCGACCGGGCAGCGCCGCTCGACGGACCGACGACGACCGATCGACTGACGAACCTGACCAACCCTGACCCCGGACTGGTGGTTGACATGCGAAAACTCATCCTGCTCGCGCTCGTCGGCCTCGGCGCCCAGCTCGTCGACGGCAGTCTCGGCATGGCGTACGGGGTCACCTCCACGACACTGCTGCTGGCCATCGGCACCAACCCGGCTGCCGCGTCGGCCACCGTGCACCTGGCCGAGATCGGCACCACCCTGGTCTCCGGCGCCGCGCACTGGCGGTTCGGCAACGTCGACTGGAAGGTGGTCTGGAAGATCGGCATCCCGGGGGCCGTCGGCGCGCTCGCGGGCGCCACGTTCCTGTCCAGCCTGCCGACCGAGACCGCGGCGCCGCTGATGTCGCTCATCCTGCTGGCGCTCGGCCTCTACATCCTGATCCGGTTCACCGCTGTCGGCCTGCCCAAGGGCAACCTCGGCAAGCCGCTGCGCAAGCGGTTCCTCTCCCCGCTCGGTGTGGTGGCCGGGTTCGTCGACTCGACCGGCGGCGGGGGCTGGGGGCCGGTCGGCACGCCGGCCATCCTGGCCAGTGGCCGGCTGGAGCCGCGCAAGACGATCGGCTCGATCGACACCAGCGAGTTCCTCGTCGCCGTCGCGGCGAGTGTCGGCTTCATCGTCGGCATCGGTTCCGAGGGCGTGACCTTCGCCTGGGTGGTGACCTTGCTCGTCGGCGGGATCATCGCCGCGCCGATCGCCGCCTGGCTGGTGCGGCACATCCCGCCGCGGGTGCTCGGCTCGGCCGTCGGCGGCATCATCATCCTGACCAACACCCGCACCCTGCTGCGCAGCGACTGGATCGACGCGCCGGACAGCGTCCGCTACCCGGTCTCCGCGGTCATCTTCGTCGTCTGGGCGGCCGCCCTCGCGTACTCGGTCCGCCGGTACCTGGCCAACCGCGAGGAGGAGCGGCGGATCATCGCCGAGGCCGAGGCGGCCGCCACCGCCGGCGCCGAACCGAACGAGAAGACCCCCGCCCCGGCCCGTCGATCATGAAGTTGTTGACGACGACCTCGGCGTGTCGCGTCGACAACTTCATGGTCAACGGCGGCCTGGGCCCGGGGCGGGGGCGGTGGAGTCGCGTACGACCAGGGAGTGGCCGGTGGAGCGGCGGCGCGGGCGGGCCGCGCGGGGCTTGAGCGCCAGGCCCAGCGCCATCCGGCCCATGTCGGTCATCGGCAGCCGGACGGTGGTGAGGCTGGGCGCGAGGTCGGCGGCCACCGAGACGTCGTCGAAGCCGACCACCGACATCCGTTCCGGCACCGGGACCCGGTGCGCGCGCAGCGTGGACAGCACGCCGATGGCCATCGCGTCGTTGAGCGCGATGATCGCGGTGGTTTCCGGGTGCTCGCGCAGGATCTGCTCGGCGGCCGCCCGGCCACCGTCGCGGGTGAAGTCGCAGTGCACCACGGGCAGGTCGGCGAGGGCGAGCCCGTGCCGGCCGAGCGCGGCGGAGACGCCGGCGAGCCGGTCGGCGACGGTGGTCAGCGCGGCGGTGCCGGCGGCCACCGCGATCCGCCGGTGGCCGAGCTCCAGCAGGTGCTCGGCGAGCGCCCGGCCGCCCGCCTCGTTGTCGGGCAGGACGGCGTCCACACCCAGGGCGTGCCGGCCGATGACGGCGACCCGGCCGCCGCCGCCCTGGAACTCCGACAGCTCGGCGCGCGCCGCCGCCTCGATGCGGGGGTCGTTGTAGCCGGAGCCGGCGATCAGGATGATGCCGACCCGCTGGGCGATCAGGTGCCGCAGCTGTTGCAGCTCGTTGTCGGGGTCGCGGCCGGAGTGGCAGATCTGCACGAGCAGCCCCTCCTCGGCGGCGACCTGGATGACACCGCCGGCGATCTCCGAGAAGTACGGGTCGTCGATCTGGTGCACCACCAGGCCCACGGTGGAGCTGGCGCCGCCGGCGAGGGTGCGGGCGTACGGGTTGGCCACGTAACCCAGCTCGCGGGAAACCTGCCGGACGTGCCGGGCGACCTCCTCGCTCACCCCCTCCCGCCCGGCGAGGGCGCGGGACGCGGTGGCCAGCGAGACGCCGGCGCGTTCGGCGACGTCGACGAGGCGCAGCCTCGGGCCAGGCTTGGGCATCCGCAACTCCCCGGAAACATCGATGCATCGACGGTATTGCCAGTGGCGCAGGACACAGCCTAGGCTACGTAAGCGCTTTCGTAAGCGCTTCCGTCCCCGGCAAAGGAGCGTTGCGGGATGACGAACCGATACAGACGAATCCGTTGGATGGCGGCGATCGGCGCGACGATGACGCTCGCGCTGGTGGCCTGTGGTGGTGACGGCGGCGGGGATTCCGCCGGAAGCGACGACCCGATCGTGGTCGGCATCTCCCTACCGCTCACCGGAGACTTCTCCGAGCCGGGCAAGGGCGTGCAGCGCGGGTACGAGGCCTGGGCGAAGATCACGAACGACAAGGGGGGTCTGCTCGGCCGCAAGGTCGAGTTGAAGATCCTCGACGACCAGTCCAACGCCGACCGGGTGGTCGCCGACTACGAGCAGCTCATCGGCTCCGACCAGGTCGACCTCGTGGTGGGGCCGTTCTCGACCCGCCTCGTGGTGCCCGCGGCCCGGGTGGCCGAGGAGTACGGCATGCTCTTCGTCGAGCCGGCCGGTGCCGCCAAGGAGGTCTTCGAGCAGGGCTTCAAGAACCTGTTCTACGCCGCCCCGGCGGTGGCCAACGACCACTACAACCACCTGGCCGAATACCTGCTGGCGCTGCCGGCCGACCAGCGCCCGAAGACCGCGGCGTACGCGGCCATGGACGACCCGTTCGCGCAGGGCACGGCGTACGGGCTCAAGGAGAAGCTGGCGGCGGCCGGCATCCGTACCGTCGTCGACGAGGTCTACCCGCCGAACACCACCGACTTCGGCAGCATCGCCGCGAAGATCGCCGCCTCCCGGGCCGACATCGTGGTGGGCGGCTCGCAGTACCAGGACGGGGTGAACCTGATCGTCGCCCTCCAGCAGCTGAGGTACCAGCCGAAGCTGGCCGCGTTCTCCACCGCCCCGACCAACCCGGAGTTCGCCGCGGCCATCGGCAACAAGACCGAGGGCATCCTCTCGCCCACCGGCTACACCCAGCAGGCGCCGTACCCGAGCAACAAGGAGTTCGTCGAGAAGTACACCGCCCAGTTCGGCACCGCGCCCGAAGAGGACGAGGCCAACGCGTACACGACCGGGCAGGTCGTCGCGGCGGCGGTGACCGCGGTGGGCTGCGCCGAGCAGGGCGAGTGCCAGAAGAAGCTGGTCGAGTGGGTCCGCGGCAACACCGTCGAGACGGTGGTCGGCCCGCTGTCCTGGGACGAGACCGGCAAGCCGAAGGGCGCCCACATGATCCAGCAGTGGGTCGGCGGCGAGATCCAGATCGTGCTCCCGGCCGATGCCAAGGAGGCCGACCTCGTCTACCCGAAGCCGGCCTGGTAGGCGGCGATGCCCTCCGGTGCGCTGCTCTTCCAGAGCGTCATCCTGGGTCTGCTGCTGGGCGGGCTCTACGCCCTCCTGGCGGCCGGCCTGACCCTCTACTTCGGCATCATGCGGGTGGTGATGATCGCCCACTCGGCGTTCCTCATCCTGGCCGCGTACCTGGCCTGGTGGTCGCACACCCGGCTGGGTGTCGACCCGCTGCTGTCGATGGTGGTCACCGTGCCACTCTTCTTCGGCGCCGGCGTGCTGCTGCAACGGCTGCTGCTGGCCCGGCTGCGCGCGGCCACGCTGACCATGATGTCGGTGCTGCTGACGTTCGCCATCGCGGTCACCATCGAGGGGCTGCTCGGCTACGCCTTCACCGGCACCCAGCGGCGCATCCAGCTCGGCTACGGCTCGGCCAGTTTCGGCCTCTTCGGCGCCCGGATCGCGGTGGTGAAGCTGATCGCGTTCGGCCTCGCCGCCGTCGCGCTGCTGACCCTCTACCTGCTGATGAAGAAGACCACGTTCGGCTGGGCGTTGCGCGCCACCATCCAGCACCGCGACGCGGCCCGGCTGGTCGGCATCGAGACCGAGCGGGTGGCCGGGTACGGCTTCGGCGTCGGCCTGGCCACCGCCGCGGTCGGCGGCACCGCCCTCGCCCTGGACACCACCATCTACCCGTCGCTGCACTGGCACTGGATCGGTCCGCTGATGGCCATCATCGTGGTCGGCGGCCTCGGCAGCGTGCCGGGTGCCGCGATGGCCGCCATGGTGCTCGGGATGGCGCAGAGCCTGCTGCAGATCCCGCTCGGCACCACCTGGGCGCAGACGATCTTCTACCTCGCCCTGTTCGCCACGCTGGCGTTCCGGCCACAGGGATTCTTCGGAGGTCGCCTTGCCCAGCGCTTCTGACCCCACCGTCACCCCGGCCCCCACCGGGCCGGACCCGGCCACCACCCCGGCCAGCGCCGCCCGGCCGGACCCGGCGAGCGCCGGCGGTCCGGACCCGGCCGGCGCCCCGGCCAGCGCCGCGAGGCGCGGCGGCGCCGAGGCCGAGTCGGCCACCGCGACGGGCGGTGGTACGGCAGCGGCCCGCCCGGCGACCACGGCGGTACGGCGCCGGCGGGGCGGGCTCGTCCTCCGCGCGGTCGCGCTGCTGGCGCTCGCCGCCGCCGTGCTGTCGTTCCCGTCGCTGGCGCCCAACCCGTACATCCTGTCGGCGGGCGTGGTGGTGCTGAACTACGCGGTGCTCGCCACGTCGTGGAACTTCGTCGGCGGGTTCACCGGCTACATCTCGCTCGGCCACGGCGCGCTGGCCGGCCTCGGCGGCTACGGCACCGCGCTGCTGGTCACCAGGGCCGGGTTGCCCAGCTTCGTGGCGTTGGTCGTCGCGGCGCTGCTGGTGGCCGCGCTCGCCGTGCCGATCGGGTACGCGGCGCTGCGGGTGCGCGGCGCCTCGTTCGTCATCGTCTCGATCGCGCTGGTGCTGATCCTGCTGCTGGTCTTCCAGAGCTGGGCCTCGCTCACCGGTGGCTCGCGGGGCCTGGTGGTGCCGCGACCGTTCCCGGGGCTGCTGCGACCGGAGCACCACCGGGTGTTCTACTTCCTCTTCGCCGGGCTGCTCGGGCTCGCGCTGCTGGCCTGGTGGCTGATCGACCGGTCCCGGTTCGGTCTCGGGCTCAAGGCGATCCGGGAGGACGAGGACAAGGCCGAGGCCCTCGGCACGCCGACGTTCGCGTACAAGCTCGTGGTGTTCGTCGTCTCGGCCGGGTTCACCGCGCTGGCCGGCGGGCTCTACGCGCTCTGGTTCGGCGACCTCGACCCGGTCTTCCAGTTCTCCATCCTGACCGGCTCCTACCTGGTGCTGATGGCGCTGCTCGGCGGGGTCCGGCACCTGTTCGGCCCGCTGGTGGGCGCGCTGGTGGTCGGCATCGCGCTGGAGTACTTCAAGGTCGAGTTCGGCAACACGCCGCTGCACCTGGTCGCGACCGGCCTGCTGCTCGCGCTCGTCGTGCTGTTCATGCCCGACGGCGTGCTGCCGGCGATCGGCGCGCTGGCCAACCGGCTGGCCGGGACGACGCAGAGTTCCATCCGCGAGGTCACCGCCGCCCAACTGCGCGAGGCGCGTACGGCGGGGGAGCGGGAACCGGTCGACGTCGCCGCGGTCCCCGGCCGCGCCCAACCGACACAGGAGCGGCCATGAGCGAGGCTCAGCAGCGGAGTGCCGGTACGAGCGAGTTGGGCAGCCTGGCGACCGAGGGGCTGACCAAGGCGTTCGGCGGCGTGGTGGCGCTCGACGGCGCCACGGTCACCTTCCGGCACGGCCAGGTCAACGCGCTGATCGGGCCGAACGGGTCGGGCAAGACGACGTTCTTCAACTGCGTCACCGGGATGATCCGCCCGGACGGCGGGCGGACGACCTACCGCGGGCAGGACATCACCCGCCGGGCGCCGCACGCCATCGCCCGCGCCGGCATCGGCCGCACCTTCCAACTGTGCCGGGTGTTCCCCCGGATGTCGGCCCTGGACAACGTGCTCGCGGCGGTCCGCCCGGGCGGGCTGGCCGGGCTGCTGCGCGGCGCGCACACCCGGGCGGAGGTGGACCGGGCCCGGGGGTGGCTCACCCGGCTGGGCATCGAGCACCTCGCCGACTCCGAGGCGCGCACCATGTCCTGGGGGCAGCAGAAGCTGCTGGAACTCGCCGGGGTGCTGATGAGCGACCCGGAGACCGTGCTGCTCGACGAGCCGGCCGGCGGGGTCAACCCGGCGCTGCTGGACCGGATCGGCTCCCTGGTGCGCGAGCTCAACGCCGAGGGGCGGACCTTCGTCATCGTCGAGCACAACATGGACCTGGTGATGAGCGTCAGCGACCACATCGTGGTGTTCGACCGCGGGCGCCCGATCGCCGAGGGTCCGCCGTCGCTGATCCGCTCCGACGAACGCGTCCTGGGGGCTTACCTTGGCGTCTGAAATCGAACTCGTCGACGTGCACGCCGGCTACGGGCGCGCGGCGCCGGTGCTGCGCGGCCTCACCGTCTCGGTGCCGGCCGGCACGATCGTCTGCCTGGTCGGCCCGAACGGGGCCGGCAAGTCCACCGTGCTGAAGGTGGCCAGCGGGCTGCTCAAGCCGCGCGCCGGGCGGATCCTGGTGGGCGGGGTGGACGTGACCGGCCAGGGCCCGCAGCGGATGCTCGCCTCCGGGGTGGCGCACGTGTTGCAGGGGCACAGCGTCTTCCGCGAGATGACCGTGGCGGAGAACGTGCTGCTCGGCGGCTACACGCTGCGGAACAAGGCGCTGATCGCCGAGCGGACCGAGTTCGTCCGGGAGTTGTTCCCGGTGGTCGCGCAGCGCTGGAACGCGCTGGCCGGGCTGCTCTCCGGCGGCCAGCAGAAGCAGGTGGAGTTCGCCCGCTCGCTGATGGTCGACCCGAAGGTGGTGCTGCTGGACGAGCCCTCCATGGGGCTGGACCCGAAGGCCACCAGCACCGTGTTCGAGCAGGTGGTGCGGATGCGCGACGCCGGCACCGCCGTGCTGCTGGTGGAGCAGAACGCCCGGCGGGCGCTGGAGACCGCCGACCTGGGCTGCGTGCTCGACCTCGGGCGGGTGCACATCTCCGGGCCGGCGGCGCAACTGCTCGCCGACCCCCAGCTCGGCGAGCTGTATCTCGGCGGGCGGCCCGCCGAGCCGGCGGTCACGCCGAAGCGCTGACACCGACCCGCAACGGACCCCGACGAACGGCACGACGAATGATCCGGGCGCGACACGTAAGCGCTTACGAAAGCGGTTGCGTGCCACGCGGACACGAGGAGAGGTGTACGCGATGACCAGAGCCAGACGCGCCGCCGCCGTCACCGCCGCCCTGCTGGCGGCCGGTGTGCTGGCCGGCGCCGGAACAGCGCCGGCCCAGGCGGACCGGAACCGTACCCGCGACGTCCACCCCACCCTGCGCGAGCATCTGGTCGCCTACTACGACTTCGACCACCCGGTGCCCGGCGACGTCGCGCTGGAACGCGACCAGGGCCGTTCCGGCACCGAGATCGAACTCGTCAACGGCGGCGCCGCCATGCGGGTGCCCGACCGCGCCTACCCCGGCAGCGGCAGGGCGCTGCAGACCCGGCAGGTCGACCCGGCCCAGGCCGGCAACGACGACTGGAAGGCCGGCATCTTCTCGGCCAGCGGCGTACGCACCCTGCGCCCGTTCAGCGCCGTCGCCGGCACCACAGTGATGGGCTGGTTCAAGCTGGAGATGGACGCGCCGCTGCCCAACTCCACCACCCCGAACCCGGACGACCGGTTCAACGCCATCGGCCTGGCCGGCGTGCTGACCGGTGACTCCGACGGCCACGGCGTCCGGGCGCTGCTCGAACTCATCGACGTCAACGGCGAACTGCGCCTGGTCGCCCTCGGCCGGCGGCTGGACGGCGGCAACTCGCAGACCTTCGCCGCCAGCGGGGACTGGCGCACCCTGCTGCCGAAGGGGGAGTGGGTGCACCTGGCCGCCACCTTCGACTTCAACACCGGGGCGATGGCGCTCTACCGCAACGGCCGCGCGCTGGACGGCTTCTACACCCGCGCCGACGACCCGTGGCTGGTGTCCGGGCCCGGCCCGCACGTCACCACCGCCTCCGACCCGCGGGGCATCAAGATCGGCGGGAGCTTCCCGCAGGACAACCTGGAACGCAACCCGTGCGACTGCCGCATGGACGCCCTGATGTTCCTCGACACCGCGGTCTCCGCCCGCGACGTCGAGAAGCAGTACCGCTACCTGGCCCGCTGACCACCCTCGGCACGACCCCACCGAGAAGGAGACCCGCGTGCACAGTATCGGCAGCATCCGCAGATCCGCGCTGGCAGCCGGGCTCACGGCCGCCGCCCTGGTCCTGTCCACCCTGGTCGCCGCGCCCGCCCGGGCCGCCGACCCGATCGACGATCCGGTCACCGAGATGCCCACCCAGTCCCGGCTCGGCCTGGTGCTCACCGAGTACACCAGCTTCCCGCAGTCGTTCCCCACCCCCGCGCCGACCGACCAGCGGCTCATGCGGACCGCGCGGATCAACACCATCATGGAGCTGCCCGACGGCTCCGGTCGCCGGGCCGTGCCCGACCTCAACGGCAAGCTCTACCTGGTCGAGGACGGCGTACCGCACGTCTACCTGGACGTCGCCGCGACGTTCGCACCGCAGTTCTTCTCCGGCCGCGGGCTGGGCCAGGGCTTCGGCTACGTCGCCTTCCACCCGGAGTTCGGCAGCAACGGCCGGTTCTACACCATCCACACCGAACAGGCGTCGGCCACCACCGAGGTCCCGGACTACGCGCAGGCCACCACCCTGTTCCATGGGGTGATCACCGAGTGGACGGCGACCGACCCGGCCGCCGACGCCTTCGCCGGCAGCCGTCGGGAGATCCTCCGGATCGGGTTCGGCGGCCAGATCCACGGCGTCCAGGAGATCAACTTCAACCCCACGGCGAAGCGCCACGACAGCGACTACGGGCTGCTGTACCTGGCCGTCGGCGACGGCGGCCTCGGTGCGCGCAACACCGACCCGCAGAACCTGGCCATGCCGCACGGCAAGCTGCTGCGGATCGACCCGCGCGGCAGCGACTCCGCCAACGGCCAGTACGGCATCCCGGCCGGCAACCCGTTCGTCGGCCAGCCCGGCGCGCTCGGCGAGATCTACGCGGTCGGCTTCCGCGACCCGCACCGGTTCAGCTGGGACCGGGCCACCGGCCGGATGTACCTCGGGCACATCGGCGAGCACGCCGTCGAGGCGATCTACGAGGTGCGCGCCGGTGACAACTTCGGCTGGAGCGAACGGGAGGGCGCGTACGTCTTCGACAAGACGGCCACCAACCCCTGCGACAAGCTGCTGCCGCTGCCCGCCGACGATGCCGGCTACGGCTACACCTACCCGGTCGCCGCGTACGACCACGACCCGGCGCCCGGCTGGAACTGCACCTCGGACGTGGGGGTCGCGGTGGCCGGCGGGTTCGTCTACCGGGGCAGGGCGCTGCCCGCGCTGCGCGGCAAGTACGTCTTCGGTGACCTGGTCGACGGCCGGGTGCTCTACACCGAGGCGAACCGGATGCGCCGGGGCGCGGGCCTGGCACCGATCCACCGCCTCGCGCTCTTCGACGCCGCCGGCAACCCGGTGCGGATGCAGGACCTCTCCGGCCCCGGCGCGCCCGGCGACCCCAACCGGGTCGACCTGCGCTTCGGCACCGACGCCGCCGGCGAGCTCTACATCCTGGCCAAGGCCAACGGCAAGGTCTGGAAGGTCACCGGCACCCGGGTCTTCGCCGCCGGCGACGTCGGCGACACCCGGCTGCGCCAGACGGCCGGCGCGCACAACTGGGCGCCGGTCACCCCGTCGAAGTGGCAGTTCACCAGGGATGAGGTGATCCTCGCCGAGGCCGGGGTGAGCCGGCCCGGCCCGCGCCGGCCGTTCGAGTACGCGGTGCTCACCGCCGGGCCGGCCTGGTCGTCGGTCGAGGTCGAGGCGCGGGTACGGCTGGACACGCCGGTGGAGGTCACCAACCGGGACGTCATCATCGTCTTCGGCTGGCGGTCGGACACCGAGTTCTACTACGCCCACCTCTCCACCGACCACACGATCTACCCGCACAACGGCATCTTCAAGGTCGACAACGCCGACCGGGAACGCATCGACCACCAGTGGAACGGGCGGTCCCGCGGCGCCAACCCGGCGATCACCGACGCCGACTGGCACAAGGTGCGGGTGAAGCACCTGCCGGCCACCGGGGAGATCGCGGTCTACGTCGACGGGCACAAGGACCCGCTGATGACCGCGAAGGACACCACCTTCGGCTCCGGCCGGGTCGGCTTCGGCTCCTTCGACAACGTCGGCCGGCTGCGGCACCTCACGGTGACCGGCACACCGGCCTGACGCCGCGCCGGTGGGGTGCGGCGGCGACGTGGCCGCCGTACCCCGCCGGAGCACCCCGAGATGTGGCGCCCGGCCGGTCGGCCGGGTGCGCGAGAACCCCGCTTACCTGGAGGGCGAGGCGATGACGGCACGTATCCCGATAGGGATCGTCATGAATGGCGTGACCGGGCGGATGGGCTACCGGCAGCACCTGGTCCGGTCCCTGCTGGCGATCCGCGATCAGGGCGGCGTCCCGCTGCACGGCGGCGGGCGGCTGTGGCCGGAACTCGTGCTGGTCGGCCGCAACGAGGCCAAGCTGCGCGACGTCGCGGAACGGCACGGGCTGACCGACTGGACCACCGACCTCGCCGCGGCGCTCGCCCGCCCGGACACCGCGATCTACTTCGACGCCCAGGTGACCAGCGAGCGGGAGAAGGCCATCGGGCTGGCCATCGAGGCCGGCAAGCACATCTACACCGAGAAGCCGCTGGCCACCACCCTGCACGGCGCCGTCGAGCTGGCCCGGGCCGCCGACGCGGCCGGCGTACGGCACGGCGTCGTGCAGGACAAGCTCTTCCTGCCCGGCCTGCGAAAGCTCGACCGGCTGGTGCGCGGCGGGTTCTTCGGCCGGATCCTGTCGGTGCGCGGCGAGTTCGGCTACTGGGTCTTCGAGGGCGACTGGCAGGCCGCGCAGCGCCCGAGCTGGAACTACCGGGCCGCCGACGGCGGCGGCATCGTGGTCGACATGTTCCCGCACTGGCACTACGTGCTGGAGCAGGTCTTCGGGCCGGTGCGGGCGGTCACCGCGCACGTCACCACGCACATCCCGCTTCGCTGGGACGAGGAGGGCCAGCCCTACGACGCCACCGCCGACGACGCGGCGTACGCCATCTTCGAACTCGACGGCGGCATCGTCGCGCAGATCAACTCGTCCTGGGCGGTCCGGGTCAACCGGGACGAGCTGGTCGAGTTCCAGGTCGACGGCACCGAGGGCAGCGCCGTGGCCGGGTTGCGCCGCTGCCGGGTGCAGCACCGGGCCAGCACCCCGAAGCCGGTGTGGAACCCGGACCTGCCGTCCACCGACGACTTCCGGTCGCAGTGGCAGGAGGTGCCGGACAACGAGGTGTACGACAACGGCTTCAAGGCGCAGTGGGAGATGTTCCTGCGGCACGTCGCCGAGGACGCCCCGTACAGCTGGGACCTGTGGTCCGGCGCGCGCGGCGTGCAACTGGCCGAGCTGGGTCTGCTGTCCGCCCGGGAGGGCCGGCGGGTGGAGATTCCGGAGCTTTCGGCATGAGTGCCACCGTGCGGCTGCCCGACGGGGCGTACACCCTCTCCGGGGCGGGCGGCGAGCACGCCGTGCCCGGTGCGCCGTTCACCAGCCGGGTGGCGTACGCCGCCGCGCACGTGGTCGCCGACCCACGGGCGGAGAACGTGCCGGGCGCGCCCGCGGCCGTCGACTGGGACGCGACGCTGGCGTTCCGCCGGCACCTGTGGTCGTACGGGTTCGGGGTGGCCGAGGCGATGGACACCGCCCAGCGGGGGATGGGGCTGGACTACCCGACGGCGCGTGAGCTGGTGCGGCGCTCCGCGGCGGCGGCCCGGGCCGAGGGCGGTGCGATCTGCGCCGGCGTCGCCACCGACCAGCTGCCGGCCGGCCCGGCCACCCTCGACGAGATCCGCAAGGCGTACACCGAGCAGCTCGCCGACGTGCAGGAGGCCGGCGCCCGGCCGGTGCTGATGTGCAGCCGGCACCTCGCCGCGGCGGCCCGCTCCGCCGAGGACTACCTCGACGTCTACGGCCGGCTGATCGACGACGCGGACGGTCCCGTCGTGCTGCACTGGCTGGGGCCGGCGTTCGACCCGGCGCTGGCCGGGTACTGGGGCGACGCCGACCCGGCCCGGGCCGCGGACACCGTGGTGGCGCTGATCGCCGGCCGTCCCGGCAAGGTCGACGGAATCAAGCTGTCGCTGCTCGACGAGGACTTCGAGGTGGCGCTGCGCCGGCGCCTGCCGGCCGGGGTGCGGCTCTACACCGGCGACGACTTCAACTACCCGGCGCTGATCCGGGGCGACGCGCAGGGCCACTCCGACGCGCTGCTCGGCGTGCTGGCGGCCATCGCTCCGCCGGCGGCCGCCGCGCTGCGCGCGCTCGACGGCGGTGACCTGGCCGGGTACGACCGGCTGCTGGCCCCGACGTTGCCGCTGGCGCGGCACCTGTTCGGCGCGCCGACCTTCTACTACAAGACCGGTATCGTCTTCCTGGCCTGGTTGGCCGGCCACCAGGAGCACTTCACCATGGTCGGCGGCCTGCAGTCGGGCCGGTCACCGGCGCACCTGACGCGGCTGCTACGGCTCGCCGACGCCGCCGGCCTGCTGCCCGACGCCGAGCTGGCCGCCCACCGCGCGCGGGCGTACCTGACCACGGCGGGGGTGGCACAGTGAGGCGGTTCGCGCTGAACTCCGCCACCACCCGCCGCTGGCCGCTGCCGGACCTGGTCGCCGGGTGCGTGGACGCCGGCGTCGGCAACGTCGGGCTGTGGCGCGAGGACCTGGCCGGGTACGGGGTCGAGGCGGCCGCCGCCCTGGTCCGGGACGCCGGCCTCACCGTCACCTCGCTGTGCCGCGGTGGGTTCTTCGACGCGCCGGGCTGGTTCGACGAGAACCGGCGGGCGATCGACGAGGCGGCCTGCGTCGGCGCGCCGGTGCTGGTGCTGGTCTCCGGCGGGCTGCCCGCCGGCAGCCGGGACCTCGACGCCGCCCGGGCGCACGTCGGCGAGGCGGTCGGCGCACTGGTGCCGCACGCGCTGGCCGCGGGCGTACGGCTCGCGGTCGAGCCGCTGCACCCGATGTTCTGCTCCGACCGGTGCGTGGTCGCCAGCCTCGGCCAGGCGCTCGACCTGGTCGAGCCGTACCCGCCGGAGGCGGCGGGAGTGGTGGTGGACACGTACCACCTGTGGTGGGACGACCAGGTGTGGGCGCAGATCGCCCGGGCCGGGCGGGCGGAGCGGATCGCCTGCTTCCAGGTCGCCGACTGGGTCACGCCGCTGCCCGCCGGGGTGCTGCTCGGCCGGGGCCTGCCCGGCGCCGGCTGCGTCGAGCTGCGGCGCTTCCGGGAGGCGGTGGACGCCGCCGGCTACACCGGGCCGATCGAGGTGGAGGTCTTCGCCGAGGAGGTCTGGTCCCGGCCCGGCCGCGTGGTGCTGGACGAGGCGATCGCCGGGTACCGGGAGCACGTCGCCTGAGCGGGCGGCGGCGGGTCGGACCGTCCGCCTCCGCCGGGCGCGGCGGATAGGCACCGTCGCCGTCGCCCGGCGTCACGAGGGAGTCGGTGCGCTGACCGGGTAGGCGAGGGCGAGGGTGAGGTCGAGGACGCTGGCCGGGTCGGTGAGCCGGTCGCCGTACAGTTCGCGCAGCTTGCCCATCCGGTAGCGGACCGTCTGCGGGTGCACGAAGAGGTCGGCCGCCACGTCGTCGCGCCGGCCGTGGTGCAGCAGCCAGGAGCGCAGCGTCTCGGCGAGCCGGTCGGCGGTGGCCGGCGGCAGCCCGGCCAGCGGGGCCAGCGCCCGGGCCCGCAGGTCGGCCAGCGCCTCCGGGTCGGTGCCGAGCAGCAGCTCGGCCAGGTGCCGCTCGGTGTCCAGCGGGGCGCCGTCCGCCGGGTGGTCGATGCCGAGCGTGTGCGCCCGTACGGCCCGCTGGTAGGCGTACGCCGTCCGGGTCCACGGGCGGGCCGGGCCGAGCACTGCCCGGCGGCCGTGCAGCACCCGGGCCAGCTGCCGCCGCCGGTCGCCGTGCGCGTCGGGAACGAGCAGCACGGCAAGTTCCGCGTCCGGCTCGGCCGTGGGCAGGTCCTCCGCGCTCTCCAGGGTGTGCTCGTCGAGCAGCGCCAGCGCCGGGCGCAGGTTGGCCCGCGGCAGCAGGACGACGGTGAGGGTCTGCGGCGGCGGCCAGTCGGCCCGCTCGGCGCTGCGCAGCAGCACCTCCTCCGGATCGCCGGCCAGCAGCTGCTGGGTGAGCCGTTCCAGGTTGTGCCGCCGGACCCGCCCGGCGCTGGCCAGCTCGTCGGAGTGGCCGGCGACGCTCGCGGCGGAGAGCTCGTCGATGTAGGCGAACATCAGCTCGGCGAACTCGGCGACGGTCGCCGCGGCGAGCCCGCCCTCGACCGTGGTGGCGGCCATCTCCCGCCAGGAGACCCGGGCGCCCACCCGGTAGGCGGCCAGCAGCGCGTCCATGCTCCGGCCGGAGCGGGCCTCGCCGCTACCCAGGGCGTACGCGGCCTCCAGCGCGGGCACCAGCGGCGTGCTCGGGTTAGCCGTCCGGGGCCGCTCGATCAGCTGGAGGAACGTGCCGAGCGCGATCTGCACCGCGTTGGCGATCTTGGCGCGCATCTGACCGGTGAGGGTGCCGGAGTAGCTGGGCACCTCGGCGGTGATCGCGGTCACCGTGCGCTCGGCCAGCAGCGGCAGCCGGTCACGCAGGGCGCGGGCCACCTCCTCGTCGAGTTCCAGGCGGGCCGCGCGGTACGTCGCCCCGATACCCTCCGTCACGAGTTGTTCCCTCCGCACAAGAATGCGGGAGCGCTTCACCCGCACAGGCCAAGATTTTATGCCAGCACGCCGCGACCATCGAGATATGACCACGACAGTCCCCGCCTCTCGGGCAAAGCGGTCGGTTCGGGGCGGACTGCTCCGGTTGGCCGCCGCGGTCACCACCCCGCTGCTGCCCGAGGACTACCTCGACCTGGTCGCGCCGCTGCGCTCGGCGGACCTGCGCGGCCGGATCCTCGCCGTCCGCCCGGAGACCCCGGACGCGGCGACGCTGGTCATCCGGCCCGGCCGCGGCTGGCGCGGGCACACCCCCGGGCAGTACGTCCGGCTCGGCGTCGACGTCGACGGCGTACGCCAGTGGCGGGCCTACTCGGTCACCTCCGCGCCCGGGCGGCGCACCGACCCGATCACCGTGACGGCCAAGGCCATCCCCGACGGGCTGGTCAGCAACCACCTCGTCCGGCGGCTGCGGCCCGGGACGATCGTGCACCTCGACCAGGCCCAGGGCGACTTCGTGCTCCCAGCAACCGCCCCGGACCGGGTCCTCTTCCTCACCGCCGGCAGCGGGATCACCCCGGTGATGGGAATGCTGCGCGCCGGCGCGCTGGCCGGCGCCGACGTGGTCGTGGTGCACTCCGCGCCCACCGCGACCGACGTGATCTTCGGCGCCGAGCTGCGCCGGCTCGCCACCGACGGGGCGATCCGGTTGGTGGAACGGCACACCGACACCGACGGCCTGCTCGGCGTCGCCGACCTCGACGCCCTGGTGCCCGACCACCTGGACCGCGAGACCTGGGCCTGCGGGCCGGTCGGCCTGCTCGACGCGCTGGAAGAGCACTGGACGGCGCGCGGGTACCCCGACCGGCTGCACACCGAACGGTTCCGGCCGACCGTGGTGACGCCCGGCGCGGGCGGGACGCTCACCTTCACCCGGGCCGCGGTGACCGTCGAGGCCGACGGCGCCACCCCGATCCTGGACGCCGGCGAGCGGGCCGGGGTGCTGATGCCCTCGGGCTGCCGGATGGGCATCTGCTTCGGCTGTGTCGTCCCGCTGCGCCAGGGCGCCGTCCGCGACCTGCGCAACGGCCAGCTCACCACCGCCGTGCCCGGCGACGGCGTCCTCGTGCAGACCTGCGTGTCGGCGGCCGCCGGCCCCTGCGACCTCGACCTCTGATCGGAGCCCGCGACGTGACCGTGATCCAGAAGAAGCCCGACAACCCGATCGCGCACCTGACGGCCGAGGACATCGAGATTATCGGCCGGGAACTCGACGCGATCCGCGACCGGGTGGTGGCCAGCCGGGGCGAGCGGGACGCCGCGTACATCCGCAAGGTCATCGCCACCCAGCGGCGGCTGGAGCTGGGCAGCCGGGCGGTGCTGCTGTTTTCGCTCTTCCCGCCGGCCTGGGTGGTCGGCACCGCCGGGCTCGCGGTCGCGAAGATCCTGGAGAACATGGAGATCGGGCACAACGTCCTGCACGGCCAGTGGGACTGGATGCGCGACCCGAAGATCCACTCGACCACCTGGGAGTGGGACCACGTCTCGCCGGCGGACCAGTGGAAACACTCGCACAACGAACTGCACCACCGGTACACGAACGTCATCGGCAAGGACAACGACCTCGGCTACGGCATCATGCGGGTCGACGAGGACCAGCCGTGGCATCCGATGCACCTCGGCCAGCCGCTGTGGAACTTCGTCAACGCGTGTTTCTTCGAGTACGGCATCGCCGCGTACGACCTGGAGCTGGGCAAGAACCTGCAGCAGGGGCGGCACCGTGACCCGCAGTTCCGGGCCCGGGCGAAGGCGGTCGGGCGCAAGATCCGTCGGCAGGTGCTCAAGGACTACGTGCTGCACCCGCTGCTGTCCGGCCCCTCGTTCCTCAGCACCCTGGCCGCCACCTTCACCGCGAACCTGATCCGCAACCTGTGGAGCCACTCGGTGATCATGTGCGGGCACTTCCCCGAGGGCGTGGAGACCTTCGAGAAGCGCTCCATCGAGGGGGAGACCCGCGGCGAGTGGTACCTGCGGCAGATGCTCGGGTCGGCGAACATCAGCGGCAGCCGGCTGCTGCACCTGATGACCGGGAACCTGTCCTTCCAGATCGAGCACCACCTCTTCCCGGACCTGCCGAGCAACCGCTACCAGGAGATCGCCCCCGAGGTGCGGGCGCTCTTCGACCGGTACGGGCTGCGCTACACCACCGGCTCGCTGCCCCGGCAGGTCTTCTCCGCCTGGAAGAAGGTCTTCCGGCTCTCCCTGCCCAACCGGGCACCGGCCGACCCGAGCCCGGCCGACGACCGGCCGGCGCGGGCCCTCGCGCCGTCGCTGGGCGGCTGACCGGCACCGGGACGCCGCCCGGCGGGTCCGCCCCGGCCCGCCGCCCGCCGGCGGCTCGCAGGCGCCCAGGGGGCGGGGGCCGGCGGGCAAACCGGTGGGCGGCGGCGCCGGGGCGACGTACAGTCGAGGGCATGGAGTCCAGGCGCCGAAGCATCGCCGCGGCCGCACGAGCTGCCAGCTCGTCGGTCGCCGCCGCCTGATCTCCCGACCCCTCGCCGGCGACCGGAAACGGTCCGCCGGCTTCTTCGCGTCCCGGGGCAGCCCGTCCCGCGCCAGCGGACCCTTTCCGGTCACCACGACCCGGAAGGCACCCGCCATGAACCGCGACGAGATCGTCCGCACCTTCCTCGACTTCTACCGCGAGCGCGGCCACCGGCCGGTGCCCGACAGCTCACTCATCCCGCCGCCCGGTGACCCGGTCCTGTTCACCACCTCCGGGATGCACCCGCTGACGCCCCATCTGGAGGGCCGTCCCCATCCGCTCGGCCGCCGGCTGGTGAACGTCCAGCGCTGCCTGCGCACCACCGACCTGGACGAGGTCGGCGACCGCACCCACCTGACCGTGTTCGAGATGCTCGGCTCCTGGTCGCTCGGCGACTACGACGTCTCGCAGAGCCTGCGCTGGGGCCACCGGCTGCTGCGGGAGGGCTTCGGCGTCGAACCCGACCGGCTGCACGCGACCGTGTTCGGCGGCGACGAGCAGCTCGGGCCGGACCGGGTCTCGCTGGAAACCTGGGCGGAGCTCGGCGTACCGGCGGAGTTGACCCGCGGCGAGGACAACTGGTGGTCCAACGGACCGACCGGGCCCTGCGGACCGGACTCGGAGATCTTCGTCTGGACCGGGGACGGCCCGCCCCGCGGCACCCCGGGCACCGACGACCGGTGGATGGAGGTCTGGAACCACGTGCAGATGCGCTACCACCGGCACGACGACGGCCGGCTGGAGCCGCTGCGGCAGCCCAACGTGGACACCGGGATGGGGCTGGAGCGGCTGGAGATGGTGCTGAGCGGCACCCGGTCGGTCTTCGAGGGCGACGGCCTGCGACCGTGGGTGCGCGGCGTCGGCGGCCTGTGGCGGCTGGACGAGGTGCCGCTGCGCCAGGTCTGCGACCACCTCCGCTCCGGCGCGGTCGTCGTCGGCGACGGCGTGCGCCCGTCGAACACCGGCCGGGGATACGTGCTGCGCCGGCTGGTCCGCCGGGTGCTCACCACCCTGTGGCGCGACGACCCGTCCCGCACCCTCTCCGACCTGCCGACCGAACCGATCCGGCACACCCTCGAAGGGTTCGGGCAGCAGACCGGGGTCGGCGAGGTGCGCGACGTGTTCGGCGGCGAGGAGCGCCGGTTCCGGGAACTGCTGCGGCGCGGGCGGCCGCTGGTCAGCCGGCGCCGCTCCCGTGGGCCGCTGACCGGCGAGGACTACCACTGGCTGCACGACACCCACGGGCTGCCCCGGGACCTGGTCGACCACCTGGTCGGTGAGCTGGGCTGACGCTGTTTCGGGGTGCGTGCAACCGGATCGGGCGCCGCGCCCATCCCTACGGTGACGGCGGTGGACGGGAGTGGTGGATGCAGGCGACACAACGGCACGAGTACGTCGAATTCGTCACGGCCACCACCCCGAAGCTGCGCCGCACCGCCTACCTGCTCACCGGTGACCAGCACCGGGCCGACGACGTGGTGCAGCAGACGCTGACCAAGCTCTACCTCAAGTGGCCACGGGTGCGGGGCGCCGACGACGTCGAGGCGTACGTGCACCGGATGCTGGTGCGGGTCTTCCAGGAGGAGCGGCGGTCCCGCTGGGGGGGGCGGCTGCTGGACCGTACGCCCGAGCCGGTGCCCCGCGACGATCCGGCCGGCCCGGACGACGCCGTGGCGGACGCGGTCACGCTACGCCGCGCGCTGGCCTCCGTGCCGCCGGGGCAGCGGGTCGTCCCGGTGCTGCGGTTCTACGCGGACCTCTCCGTCGAGCAGACCGCCGGGGTGCTCGGCTGCTCGACCGGCAACGTGAAGAGCCAGACCGCGCGGGGCCTCGCCGCGCTGCGCCGCTGGCTTCCGGTGGACACGGACTCGGAGGGAGTGGCGCGGTGAACGACAACGAGGAGCGGGCGGTGCGCACCCTGCTGAGCCGGGTGGCCGACTACCTGCCGGCCGGGGGCGTGCCGGCGGCGGAACTGGTCACCGGCGGCGAGCGGCTGCTGCGGCGGCGGTTCGCCGTCGCCGGGGCGGCCGCCGTGCTGACCGTGGTCGCGGTGCTCGGCGGGACCGTCCTCGCCGGTGGCCCTTGCCCGGCACGCCCGTGGCGCCGGTCAACGGGCAGCCCGCGTTCTTCTACACCCACCAGCACGCTGCCGTGCTCTCCTGGCAGTACGCCCCGGACGGCTGGATCGCGATCAGCGTCCGGGAGTACGAGCGTCCGGAGGAACTCGCCCGCCAGATCGCCGAAGGGCTGGTCTGGGAGGAGCGACCGGTGACCGTGCCCTTCGCGTCGGTCGCCGCCCCCGGGGGAGTGGTCCTGGAGGGCACCGAGATACGGAACTTCCGGGGCGGGTGGCTGGACGCGAGCCTGCGGTACGTGCTGCCGAAGAACGTCGGCTCAGCCGAGGTGCGCGCCGACTACATGCTCGGCGGGAGCAACGGGATCTTCAAGGCCGACGAATTCAAGGCCGGTCTCACCGTGGCTGGCCGGCGGGCCATGGCCGACGAGTTCTCCGGTACCGGCGTCTACCGGGTCGCCCAGCTGCCCGGCGGCTGCACCGGTTGCGTCGGCGAGGTCAACCCCGAGACGGTGGCGGGGCAGGCGGCGGTGGGTGGCCGGGCCGGCGCCCTCGACCTGGCCGCGTCCATCCGGCTGGTGGACGGGTGGGACGACCCGGCGTCCTGGCGACCGGTGTAGCCGACGGGGGACCGCGGACGGGCCGGCCCGGCGGGACGGGGGCGGGCCGGCCCGAGCGGATCCGGCGCGCCGCGGCGCGGGTGCGCGGTTGGTGCGTCGGGCGGCGCGATCGGCCAGGATGAGCTGCGGAAGGGCGGCCGGACCGGATCGCGGTGCCGTCGGCCCCGCCGAGGAAGGAGACCCGTGCCGTCCACCCTGCTCTCCCGCCGTGACCTGAGGTTCCTGCTGCACGAGTGGCTGGACGTGGCGCGGCTGACCGAACGGTCCCGCTACGCCGAGCACTCGCGGGAGACCTTCGACGCCGTGCTGGACCTCGCCGAGCGGGTGGCCACCGAGCGGTTCGCCCCGCACAACCGGGCGGCCGACCTCACCGAGCCCACCTTCGACGGCCAGCGGGTGCGGCTGATCCCGCAGGTCAAGGCGGCCCTGGACGTGTTTGCCGAGACCGGGCTGCTGGCCGCCAGCCTGGACTCCTCGGTCGGCGGTATGCAACTGCCGCACGCCGTCTCGGCGGCCTGCTTCGCCTGGTTCCAGGCCGCCAACGTGGCCACCTCGGCGTACCCGTTCCTCACCCTGGGCAACGCCAACCTGCTGCTGGCGTACGGCAGCGCCGAGCAGGTCGACACCTGGGTACGGCCGATGGTGCGGGGCCGGTTCTTCGGCACCATGTGCCTGTCCGAGCCGCAGGCCGGCAGCTCACTGGCGGACATCACCACCCGGGCGGAGCCGCAGGACGACGGGACGTACCGGCTGCACGGCACCAAGATGTGGATCTCCGGTGGGGACCACGAACTCGCCGAGAACATCGTGCACCTGGTGCTCGCCCGGATTCCCGGCGGCCCGCCGGGGGTCAGGGGGATCTCGCTGTTCATCGTCCCCAAGGTGCTGGTGGACGACGACGGCGCACTGGGCGCCCGCAATGACGTCGTGCTGGTCGGCCTCAACCACAAGCTGGGCTACCGGGGCACCACGAACACGCTGCTCAACTTCGGTGACGGGGTGCACCGACCCGGCGGGCGTCCCGGCGCTGTCGGCTACCTCGTCGGCGGACCGCACCAGGGTCTGGCGCAGATGTTCCACATGATGAACGAGGCGCGCATCGGGGTCGGCGCCGGCGCGACGGCGCTCGGCTACACCGGCTACCTGAAGTCCCTGGCGTACGCCCGGCAGCGCCCGCAGGGCCGGCCGGTGGCCGACAAGGACCCGACCGCGCCGCAGGTGCCGATCGTCGCGCACGCCGACGTCAAGCGGATGCTGCTGGCGCAGAAGAGCTACGTGGAGGGCGCGCTCGCGCTGGTGCTCTACTGCGGCCGGCTGCTCGACGAGCAGCGGACCGCACCGGCCGAGGCCGACCGGGACCGGGCCCGCCTGCTGCTGGACGTGCTCACCCCGATCACCAAGAGCTGGCCGTCACAGTGGTGCCTGGCCGCCAACGACCTGGCCATCCAGGTGCACGGCGGCTACGGCTACACCCGCGACTACGACGTGGAGCAGCACTGGCGGGACAACCGGCTCAACCCGATCCACGAGGGCACGTACGGCATCCAGGCGCTGGACCTGCTCGGTCGCAAGGTGACCATGCGGGACGGGGCCGGCCTGGCGCTGCTGGTCGACACCATCCGGGCCACGGTCGGCCGGGCCTGGAAGGCCGAGGGCGAGCCCGCCGAGCTGGCCGCCCGGCTGGGCGGTGCGTTGGACCGGGTCTCCCTGGTGACCCGGCGGCTGTGGGAGCGGGGCGAGCCGGAGCTGGCGCTGGCCAACGCCAGCGTCTACCTGGAGGCGGTCGGCCACGTGGTGATCGCCTGGATGTGGCTGGAGCAGCTGCTCGCCGTCGAGGCCGCGAGCGGTCCGACCGACTCCGACGACGACGTGGCCTTCTACGCCGGCAAGCGGCAGGCCGCCCGGTACTTCTTCCGGTACGAGCTGCCCCGTACCGGGCCCCAGTTCGACCTGCTGGAGAGCCTGGACCGGACCACCCTGGAGATGCGCGAGGACTGGTTCTGACCCGGTCGCTGGGTGCGCCGGCCGCCTGTCCTTGCCGGTCATGGGGGCGGGTCCGGCGGATCGGCCCGCCGGTCGGCTGACCGTCCGGTGGCGCGCGACCGTCGGACGACGGCCGCGCGCCACGTATCGCGAGCTGCGCGGGTGCGTCAGCAGCCGGTCCAGCGCACCGGGCTGACCCGGGTGCCGTTGTGGAAGCCGACCACGATGCCGTTGTCGGAGATCGCGCGGGCCCCGATGGCGACACCGGTGCCGCCGCCGGGCAGGATCACCGAGCTGGCGCCCCGGCTGATCCGGTTCCCGCCGACCACCACGCCGTGCCGGTTGACGTCGGTCAGCCACTCGAACCGCGGGTCGAGGTCGACGCCGGCGTCACTGGTGAGGTCCCAGCGCACCTTCACCTCGTTCGGGCCGCCGAGGTCGACCCGGCCGATCGCGTACCGGCCGCTGGCCGCGTCCAGCCGCGATGCCTGCGCACCGGGTACGGTCAGCGGCCGGACCTCGCCGGCCGGGGTGCGCACCCAGCCGGTGGGGTCGGTGAACGAGCCGGCCGTGCCGATGATGGTGCCGTCCTCGGTGATGTCCTGCGCGCTCGCGTCGGCCGGCACGTCCAGCACCTCGACGGTTCCCGGTCGGCTGGCCGGCCAGCGCAACGCCACCTGCACGTCGTTCGAGTCGTAGCCCGAGCCGACGATGTCTCCGCTGCCGTTGATCGCGGCGAGGTCCACGTAGCGGAACTCGCCGACGGGCAGGGTCTCCACCTGACCGGCGTGGTACCGCCACGGCCGGCTGCCGTCCTCCCATCCGTTGCCGATCACCACACCTTCGGTGTTGACGTCCACCACGAACTCCACGATGGGCGACTCGACGGTGGTCAGCCGTCCGCCGTCCCAGATCAGCAGTAGCGGCTGGTTGACGCCACCAGTGGTCCGCAGCCCGGAACCGGCGATGTACCGGCCGGTCGGGTCGATGGCGTCGGCCGACGCCCGGTACGAGTCGACCGGGTAGGCCAGCGGCCGCAGCGCGCAGAGGCGGATGCTCTTCCCGGGCGCCGCGGTCGCGGCACCGGCCGTGCCGGCGACGCCGAGCGAGGCGGTCAGCAGGCCGGCGGCGACTCCGGCCAGGATCCGGCGTCGAGCGATCTGGGTCATGGGTTCCTCCCCCGTGTACGGCCCGGCTCTCCGGGCTCGGCACACGCAAGACGCACGGTCGCGGTGGAAGGTTGCGGCGCTGTCGGATCGGCGATCGTAGGGGCCGTCCGGTGTGGACACCGTCCGCTCTCCGCTCGGCGGGCGGTCAGGCCGGGGCGTGCGCGACGTAGACGGTGTTGGCCGACTCGCCGCCGGTCAGCGGGTTGGCGAACGGCACGACGTGTGCCCGTGCGGTGGTGAACACCTCGGCGAGGACCGACTCGAAGCCGGCGTCGGGCGGATCGTCCGACCAGAGCGCGAACACCCCGTCCGGGTGCAGGCACGCGGCGAGCCGGCGCAGTCCGTCCGGCGTGTAGAAGGCGGCGTGGCTCGGGTGCAGCACCTGGCGGGGGGAGTGGTCGACGTCGAGCAGCACGGCGTGGAACCGTCGCCCGGGGGCGTCCGGATCGAGGCCGGTGCCGTCGGCGACCGCGGCGAAGAAGTCCGCCCGCACGAACCGGGTCCGCGGGTCGGTGGCCAGCCCGGCCGCGAAGGGCAGCAGTTCCCGCCGGTGCCAGTCGATGACGTCCGCGATCGCCTCCACCACGACCAGCGAGCGGACCCGGTCGTCGGCCAGCGCGGTCCGGGCGGTGTAGCCGAGGCCGAGGCCGCCGACGACCACGTCGAGCGCCGGGCCGGTCAGCGCGGCCAGTCCCAGCCGGGCAAGTTCGATCTCTGCGACCGGGAACAGGCTGGACATCAGGTACTCGTCGTCGAGCTTCACCTCGTACACCTCGGTGTCGAGGAAGGGGTCGCGGCGCCGGCGCAGGCTGATGGCGCCGATCGGGGTCTCCCGCCAGGCCAGTTCCTCGAATCGCGTGCTCACCGGCCGGGATGCTACCCGCCCCGGCGCCCGGCGGCGGCCGGCACGCCGGCGGCCGGCACGCCGGCGGGCGGCGGCGCATCGATCCGCCGTCGCCGGGTGCTGCTCCAGGCGGGGGAGCGGGACCGGCGTGGCACCGTGTTCATCCGGGTCGTGGACTACGACGGCGGTTGGACCGAGTACGCCATGGCCAGCCAGGAGACCGTGGTCCCGATCCCGGACGAGTTGCCGTTCGAGCAGGCCTGCATCATCCCCGACGCGGTCTCCACGCCCTCGGCGGCGGTGACCGACACCGGGCGGACCCGGCCCGGCGAGGCGGTCGCGTTCAACTACCTGCAACAGGCGGTGCTCGGGCACTACGGCTCGGAGGCCGAACACGTGGAGCAGCTGGTGTCGCTGGCCCGGCAGCGGCGGCTGGACCTGTCCGCCTCGGTCAGCGACGTGCTGCCGCTGGCCGAGGCGGAACAGGCGGTGCGGCGGGTGCAGACCAAGCAGGGCAACCCGATCCGGCTGATCCTGCGGCCCTGACCCCGAGCGGGGTGCCCACCCGCCGAGCCGTCGAGGGCTCGCGACGGAGGGTCGTCGGGATATCGACGCAGCGCTTATCCTGTGCCCCGACCGACTCGCCGGAAGGGATCCCATGCCGTCGCGGCAGGACCAGCTGCACTCGTACCAGTTCACCGTCCAGCGGGCGGTCGCCGCGCTGGTGATGCGCGAGACCGACCCGGCGCAGTCGCCGTTCCGGCGGCTGGCCGGCGCCGCGCTGGCCAGCGTCCTGGTCGCGGCCATCGGCGTGGGCGGCTCCGCGCTCTACGGGCTGTTCGCCGGGGGTGGCAGCAAGTGGCGCGACGCCGGTGCGGTGATCGTGGAGAAGGAGTCCGGCGCCCGGTTCGTCTACCGGGAGCAGAAGCTGCACCCGGTGCTCAACTACGCCTCCGCGCTGCTGATCATCGGCGCGGACCGGCCGAAGACGGTACTGGTCTCCCGCCGCTCCATCGACGGGGTGCCGCGCGGCGTCCCGCTCGGCATCGCCGACGCCCCCGACTCGCTGCCCGCCCCGGGCCGGCTGGTCACCGCGCCTTGGACGGTCTGCTCGGCGCCCCCGGCCGGGACCGCGCCGGAAGCGCCCCGATCGGCGCTGCTGGTCGGCGTCGACGCCGCCGGCGGCCGGCCGCTCGGCGAGGACGCGCTGCTGCTGCGGCACCCGGACGGCGGGCTGCACCTGCTCTGGCAGCACCGGCGGCACCTCGTCCGGGACACCAACCGGGTGCTCGCGGCGCTGGCGGCCACCCGGGCCCGCGCGGTCCCGGTCGCCCCGGCGCTGCTCAACGTCCTGCCGGCCGGCGCCGACCTGGCGCCGCTGGCGCTGCCCGACGAGGGCGAACCCTCCGAGCGGGTGTCCGGCGCCCGGATCGGCGACGTCTACCTGGTGCGCAACTCCGGCGGCGGCCGGCAGTACGCCGTGGCGCTGCGGGACGGGCTGGCCGGCATCACCGAACTACAGGCCAGCCTGCTGCTCGCCCGCACCGGCCAGCGTGAGCCGGAGTCGATCACCCTGGGCCGGTTCGCCGCGCTGCCGAAACTGCCCGACCTCGCGCCGACCGGCTCGGCCGCGCCGCCGACCGTACCGCCGAGGCTGGCCGCGCTGGACGGAGCGGCGCTCTGCGCCCGGTTCGGCGACGACGGCGCGGTGGTCGACGTGCGGCTCGGGGCGGCCCTGCCCGACCTCGGGGCCACGCCCCGCACCCCGGCACCGGCCGGCGGCGGGGTGCTGGCCGACCATGTCCTGGTCGAGCCGGGGCGCGGCGCGGTCGTCGAGTCGGTCGCCGGGCCGGGGGCGACCGGCGGCGCGGTCTCCGTCGTCACCGACCTGGGGCGGCGGTACGTGCTGGCCGTCGGCGAGGTGCTCGGCATGCTCGGCTACCGCGAGGTCCGGCCGGTCCGGTTGCCGGCCGGGCTGGTCAGCCTGGTCCCCGCCGGCGCCACCCTGGACCCCGCGGCGGCCCGGGTGGTGGCCGCCCCGACCTGAGGGCCGTCAGGCCGGGCGGCGCAGCACGCTGACGGCGAAGTCGGCGTCCGCCCGCCACGGCCGCAGGTCCCAGGTCGCGAAACGGTGCTCCAGGCGCAGCCCGGCCGTCACCGCGTGGGCGTCGAACTCGGTCAGCGGATAGCCCCGGTCGGTGCCGAAGCCGACCACCACCACGCCGTCGGGACGCAGGTGCGCGGTGATCCGGGCCAGCACCGCCGGCTCGGTGCCCGGCGCGACGAAGGCCATCACGTTGCCGGCGACCACGGCCGCGTCGAACGGTTCGGGTTCGCCGGCCGCGGCCAGATCCAGTTCGGCCAAGTCGGCGACCAGCCACCGCGGCCCGGGGTGGTCGGCCCGGGCGGCCTCGACCAGCGCCGGGTCGGCGTCCACCCCGACCACGGTGTGCCCGCGGGCGGCGAGCGCGGCACCGACCCGGCCGGTCCCGCAGCCGGCGTCGAGGATCCGCGACCCGGGCGCCACCATCGCGTCCATGAACCGGGCCTCACCGGCCAGGTCGGCGCCCTCGGCCGCCAGCCGGCGGAACCGGTCGATGTACCACTGCGAGTGCTCCGGGCCGGTGTCGGTCGCCCAGCGGGTCGGGTTCGCCATGCCCCCACGCTAGCGAGGGGGTCGGAGCGTCACGGCAGCCGGGCCACCGTGATGAACTCGTTGTAGGTGAAGATCTTGCCGAAGACGCGGGGGAACGGGAACGAGTACTGCCGCTCCACGGTCAGGCCCAGCTCACGGCAGGTCTCCGCCGCCTCGGCGAAGCCGACGAACCGGACGTGCGTCGCGTCGCTGCGGTAACCGCGCTCCTGCGGCGTGATGAACACCGCCCGGCCGCCGGAACGCAGGAACGGCAGGTACATCGAGATCACCTCGCGGGCCTGCTCGGCCGGCATGTGTTCGAGCAGGTGCGCGGCGAGCATCGAGTCGAAGGCGTCCGGGCGGGCGTACTCGGAGGCGAGGAACTCCTCGGTGGTGTACGCCTCCAGCCCGAGTTCCCGGCAGTGCGCCACGGAGGTGGGGTTGTGGTCCACGCCGACGCTGTCGGCGCCCAGGTTGATCAGGTTGCGGCCGAGGCCGGAGCCGACGTCGAGAGTGCGGCCCAACTGGAGCCGGCGCAGGTTCCAGCGGTAGGGCGCCTGCACGTCGAGCACCTGCTTCCACCGGGCGCCACCCAGTCGCTGCAGGCGGCGGGTGTAGTCCTCGCCAGCGGTGCCCGTGTGGTTCTCCTGCCCTGTCTGACTCATCGCCGGATCCTCTATCTGCGTCGGTAGAAGCTGTGCGCGCGGTTTCCCCCGGGCCGCCCGGGGGCGGGCCGGCCCCGATGCTACGGCCTCCGGGGCGGCCCGTGGGGTAACTGACCGGCCAGTTTGTGCAGCTGTGCGCCGGGTGACCGGGCGGTGTCGGGGCGTCACCGGCGCCCCGCGCCGACGGCAGTCCGTCACCCCTTCTCCGCGCCGCTGGTGAGACCCTCGGTGAGCAGCCGCTCACTGGCGAAGAAGAGAATCACGATGGGCAGGGTGAGGATGACCGACCCGGCCATCAGCACCGTCTTGGGCACCTCGACCCCGTCGGCGAGCTGCGCCAGCCCGAGCGACACGGTCCACCGGTTGGGCTTGTCGACGAGGAAGAGCAGCGCGAAGAGGAACTCGTTCCAAGCGATCATGAAGTCGTAGAGCGCGACCGCCACGATCGAGGGCATCGCGAGGGGCAGGCTGACCCGCCGGATGACGCCGAGCCGGCCGGCCCCGTCGATGGCCGCGGACTCCTCAAGGCTGACCGGGATGGTCTCGAAGTAGTTCTTCAGCATGTAGACCGAGACCGGCAGGGTCTGCGAGATGTAGACCAGGATCAGGCCGAACAACGAGCCGCGCAGCCCGGCCCGGGTGAAGACCACGAAGAGCGGGATCGCGATGACGATCGACGGGAACAGGTAGACCGCCAGGAAGAGGAAGTGCACCTGCCGGCGGCCGAAGAACCGCAGCCGGGCGACGGCGTACGCGCCGGGGATCGACACCAGCAGGGTGAGCAGGGTCGCCGCGACCGCCACCAGCCCGCTGTTGCGCATGAAGGTGAGGAAGCCCTGGCCGCCGTCGTCGGCGGCCCGCAACACCTCGGTGTACGTGCTGACGGTCAGTTCGCCGAGACCGACGACGAGCGAGCCGGGGTCGAGCAGCAGCCGCTCGATGGGGCGTACCGACAGCACCAGCATGTAGTAGAAGGGGAGGACGGTGACCAGCAGGAACGCCGCGATCACCAGCCGGCGCAGCCAGCGCAGGCTCACCGTCTCGACCCGGTCGCGGTCCATCAGCCGACCCTCCGTCCGAAGAAGCGCAGGTAGATCAGCACGAACACGACGAGCACCACGGCCAGCACGACGGCCTGGGCCGCCGCCGCGCCGATGTCGGTACGGGCGGTGAGGAACTCGTAGACCCGGACGCTGACCACCTCAGTGCCGGCCGCACCGCCGGTGAGCAGGTAGACGTCGTCGAACTTGTTGAAGGTCATGATGAACCGGAGCACGCCGAGCATGGCGATCACCGGCATCAGTTGGGGCAGCAGGATGTGCCGGAACCGCTGGGTGGGGGTGGCCCCGTCCACCCGGGCGGCCTCCTCCAGCTCGCCGGGCACCGCCTGGAGGCGGGCGAGCAGGAACAGGAACGCGAACGGGAAATAGCGCCACGCCTCGAACGCGACGACGGTGGCCAGGGCGGTCGACTCCTGGGACAGGAAGGGCACCGGGGTGTCCCAGCCGAGGAACCGTCGGCCCCAGTCGTTGACGATGCCGAGCTGCGGGTCGAGCATCACCTGCCAGACGAAGGTGACCGCGACCACCGGGGCCACGTACGGCAGCAGCATCGACGCGCGGACCAGGGTGCGGCCCCGGAACGGCCGGCGGACCACGAGCGCCGCCACCAGGCCGAGCGCGATCGAGCCGGCGGTGGCGCCGACGCTGTAGACCAGCGTGGTCCAGAGCGTCTCGGCGAAGCCGGGAGTGTTCAGCACCCGTTCGACGTTGTCCAGGGTGAACTCGCCGAACAGCCCCGTCCGGCGCAGGGTGGCCAGGCGGACCCGCTGAAAGGCCAGCACCACGGTCCAGACGATCGGGATGCCGATCGCCGCGACGACGACGAGCACGGTCGGGGCGACCAGCGCGAGCCCGGCCCGGGACTCGCGGCGGCGCAGGGTGAGCGGCTTGCGGCGGCGGGCCGGTGCCGGCCGCTCCCGGGTGGGGGAGCGGCCGGCACCGGGTGCGGTGGTGGTCAATTGACGCCCGCCTTGACGGCTTCCACGTCCTTCTTGGCCCGTCCGGCGGCCGCGGCGGCGTCGGACCTGCCGGCGACGACGTCGCTCAGCGCCTTAAGCACCGGCAGTTCGCCGAGGATCGCGCCGACCAGCTTGCCCTGCCCCTGGGCGAGGCCCCAGCGCTGGAAGGTGTCCGGGCTGCGGCGCAGCCCGGCGAGCACCTCGTCGCCGTACACCTCGGCGAGCGGCTTCTTCGCGTCCACCCCGGCCTGGCTGGTGTTCCAGGCGGTGAGGAACTTCTCCGGCTCGGCCGGGGTGCCCTTGCGGACCGGGAAGCGGCCCTCCGGCGACATGCCGAACCAGCGCGGGTACGCCTCGTCGAGCAGGTGCGACACGAAGGACTTCGCCGCGTCGGTCGCCGCGCCGTCGAGCACCGCCCAGGAGCTGATCTCGCCGTACTGGGCGGGTGCGCTGCCGTTCGGGCCCTGGATCCCGGTGACGAAGCCGCTGTTCTTCGCCAGGAAGGTCGGGTCTGCCTGGCACTGCGGGCAGGTGGGTCTGGCGTCGTTGCGCAGCCCGGCCAGCTCGTCGAGGATGAACGGCGACCAGATCAGCATGGCGGCCTTGCCGGCGAAGTAGGTGGCCCGGGTGGTGTCCACGTCCTGCCCGCCCTTGACCGACCAGTTGCGCATCAGGTCGCCGTAGAAGCGGAACGCCTCGACGCACTCGGGCGAGTCCAGCTTGACGGTGCCGGAGTCGTCGGTGAGCTGGCAGTTGTTGGCCAGCGCCAGGTGCTCGAAGGTCTGCTGGGTGAACACCTCGCCGGGGGCGGTGGCCGCGGTGATGCCGGCGACGCCGCCGCGGTGCAGCGTCCGCGCGGCGTTGGTGATCTTCTCGTACGTGTCGGGGGCGGGCAGCCCGGCGGCGGCGAAGAGGTCCTTGCGGTAGACGAGCAGCTGCCCCCAGCCGTCGCTGGGCACGGCGAGCTGCTTGCCGTCGTCGGAGGTCAGCTCCAGCGCCCGCGGGGAGAACGTCTGCCGGCCGAGCGAATCCACCACCTCGCCGTTCGCCGTGGGGTGCAGCAGCTCGTTGCCGGCCAGGGTGCGTACGCCGGCCAGCGACACCGAGCCGACCACGTCGGGCAGTTCGCCGGCGGCGGCGCTGGCGGCGATCAGGGAGGGGAACTGGTCCTCGTTGACGGTGACCAGGTCGACGGTGATCCCGGTCTTCGCGGTGAAGTCGGCGATGATCGCCTTGGTGGCGGTGACCCTGTCGGCCACGTCCTCCAGGCTCCACACCGTGATCGTGTTGCTGTCGTCGCCGGAATCGTCGTCGCCGCAGGCCAGCAGGCTGGCCCCGGTGAGGGTCACGATCAGGGTGGCGGCGAGCATCCGCATCGGAGGTGCTGACATCGGTGGCACTCCTCTCGAAGGGTACATGAGGGATTCAACGCCGTCGATTGATCAATTACAAGACATATGCCGATTTTTTGTTCTAGGATGGAACCCAGTGCTACCGGGATGTGACTCATGGTCAACTGGGTTGTCTCCTTGGCCGGGCCGCGCAGGATCAGCCTCGAGCCCTGCCCCCGGGATCCGCTCGGGCCGGGCCAGGTCCGGGTACGCACCTGCTACTCCGGCATCTCGGCCGGCACCGAACTCACCCTCTACCGGGGCAGCAACCCGCGACTGAGCAAGGACTGGGACGACGTCAGCCGGATGTTCGTGCCCCGGCAGACCACCGTGCCCTACCCGCTGGTCGGCTTCGGCTACGAGGAGGTCGGCGAGGTCGTCGAGGTCGCGCCCGAGGTCACCGACCGGCAACCCGGGCAACTCGTCTGGGGCATCTGGGGACACCGCGCCGAGGCGGTGCTGCCGGCCGACCTGGCGCATCCGCTGCCGGCCGGCCTGGATCCCCTCGCCGCCGTCTTCGCCCGGCCCGGCGCCATCGCGCTCACCGCCGTGCTCGCCGGCGACCTGCACCTCGGCGATTGGGTGGGGGTCTTCGGGCAGGGCGTGATCGGGCTGCTCGCCACCCGGCTCGCCACCCTCTCCGGCGCCCGGGTGGTCGCCGTCGACCGGGTGGCCGGCCGGCTGGCGCACGCCCGGCGGTTCGGCGCCCGGCTGGTCGTCGACGCGACCACCGAGTCCCCGGCCGACGTGCTGCGCCGGGCCACCGGCGGCAGCGGCGCCGACGTCTGCCTGGAACTGTCCGGCGCGTACCCGGCGCTGCACGAGGCGATCCGGGCCACCACCCACGCCGGCCGCGTCGTGGCCGCCGGCTTCTACCAGGGCCAGGCCGACGGGCTCGGCCTGGGCGAGGAGTTCCATCACAACCGGATCCAGTTGGTGGCGGCCCAGGTGTCCGGGCCGACGCCGGCGCCCGGCCTGGCCGGCCGGTGGACCGGTGCCCGCGTCGCACACACCTTCATGGACCTGGTGGCCGAGGGCAGCGTCGACCCGCTGCCGCTGGTGAGCCACGTCGTCGACGCCGGCGCGGTGGCCGACGCGCTGGCGCTGCTCGACCGCGGTGACGCTGATGCCGTCCAAGTCGTGCTGAGGTTCTGTTGACATCTTCCGCAGCCCTGAAGGGCGGGGATTCCCTCGGTCGCCCGAGGGGGTTCCTGCTTCGCTGGGTCGTGCCTTCGCCGCTTGTGCGGGTGGGGTCTTACCGGCCCTCCACAGGCGTTTTACCTCTCCGTCAGCCCGGCGGCGAGGATGTTGTTGGCGGCGTTGACGTCCCGGTCGTGTTCCGAGCCGCAGCCGGGGCACGTCCAGACGCGCATGGCGAGGGTCATCGTGGTGTTGATCCGTCCGCATGCCGAGCAGGTCTTCGTGCTCGGATGCCAGCGGTCGATGGCGATCACGGTGCGCCCGTACCAGGCGGCTTTGTATTCCAGCATGTGGCGCAGTTCCGACCAGGCTGCGTCGGAGATGGCGCGGGCCAGGCGGTGGTTGCGCACGCTGAGGTCCTCGATCACGACTGTTTGGTTCTCGCGGACGAGTCGAGTCGACAGCTTGTGCAGGTGATCGCGCCGCCGGTCGGCGATGCGGGCGTGGATACGGGCCACCGCCAGGCGGGCCTTGGCCCGGTTGGCGGAGCCCTTGGTCTTGCGAGACAGGTTGCGCTGCGCGCTGGCCAGCTTGCGCCGGTCGACGCGCTCATGTCGCGGGTTGGTGATCTTCTCGCCGGTGGAGAGGGTGAGCAGGCTGGTGATGCCCGCGTCCACGCCGACCGCCGTGGCCTGCGGGGGCAGGGGCTGCACGCCGGGATCCTCGACCAGGATCGCCACGTGCCGCCGGCCTGCCGCATCGCGGGACACGGTGACCGTCGACGGCTCGGCTCCCTCCGGCAGGGGCCGCTACCACGCGATGGCCAGGGGCGCGTCCATCTTGGCGAGGGTGAGCTGCCCGTCGCACCACGTCACCCACACCCAGATCATGCCTGCAGTCCAGATAAGACGTTGCCCGAGGGGAGGGAGCGGCGTTCGCCCGGCACTGAAGAGCTGGGATCCACGCCGCGAATGAGATGACCATCCCGATCGCCTGCCAGGAGCAGCTCCTGCCGGGCACCGACCTGATCCAGAAGTACGCCCTGGCCACCGCACTCGGCTACGACGCCATCGAGCTGCGGGGGCGGGGTGATCTCGCCCTGGCCCGCCGGCTGCCCGAGCTGCGCCGGGCCCGCGCCGCCGGGGTGGTGATGCCCACCGTCTGCGTCGAGATGGACCACTTCATCGGCGACTTCGACGCCGAGCGGTCCCGCGACGCCGTGCGCAACCTGCGCTCCCAACTGTCGGTGATCGCCGAGCTCGGCGGTATGGGCGCGATGACCCCGGCGGCGTGGGGGATGTTCTCCCGGCGGCTGCCGCCGTTCGACCCGCCCCGCTCGCCCGCCGGCGACCGGCAACTGCTCGTCGACACCCTCGGCGAGTTGGGCGAGCACGCCCGCGCCGAGGGGGTGAGCCTCTTCCTGGAGCCGCTCAACCGGTACGAGGACCACATGGTCAACCGGCTCGACGAGGCGGTCCGGCTCTGCGCCGCGGTCGGGCTGCCGTCGGTACGGGTGGTCGCCGACACCTTCCACATGAACATCGAGGAGGACGACGTGCACCGGGCGCTGCGCGCCGCCGCGCCCTACCTGGGGCACGTGCAGGTCAGCGACTCCAACCGCTACCAGCCGGGCGCCGGGCACCTCGACTGGCCGGCGCTGCTGCGTACCCTGCTGGAGATCGACTACCGGGGCTGGCTGGCCCTGGAGTGCCGGCTGCGCGGCGACCCGGTACGCGCCCTCCAGCAGGCCGCCACGGTGCTGCGGCACGCCGAGCCCCGGCAGGCGGCGGCATGAGGGAACGGCAGCGAGCGGATCACCGGTGCGGCGCGGTGGTGCCTCCGGCCGGCGCGGAGCGAAGCGGAGTGCCGGCGTGAGCGCGGGTGCGGCCGGCGTGGGCACCCGCACCCGGCTGCGCCGCCTCGCGCTGGCCACGCTGGACGGCAACTGGGAGCACGACCACACGGTGCCTTCGCGCACGCTGTACCCGCACCAGTGGAGCTGGGACTCGGCCTTCATCGCGATCGGGCTGGCGCACGTACGTCCGGAGCACGCCTGGCGGGAGCTGGACAGCCTGTTCCGGGCCCAGTGGGCCGACGGGCGGGTGCCGCACATCGTGTTCAACCCGGCGACGCGGGTCGGCGCGTACTTTCCCGGGCCGGACCTCTGGCGTACCGAGGTGGCCGCCGCCGCGCCGGCCGTGGCCACCTCCGGGCTGGTCCAGCCGCCGGTGCACGCGCTCGCCGCCTGGCTGGTGCACCGCCGCGACCCCGGCGCGGCCAGCCGGGCGGCGCTGGGCCGGCTCTACCCGCGGCTGGTGGCCCAGCAGCGCTACCTCACCGAGCGGCGCGACGTGGGCCGGGGCGGGCTGGCCGCCATCGTGCACCCGTGGGAGTCGGGGCTGGACAACAGCCCCGCCTGGGACGCCCCGATGGCGGCGGTGCCCGCCGACGCGGCGGTGATGCGCGCGTACCGCCGGCACGACACCGCGCACGCCGACGCCGCGCACCGCCCCACCGACCTGGACTACGCGCGTTACCTGGCGATCGTCGCCGCCTACCGGGACCACGGCTACCGCGACGACGGGCTGGCCGGCGGGCACCCGTTCCTGGTGGAGTGCCCGCTGTTCAACGCTGCGCTGGGCCTGGCCGAGCACGCGCTCGCCCGGATCGCCGCGGTGGTCGGCGCCGATCCGGGCCCGCACCGGCGGCGGGCGGCCCGGATCACCGAGGCGCTGGTGTGGCGGTTGTACGACTCGGGGACCGGCACGTTCCAGCCGCTCGACCTGCGTACCGGCCGGCTCGTCCCGGCCCGGACGGTGCTCGGCCTCGCCCCGCTGGCCCTGCCCGACCTGCCCACCCGGCAGGTCGACGCGCTGGTGGTGGAGGCGTGCTCGGCGCGGTTCGGGGTGGCCGGCCGGATGGACCGCCCGCTGCCCAGCTACGACCGGACCGCCCCGGACTTCGAGCCGCTGCGTTACTGGCGCGGGCCGAGCTGGCTGAACATGACCTGGCTGGTCCGGCGCGGGCTGCTCACCCACGACCGGCCCGAGCTGGCCGGCGGGCTGCGCGGGTCGATGCTGGACCTGGTGGCCCGGGCCGGCTGCCACGAGTACTTCCATCCGGACACCGGGGCCGGCCTGGGCTCGCCGGCGTTCGGCTGGACGGCGGCGCTACTGCTCGACGTGCTCGCCGACGACTGCTGATCAACGGGGTCGGTCGGTGGCGGCCTGGTCGCCGGCGGGTACGACGACCTGGTCCGCGGCGGCGCCGGCGTCGGGGTACAGCACGTCAAGCGGGGGTGGCGCCTGGTGTCAGGCGGGTTCGCCGGCTGGCCGACGTGGCGTGACTGGTTGCTCAGCAGCAGGTCGCCAGGTAGGACTGCAGCTCGGCCAGGGCGGCGAGGGCGCCGTCGCGGTCCGCCCGGTAGTAGACGGTCTTCCCGTCCCGCCGCGACGTCACCACCCGGCCCCTGCGCAGCAGCGTCAACTGCTGGGACGCCGTGGCCTGGCTGATGCCCGTGCGTTCGGCCACCTCGCCCACCGACAGTTCGGCCCCCTGGGCGAAGAGCATCATGATCCGCTGTCGGGTCGGGCTGCCCAGCGCCCTGAGGAACTCCTGGGTCTCCGGCGCCAGCCCGGACGGGGCGTCGACCTGGGCCGCGGTCGAGTGGGTGGGGCGTCCGGACGTCGCCTGCTGCATGCCTCCCACCTTCCCTCACCATCATCATATTGTCATTCAACAAAATGACGATATGATCGGTTGCGTGACTCCTCGAACCGAACCCGTGGTCATCGTCGGCGGTGGCCAGTCCGGCCTCGCCGCCGCCCGGGCCGCGCTGACCGCCGGCCTCCGTCCCGTCGTCCTGCACGCCGGCGCGGAGCCGGTCGGATCCTGGCCCGACTACTACGACAGCCTCACCCTCTTCTCGCCGGCGCGCTACAGCGCCCTGCCCGGCCTCGACTTCGGCGGCGACCCGGAGCGCTACCCGAGCCGCGGCGAGGTGGTGGCGTACCTGCGGCGCTACGCCGCCCGTCTCGACGCCGACCTTCGCACCGGGGTCCGGGTCGCCGGCGTACGGTCGCGGCCCGACGGCGGCTACCTGGTGCACACCGACGCCGGTGACGAACTCGCGGCGGCCGGGGTCGTCGCCGCCAGCGGCTCGTTCGGCAACCCCTACCTACCGGTCCTGCCCGGCCAGGAGCGGTACGCGGGCGAGCTGTGCCACGTCGCCGACTACCGCCGGCCGGAACCGTACGCGGGGCGGCGGGTCGTCGTCGTCGGGGCCGGCAACTCGGCGGTGCAGGTCGCCCACGAGCTCGCCGGGTACGCGGACGTCACCCTGGCCGCCCGCGCACCCGTCCGGTTCCTGCCGCAGCGCATCCGGGGCCGGGACCTGCACCACTGGCTCCGCGTCACCGGCGCGGACCTGCTGCCGCGCCCGGTGCTCACCCGACTGGTCCGGCACGCCGCCGTGCTCGACACCGGGATCTACCGCGACGCCATCGCCGCCGGCGCGCCGGCCCGGCGGGAGATGTTCACCGCGTTCACCGACGACGGGGTGCTCTGGGGTGACGGCGGCGCCGAGCGGGTCGACGCCGTCGTCTTCGCCACCGGCTACCGCCCGCACCTGGACTACCTGGCACCGCTCGGCACCCTCGACGGCGGCCAGCCCCGACAGCGCGGTGGGATCTCCACCACCCATCCCGGGCTCGGCTACCTCGGTCTGGAGTTCCAGCGGTCGTTCTCGTCGAACACCCTGCGCGGGGTGGGGCGCGACGCGGCGTACGTGATGGCCGCGCTCGCCGCACACGTGTCGGGCCGGTCGCGACGCCGGCCGGCGGCCCCGCGCGCGGCTGCCGGCGGCCGGCCGTGAGTCGGGTGGATTCGGCTACCTGGCGGGGGTCGTCTCGACGGTGAGCAGGGCCGCGAGTTGGCGCAGCACGCCCGGGCGGGCCCGGTAGTAGACCCAGGTGCCCCGTCGCTCCGCGTCCACCAGGCCCGCTTCCCGCAGCGTCCGCAGGTGGTGGGAGATGGTCGGCCCGGTGAGGTCGAAGGCGGGGGTGAGGTCGCAGACGCAGGCCTCGCCGCCCTCGGCGGAGGCGATCATGGACATCAGCTGGAGCCGGACCGGGTCGCCGAGGGCCTTGAAGGCGTGGGCGAGAACGGTGGCCGTCTCCGCCGGCACCCGGTGCTGCGCCAGCGGCTGGCAGCACGGTGTGTCGGTGTCCAGCACGGTCAGCGGTGTCGGCTGCTTTGACATGCCTCTAGGTTGACATCTCTCTAATCAGCGTGCAAGTCTCTGCTTAGACGGACGTCAAGACAGGCTCCATGGAAAGGGGATCGTCATGTTCGGCAAGGTCCGGCGGTCGGCGGCGGCTCGGGCGGAAGTGCGCTTCTGTGACTCCTGCGCCCAGGTGTCCACCGCCACCGAGCGTGCGGAGCGGCGCTACGACCGCGTGCGCGCCAGCGTCCACACCCTGATCAGCCCTCGATGAGCGACGGGACGGCGACCACGATGAACGAGAACATCCAGCCGACCGGCGGGTTCGCCGGCGACCCGGCCGCCGCCCTGGCGGTCACCGGTTCCGGCGACTGCTGCGGCAGCCCCGCGCAGGCGGTCGGCTCGATCCTGCCGCCCGCCAACCTGCCCGCGACGTCGCGGCCGTGTTGCGGCACCCGGCAGGAGGCCGAAACCGCGGGCGCCTGCTGCGGCACCGAGGCGAAGACCGCTGCCGTCGGCGCGGGACAGGGGTGCTGCGGATGATCCCCGCGGACCCGACCGCGCCGCCGGAGGAGATCTCCGGTGACCGGATGGCGGCCACCGTCGCCACGCTCGCCGCGGACCGCTTCGCCGGCCGGCGGGTCGGCTCCGCCGGCGGGGCGGCCGCCCGGGCCTGGCTCGCCGATCACCTCGCCGCGCTCGGCGCGACGGTGGACACCGACGAGTTTCCCGTGCGGGCGGTGCCCGAGCTGTCCGCCGCGCCCACGGTGACCTGGGGCGCCGGCGCCGGCGCGCACCGCCTCACCGCCGGCCGGCAGGTCGCCGTCCACCTCGCGTCCGCGTACGCCGCCGAGGTCCGGCGGGGCGGGCTGGGCGTGGCCGGCGCCGGCGACCCGGCCGGCCGGTGGCTGGTGGTGCCGGCGGGGATGCGCCTCTTCGACGCCTACGGATACGCCCACGGCGCCGCGGGACTGCTGGTCGGCCGCCCTGTCGACGCGGACGGCTGGCAGTACACCACCCTCGCCGGCCCGGACCCGGGTCCGGTGCCGGCCCTCACCCTCGACCCCGCCACGCACCGCGCGCTCCTCGCCGCGGCCGGCGAGCAGGGCTGGCTGGCAGCCGACGCCCCGCTGCGCCGGCTCGACGTCACCGGCGCCAACATCCACGCCACCGTCCGCCGGGCCGCGCCGGGCCGGGCCGACGTGCTGCTCACCGCGCACTACGACGGCGTGGGCGACCACCCCGGCCTGCGGCAGCCGGGCGCGTCGGACAACGCCAGCGGGGTCGCGGTGGTGCTCGAGGCGGCCCGGATCCTGGCCGCCGAGCCCGGCGACGGCGTCGGGCTCTCCGTCGCCCTGCTCGACGCCGAGGAGATCGGCGCCCTCGGCTCCGCGCGCCACGCCCGCCGACTGCGGGCCGCCGGTGCCGACCCGCTCGTCGTCAACGTCGACGGAGCCGGCCGGCTGGGCCGGGCGGCGGCCGTCGAGGCGGGCGGGCCGGCCCACCGGCTGCTCGCGCTGCTGGACCAGGCCGGCCGGCACGCCGGCGTACCGCTGGCGGCCGGGCCGGTGGCCTCGGACAACCGGCGCTACGGCGGCGCCGGGCTCGCCGCCGTCGGCATCGGCGCCGGCATGGCCGGCTACCACAGCCCCGCGGACACCGCCGACCGGGTCGATCCGGGCACCATGACCGCCCTGGCGCGGCTGGTGGTGGCCACGGTGCGGCTGGCCGCGTCGTCACCCGCTACACTTTCATCGTCGATCGGCGATTAACGATAGAGAGGGTGGGAATGGCTGACCTGCTGGACCGGGCGACGGCGCGGACGTACGCGTCGTGGTTCCGGGCGCTGGCGGACCCGACCCGGGTGCAGATCGTGGAGTACCTGGCCCGCCAGGCCCGGCCGATGAGCGTCGGGGAGATCGTCGCGGCGATCGGGCTGGCCCAGTCCACCGTCTCCCAGCACCTGAAGATCCTCACCGAGGTCCGGTTCGTGCTCGCCGAGCCGGTCGGCACCGCCCGCCTCTACCGCGTCAACGACGCCTGTGTCGACTGCTTCCCGTCCGCCGCCGACGTGGTCATGGGCCGACCGGCCCCCAGCCCGAACGGAGCCTGCTGATGGCCGACCTCGCCGTCCGACCCATGCGACCCGAGGACGCCGACCGGGTCCTGGCGATCTACCAGGCGGGCCTCGACGGCGGCAACGCCAGCTTCGAGACCGTGGCGCCGACCTGGGCCGCGTTCGACGCGGGCCGGCTGCCCGCGCACCGCTTCGTGGCGGCGGACGGTGCCGACGCCGTGCTCGGCTGGGTAGCGGTCACCCCGACCTCCACCCGCGCGGTCTACGCCGGGGTGGTCGAGCACTCGATCTACGTCGACCCCGCCGCGCAGGGGCGCGGGGTGGCCCGGCTGCTGCTCGACACGCTCGTCGCCTCGACCGAGGCGGCCGGCATCTGGACCATCCAGTCCGGCATCTTCCCGGAGAACGTCGCCAGCCTGGCGCTGCACGAGCGGGCGGGCTTCCGGGTGATCGGCGTCCGCGAGCGGGTCGGTCGGCACCACGGCCGGTGGCGCGACGTCGTGCTGCTGGAACGACGCAGCCCCGTCATCACCTGACCACCGCGTGACCGGCCCGCCCCGGGCCGCCGTCCGCCCTTTTGTTTCGATCATCTTCAAGACAGAGGAGTTTCCTGATGAACGTCCTGGACGAACTGCCCGTCGTGGTCGTCGGCGCCGGGCCGGTCGGGCTCGCCGCGGCTGCACACCTGCACGAGCGCGGCCTGCCCTTCACCGTGCTGGAGGCCGGTGACTCCGCCGCCGCGGCGGTGCGGCAGTGGGGGCACGTGCGGGTGTTCTCCCCGTGGCGGTACAACATCGACCGGGCCGCCCGGCGGCTGCTTGACGAGGCCGGCTGGGTCGCCCCCGACCCCGACGCCCTGCCGACCGGCGCCGAGCTCGCCGCCGACTACCTCCAGCCGCTGGCCGAACTGCCGCAGCTCAAGCCGCACCTGCGGTACCGGGCCCGGGTGGTGGCGATCAGCCGGCTCGGCCTGGACCGGCTGCGCACCGCCGGCCGCGAGCAGACCCCCTTCCTGGTCCGGCTCGCCGACGGCGAGGAACTGACCGCCCGCGCGGTGGTCGACGCCTCCGGCACCTGGGGTACGCCGAACGTGCTCGGCGCCTCCGGCCTGCCCGCCCGCGGCGAGGTCGAGGCCGAGGCGTACCTGGAGCACGCCCTGCCGGACGTGCTCGGCGCCGACCGGGACCGGTTCGCCGGCCGGCACACCCTGGTGGTCGGGGCGGGCCACTCGGCGGCGAACACCCTGCTGTCCCTGGCCGAGCTGGCGACCGGCGCGCCCGGCACCGAGGTGACCTGGGCGATCCGGAGCGCGAGCCCGGCCCGCACCTACGGCGGCGGCGACGCGGACGCGCTGCCGGCCCGGGGCGCCCTCGGCTCCCGGCTGCGCGAGCACGTCGAGGCCGGCCGGATCCGGCTGCTCACCGGCTTCTCCGTGCACACGCTCAACCCGGCCGGCGGGCGGGTCGCCGTGGTGGTGCGGGCCGGCGACGGTGGCGAGGAGTCCGTCGTGGTGGACCGGATCGTCGCCGCCACCGGCTTCCGCCCCGACCACTCCATCGCCGCCGAGCTGCGGCTGGACCTCGACCCCGTGCTCGGCGCCACCCGGGCGCTCGCCCCGCTGATCGACCCCAACGAGCACTCCTGCGGCACCGTCCCGCCCCACGGCGCCGACGAACTCGCCCACCCGGAGCCCGGCTACTACGCGGTGGGTATGAAGAGCTACGGGCGGGCGCCGACCTTCCTCATGGCCACCGGCTACGAGCAGGCCCGCTCGGTGGTCGCCGCGCTGGCCGGCGACTGGGCGGCCGCCCGCGACGTGCGGCTGGAACTGCCGGAGACCGGCGTGTGCAACAGCGACCCGGCGGAAGCGGTGAGCGGCGACAGCTGCTGCGGCACCGCACCGGCTGCCCGGCCAGCGGGCCGCGGGCTGGCCACCGGCGTCAGCGGTGGCCTGCTCGCCGCGCCGGTCAACCTGATCCCACTGACCACCGTCGGTGGCGACGCCGGCTGCTGCGGCGGCTGATGGCCACGGCCACCGGGGCGCCCACCGACGCCGGGATCGGCGGGCGCCCCGTGCGGCGCCCGGGCCGGATGGTCGCCGCGCTGGCCGTCACCCAGACCATCGGCTACCGAGATGCGGGCCAGTGCTCCGCCCTTTAGGGCGGGGGTGAAGGCCCGCGCGGGAGGGCCGCCTAGGCCCGAGCGTGCTCTAAGTTGGCCTGTTCTGCTGCTTGATGTACTGGCGCAGAACGGTCATGGGGGCACCGCCGACGGACCCGGCGAAGTACGAGGCGGACCACAGCCTGTTGGCCTGGTGGTAGTGGCGTACCAGGTCGGGGAACTCCTGCCGCATCCGTCGCGAGGACACACCCTTGAGACTGTTGACCAGCTTCGACAAGGCGACCTTCGGCGGGAAGTTGACCAGCAGGTGCACATGCTCGCCCTCGCCGTTGAACTCGACCAGGTCGCACTCGAAGTCGGCGCACACCGCCCGCATGATCTCTTCTAGGCGGGTCAGGTGCTGGTCGGTGAACACCCTGTGCCGGAACTTCGTCACGAAGACCAAGTGGGCGTGCAGGACGAAGACACAGTGCCTACCGGTGCGAACATCCAGGGAGCCAGCCATAGACCAATGGTAGATTGTCCGATGTGCAGCTTCGTTACAACTTCCGCGTCTACCCGACGCCCGGCCAGCAGATCGAGCTGGCTCGGGCGTTCGGGTGCGCGCGGGTGGTGTTCAACGACGGGCTGCGCCTGCGCCAGCAGGCACGCGAGCAGGGCGAGAGGTACATCTGCGACGCCGAGCTGTCCCGACGGCTGATCACCGAGGCCAAGCTGACCCCGCAGCGGGCATGGCTGGGCGAGGTCTCGGCCGTGGTGTTGCAGCAGGCACTCGCGGACTTGAACACCGCGTACCGGAACTTCTTCAACTCCCTGTCTGGCAAACGCAGGGGCCGCACGGTCGCGCCGCCGCGGTTCCGGTCGCGCAAGGACAACCGGCAGGCCATCCGGTTCACCAAGAACTCCCGGTTCACGGTCCTCGACAATGGCCGCCTGCGCCTACCGAAAATCGGCGACCTCGCGGTGCGCTGGTCTCGGTCCCTGCCGTCCGAGCCGTCCTCCGTGGCGATTATCCGGGACGCATCTGGGCGGTACTTCGCGTCGTTTGTCGTCACGACGCAGCAAGACGAAGCGCTGCCGCCGGTCGACTCCGAGGTGGGTATCGACCTGGGGCTGACGCACTTCGCGGTCCTCTCGGACGGCACGAAGGTCACGGCACCGAAGTTTCTGCGCCGCGCGGCCCGCAAGCTCAAGCGGTTGCAGCAGGATCTGTCCCGCAAGCAGCGGGGCAGCAGCAACCGCAAGAAGGCCGTCAAGAAGGTGGCTCGGGCGCACGCCCGGGTGGCCGACACCCGGCGGGACTGGCAGCACAAGCTGTCCACGGCGATCATCCGCGACAACCAAGCGGTGTACGTCGAGGACCTGTGCGTGGCTGGTCTCGGCCGTACCCGGCTGGCGAAGTCCGTGTACGACGCCGGGTGGGCCAGCTTCACCGCAATGCTGGAGTACAAGGCCGCCCGCGCCGGGCGGAGGTTCGCAAAGGTTAACCGTTTCGCACCCACGTCGCAGACCTGCTCGGCGTGCGGCCGGATCGACGGACCCAAGCCGCTCAACGTCCGGTCATGGACCTGCCCATGCGGGGCGACCCATGACCGGGACGTGAACGCGGCGATCAATGTGTTGGCCCAGGGACGCTGGGACAACTCAAACGCCTGTGGAGCGCAGGTAAGACCGGCATCCGTGCCGGCGCCGCGCCGTGAAGCAGGAATCCGCTCGGGCGCCGCGCGCTGTTCCGCGCGCAGCGCGGAGGGAATCCCCGCCCTTTAGGGCGGGGAGAACGTCAAGGCATCCTCTACTACGCGTACGCGGTGCTGCTGGCGCCGATGGCGGCGACCCTCGGCGCGTCCACCGTCGCCGTCACCGGCGCGCTGACCGCGTCCGTGATCGCCGGGGCGCTCGCCGCCGTTCCGGTCGGACGGTGGCTCGACCGCCACGGCGGGCGCGGCCTGATGACCGGCGGGTCGCTGGCCGCCGCGGCACTGCTGATCGCCTGGTCCCAGGTGGACACCGTCGGACAGCTCTACGCGGTGATGATCGGCAACGGCGTCACCGGTGCGATGGTCCTCTACGAACCGGCGTTCGCGGTCATCGTCTCCTGGTACGCGCCGCCCCGCCGTGACCGGGCCCTGCTCGCCGTCACCATCGTCGCGGGCTTCGCCAGCACGATCTTCCTGCCGCTCACCGGGCAGTTCGTCCCGCTCACCGGGCAGTTCGTCGCGCGGCTGGACTGGCGCGGCGCGCTGCTCACCCGCGCGGGCGGGCACACCTCATGATCGGGTGACGGTCCGCAGGGGCTGACCCGGCGTGTCGCCCTGCTCCGCATCAGCCGATCATGAGTCGGTGGGTTGAGACGGAGGGGGAGAGCTGTCGGGTACGTCGACAAGATCGCCTGGATCCGCCTGGAGGGTGGCCGGGTGCTCAGCACCCGCTCGCACGGCCGGGAGGTCTGGTACCTGCCGGGCGGCAAGCGGGAGCCGGGCGAGACCGACCTGGCGACGCTCTGTCGGGAGATCGCCGAGGAGTTGAGCGTCGTCGTGCTGCCGGAGAGCGCCGTGCACGTCGGCACCTTCACCGCGCAGGCGCACGGCCACCCGGCGGGCACGCTGGCCGGATGACCTGCTACGCGGCGGAGTACCGGGGCACTTTGCGGGCGGCCAGCGAGATCGCCGAGGTCGGCTGGCTCGGTTACGCCGACCGGGACCGCGTCTCGCCGGTGGACCAGCTCATCTTCGACCACCTGCGGGCGTCCGCCGGGCTGCGCTGAGGTCGCGCGCGCCCGGCGTTTGTCGGGGTGGGGCGGGGGTATGCGCGGGGCCGGTGACGACAGGAGGCGCCGTGCGCTTTCCCCGCTTCGTGGATGCGGTGTCCCGCCGCTCCGGGCTGCCGCCCGAGCAGGCCGCCGCGATCGCCCGGGCCGTGCTGCAGACGATGGCCGAGCGGGTGACCGGCGGCGAGGCTGACGATCTGGCCGGGCAGCTCCCGGACGAGCTGGGCGACTACCTGGCGCCGGGCACCGGGGCAATCGAGGGCCGGTCGGCCGCGTTCGGGCCGGCGGAGTTCCTGCGCCGGGTGGGCGAGCGGGCCGGGGTCGACGAGGCGGCCGCCCGGGCCGGTGCCGGCGCGGTCTTCGCGACGCTGCGGCAGGCGGTGACGGTCGGCGAGTTCCGGGAAATGGTGGGGCGGCTTCCGCGCGGTTCCGACGGCACGATCCTGCCGGTTCCGCCGTACGACGGATGAGCAGTCGGGCATCGGCAGTGGCCGTGTCGGAGTGTGGACATGGCCTACATTTCGGGAACTTTCGCGGCCGGAGCCCCGTTTTACCGTAAGATTACTTGACGGTAGACCCTTAGGCGGTAGGTCCTCTACGCGCTAGGGGGATGATCGGACGATATTCTTCGTCCCTCGTCCGAGGGCCCGTTCGGCTCTTCGGCCCGACTCTAATCGATGATCTTTCTTCCCAGGTATTGAGCCATATGCTCAACCCACTGTTGAGTCCTGGGGGGATCATGGTCGGCCTTGTCGAACGCTGTCTGCTGTCCTGTTGCGGGGCGACGTCCGTAGTCTGAAATGGAACAATCGACGGTCATCCATCGGTTCGGCGGCGTCGCCGCACGTCGTCCCGAACTGCCGGCCGTGCTCGGCGAGTCCGAACAGCTCAGCTACGCCGACCTGGCCGGTGCGGCCGGCGGGTACGCCGCGGCGCTCACCGCTGCCGGCGTCCGGCCGGGCGACCGGGTCGCCCTGCTCACCGCGCACGGCACGCCCACCATCGCGGCGATCCTCGGCACCCTCGCGGTCGGCTGCGCGTACGTGCCGCTGGACCCGGGGTTCCCCGAGCAGCGGCTGCGGCACATGCTCGCCGCCGCCGCGGTCGGCACCGTCCTGACTGGAGCGGAGCACGGGGAACTCGCGCGTCGGCTCACCGCCGACCGGGCCGACGCCCGGGTGCTCACCGTGGACGCACCACCACCCGCCCCGCTGCGCCCGGTGCCGGTCGAGCCGGACGCCCTGGCGTACGTGCTGTTCACCTCGGGCTCCACCGGCGTGCCCAAGGCGGTCGGGCAGACCCACCACAACCTGTTGCACGTCGTCGACAACCAGATCGCCACTCTCGACCTCGGCCCGGCCGACCGGCTCAGCCTGCTCGCCTCGTTCAGCTTCGATGCGGCCATCCCCGACCTCTACCCGGCCCTGCTGGCCGGCGCCGCGGTCGTGCCGGTGGAGCTGCGCCGGCACGGCCTGGCGCACGCCGTCGAGCAGCTCGCCCGGCACCGGGTCACCGTCTACCACTCCACCCCCACCGTCTACCGGTTCCTGCTCGACACCCTCGGCGAGCGCCGGCTCGACCACGTCCGGGTGGTGCTGCTCGGCGGCGAGCAGGCCACCCACGCCGACGCCGCGCGCGGCCGCGACCGGTTCGCCCCGGACTGCCTGCTGGTCAACGGATACGGCGCGACCGAGCTGACCTTCGCGGCCCGGTACGCGCTGCCGCTGGCCGCGGCCGACCCGGCCGCCACCGGGCCGCTGCCGATCGGCACCGCGCTGCCCGGCTACCAGCTGCGGCTGGCCCCGGACGGCGAACTCGTGGTGCGCAGCCGGCACCTCGCCCCCGGCTACCTCGACCAGCACAGCGACCGGTTCGGCGTGGACCCGGACGGGGTGCCGACGTACCGCACCGGCGACCTGGCCGAGCGGCTGCCCGGCGGCGAGCTGGTCTGCCTCGGCCGGCTCGACCGGCAGGTCAAGGTACGCGGGTTCCGGGTCGAGCTGACCGAGATCGAGGCGGTGCTCGCCGAACAGCCGGGTGTCGCCGCGGTGCGCGCCATCGCCCGCGACGGCGACCTGCTCGCGTACGCCCGGCCGGCCGGTGGGCCGCTCGACGTGGCGGCCCTGCGCGCGGCCCTCGCCCGGCGGCTGCCGGACTACGCGCTGCCGCGCGCGGTGGTGGTGGTCGAGGAGTTCCCACTCACCGTCACCGGCAAGGTCGACGAGCGGGCACTGCCCGACCCGGCCGCCGACGTGCCGCCCGACGAGGCGCCCACCACGCCCACCGAGCGGATCGTGCACGACATCTGGTGCGCGGTGCTCGGCCGCGCCGCGGTCGGCCGCACCGCCAGTTTCTTCGACGTCGGCGGGCAGTCCCTGCTGCTCGGCCAGGTGCAGCAGCGGCTGGCCGAGCGGTTCGGGGTGCGGCTGCCGCTGCTGCGCCTCTTCGACCACCCCACGGTGGCCGACCAGGCCCGGCTGCTCGACGCGCCGCCGGAACCGGTGCGCGTGCCGATGCCGCCGCCGGCCGCGCCCACCACCGCCGCCCGCGACTACACCGGCGACGAGATCGCGGTGGTCGGCCTGGCCGGTCGCTTCCCGGGCGCCCCCGACGTGGCCACCTTCTGGTGGAACCTGTGCGCCGGTGTCGACTCGATCCACGACCACACCGACGAGGAGCTGGCCGCCCTGGGCATCGGCTCCCGGCTGCGCGAGGACCCCCGGCACGTCAAGGCGGCGGGCCGGCTGGACGGGGTGGCCGACTTCGACGCCGGCTTCTTCTCCTTCGGCGAGCAGGAGGCGGCGCGCACCGACCCGCAGCACCGGCTCTTCCTGGAGACCGCCTGGGAGGCGCTGGAGGACGCCGGTCACGACCCGGCCCGCTTCCCCGGGCTGGTCGGGGTCTACGCGGCCACCTCGGCCAACCGCTACTTCCTGTTCCACCTGATGGACAACCCGGCCGTCGTCGGCGACGTCGACCCGGACGACTGGGAGGCCCGGCTGGTCGGTCGGCAGTTCACCGACCACCTGCCCGGGCAGGTGGCGTACCGGCTGGGGCTGACCGGGCCGGCGGTCGCCGTGCAGAGCGCCTGCTCCAGCTCGCTGGTCGCGGTCTGCCTCGCCGCTCAGAGCCTGGCCGACTACCAGTGCGACATCGCGCTGGCCGGCGGGGTGAATGTGACCTGGCCCCGCTACCGGCACACCCCCGGCGGGTTGGCCTCGCCGGACGGCCGGTGCCGCGCGTTCGACCAGGCGGCCAACGGCGCCGGCTTCGGCTCCGGCGTCGGCGTGGTGGCGCTGCGCCGGCTCGCCGACGCGCAGGCCGACGGCGACCGGATCTACGCGGTGCTGCCCGGTTGGGGAGTCACCAACGACGGCGCCGACCGGGCCGGCTTCGCCGTGCCCGGGCCGGCCGGGCAGGCCGCCGCGGTGGCCAACGCGCTCGCCGCCGCCGAGGTCGCGCCGGGCGAGGTCCGCTTCATCGAGGCGCACGGCAGTGGTACGCCGCTCGGCGACGCCATCGAGGTCGCCGCGCTGCACGAGGTGTACGCCGGCGCCGGTCCCGCCGAGACCTGCGCGCTCGGTTCGGTGAAGACCAACATCGGTCACCTGGACGCCGCCGCCGGCATCGCCGGGCTGATCAAGGCGGTGCTCGCCGTGCGGCACGGGGTGATCCCGCCCAACCTGCACTTCACCCGCCCGCACCCCGAGGTCGACCTGGCCGCCGGTCCGTTCTACGTGCCGACCAAGGCGCGGGACTGGCCCGACGCGGCGCGCCGGGTCGCCGGGGTCAGCTCGTTCGGCGTCGGCGGCACCAACGCGCACGTCGTGGTGGAGCAACCCCCGCCGGTCGAGCCGGTCGACGTCCCGGACGCCGCGGCGTACCTGCTGCCGGTGTCCGCGCGGGACCCGGTCGCGCTGCGGTCGGCGCTGACCCGGCTGCGCCAGCACCTCGCCGGCACCCGACCGGTGCTGGCCGAGGTGGCCGCCACGCTGGCCGTGGGCCGGCGGGCCTTCGGCTGCCGGGCGGCCGTGGTGGCGACCGACCCGGGCGGCGCGGTCGCCGCGCTGGACGAGCTGCTCGGCACCGACGCCCGGGTGGCCGGGCCGGCGGGTGAGCTGCGCGAGCTGGCCGCGGCCTGGGTCGCCGGCCGGGACGTGGACTGGGCGGCACTGCACCCCGAGGGCACCCTCCGGCGTACCGGACTGCCCACCTACCCGTTCCAGCGCCAGCGGTACTGGATCGACCCCCCTCAGAAAGGCGCGCGGTGAACTGGTTCGTCTCCGCCGGCCGCCGGGAACCGGCACCGGTCCAGCTGTTCTGCCTGCCCTACGCCGGTGCGGGCGCCAGCGCGTTCCGCCGCTGGCAGGACGGCCTCGGCCCGGATGTCGAGGTGCTGCCGGTGCAGCTGCCCGGCCGGGAGAACCGGATCAGCGAGGACCCGCGGTTCCGGGTGGCCGACGTCGCGCACGCCATCGCCGGGCGTGCCGCCGCCCGGTACGCCATCTACGGCCACTCGATGGGCGGCCGGGTCGGCTTCGAGGTGGTCCGCGAGCTGCGCCGGGCCGGGCTGCCGCTGCCACTGCGGCTGTACGTCGGCGGCGCCCGCGCCCCGCACGTCACCGCGCCCAGCCTGTTCGACGGACTGTCCCGGGTGGACGACGACGAGCTGCTGCGCCGGCTGGGCGCCGGTGGCGGGCTGCCGGCCGAGCTGCTCGACCACCCGGAGCTGGTCGAGCTGCTGCTGCCGCTGCTGCGTGCCGACTTCGGCCGGGTGGACAGCTACCGCTACGTCCCCGAGGAGCCGCTGCCGGTGCCGATCGTGGCGTTCAGCGGCCGGCAGGACCGGGCGGTCACCCGGGCGCACAGCGCGGCGTGGCGGGAGCACACCGCCGCCGGCTTCACCCTGCGCGACATCGACGGCGGGCACTTCTTCCTGCACGACCGGCTGCCCGACCTGCTCGCCATGATCCGCGCCGACCTCGACCCGGCGCTCGCCGACGCCGCGCTGGACGACACCGTGCTCGCCGACGGGGCGCTCGCCGACGCGGCGGCGACGACCCCCGCGACCGTGGTCACGGCGACTGGTCCGTCCGGCGCCCCGGCCGCCACGGCGGTGTCCGGCGGGCACCGGGTGCCGCTCGGCGACACCGGCTGGTCGGTGTGGCGCGACGCCATCCTGCGCACCACCGGGTTCCCGGCCGACGGGCTGGCCCTGTTCACCGCCCCGCAGGCCGCCGCGGCGGCCGACGAGCTGCTGGCGACCGGCGCCGGCGTGGAGCAGTTCGACAAGGAGTTCGCCGAGGCGGTGGCGGCCACCGGCCGCCGGCTCACCGAGCTGGCCGGCGATCCGCTGTTGCGGGAGGCGGTCACCTGGCAGAACCGGGGCGCCCTGGTCGCCCTGGACGGCCTCGCCCGCGGCGGCCCCGAGCCGGCCCGCAACGTGCGGCGCCGCGACCGGGAACGCGCCCTGCTCAAGTACTGGCAGCGGTACTGCGGCAAGAACGAGACGGTCGGCTTCTTCGGACCGAGCTGCTGGGTCACCCTCGACCCGGCCCGCACGGAGACCGCCGAGGTGCGCCCCGGCCCCGGCCTGACCCGGCGCCGCTGGGTGTGGTTCGAGTCCTGGGCGCTCAGCGCGTACGCCGACCGGATCGGCCGGGACCTCGCGGTGCGCAGCTGGTGGGCGCCGATGCTCTGCCCGCAGTTGAGCCTCGCCGACCGCACCGTCCGCCGGCCCGGCCGGCCGCCGGTGTCGCTCACCGGCGTGGAGGCGGCGCTGCTGGCCGCCGCCGACGGCCGGCGCCCGGCCCGTGAGCTGGTAACCGACCCGGCGATCGGGCTGCGCCGCCCGGAGGACGGCTACGCGCTGCTGGACCGGCTGGTCGAGCGCGAACTGGTCACCTGGGACGCGGCGCTGCCGGTCAGCCCGGACGCCGAGGACGTGCTGGGCCGGCGGATCGACGCGATCGGTGACGAGCCCGCGCGGCGGGACGCCCGCGCCGGCTTCGACCGGCTCCGCGCCGCCCGGGACGCGGTGGCCGCCGCGGCCGGCGACCCGGCGCGGCTGCGTGCGGCGCTGGACACCCTGGACACCACCTTCACCGAGCTGACCGGGCAGCCGCCGCGCCGCCGGGCCGGCGAGATGTACGCCGGTCGCACCCTCTGCTACGAGGACACCAGCCGGGACCTCGACGTGGTCTTCGGCCAGCCGCTGCTGGACCGGATCGCCGCCCCGCTCGCGGTGCTGCTCCAGGCCGCCCGCTGGCTGGTCGCGGCGTTGGAGCGGGCGTACGGCGCGGCGTTCCGGGAACTGCACGACGAGCTGCGCGCCGAGTCCGGCGGCGGCCCGGTCGCCCTGTCCGACCTGTGGTTCCTGGCTCAGGGCCTGTTCTGGGGCGACGGGACCCGGCCGGTCGACGCGGTCGCCGCCGAGTTCGCCGGCCGCTGGGCCGGACTGTTCGGCCTGGATTCGCTGTCACCCGGGACCACCGAGGTTCGGCTGCCGGTGGCCGACCTCGCCACCCGGGTCGCCGAGGTCTTCCCGGCCGACCGGCCGGCCTGGCCCAACGCCCGGCTGCACAGCCCCGACCTGCAGATCTGCGCCGCCGACGCGGAGGCGCTGGCCCGCGGCGACTACACCGTCGTGCTCGGCGAGCTGCACGCCGCCTGGGCGTCCTTCGACTGCCAGGTCTTCACTCCGGCGCACCCGGACGTGGGCCGGCTGCGCGACGCGCTCACCGCGGACCTCGGCGAGCGCCGGATCCGGCTGCTCTTCCCGACCGACTGGCCCCGGCGCACCAGCCGGGTCGCCGAGGCGCTGGCCGGGCCGACCGACCGGCAGTTGGCCTTCGCGCCGGCGCCCGGCGCCGACCCGGACCGGGTGCTGCCGACCGTGGAGCTGACCGTCGTCGACGAGGGCGGCGAGCTGTTCGCCGTCGCACCGGACGGGCAGCGCTGGACGCTGACCGAGGTCTTCTCGCCACTGCTCAGCGCGCACGCTGTGGACGGGTTCAAGCTGGTCGCGGCCGCGCCGTACACCCCCCGGATCACCCTCGGCGAGCTGGTGGTGGCGCGGCAGACCTGGCGTACCACGGTCGGCGGCAGCGGTCTGGCCACCGTCACCGGTGAGCGGGAACGCTTCCTCGCCGTCCGGGACTGGCGGCGCCGGCTCGGTCTGCCCGAGCAGGTCTACGTCAAGCTCGGCACCGAGACCAAGCCCTGCTTCGTCGACCTGAGCAGCCCGGCGTTCGGCAACATGTTCTGCGCCATGGTGCGGGCCGCCCGGGCCGACGGCGGCGACGACACCTCGCTGGTGATCAGCGAGATGCTGCCCACGGTGGCGGACGCCTGGGTGCCCGACGCGGCCGGCCGGCGCTACTTCAGCGAGCTGCGCCTGCACATCGTGGACGCCGACGAGCGGGAGGCCCTTCGATGAGCGAGCCGTCAGCGAGTGAATCATCGGTGCAGCGCGGTGGTGCCTCATGGCGGCACGGAGCGAAGCGGAGTGCCGTCATGAGGCACCGGATTCCGCTCGGCGACACCGGCTGGTCGGTGTGGCGCGACGTCGTGCTGCGCACCGCTGGTTTCCCGGCCGCCGGGCTGGACGCCTTCGCCGCCCCCGAGGTCGCCGCCGCCGCCGACGCCCTGCTGGCCGGCGAGGACACCGCCGACCTGTTCGACAAGGCGTTCACGGCGACGCTCGCCGACAGCTCGGCGGTGTGCGGCGAGATCGCCGCCGACCCGCTGCTGCGCGAGGCGGTCACCTGGCAGAACCCGGAGATGCTGATCGCGCTGGACGGCCTGCTGCGTACCGACCCGGCGGTGCGCAACGTCCGCCGCCGCAAGCGCGAGCTGAGCCTGCTGCGCTACTGGCAGCGCTACTGCGGCAAGGCCGAGACGATCGGCTTCTTCGGGCCGGTCTGCTGGGGGCGGCTCGACCCCGACCAGCCGACCACCCGGCTGCGGCCCGGCCCGGCGCTGGTGTCCCGGCGTGAGGTCCACTTCGAAGCGTGGGCGCTGATCGCGTACGCCGACCGGCTCGCCGACGACCTGGCGGTGCGCCGGTGGTGGGCACCGGCCCTGCCGCCGCACCTGAGCCTGTCCGGCCGGCAGGTCACCCGGCCGCTGCTGCCGCCGACCGAGCTGTCCGCCGTCCAGGCGCGGCTGCTGGCCGCCTGCGACGGGCGTACCCCGGCGATCGAGCTGGTGCGGCGGCTGTGCGCCGACGGGGACCTGCGCAGTCCGGACGACGGCTACCTGCTGCTCGACCGGCTGGTCGAGCGGAGCCTGCTGACCTGGGACGCCGGCCTGCCGGTCAGCCCCGCGGCCGAGCGCGTGCTGGCCGAGCGGATCGCCGCGATCGGCGACCCGCCGGTCCGCGCCGAGGTGGCCGCCGCGTTCGACCGGCTGCGCGCGGCGCGGGACGCGGTGGCCGCTGCCGCCGGGGACCCGGAGCGGCTCGGTGCCGCGCTCGCCGCGCTGAACACCGAGTTCACCGCCGTCACCGGCCGGCCCGCCACCCGCCAGGCCGGCCAGATGTACGTCGGCCGCACGGTGCTCTACGAGGAGACCGCCCGCGACCTGGACTTCACGGTCGGCTCCCGGGTGCTGGACGCGTTGGCCGAACCGTTGGCGATCGTGCTGACCGCCGCCCGCTGGCTGACCGCCGAGGTCGGCGCGGCCGGTGAGCGGATCGTGGCCGACCTGCACGCGGAACTGCGCGGTGACGGGCCGGTGCGGCTGGCCGACGTCTGGGCCCTCGCGCAGGGACTGCTGCTCGCCCCGGACGGTCCGATCGCCCGCGCCGGCGCCGAACTGACCGCCCGCTGGGCGGAGCTGGTCGGCCTGGGCACGGCCGCCCCCGGCCAGGCCGAGCTGCGGCTGCGCAGCGCCGACCTGGCCGAGCGGGCCCGCGCCCTGTTCGACGCCGATCGGCCCGGCTGGCCGTCCGCCCGGATCCACAGCCCGGACGTGCAGCTCAGCGCCGCCGGCCCGGACGCGGTCGACCGGGGCGAGTTCCTGCTCGTCCTCGGCGAGCTGCACCCGGCGTACGTCCCGTTCGACAGCGCGGTGCTGACCCCGTTCCACCCCGACCGGGCGGCGCTGCGGGCGGCGCTCGACGCCGACCTCGGCCCGGCCCGGGCCCGGGTGCTCTATCCGGAGAGCTTCCCGCGGCACAGCACCCGGATGACGTACGCGCTGGACGGGCCCGCCGACCGGCAGTTCGGCATCGACACCGCGCACGGTGCGGACGTCGACCGGCTGGTGCGGGCCACCGAGGCGCTGGTCGAGCCCGGCGACGACGGGTGGGTCGCGGTGCTGCCCGACGGGACCCGCTGGCCGGTGATGGAGATCTTCGCGACCCTGCTCGGCGCGCTGCTGCTGGACGCGTTCAAGCTGCTCGCCCCGGCCGCGCACACGCCCCGGATCACCATCGACCGGCTGGTCGTGGCCCGGCGTACCTGGCGGACCACGGTGGCGGAGACCGGCCTGGCCGGGGTCGCCGGCGAGGCCGAGCGGTTCCTCGCGGTCCGCCGCTGGCGGGCGCGCCTCGGGCTGCCCGAGCGGGTCTTCGTCAAGGTCGGCACCGAGGTCAAGCCCTGCTATGTCGACCTCACCGGCCCGCTGCACGCCCAGTCGCTCTGCGCCATGGTCGACGCCGCCGCGAAGACCGGCCCGGCCGTCACGGTCACCGTGAGCGAGCTGCTGCCGGACCCGGCGGACTCGTGGGTGACCGACGCGCGGGGCCGCGGCTACGTCAGCGAGCTGCGGATGCAGATCACCGATCCAGTTAGCCACCGGGGAGTGAACGGGTGACCGACATCCTGTCCATCAGCGCCGTGCACGGGGAAGACCTGCCCTGGCCGGACGCGACGCTGGCCGAGCTGATCAGCGCCCAGGCCGCCCGCACGCCGGACGCGGTGGCGGTGCGCCAGTGGGACACCCGGCTCAGCTACGCCGAGCTGCTGGCCCGGGCCGCCGGGGTGGCGGCCGCGCTGCGCGAGCGCGGCGTGGGCCGGCAGACCCGGGTCGGCGTCTGCGGCGCCCGTACCCCCGACCTGGTGGTCACCGTGGTCGGGGTGCTGCTCGCCGGCGGCTGCTACGTGCCGCTGGAGCCGGGCGGGCCGCGCCGCCGGCTGCGGGAGATCGCCGCCGACGCCGGGGTGACCGTGGTGGTCGGCGACGCCGCCGAGGCGGAGTTCGGCGACGTGCCCGGCGTCGAGGCGGTCGGCCTGCCCGGCGCCGCTCCGCTGGCACCCTGCCCGGCGCGCCCCGGCGACCCGGCGTACGTGCTGTTCACCTCCGGCTCCACCGGCCGCCCCAAGGGGGTGCTCACCACCCACCGCAACGTGGTCGAGTTCGTCACCGGCTGCGCCGCGCTGACCGGCGCCGACGCCGGGGTGCGCAGCCTCGGCATCGCCTCGCTCGGCTTCGACGCGGCCACCATGGACCTGTTCCTGCCGCTGCTGCTCGGCGGCGCCGTCCAGCTGCTCGGCGCCGATGACCGGGCCGACCCGGTGCGGCTCGCCCGGTTCATCGCCGCGCACGAGGTGAACTGGGGGTTCATCACCCCGACCGTGCTGTCCATGCTCGACCCGGGCGAGCTGCCGGCCTGGCGGGTGGTGCTCTGCGGCGGGGAGGCGGTGCCCGCCGAGCTGGCCGCCCGCTGGGCGCCCGGACGGCTCTTCCTGAACGGCTACGGGCCCACCGAGACCACCGTGCTCGCGGTCAGCGGCGAACTGACCGCCGCCGAACGGGACCCGGTGCCGATCGGGCGGCCGCTGCCCAACCACCGGGCGTACGTGGTGGACGAGCGGCTGCGCCCGGTGCCGCCGGGGGAGACCGGCGAGCTGCTGATCGGCGGCCCCGGACTGGCCGACGGCTACCTCAACCGGCCCGCGCTGACCGCCGAGCGGTTCGTCCCCGACCCGTTCTCCGACCTGCCCGGCGAGCGGCTCTACCGCACCGGCGACCTGGTCCGGCAGGAACCGGACGGGCGGATCGTCTACCTGGGCCGCGCCGACCGGCAGGTGAAGGTGCGCGGCCAGCGAATCGAACTGGGCGAGGTGGAGGCGGTGCTGGCCGACCTGCCCGGGGTGGACCGGGTGGCGGTGGAGGCGCTGCCCGGCCCGGCCGGCACCGAGCTGGTCGCGTTCCTCACCCCCGCCGACACGCCCGACGACGAGCTGCTGCGGGCGTACGCCGGGCCCCGGCTAACCGCCGCGATGCTGCCGGCCCGGGTGCTGCGCCTGGCCGAGCTGCCGGTCAGCCCGACCAGCGGCAAGCTGGACCGGGCGGCGCTGCGCGCGCTGGCCGCGTCCGGCCGCCCGGCCGAGCCGACCGCACCGGCCCCGGTCGACGAACCGCTGGCGGCGGCGGTGGCCCGGATCTGGGGCCGGCTGCTCGGTGCCGCGCCCGACCCGACCAGCGACTTCCTCGCCGCCGGCGGCAACTCGATCGCGGCCATGCGGCTGGTGGCCGCGCTCCGCGCCGAACTCGGCCGGCAGGTCGACGCCCGGGACGTCTTCACCGGCCGGACCCTGGCCGGGCTCGTCGAGCGGGTCCGCGCCGCCGCTCCCGCCGACGGCGACGGGCTGACCACCGGCAACCCGCCCACCCTCTCCCCGCCGCAGCGGCGGCTCTGGTTCGTCGACCAGCTCGCCCCGTCCAGCGCGCCGTACAACATCGCCGTGGCGCACCGGCTGCGCGGCCCGCTGGACACCGCCGCCCTGGGCGCGGCGCTGCGCGCGGTCGCCGAGCGGCACGACGTGCTGCGCTGGCGGATCCCGCAGACCGCCGGCGTGCCGTACGCGGTCCGCGAGGAGCCGACCGACGTGGCCGTCCCGGTGGTCGACCTGACCGGCGGGGCCGACGCCGAGGCGGCGCTGGCCGGGATGCTGGCTGCCGGCGCGGCGCACGCCTTCGATCTGGCCACCGGGCCGCCCTGGCAGGTGACCGTCTACCGGCTCGGCGCGGACGAGCACGTGCTGGCGATCACCCTGCACCACGCGGTCTTCGACGGCTGGTCGGAGAAGCTGCTCTACGACGACCTCGCGGCGGCATACGCCCAGGCCGTCGCCGGGCGGACGCCGCGGTTGCCGGCGCTGGCCGCCACGTACGCGGACTACGCGGTGTGGCGGGCCGAGCGGGACCGGCACCGCGGCGCGGCCGACCTGGACTGGTGGCGCGAGCACCTACGGGACGCGCCGACCGTCCTCGAACTGCCCCGCGACCGGCCCCGGCCGGCGGTGGCGACCTACACCGGGGCCGAGGCGGCCGTGCGGTTGCCCGAGGCCACCGACCGGGCCGTGCGCGCGCTGGCCGAGCGGCGCGGCACGACCGTCGCCGCGGTGCTGCTGGCCGGCTTCGGTGAACTGCTGCGCCGGCTCACCGGCGCCGACGACCACGTGCTCGGCGCGATCGTCGCCGACCGGCGGCTGGCCGCCTTCGACGACGTGGTCGGCTTCTTCATCGACACCGTGCCGGTGCGGGTACGCGGCGGCGCGGCCAGCTTCGCCGAGTTGGTCGACCGGTGCGCGACCGAACTGCACGAGGCGACCGCCCACCCGGGGGCGCCGCTGGAGAAGATCGTCGAGGCCCTCGGGGTGGGCCGGGACACCGCCCGCGCCCCGCTGGTGCAGGTGCTGTTCAACGTGCTCAACTTCGCCGCGCCGCGGCTCGCGCTGGCCGGGCTGACCGCCGAGCCGGTCGCCGTGCCGAAGCCGGGGTCGCCGTTCGACATCACCGTCTACGTGGTCGAGCGGGACGGCCGTTGGGGCGTGGAGGTGGTCTACAACCCGGACCTGTTCGACGCCGAACGGGTCGAAGCGCTGCTCGCCGACCTGGTGGCGCTGGTCGGCGCGCTGGCCACCACGCCGGACGCCGCCACCGGCCGGGTGGCCGCCGAACTGCCCCGGCCGACCGTGGCCACCCCCCAGCTCGGCGCGATGAGCGTGGCGGCCGCCGAGCCGCCCCGCGGCGTGCTGCCGGCCGGCCCGGACGGCCTGACGGACACCGAGGAGCTGATCGCCGGCATCTGGCGCGAGGTGCTGGAACGCGACCAGGTCGGGGTCACCGACAACTTCTTCGACATCGGCGGGCACTCGCTCGCCCTGGCCGCGGTGCACGCCCGGCTGACCGCCGCCACCGGCCGCTCGATCAAGATGCTCGACCTCTTCCGCCACCCCACCATCCGGGCGCTCGCCGCCAGCCTCGACGGCGCCGCCGACCGGCCGGAACTGGCCCGCGCCGCGCTGCGCGCCGCCGCCCGACGCAGCCGTACCCGCCGTAACCCACCCCGCCGCCCCGGCGGCACCGCGTGACGAAGGACAGCCTGATGAGCAACCCGACCGCAACCGACCTGCCCGACGACGGCATCGAACCGATCGCCATCGTCGGGATGGCCGCCCGCCTGCCCGGCGCGGCCGACGTGAACGAGTTCTGGCGCAACCTGGTCGACGGGGTCGAGTCGAGCACCGAACTCACCCGGGAGGAGCAGCTCGCCCGGGGCGCCACCGAGGCGGAGGTCGACGACCCGGGCTGGGTCAACCGCGCGCCGCTGGTCGACGGGTACGACGAGTTCGACGCCGGGCTGTTCGGCATGACCGCCCGGGAGGCGGAGGTCACCGACCCGCAGCACCGGCTGTTCCTGGAGTCCTGCTACACGGCGTTGCAGGACGCCGGCTACGACCCGGGTCGCTACGACGGGTCGGTCGGCGTGTACGCCGGCACCGGCGGCAACCTCTACCTGCACCGCTACGTGTACCGGAACAAGCGGGTCGGTGGCAGCCCGCACGGTGCGGTCTCCATCGCCACCAGCAACTCGCCCAACTACATCGCCACCAACGTGTCGTACCGGCTGGACCTGCGCGGGCCGAGCCTGACCGTGCACACCGCCTGCTCCACCTCGCTGGTCGCGTTCCACCTGGCCTGTGAGGCGCTGCGCAACGGCGAGTGCGACATGGCGCTGGCCGGTGGGGCGAACATCGAACTGCCGCACGTCGGCTACCTGGGCATGGACGGTTTCACCTCGCCCGACGGCCGGTGCCGCCCGTTCGACGCCGGCGCCAACGGCACCGTCTGGGGCAGCGGCGTCGGGGTGACCCTGCTCAAGCGCCTCTCCGACGCGATCGCCGACGGCGACACGATCCGCGCAGTGGTGCTCGGCAACGCGATCAACAACGACGGCGCCGGCAAGGTCGGCTTCACCGCCCCCAGCCTGGACGGGCAGATGGAGGCGATCGCCCAGGCGGTCGCGATGGCCGACGTCGACCCGCGGACCATCAGCTACGTCGAGGCGCACGGCACCGGCACCGCGATGGGTGACCCGATCGAGGTGGCCGCGCTCTCCGCCGTCTACACCAAGGACACCGACGACCGGGGCTGGTGCGGCATCGGCTCGGTGAAGTCCAACATCGGCCACCTGAGTCAGCCCTCCGGCATCGTCAGCGTGATCAAGACGGTGCTGGCGATGGAGCACGGGCTGATCCCGCCGACCATCAACTACGAGACGCCGAACCCGGCCATCGAGTTCGCCGACACCCCGTTCTACGTGACCAACACGCTGACCAAGTGGGACACCGACGGCGTACCCCGGCGGGCCGGGGTCAGCTCGTTCGGCATCGGCGGCACCAACGCCCACGTGGTGCTGGAGGAGGCCCCGGCGGCACACCGCCCGTCCCGACGGGTCCGCCCGGCGCAGCTGCTGCACCTGTCGGCGAAGACCCCCACCGCGCTGGACTCCGCCGTACGGCGACTCGCCGAGCACCTGGAGTCCGCCGCCGACCGGGGGCCGGAGCACCTCGCCGACGTGGCGCACACGCTGCGGGTCGGCCGCCAGGAGTACCCGCACCGGGTCGCCGTGGTGGCCACCGACCTGGCCGACGCGGTGACCGCGTTGAACACCCCGCGCCGACGGCAGGTCGGGGTGGCCGAGGGCCCGGCGCCCCGGCCGGCCTTCCTCTTCTCCGGCCAGGGCGCCCAGTACGCCGGCATGGGCGCGCAGCTCTACGCCGAGGAGCCCGGCTACCGGGCCACCGTGGACTCCTGCGCCGAGCTGCTCCGCCCCGAGCTGGGGCTGGACATCCGCGACCTGATCCTCGGCCGCGACCCGCAGGCCCAGGAGAAGCTGACCGAGACCCGCTACACCCAGCCCGCCCTGTTCGTCGTCGAGTACGCCCTGGCCACGCTCTGGCAGTCCGCCGGGGTGCGGCCGGCCGCGATGATCGGGCACTCGATCGGCGAGTACGTCGCCGCCACCGTGGCCGGCGTGCTGAGCCTGCCGGACGCGCTGCGGGTGGTCGCCGCCCGGGGCCGGCTGATGCAGTCCATGCCGCCGGGGGCGATGCTGGCCGTCGCACTGGACGAGTCGGTGGTCGCCGAGCGGCTCCCCGACGGGCTGGCCGTGGCCACCGTCAACGGCCCCGGCACCTGCGTGGTGGCCGGCCCCGCCGAGGCGGTCGCCGCGTTCGCCGAGACGCTCAAGGGCAAGGCCAAGCCGCTGCGCACGTCGCACGCCTTCCACTCGCCGATGATGGAGCCGATCCTCGCCGAGTTCACCGCGCTGATGGCCGGGGTGCCGCTGCGCGCGCCGGCGATCCCGTTCCTGTCCAACGTCACCGGCACCTGGATCACCGAGCAGCAGGCCACCGACCCGGCGTACTGGGCGGCGCACCTGCGCCAGCCGGTGCGCTTCGGGGCCTGCGTGGCCACCCTGCTCGGCGAGGGCACCTGGCAGCTGGTCGAGTGCGGCCCCGGCAGGCAGCTGGCCAACCTGGCCCGGATGCAGGTGGCCAAGGCGGCCGAGGCGCAGCGCAAGCTCACCCCGCTGGGCAGCCTGCCCGGCCCGGGCGACGCGACCGGCGACCTGGCCACTCTGCTCGGCGTCGCCGCCGCGCTCTGGTGCCAGGGCACCCCGGTGCGGCTGGGCTCCGACCCGGACGCCCGGCGGGTGCCGCTGCCGACGTACCCGTTCGAGCGCCGCCGCTACTGGGTCGACCCGGACCCGGTGGAGCAGGTCGCCGCGGCGCCGGCCGAGATCGGCCCACGGCCGTTGCCGGAGTGGTTCGCGGTGCCGGTGTGGCGGCAGGCCGCGCCGGAGCCGCGCACCGAGCGGCTGGGCCGCTGCCTGGTCCTGGTCGCCGGCCCGCGCGGCGACGCGCTGGTCGCGGCGCTGCGGGCCGCGGGGGAGCAGCCGCTGACGGTACGCCCCGGCGACGCCTTCGCCGCCGACGGGGACGGCTGGCGGCTGCGCCCCGGCGTGCGGGACGACTACGACGCGCTGGTGGCCGCGCTGGCCGCCGACGGCGTGCCGGTCCGGCTGGTGCACGCGTTCGCCCTCGACGGCGAACCGGCCGGCACCGACATCGCGGCCACCTGGGCGGCCCAGGACCGCGGCTTCTTCAGCGCGCTGCACCTGGTACAGGCGCTGGCCGGCGCCGGCCTGACCGGCGCCGAGGGCGCCCTCACGCTCGACCTGGTGACCAGCGGCATCGGCGACGTCAGCGGCACCGACCTGCGCCGGCCGGAGCACGCCACGCTGACCGGGCTGGCCCGGGTGCTCCCGGTCGAGCTGCCCGGGCTGACCGTCCGGCTGGTCGACGCCGACCCGGCCGACGACGGCGGACGGGCGCTGCTGGCCGAGCTGCGCCGGCCGGTCGACCCGGAGCGGCCCGAGGTGGCGCTGCGCGGCGGCCGCCGCTGGGTGACCGGCTACGAGCAGGTCACCGTGGACGCCGAGGGCGAGCCGGGGGCGCTGCGCGAGGGCGGCCGGTACGTCATCACCGGTGGCCTCGGCGGCATCGGCATCACCCTGGCCGAGGACTTCGCCCAGCGGGCCCGGGCGAAGCTGGTGCTGCTGGCCCGATCCGGGCTGCCCGCCCGCGAGGAGTGGGACGCGCACCTGACCGTGCACGGCGGCGCGGACCGCACCGGCCGGGCGATCGCGGCGATCCGCCGGATGGAGGCGGCCGGGGCCGAGGTGCTGGTGCTCGCCGCCGACGTCACCGACCCGGCCGACCTGCGCCGGGTACGCGCGGCGGCCGAGGCCGCGTACGGCGGGATCGACGGCATCGTGCACGCGGCCGGCCTGCCCGGCGGCGGCATGGCCGAGATCAAGGAGCGGGCCGAGGCGGAACGGGTGCTGGCGCCCAAGCTCGCCGGCACCCTCGCGCTGGCCCAGGTCTTCGGCGACCTGCCGTTGGACTTCGTGGTGCTCTGCTCGTCGATCACCGCGGTGATCGGCGGCTTCGGCCAGGTCGACTACTGCGCGGCCAACAACGCGCTGGACGCCTACGCCCGCTCCGGGCTGGGCTGGCGGGCGCCGGTGGTGTCGCAGAACTGGGGCGGCTGGGCCGAGGTGGGCATGGCGGTGGAGACCAACGCGCCGGCCGGGTTCCGGGCCGCGGGGCGGGACACCGTCACCACCCCGGTCGACCACCCGGTGCTCACCACCAAGGTGACCGGCCCCGACGGCACCGTGCTGCACGGCCTGGTCTCCGCGGCCACCCACTGGCTGCTCGACGAGCACCGCATCGGCGGGGTGCCGGTGGTGCCGGGCACCGCCCACCTGGAGTCGGTCCGCGCGGCGGTGGCCGCCGCGCTGCCCGCCCCCGCCGAGGGCGCCTGCGTGGAACTGCGCGACGTGGTGTTCCTGGAGCCGTTCTCGGTGCCGGACGGCACCGTCGCCCAGTACCGGGTGGAACTGACCCCGAGCGAGGACGGCGCCGACTTTGCGGTGCGCAGCCTCGCCGCCGGCCAGACCCGTACCCACGTGCGCGGTTCGGCGGGCTGGACCCTGGAGCCGGCCCCGCCGGCGCGGGAGCCGGCCGTGGCCGGCCGGCGGGTGGACGACGACGCGTCGTTCGGCCGTGGCCGCACCAGCATGCTGACCTTCGGGCCGCGCTGGGCCGCGCTGCGCGAGCACCACCTCGGCGACGGCCAGGAACTGGCCCGGATCGCGGCCCCCGCCGAGGCTGTCGGTGACCTGCCGGCCTGGGGGCTGCACCCGGCGCTGCTCGACGTGGCGACCGCGTTCGGCCGGGGCCAGGGCGCGGGCACCTACCTGCCGCTGTCCTACGGGCGGATCGTGGTGCGCGGGTCGCTGCCGGCCGAGTTCCACAGCCACCTGCGGCACCGGGACAGCGCCACCGACGAGGTGGTCGCCGCCGACCTGACCCTGCTCGACCCGGCCGGCCGGGAACTCGTCGCGATCAGCGACTTCGTGCTGCGCCGGGTCGACCAGGGCGCGGTCACCGGCGGGCTGGCCGCCGCCGCGCCGGCGGCGGCCGCCGAGCCGGTGCCGGCCGGGCCGACCGAGGACATCCGGCCGGTGGACGGCGCGGAGGCGTTCCGGCGCAGCCTCACCGCCGGGCTGGGCGCCCAGGTGGTGATCGCCACCCGGACGGTGGCGGACATCCGCGACCGGGCGGGCCGGGTGACCACCGGGAGCCTGGAGAACGAGCCGGAGACGCCGGCCGCCACGCCGGCCGCGACCGGGGGCGGCTCGGCCGCGCCGAGCACCGAACTGGAGGTCACCATCGCCGGGGTCTGGCGGGACGCGCTGGGCGTGCCGGAGATCGGCGTCGACGACGACTTCTTCGCCCTCGGCGGCAACTCGCTGGTCGCGGTCCAGCTGATCGCGGCGATGCGCAAGGCGACCGGGGTGCGGTTGCCGATGCGCAGCCTCTTCGAGACGCCCACCGTCGCCGGTCTCGCCGCCCGGATCGAGGAGCTGCGGGCCACCGCCGCCGCCACCGACGAGCCGGCCACCCCGGCCACCATCCCCGCCATCCCGCGGCTGCCCCGCGCGTGAGCACCGAGAAACCAGGAGTGACAGAGCATTGAACGACACGATCGCCACGCTGCCGGTGGTCGTCGAGAACGACGGCCGGGAATTGACCGAGTTGATCGACGCCCGCCGCGCGGAACTGCGCGCGACGCTGGCCGAGCACGGCGGACTGCTGTTCCGCGGCTTCGACGTCGGCGGGGTGGACGGCTTCGACCGGGTGGTCCGGGCGCTGTCCGGCGAACCGCTGGTCTACACCGAACGGTCCTCACCCCGGCACGCCATCAAGGGCCGGGTCTACACCTCGACCGACTATCCGCCGGACGAGGAGATCTTCCTGCACAACGAGAACTCCTACCAGGCGCGCTGGCCGCTGACCCTGTTCTTCTACTGCATCACCCCGCCGCAGACGCAGGGCGCGACGCCGCTGGCCGACGTGCGCCGGGTGTACGCCGAGATCGACCCGGCGGTGCGGGAGGAGTTCGTGCGCCGGCGCTGGATGCTGGTGCGCAACTTCCACGCCGACTTCGGCACCCGCTGGCAGGACGTGTTCAACACCGACGACCGGGCCGAGGTCGAGGCGTACGCGGCGGCGAACCGGATCGAGCTGGAGTGGCGCGGCAAGGACGGGCTGCGGACCCGGGCGGTGCGGGACGTGGTGCACCACCGGCCCGGCTCGGACACCCCGCGCTGGTTCAACCACGCCACCTTCTTCCACATCAGCACCCTGCCGAAGGACTACCAGGAGGGGCTGCTGGCCATGTTCGGCGCCGACGAACTGCCGTCGAACACCTACTACGGCGACGGTGGGGAGATCCCCGCCGACGTGATGGAGCACCTGCGGGCCGCGTACCGGGCGGCCAGCGTCCGCTTCGACTACCAGCGCGACGACGTGCTGGTGGTGGACAACATGACCGCCGCGCACGGGCGGGAGCCGTTCACCGGCCCCCGCAAGATTGCTGTGGCGATGGCCGAACCGCACACCCCCGAGAGCAACGGAGCGAAGTGATGGCCGAAACCCGATTCCTGGTCGTCCGCAACGACGAGGAGCAGTACTCGATCTGGTCGGCCGAGCGCGACCTCCCCGCTGGGTGGTACGAGGCCGGTTTCGCCGGCACCCGGGAGGAGTGCCTGGCGCACATCGACACCGTCTGGACGGACATGCGTCCGCGCTCGGTCCGCGAGGCCGCGTCATGAGCGAGTGGACCTTCCCGGCCTCTTTCGCCCAGGAGCGGGTGTGGCTGGCCAACCAGCTCGACGCCGGCTCGCCGGTCTACAACGTGTCCAGCCCGTGCCGGTTCCCGGCCGGCCTCACCCGGGAGCAGGCCAACGCGGTGCTCGGGCAGATCGTCGCCCGGCACGAGTCGCTCCGCACCCACCTGCGCACGCAGGACGGTGACCTGGTCCAGGTGGTCCGCGCCGCGGAGCCGGTCGACCTGCCCGAGACCGACCTGCGGCACCTGCCGGCGGCGGAGCGCGAGCGACACGCCCACGACCTGCTGACCGGGCTGGCCCGCACCCCGATCCCGCTGGACGCGCCGCCGCTGTGGCGGGCGCGGCTGCTCCGGCTCACCGACGACCAGCTCGCGCTGCTGTTCGTGGTGCACCACGCGGTGTTCGACAGCCACTCGGCGGTGCTGTTCACCGAGGAACTGGCCGCGTTCAGCCGGGCGGCGCTGACCGGCGCGCCCGCCGACGTGCCCGAGCTGCCCATCCAGTACGCGGACTACGCGGTCTGGCAGCGCGACCAGCTCGCCGGCCCGGAGCTGGACCGGCAGCTGGACTTCTGGCGCGAGCAGCTGGCCGGCGCGCCGGCGGTGACCGCCCTGCCGCTGGACCGGCCCCGCCCGGCGCAGCTGGGGTTCGCCGGCGACGAGGTGCGTTTCGACCTGCCCGCCGGGCTGCTGGACCGGGCCGGCCAGCTCGCCGCCGGCTCGGCGGCCACCCCGTACATGGTGCTGCTGGCCGCGTTCACCGCGCTGCTGTCCCGGATCTCCGGCGACGAGGACGTGGTGGTGGGCGTCTCCACCGCCGGCCGGGACAACCCGGAGCTGGCCCGGCTGATCGGCATGTTCGTCAACCCGGTGGCGCTGCGCTGCGACCTGGCCGGTGACCCGACCTTCGCCGAGCTGCTGGTCCGGGTCCGCGACCGGCTGGTCGACGCGATGGAGCAGGGCGGCACCCCGTTCCAGCGGATCGTCGAGGCGATCGACCCGCAGCGGGACCCGTCGGTGCAGCCGGTCTTCCAGACCGCGCTGAACTACATCCCGGACTCCGGCCTCGACCCGGCGCCGCTCGGCACCACCAAGGACGACCTGGCCTTCGACATCACCACCGGCACCAGCCGGCTGCTGTACCGGACTGCGTTGTTCGACCGGGCCACCGCCGAGACGGTCGTCGCCCGGTACGTGCGGCTGCTCACCGCCGCCGTCGCCGACCCGGCGCAGCGGGTGTCGGCGCTGCCGCTGCTCACCGACGCCGAGCGGGACCTGGTGCTGTCCACCTGGAACGACACCGCCCGCGACGTGCCGCCGAGCACCCTGGTGGCGGAGTTCGAGCGGCAGGTGGCGGCCACCCCGGACGCGCCCGCCCTGGTCCGCGACGGCGCCGAACTGACCTACGCCCGGTTGAACGCCGACGCCAACCGGCTGGCCCGGTTGCTGGTGGCCCGCGGCGCCGGCCCGGAGACCCGGGTCGCGCTGGCGCTGCCCCGCTCGGTGGAGCTGGTGGTCGCCATCCTCGCGGTGCTCAAGTCCGGCGCCGCGTACGTGCCGGTGGACACCGGCTACCCGGCCGGCCGGATCGCCTACCTGCTCGCCGACGCCGAGCCGGCGCTGGTGCTGGCCACCCCGGAGACCGCCGCGCTGGTGCCGGCCGGCGCGCTGGTGCTCGACGGCCCGCTCGACGGCGACGGCGACGACCTGACCGACGCCGACCGCGTCGCCCCGCTGCGCGTGGAGCACCCGGCGTACGTGCTCTACACCTCCGGCTCCACCGGCCGGCCGAAGGGCGTGGTGGTGGAGCACCGGGCGGTGACCGCGTACCTCGCCTGGGCCCGGGACACCTACCCGGGGCTGGCCGGCACCGCGCTGCTGCACTCGCCGGTCTCGTTCGACCTGACCGTCACCGGGCTGCTCGGCCCGCTCACCGCCGGCGGCGCGGTCCGGCTCGCGGCGATCGACGAGCCCGGCGCGCGGGCCGGCGGCCGGCCGACCTTCCTCAAGGTCACCCCCAGCCACCTGCCGCTGCTCGACGCCGAGCTGTCGCCCACCACCGACCTGGTGATCGGCGGCGAGGCGCTCACCGGTGAGCAGCTCGCCGGCTGGCGGGCCGCCCACGGCGACGTCGCGATGATCAACGAATACGGCCCGACCGAGGCGACCGTCGGCTGCGTGGCCGCCCGGATCGCGCCGGGCGGGGAACTGCCCGCCGGCGCGGTGCCGATCGGCCGGCCCACCTGGAACACGCGGGCGTACCTGCTCGACGGGGCGCTCAACCCGGTCCCGCCGGGGGTGGTCGGTGAGCTGTACGTGGCCGGCGACCAGCTGGCCCGGGGCTACCTGCGCCGGCCCGGCCTCACCGCCGAGCGCTTCCTGCCGTGCCCGTACGGGCCGGCCGGGCAGCGGATGTACCGCACCGGCGACCTGGCCCGCTGGCGGCCCGACGGCACGCTGGAGTACCTCGGCCGCCGCGACAACCAGGTCAAGGTCCGGGGCATGCGGATCGAGCTGGGCGAGATCGAGTCGGCGCTGCTGGCCCGGCCGGACGTGACCGCGGCGGCGGTCGTGGTCCGTACCGACTCCGGGGAGCCGACCCTGGTCGGCTACCTCGTGGGCACGGCCGACGAGGCGGCCCTCGCCGCCGACCTGGCCCGGGACCTGCCGGCGCACCTGGTGCCGTCGGCGTTCGTCCGGCTCGACGCGCTGCCGCTGACCCCGAACGGCAAGCTGGACACCGCGGCGCTGCCCGCCCCGGCCGCCGCCGAGCCGGCCGCCGACGGGTTCCTCGCCCCGCGCACCGACGCCGAGGCGCTGGTCGCCGAGGTGTACGCCGAGATCCTGCAGGTGGACAAGGTCGGTGCCCTGGACGACTTCTTCGCCCTGGGCGGCAACTCGCTGCGCGGCATGCGGGCGATGGCCCGGATCCGGGCCGAGGTGGACGTCGACCTGCCGATGCGGGCGCTGTTCAGCACCCCGGTGGTGGCCGACCTGGCCGCCCAGATCGAGCAGCGGATCGCCGCCGAACTCGACGAGCTCTCCGAAACCGAGGTCGCCGCGCTGCTCGCGGCGGAGAAGGACAATCCCCGATGACCGACCTGAAGGATCCGGCCCGGGACGCGGCCCGCCAGGCGTTGATCGCCCAGCGGCTGCGCAAGCGGCAGTCCGCCGTGCCCGCGGCCCGGATCGGCCCGCGTCCGCCGGACGCCGAGGTGCCGCTGTCGTACGCCCAGGAGCGGGTCTGGTTCATGGACCAGCTCGCTCCGGGCGAGGCGGCGTACCACATCGCGGTGCCGCTGCGGGTGCGCGGGCCGCTCGACGTCGCGGCGCTGCGCGCCGCGCTGGCCGGGCTGACCCGCCGGCACGAGTCGCTGCGCACCCGGTTTCCGGCCGACGCCGATGGCCGGCCGACCGTGGTGGTGCAGGACGCGGTCGAGGTGCCGCTGACCATCGTGGACGCGCCGGACGAAACAGCCGCGCAGGCGCTGGTGGAGGCGGCCGCGACGGAGCCGTTCGACCTGGCCGAGGGGCCGCTGCTGCGGGCGCTGCTGATCCGGCTGAACGTCGACCAGCACGTGCTGTTCCTCAGCAAGCACCACATCGTCGGCGACGGCTGGTCGGTGGACGTGCTGCTGCGCGACCTGATCACCCTCTACCGCGGCGGCGAGCTGCCGGCGCTGCCGATCCAGTACGGCGACTTCGCCCACTGGGAGGCGCGGGAGCTGGAGGGGTCGGCGGCCCGCCGGCACCTGGACTGGTGGAAGCAGCGGCTGGCCGGCATCACGCCGCTGGAGTTGCCGCTGGACCTGCCGCGCCCGGCCACCCAGACCTACACCGGCGACTTCGTGGAGCTGCGGCTGGACCGGGCCGCCGCGGACGGACTGCTCGCGCTGACCCGCTCGTACGGCGGCACCCTGTTCATGACGCTGCTCGCCGCGTACCAGGTGTTCCTGGCTCGGCACGCCGGTCAGGAGGACTTCGCCGTCGGGGCTTCGGTCGCCGGCCGGTCGGTGCCGGAGCTGGAAGACGTCGTCGGCATGTTCATCAACATGGTGCCGCTGCGGGCCGAGCTGACCGGCGACCCGACCTTCGCCGAGCTGCTGGAGCGCACCCGGCGCAGCGTGCTGGACGGCCTGGAGCACGCCGAGGTGCCGTTCGCGAAGGTGGTGCACGAGCTGGGGCTGCCCCGGGACGTCAGCCGCTCGCCGGTGTTCCAGGCCATGTTCGTGCTGCAGAACTACGAGATCGGCCGGTTCAACGAGGTCTCCGACGCCAGTGACGTCACGTTCGACTGGAAGCCGATGGAGCTGCGGGCCACCCGGTTCGACTTCGAACTGCACGCGGTGGAGACCGTCGACGGGCTCTACGCCAAGCTGGTCTTCAACACCGACCTGTTCACCCGGGCCACCGTCGAGCGGATGGCGGAGCGGCTCGCCGCGCTGCTGCACGCGGTGGTCGCCGCGCCGGACACCCCGATCTCCGCGCTCGACCTGCTCGCCCCGGCCGAGCGGCGGCTGCTGGCGAGCTGGAACGACACCGCCGCCGACTTCCCGCGCGAGCAGACCCTGCACGGGCCGATCGAGGAGCGGGCCGCCGCCACCCCGGACGCGGTGGCGGTCACCTTCGAGGGCCGCTCGGTCACGTACGCCGAGCTGAACGCCGCCGCGAACCGGATCGCGCACCGGCTGCGCGCGGCCGGGGTGGGCCCGGAGACCCTGGTCGGCGTCTGCGCCGAGCGGTCGGTCGAGCTGGTCGCCGGGCTGCTCGGCGTGCTGAAGGCCGGCGGCGCCTACCTGCCGCTGGACCCGGAGTACCCGGCCGACCGGCTGGCGTTCATGGTCACCGACGCGGCCGCGCCGGTGGTGCTGGTGCAGCGGCACCTGCGCGACGTGCTGCCGGACACCGGCGCCACCGTGCTCGCCCTCGACGACGAGGGCGTCTGGGCCGACCAGCCGACCGTGGACCCGGCGCCGGCGGCCGGCCCGGAGCACCTGGCGTACGTCATCTACACCTCCGGCTCCACCGGCCGGCCCAAGGGGGTGCCGAACACCCACCGGGGCATCGTCAACCGGCTCGACTGGATGCAGACGACCTACCGGCTCGGCGCCGACGACGCGGTGCTGCAGAAGACCCCGGCCAGCTTCGACGTGTCGGTGTGGGAGTTCTTCTGGCCGCTGCGCGAGGGCGCCCGGCTGGTGGTGGCGAAGCCCGGCGGGCACAAGGACGCCGGCTACCTGCGCGACCTGCTGGTCGCCGAGCGGGTCACCACCGCCCACTTCGTGCCGTCGATGCTGACCGTCTTCCTCGCCGAGGACGGCGTCGAGGCGGCGACGGCGCTGCGCCGGGTGATCTGCTCCGGTGAGGAGCTGCCGCTGGCCTCGGCGGTGGACTTCACCGCCCGGCTGCCGTGGTGCGGGCTGCACAACCTGTACGGCCCCACCGAGGCGGCCATCGACGTCAGCTCCTGGCACTGCGACCCGGCGCTGCTGGCCGGCCTGACCAGCGTGCCGATCGGCGCGCCCATCGCCAACCTGCGGCTGCACGTGCTCGACCCGGCCGGCAACGAGTGCCCGGTGGGGGTGGCCGGCGAGCTGCACATCGGCGGGGTGGGGCTGGCCCGCGGCTACCACCGCCGGCCGGCGCTCACCGCCGAGCGGTTCGTGCCGGACCCGTTCTCCGGCGAGCCGGGCGCCCGGCTGTACCGCACCGGCGACCTGGCCCGCTGGCGCACCGCGCCCGGCGCGGACCATCTCGGCGTCATCGAGTTCCTCGGCCGGATCGACCACCAGGTCAAGCTGCGCGGCCTGCGGATCGAGCTGGGCGAGATCGAGAGCGCGTTGCGCGAGCAGCCGGGGGTGACCGAGGCGGCGGTGATCGTCCGCGAGGACAGCCCGGGCGACAAGCGGCTGACCGCGTACCTGGTTGGTGCTGCCGAGCACGCGGCGTTGAAGGCGGCGTTGAAGGAGACCCTGCCCGAGTACATGGTGCCGAACGCGTTCGTCACCCTGGACGCGCTGCCGTTGAGCCCGAACGGCAAGCTGGACCGCCGGGCGCTGCCCGCGCCGGTGGTCACCCGGGAGGCGTCCGTCGCGCTGGTCGAGCCGCGCGACGACACCGAACGGCTGCTGGCCGGCATCTGGTCGGAGGTGCTCGGCGTCGACACGCTCGGCATCGACGACGATTTCTTCGACCTCGGCGGGCACTCGATGCTCGCCACCCAGGTGGTCGCCAAGATCCGCAAGGCGGAGCACGGCGGCCGGCCGGTCGGCGTGATGGACCTGTTCCAGCAGCGGACCATCCGCGAGCTGGCCGCGTTCATGTCCGGCACCGGCGAGGCGGAGGGCCCGCGCCGGCTGCTCTACGAGCTGACCAGGCCCATCCCGGCCGCCCAGCGGGTGCTCACCTACGTCTGCGTCCCGTACGGCGGCGGCAGCGCGATCGTCTACCAGCCGCTCGCCGACGCGCTGCCCGCCGGGCACGCGCTCTGGTCGCTGGCCATCCCCGGCCACGACGTCGGGCTCAGCGAGGACGCGTTGCCGTTCGACGAGCTGACCACCCGGGTCGCCGAGGAGATCCTGGAGCGGATCGAGGGGCCGATCGCCCTCTACGGCCACTGCGGCGTGGGCAGCGCGATCGTCGCCGAGGTGGCCCGCAAGGTGGAGGCGGCCGGGCGGGAACTGGAGGCGCTCTACATCGGCGCCATGTTCCCGTTCGCCCGGCCCAAGGGGGCGTTCGCCGCGCTGCGCAACCGGCTGGAGCGGCTGCGCAGCAACCGGCACTACGCCAGCTGGCTGAAGTCCATGGGCGTGGACACCGACGAGCTGGATCCGGAGCAGGCCGACCGGATCATCAGCAACATGCGGGCCGACTCCCGGGCGTCGGAGGAGTACTTCACCGGGCTGCTGGACCGGGGGGCGGCGAAGCTGCGTGCCCCGATTATCTCGGTGGTGGGCTCGGAGGATCCGGTCACCGACTACCACACCGAGCGGTACGCCGAGTGGCAGTTCCTCAGCGACACCCTGGCGCTGGTGGTGCTCGACCAGGCCGGGCACTTCTTCCTGAAGTACCGCGCCGACGAGCTGGCCGAGATCGTCACCCGCACCCACCGGGCCGTCGCGGCCGGCGACGTCGCGGACCTCGGCCCGCAGGCGCGGGGCGAGGACGCCGGCTGGGTGCTGGCGGCCCACCAGCGGGTCGGCGTGACCGACCGGCCGGCGGGGACGACGGTCAAGCCGTCGATGGCCCGGTTCGTCGCGATCACCATCGGGCAGCTGGTCTCCACCACCGGGTCGGCGCTCACCGCGTTCGCCCTGCCGATCTGGCTGTTCACCCAGACCGGGTCGGTGGCCAACCTGGGGCTGCTCTGGGCGCTCGCGCTGATCTGCGGTGTGCTGATGCTGCCGGTCGCCGGGGCGATCACCGACCGGGTCAGCCGCCGGAAGATCATGATGATCGCCAGCAGCAGTGCCGGCTCGGTGCAGGTCGTCCTGGCTGCGCTGCTGTGGACCGACAATCTGGCCCTCTGGCACATCTACGGCCTGGTCGCGTTGAGCCAGGTCGCCGGATCGTTCCAACGCATCGCGTTCCAGTCGGCGGTGCCACAGCTGGTGCCGAAGCGCTACCTCGGCCACGCGATGGGCATCACCCAGCTCTCCAACGGCTTCGCGATGCTGCTGATGCCGGTCTTCGCGGCCGGGCTGCTCGCCGCCATCGAGCTCAAGGGCATCCTGCTGATCGACGTCGCGAGCTACCTGGTGGCGGTGCTGACGTTGGCGGTGGTCCGCTTCCCGGACCTGCTCGGGTGGCGGCCCAAGGAGCGGCTGCTGGTGGCGATCGCCAACGGGCTGCGCTACTCCTGGCAGCACCGCGGCTTCCGGTTGATGCTCGGCTACTTCGCGGTGGGCAACATCTTCCTGGCGCCCGCGCTGGTGCTCACCACGCCGCTGGTGCTCTCCTTCGGCACCGCGACGCAGGTGGCCCAGGTGGCGCTGGCCGAGGCGTGCGGCGCGGTGGCCGGCGGCGTGCTCATGTCGATCTGGGGCGGGCCCCGGCACCGGCGGATGATCGGCGTGCTGATCGGCAACCTGGGCACCGCTGTCGGCTGCGTGCTGATCGGCCTGGACGCCTCGGTGGCGATGATCTGCGTGGGCGCGTTCTGGCTGGCCATGGCGATGACCACCGCGCAGTCCATCTACGCCACCATCGTGCAGGTCAAGGTGCCGCAGCGGTTCCACGGCCGGGTGTTCAGCCTGAACCAGACCATCTCCTGGTCGACCCTGCCGATCGGCTTCGCGCTGCTCGCGCCGGGGGCCACCGCGCTGTTCGAGCCGATGCTCGCCCCGGGCGGGGCACTGGCCGGTTCGGTGGGCGCGGTGATCGGCACCGGCGAGGGCCGCGGCATCGGTTTCGCGTACGTCTGCTTCGGCGCGGCGCTGGTGCTGGTCACCCTCGGCGGGTTCGCGATCCGGCTGCTGCGCCGGTTCGACGTCGAGGTGCCCGACTCGCTGCCGGACGACCTGATCGGCGCGCAGGAGCGGGAACGGCGGCTCGCCGCCCGCGCCGCCGAGCGCGCGGAGGAGAAGGTGCTGGCAGGGGTGTGAGTGTTCCCGGGGGGCCCGCCCGGCGGGCCCCCCGAGGGTCATTCGTACCGGTCGGCCAGGTCGGCCGCCGGCAGCTCATCCGGCTCCGCGACCCAGGCGGAGAAGACCGGCAGGCCGTGCCACGGCCCGGTCGCCCCGCCGGTCCGCGTGTCGGTGGCTACCGCGATCACCGCGTACGGGTGGCCGAAGCGCAGCTCGGCGACCCGGGCGACGCCCTCCGGCGGCAGGCTCATCCAGTCCATCAGCGCGGTGACGGCGGCGGCCTCGAAGCCGTACCGACCGTAGCGGGCCATCGCCACCTGGGCCGCTGCGAAATCCGGCTCCGGAACGACGTCCAGCAGCTCGGCGAAGGCCGCGTTCGCGGCGGCGAACCCCAGCTCGGGCGCGACCAGCTCGTGCCGGCTCTCCGCCGACCAGCAGGGCAGGACGGCAGCGGTGCGCTCCTCGCGGCCGTCCGGGGCGTAGGTGCGGGTCGGCTCCTCCCGCAGCGTCCACAGCGGCGTGTCGCCGAGCGGGAGGTCGAACAGGGAACGCCGGCCGGGCGGGGGCTGATCGCCCGGTGCGTCGAGGGCACCGGTCGCGATCCCGTGGGCGGCGGCCAGCACGTCCCCGGCCGGCACGCCGGGCGCGGCCGCGACGGAGACCACCAGCAACCCGGCCTCGCCGTCGCCGGTCCCGGCCGGCTGGGCGGGCGCGGCGTGCACGACGACGTCACCGGCCCGCTGGTCGGTGGCGATCCAGCAGCGGTGGCCGCGCCGCGGGGTGCGCAGTACCCGGTCCAGCCGGCCGGCCCAGGCGCTGTCCGGCCCCAACGCGGCGGCCGGCGCCACGTCGAACGGGTCGGCCCAGGAGACCCGGGTGGCCAGCGCGCTGGCCAGGATCAGCAGCACCTCCGGGTCGACCTTCAGCGGGAACGCCTCGATCAGGCCGAGGGTGTGCTCGCGGGCCCACGCGTCGAGGCCGGCCTGGTCGGGCACCGAGCCGGTGGCGGTCGGCCCCGGCAGGGTGGCCCGCCACCGGTCGAGCGCGGCGGTCCCGTGGTCGGGCCGGTGCCAGAACGCGGTGGCCGAGGGGACCAGCGGGTGCGGCGCCGCCAGCAGGGCGTGAGCGGCCTCGGCGGCGGTGGACGCGTCGGTGCCGAGCGCCTCCTCCAGCGCCGCGCGGGCCGGGCCGGTGGCCGCCGGTGCGGCGAGCGCCAGCAGCAGCCAGGCGCCTAGCGGGGAGGCGACATGATGCCCGTCGCCGGCCCGGGCGTGCAGGCGGTCGGCGTAGCGGGCCAGGGGAGTGCGGATGTCCGTCGTCACCGCTCCACTGTGCCCGCCGCGCGGGCGCGCGTCACCACCGTCGGCCGACCGGTTTCCGGCCCGGCTACGACCACAGCTCGAACGGCTCGTCGATCTCCTCGCCGGCCAGGAAGCCGGTCAGCAGCGCGGGCAGCTGGCCGGGGTAGAACCGCTCGCCGCTGGCGACCACCTCGGCGACCGGCCACCACCGGAACCCGAAGTAGTCCTCCAGCTCGTAGTCGAGCCGGTCTGCCTCGTCCACGTCCGGTCCGGGTCCGGCCAGCCGTACCGGGACGATCACCTCGTCCTGGAGGTGCCGCCGCTGCCGGTGCACGAAGCTGGCGCGCCGTCGCCAGGTGGGCGGGCCGATCTGCGCGGGATCGGCCACGATGCCGGTCTCCTCGCGCAGCTCGCGCACCGCCGTGTCCAGGTACGTCTCGCCGGGGTCCATCCCGCCGCCGGGCAGCTCCCACCAGGTGCCCAGCCGGGGGTGGTCCGGGTCGCGGGTGTGGAACAGCAGCACCCGGTCGTCGCCGTCGAGCACCACCAGCCGTACCGCGCTGCGCTCGAAGATCGGCAGGTCATCGGGCAGTTCGGCCATGTTCCCCCCCTGGTGTGGGCGCAGCGTCGTCGCCAGCTTCGCGGTTCGACCGTAGCCTGCCCCGTCCGGCAGCGTTCCGGACGAGGCCGGTAGCGGCTGCTCGAGGTCGACCGGGCGCGCCTCCACCGAAACGTGGAATCCGGTCCAGGAGCGGCAGGCCACCGGCTGCTGGGCCGGGTCACTTGACGACATGGAAATCGGGGTGGGCGATCCATGCGGCCATCGCCGTCGCATCGAGGTACCCGGCGTCTCCGGCTCGTACGCAGCGGCGGCCCGGCAGCCGGTTCGACGAGCTGGACGCGCTCGGCCGGGTACGGACTCAGAACCCCAACGCCGTTCCGCCCATGACCGAAAAGTAAATCACCTCGCCATCCTCGATGGTTTAGGCGATCGAAGGCCATGGACGGGATGCGATCGTTCAGGTTACGGTCCTTGGCGTAATTCCCGGAGGACGACATGTGCCGGAGGTAGCATGCATTTTCAAAGCACTCTGATCGCTGTGGCCACGGCCACTACGAAGTAGACAGCATCTGACCTCGCGCTGGCCACCCGCGGTCGGTGGGCCGCCCTCCATGCTCGATTGCCGTGGATTCAATCGAGGAAGCGGAACAGGTGCAGGCGGTGGCCGCCGGGGCCCGCGATGGTGAACTGCCGGTAGCCCCATTCGCTGTCCGGGGCGGCCCGACCACCGGCGGCTTTCCTCCGGGTTCGTCAGGCGGTGGGCAGGGCGCCGAGGCGGTGCAGCAACCGCCGGCCCAGCGGCAGCCGCCGCTCGGCGTCGGCGTCGGTGGTGACGTCCACGTTCAGCGCGAACGTGTAGAGCCGGTCGCCGCGCTCGACCCAGCCGACCCACCAGCCGGTGCCGGGGTCAGTGGCGTCGGTGAGCCCGGTCTTGCCGTACAGGCTGTGCCCGGCGCCGCGCTCCAGGCGCAGGATGTCCCGCACGGTCGCCTGGTGGGCCGGGTCGGCCGGCAGTTCGCCGCGGGCCAGCCGGGCCAGCCACCGGGCCTGCTCGTCGGCCGAGATCTCCAGCGGCCCGCTCAGCCAGAACCGGTCCACCGCCGGACCGACCTCGCCGTTGCCGTAGCCGAGCCGGTTCAGCCACTCCCGCTCGCGCTCCGCGCCGATCCGCCGGGCCAGTTCCTGGAACACCGGGACGTTGGAGACGCGGATCCCGTCCCGCAGCCCCATGTCCTGCTCCCAGGCGGCGACGCGCTGCGGCCGGCCGCCGTACGGGACCTTCTCGTGCTCGTCGCGGACCACGCCGGTCTCCAGCGCGATCAGGCTGTGCGGGATCTTGAACGTCGACGCGGGGATGAACCGGCGCTCGGCCCGCGCCCGATCCACCATCACGACGCGGCCGGCGGAGACGTCGTACAGCACGAAGGTGCCGCGCAGCCCCGCCTGCCGAAACAGGGCGGCGAAGTCGTCGCGGGTCTCGACCACGGGCGCGGCGGCCGACGGGCCCGGCGTCGCGGTGGTGGCGACCGCCGACGGCCCGGCGGCCGGCGTGCCGCCCGGCGAGCCGCCGTCGGTGCAGCCGGCCAGCAGGGTCAGCGCGAGAAGGGCGCCAACGGCGGTCCGGCGAGACGGACCGACCCCGCCGGTCCCGCTGCCGCGCGCCGGATCAGGCACCGACGCCGCCCACCACGTCGGCCCGGCCCAGCCGCACCGCCGTGCCCGCGCGCAGCGAGTTGGGGATCTCCGCGATCGCGTCCACCCGGCCGACCAGCTCACCGAGCCGCTCCGCCGAGGCGTTCCCCTCCACCCGTACGTCGTAGGTGATCTCCGTCGAGACCGCCGGGTCGCCGGTGAAGTCGCCGCGCACGGTCACCTCCACCCGCCACAGCTCGATGCCGGCCGCCCGCGCCTCCCGGAACAGGTCGTTGGAGACGCAGCCGGCCACCGCCAGGTAGAGCAACTGGCCCCCGTTGAACCCCAGGCCCTCGCCGCCGCCGTCGGCGGGTCGGTCCACCACCAGGGTGTACGTCCCGGCGGAGCCGATCGCCGCCGGCCTACCGGGCAGGCTCCGCGTCCGTACCTCGAAGATCATCCGCCACCGCCCTCACCCTTCCCGGCACCGACCGCCCCAGTCAAGCACGCGCCGGCCGCGTACCGGTGTCCTGAGCGGTTCGACACCCACCCGCCGTCGTCACCGGTCGGAGTCCGTCACGACGTCGTCGCGCCGACCACGGCGGCGACCTCGGGCGGCAACGGGTACGGGCGCTCGGGTGGCAGCAGCGCCTCGGCGGCCGGGTCGTCGCCGGCGTCGAGCAGTTCGCGGATGGCGCGGGCGGTCGGGGTCACGTCGGTCAGGCCGACCAGCCACTCGTCGACGTACCGCCGCACCGCCTCGCCGGAGAGCCCGACCTGCACCGACCGGTGCGGCAGCGGGGCGAGCCGCAGCGACCGCTCCGGGTCCCACTGCACCCGGACCGGGCTGGATCTCAGCTGGCGCGACCAGGCGGCCCGGTCGGCGTACCGGCGCGGGTCGTAGCTGCTCAGGCCGGCGTGCGCCAGCGCCCACTCGAACCCGGCGCGGGTGATCTCGACGGCCAGCACGCGTTCCTGTCCCGGCTTGGTGGCCCAGCCGCAGCGGTACATCATCCAGCGGAACGACGGCTTGATCCAGGTCATCCGCTCCCGCTTGAACGGTGACACGAAGCGTCCGGCGGCCAGCGCGGCGCGGGCGATCTCCGGCGGGTACGCCTGGTAGACGGTGATGGTCTCCGCACAGTAGCGGGCGCGGACCTGGTGGGCGGGCACGGACATGCCGACGATCATCGACGGGACCGCGTGCGAGTGCCACCGGATTGCCGCGGCCTCCGCCGGCCCCGCGGTGGGCGGGCGATAGGCTGCCCGCCGTGGCAGGTCTGTTGAGGAACGTGGCGGCACGCATCAGCCGGGTGGGCGGCGCCGTCGTCCCGCGTCCCCGGCGTTCCGGGCCCGCGCCGGCCCAGGTCGCCCGTCGGCGCCAGGTCGCCGTGCTGCAGCGCCGTGAGTTGACGTACGCCCCGGAGTTGGACGGGCACGCCGACCCGGGGGAGATCGTCTGGACCTGGGTGCCGTACGAGGACGACCCGCGCCAGGGCAAGGACCGCCCGGTGCTGGTGGTCGGCCGGCACAGCCGGACGCTGTTCGGGTTGATGTTGTCCAGCCAGAGCGAGCGGGACGGACAGCGGCACTGGCTGGCCCTCGGCCCGGGTTCCTGGGACCGGGACAACCGGCCCAGCTGGGTGCGACTGGACCGGGTGCTGACCATGCGCGAGGACAGCATCCGGCGGGAGGGCGCGGTGCTGGACCGCGCCCGCTTCGACCGGGTGGGTCGGGCGCTGCGCGCCGGCTACGGGTGGCGGTGACCGACCACCGTGGTCAGGCCGGCTCCCGGCTGGGGCCGACCCCGGCGTTCTTCGCGTCCGGCGGCGGGTACGGCTGCTCGGCCAGCAGCCGGGTCAGGTGCGCGGCGTTGAGCGCCAGCGCCCTGGCGGTGCGGCCGGTGGTGTCCGGCTTCGGCCCGGCGTCACGGTAGTCGAGTTTGTGCAGCGCCTCGCCGACCCAGTAGGTGGCGCCGGCCTGACGAGTATGTTCAACCTATCGGTTTATAAACCAGTTGGTTGAGGGTGATGTCAGCAGATCCGGTCAGCACCGTCTTCGCCGCCCTCGCGGACCCGACCCGGCGGGCCATCCTGGCCCGGCTGGCGGCCGGCGAGGCGACCGTCAACGAATTGGCGGAGCCGTTCCCGGTGAGCGTCCAGGCCATCTCCAAGCACCTCAACGTGCTGGAACGGGCCGGGTTGATCGTGCGCACCCGGGAGGCGCAGTGGCGCCGCTGCCGCCTCGACCCGACGCCGCTGCGCACGCTCGCCGAGTGGGTCGACCAGTACCGCCGGCTCTGGGACGACCGTTACGACACGTTGGACAGCTACCTGCGAGAACTGAAGGAGAACAGCGATGAGTCAGCTCAGTGACCTGGTCGTGGAGCTTCCCTCCGACCACGAGATCACCCTCACCCGTGCCTTCGACGCCCCGCGCGACCTGGTCTTCGCCGCGCACACCCGGGCGGAGCACCTGAAGCGCTGGTGGGGACGGGGCAACCCGCTCGACGTCGAGATCGACTTCCGGGTCGGCGGCCGCTACCGGTTCGTCGAGCACGCCCCGGACGGCAACTCCTACGGCTTCCGCGGCGAGTTCCGCGAGATCGAGGCGCCCGACCGGATCGTGCAGACCTTCGAGTACGAGGGCATGCCGGGGCACGTCGCGGTGGAGACGCTGGTCTTCACCGAGCAGGGCGGCCGGACCGTGGTCACCGGGACAACCCGCTTCGACACGAAGCAGGAGCGGGACGGCATGGTCAGCTCCGGGATGGAGCAGGGGGCCGCCGAGTCCTACAACGCGCTCGCGGAGTACCTGAAGACCCTGGCCTAATGGGAGCTGTCGGGTGAGCCGTTGGCAGACTCGACACCGGTAGCCGCGGGTGGGTGAGCACTCCCCTCGCCTGGACTTGGAAGTCCTGGGGTCAGAGCGTGCCCCCGCTCGTGGTCGGGAGAGGAACGGCTGATGGGGTGTCGTGCCCGCCGCTGCGCGTGAGCACTGGTCCATTAGGCCGCCGGGCTCTTCCGTGGGCTGCCGAGAGTGGTCGGTGTGGTGAAGCGGAGGCGGGTGTGCTGTTCGTCGGGGACGACTGGGCAGAAGATCATCACGATGTAGAGGTGCAGGACGAGCGCGGCCGGACGTTGCGGGCCGTGCGGCTGCCCGAGGGTGTGGACGGCGTGGCTCGTTTCCATGACCTGGTGGCCGGGTTCTTGCCGGAGGATGCCTCGCCGGCGCAGGTGCTGGTGTGTATCGAGACCGACCGTGGCCCGTGGGTACGGGCGCTGGTCGCGGCCGGCTATCAGGTCTACGGGGTCAACCCGAAGCAGGCCGCCCGGCATCGGGAGCTGATGTCGATCTCGGGCGCCAAGAGCGACAAGGCCGACGCGCGCACCCTGGCGGACATGGTGCGGACCCGCCGGCACCAGCTGCGGCAGGTCGCCGCGGACTCCGACATCGCCGAGGCGGTCAAGGTCGTCGCCCGGGCCCACCAGACGCTGATCTGGGAACGCACCCGGCACACGCTGCGGCTGCGGGCCGCGCTGCGGGAGTACTTCCCCGCCGCGCTGCAGGCATACGAGGTCCTGACGCTCACCGGTTCGGACACCCTGGAACTGCTGGCCAAGGCCCCGACACCGGCTGCGGCGGCCAAGCTGACCGTGGCGCAGATCAGCGCCGCACTCAAACGGGCCCGCCGACGCGACATCCCCACCAAGGCGGCAGCGATCCGGCAGGCACTGCGCACCGCGCACCTGGGCCAGTCCGAGATCGTCACCGGCGCATACGCGGCGACCGTCCGGGCCACAGTGGCAATCCTGCAGACCCTCAACACCGAGATCCGCACCATGGAAGGCCAGGTCGAGGCCCATTTTGGCCAGCACCCGGACGCTGAGGTCTACCTCAGCCAGCCCGGCATCGGCGCCATCCTCGGCGCCCGGGTGCTCGCAGAATTCGGTGACGCTCCCGGCCGCTACACCGACGCCAGATCCCGCAAGAACTACGCCGGCACCGCACCCATCACCCGCCAATCCGGCAAAACCAAAACCGTCCACGCCCGGTTCGTGCACAACGACCGACTCGTCGACGCCCTGCACATGCAGGCCGGCGCCGCGATCCTGCACGACACCGCCGTCCGTGCCTACTACGACGAACTCCGCGCCCGCGACGTCAGCCACCCCGCCGCCCTACGCCAGATCGGCAACCGCCTCGTCGGCATCCTCCACGGCTGCCTCAAGACCAACACCCATTACGACCAAGCCACCGCTTGGTCACACCGAACCGCCCTACCCACCGCTGCTTGACACCTCAGCTCCTGGGGTGTCTGACCCGGGGTGGGCGCCGCGGCCGGCACCGGCCGCGGCGCCGCGCGGGGCGCGTCGAAAATTCGGTACGCCCATCCCGCCGTCGCTGGCAGGGTGTGCCGATGGCCGAAGACCCGCTGCCGCTGACCGACTGGGTGCACGACGACTTCGGGCTGCGCCTCACCGGCACCGAGCCGGTCGACCTCGGCGCCGACCGGCGTGCCCTGCTGTGGCGGGCCGAGGCCGCCGACGGCGGCCGGTACGCGGTCAAGTTGAGCGGCGGCGGCACGCCGGCCGGGCTGATCGTGTCGGCGCACCTCGCCCGGCAGCGGGTGCCGGGAATCCCCGCGCCACTGCCCGGCCCCGACGGTCGACCGTGGACCGTCCGGGACAACCGCCGCCTCTCCGTCCTGCCCTGGGTCTCCGACGAGCGGGCGCTCGGCGGCGCGATGACCGACGCCCACTGGCGTTCGTACGGCGAGGTGCTGGCCCGGGTGCACGCGGCGGAGGTGACCGACGAGCTGGCCGGCCTGCTGCCGCCCGGCGGCGGCACCCATCCGGCGGTGCTCGCCACCCTGCGCGCGGTCGACGAACGGGTGAACCGGCACCGGCCGGGTGACCCGCTCGCCGACGAACTGGCCCGGCTCTGGCGGACCGCCGCCGGCCCGGTGGCCGAGCTGGCCGCCGCGGTGGAGCCGCTCGGCGCCGAGCTGCGCGGCCGGCCGGCGCGGGCCGTGGTCTGCCACGGCGACCCGCACCTGGGCAACCTGCTGCTCGGGCCGGCCGGACGGATCTGGCTGATCGACTGGGACGACGCCGTGCTCGCCCCGCCCGAGTGCGACCTGATGTTCGTCTTCGGCGGGGTGCTGGCCTTCGCCCCGGTCACCGCGGCGCAGCAGGCTGCGTTCCGCGTCGGCTACGGCCCCACCGAGCCCGATCCGGCCCGGCTGGCCTGGTTCCTCACCGTCCGTGCGCTCGACGACCTGGGCGACTGGGCCGGGCAGGTGCTCGACGTGGCGCGGGCCGAGGGGGAGCGGCGGCAGGCGCTGGACATCGTCCGGGGGTTGATCTCGCCGGACGGGCTGGTCACCCTCGCCCGCTCCGCCCTGCGCGGGTCGCGCCCAGCGCGAGCCTGACCGGCCCGCCGGGGGTCGCCGTCAGCATTCGGCGAGGCGGGGGCTGTCCACCAGCTGCCGGGGCGGACGACCGGTGCCGAGGCTCTTGGCCCGGTACATGGCGGCGTCGGCGCGCCCGAGCGCCTCGGTGAGCTGTGCCGGGCCGGTGACCGGCGCGAGCCCGACCGACGCGGTGACCCGCACGCTGCGCCCGCCGAGCGGGATGGGCGCGCCGAGCGTCTCGCCGAGCCGCCGGGTGGCGTGGTCGATCCACCGCCGGTCGACGGTCGGGCTGGCCAGCAGGCCGGCGAACTCGTCGCCGCCGAGCCGGGCGACCAGGTTGTCGCCGGCGAACGCGGTCAGCCGCTCGGCCACGATGATCAGCACCTGGTCGCCGGCGGCGTGCCCGAAGCGGTCGTTGACCTGCTTGAAGTCGTCGAGGTCGACGACCACCGCGATCAGCGTCCGGCCGTCCGCCCGGGTGAGCAGGGTGGCGGCCAGCCGGTAGAAGGCGCGGCGGTTGGGCAGGCCGGTCAGGGGGTCGTGGCTGGCCGCGTGCCGTTCAGCCGCCAGTTCGGCCTGGAGATGCTCGATCTCGGCTTCGGCGCGCAGCGCGCGCTGCCGCAGCTGCCAGGAGGTGAGGAGCGCGCCAGCGGCGCAGATGCCGGACGCCACGGACATCGGATCCGGCACGAACCCTCCCATCGCCGCAACGCCGCCGGCCGTCGGCCGGGTGGCTGCCTACTCCGAGCCAGCCCAGCTCGGAGTAACTCAACGTGAACGGGTGAGCACCATTCACGTGCGTTATCATGCTCGCCGTCCGATGCAGATGCAAGAGCAGATGCACGTGCAGGAGGCCCTTCGTCGACCGCCGCGGCAACCCCCGGCCGCCGCCGGCGGGCTCCCGGAGAGAAAGACACCGCTTGATGCAGCAGCCACCCAACGGCGTTCCGATCAACCAGCTGCCTCCGCTCACCTGGCAGAAGAGCCGCCGGAGCAACCCCAGCGGCAACTGCGTCGAGCTGGCCGAGCTGCCCGGCGGAGCGGGCATCGCGGTGCGCAACTCCCGCCACCCGGAGGGGCCGGCGCTGATCTACACAGTGGACGAGATCGCCGCCTTCGTGCTCGGCGCGCGCGACGGCGACTTCGACCACCTCATCGGCTGACCGGCCGTCCCGTCGACCGGACCGGATCCACCGCTTCGGAGGAGTTCGTCTCACTGAGGGTTCATGGCATGCTTACACGTCGGCCGGGCGGGGGCGTCCGGCCGAGGTGCGGAGGGCGGCACATGACCATGGTTTCCGCAGAGGGCGGTCCGGCGACCGGCCCGACCGTGCTGCGGATGCTGCTCGGCGCCCAGTTGCGGCGGCTGCGGGAGGCCAGCGGGGTGACCCGGGAGGGCGCCGGCTGGGAGATCCGGGCCTCCGAATCCAAGATCAGTCGGATGGAGCTGGGTCGGGTCGGGTTCAAGGAGCGCGACGTCGCCGACCTGCTCACCCTCTACGGCGTCACCGCGCCCGAGGAGCGGGAGCCGCTGCTCAAGCTCGCCCGGGACGCCAACAGCCCGGGCTGGTGGCACCGCTACGGCGACGTGCTGCCCAGCTGGTTCCAGTCCTACCTCGGGCTGGAGGCCGCCGCCGCGCTGATCCGTACCTACGAGGTGCAGTTCGTGCCCGGCCTGTTGCAGACCCCGGCGTACGCCCGGGCCGTGGTGCTGCTCGGCCACCCCCGGGCCGACGCCGCGGAGGTCGACCGCCGGGTCGACCTGCGGATGCGGCGCCAGCAGCTACTGCGCCGCCCGCACCCGCCCCAGCTCTGGGCGGTGGTCGACGAGGCCGCGCTGCGCCGGCCGATCGGTGGGCCGGCGGTGATGCGCGAGCAGCTGACCGCGTTGATCGAGGCGACGTCGGCGCCTAGCATCCGGTTGCAGGTCGTCCCGTTCACCGCCGGTGGCCACGCCGCGGCCGGCGGCGCCTTCAGCATCCTGCGCTTCGGCGACCAGGACCTGCCCGACATCGTCTACATCGAGCAGCTCACCAGCGCGCTCTACCTCGACAAGCGCGACGACCTCGACTACTACGCGGTGGCGATGGAGCGGCTCTGCGTCGAGGCCGAGCCGCCGGAGCGGACGCCGGAGCTGCTCGCCCGGCTCCGCGACGAGCTCTACCCGCGGTGATCGACTGTCTGCCGCCACCGGGACTATCATGGGCGACCAGCGACAGGGGACGGACCCACCGGCGGGTGGCACGAGAGTCGTGGAGGCAGCCGTGAGCACCGACGCCCCGGGGGCCGTGACCGGCTCCGCCCACCCCAGCGACCGCATCGACACCTCGGTGGCCCACCCGGCCCGCCGCTACAACTACTGGCTCGGCGGCAAGGACAACTTCCAGGCCGACCGGGACTCCGGCGACGCCATCGCGGCGGCCTTCCCGACCATCCGCACCACCGCCCTGGAGAACCGCCGCTTCCTCCAGCGCGCCGTCGGTCATCTCGCCCGCGAGGCGGGCATCCGCCAGTTCCTCGACATCGGCACCGGCATCCCGACCGCCGACAACACCCACGAGGTCGCCCAGGCCATCGCGCCCGAGTCCCGGGTGGTCTACGTCGACAACGATCCGATCGTGCTCGCCCACGCGCGGGCGCTGCTCACCAGTTCGGCCGAGGGCGCGACCGCGTACCTCGACGCGGACCTGCGCGACCCGGAGCGGATCCTGGCCCATCCCGATCTGCGGCGCACCATCGACCTGTCCCGGCCGGTCGGGCTGATGCTGGTGGCGATCCTGCACTTCGTCCCGGACTCCGACGACCCGTGGGGCCTGGTCGGCCGGCTGCTCGACGCGCTGCCCGCGGGCAGTTACCTGGCCGCGTCGCACGCCACCGCCGACTACCTGCCGCCCGAGGTCGCCGCGGAGGCGGAGGCGGCCGGGCGGGGCGGTGGACCGCACGGCCTGATCACCCTGCGCAGCCGGTCCGAGGTGGCCCGGTTCTTCGCCGGGCTCGAGGTGGTCGACCCCGGCCTCACCTCGGTCGCCGAGTGGCGGGCCGACGGCGAGCCGCGGCCCCGCCCGTCGGCCGCCGAGGTCAGCATGTACGGAGCGGTCGCCCGCAGGTCCTGACCGCCGCCGCGCCGGCCGGGCCGGCGCGTTCTCGCTTTCGCATTGACCGATGTCCGTCCTCCGGTTAGTCTCTGAATCGATCCAGACTGAATCGATCCAGAAGGGGGTGCCGGTGAAGCCGACCCTGCAGGCCGTGGCGGACGCCGTCGGCGTCTCCCGCAGCACCGTCTCCAACGCCTACAGTCGTCCCGACCAGCTTTCCGCCGAGCTGCGCCGGCGGATCCTGGAGACCGCCCAGCGGATCGGCTACCCCGGCCCCAACCCCACCGCGCGGTCGCTGCGGCGCGGCTACGTCGGCGCGATCGGCGTGCTCTTCGAGCCGGAGCTGTCGTACGCCTTCACCGACCCGTTCGCGGTCCGCTTCCTGGCCGGCGTCGCCGCGGCGGCCGAGCGGCACGGCACCAGCCTGCTGCTCGTGCCGGTGCCGCCCGACGGGGCGGCCGCCCGGCGGGCGGTGGAGAACGCAGCGGTCGACGGGTTCTGCGTCTACTGCGTGGGCGACGAGGGCTGGGTGGTCGACGTGCTCCGCGAGCGGGGCCTGCCGATCGTCACCACCGTGCCCCGGCCGCACGCCGGTCCCGCCGACCGCTACGTCGGCATCGACGAGCGCGCCGCGGCCCGCTCGATCGCCGCCCACGTCGCCGGGCTCGGCCACCGGCGGGTCGCGCTGCTCGGCGACAGTGTGCTGCCGGGCGCGGCGCCCGGCCCGCTGCGGCTCGCCGGGCCGGACGACGCGCCGCACCCCACCACCCACGGCCGGTTCGCCGGGTTCGCCGACGCCTTCGCCGAGATCGGCGTCGCCTGGTCCGAGCTGACCGTGCTCAACGCCGCCGACAACAACCGGGCGGCCGCCACCGCGGCGGTGACCGACACGCTCGCCGCGGCCGACCCGCCGACCGCCGTGCTGGCCACCTCCGACGTGCTGGCGCTGGGCGTGCTCGACGCGCTCGCCGCCCACCGCGACGCCGGCCGGCCCCCGGTCTCGGTGACCGGCTTCGACGACATCGCCGAGGCCGCCGAGGCCGGCCTCACCACCGTCCGCCAGCCGGCCGAGGAGAAGGGGCGCATCGCCGCCGAGCTGCTGCTCGACCCGCCCACGGAGCCTGCGGCAGGGCACGTCCTGCTGCCCACCGCACTCGTCGTCCGGTCGACCACCGGACCCGTCCCGAGGAGTTGACCATGGAACAGCCCACCGGCTACATCTTCGCCATCGACGCGGTGACCCGACACGTCAACTCGGCCCGGCCGGACGCGCCGGTGCGCCCCGAGCGGCCCCGGCCCGCCCGGCTCGCGCCCACCCGGCGGGCCACGGCCGCCGCGCTGCGCCGGCTCGCCGACCGGATCCAGCCGGCGCCGCTGCCGGCACCTCCGCGCTGCTCGTAGCGGTGTCGCGGGTCCGCGACACCGGACGTACCGGCACGATCCGGCACGCCCGAGGCCGGACCGGGCACCGCGGCTGGTGGCCGGTCCGGCGGGCCAGGCAGACTGGACGCCTATGTCGCCGTTCACTCCCAGCCTCCGGCTGCACGACCGGTACGTCCTGCGCGAGCGCATCGGCCTCGGCGGGATGTCCGAGGTGTGGCGCGCCGACGACGACGTGCTCGGGCGCCCGGTCGCCGTGAAGGCGCTCGCCGGCGAGCTGGCGGCCGACCCGCAGCTGCGGGCCACCATCCAGCGCGAGGCCCGCGCCGCCGCCCGGCTCACCCACCCGCACGTCACCCAGGTGTACGACTACGGCGAGGCCACCCTGGCCGGCGGCACCGTGGTGCCGTACCTGGTGATGGAGCTGGTCGAGGGGCGCAACCTCGCCGACCGGCTCGCCGCCGGTCCGCTCGCCTGGCCCGACGCGGTGCGGATGGCCGGCCAGGTCGCCGCCGCGCTCGCCGCCGCCCACCGCATCGGCGTGGTGCACCGCGACATCAAGCCAGGCAACGTCATGCTCACCGACACCGGCGCCAAGGTGCTCGACTTCGGCATCGCCGCCCTCGCCGGCCCGCACCACCCGCTCGCCGGCCAGACCGGCGAACTGCTGATGGGCACGCCGGCGTACTTCGCGCCGGAGCGGATGACCTCCGGCGCGCCGAACCCGGCCAGCGACGTCTACGCCCTCGGCGCGCTGCTCTACCGCACCCTCACCGGTCGGGCCCCGCTGCCCGTGCAGACCTGGGAGGACGCGATGGAGGTGCACGCCCGGCACACGCCGGTGCCCCCGCTGCGGATCCCCGGCCTGCCCGCCGACATCGCCGAGCTGACCCTGGCCTGCCTCGCCGCCGACCCGGCCCGCCGCCCCACCGCGGCGCAGCTGGCCAACCGGTTCGCCGCCGGCCAGCCGGCCGACCCGCCCACCGCCATCCTGCCGACCGTTCCCGCCGCCGCCCGCCCACCGGCCGGACACCCGCCCACCCTGGTCGACCGGTCCCTGGCGTACCCCCGGCCCGCAGCGGGTGCGACGCCGAGTCCGACGCCGCCGGAGCGGGCTCCCGACCGGTCCAACCGGGCGCTGACCGGGCTGGTCGCGGCCGGTCTGGCGCTGCTGCTCGGCCTGGTCGGGGTGCTCGTGCTCGCCGACGGCGACGGCAGCGCGCCGAGCACGGCCGGTCCGTCCGCCTCCGCCCCGGCCGCACCGCCCACCAGCAGCGAACCCGCGCCGGAGCCGAGCAGCGCCCCACCGTCGACCAGCAACGGGGCACAGCCGGTCGGGTTCCGGCAACTGGCCGCCGAATTCGCCGCGCTGCTCGCCCAGATCCAGGCCCGGGGCGAGATCGACCGGCGGACCGTCGAGGAGCTGCGGGACAAGCTCGTCGACTTGGCCCGCAGCAAGCCGAAGGACCGCGCCAAGCGGATCGAGGACCTGCGCAAGCGCATCGCCGAGGCGGAAGAGCGGGAGCGGATCTCGCCGGACGCCGCGGACCGCCTGAACGACCTGCTCGACCGGGTCACCGGGGTGCCCGGCGACGACGAGGACGACGACTGAGCCGGCTCAGCCGACCTCGACCGGCGCTCCCTCCGCGATCCGCCCGGCCCGCAGCACCAGCGCGTACGCGCCGACGCAGGGCTGCGGGTCGAGCTGGGGCAGGGGCGCGATCCGGTTGAGCCGCGCCGGGGCCCGCAGCGCCGCCACCTGCCGCGGCAGCTCGCCGTGCGCCAGGGTCGGCACCGCGCAGCGCGGCGTGGCCGCCAGCACCCGCAGCACCAGCGCGTCCCCGATCCGCAGCTCCCGTCCCACCCACTCGTTCTCCACGAACCCGTCCGCCGGGACGTCGAGCACCAGGTTCGGCCGGTAGCGCACCGGCTCGAAGCCGCCGCCGGGCGCCTCGCCGCCGGCGCGGTCGTCCCGCTCCCCGGTCGGGTGGCCGAGGAGGCCGCCGGCCCGGTCGCCCGGTGCACTGGTCGGGTCGCCGAGCGGGCCGCTGGTGCCGGCGCCGTCCCGGCCGGTGGCACCGCCCGGGGCGTCGGCCGCCAGCCGGCGCAGGGTCGCGGTGGTGACCAGGTGGATCGGGGCGAAGTCGAAGAACGTCCCGGGCGCGGCGGTGCCGAGCGGGCTCAGGTCCACCGGCACGTCCGCGGTGACGCCGGCGTCGAGCACCGCCTCCGGACGGGCCCGGTCCAGCACCGCCCCGTCGGGCGGCGTGGCGGTCAGCGTCACCGGCGCGCCGAGCACCCGGGACAGCACCTCGTCCACCTCGCCGTCCACACTCGACACGGTCCGCCCGTCGGGGAGGGCGATCCGGACCGGCCCGGGCGCGGTGCCGGACGCCCGGAGGGTGAGCAGGCCGCGCCAGTGCCGCGGATGCTTGGCGCTGGCCACCCGGCCGGTTTCCCGGTGCACCAGGGCCAGCCCCCGGTCGCCGGTCACACCGGTCGCGGTCACCTCGGCCGCGGTCAGCCGCTCGCCCAGCATCGACTTGACCGGGTACCGCCAGAGCTGGGCCAGCCGGCCGCTCATCCGGTCACCCCGGCCCGGACCAGGGCGGCCGCCTCGTGCCGGACGTCGTCACCGCGCCGGTAGCGGCGCAGCACCCGGCCGGCGTCGAGCGGGTGGACGCCGCCGTCGTGGCCGAAGGCGAGGGGGAGCGACGCGGTCACGCCGCCACCATAACCGCCCGAAGGCTCCAGGGCGGGACGCGAGCCGGTCAGTTCCGGCCCGCGAAGTGGTCGGCCAGGACGGGTACCAGGTCCGCCTCGGCGATGCCGTGCCAGCCGCCCGGCAGGCTGCGGTGCCGGCCCGCCGGCAGCGCCTCGGCCACGCCGCGCGCCCACTCCCGCAACTGGGCGTCGCTGCCCTCGCTGTCGAGCACCAGCGTCGGCGCGGTGACGCCGGCCAGGTCGGCGGGGGAGAGCGCCCCCAGCAGGGTCAGGTCGTACACCAGGGTGTGCGCCGCCGCCGTCACCGCCGGCCAGGCGGGATGCTGCGGAAGACCGGCGGTGAACTCCTCCGGCACGCCGATGCTCGCGTGGAAGTGCCGGACCGCGTCGCTTCGGCGGCCGGCCGCCACCAGTTCGCCGATCTCGGCGGCGAGATCGCCGTCGTCGGGCGGCCCGGCGTCGAGCACGACCGGCGGTTCGAGCAGCGCCAGCCGGCGCACCGGCAGCCCGCGGGCCGCCGCGAGCAGCGCCAACGCCGCGCCGGAGGAGAACGCGTAGAGGCAGGCCGGCCCGCCGGCCGCGTCGACCAGCGCGCGCAGGTCGTCGACCTCGCGTTCCGGGGCGTACGGGAGGGTGTCGCCGCTGTCGCCCCGCCCGCGCCGGTCGTAGGTGTACACGGTGAACCCGTCGGCCAGCGGCGCGGCCAGCGACCGCATCGGGCCGAATTCCCGGAAACCGCCGGCCGCGTCGACCATGACGACCGGCGGTCCGCTGCCGCTGCGCTCGTACGCGATCGTGGTGCCGTCCGCCGAGCGGACCGTCCCGGTCGTCGGTTGCCTGCCCATGCCACCGCCCCCTGTCGCCAGTGTTGGTGACTGTAGGCGGCCGGTCCGACACGAACGGGCCGGTGCCGTCCGGGTCGGCCCGCCGCGACACCGGCCCGCGCAGGGCTACCGGGCCAGCAGGGCGCGCAGCGCCTTGACGACCTCGGCGGGGGCCTCCTCGGCCATGAAGTGCCCGCAGGAGACGGTGCGGTGCTCCAGGTCCGCCGCCCACGCCCGCCACAGCCCGGCGGCGTCGAAGCCCAGCGCCGCGCCCCAGTCCTGCTGGAGCACGGTCACCGGCATCCGCAGCCGGTTGCCGGCCGCCCGGTCGGCCTCGTCGTGGGCCACGTCGATGCCGGCCGACGCCCGGTAGTCGGCGACGATCGAGGGGACCGCCGCCCGGGACGCCGCCAGGTACGCGTCCCGCACCTCCGCCGGGATGGCCTCCGGATCCCGCGTCCAGCTGTCGAGGAAGTGGCCGAAGAAGGCGTCCGGGCTGGCGCCGATCAGCTGCTCGGGCAGGCCGGGCGGCTGGGCCATCAGGTAGAGGTGGAAGCCGACGGCGGCGCTGGTGCCCCGCATCACCGCCCACATGTCCAGGGTGGGCAGCACGTCGAGCGAGGCGAGGTGGGTGACCGTGGCCGGGTGGTCGAGACCGGCGCGGATCGCGACCAAGGCGCCCCGGTCGTGCCCGGCCAGGGCGAAGCGCTCGTGGCCCAGGGCCCGGGCCAGCGCGACGATGTCGGCGGCCATCGTCCGCTTGGCGTACCCGGTCCCGTCGGGGTCGCCGGGCTTGTCGCTGTCGCCGTAGCCCCGCAGGTCGGGGCAGATCACCGTGTGGTCGGCGGCGAGATCGGCGGCCACGTGCCGCCACATGAGGTGGGTCTGCGGGAAGCCGTGCAGCAGCACGATCGGGCTGCCGGAGCCGCCGACGGCCACGTTGAGCGCCACGCCGTCGGCGACGGTGACGCGGCGGTAGTCGAATCCGGGGATCCTCTGGTTCACGACGGGCCTTCCTGGAGGTCAGGTGTGGTGTCACCGGCGGGCCGCCGGCGTTCGGACCCGTCGAGCCTGACCGGCGGGAGTCAGCGGTGGATGAGCAGCGGATGAGTGCCGTGGCCGCCGACCAGGGCGATCACCTCGCCACCGGCGCCGGCCTAGATTGGGTGCCATGACGGGGGCGGCGACGGACGGGGTGGCCTTCGGCGTGCTCGGGCCGGTGCGCGCCGTCGACGCCGGTGGCCCCGTCCCGCTGAAGGGGCCCCGCCAGCGGGCGGTGCTGGCCCGGCTGCTGATCGCCCGGGGCCGGGTGGTGCCGGTCGAGCGGCTCGTCGGTGACCTCTGGGCAGAGCCATCCGACGGCGCGGTCGCGGCGATCCGGACGTTCGTCGCCGATCTGCGCCGGGCCCTGGAACCCGGTCGGCGGCCCCGACAGCCCGCCCGGATCCTGGTCACCGCGCCGCCCGGCTACGCGCTGCGGGCCGCGCCGGACGCGGTCGACGCCTGGCGGTTCGAGGACGCGGTCGCCGAGTCCGGTCGGCTGCTGGCCGCCGGCCAGGCCGGTACGGCACTGGACAGCCTGACCGACGCGCTCGCCCTGTGGCGCGGCCCCGCGTACGCCGAGTTCGCCGGCGAGGGCTGGGCCCGCGCGGAGATCAACCGGCTGGACGAGCTGCGCATGCTGGCGGTGGAGCGCCGGGCCGAGGCGCTGCTGGCGCTGGGCCGCGCCGCCGAGGCCGCCACCGACCTGCGGACCCACACCGAAGCCCACCCGCTCCGCGAGGACGCCTGGGCGTTGCTGGCCCTGGCCCGCTACCGGTCCGGCCGCCAGGGCGAGGCGCTTGCCGCGCTGCGCCGGGCCCGCGCCACCCTGGTCGGCGAACTCGGCGTGGACCCGGGCCGCCGGTTGCGGCAGCTGGAGGCGGACATCCTCGCCCAGGCCCCGCACCTGAACCCGCCCGAACCGCCCACCGCCGCGCCGGCCCACCAGCCGGCTCCGGTCGACCGGCCAGAACCGGCCGGCGGTCCGGCGCCGGCCGAGGGGCCGACGTCGGTCGCCGGCCCCGGGCAGGTCGAGGGGCGGGCGCCGGCCGTCACCGAGGCGGCGGACCGGCGGCCGTTCGTCGGTCGGGATGCGGAACTCGGCCAGCTGCGGCAGGCCGCCGAGCGGGTCGTCCGGCGCGGCCGGCCCGCGCTCGCGCTGGTCTCCGGCGACGCCGGCGCCGGCAAGACCGCGCTCGCCGACGCGCTCGCCCGACGCCTGTCGGCCGCCGGCTGGACGACCGCGTGGGGCCGCAGCCCCGAGTACGAGGGCGCCCCCGTCGCCGGACCGTGGACCCAGCTCACCGACGCCCTCACAGCAGCGGCCGGACCGTCCGGGCCCGCGAGGGCCGGGCCCGGCGCACCGGCGCAGGCCGGGCCCGGACCGGCGGAGACCGGGCCCGGCGCACCGGCGACCCCGTCGGCCGGCGGTCCACCCCCGGCGGGCGGCCTCCCGGAGCCCGGTCCGGACCGGGTCGAAGACCCGGCGGCGCGCCGGTTCCGGCTGCACCGGGCCGTCGCCGCGCTGGTCACCGCGGCCGCCGCCCGGGCGCCGGTGCTGCTGGTCGTCGACGACCTGCACCGCGCCGACCCGGACACCCTGGACCTGCTGACCGCCCTGGTCGGCGAGCCCGAACCGGTCACCGGCCCGGTGCTGGTCGTCGGCACGTACCGGGCCGCCGAGATCGGTCCCGAGCTGACCGCGGCGCTGGCCCGGGTCGCCCGGACCGAGCCGGTCCGGGTCTACCTGGGCGGGCTCGCCGAGCCGGCGACCGCCGAGCTGACCCGCGCGGTCGCCGGGCCGGACCTCGACCCGTCCGTGCTGCACCTGGTCCACCAGCGCAGCGGCGGGAACCCGTTCTTCGTCCGCGAGCTGGCGCGGCTGCTCGCCGCCGACGGTGACCCGGCGCTGCGCGAGGTGCCCGCCGGGGTGCGGGATGTCATCCGGCACCGGCTGGGCCGGCTGCCGCACGCCGCGCAGACAGTGCTGCGCCAGGCCGCCGTCCTCGGGCGGGACGTCGACCCGGAGGTGCTGGCCGCGCTGAACGGTGACCCGGCGACCGTGCTCGACGCGCTGGACCACGCCCTGCATGCCGGTTTCCTCACCGAACACGGCGCCGACGGCCAGCTGCGGTTCACCCACATCCTGGTGCGCGACACGCTCTACGGCGACCTGTCCGCGCCGCGCCGCGCCGGGTGGCACGCCGCCGCCGGTGAGGCCGTCGAACGGCTGCACCCGGACGACGTCGCCACCCTGGCGCACCACTTCACCCACGCCGCTGGTCGGGCCACCGCGCCACGCGCCGCGCGTTACGCCCGGGCCGCCGCCGAGCAGGCCGAGCGCCGGTTCAGCCCGCACGAGGCGGCCCGCCGGTGGCGGCAGGCGGTCGCCGCCCACGACCGGGCGGGCGGCGGCGACGTACGCGGGCGGCTGGCGGCCGTGATGGGGTTGGGCCGGGCGCTCGCCGTCACCGGTCACCTCGACGAGGCCCGCCGGCTCCGGTCCACCGCGCTCGCCACCGCCGCGGGGCTCGACGACCCCGACCTGACCACCAGCCTGCTGACCGCGTACGACGTGCCCGCCAGCTGGACCCGCAACGACGACGAGCAGCTGTCCCGGCAACTGGTCCGGGCCGCCGAGCAGGCGCTGGCCGCACCCGGCGGGGACGAGCCGGAACGACGCGGCCGGCTGCTGAGCACGCTCGCCCTGGAGTCGCGCGGCACCACCACCGACCGGGGCCGGCGGGCGGCCGGCGAGGCGGAGACCATCGCCCGCCGGCTGGCGGACCCGGGGCTGCTGGCGGTCGCGCTGAACGCGCGCTACCTGCACACCTTCGCCCGCACCGGCCTCGCGGCCGAACGCGCCCGGATCGGCGCCGAACTGGTCGATCTGGCCGCCCGGCACGAGCTGGTGAGCTTCGAGGTTCTCGGTCACCTCGTCCTGCTCCAGGCCCACTGCGCGCTCGCCGACCTGGCCGCCGCGGACGCCCACGCCGGCGCCGCCGACCGCCTCGCCGAGCGGTACGACCTGCCGCTGGTGGGAGTCTTCACCGGCTGGTACGCGGCCCTGCGGCTGGCCGTCGACGGGCAGCCGGCCGCGGCGGAGGCCGGGTACCGCGCCGCCCAGGCCCGGCTCGCGGGCAGCGGGATGCCCGGCATGGAGCACGGGCTGCTCGCCCTGGCGCTGCTCTGCCTGGGGCTGACCGGGCCGCACGACGAGGCGGGCCGGCCGGCCGCCGGAGCGGGCGGACCAGGGGACCCGGACGACTGGGCAGGCTGGGACTTCGGGCCTTACCAGCCGTGGGCCCGGCCGTTCGTGCTGCTCCGGGCCGGCCGTCACGACGAGGCAGCGGCGGCGTTGCGTGCCCTGCCCGAGTCGCCGCACGACCTGCTCCGCGAGGCCCGCCTCTGCCTCGCCGCCCGGGCCGCCCTCGCCCTCGACGACCACGCCACCATGCGGCACGCCTACGCCGAACTGCTCCCCGCCGCCGGCGAGCTCGCCGGTGCGGGCAGCGGCGTGCTCACCCTCGGCCCGGTGGCCGGGCACCTCGGCGACCTCGCGGCCGCCCTGGGCCACCCCGAACGGGCCGCCGCGCACCACGAGACGGCCCGGACCGTCGCGGCCCGGGCGGCACGGCACGCGTGACCGCCGTTGCGCCGGGGGCGGACTCAGCCCAGGGTCGCGCCGGCCGTCCCGCCCGGCGCGTCGCCGGCCCGGGCGAGCACCGTGCCGTCCGGCGCCCAGATCGCCGACCCACCGGCCGCCTCGGCGTACCCGCCGCCGGTCGTCCCGGCGAAGCTGGCCACCGCCACGTGCACCCGGTGCGTGGTGGCGATCCGGTGCGCCCGCTCCGCGACGACCGCCGCGTCCCGGGCGTGCTCCAGGACACCCGCGACGTAGCCGTCGACGCCGAGCGCCACGGTCCGCGCCGCGTGCTCGGCGATCCCGGTGTCCCGGCAGATCGCCAGCCCGAGCCGCCAGCCGTCCACCGTCAGCACCGCCGGCGCCGAGCCGGGGGAGAAGCGCTCGCTCTCCGCCCCACCGGGCCACATCTTCCGGTACGCCACCCGTGCTCCGGTCGCGTCCACGGCCAGCATGGCGATGTGCTCACCCTGTACCGGGGCGCCCGCCAGAGCCAGCGTGCCGGTGTCGGCGCACGCCTCGACCAGCGGCCCCAGCCGGGGGTCGTCGACGTCCACCGGTGGGGCGTCCAGCTGGTAGCCGGTGAGCGAGAGCTCGGGGAAGACCACCACCCGGGCGCCCGCCGCACGGACCATGGCGGCGTGCGTCGCCGCGTTCACCTCGACGTCGTACGCCACACAGGGCGGCTGCGCGACGACGATGCGCAACGGCGTACGCATGGCGGCTCCTCTCCACGACGGACCCGCAGGATAGGCGGTGACCCTGTGGTTTTCCGCACCCCGCCCGGTGCGGACCGCCCGCCGGGATCGACGGCCAGCCCCATGGCCGGCTCCCAGGAACGGTTCGTAGCGTGTGGGCCATGATTCGTAGCGCGCCGCACGCCCTGCTCGCCGCCACCGGTCAGGCCGAACCACCCCAGGACGGCCTGGTCGGCTACGTCACCGGCCTGGTCGAACGGCTCGGCGGCCCCGGCGCCGGCCTGGCCGTCGCCCTGGAGAACCTCTTCCCGCCGATCCCGAGCGAGGTGATCCTGCCGCTGGCCGGCTTCGTCGCCGGCCAGGGCCGGATGAGCGTGGTCAGCGCGATCTTCTGGACCACCCTCGGCTCGGTGCTCGGCGCGCTCGCGCTCTACTGGATCGGCGCCGCGCTGGGCCGGGAGCGGGTGCGGGCCATCGCGGAACGGCTGCCGCTGGTCAAGCTCAGCGACGTGGACCGGACCGAGGCGTGGTTCCTGAAGCACGGGGTCAAGGCGGTCTTCTTCGGGCGGATGATTCCGATCTTCCGCAGCCTGATCTCCATTCCCGCCGGCGTGGAGCGGATGCCGGTCTGGACCTTCGTCGTCTACACCACGCTGGGCAGCCTGATCTGGAACAGCACCTTCGTGCTCGCCGGCTACCTGCTCGGCGACAACTGGCACCTCGTCGAGGGGTACGTCGGCGCCCTGCAGAACCTCGTCATCGTCGCCTGCGTGGCCGCCCTCGGCTGGTTCGTCGTCTCCCGGCTGCGCCGGCGGGCCAGGGCGGGCGCGGAGCCGGTCGCGCCGCCGCCGTCCGCGCCGCCGGCCGCCGGCGTGCCCGACCCTCGCGGGCGGGGCACCATCTACCGCAGCGCCTACACCGACAGTCAGCACAGCGGCTGGGACTACGACGGGGTGCGGTGAATCCGCGGGAGCAGCCCCGGCCCGCGCTGCCGCGCGCGGCCAGGGTGCCGATCGGCGTCGCCGCCGGGATCCTGACCGCCGTCGGCGAACTGCTGTTCCTGGTCGTCGCGGCCGTCGCGGCCGCCGTCGCGGTGGTCGTCCCGCCGTCCCGCCGCCGGGCGCACGCCGCGATCCTGCGGTACGCCGCCCGGCTGGTCCGGCTGGAACGCCGCCGGTTGGCCGGCTTCCTCACCACCGAGGTGGCCTCGGGCGGGCCGGCCACACCAGGCTGGCGAGACGTCGGCTACCTGGCGGCCCGGCTGCTGCCCGGTGCGCTCGGCGCCCTGGCGTACGGGCTGCTCGCCGTCGGCGTGGTGCTGGCCGTGATCGTGCTGTGGGCCGTGCTGCGTGGCACGCTCGAACCCGCCGACGCCCTGGTGCAGGTCGTCATCGGCGCCGCGCTGCTGCTGGTCAACGTCCAGGCCGTCGCCAGCATCGCGGCGCTGGACGTCCGGCTCGCCCGCCGGCTGCTCGACGCCGGCTCCCGGGCCGAACTGGAACGGCGCGTCCGAGAGCTGACCACCAGCCGCGCCGAGGTCGTCGCCGCGGTGGACGCCGAGCGGCAGCGCATCGAACGGGACCTGCACGACGGTCTCCAGCAGCGTCTCGTCGCCCTCGGCATGCTGCTCGGCCGGGCCCGGCGCAGCCGCGACCCCGAGCGCGTCGCTGCCCTGCTCGCCCAGGCGCACCAGGACGCCCAGCAGGCCATCGCCGAGCTGCGCGAGGTGGCCTGGCGGGTCTACCCGTCCGCCCTCGACGACGGTGACCTGGGAGAGGTGCTCCGCGTCGTCGCGGACCGCTCCGACATCCCGGTGCGCATCCGGTACGACGTGGCGACCCGCCCCGACCGTCCGGTCGAGACGGTGCTCTACTTCGTGGCCTGCGAGGCGCTCACCAACGCCGCGAAACACGCCGCGGCTAAGCTGATCATCGTGGAGGTCGAGAGCCGGGCGGGGACGATCCGGCTGCGGGTGCACGACGACGGTGTCGGCGGCGCCGACCCGACCGGCGCCGGCCTGACCGGCCTGGCCCGCCGGGTGGCCGCCCTGGACGGCCGGCTGCGGGTGGACAGCCCGCCCGGCGGGCCGACGACGGTGCTCGCGGAGCTGCCGTGCGGATAGTGCTGGCGGAAGACTCGGCCCTGCTGCGGGAGGGGCTGGCCCGGCTGCTCGCCGAGGAGGGGCACGAGGTCGTCGCGGCGGTAGCCTCGGCCGACGACCTGGTCACCGCCGTCGAACGGCACCGACCCGACGTCGTCGTCACCGACGTCCGGATGCCGCCCACCAACACCGACGACGGCCTCCGGTCGGCGCTGGAGATCCGGCGTCGCTGGCCGGCGACCGCGGTCCTGGTGCTCTCTCAGTACGTCGAGCGGCGGTACGCGACGCGGCTGCTCGCCGACCACCCGGAGGGGGTCGGGTACCTGCTCAAGGACCGGGTCGCCCAGGTCGACGACTTCCTCGACGCCCTCGACCGGGTGGCCGCCGGCGCCACGGCGCTGGACCCCGAGGTGGTCCGCCGGGTCCTCGCCGGCGCGGAACCAGCCGATCCGCTGACCCGGCTGACGCCCCGCGAACGGGACGTGCTGCACCACATGGCCCAGGGGCACACGAACGCCACCATCGCCGAACGGCTGCACGTGTCGCAGAGCGCCGTCGAGAAGCACATCAACACGATCTTCGACAAGCTCGACCTGTCGCAGACGTCCGGGTACAGCCGGCGGGTGCTCGCGGTGCTGCGGTACCTGGGCGTCTGACCGGCCCGTCCCCCTCGGTTTGATGCTGGCGGCCGCACCCGCAATCGCGCCGGGCTGAGCCGTGCCGTTGTGGCTGCCGGTTCGTGCGTTGGCGGGGTTGGTTGGGGCGCGGCGTCCGTGTGCGGTGGGTGGGTGGTTGCGGTTGGGGTGTGGCCCGCCGTGACCGGCTTCGGGCGGTCAGGCTTGATCCCTGCGCCGGTCACGGCGGGCCACACCCACGTCGTGCTTGTCGGCCGCGTTGTCGGGCTTACCAGGAGCCGACGGCCTTGCCGTGGTTGATGCTTGGTGCGGCGTCCTGTCGAGCTGCCCCGTTCATGGGACCACTGGGCTGGCGACGACCGGTCGTCGTGCTCGCGCACGATGTCCCGCGCCCCTGCAGACGGGCCGCGCGCCCCTACAGACGGGGCAGCTCTGAAGCGCCTGCGGATCCGCCGGCTGCTTCCCTGCCGGTGGGTGTTGCAAACCCCCGAAGTCCACCCGGGCATCCGATATCCGAACATTCCGCGCATCCGCGCATCGGGCTCCGGGGGGGGCGTGCTGGCCCGTCGTCGTTTCGCCGATGTGGCGGTATCGACCCGTCCGGGATGGCCCCATATCGGCGACCCGGTGTCGATCACGCCGTCCAGCCCTTCGCCCGGGTCGGTGGTTCGACCCACCTGCTGGGGTGTTTGTCGGGTTTGGGGGTGTGACCGGTGGCATCCGGGTGGTGGAATCGGGGCCGGGTCGGGGGCGTTACATCATGCGGACGATCGAGCAAGGGCACGTCGCCGGCACCGACCGGCCCGGTGGGCTCGGCGGAATGATGGCGGGTGGCGGGTCGTTACATCCCCCGGCGATCGCAGCAACACCCCGCCTGGCTCCGGCTGGTCGAGGGTCGTGGCCCCGGAATGATGGTGGGCTGGCGGTCGTTACACACAGTCCGGCACCGCGGCTGGGCACCCCCGCCCCGCTGGTTTGGTCGGGCATCTGGCACCACGGGCATCCCCCGCCGCGCGAGTGCCGAAGAGTTCTTCCCCCAAGTCTTGAGCGCCTGATGGTGCTTGCGCTACCTCGCCCGTCCCCCTGGGTTTGGTGGCGTCATCCCCCGAAGGAGCTTGTGATGACCACGATCATGCGTAAGAGCGTTCTGGGTATTGCTGGTCTGGCTTTCGCCGGTGGCATCTTCGCCGGCCCCGCCACCAACGCCGAGGCCGCCCCGGTTGAGGCCGTGAAGCCGGTCGCCGTGAGCGTGCAGGCCGACAAGCCGGGCGTCGACAAGGCGAAGCTGATCCCGCATGGTGTGCAGGGTGAGCAGTCGCGCATCGACCTGAACGACGAGCAGGTGGAGAACGTGAAGGCGATCATCGCGGCGACGAAGAAGTCCAACATGGACGAGCGGGCCGCCGTGGTGGCGATCGCCACCGCGCTGCAGGAGTCGAAGCTGGAGAACCTGGGTCACCTGGGTGAGCGCAACGACCACGACTCGCAGGGCCTGTTCCAGCAGCGCCCGTCCTCGGGTTGGGGCACGGTGGAGCAGATCACCGACCCCGAGTACTCGACGATGGCGTTCCTGAAGGGTCTCAAGCAGGTCGACGGGTGGCAGGACATGCCGCTGACCAAGGCCGCGCAGACCGTGCAGGTGTCGGCCTACCCGTTCCACTACGCCCAGTGGGAGCAGCAGGCCGCCGACCTCGTCGCCAAGCACTGGAACAGCTGACCCAACCCACCAAAACACTTTCCTCATAGGGGGACTGCTGGCCGACACCCACACCGGGTGCCGGCCAGCAGCACATCCACCGACCGCAGGGCCGACACCCCACCAACGGGTGCCGGCCCTGCGGCGTGTCCGAGCACCCGGACGCAGCAGGCTGGCCGCATCCGATCATGGACGCCGGCCGGGGTGCATCCGTAGTCAGCTGGTCGGCCTCCAGCCGGAGTCGTTTCAGCCGGTCGTGCCTGCGAGCTCGGCGGTTGCGGCGGCGCCCCGGCGTTCGTCGTCCTCGACGTGGAGGTAGTCGGCGAGGCGGGCGGCGGCGAGGAGCATGGCGCGCCCCCGGGCAGCCAGCCGGGCGCGCCAGCCCTCCAAGGAGCCGGCCAGCGCCTCCGGCCCGTCGGCGTCGCGGACCCGCCGCATGACGGTGGCGATCTGCTCCAGCAGATAGCCGCCGCGCCGGAGCAGGTGGGCCAGGTCGGCGTCGCGCACGTCGTCCGGGTCGTACAGGCGGTGGTGGGTGGCGCGGTCGCGGACCGGCTCGAGGATGCCGGCTCGTTCCCATTTCCGCAGCGTCGCGGGTGTCACCCCGAGCCGGTGGGCGAGGGCGCCCACCGTCAGCGGACGGTCGGGCCGGTCCGTGGCCGGCGGGTTCGCGAGGATGCCGACGGCCGACTCGACGGCGTCGAGCGTCTCCCGGTCCCGTAGCAGCTGGGCATGGCTGCGGTCGATCGCCCGTAGGGCGGTGTCCAGGTCACCGGCGTTGACGGCGCGCATGATCTCGCCGCTGGTCGCGTAGCCGTGCGCCGGGATCAGCGCGAGGTACGCCCGCAGAGCTATTGCGTGCCGGGCCGAGTAGCGGCGGTACCCGCTCGGCGTGCGGTGGGCCGCCGGGATGACGCCGGCGTGTTCGTAGTTGCGGACCGCCTGGGTGGAGATGCCGTGCTCGCGGGCGAGGTCCACCGGCCGGTGACCACCCGCCTTGGCATGTACTCCGGATTGAGACTTCAGGGGGACTCTCCTGTGCTACGCGACCTCGAACCTTCACAAGGTAGTTCAAGGATACGGTTGAGGCCATGACTTCTGGACGTGAATCATCGGTGGGTTGGTCGTACGACGAGGGCCGGGAGCCGGTGTCCGCCGAGGCGCTCGCCGAGCGGATCCTCGCGCTGCCCGACGTCGCCCAGGTGGTGGCCGACGAGACGTCGGGCGTGCCCGAGACGCACTGGGGTGACCGGTTCTTCTTCGTCGGGCCGGACCGGCGTCGGCCGTTCGCCACCATCGTCTACCACGACACGCCCGGCTTCGATGAGGACTCCCGGCTCGACCGGCCGGGCGTCTACCGGCTGAACGTCGAGCTGGGCCGGGCCGAGTTCCAGCGCCGGTTCGGCTACCCGCCGGCGGGGTTGCCCGACCACCGGTCGGAAGTCGATTTCAGCCGGCTGGACGAGATCCAGCCCCATCCCGCGTACGGGCTGCACGGCTGGGCGTGCGTCCTCAACCCCGGCGTCGAGCGGCTGCCGGAGGTCGATCGGCTGCTCGACCACGCGTACCGCCGGGCGCTCGCCCGTCACCAGCGGGCCCTCGACCGGGACGGGGCCGTCCGATGACCCGCCGGCAGCCCTGAGAAATCAGTCTCACCTGGCCGGGAACAAGAACCGGGGTCGGTAGGTTGAGGGAGGTGTCGGTGTGATCAGTGTCCCCGGGCCTCACCATATTGCCTTCGCGGAATACCGTACGGCTGGAGCCGCGTCGCGCCACTCGCCGAGAGGCGACCTGCACACCGACACCCCAGCGCCGCCCCCGAGCCCGTCCGGGCCCGGGGGCGGCGCTGTCTCGTCCGCCCGTGCCGCCCCCGAGAGCCAGACGGCCCGCAGCCCCGCGCGCCGGCCAAGTCCGAGAGCCGGGCGCGGCGCAGCGGCCGACAGCCGGTGTGGAGATCGCCCTCAGCCGAGGGCGAACGGGGCTTCGGTAGGGGCGCGGGGGAGCGGACAATGCCCGGATGGGTGTCGAGCAGGTATGGACCGAGCAGACCGGAGCGGTCGCTCTGCCCAGCGGCGTGACGGTGCGCGGTCGACGCATCGGTGATCCGGCCACACCGGCCGACTTCGCCCTGCTGCTGGCGGACGGGCCGGCGCCGCAGTGGCCGCACCGGCGGATCCGGTGGCCGGACTTCTGGATCCCGGTCGACCGAGCCGACGCGCTCGACGCGCTGGGGGAGGCGCTGCGCCGGGCGCACGACGGTGAGCGGGTCGAGGTGGCCTGCCGTGGCGGTACCGGCCGGACGGGCACCGCCATCGCGGCGCTCGCGATCCTCGACGGACTGCCGGCCGAGCGGGCGGTGCAGTGGGTACGCGCGAACTACCGTCCGCGCGCGGTGGAGACACCCTGGCAGCGGCGTTGGCTACGCCGACTACCACGCTGAACCCGCTGCTCACGAGGCTTGCCGGGCCTGTGGTGCCGGTCATGAACGGGTTCGCCCGGCGCCGTCCGGGTATCACGGGCACGCGCGCCGTGTCGGCGCGGCGTCGGGCCGCTGACCACCGTGACCACCGTGCCGACCGCCGGCGCGGCGTCCGGTCGCTGGCCGCCGTGGTCCCGGTGCAGGGGCACCGGGACCACGGGCTCACGCCGCGACGTACTCGCGCAGGTGCTGAGCGGTCAGGGTGTCGCCGTGGGCTACCAGGTCGGCCGGGGTGCCGGTGAAGACGATCCGGCCGCCGTCGTGCCCCGCACCCGGCCCCAGGTCGATCAGCCAGTCGGCATGCGCCATCACGGCCTGGTGGTGCTCGATGACGATCACCGTGTTGCCGGCGTCCACGAGCCGGTCCAGCAGGGCGAGCAACTGGTCGACGTCGGCCAGGTGCAGGCCGGTGGTGGGCTCGTCGAGCACGTAGGTGCTCGCCTTGTCGGCCATGTGGATGGCCAGCTTGAGCCGCTGCCGCTCGCCCCCGGAGAGCGTGTTGAGCGGCTGGCCGAGGGTGAGGTAGCTGAGCCCGACGTCGACCAGCCGGTCGAGGATCACCCGGGCCTGGCCGGTGGGGAAGAAGTCGCGGGCCTCGGCGGCCGACATCGCGAGCACCTCGCTGATGTTCTTCCCGCGCAGCCGGTAGGTGAGCACCTCGTCGGTGAAGCGCCGACCCTCGCACCGCTCGCAGACCGAGGCGACGCCGGCCATCATGGCCAGGTCGGTGTAGACCAGGCCGATGCCCTTGCAGGTCGGGCAGGCGCCCTCGGAGTTGGCGCTGAACAGGGCGGCCTTGACCCCGTTGGCCTTGGCGAACGCGGTGCGGATCGGGTCGAGCAGCCCGGTGTAGGTGGCCGGGTTGCTGCGCCGGGAGCCGCGGATCGGCGACTGGTCGACGATCACCACGCCGTCGCGGCGGTGCAGCGACCCGTGGATCAGCGAGCTCTTGCCCGAGCCGGCCACCCCGGTCACCACGGTCAGCACGCCGAGCGGCACGTCGACGCTGACGTCGCGCAGGTTGTGCAGGTCGGCGTTGCGGATCGACAGCTGCCCGGTGGGCCGGCGCACCTGCTCGCGCAGTCGGACCCGGTGGTCCAGGTGCCGGCCGGTGAGGGTGCCGGAGCGGCGCAGGCCGGCGACGTCGCCGGTGTAGCAGACCTGGCCGCCGGCGGTGCCCGCCCCGGGCCCGAGGTCGACCACGTGGTCGGCGATGGCGATGGTTTCCGGCTTGTGCTCGACCACCAGCACCGTGTTGCCCTTGTCGCGCAGACGCAGCAGCAGGTCGTTCATCCGGGCGATGTCGTGCGGGTGCAGGCCCACGGTCGGCTCGTCGAAGACGTACGTGACGTCGGAGAGGCTGGAGCCGAGGTGCCGGACCATCTTCACCCGCTGCGCCTCGCCGCCGGAGAGGGTGGCCGACTCCCGGTCCAGGCTGAGGTAGCCCAGGCCGATCTCGACCAGCGAGTCGAGCAGGTCGCGCAGGTTGCCGACCAGCGGCGCGACCGACGGGTCGTCGATGCCGCGGACGAACTCGGCCAGGTCACTGATCTGCATCGCGGAACACTCGGCGATGTTGCCCCCGGCGATCCGGGACGACAGTGCCGCCTCGTTGAGCCGGGTGCCCCCGCAGGCGGAGCAGGTGGTGAAGGTGACCGCCCGGTCGACGAAGGCACGGATGTGCGGCTGCATCGACTCGCGGTCCTTGCTCAGGTAGAGCCGGCGCACCTTCACCGCCAGGCCCTCGTACGTCCAGTTGTTGCTGCCCATCTTGATCTTCGTGGCCGGCTTGTGGAGGAAGTCCTCCCACTGCTGCGGCGTGTAGTCCTGGAGCTTGGCGTCCGGGTCGAACAGGCCCGAGCCGACGATGGTCTGCCAGTACCACGAGTCGACGGCGAAGTTCGGCACCTTGATCGCGCCGTCGTTGAGCGAGCGCTCGACGTCGACCAGCTCGTGCACGTCGAGGTCGGAGACCCGGCCGAGGCCCTCGCAGGTCAGGCACATCCCCTCGGCCAGGTTGAAGCTGAACGCGCCAGCCCCACCCACCTGCGGGCTGCCCAGCCGGCTGAACACGATCCGCAGCATCGCGTACGCGTCCGTCGCGGTGCCGACGGTCGAGCGGGAGTTGGCGCCCATCCGCTCCTGGTCGACCACGATGGCCGGGGTGAGGTTGCGCAGCGAGTCGACGTCCGGGCGGCTCAGGCTCGGCATGAACGACTGCAGGAAGGCGCTGTAGGTCTCGTTGATCATGCGTTGCGACTCGGCGGCGATGGTCCCGAAGACCAGCGAGGACTTCCCTGACCCGGACACTCCGGTGAAGACGGTCAGTCGGCGCTTGGGGATGTCGACCGAGACGGAGGCGAGGTTGTTCTCCCGCGCTCCGCGTACCTCGATCATGTCGTGGCTGTCGGCAGCGGACCGTGCTGGCTGCGGCATGCGAACCCTTCGCGAGATCGTGGGCAGGGTGAATCCCGCCCGGGCTTCCACGGGTCTGGCAGCCTTCAATTGTCTCATTCATTCGCACATAGAGGGTTTTCCGCGCAGCTCAGCGCCAAGCTCGCCGGAAAGGCCCGGCAAAGTCTCAAACGACGTGTAAGCGGTAGGGTGAGCCGGTGGACGGGCGGGACGGGCGGCTGCGGGCGGTCGACCTCGCCGCGACCGTCGGCATCTCGGTGCAGCAGGTCCGTAACTACGTCGACCTCGGCGTGCTGCCACCGGTCGCGCGAACCCCGGCCGGCTACCGGATCTTCACCGCCGGGCACGCCCGGGCGCTCGAGGTGGCCCGGCGGCTGGCCGACGGGCACGGCTGGGCGCGTACCCGGGAGGTGATGGCCGCGGTGCACCGCGGTGACCTGCCGGCAGCGCTGGCCGCGCTGGACGCCGGGCATGCCGAGCTGGACCGGGAGCGGGCCGAGATCCGGCGGGCGCTCGGCGCGTTCGAGACCGTGGTGGCCACCCCGCCCACCGCCGCGCCGGCGCCCCGGCGCGGCCTGCGGATCGGCGTGGTCGCCCGCCTGGTCGGGGTCCGCACCTCGCAGCTGCGGCTGTGGGAGGGGCGGGGCCTGCTCCGACCGGTGCGCGAGCGCGGCACCGGCTACCGGGTGTACGACGAGGCGGAGCTACGCGCGGCGCAGGTGGTCGCGCTGCTGCGCAAGGGCGCCTATCCGTTCGACATCATCGCCGCCGTCCTCGACGAACTGCGCACCACCGGCAGCCCGCAGCGGGTCCGGGCCGAACTCGCCCGGCGCGAGCAGGACCTGCACCGGCGCAGCCTGCGGCGGCTGGGCGGCTCGGCGGCGCTGCACGACTACCTGCGCCACCGGGGACTGGTCGGCTGATCCCAGGCCACCACGCCACCACGCCACCAGGCCACCGGGCCACCGGGCCACCGGGCCACCGGGCCACTGAGGAGGCCGGACGGCGGGGTGGCCACCACGGCCCACCGAAGGGCCGCGTTTCGGCGCGAGCGACCGGCGGGGCCGACCTCGCTAACGCAGCACGAGCAGGTCGAGGTGGTCGACGACCGGGCCGCTGTCGTCCCGGGCGGCGGCGGCCAGTCGCGCCACCCCGGCCGCGTACTCGTCGTCGCTGATCAGCTGGAGCGGGGTGTGCGCCCGGCGGTCGAGGCGCTGCGCATACTGCGCCAGCGAGGCGGCGGTGGTCTGTGCGACCGGCTCGACGCTGCTCACCGGGAAGCCGGCCGCCGCGAACGCCGAGCGCACCCGGGCCAGATCGGGGTAGCGGTCCAGGACGCGGACCGCCTCGGGGAACCAGTGGAACAGGGCGATCCGGTGGTGCCGGCCGGGAAACGGCGAGCGGATCAGCACCGGTGCGCCCGGGCGGAGCACCCGGCGCAGCTCGTGGGCCGCCGCGTCCAGGTCGGGGACGTGGTGGATCATCGTGGACAGCCAGGCGGCGTCCACTGTGGTGTCCCGCAGCGGCACCGCGGCCGCGTCGCCGGCGACCAGCGGCCGGTGGGTGGTGCGGGAGCGCATCGCCTCGGCCGGCTCCACCCCCACCACCCGGACGCCGAACCAGTCGGTGAAGGCGGCGGCCCAGGCGCCGGTGCCGGCGCCGAGGTCGAGCACGGTCATCCCGGCCCGGGGGCGCAGGTGCTGGCCCACCGCGTGCCGCCAACGGTCCAGCCCGTTGCGGGGCAGCTCGCGGGTCGCGGCGAAGGCGGCCGCGTCGGTGTCGTCGAAGGAGATCAGAGCCACGCCATCACCTCGCCACCGTCGCCGGCCGGTCCGGGCGATCGTCACCCGGTTCTAGTCGGTCGCGGCCACCGCGGGCAACGGCTTGTGAGCCAAACGACCGCCGGCACGGCGCGGCGCGGGCGCGCCGCCCGCACCGGTGATCGCGTCACCGCGGGTCCCGGGGCCGCCTCCGGTGGTGGGCGGCTCCGACCGGACCGGGCGTGCCGGTCAGGGTCGGGGAGTGACGGTCAACAGCACCACGGCGTCCTCCTCGGCGTGCAGGGCGTGCCGGCGCGGCGGGATGACCAGCAGGTCGCCCGGTCCGCCCGCGCAGGACTGCTCCCCGGCGGTGAGCCGGACCCGCCCGCGCAGCACCTGCACGGTGGCCTCGCCCGGGCTCTCGTGCTCGTCCAGAGACCGCCCGCCGAGCAGGGCCACCAGGGTCTGCCGCAGCCGGTGGTGCGCACCGGGGTGCAGGGAACGTCCGCTGCGTCCGCTGCTCGCCTCGCGTGCCGACGTCAGTTGCTCCTCGGCGAGCTGGGACAGCGACAGGACCTCCATGGTCGACCTCCGTGGACTCGGACGGACAGGCTCGGGCGGGCACGGGCGCCGGCCGGCGGCTGGCTGCCGCACCCGGTCACCAGCGTCGTCCACGGGCGGCCCGGTGGGCAGGGCCGATGGTCCCGGACGGCGGGTGGCCTCCGGCACCAGCGTCGGCGGCTCGGTTCCCGCGGGCCGGCGTCACCGGAAATCCCGCCCGTTAGGGTGACGGGCATGAGGGTTCGGCTGCTGGTGGCCACCGCGGCCGCCGTACTCCTGCCCGCCGGCGCGGTCGCTCCGGCGGCGGCCGCCGCCGCGCCCACCGCGCCCACCCCGCCCGCCGCGCTGACCGGCGAGCCGGCGCAGCCCTGCCCGCGGGCACCGGCGCCGAAGGTGTCCCGGCCGCCGCGGCCGTCGCCACCGCCGGCGGTGACCGAGGACCGGATGGTGGGTGGCCGGGCGCTGGCCACCGCCGGGCTGGTCGTCCCCGCCGGGATCGCGGCCCCGCCCGCGGTCACCGCGACCTCGTGGCTGGTCGCCGACCTGGACACCGGGCAGGTGCTCGGTGGCTGCGGCCCGCACGAGTACGGCACCCCGGCGAGCGTGCAGAAGCTGCTGCTGGCGGCGACCATGCTGCCCCGGCTCGACCCGAAACAGGTCGTCACGGTCGTCGACGAGGACCTGGACATCGAGCCGGGATCGTCGGCCGTCGGTCTGGTGCCCGGCGGTCGCTACCCGATCGAGACCGTCTGGCTGGGGCTGCTGCTGCAGTCCGGCAACGAGGCGGCCAACCTGCTGGCCCGCCTCGGCGGCGGCGCGGAGGGACGGGCCGGCGGGGTGCGCGCGATGAACGAGTACGCGCGCCGCCTCGGCGCCCGCCAGACGCACGCGGTCACCCCGTCCGGACTGGACGGCGCGGGCCAGTTCACCAGCGCGTACGACCTGGCGCTGATCGCCCGGGTCTGCTTCGCCGACCCCACCTTCCGCCGGTACGCGCTGACCGAACGGACCCGGATCCCGGCCCAGCCCGCCCGCAAGGCCAAGGGCTTCGAGATCCAGAACGAGAACCAGCTGATCTACCGCTACCCGGGTGCGCTGGGCGGCAAGACCGGCTTCACCGACCTGGCCCGGCACACGTACGTCGGGGCCGCCGAGCGGAACGGACGTCGGCTGGTGGTGACCCTGCTCGGCGCGGAGCCCCGGCCGGCCCGGGGCTGGGAGCAGGGTGCGGCGCTGCTCGACTGGGGTTTCTCGCTACCCCGCGACGCGGCGGTCGGCCGGCTGGTCGAGCCGGGGGAGCTGGACGACCCGCCCTCGCCCGCCCCGGCCGCCACCGGCGACCCGCGCCCGGCCGCGGTGAGCGGTCCGGCCGACGAGGGGGCGGCGGGCCGGTGGTGGGGCGGCGCGCTCGGCGGGGCCGGGGTGCTGCTGCTCGGCGGCCTGCTCTGGGGACGCCGGACGGTCCGCCGCCGCGCCCGCTGACCGGCCGGTGTGTCGCCGATCGACAACCGGCTATCAGCTCCATAGACTGCGGTCTCTCTGGCACCACGAGTTCCAGGAGGATGCCCGTGTCGAGTGAACCCCGACCGCAGCCGGTCCCGTCCGCCATCGCGACGCCCGGCCGACCGTCCCGCACACTGGCCCGCCTCGCCGGTGCGGCCCTGCTGGCCGGGGCGTTGGTCGGCGCCGGCGGCACCGCCGCGGTGGCCGCCCCCGCCGCGCCGGGCGGCGCGACGCCGACCGCCACCGCCGGGGGCGAGCTGCCGGGGACCACCCCTGGGCCGTGCGCGTACACCGAGACGCCGGAGGACCCGGCGGCCCGGCCCGTCCCGCTGCCGCCCGACCCGCGGCGCACCCCCGACCGGGGCACGGTCCGGGTGACCCTGCGCACCAACCAGGGGCCGATCGGCCTGACGCTGGACCGGGCCGCCGCCCCGTGCACCGTGCAGAGCTTCCTGCACCTGGTGCGGCACCGCTTCTACGACCGCACCTCGTGCCACCGGCTGACCGCGTACCCGACGCTGAAGGTGTTGCAGTGCGGCGACCCGTCCGGCACCGGCTCCGGCGGCCCCGGTTACCGGTACCGCGACGAGCTGCCCACCGACCTGCCGCCGGCGCCGACCGACCCGACCGGGGAGCGCAAGGTCTACGCTCGCGGCGTGCTCGCCATGGCCAACGCCGGTCCGGACACCAACGGCAGCCAGTTCTTCCTGGTCCAGTCGAACTCGGCGCTGCGTCCGTACTACACGATCTTCGGCTCGGTGGACGCCGCGGGCCTGGCCACGCTGGACCGGATCGCGGCCGGCGGCATCGCCCCGACGGCGGAGGACCCGGCGCCGGTGGACGGCGCACCGGCGCTGCCGGTGGAGATCTGCCGGGCGGTGCGGCACCACCACCACCGCTGACGGTCGACGGCCCGCTCTCCGTGCCGGCCACGTGGGCCGGAGAGCGGGCCGCAACTATCGGGTCGTCACCGGAAGCGGAGTCACCGGCCTGCCGAGAAAGGGGTGGCCGTCGCGGCCGGCTGTGCTACCGGGCCGGCGGTGCGGCGGAGCTGTCCCGCACCACCAGATCGGTGGCGAGTTCCACCCGGGGGGAGTCGATCGCCTCGCCCTGCGCCAGCCGCAGCACGGTACGGGCGGCCAGCCGGCCCATCTCCACCAGCGGCTGCCGGACGGTGGTCAGCGGCGGTGAGGCCCACCGGGCCTCCGGCAGGTCGTCGAAGCCGACCACGCTGACGTCGTCGGCGACCCGCAGGCCGCGGCGGCGGACCGCCTCGTAGACGCCGAACGCCATCTGGTCGCTGGCGGCGAAGATGGCGGTCGGCGGCTCGTCCAGGTCGAGCAGCGCGGTACCGCCGGCGAAGCCGGAGGCGTGGTAGAAGTCGCCCGGTTGCACCAGCCGGTCGTCCACCGGCACCCCGGCGGCCTCCAGCGCCGCCCGGTAGCCGTCCAGCCGGGCGCGGCTGCACAGCAGCTGGCTCGGCCCGGCCACGAACCCGATCCGCCGGTGCCCGAGCGAGAGCAGGTGCTCGGTCGCGGCGAGCCCGCCGGCCCAGTTGGTCGCCCCGATCGTCGGCACGTCGATGGCCGGCACGCCGGCCGGGTCGACCACCACCACGGGCACGTTGAGCCGGCGCAGCTGCGCGTGCAGCGGCGGGCTCAGGTGCGACGTCACGAAGATGACGCCGTCGGTGGCCCGGGCGCGCAGGTTCTGCAGCCACAGCCGGGCCGCGGTCGACTGCCGGTGGATCGCGGAGACCACGGTGCCCACTCCGGCGCCGTGCGCGACGTCCTCCACCCCCCGGATGATCTCCACCGCCCAGGGGCTGTCGAGGTCGTTGAAGACCAGGTCGACCAGGCCGGCGCGGCGTACGGTGCGGCTGCCCCGGCGCCGGTAGCCGTGGTGGCGTAGCAGCTCCTCGACCCGCTCCCGGGTGTCCGGGGCCACGTCCGAGCGGCCGTTGAGCACCCGCGACACGGTCGGCACCGAGACACCCGCCTCCCGTGCGATCGCGGTGATGGTCACCCTGCGTCCCTCGTCCGCGTCCACCCGCGTCTCCTTCACCGGTCGGGCCGGGGCCGACCGTCGCCACCGAAATCCCGGAACGGCACGTCCGCCCCACGGTCATCTTGCCCCACCGACGGGGGTTGACGACACGGCCGGTCGGTCCTAGCGTTTCGACGAGTTGCGGGGATCTTCCGGAAGTTTATCGGACGCTTTCGGCCGTTCGACCTGGCAGGCGGGTGTTTCCAGACCTTCGAGAGGATGTCACGTGCAGCTGACCCGTACCGTCTCGGCCGGTGCGGCGCTCCGCGCCGCGCGGCGGTAGCCGATGGCCCTCACCGACCTGCCGGAGGAGCAGCTGCGGGCGTACCGCAGCGAGGTGCGGGCACCGAGCGACTTCGACCGGTTCTGGGCCGACACCCTCGCCGAGGCCCGCGGCTGCGGGTGGCCGGCGCGGACCGCGCCGGTGGAAACCGGCCTGGCCACTGTCGACGTCCTCGACGTCACCTTCGCCGGGTACGCGGGGCAACCGGTGCGGGCCTGGCTGCGGCTGCCCCGGCACGCGCCGCGGCCGCTGCCGACCGTGGTGCAGTACGCCGGCTACGGCGGCGGCCGGGGGCACCCGCTGGAGAACCTGCTGTGGGCGTCGGCAGGCTTCGCGCACCTGCAGATGGACACCCGGGGGCAGGGCTCCGGCTGGAGCCGGGGAGACACCCCGGACCCGGCCGCCGCCGGCCCGGAGGCGCCGGGCGTGACCACCCGGGGGATCGAGGACCGGCGCACCTACTACTACCGGCGGCTGATCGCCGACGGCGTCCGGGCGGTCGACGCCGTGCGGACCCTGCCGGCGGTCGACCCGGCGCGGGTCGCCGTGCTCGGGCACAGCCAGGGCGGCGGGGTCGCGCTCGCCGTCGCCGCCCTGGTGCCCGACCTGGCGGCCCTGGTGGCGGGGGTGCCGTTCCTGTCCGACATCCCGCGCGCCGTGCTGGTCACCGACGCCCATCCGTACCGGGAGATCCGCGACTACCTGGCCATCCACCGGCACGCCGAGGAGCGGGTGCTGGCCACCCTCGGCTACGTCGACGGCGTCAACTTCGCCCGTCGCGCCGAGGTGCCGGCCCGGTTCTCCGTTGCGCTGATGGACGAGATCGTGCCGCCGTCGACGGTCTTCGCGGCGGTCAACGCCTACCGGGGGTCGGCGGAGCTGTCGGTCTGGCGGTACAACGGCCACGAGGCCGGCGGGATCGACGACGACGAGGCCGCGCTGCGCTTCCTGCGCGACCACCTGTCGTCGAACCGGGTTCCGGCCGTCGCGCAGCCTGATACACATCAGGTGTGACCAGGTCAGGCAGGGTCCGCTGGGCACCGCCAGCCGGCCGGCGGGCGGCCGCGCTGGTCGCGGCGGCCGGGCTGCTCGCCACGACCGTCGCCGGCTGCGAGCGGCCCTCGCCGGAGCCGGCGCGAAGCAGGCCGCCGGCCCCGACCGCCGCGCCGCCGCTACCCGGCTTCGTGGTGCTCTCCGACGTCGACCCGCGCATCCTGACCGACATCCGGTACGCCGGGGCGCACAACTTCGTCGGCCGGCCGATCGCCGGCTACCGGGAACCGCTCTGCCTGCTCACCCGCCAGGCGGCGGAGGCGTTGCGCCGCGCCCAGGACGCCGCGCTGGCCGGCGGGCACAGCCTCAAGGTGTACGACTGCTACCGCCCCCAGCCGGCCGCCGACGACTTCCTCGCCTGGGCGAAGCGGCCGGGCGAGCGGCAGATGAAGGGGGAGTTCTACCCCCGGGTGGCAAAGTCGGCGCTGTTCGACCAGGGCTACCTCGGGGCGCCCACCGCGCACAGCCGGGGCAGCACCGTGGACCTGACCCTGGTCGGCGTCCCCGCCGCCAGCCAACCACCGTACGCGCCGGGCCAGCCGCTGGTCCCCTGCACCGCGCCGGCGGGGCAGCGGTTCGCCGACAACAGTGTCGACATGGGCACCGGGTTCGACTGCTTCGACCGGCTCGCGCACACCGACGACCCCCGGGTCACCGGCTCGGCCCGGGAGAACCGGCGGCTGCTCCGGCGGCTGATGACCGACGCCGGCTTCGTCAACTACGACCGCGAGTGGTGGCACTACCGCTATCAGGACGAGCCGTACCCGGACACCTACTTCGACGCCCCGGTGGCCCGCGCCTCGGTCGGCTGACCCGGCCCGCGCCGGCCCGACCGCCAACGGGCATGATCGGCGTCGGACCGGCGGGGTGGCCGCCGGACGAGGGAGGCGACAGTGACCACCGAACGGATCGGCCCACCGGTCACCGGGGACGAGCGCACCATGCTCCGCGCCTTCCTGGACTACCACCGGGCCACCCTGGCCATGAAGTGCGACGGGCTCACCGACGAGCAGTTGCGGCTGCGCTCCATGCCGCCCTCGACGCTCACCCTGCTCGGGCTGGTGCGGCACATGGCCGAGGTGGAGCGCACCTGGTTCCGCCGGGTGATCAACGGCGAGGACATCCGGCTGGTCTGGTCGGACTCCGGCGACTACCAGCAGGCGTACGACCCCACCGGGTCGACCCGGGCGGAGGCGTTCGACGCCTGGCAGCGGGAGGTGGAGCACTCCCGGCGGATCGAGCGGGCGGCGGAGTCGCTCGACGTGACCGGCTACAACGCCCGCTGGGACCAGAGGGTGTCGCTGCGGCTGGTGATGCTGCACCTGATCCACGAGTACGCCCGGCACAACGGCCACGCCGACTTCCTCCGCGAGGGCATCGACGGCACCGTCGGCGCCTGACCACGCCACCCGCCGGGGCCGGGACCTCGGGACCCGTCCGGCGGGCCGTCCGACCCTGCCCGCCGCGCCTTCCCCGGAGCAACGTGGGAGGTGACGACGGCGTGAGGAGGACACCATGAAGGCGCTCGTCTACGGCGGACCGGGCAAGAAGTCCTGGAAGGACGTTCCCGATCCCACGATCGAGGCACCGCGCGACGCGATCATCCGGGTCGACGCGGTGACCATCTGCGGCACCGACCTGCACATCCTGGGCGGCGACGTGCCAGCGGTCCAGCCCGGTCGGGTGCTGGGCCACGAGGCGGTCGGCACCGTGGTGTCGGTCGGCGACGGCGTGAGCAACCTGGCCGTGGGTGACCGGGTGCTCGCGTCCTGCATCTCCGCCTGCGGCGTGTGCCGGTACTGTCGCGAGGGCAGCTACGGCCAGTGCCTCGGCGGCGGTGGCTGGGTGCTCGGCCACACCGTCGACGGCGTCCAGGCCGAGTACGCCCGGATCCCGTTCGCCGACCTGTCCACCTACCGGCTGCCGGCGACGGTCTCCGACGAGGCGGCCGTGCTGCTGGCCGACATCCTGCCCACGTCCTATGAGGTGGGTGTGCTCAACGGGCGGGTCGGCCCGGGCGACACCGTGGTGGTGGTCGGCACCGGCCCGATCGGGCTGGCCGCGATCCTCACCGCGAAGCTGTTCTCCCCGGCCCAGGTGATCGCCGTGGACCGGGCGCAGAGCCGGCTGGACGCGGCCAAGCAGTTCGGCGCGGACGTCACCGTGCTCGCCGACGCCGACCCGCTGGCGACGGTCCGCCAGGTCACCGGCGGCCTCGGTGCCGACGTGGTGATCGAGGCGGTCGGCACCCCGGCCGCGTTCGAACTCTGCACCACCCTGGTCCGTCCCGGCGGGCACGTGGCCAATGTCGGCGTGCACGGCAAGCCGGTGACGCTGCACCTGGAAGACCTGTGGATCCGCAACGTCACCATCACCACCGGCCTGGTGGACACCCACTCCACCGCCAAGCTGCTCGACATGCTGGTCGCCGGGCAGCTCGACACCGGCCACCTGGTCACCCACCGGTTCCCGCTCGACGAGATCCTCGCCGCGTACGACGTCTTCGCCCGGCCGGCGGAGACGGGTGCGCTCAAGGTGGTGCTGAGCCGCTGACCGGGAGGACGTGCGCCGGTGGGGCGACCGCCCCGCCGCAAGCCGTCGGCTCCGGCCGGCGCGGTCACCCGCGCAGCGGCAGCCAGGCCAGCACGTCCTGGATCTTGGCGTCCCAGTACGCCCAGTCGTGCGTGCCGGGGGAGAAGTCCACGGTGAGCGGGATGCCGCGCCGCCGGGCCGTCTCGACGAAGTGGACGTTGTCCTCGTACAGGAAGTCCTCGGTGCCGCAGGCGACGTAGAGGTCGGGTGCGTCGGCGCGGCCGTCGCCGTACCGGTCGAGCAGGGCGATCGTGTCGTCCTCGGTGCCGGTCACCCGGCGTTCGCCGAACACGGTGTGCCAGACCGCCGGGTCCAGCGGGCTGGTCGGGTGGTGCCGGCGGGTGGCCACGTCCAGCGCGCCGGAGAGGCTGGCCGCGGCGGCGAACCGGTCGGGCTCGCGCAGCGCCCACTTCACCGCGCCGTAGCCGCCCATCGACAGCCCGGCGACGAAGGTGTCCTCGCGCCGCTGGGACAGCCGGAAGAACGACGAGCAGACCTGCGGCAGCTCGGAGCTGAGGAAGGTCCAGTACCGGTTGCCGTGCTCCTCGTCGGTGTAGAAGCTGCGGGACACCTGGGGCATTACCACGGCCAGGCCGAGCGGGGCGACGTACCGCTCGATCGAGGTGCGGCGCAGCCAGATGGTGTCGTCGTCGGTCAGGCCGTGCAGCAGGTACAGCACCGGCGGATCGCCGGCGGTGACGCCGCCGGCCATGCCGATCTGCGAGGTGGTGCGCTGCGGCAGGATCACCGTCATCGAGGTGCTGAGGGTGAGCACCTCGGAGTAGAAGTCGACACGCATCAGGGCCACGGTGCCCGACCGTAGTCGACGCGGCGATCAGGTCCAGTAGAGGATCCGGCAGGCCGGCAGCCGGTCGGCCAGCTCGCGCTCGAACCAGGAGCGCAACTCGGCCATCGTGTCGCGCGGGTAGACGTACTTGACCGCGCCGAACCGGCCGTGCCGGCGGCTGCGCAGCGTCTCGTCCATCTCCAGCTTCGTGCGCGGGTACCAGCCGAGCAGCACCTCCTTGCTGCCCGGGGTGAACCGGTGGGTGATCAGTTCGGCGGTCAGGTCCAGGTCGGGCACCCCGTCGACCGCCGCCGCGACCGCGCCGAGCAGCTCGCCGTAGTGGGCCCGCCAGTCGGGCAGCGGCATGATCGGGGCGATGGTCAGGCCGACCGGGTAGCCGTCCAGGGCGAGCCGGCGCAGCGCGGCCAGCCGGTCCGGCACCCGGGCCGTACCGCCCTCCATCCGCTCGCTCACCGGCCGGCAGTTGACGCTGAACCGCACCCGGGTGCGGCCGGCGTGTGGCAGCCCGACGAAGCTGTCCACGTCGGCGTACTTGGTGGTCCAGCGCAGCTGCACCGGCGCGTCCCAGCCGGCGAAGTGCTCCACCGCCCGCCGCCAGCTGCCGGTCAGGTGCTCCAGGGCGAGCGGATCGGTGTAGCAGGACGCCTCGAACGTGGTGCCCTCCCCGGCCCGGCGCGGGTTGCGGCTGGTCACCGTCCCCTGCCCGGCGTAGCCGGCCAGCCCGGCCAGGATGTCGTCGAGGTCGGCGTAGACCCGGGTCACCGGTGGGCCGGAGAGCGAGCCGGCCAGGTAGCAGTACTGGCAGTGCGCCGGGCAGCCCTCGGCCAGGTCGAACCGCCAGTCCGCGCTCGGCGCGATCGGTTGCAGCTTCCGGCGTGACGGCGGGCTCACCACGATCGCCAGGGTCGACTTCGCCCGGGCGTACGTCTCCCGCTCGGTGTCGCCGCGCACCCCGGTCAGCCGGTTGGAGCGCAGCCGCTCGACCTCGATGCCCAGGGTCGCCAACCGCGCCACGATCCGCCGTCCGTGCGGCTGGTCCAGCGCCGCCGGGGTGGCGACCACCCGCCGGGGCGTCCAGCGCCGCGCCGGGCGGGCCACCGGCGCCAGCCCGGCCAGCTGACGGATCGGCACCCGCTCTCCGCTGGCGTCGTGCGGCGCGGGGGGTACGTCGACGGCGAGCGGCTCGTCGACGTCCACGCCCTCGGCGTTCGGCCTCATCCCGCCGGGGTACCCGGTTCCGCCCCGATCGCACGTTCGGGTTATTCGGTTGCCCGGCCGGCGGGTGCGCTGCTGCACTGCCCACGACAGCCGACGACCGGAAGGGATCCCCGGAATGCGCGCGACGTTCATGTCCAACCAGCTCGGAATCGTTCTCGACCCGAAGGACATGACGCGGCGTGAAGACGCTCAACGTAGGGATCCTGGCGCATGTTGACGCCGGAAAGACCAGCCTGACCGAACGCCTGCTGCACGCCGTCGGCGTGATCGACGAGCCGGGCAGCGTGGACGCGGGCACCACTCGTACCGACTCGTTGCCGCTGGAGCGGCAGCGGGGCATCACCATCCGCTCCGCCGTCGTGTCGTTCCTGGTCGGCGACGTGACGGTCAACCTGATCGACACCCCCGGCCACCCGGACTTCATCGCCGAGGTGGAGCGCGCGCTCGGCGTGCTCGACGGCGCCGTGCTGGTGGTCTCGGCAGTCGAGGGCGTACAGGCGCAGACCCGGGTGCTGATGCGCACGCTCCAGCGCCTGCGGCTGCCCACCCTGATCTTCGTCAACAAAGTCGACCGGGCCGGTGCGGACGCCGACCGCACCCTGCGGGACATCGCCGCCCGGCTCTGCGCCGCCGTCGTGCCGATGGGCGCCGTCGCGCGGCCCGGCACCCCCGACGCTCGCTTCGTGCCGTACGCCGACACCGATCCGGCTCTCACCGGCCGGCTGGTCGACGTGCTCACCGCGCACGACGAGGCGCTGCTGACCGCGTACGTCGAGGACGAGGCGGCGGTGGACGCACCGCGACTGCGGACGGCGCTCGCCGCGCAGTCCCGCCGCGCGCTGGTCCACCCGGTGCTCGCCGGCTCGGCGGTCACCGGCGCCGGCGTCGACGCGCTGGTCGCCGCCCTGCCCGACCTGCTGCCGGCGACCAGCGGTGACGTCGACGCGCCGGTCTCCGGCACTGTCTTCAAGGTCGAGCGTGGCCCGGCCGGCGAGAAGCTCGCCTACGTCCGGCTGTTCGGCGGGACGCTGCGCACCCGCGACCGGCTGCCCGCCGGCCCGGCCCACCAGCCGAAGGTGACCGGCATCGAACTCTTCGACCAGGGCACCGCCGTCCGCGCCGACGCGGTGAACGCCGGCCGGATCGCCATCCTGCGCGGGCTGGACCACCTCCGGGTCGGCGACCCGGTCGGCGCGCCGCCGCCGGGTGGCCGCCGGCACTTCCCGCCGCCCACCCTGGAGACCGTCGTGCTGCCGCGGCGCCCCAGCGACCGGGGGGCGCTGCACGCGGCGCTCACCCAGCTCGCCGAGCAGGACCCACTGATCAACGTCCGGCAGGACCCGATCCGGCGGGAGATCTCCGTGTCGCTCTACGGCGAGGTGCAGAAGGAGGTCATCCAGGCGGTCCTCGCCGACGACCACGGCGTGGCCGTCACCTTCCGGGAGACCACCACCGTGCACGTGGAGCGGGTGGTCGGGGTCGGCGCGGCGGTCGAGTTCATCGGCGTGCCGCCCAATCCGTTCCTCGCCACCGTCGGGCTGCGGGTCGAGCCCGGCCCGCCGGGCAGCGGGACCACCTTCCGGCTCGGCGTGGAACTCGGCTCCATGCCGCCGGCGTTCTTCGCCGCCGTCGAGGAGACCGTGCACGAGACGCTGCGCCAGGGCCCGCACGGGTGGCAGGTCCTCGACTGCCTGGTCACCATGACCCACTCCGGCTACTGGGCGCGGCAGAGCCACTCGCACGGCACCTTCGACAAAAGCATGTCCAGCACCGCCGGGGACTTCCGCAACCTCACCCCGCTGGTGCTGATGGCGGCGTTGCGGCAGGCCGGCACCCGGGTGGCGGAGCCGATGCACCACTTCCGGCTGGAGGTGCCGGCCGACGTGCTCGGCGCGGTGCTGCCGGTGCTGGCCGGCCTGGACGCGGTGCCCCGGCAGACCACCGCCCAGGGCGGGGCGTACGTGGTGGCGGGCGACATCCCCGCCGGGCGGGTGCACGCGCTGGAACAGCGGCTGCCGGCACTGACCCGGGGCGAGGGCATGCTGGAGTCCACCTTCGACCACCACCGCCCGGTACGCGGCGCGACGCCGGTGCGGGACCGCTCGGACCACGACCCGACGGACCGCCGGAAGTACCTGCTGGCGGTCGTCCGCCGGGTCGCCGGGTGGCGCGACGGATCGTGACCAACTCGCCGTCGAATATCAATTGCGGTCAGCCGGCGGGCCGCCTACTGTCCATGTCGCAGGTCAACCGAGCCGCAGATCCCGTTTGGAGCACGCCGTGTCGCAGCGTAACCGCACCTACGCCAGGTGGCTTTCGCCATGTGGTGGTGCCCTGCGGTCCGCGGGCGAAGGCGTCCGGGGTCAGCGTCGGCAGGGCCGGCGACGGGGGTGGTGGCGCGACTAGCGCCGGCGCGTACGCGCAGCCGCCCACCCCACCGGGGCCTGGGCGGCTTTCTCGTTCCGGACGGGCGACGAGCCCTTCCCGACACGGGCCGTTGGAGCAACGGGAAGCTCACCCGGTTCTCAGCCGGGAGGTCACGGGTTCGAACCCCGTACGGCCTACGGGGCGACGCCGGACGGCGTCGCCCGCCCCCCGCGGTTGTAGCGCAGTCTGGCAGCGCGTCACCTCGCCACGGTGAAGATCGCCGGTTCGAATCCGGCCAATCGCTCGACCGCCGGCACCCGCCGGCACGGGCTGCGCGCTGGGCGCAGAGCGGCTTTGCACGCCGCTCCCGCCGGGTTCGATCCTCGGGCGGTCCACGATCACTATCGGTCACCGGAGACGGTGGCGACCAGACGACACGAGGAGCCGACGATGACTTTCAGCACGCTCGCGGGCACCCGCGCGCCGGTCCGGGTGTGGACCGACCCGTACGGCATCGAGCCGCAGGCCGCGCGGCAGCTGCGCAACATCGGCGCGCTCCCCTGGGTGGAGGGCGTCGCGGTCATGCCGGACGTGCACTTCGGCAAGGGCGCCACCGTCGGCTCGGTGATCGCCATGCGGCAGGCCGTCTCGCCGGCCGCGGTCGGCGTGGACATCGGCTGCGGGATGTCCGCGGTGCGCACCTCGCTCATCGCGGCCGACCTGCCCGACGACCTGGCCGGGCTGCGCTCGGCGATCGAGGCGACGATCCCGGTCGGCTTCGCCCAGCGGGACACCGCCGTCGACCCGCGCCGGGTGCGCGGCCTGGAGCAGTCCGGCTGGGACGCGTTCTGGCGCGGCTTCGCCGACCTCGACAAGCGGGTGGCGCAGCTGGAGACCCGGGCCCAGCGGCAGCTGGGCACCCTCGGCGGCGGCAACCACTTCATCGAGGTCTGCCTGGAGCAGGGCGGCGCCGACGACGGCCGGGTCTGGCTGATGCTGCACTCCGGTTCCCGCAACATCGGCAAGGAACTGGCCGAGCGGCACATCTCGGTGGCCCGCGGGCTGCCGCACAACGCCGACCTGCCCGACCGTGACCTCGCGGTCTTCCTCGCCGGCACGCCGGAGATGGCGGCCTACCGGCGGGACCTGTTCTGGGCACAGGAGTACGCGCGGCGCAACCGGGCCGTGATGCTCGCCCTGCTCTGCGAGGTGGTGCGGGAGCAGTTCCCGCAGGTCGGCTACGACGAGCCGATCTCCTCCCACCACAACTACGTCGCGGAGGAGAGCTACGGCGGGGTGGACGTGCTGGTGACCCGCAAGGGCGCGATCCGGGCCGGTCGGGGGGACCTGGGGATCATCCCGGGGTCGATGGGCACCGGGTCGTACATCGTGCGCGGCAAGGGCAACCCGGACGCGTACTGCTCGGCCTCCCACGGGGCCGGGCGCCGGATGTCCCGGGCGCAGGCCAAGCGGACGTTCAGCACGGCCGACCTGGCGGCGCAGACCGCGGGGGTGGAGTGCCGCAAGGACGCCGGGGTGGTCGACGAGATCCCCGGCGCGTACAAGGACATCACCGAGGTGATGGCGCAGCAGGAGGACCTGGTCGAGGTGGTCGCCCACCTCAAGCAGGTGGTCTGCGTGAAGGGATGACCGCTGACCGGCGCCCCGGGGGGTTGGGGCGCCGGTCCGCACGCCCCGGTGGCGCAACGGAGAGCGCGCCGGTCTACGAATCCGGAGGGTCCAGGTTCGAATCCTGGCCGGGGCACGTGGTACGCCGCCCGGCGCGAACGCGTCGGGCGGCCCGTGGGGGCTGGTGCAACTGGCAGCACGTCCGCCTCTGGAGCGGAAGGTTGGAGGTTCGAATCCTCCGCCCCCAGCCCGATCCGCACGAGGGGTTCTAGCTTGTCAGCGTCGCGGGCGACGACGGCTTCGAGCGTCTCGCCGGCTTCGTACCCGGCGACGGCAGCTGTGCTGACGTCGGCGACGGACGGGCATCCACTACCGCCCACTGCACCCCCGCAGACGCTGTCGAGCTGCCCCAGCTATAGGGGCAGCGCCGCGACGTGGCCCGCAAACCGCTGCTCGGGGTGCGAGCGCGAGGACCGTTCGTCAGCCAGTGGTCCCACAGATGGGGCAGCTCTAAAGGGCACTGAAGGCATTGGTGACGCCCGGAGAACGGCGTCGACGGGACGGCCCGGCATCACGGTCGGGCAGCGACACCAGGACGCCGAGCAGGCCGGATTACCTCGGCGACACGCGATCCGACCGGCTCGCCGCCGCCCACCCGCGGACTCCGCGCCCCGGTGTTCAGCGGCTGGCGGCGGCGAGCGTGACGGGCACCGCGACCAGCTTGATGCGGCTGCCGTCGGCGGGGGAGACCTCGTACACCTCGACGGTGCCTCGCTGTTCCCGGGTGAGCCGGTAGCGGACGCCGACCCGGTAGTCGCCGCGGCAGCCGGTGCCGCAGGTGGCGGTGGTGAAGCTGGTGGCGAGTTCCCGGCCGGCGGCGTCGAGGATCCGGACGTTGACGGTCGCCTCGAACACGTCGGCGGTGCCGGTGACGGTGACCGGGGCGGTGACCCGCTGGCCGACGACGGGACTGGTCACCACGATCGGGGGAAGCAGGTCGGCGTAGTCGGCGCGGTCGGCCGGGTCGCCGGTGCCGAACCGGACCCGCCGCACGGTGGGGAACTGGGTGAGGGTGTAGACGACCTGGGCCTCGCACAGTCGCCGGGTCGCTGCCGACCCGGTGGGCAGCGCGGGAAGGGTGGCGACGCCGTCGGCGATCCGGGTGACCTCGACGCCGGCCGGCAGCAGGGTGGTCATGCCGGTGGCGGCCTCCGCCGTGGTCGGCCCGGCGGCGAGTTCGGTCAGCGCCAGCCGCGAGGTGGCCGGGGTGGCCGGCCGGGTGCGGCGGGTCGGGGTGATCCGCCCGTCGCGGACGTACCACAGCTCGATGGTCAGGTTCTGCGGGCGGGGGGTGGCGCCGGTGCTCGGGGGTGCGGTGCGGGTCGCCGGCGTGGCCGGCGGCGGGCCGGTGTCCGCCGGGGTGGGTGGCGGTGTCGGGCCGGTGGGCGCGGTGGCTGGCGACGCCGCGGTGGGCGCCGGGCCGAGCGTGCCGCCGCGCGGGTCGCCGCAGCCGGCGGCCAGGAGCAGGACGACCGCCAGCGCGGCGCCGCGGCGGGCGCGGCCGGCCGGGTGCCGGGTCGGGGGGCGGGTCATCGGGCACCTCCGGGCTGCGGTGCCGGCCGGGTGCCGGCGTCGGCGGGGTCGCGGGGCGGTACCGGGTCGGTGGCGGGCAGTTCCAGCCGGAACCGGGTGCCGCGGGCGGGTGCACTGTGCACGGAAAGCCGGCCGCCGAGCAGCCGGGCGTTCTCCCGGGCGATGGCCAGGCCGAGGCCGCTGCCCCGCCCGGAGCGGGCCGGGTCGACCTTGTAGAAGCGGTCGAAGAGCCGGGGCAGATGCTCGGCGGGGATGCCCGGCCCCTGGTCGGTGACCTCGAACACGACCAGCGGCCCGTCCGGCCGGACGGCGGCGCGGATGTCGCCGCCGCCGTGCTCGACCGCGTTGGCGATCAGGTTGGCCAGCACCCGTTCCAGCCGTCGCGGGTCGGTGCGCAGCTCGACCGGTTCGGCGTCGACGGTGACCCGGTCCCGCCAGCCGCTGGCGGCCACGATGGCGTCGAGCAGGGCGGGCGGGTCGACCGGGCGGACGGCGACCGGCTCCTGGCCGGCGTCGAGGCGGGAGATCTCCATCAGGTCCTCCACCAGCCGGCGCAGCCGGACCACGTCGGTGACCAGCAGTTCGGCGGCGCGCCGGGCGTCGCCGGGCAGCTGGTCCAGGTGGTCGCGCAGCAGCGAGGCCGCCGCCACCAGGGCGGTGACGGGGGTACGCAGTTCGTGCGCGACGTCGGCGGTGAACCGCCGCTCGCGGGCCTGGGCGCGGGACAGCGCCTCGATCTTCGACTCCAGCGCCTCGGCCATTTCGTTGAACGAGGCGGCCCAGGCGCTGAACTCGTCGCGGCCGCGTACCGGCAGCCGGGTGGCGAGCAGCCCCTCGGTGATGGCCCGGGCGGCGCGGCTGGCCCGGCCCACCGGTTCCAGGGTGCGGCGGGCCAGGCCGTGCCCCACCCCGGCGGCGAGCAGCACCACCAGCACCCAGCCGGCCAGCAGTGCGGTGCGGAGCTGGTCGAGGTCGGCGACGACCGCGTCCTCGACGGTGACCACGTACAGCTCGGCGGTGGAGCCGGGGATCCGGCCGCCGACCACCAGCAGCCGGGGGCGGGCGTCGGGCGCGGAACGTTCGTAGCCGAGCTGGCCGGCCGCGACGGTGGCCCGCAGCCCCGCGCCGAGCGTCGGCGCGTACGCCGGGTTGGACGGCTGCGCCTCGCCGGCCACCAGCACCACGTGCCGGCCGCTGCTCTCGAAGCTGGTCAGCAGGTCGGCGCGGCGCTGGTCGGTCAGCGGCAGGAACTGCCCGGCGAGCACCAGTTGGTAGCGGGCGTCGGCGGCGGCCTGGTGCAGCGACCCGTCCAGGCGGGCCTGCCGCAGCAGCAGGTAGGAGCCGCTCGCGAGCACGCCGGCGGAGACCCCGGCGACCAGTACGAACGCGATCATCAGGCGGCGCCGCAGGCGGCCCGGTGCGACGGCGTCGGTGGCCATCGCTGCCTCCTCCCTCACGCCGTGGAGAGTTTGTAGCCGGCGCCGCGCACGGTGCGGACCAGTCGGGGGTGGGCCGGGTCGTCCTCGACCTTGGCCCGCAGCCGCTGCACCGCCACGTCGACCAGCCGGCTGTCGCCGAGGTAGCTGTGGTTCCACACCCGCTCCAGCAGCAGCTCCCGGGTGAAGACCTGCCCCGGCCGGCGGGCCAGCTCCAGCAGCAGCCGGAACTCGGTGGCGGTCAGCGGCAGATCCCGGCCGTCCTTGCGGGCGACGAAGCTGGCCGGGTCGATCTCCAGCCCGCCGACGGTGAACACCTCGGGCGCCGCCGGCGCGGTGGCCCGGCGCAGCACCGAGCGGACCCGGGCCACCAGCTCCGGCAGGTCGAACGGCTTGCGCAGGTAGTCGTCGGCGCCGGACTCCAGGCCCACCACCACGTCGATGGTGTCCGTGCGGGCGGTCAGCATCAGCACGGGCACCTGGCTGGTGCGCCGGATCTCCCGGCACACCTCGAAGCCGTCCAGGCCGGGGAGCATGACGTCGAGCACTATCAGGTCGACCGGCCGGGCCCGCCACGCCGCGAGTGCCTCCCGGCCGTCGACGGCGGTGCTGACCCGGAAACCGGCACGGCGCAGCCCCAGGGCGGTGACCTCCCGGATGGAGGCGTCGTCCTCGACCACCAGCACGTGGCCCTCCATCATCCGAGACTAGTCCCGCCGCGAGGCGCCGCCGACCTGCCACAACGGACGGTGTGGAGGGCCCGGGCGGCGCCGGGCCCTCCACCGTGCGGCTCGCTCACTGCTGCCACTGGTGGGCGACGTCGAGCACGATCCGGCTGTGCGTGCCGGGGCCGCTGAGCACGAACACCCGGAACGGCAGTCGGGCCCGCACGCCGACGGCGAACGTGGTGTAGCCCTCGAAGCTGCCCCCGAAGACCACGTCCCGCAGCGTCCGGTAGCGCAGCACGTTCGCCGCGTGCTCGCCGACCCGGTACGGCACGGTGGCCAGGTGCTCGTCGTCGTACGCCGGGGCCTGCAGGGAGACCCGCAGCAGCTCGTCCCCGGCGGTGTACGGCGACAGCGGCAGCCCCTCGCCCTCGGTCCAGGTCTCGCCGTAGGTGACCGTGTAGCCGGTCACCGCACCGGCGAACTCGAACACCACCCGGTCGTAGCAGTCGTGCCGGCCGGTGCGTACCTCGACCAGCGGGGCGGTGCTCAGTGTGCCGGCCGACTTCGCCCCGCTGCCCCAGGTGATCCCGCAGTACGGCGCCCCGGTCGCCGCCGCGGTGGTGGTCGCCGCGGCGCCGGTGCCCGCGCCGGCGACCAGCCCGCCGAGCACGACCACCAGCGCCGTGAGCGCGCTCCTGATCCTCATCGTCTTCCCCCTCGGGTCGTTCCCGTTCGGGCCACCTCGTCGGCCTCGTCGCCGGTGGCCTCGGCGTCCACCGTCGGTCCGGTCCGCCACAGCGACTTCGCCGTGGCGTAACGCCCGGGTAACAGGTGCCGGTCAGGCGTTCGGGTCGGACTCGGGCGGGCGGCGCAGCGTCCGCAGCGGTGAGCAGTAGACCGGCAGCCAGGTCAGCCCGTTGGCGACGGCGCCGACGACCAGCGAGGTACGCACGTCGGCGTACTGGCCGAGCAGGCCGGCGGCGACCGCGCCCACGGTGAGCGCCCCGGTGAGCAGGAAGCGGAAGGTGGCGTTCATCCGGCCGAGCAGCGGATCCGGGGTGCTGCCCTGGCGCAGGCTCACCCCGATGACGTTGCCCACCCCGGTCCGCCAGGCCAGGGCCAGCCAACCGACGCCGGCCAGCCAGAGCATCGCCCCGCCGTCGATCAGCGCGACCAGCCCGCCGAGCGGGGCGACGAGCAGGCCGGGCAGCCACAGCGCGCGGCCGTGACCGATCCGCTCGGCCAGCGGTCGGGCGGTGAGCGCGCCGAGCAGCGCGCCCACCCCACCCAGTCCGAGGAACAGGCCGAGGGCGGCGGGGCCCAGGCCCAGCTCGCGCAGGAACACCACCGGGAGCATGGTGGTGGTCAGCTGCATGGTGAGGTTGATGCCGGCGGTCGAGACGGCGAGCGGGCGCAGCAGCGGGTTGCCGAGCACGTGCCGGACGCCCGCGCCGAGCTGCCGGCCGAAGCCGTCGGCCGGCTGCCCGGAGGGTTCGCGGGGCGGGCCGGCCGGGATCCGTCGCAGGATCGTCGCGGAGAGGGCGAAGGCGACCGCGTCCACCACGATCGCGACCGGTGCGGTGAGCGCCTGCACGGCCAGCCCGCCGAGCCCTCGTCCGGCGATCTGCAGGGTCGCGCTGGTGCCCATCAGCAGCGAGTTCGCCGCGACCAGGCGGTCCCGGCCGACCAGCTCCGGCAGGTAGCTCTGCGCGGCGACGTCGGCGAAGACGGTGCCGACGCCGGTCAGCAGCACCACCAGGTAGAGCTGCTCGATGCTCAGCCAGCCGGCCCACCAGGCCAGCGGCACGGAGGCCATCAGCACGGCCCGGGCCAGGTTCGCGGTGACCAGCACGGTGCGCCGGGGCAACCGGTCGACCCAGACGCCGGCCGGCAGGCCGATCAGCAGGAACGCGACGGTGCTCAGCGCGCCGAGCAGCCCCACCTGGCCGGGGGTGGCCGCCAGCAGGGCGACGGCGAACACCGGTACGGCGAACTGGCCGACCTGGAAGCCGAGGTCGTGGACGAGCGCGCCGGCGTAGAGCAGGCGGAAGGAGCGGGGCCAGCGGCCGGTCCGGTGGTGGCCGGCGGGCGGGGCGGCAGGAGTGGTGAGCATGCCGACCACCGTGCCGACGGCTCCGGCCGCGGGCGATAGATTTGATTCTCGCCAAACCCACCGGAGGTGCCGATGATGCTGGTCGGGTTGGCCGCGCGCGACCTGGCGACCACCCGGTTCGCGGTGTCGCCGCTGTGGGAGGTGGTCGCCAGCGTCCGGGTCATCCGGCAACCGCACTGGTTCCCGGAGCACCTGCCCTGGGTCGAGCGGGCCCGGCCGCGGCTGGCCGGGGTGGACTGGCGGCTCCTCGCCGACCTGGTGCCGGTGCTGACCGGGGTGGTGCCGAGCTTCCTCTGTCCGCCCCCGTCGACCTCCCAGCCGACCCTGGACGTGGAGCTGGCCACCCTCGCCGCCACCCCGGCCGAGGCCGTCCGGGCTGATCTGGGCGCGCGGCCGCGGTCGCCGCGGCTGGCGCAGTTGTCCGACGACCCGCCGGCCGGGTTGGCCCGGCTGGCCGAGGTGGTGCGGGCGTACGCCGACGCGGCGATCGGGCCGTACTGGCCGCGGATGCGCACGCTGCTGGAGCGGGAGGTGCTGCTGGGCGCGCGGCGGATGGCCACCGACGGGGTGGCCGGTCTGCTCAACCACCTCGACCCGTACGTCCGGCTGGAGGGCGACACGTTGCACGTCGACCACCTGGTGGTCTCCGGCACGGTCCACCTCGACGGGCGCGGGCTGCTGCTGGTGCCGTCGGTCTTCTGCGGTCCCCGGGTCTGGTCGAACTTCGGCTCGCCGGGTCAGCCGGTGCTGCGCTATCCGGCCCGCGCGGTGGCCACGCTCTGGGAGCGGGCCCGGGGTCCGCACGGTCGCGGGCTGGCCCGGGTGCTCGGCCGGACCCGGGCCGCGTTGCTGCACGAGTTGGCGGTGCCGACCTCGACCACGGAACTGGCCGACCGGTGTGGGCTGACCCCGGGTACGGTGTCGGCACACCTCGGTGCGCTGCGCGCGGCGGGTCTGGTGGGCGCCCACCGCTCCGGCCGCTTCGTGCTCTACGCCCGGACGACCGCGGCGGAGGCGCTGGTCGCCGCCGCACCGTGAACCGGACGGGAGGACGACAATGACCGGGCGCACGCCGAAGGTCTCCTGCGTGTTCGTCTGCCACGACGGCGCGGGCCGGCTGCTGCTGGCCCGGCGCGCGGCCGGGGCGCGCGACGAGCCGGGCACCTGGGACACCGGCGCGGGCGCGCTGGAGTTCGGTGAGACGTTCGAGGCGGCGGTCGGCCGGGAGGTCGCCGAGGAGTACGCGAGCACCCCGCTGGCGGTCACCCTGCTCGGGGTGCGCAACGTGCTGCGGGCCGACCCGCCGTCGCACTGGGTGGCGGTGGTCTTCGCGGTCCGGGTCGACCCGGCGACGGTGGCGATCGGCGAGCCGCACAAGTTCGACCGGCTGGGTTGGTTCACCCGCGACGCGCTGCCCGAGCCGCTGCACTCGCAGCTGCCGGCGACCCTGGCGATGCTGCCCGATCCGCTGCCCTGACCGGGGCGGCCCGTCGTCCCGGGTGGGGGGGCGCACGCCGCTCGGTATGACGGTTCCGTTATGGCGGACATCGACGGCGATCCATCTAACATCCACGTACATCGATGTTCGGCGGTCCTGCCGCCGTGAACACAGGGAGTGCGTGATGTTCCGACGACAACTGCTGCGCGCCGGGGGCGCCGTGCTGACGGCCGTGCTGGCCGCGGCCGGGGTCCAGGTGGCCAGCGGCACGACCGCGTCCGCCGCGGCCCGCACCGTCTACTACGACGCGAGCCGGGCCGGCGAGTTCCGTACCAACTTCGACCAGGCCGCGCAGATCTGGAACAGCCGGGTCAGCAACGTCCAGTTGGTGCCCCGGACGCCGGGCAACGTCACCATCTACGTGGACAGCGGGTGGCCGCGGGCGCAGGTCACCGGCCTGGGCTCGGGCCGGATCTGGATGGGCTGGACGGCGGTCAACCAGGGCTACGACCGCACTCGCATCGCCAGCCACGAGCTGGGCCACATCCTCGGCCTGCCGGACCGGCGTACCGGCCTCTGCTCCGACCTGATGTCCGGCAGCAGCGCCCCGGTCTCCTGCCGCAACGCCTACCCCAGCTCGGCCGAGGCCAGCCGGGTCAACCAGCTCTTCGCCGGCGGCCTGGCCGCGTCGGCGGACACCGTCGCCCGGACGTACACCTGGACCGACGGCGCGGACGCCGAGGGTGACGTGGCGCCGCTGGTGGTCGGCGGCCGCCCGGCCACCGAGAACTACCCGTGGATGGTGTACGTCTCCGGCTGCACCGGCACCCTGATCAAGGCCAACTGGGCGGTCACCGCCCGGCACTGCTCGACGCCCTACTCGGTGCGGGTGGGCAGCGTCAACCGCACCAGCGGCGGGACGGTGGTCCGGGTGACCCGGGCGGTCAACCACCCGACGATCGACGTCAAGCTGCTGCAACTGGCCAGCTCGGTCGGCTACGCCCCGGCACCCATCCCGACCACCTCGGGTGCGGTCGGCACGGCGACCCGGATCATCGGCTGGGGCCAGACCTGCCCGACCCGCGGCTGCGGCGGCGCCCCGACGGTGGCGAACGAGCTGGACACCTCGATCGTGTCGGACAGCCGCTGCATCGGCATCAACGGCCCGTACGAGATCTGCACGAACAACACCAACGGCAACTCCGGCGCCTGCTACGGCGACTCGGGCGGCCCGCAGGTGCGCCGGATCAACGGGGTGTGGAACCTGATCGGTGCCACCAGTCGGTCCGGCAACAACAACTCGGTCTGCGCCACCGGCCCCTCGATCTACGGCGACCTGCCGTCCATCCGGTCGTGGATCAACACCCAGGTCGGCGGCCTGCCGGTCTGATCGCTCCGCCCGCCACGGGGGACGCCGCCCGGCGGTGTCCCCCGTGGACCGTGTGCGCCGGCGCGGAGTCGTGGGCCGTCACCCGGCGGATACGCGGAGTGCGGTACGGTGCTCACATATCGACCCCTTCCGAGGTGATTCATGCCTTCCGTCGCCGCGCTCGCCCTGACCCTGGCCCTGGCCTTGGCGCCCGCGCCGACGCCCGCTCCGTCGTCGTCGAGCTCCGGCGGGCTGGTCGGCGGTCTGCTCGGCGGCGTCGGTGACGTGGTCGACGGCCTGCTGGGCGGTGGTGACGGCGGCACCACGCCGCCGCCGAGCGGCTCGCCCGCCCCGAGCGGCTCCGCCCCCTCGGCGCCGACGCCCGCGCCGGCCGTCCCGTCGTCGTCGACCTCCGCCCCGGCACCCGCGGGGGCCGGCGTGCCGGTGCCCGGGCGGGCCGGTCAGGGGCCGGGCGGCCGGGAAGGGGTGCTGCCGGCGCCGGACGGGCGCACCGCCGCGGTCGACGACCCGGCGCCGCTGGCGGGACCCGCCGCGCCGGCCGACGACGACCGGCTCCAGTGGATGGTGTTCGGCATGGCCATCGGCGCTCTGGCGGTGCCGGTCGTGCTGCTGCTGCGTCGCGGCCGACCCCGGGTCGCGCCCGCCGCGGCCGCCGCGCCCGCCGCGCCGGCCGGTGGACCGGAGCCCGAGCCCGGGCCGGTCGACGACAACGTGACCCGGCTGCCCACCAGTTTGAACGCCATCTACGAGTTGGGCCGGCTCGACGAGCGGCTCGCCCAGGAGCGCAAGCGGGGCTCCTGAGCCCTCGCCCACCGGCTGATCGTCCGCGCCGGGAACTCGCTCGCAACCAGCGGTCGGTGCTGTCGTACGACCGAGTTGGAAACGTTTTCGTAACGAGCCCTTGACCTTGGCGCGGAGCACGGCGCAGACTCCCGGAAACGTTTACAGCAATCAGGTGGAGGTGCCGAGCGTGGGTCGTAAACGTTTACAGGAGTCGACCGACGGCCGGCCCACCGTCCACACGGTCGCCGCCCGCGCCGGCGTCTCCATCGCCTCCGCCTCGCGGGTGCTCAACGGCGTCGGCGGCAGCCCGGAGACCATCCGCAAGGTGCGCGCCGCGGCCGCCGAGGTCGGCTACGTGCCCAACGCCATCGCCCGCTCCCTGCAGTCGCAGCGCACCGGCCTGCTCGCGCTCGCCGTCGAGGACATCGGCAACCCGGTGTACGTGGCGATGATGCGGGCCATCGAGGCGGTGGTCGCCGCGTCCGGGCGGCAGCTGCTGGTGCACGCCACCGGCGGGCGGATCGACAACGAGACAGCACTGCTGCGCCGGCTGGCCAACCGCTACGTCGACGGCATGATCCTGTCGCCGATCCGGGTCACCGACGACCATCTCGCCGCCATGGTGGACAGCCCGGTGCCGGTGGTGGTGATCGGCCAGCTCGGCGCCGACGCCCCGGTGGACAACGTGCGTACCGACTCGCGGCGCGGCGTCGCGCTGGCGGTGGAGCACCTGGTCGCCACCGGGCGCCGCCGGATCGGCTTCGTCAACGGTCCGCTGGACACCGTCCCCGGCGCCGCCCGCGACGCCGGGTTCCGGGCCGCACTGGCCGAGCACGGCATCGACCTCGACGAGCGTCTGGTCGAGGTCGGCGACTTCCAGTACGCGGCCGGCCGCGCCGCCGCCCAGCGGCTGCTCGCCCGGGCCCGCCCGGACGCGCTGATCTGCGCCAACGACCTGATCGCGGTCGGCGCGCTGCACGCCCTGCTGGCCGCCGGGCACCGGGTGCCCGAGGACGTGGCGGTGGTCGGCATGGACGACACCGAACTGGCCCAGATGATGTTCCCGCAGCTGTCCAGCGTCTCGCTCGGCTCGGCCGAACGCGGTCGCCGGGCCGCCGAGCTGCTGCTCTCCCGGATCGCCGACCCGGCGCTGCCGCCCCGACGCGAGCAGGTGCCGCCCAGCCTCGCGATCCGCGCCTCCAGTCGGGCCGCCGTGCCGAGCCCTCGGGCCGCCGATGCGGCGGTGCCGGCGGGCGGTGAGCCGGCCGGTCCCGCGGTAGCGAACGAGGAGGTGAACCGGTGACCACGTTGGCCGAGCGGCCGGACGTCGACCGGGCCGGAAGGCCCGCTCGGGGCGGCTGGTCCCGCTCCGACCGCACCATGATCTACCTGCTGCTGCTCCCGTCGCTGCTGCCGATCCTGGTGCTGTCGGTCTTCCCCCTGCTGCGCGGCATGTACCTGGGCTTCACCGACGCCCGGGCCGGGCGCAACGTCGAGGTCAGCTTCACCGGCCTGGCGAACTACCGCGAGCTGCTCGGCGACGAGCTGTTCTGGAACTCGTTCAAGATCGGTCTGCTCTGGGCGTTCGGGGTGACCGTGCTGCAGTTCCTGCTCGCCCTCGGCCTGGCGCTGCTGCTGAACCAGCGGCTGCGCTTCCGGGGCGTGGCGCGGGTGCTGGCCGTCGTGCCGTGGGCGATGCCCCCGGTGGTGGTCGGCATCCTCTGGAAGCTGGTCTACCACCCGGACGCCGGCCTGCTGAACGAGTTCTTCCACCGGGTCGGCGCGGACGGGCTGCGGACCAACTGGCTCGGCGACTTCAGCACCGCGCTGCCCGCGGTGATCCTGGTCGGCGTCTGGGCGGGCATGCCGCAGACCACCGTGGTGCTGCTGGCCGGTCTGCAGGGCGTCGCCCGCGAGCTGCACGAGGCGGCTGCGGTGGACGGAGCCAGCGCCTGGCACCGGTTCCGGCACGTCACGCTGCCCGCACTGACCCCGGTGATCGTGGCGATCACCTCGCTGGACTTCATCTGGAACTTCAACTCGTTCGGGCTGGTCTACGTGCTCACCGCGGGCGGGCCGGGCGGCAAGACCATGCTGCCGATGCTCTTCGCGTACGAGGAGGCGTTCCGCTACGGCAACTACGGCTACGCCGCCGCGCTCGGCAACGTGATGGTCGTGATCATCGTGGCGCTGCTCGCCGTCTACCTGCGTCGCCGGCTGAGGGAGGCGAACTGACGTGATCGGAAAGTCGAGCCGTACCGGGCGGACGTTGCAGTACCTGGCGCTGGCCGGTTACCTGATCTTCCTCGGGTTCCCGCTGGTCTGGCTGGTCTCGACGTCGTTCAAGCCGCCCCGGGAACTGGTGCAGCTGCACCCCACGCTGATCCCGAGCAACCCGACGGTGCAGAACTTCGTGCAGGCCTTCACCGAGCAGGAGTTGGGCCGGGCGGCGCTGAACAGCCTCCAGGTCTCGCTCGCCTCGGCGGTGCTCACCGTGCTGGTCGCGCTGCCCGCCTCGTACGCCCTGGCCCGGTTCCGCTCCAAGCTCGGCACCGCGGCCCTGGGCTGGGTTCTGCTCTCCCAGCTGTTCCCGTTCGTGCTGCTGATCATCCCGATCTTCCTGGTGCTGCGGCAGGTGGGGCTGGCCAACACGCACGCCGGACTGGTGCTGATCTACGTGGTCTGGGCGCTGCCGTTCGCGCTCTGGATGCTGCAGGGCTTCGTCCGCAACATCCCGCGCGAGCTGGAGGAGGCCGCCAGCGTGGACGGCGCCAGCCGGGTGCAGGTGTTGCGCCGGGTGGTCTTCCCGCTGCTCGCCCCCGGGGTGGTGGCCACCGCGCTGTTCTCGTTCATCTCCGCCTGGAACGAGTTCTTCTTCGCCCTGGTGCTGGTCAAGACGCCCGAGCTGGCCACCCTGCCGGTGGCGCTGGCCCGGTTCGTGGGCATCGAGGGCACCGCCCGCCTGGGCCCGCTGGCGGCCGGCTCGCTGCTGGCCACCCTGCCCAGCCTGATCTTCTTCGCGTTCATGCAACGCCGGCTCTCGTCCGGGTCGCTCGCCGGCGCGGTCAAGGGCTGATCCACCCCCCCCATCCACCACCGAGGAGGTTTTCCCCCATGCTCCGTAGCAGATTCCGTCGACTGGCCGCGGCCGCCGCGGTCGCGGTCGTCGGCGTCGGCACGCTCGCCGCGTGCGGCGACGGCGGCGACGACGAGACCACATCCGGCCCGGTCAAGCTGCGCTTCCTCAGCCTGGCCTGGCAGAAGGAGTCGCTGCAGGCCAACAAGGACCTGGTCGCCAAATGGAACGCCGAGCATCCGGACATCCAGGTCGAGTACGTCCAGGGTGACTGGAACTCGGTGCACGACCAGCTGGTCACCTCGTTCGAGGGCGGCGACGCGCCGGACATCGTGCACTACGAGGCGTCCGCGATCGGCGAGTTCAGCAAGCAGGGCTACCTGACCGACCTGTCCGGCCTGATCTCCGACGACCTGAAGGGCCAGGTCGACCAGGGTGTCTGGGACACCGTCACCTACGACGGCAAGGTCACCGGCGTGCCGTTCCTGCTGGAGTCGCAGGTCGTCATCGCCAACAAGAAGCTGCTCGACGCCGCCGGTGTCGCGGTGCCGCCGGCCGACGGCGGCTGGACCTGGGACGAGTTCCAGGCCAACGCGCAGAAGCTCACCAAGCCCGGCCAGTACGGCGTGGCGTGGGCGTTGAAGTCGCCGACCAACCGGGTGCTGAACCTGGCGCTCAACTTCGACGGGAAGTTCTTCTACACCGACGGTGGCAAGACCGAGGTCAAGGTCGGCGACGCGGAGAAGGAGGTCCCGAAGCGGATCCACGACATGATCTACACGACGAAGTCGGCCTCCCCGGAGGCGCTCGGGATGAGCGGCGCGGACACCCTGCCCGGCTTCTTCGGCGGCAAGTACGCCATGCTGCCCGGCTCGGTGTCGCTGCGCCAGCAGATGGTCGAACAGGCGCCGGCCGACTTCGAGTGGGTGACCCTGCCGCCGGTCAAGGGGCTGTCCAGCAAGCAGGCCGCGAACCCGCAGACGCTGTCCATCGCCGAGGACTCCAAGGCCAAGAAGCAGGCCGCGCAGTTCCTGGAGTACTTCCTCAACCCGGCCAACATGGCCGCGCTGGCCAAGGGTGACTGGCTGGTGCCCACCGGCAAGCAGGCCAACGAGGAGCTGGTCAAGCTGACCGGCGGCAAGCAGGGCTGGGACGTCGCCGCGGACAGCGCGGCCGACCTGACCGTCGCGCCGTTCCAGATGGCCGACGGGTACCCGGAGTGGAAGACCAAGTACGCCACCCCGGCCCTGCAGCAGTACTTCGCCAACAAGATCACCCTGGACCAGCTCGGCACGCAGCTGGTCGACGGGGGCAAGCAGGTTCTGAGGTAACGATGGCACTCTTGCTCGACAAGTCGGTCGGATGTCTGGTCGGCGCCGCCGTGGGCGATGCCCTCGGCGGGGCCACCGAGACGGCACTACCGGAGCAGATCCGGGCCCGCTTCGGCGGCTGGGTGGAGGGCATCGTGCCCCCGTACCACGCCGACTGGGCCACCGCGCGGCCACTCGCGCCGTACCACAAGGGCGACGGGCACATCACCGACGACACGTTGATGACCCACGCACTGGTGCGGGCGTACGCGGCCAAGCGGGACCACCTCGACGCGTACGACGTGGTGGAGCTGCTCGTCCCCGACCTGATCGAGCGGGTGGTGTACATCCCGGACCTGGAGCGCGAGGGGGTGACCTTCCACCGGCTCGCGGCCGCCGAGCGGTGGTTGGTCACCCGCCTGCACCACGCGCACGCCGACCCGCGCGAGGCGGGCGTCGGCAACATCGTCAACTGCGGCGCGGCCATGTACATGGCCCCGGTCGGCATCGTCAACGCGGGCGACCCGGCCGGGGCGTACGCCGAGGCGGTGGAGATCGCCGGGGCGCACCAGCACAGCTACGGGCGGGAGGCCGCGGCGGTCTTCGCCGCCGCGGTCGCCGCCGCGGCGGCCCCCGGCGCGGGCGTCGAGGACGTGGTCACCGCGGCGCTGGACCTGGCCCGCGACGGCACCCGGGCGGCGATCGACGCGGTCGTCAAGGAGGCCCGGGGCCACCACGACTGGAAGGCCGCGATCCCCGCGCTGCGGGCCGCGGTGGCGCCCTACGACACGGTGGGGGAGGAGTACCGCAGCCCGGGGCTCGGCGCTCGCCGGCCCAGCCGGCTGCACGCCATCGAGGAACTTCCGGTGGCCATCGGCATGCTGGTGGTGGCCGGCGGCGAGTTCCGCCCGGCGGTGCTCGGCGCGGTGAACTACGGCCGGGACGCCGACTCCACCGCCACCATGGCCGGCGCGATAGCCGGGGCGCTGGGCGGCGCGGCGGCGGTGCCGGCGGAGTGGTCCGACGCGGTCGGCACCGCCTCCCGGACCGACCTGGTGGAGCCGGCCCGCGTGCTCGCGGCGGTGGCCACCGAGGTCTTCGAGCGTGACCGGGCCCGGTTCACCCAGCGGGCCGAGCGCTTCGCCGGGCTGACCGCCGGGGCGGAGCGGGCCGGCGCGGCGCGGGGCGAGGAGCCGACCCGGTGAGGATCACCTGGGTGCAGCCGGAGGACCTGCTGCCGCACGAACTGGCCGCCAGCCGGGACGAGGGCCGCGACGTCGGTCCGCTCGCCGAGCGGTGGGCGGCGGCCGGCGGGGACCTCACCCCACCGGTCAGCGGCGCCTCGCCGGCCCCGGCGCCGCCGGCGCTGCGGGCGCTCGCCGTCGAGCTGCTGGACGCCGCCGACGCGCTGCCCACCCCGGCCGCCGCCGACGAGCCGGACGACCTGGCGACCCTGCGGGCGACCTGGCCGGCGACCTGGTCGCTGCCGACCACGGTGGCGTACGACCGGCTGCACGGCGCCTGGTTGGGCCGGGCGGCGGGCTGCCTGCTCGGCAAGCCGGTGGAGAAGATCCCCCGTCACGGGATCCGGGAGATCCTCGTCGCCACCGGCCGGTGGCCGCTGCGCGCCTGGTTCACCGCACGTGGGCTGCCCGCCGAGGTGGCTGCCCGCTGGCCGTGGAACCGGCGCAGCGCGCCGACCAGCCTGGCCGAGAACATCGACGGCATGCCCGAGGACGACGACCTGAACTTCGCCCTGCTGGCGCTGCGCGTGCTGGAGACCCACGGGCGGGACTTCAGCAGCGCCGACGTGGCGCAGGCGTGGCTGGACTGGCTGCCCGGCGGGCGGGTCTTCACCGCCGAGCGGGTCGCCTACCGAAACCTGCTGCTCGGGTTGGCGCCGCCGGCTACCGCGCGGCGGCACAACCCGTTCCGGGAGTGGATCGGCGCGCAGATCCGCACCGACGTCTACGGCTGGGTCAACCCGGGCCGCCCCGACCGGGCCGCCGAGCTGGCCTGGCGCGACGCCACGGTCAGCCACGTCCGCGCCGGCGCCTACGGAGCCATCTGGGTGGCCGCGATGGCGGCCGCCGCGACGGTCGCCACCAGCGTCGACGAGGTGCTCGACGCCGGCGAGTCGGTGCTGCCGCCGGGCAGCCGGTTCGCCGCCACGGTGCGCGAGGCGCGGGCGCTGGGCGCCTCCACCGACGACTGGGAGGCGGTGCTGGACGAGCTGTACGCCCGGCACGGCCACCTGCACTGGGTGCACGTCCGCAACAACGCCGCGTTGGTGGCGGCCGCGCTGGCGTACGGGCGGGGGGACCTGGAGCGGTCCATCTGCGCGGTGGTCAGCGGGGGCTGGGACACCGACTCGACCGGCGCCACGGTCGGCGCGGTCACCGGTGCCCTGGCCGGGGCGTCCGGGCTGCCCGAGCGCTGGGTGGCCCCGCTGCGCAACCGGCTGGCCAGCAGCATCGCCGGCTTCGACGGGATCGGCTTCGACGAGCTGGCCACCCGGACCGCCGCGCTCGCCGAGCCGACCCCGGCCGCCCTGGCCGGTCCGGCTTCGGCCGCCGCCGGGCCGGGGTCGGGCGCCGGCCCGGCTCCGGGTACGGCGGGAGGTGCGCGGTGACCGCCCAGGTGGTCGTGGTGGGCAGCACCAACCTCGACCTGGTGGTGACGGCGCCGCAGCTGCCCCGCCCGGGCGAGACGGTGCTCGGCGAGAACTTCCGCACCGTGCCCGGCGGCAAGGGCGCCAACCAGGCGGTCGCCGCCGCCCGGGCCGGCGCGGCCTGCGGCTTCGTCGGCGCGGTCGGCGACGACGAGTTCGGCGCGCAGCTGCGGGCGAGCCTGGTCGCGGCGGGCGTGGACGTGCGCGGCCTGCGCACCGTGCCCGGCCCGTCCGGCGTCGCGCTGATCGCGGTCGACCGGAACGCGGAGAACTTCATCGTGGTCGCCCCCGGCGCCAACGGCGAACTCACCGACCTGGACGACGACGACCGGGCGTCGATCGCCGCCGCCGACGTGCTGCTGCTCCAGCTGGAGGTGCCGCTGCCCACCGTGGTCGCGGCCGCCGGACTTGCCCGCGCCGAGGGCACCACCGTGGTGCTCAACGCCGCGCCGGCCGCGCCGCTGCCGGCCGAACTGCTCGACCTGGTCGACGTGCTGGTGGTCAACGAGCACGAGGCGGCCGTGGTCGCCGGGGTCTTCGCCGACGAGCCGCCGGTGCTGCTGGACGCCCTGCTGGAGCTGGTGCCGCGGGTGGTGCTGACCCTCGGCGCGCGCGGCGCCGCGTACGCGGACCGGGGCGGGGTGCGGCTGGAGATCCCGGCGCCGCGGATCGACGCGGTGGACACCACCGCGGCCGGTGACGCGTTCACCGGGGCGCTGGCCGTCGGCTGGGCCGAACGCGGCGGCGCCGTCGACGCCGACGCGGTCACCGCGATCCTGCGCTGGGCGTGTGCCGCCGGGGCGGCCTGTGCCCAGTGCCCCGGCGCGTCGACCGCGCTGCCCGAGCGGACCGCCATCGAGGCCCTGTACACCACGACATACCGGGGGACGCCGTGAGCGCGAGGAGTGAGCCGGTGTTGCGAGCCCCGCAGTCGCGAACCGAGGTGACGCCGTGAGTTTCAACCCGTACGTGCCGCGCCCGATCGACCGGCCCACCGAGGTGCCGCTCGCCGGGGACGCCGACCTGACCGCGCTGGACGAGGCGAAGATCTTCGCCGCCCCGGACGATCCGGCGGACTGGCCGGCCTGGCGTGACCAGCTCACCCGCTGGCGCGCCGACGCGCGGGCGCGGCTCGGCTACACCGGGGCGCACTACGACGAGATCGGACTCGACTGCTTCAGCGTCTGCCTGGCCTGGCTCTGGGACGAGACGCTCTACGACCACGAGCGCGGCGTGTTCACCGTCGAGGACTTCCTCGACGCGGCCGACCGGGACTTCGGCGGCTTCGACGGGGTGGTGCTCTGGCACGCGTACCCGGTGATCGGGCTGGACGAGCGCAACCAGTTCGACTGGTACCGAGACGTGCCCGACCTGCCCGATGTGGTGCGCGCCTTCCAGGCCCGCGGGGTGCGGGTGTTCGTCGACTACAACCCCTGGGACACCGGCACCCGGCGGGAGGCCGGCACCGACGCGCAGGAGGTCGCGGCGCTGGCCGGCAAGCTCGGCGTCGACGGGATCTTCCTGGACACCCTCAAGGAGGGCGCGGACGAGCTGCGCCGCGAGCTGGACGCCGTCCGGCCCGGGATGGTGCTGGAGGGGGAGAGCCGGGTGCCGCTGGCCCGGATCGCCGACCACGCGATGTCCTGGGCGCAGTGGTTCGCCGACTCGCCGGTGCCCGGGGTGCTGCGGGCCAAGTGGTTCGAGCGGCGGCACGTGCTGCACCACACCCGCCGCTGGCACCGCGACCACCTCGACGAGCTGCACTCCGCCTGGCTCAACGGCGTCGGAATGCTGGTCTGGGAGAGCGTCTTCGGCGTCTGGGTCGGCTGGAACGACCGCGACCGGGCGGTGCTGCGGGCGATGCGCCGGGTGCAGACCAGCCACGCCGCGTGGTTGCGCGCCGAGGACTGGGTCCCGCTCGCCGACCACCCGGGCACCGGCCAGGTGTACGCGTCCCGCTGGACGCACCACGGCGTACCACTGTGGACGGTGGCCAACCGCGGTGGCGACCACGACGGGCCGTGGCTGGTCACCGAGCCGCGTCCCGGCCGGCGCTTCGTCGACCTGGTCACCGGCGCCGACCTGACCGCCACCCCGACCGCGGACGGTCGGGTGGCGGTGGGCGGCCCGCTGCCGGGCGGCGCGATCGCCGCGGTGGTCGCCACCGACGCGCCCGTGTCGGCGCACCCCGCCCCGACCGGCGATCCGTCCTTCCCGGCCCGGGCCGCGGTGCGGACCCGCACCCCGTGGGCGCCGCGCGCCGCGCCGACGGACGGCATGGTCGCCGTCGACGGCGGGCGGCGGGACCTGCTGGTGCGCTACCGGGTGCGCGAGACCGGGCTGTACGGGGAAACCCCGTACGTCAACGAGTGGAAGCCGCTGCCGCCGCGGCTGCACCACACCGGCACACTGCGCCGCAGCGTCCAGCTCGGCCGGTTCGCCATCGCCACCGACGAGGTCACCCACGGCCAGTACGCCGAGTTCCTGCGCGCCACCGGCTACCGGCCGGTGCGGCCCGAGCGGTTCACCGCCGGCCGGGGGCCGGCCGACGCCCCGGTGACCGGGGTCGACCTGGCCGACGCCCGGGCGTACGCGGCCTGGGCCGGGCTGCGGCTGCCCACCGAGGACGAGTGGCAGGTGGCCGCCGAGGCGGGACTGCTCAACCGCCGGGAGCCGCTGGTGTGGAACCTGACCGAGAGCGAGCACACCGACGGGCGGACCCGGTTCGTCATTGTCAAGGGCGGCGCCGCGTACCGGGCGGAGGGCTCGGACTGGTACTTCGACGGCGGCCCGCAGCCGCCGGACGTGTCGGTGAAGCTGCTGCTGACCGGCGCCGGGCTGACCCGCTCCGAGCAGGTCGGCTTCCGCTGCGCCGCGGACCTCACGACCGGACAGGAGTGACCTGATGAGCAGACGCTGGCGGATCGGCGGCGGGGTGGCCGCCGTGCTCCTCGCGCTCGGGCTGGCCGGCGCGGCGCCGGCCGCCGCGGAGCGGCTCCACGCGGGCACGCTGACCACCGCCGCGGCGCCCTCACCGGCGCTGGGCGGCGACATCGACTACACCGTGTACCTGCCGCACGGCTACGACGCCGCCGGCGACAGCCGCTACCCGGTGCTGTACCTGCTGCACGGCCGGGGCGACACCATGCAGGCGTGGACCCGGGTGAAGGCCGACCTGGACCGGCTGATCGCCGACGGCGAGGTGCCGCCGGTGATCGCCGTGCTGCCCGACGCACCCTGGAGCAGCCGCGGCAACTGGTACGTCGACTCCGCGTACACCGGAGCGGACGACCCGGGCCGGCCGGTGGAGACCGCCCTCACCCGGGACCTGGTGGCGCACGTCGACGCCACCTACCGCACCGCCGCCCACCGGGGCGCCCGGCTGGTCGGCGGCTACTCGATGGGCGGCGCGGGCGCCCTGCGCTACGCGCTGGCCCATCAGGACCTGTTCGCCAACGCGCTGGTGCTCAGCCCGGCGGTGTACCGGCCGCTGCCGCCGGCCGACTCGTCGGCGCGCGAGTTCGGCGCCTTCGGCTCCGGCGACCAGCGCTTCTCCGAGGAGGTCTACCAGCGGCTGAACTACCCGGCGCTGCTGCCCGGGCTGGACCCGGAGTCGCCGGTGCGGATGTACATCGCGGTCGGCGACGACGAGTGGGCCAACCCGGACCCGGCGGACGCGGCGCACGACCTCGACTACGAGGCGGCCACCCTCTACAACACGGTGCGCCGCGCCGACGGGGTGGCCGCCGAGTTCCGGGTGCTCGACGGGGGGCACGACTGGGACGTCTGGCGGCCGGCCTTCGTGGCCGGGCTCAAGCACCTCGCCGGCACGCTGAGCGTCACCCCGCCAGCCGGGCTGCCCGGCCCGGCGTACGGCAGCGTGGGCACCGACTGGGCCGGTGGCGTCGCCGCCCACCCGGACGGCGCCACCACCCTCGGGTACGCGGCCTCCGGCCCGGTCGCCGGCCAGCCGTACGCGGGCGGGCTGGACGCCGTGCTGAGCCGGCTCGACGCCACCGGCACCCGGTGGACGACCCAGTTCGGCACCCCGGCCAACGACCGGCTCTACGGCCTGGTGGCGCTCGCCGACGGCGGGGTCGTCGCGGCCGGCTACACCCGCGGCGACCTCGACGGCCGGCATCCCGGCAGCCCCGCCGACGACGGGTTCGTCACCCGGCTGACCGCGGCCGGGCAGCGGGCCTGGCTGACCCAGGCCGGCGACCCGGCCAAGGCGGACCGGTTCTACGCCGTCGCCGCCGCCCCGGACGGCGGCGCCTACGTCGCCGGCTACACCAGCGGCTCGTTCGACGGGTCGACCGCGGCCGGCGACAAGGACGCGGTGCTGGCCCGGGTCGCGCCGGACGGGTCGGTCGCCTGGAGCCGGCAGTTCGGCGGTGCCGGCGAGGACAAGGCGTACGCGGTCGCGGTCGACGCCGACGGCGTCTACGTCGCCGGCAGCACCACGGCCGGCCTGCCCGGCACCACCGCGCTCGGCGGCACCGACGGCTGGCTGGCCCGGTTTGATCACACCGGCACGCGCAGCTGGGTGACGGCGGTCGGCGGCTCGGGCGACGACCTGCTCGGCGGGGTGGCGGTCAGCTCCACCGGCACGGTGGTGGCCACCGGCTCGGTCGGCGGCGACGCCACCGCCGGCGGCACCGACGTGCTGACCGTGGCGTACACGGCGGCCGGCCGGCAGCGCTGGCGGACGGTGACCGGTGGCCCCGGCCCCGACGGCGGCGCGGACGTGGTGGCGCTGCCCGACGGCGCGGTGGCCGTGGTCGGGTTCACCGGCAGCAGCCTCGGCGTGCCGGTCGGCGGCGCTGACGTGCTGACCCTGCGGCTGGACGCGCGCGGCCGGCAGCTCGGCGCCGCCCAGTACGGCACCGCCCGCGACGACGCCGCCGACGCGTTCGGCGAGGAGAACGTCTACGCCACCGTCGGCGCCGACGGCCGGCTGCTGGTCAGCGGGCTCACCGCCGGGGCGGTGCCGGGCGGGGCGCTCGGCAACGGGGACGTCTTCCTGGCCACCGTCGACCCGACGAAGGGAACGCCATGACCATCCCAGCCGGACCGGACCGGGCCGGCCCGCTCGCCGGGGTGAAGGTGGTCGACCTGGCCACCCTCTTCGCCGGGCCGCTCGCCGCGGCGTTCCTCGGCGACTTCGGCGCCGATGTGGTCAAGGTGGAGCACCCGGCCAAGCCGGACCCGTCGCGCGGGCACGGCCCGGCCAAGGACGGTGTCGGCCTGTGGTGGAAGGTGCTCGGCCGCAACAAGCGCACTGTCACCCTGAACCTGTCCGACCCGAAGGGCGCCGAGCTGCTGCGCCGGCTGCTCGCCGACGCCGACGTGCTGGTGGAGAACTTCCGCCCCGGCACCCTGGAACGGTGGGGTCTCGGCCCGGCCGAGCTGCACGCGGTCAACCCCCGGCTGGTGATCGCCCGGATCAGCGGCTTCGGCCAGGTCGGCCCGTATGCCCGGCGGCCCGGGTTCGGCACCCTGGCCGAGGCGATGAGCGGCTTCGCCGCCGCCACCGGCGAACCGGACGGGCCGCCGACCCTGCCGCCGTTCGGGCTGGCCGACTCGGTGACCGCGCTGGCCGCCGCGTACGCGGTGATGCTGGCGCTGCGGTCCCGGGACGCCACCGGTGCGGGGCAGGTGGTCGACCTGGCCATCATCGAGCCGATCATGGCGATGCTCGGCCCGCAGATCACCTGGTACGACCAGCTCGGCTACGTCCAGCCGCGGTTGGGCAACCGGTCCAACAACAACGCCCCGCGCAATACGTACCGCTGCGCCGACGGGCGCTGGGTGGCCGTCTCCACCAGCGCGCAGAGCATCGCCGAGCGGGTGCTGCGCCTGGTCGGCCGCCCCGAGCTGGTGGACGAGCCGTGGTTCGCCACCGGCAGCGGCCGGGCCGCGCACGCCGACGAGCTGGACGCCGCGGTGAGCGCCTGGGTCGCGAAGCGGGACCGGGACGAGGTGGTGGCCGCGTTCGAGGCGGCGCAGGCGGCGGTCGCCCCGGTCTACGACGTGCGGGACATCCTCGCCGACCCGCAGTACGCGGCGCTGGGCACCGTCCGCACGGTGCCCGACGAGGAACTGGGCGAGGTACGGATGCAGAACGTGCCGTTCCGGCTCTCCGGCACGCCGGGGGAGATCCGGCACGCCGGGCGGCGGCACGGCCAGGACACCGACGCGGTGCTGCGGGCCCTCGGCGTGGCTGACGCCGAGCTGGCCGAGCTGCGCGCGCAGGGGGTGATCTGATGCTGCTCACCTGGCTCTACGTGCCCGGCGACCGGCCGGACCGGTTCGCCAAGGCGGTCGCCTCGGGCGCCGACGCGGTGATCCTCGACCTGGAGGACGCGGTGGTCGCCGGCCGCAAGGCGTACGCCCGGGACGCGGTCGCCGAGTTCCTCGCCGCGGAGCACCCGGTGCCGGTGCAGGTGCGGGTCAACGAGCTGACCGGGCCGGACCTCGACGCCGACCTGGCCGCCGTCGCCGGGCGGCCGGGGCTGGCCGGGTTGCGGCTGCCCAAGGTGGAGTCGGCCGCGACGGTGGCCGCGCTCGCGGCCCGGGTGGACGTACCGCTGCACCCGCTGGTCGAGTCGGCCGCCGGCGTGGAGTCCGCGTACGCCGTCGCCACGGCCCATCCCGCGGTGGCCTCGATCGGTCTCGGCGAGGCCGACCTCCGTTCCGACCTGGGCGTCACCGACGAGGACGGGCTGACCTGGCCGCGCGGCCGGATCGTGGTGGCGGCCCGTGCGGCCGGCCTGCCGCCGCCGGCGATGTCGGTGTACGCGAACGTGGCCGACGTCGACGGGCTGGCCGCCTCCTGCGCCCGGGGCCGGCGGCTCGGCTTCCTCGGTCGGGCGGCCATCCACCCGCGCCAGCTCCCGGCGATCGCCGAGGCGTTCCGGCCGGCGGAGCGGGAGGTGGCCCGGGCCGAGGAGCTGCTCGCCGCGGTGGCCGAGGCGCAGACCCGGGATTCCGGGACCGTGGTGCTGCCGGATGGCCGGTTCGCCGACCGGGCGATGGTGGCGGCGGCCCGGCGTACCGTCGACCTGGCCGCCCGTTTCGCCGCCTGAGCACCGCCGGCCGGTGCTGGGCACCCCCACTCGCACCCCGACGCCCCCGGGCACGCCGACCGCACCGCCCGCCCGCTGATCAAGGGGTTTGCGTCAGGATCCGGCCCCGACGATGACACGAACCCCTTGATCACCGGGCCTCGTCCGCACAATTGGGCCCGGGATGTGGGGGTGTTCGGAGGCTCGGGATGCCGCAGCCGCCGCGTACGCGTGCCCGCCCGGAGCAGTCCACGGCCACGGCGCGCGGGCCGGGCGTCCCCGGTGCGGGTGTCGGTCCCCGGACTACCCGGCGGGTGCGGTCGGCGACGGCTCGTATCCTTTGCGCGAAACCCCGTTGGACGCGAGAAGAAAGGACACGGTGTGACCGACCGGGCCGAAACGTTGGAGTTCCAGGCCGAGGCGCGTCAGCTGCTCCAGCTGATGGTCCACTCGATCTACTCGAACAAGGACGTCTTCCTGCGGGAGCTGATCTCGAACGCCTCCGACGCGCTGGACAAGCTGCGCCTGGCGTCGCTGGTCGACAAGGACCTCGTCGTCGACGCCGACGACCTGCACATCGAGATCGAGGTCGACAAGGCGGCTCGGACGCTGACCGTCCGGGACAACGGCATCGGCATGTCCCGCGACGAGGTGATCGAGGTGATCGGCACGATCGCCAAGTCCGGCACCGCGGAGCTGCTGCGCAAGCTGCGCGAGTCGGCGGACGCGGGCGCGAGGCAGGAACTGATCGGGCAGTTCGGGGTCGGCTTCTACGCCGCCTTCATGGTCGCCGACCGGGTGCGGCTGACCACCCGCAAGGCGGGCGAGTCGGGGGGCACCCGCTGGGAGTCCACCGGCGAGGGCACCTACACCGTGGAGCCGGTGGACTCCGCACCGCAGGGCACCTCGGTCACCCTGCACCTCAAGCCCGCCGACGCCGACGACAACCTGCACGACTACACCGCCGAGTGGACGATCCGGGAGATCGTCAAGCGGTACTCGGACTTCATCGCCTGGCCGATCCGGATGACCGTCGAGCGGACCGGTGCCGAGGGTGACACCACCACCGAGGTGCAGACGCTCAACTCGATGAAGGCGCTCTGGGCGCGGTCCCGCGACGAGGTCGACGACGCCGAGTACCACGAGTTCTACAAGCACGTCAGTCACGACTGGGCCGATCCGCTGGAGATCGTGCACATGAAGGGCGAGGGAACCTTCGAGTACGAGGCCCTGCTCTTCATCCCGTCCCACGCGCCGCTGGACCTGTTCTCCCCGCAGGGCCGCCGCGGCGTGCAGCTCTACGTCAAGCGCGTCTTCATCATGGACGACTGCGAGGCGCTCACCCCGAACTACCTGCGCTTCGTCAAGGGCGTGGTGGACGCGCACGACCTGTCGCTGAACATCTCCCGGGAGATCCTCCAGCAGGACCGGCAGATCCAGGTCGTCCGGCGCCGGCTGGTGCGGAAGATCCTCGCCACGGTGAAGGACCTGAAGGCCAACCACGCCGAGCGCTACCGGACCTTCTGGACCGAGTTCGGCGCCGTGGTCAAGGAGGGCCTGATCGACGACCTGGAGAACCAGGACACCCTCCTGGAGATCCTGTCGGTCGCCTCCACCCACGACCCGGCCGAGCTCACCGACCTCGCCGGCTACGTCGCTCGGATGAAGGACGGCCAGAGCGACATCTACTACGCCACCGGCGAGTCGCGCAGCATGATCGAGAACTCGCCGCACATGGAGGCGTTCCGCGCCAAGGGCTACGAGGTGCTGCTGCTCACCGACCCGGTCGACGAGGTCTGGGTCGAGCGGGTCGGCCAGTACGACGGCCGCGCCCTGCGCTCGATCGCCAAGGGCCAGGTGGACCTGGACACCGAGGAGGAGAAGAAGGAGGCCGAGGCGGAGCGGGAGCGGCAGCGCCAGGACTACGCCGACCTGCTCACCTGGATGGGCGAGGCGCTGGCCGACAGCGTCAAGGAGGTACGCCTGTCGTCCCGGCTGACCACGTCACCGGCCTGTGTGGTCGGCGACGCCCACGACATCACCCCGACGCTGGAGAAGATGTACCGGGCGATGGGGCACGAGGTGCCGACGGTCAAGCGGATCCTCGAACTCAACCCGGGGCACCCGCTGGTCGCCGGCCTGCGCAAGGCGCACGAGCAGGGCGGCACCGAGGAGTCGCTGAAGGAGACCGCCGAACTGCTCCACGGGATCGCGCTGCTCGCCGAGGGTGGGGAACTGGCCGACCCGTCGCGGTTCACCCGGATCCTCGCCGACCGGCTCGCCCGTACCCTCTGACACCGCTCGCTCCGGGCGGCGGCCGCGCGCCCGCCGCCCTGAGCGGGCGCCCGGCGACAGCGCGGGCGGGATCGTGCTGCACGAGGTGAACCTCGACGTGGCGGCCGGCACCGTGCAGGCGGTGGTGGGCCGCAACGGCGCCGGCAAGACCACCCTCGTGCACACCGTCGGCGGGTTGGTGCGCCCGTACGGCGGGCGGATCGATCGGCGGGCCGCGACGCCCGGCGGCGAGGGCTGGACGGTCGCCCGGATCCTGGAGCTGCTGCCCCGGCTGGCGGCTCGGCTGCGCCACCGCGGCGACCGGTTGTCCGGCGGCGAGCAGCAGATGCTCGCGATCGCCCGGGCGCTGCTCGGCCAGCCCCGGGTGCTTGGACCCGATCACCGCCCACCGGATCGCCCCGTCGCTGCTCGCCCAGGCCGGCGTGTGCTGGGAAGGCGGCGCGGGCGGCGGCTCGGTGGCCCGCGCCATGGCGCGGGCGATCGGGCCGGCGGGTCGGGTGCTGGCGACCGACATCGACACCGGGCGCCTCGCCCCGGCGGCCAATCTCGAGGTACGCCGGCACGACGTGCGCACCGACCCGCCGCCCGGGGACGCCTTCGACCTGATCCACGCCCGGCTGGTGCTGCTGTACCCGCCGGAACGGCGGCGGGTGCTGGGCACGCTGGCCGGCGTGCTGGCTCCCGGCGGCTGGCTGGCGGTGGAGGAGTTCGACCGCACCGCGCCGCTGCGGGTGCTGATCGCGCCGAACGACGACGCGGCGAAGCTCTTCGGTCAGGTGACCGACGCGATGGTCGGCATCCTGCAGTGCCACGGCGCGGATCTGGCCTGGGCGCAGGACGTGCACGCCGAGCTGGCGGCGGCGGGCCTGGAGGAGGTGGACACGGTGACCCACTCGCGGAGCTGGTCGGGCGGCTCGGTCGGCGCCTCGCTGCACGCGACGAACTCCCGGCAGATGGAAGCCGGAGCTGCTCGACGCGGGGCTGTCGCCCGGCAGCTGGACGCGTTCCGCAAGCTGCTGCGCGACCCGGCGTTCGCGGTGATGTCCTACCAGTTCGTCTCGACCAGGGGCCGACGCCGCCCGGCGGGGCGGTGAGCCCGGCCGGTCGGCGAAACATACCTTCATCGCGTCCCATCCGACACGTAGACATTCTTCGATCGGTTATCTACCGTCGGCTCATCGTGCAGCGACAACCTTCTATGAAAAGAGGTTGGTAATGAGGTATCCACGACGATGGGTCGGCTTCCTCGCCGCGACGCTGGCCGCGGCGGGCCTGGTCCTGGCCGCCACGGTGCACACCGCCGTGGCGGCGCCGGCCGGCGCCACGGTCGAGGCCGCGGTGACCGCGAAATTGCTGGGGCAGGCCCGGCTCGCCGGGGCGGTGGCCGCCGACCGGCCCGACACCCGGATCACGGTCACCCGGCGGGACGGCCGCTGGGCGTTCGGCACGGCCGTCGCGGTCGCGCCGCGGACCGAGGACGCGCACCCGGTCGGCGCGGTCTTCGTCGCCCACGGGCGGGCCGGCGCCTGGCGGGTGGCGTTCGACGGTGAGTCCGGGTTCGCCGCGTTGGCCGCCGAGTCGCCGCTGGTCAGCGCCGCGGAGAAGGCCCTTTTCGGCACCGCGCCGAGCCCGATGTACGCCGGTGGCGACTACCGGACCGGGATGGCCCTGCCGTTCGCCGTCGGGCAGACCTGGACGCTGAGCGGCGGCCCGCACGGCTGGGGTGGCAGCGAGACGCCGTACAGTTCGGTCGACCTCGCCGGTGGTGACCAGGTGGTCCGGGCCGCGCGGGCCGGCACCGCGTACACCATGTGCCAGGGTTGGATCCGGGTGATCCACGACCGGGGCTACTCGACCGACTACTACCACCTGTGGAGCAACATCTCGGTCAACGGCGCGGCGGTCGGCCAGGGGGCGTACCTCGGCTACACCGGCACCGACGTCACCTGCGGCGGGGCCGCCTACGGCCGGCACGTCCACTTCGGACTGCGACAGAACGGCGCGTACGTGCCGATCGCCGGACACGACATCGGCAAGTGGGTGTTCGGCAACGGCGCGGCGGCCTACCAGGGCGGGGCGCGGCACGGCTCGGCCTGGGTGGGCGCCGGCGGTGCTCTCTACAACTACGGCGCCCTGGGCCTCACCCAGGCGGTGGTGGACGCCAACGGTGGCGGCACGCTGACCCGCCGGGCCGGCCCGGGCACCGGCTACGCCGTGCTGGGGTCGGTCGCCGACGGGGCCACGGTGAGCATCTCCTGCTCGGCGAACGGCACCACGCACACCGGCCGGTACGGCGCCACCGCGCTCTGGGACCGGCTCACCGACGGCAGTTGGGTCTCCGACGCGTACCTGTGGACCGGCGTGAACGGCCCGGTCAACGGCTGGTGCTGAGCCGAGCCCGACCCCGACCCCCGGCTCGGCCATGGCGTCGGGCCCGATCTGGCCGGTCCTGACCGGCGCACCACGACAGCTGTTTCCCGAACGGCCGGCGGCGCCTCCGGTGCCGCCGGCCGCTGTCGTTCCGCCTTCGCCGCGCCGGTCGCCCGCCGCGCCGGTCGCGCGGTGGCCGTCGGCAATGGAGGACGAGGCGTGTAACGCCGTCGTGGCCTGACGCGCTAACCACTTTCGTCTGTCTGGAGAAAAGTACCGACGGCGTCAGCGAAAGGTCTGGACACGTCGAGGGCAAGTTAGTAGTGTCGGGACACATCGATATGTTCCATCGAGACGAACCGTCGGCGCGGTGACTCTCGATCGAGGCCGCGGGCGGCGCAACACGTCCGGCGGCCACGGCTAGGACCAGGGATGGCACCCCGGGTCGGCGCCCCACGCAGGCGCCCCGGCGCGCGAGCGCCGTGGCTTGACCGATGCCCGTCCCTTCTCGATCAACACCCCGTCAGCTCCGACGCGGAACCCTGTCTGGTGCCGCGGGCGGTCCGGCTCGCCCGCTGAATCAGGCGGACCCCACACATCAGGACGACCGTGACGCCTGGTCACGGCCGAGGATCTCGTGCGGCCGGGGAGGGGGCGCGCGGGCCGGCAGTGCAACGACATACATCGATCAGATGAGTCCTTGGACCGTGAGAGAGGCATCCATGAACGGGTACTCACCGCCCGGCCGGCGCCCGCGGGGCCGGCTCCGCAGATCGATCACCGCGGTCGCCACGGCGGTCCTGCTGGCGCTGACCGCCGGGGTGGCCGCCGCGCCGGCGACCGCGCGCCCGCTGGACGCGGGACGGTCGTCCGCCGGCAGCGACGCGCCGCGCCAGTTGCAGGCCCAGGTGCTCACCTGGACCGCCGGCGACAACTTCCTGTCGTACCTGTCGGCGCCCACGACCGCCGTCGCCGGGCCGGCGACGCTGGTGTTCGAGAACAGTGCCGCGACCGGCAACACCACCGGCATGCAGCACACCCTGACCTTCGACACCACCAACCCGGCGTACAACAGCGACGTCGACGTGAACATCCTGGCCGACCCGACGGACGCCAACGGTGGCCGGTGGACCGTCGACGTGGTGCTCTCGCCCGGCACCTACCGGTACTTCTGCGCGATCCCGGGCCACGGCGGGATGACCGGTCTCCTGGTCGTCACCGGCGGCAGTTCGGACACCACGCCGCCGACCGCGTCCGCGACCGTGTCGGGCGAGCGGGACGACGACGGCGCCTACCTGGGAGCGGCGACCGTGACGCTCTCCGCCACCGATGAGGGCTCCGGCGTCGACCGGGTCGAGTACTCCCTCGACGGCGGCCCCTACGGCACCTACACCGCGCCGGTGACGGTCAACCAGCCGGGGCAGCACACGCTGAGCTACCGGGCGACCGACAAGGCGGGCAACACCTCCACGCCGCAGTCGGTGTCGTTCACCGTGGTGGAGCCGCCGGCGCCGGACACCACACCGCCGACCGTGACGGCCGCGGTGACCGGGCAGCGGGACGACGCCGGGGCGTACGTGGGGTCGGCGACGGTGACGCTGTCCGCCTCCGACACCGAGTCGGGCGTTGACCGGGTGGAGTACTCGCTGGACGGCGGGCCGTACGCGGCGTACTCGGCGCCGGTGACGGTCGACCAGGTCGGCGCGCACACGGTCAGCTACCGGGCCACCGACAAGGCCGGTAACACCTCGGCGGCGCAGTCGGTGTCGTTCACCGTGGTCGACCCGCCGGCGCCGGACACCACCCCGCCGACCGTCACCGCCGCCGTGGCGGGGGAGCGCGACGACACCGGGGCGTACCTGGAGTCGGCGACGGTCACCCTGTCCGCCACCGACGAGGACTCCGGCGTCGACCGGATCGAGTACTCCCTCGACGGGCAGCCGTACGCCGGCTACTCCGCGCCGGTCACGGTCGACCAGGTCGGCGCGCACACGGTCAGCTACCGGGCGACCGACAAGGCGGGGAACACCTCGGCGGCGCAGTCGGTGTCGTTCACCGTGGTGCGGCCGCCGGCGCCGGACACCACGCCGCCGACCGTGACGGCCGCGGTGACCGGGCAGCGGGACGACGCCGGGGCGTACGTGGGGTCGGCGACGGTGACGCTGTCGGCCACCGACACCGAGTCGGGCGTCGACCGGATCGAGTACTCGCTCGACGGGGCCGCCTACGCCGCCTACTCGGCGCCGGTGACGGTCGACCAGGTCGGCGCGCACACGGTCAGCTACCGGGCGACCGACAAGGCGGGGAACACCTCGACGCCGCAGTCGGTGTCGTTCACCGTGGTGCAGCCGCCGGCCCCGGACACCACGGCACCCACGGCGACCGCCACGGTGAGCGGCCAGCGGGACGACGCCGGGGCGTACGTAGGCTCCGCCACGGTCACCGTCTCGGCCACCGACGACGACTCCGGCGTCGACCGGATCGAGTACTCCCTCGACGGGCAGCCCTACGCCGCCTACTCGGCGCCGGTGACGGTCAACCAGGTCGGCGCGCACACGGTCAGCTACCGGGCGACCGACAAGGCGGGCAACACCTCGGCGGCGCAGTCGGTGTCGTTCACCGTGGTCGACCCGCCGGCGCCGGACACCACCCCGCCGACCGTCACGGCCGCGCTCTCCGGCCAGCTCGACGACGACGGCGCCTACCTCGGCAGCGCCACGGTGATCCTCACCGCCGCGGACGCCGGCTCGGGCGTCGACCGGGTGGAGTACTCCCTCGACGGGCAACCGTACGCCCGCTACACCGCACCGGTCACGGTGAACCGGCCCGGCGCGCACACGGTCAGCTACCGGGCCACCGACAAGGCCGGCAACACCTCGGGCACCGCGTCGGTGACCTTCACCGTCGTGGCCAGCGGCGAGCCGGGCTGCCTGGTGCCGGACACCCGGCCGACGGTGTGGCTCGGCACCGTGGACAGCGGCGTGCCCAACCGGGTCGTCGAGGGCGCCTGCACGATCAACAACGCCATCGAGGACGAGCGGGAGTGGCCGAACCACGGCCAGTTCGTCAAGCACGTCACCGAGATCGCCGAGCACCTGCACCACCTGGGCGTCATCGACCACAAGGAGCACGGCCGCCTGGTCAGCGCCGCCGCCCGCTCCGGCGTCGGCAAGCCGGACCAGAAGAACGGCTACCGCCCGCTGCTGGACGCCTCGGCGGCCTCGTTCAACCGGTGGGAGCAGGTCGGGGCGGGCGGCTTCACCCGCAACGCCGACGGGTCGATCACCAGCCGGGCCGTGCCCGGCCTGGGCATGCTCTGGCTGCCCACCGCGGAGTACGGCGACTTCTCGCTGAAGCTGCGCTGGCGCGACGACGCGCCGGGCACCGGCCGGGCCAACAGCGGGGTCTTCGTCCGCTTCCCGAACGTGCACGGGCACCCCGCCGAGTCCCGGCCCGAGTGGGTGGCCATCAAGTACGGCCACGAGCTGCAGATCCACGACCGCCCCGACGGCGACCAGTACAAGAGCGGCTCGGTGTACGGCTTCGACCGGGTCGACCTCGACGGCGCCCGGGTCACCCCGAAGGGCACCTGGAACGACTACGAGATCCGGGTGGTGGGCCAGCACTACTCCGTGTTCCGCAACGGCGAGCTGATCAACGAGTACGTCAACACCCCGGACGCGGTGTTCAGCCCGCCCCGGGCCGACGACCCCGGCGGCGCCGGCCGCCAGCACGCCACCGGCTACATCGGCCTGCAGAACCACGGCACCGCCGACGTCGTGAGCTTCCGCGACGTGCGGATCGCGCCGCTGTCCCCGTGCTGCCCCGGCGGCGCGCCCTCCTCTGCCACCTCGACCAGCTGCTGCTGACGAGCGAAGGGATCCAACCATGGCGAAACACAGGATCGACCGCCGGGCGCTGCTACGCGGCCTCGCCGGCTCCACCGTCGCGGTCGGCGCCGCCAGCCTCGCCGGGGCGCTGCCCGCCGCGGCGTCCGGCGGCGCCACCCGGGGTCACCTGGTGCCGCGCGGGCACCTGGGCATCCAGCTCTACAGCGTCCGCGACAAGATCGCGCAGTTCGGCTTCGCGGCCGTGTTCGAGGAGCTGTCCCGGATCGGCTACCGGGAGGTGGAGTTCGCCGGCTACACCCAGGGCGCGGTCGGCCCGATCACGCCGGCGCAGATCCGCCAGCTGCTCGACGACAACGGGCTGAAGGCGGCCGGCAGCCACCGCGGGCTCGGCGACTTCCGGAACAACCTGGAGTGGGAACTGGACGTCGCCGAGACGCTCGGCATGCCGGCCATCGGCACCGCGTCGGCGCCCACCGGCAACCGCACCATCGCCGGCTACCAGGCCGCCGCGGCCGAGTTCAACACCTGGGGCGCCGCCGCCGCGGCCCGCGGGATCAAGCTCTACCAGCACAACCACACCATCGAGTTCAGCTTCGCGCTCGACCGGCCCGACGTGCGGCTGTACGACCTGTTCCTGGAGCTCACCGATCCCCGGTACGTGTTCCTGGAGATGGACATCCTGTGGGCGTACGGCGGCGCCCGCAAGTACCCGGGGTTCCGCCCGGTGGACTACGTCAAGGCCCACCCGCACCGGTTCCCGCTGTTCCACGTCAAGGACGGCGTGCCGCTGCCCGACCCGCAGCAGGGAAACTCCTACCTGGACGTGGAGTTCGGCGCCGGCACCATCCCGTTCGCCGAGTTCTTCACCGAGCTCGACGGGGGTGGCCGGTTCACCTACCTGTGGGAGCAGGACACCGCTCCGAACGCCCAGCCGAACCCGCCCGGCTCGCTGGGCGCCGCCGAGCGCAGCTACCAGCGGATCGTCGACCTGCGGGGTGAACGGTGAGCGCCTGGCGGCTGGTCGAGGACCCACCGCCGCCGGTGGACGGCGGGGCGACCGGCGACAACCGGAGCGGCGAGCCACGCCGCCCCCGGTCGAGCACCCGCCGGCTGCTGGTGGTGGCGGCCACCGTGCTGCTCACCCTGGTCGGTGCCGGCGGCCTGGCCGCCGCCCGCACCGGGGCGTTCTTCGCCGAGCGGCCGGAGGGCTGCGCCAAGCCGGACCGCACCATGCAGCTGTACGCGGTGGAGCTGCCCAAGGACGGCAACCAGGTCCGGCTCGGCTACGGCCACACCCCGCAGACCGCCTCCTACCCCGGCCCCACCATCGAGATGACCGAGGGGGAGTGCCTGGCCATCACGGTGCACAACCAGGTGCCCGCGGCCACCCTGGAGCAGCTGCGGACCGACCCGGCGCACCCGCTCGGCGTCTCGCTGCACGTGCACGGGGTCAAGTACACCCAGCTCTCCGACGGCACGGTACAGTCCGGCTCGTTCGTGCCGCCCGGCGAGTCGCGCACGTACACCTGGTTCGCGCAGCAGCGCGACAAGAAGACCGGCGCGCCGGGCACGGCCGGCCACTGGTGGTACCACGACCACGTGGTGGGTGGCCCGCACGGCACCCAGGGCCTCGGCGCGGGGCTCTTCGGCGGGCTGGTGGTCCGCCGCCCCGGCGATCCGAAACCGGACCGCACCTACACCGTGGTCTTCGGTGACCGGCAGAGCATCAACCTCCGCCGGGGCGCCGCCGCCGACACCTGCGACCCGCAGCGACCGCAGCCGGGCCCGACCTGTCTGGTCGCCCGCAAGGGCGAGAAGGTGGAGTTCATCGTCGTCGGCATCGGCAACGACATGCACACCTTCCACCTGCACGGACACGCCTGGGCGGACAACCGCACCGGAGTGCTGCCCAACGGCGAACCCTTCGCCGACCTCGTCCAGACCATCGACAACAAGCCGCTCGGCCCCGGTGACTCGTTCGGCGTCACGGTGACCGCCGGCGACTCGGTGGGCCCCGGCCACTGGATGCTGCACTGCCACATGCAGTTCCACTCCGACGGTGGCATGTCGACGATGCTGCACGTCCTGGACGAGGACGGGAACATGCCGCCCGGCCACGACCACTCCCACCCGGCCGGTGGCACCGCGGCCGGCGCCACGACCGGCGCGGACACCGCCGCCGGGCAGCACCAGCACAAGTGACCGCCGGCGGCCGCCGCGCCGCCGACGAGGGCCGGTGGCTGCCGGTCCGTCCGGAGCTGAACGGACCGGCAGCCGCCACCCGGCGCGGGCCACCGCCGTGGTCCGCGCCCGCAAACCCGACCGCACCGCCTCCTGCTCGAACCGCTCGGACGAGCACCTCCGCCACACCTCACCTGTGAAGGAGTCGAGATGGCTCAGCACCGCTCCCGGCTGTCCAGATGGGTCGGACGCCCGCCCGTCGACGTCACAGCCTCCCCACCACCGACCGCCCGCCGGACCGTACGGCGCGCCGGCGCGCTCGCCGCGAGCGCCGTGCTGGCGCTCGGGCTGCTGGCCCTGCCCGCGCAGGCCGCCGCCCCGGCCCCCGTCCAGGCCGCCGCCGCCGAGGCCGCGGCGGCGGTGAAGCTGCTGGTCTTCCACGGCCCGGTCGACCAGCAGGACGACCCGGTCGGCAAGGCCGTCGACGCGATCCGGGACCTGGGCGGAGAGCACGGCTTCGCCGTCGACGCCTCCGCCGACCCGGGTGTGTTCACCGTCGGCAACCTGGCCCGGTACCGGGCCGTGGTGTTCCTCTCCGCCAACGGCGTCGCCCTGAACGACGCCCAGGAGGCGGCGTTCCAGGCGTACATCAAGGGCGGCGGCGGCTTCCTCGGCGTGCACGACGCGGCCCGCGCCCAGCCCAGCTCGGCCTGGTTCACCGGGCTGATCGGCACCCGGCCGGCGGCCGGCCTGCCGAACGCCGAGAAGCCGGTCAGCGCCACGGCGAGCGCCGAGAACCCGCCGAACGAGACCGCCGCGAAGGCGATCGACGGCTCGACCGGCACCAAGTGGCTGACCTTCAACCCGACCGGCTGGCTCGCGGTGAAGCTGGCCAAGCCGGTGGTGGTCAGCCGGTACGCGCTCACCTCGGCGAACGACTTCCCCGGCCGGGACCCGAAGAACTGGACCCTGCAGGGCTCCGCGGACGGCGAATCCTGGACCGACCTGGACACCCGCAGCAACGAGACCTTCCCGCAGCGGTTCCAGACCCGGCAGTTCAGCTTCACCAACGACAAGGCGTACCAGCACTACCGGCTGAACGTCACCGCGAACAGCGGTGAGCCGCTGGTCCAACTGGCCGAGCTGTGGCTGATCGGTCCGGACGCCGGCCCGCCGCCGGACAGCACGGTGCAGGAGGCCGTGGTCGACCTCACCGACCGGCAGCACCCGGCCAACGAGGGCCTGCCGCTGACCATGAGGCGGTCCGACCAGTGGATCAACTGGGACCCGAGCCCGGTCGGCCGGGTACACACCGTCGCCCAGGTCGAGGAGGGCAGCTACAACCCGGGCCTGAGCGGCAACGGTGCCTTCCACCCGATCTCCTGGTGCCAGGACTACGACGGCGGTCGCTCCTTCTACACCGGCATGGGCCGTACCGAAGCCAGCTACACCACCGACAAGCAGTTCCGCAGCCACCTGCTCGGCGCGATCCGGTGGACCGCCGGCCTGGTCCGCGGCGACTGCCAGGCGACCATCGCGTCGAACTACCGGATCGAGCGGCTGACCGCCACCAACCAGCCGGGCCAGCTCGACCAGATCGGCGAGCCGCACGGCCTGACCATCGCGCCGGACGGCAAGGTCTTCTACATCGGCAAGGCCGCCTGCCCGACCGGGCCGATCGTCAGCTGGGACGACCCGAAGGTCGGCCTCGGCTGCGGCACCATCCACCAGTGGGACCCGAAGACCAAGCAGGTCAAGCTGCTCACCACGCTCGCCGTGATGGGCAACCGGGGCAGCGGCAGCGAACTGGTCAAGAACGAGGAGGGCCTCGTCGGCATCACGCTGGACCCGAAGTTCGCGCAGAACGGCTGGGTGTACGTCTACTGGATGCCGCACGAGTCGATCGACCGGGCCAAGCGGATCGGCCAGCGGACGGTGTCCCGGTTCACCTACGACGCCGCCAAGCAGACCATCGACCAGAGCACCCGCAAGGACCTGCTGCACTGGGACACGCAGATCCACAGCTGCTGCCACGCCGGTGGCGGCATGACCTTCGACGAGTCCGGCAACCTCTACATCGGCACCGGTGACAGCAACTCCTCCGGCGGCTCGAACGGCTACTCCGGCAACAACTGGACTCAGGAGTACCAGGGCGTGTCGTTCCAGGACGCCCGCCGTACCTCGGGCAACACCAACGACCTGAACGGCAAGATCCTCCGGATCCACCCGGAGCCCGACGGCACGTACACCATCCCGCCGGGCAACCTGTTCACCGGCAACGAGGAGGGTGGCGGCAAGACCCGCCCGGAGATCTATGTGATGGGCGTGCGGAACATCGCCAGGATCGCCTGGGACCCGGTCAACGACTGGCTGACCGCCGCCTGGGTCGGCCCGGACGCCGGCGCCCCGAGCCCGGAGCTGGGACCGGCGAAGTACGAGACGGCCACCATCATCACCTCCGCCGGCAACCAGGGCTGGCCGTACTGCATGGGCAACCGGCAGCCCTACCGGGACCGCAGCAACACCGACGCCACCGTGCTCACCGGCTGGTACGACTGCGACAACCTGAAGAACACCTCGCCGCGCAACACCGGCCTGGTGAACATCCCGCCGGCCCGGGACAACATGATCTGGTACTCGCCGCAGGGCGGCGGCCCGGTCTACCCGAAGCGCGCCGACGGCAGCGGGCTGCCGACGTACCAGATCGGCGACGAGACCTTCACCCAGCCGTATCTCAAGGGCGGCGGGCAGGCCATCATGGACGGCCCGACGTACCAGCGGGAGAACGTCGACGTCGACAGCGGCGTGGCGTGGCCGGAGTACTGGGACGACAAGTGGTTCATCGGTGACCAGTCCAACGCCAACAACCGGGTGGCGGTGACCGTGGACAAGAGCAAGGTCGACAGCCACGGGCCGCCGGCGTTCGCCGAGGACCTGCGCAGCATCATCCGCTCGGGCAGCGGCGGCACCCAACTCCAGTCCTGGATGGATGCGAAGTTCGGCCCGGACGGGGCGCTGTACCTGCTCGACTACGCGGGTGGCTTCTTCAGCCTGCACGCCAACCAGAAGCTGATCCGGGTCGCCTACCAGGGGGGTCCGGCCACGCCGAACCCGAACCACGCCACCGCGCGGGCGGTCGCGCAGAGCAACCCGAAGACCATCGGCTTCTCCAGCGCCAAGGCCGGCGGCGTGGCCTGGGAGTGGAACTTCGGTGACGGCAGCGCGCCGTCCCGCGAGGCCAACCCCACCCACACGTACGCCGACTACGGCACCTACCAGGCGACGGTCAAGGTGACCTACGCCGACGGCGAGGTGGCCACCGGTACGGTCCAGGTGGTGGTCGGGTGCGCCGCACCGGACACCCGCACGACGGTGCGGATGCTCGACACCGACACCGGGGTGGCCAACCACGAGGTCGGCGGCGACTGCACCGTCAACGACCTGATCGACGACGAGCGCAGTTGGTCCAACCACGGCCAGTTCGTCAGCCACGTCGCCGGTGTGGTGGGCGACCTGCGCAAGGCCGGCGTCCTGGACAACCGCGAGGCGGCCACGCTGAACCGGGCCGCGGCCCAGTCGCCGATCGGCAAGGTCGCCGGCTACCAGCCGATCTTCGACGGCACCGCGCAGTCGCTGGCTGACTGGCGGCAGGCGCCCGGCGGGTCGTTCACGCTCCAGCCGGACGGCTCGATCCGCAGCTCCGGCGGGCTCGGCATGCTCTGGTACGCCAAGCAGGAGTTCGCCGACTTCTCGCTGCGGTTGCAGTTCCGGGACGTCTCCACCGGCAACACGTACGCCAACAGCGGCGCGTTCGTCCGGTTCCCCGACCCGCGCACGCCGCTGGCGGAACGACCGGCTGACAGCTGCGGCACGGTCGGTTCGGCCCGCAGTTCCCAGGCGTGGGTGGCGATCTACTGTGGTCACGAGATCCAGATCTACGACGGGCCCACCGGTGAGCCGCAGAAGACCGGGTCGATCTACAACTTCGACCCGATCGGACTGGACCAGGCCGGCGTGACACCGAAGGGCCAGTGGAACGACTACGAGATCCGGGTGGTCGGGCAGCACTACACGATCACCCGCAACGGGGTCGTGATCAACGAGTTCGACAACACGCCGGGCAGGGCGTCGTCCCGCCAGGGCGACCCGCCGACCGACCTGCGCCAGTTCCTCAGCGGGTTCGTCGGGTTGCAGAACCACGGCACGAACGACCTGATCGAGATCCGCAACGTGCGGGTCCGGGAGCTGTAGCAACTCCGGGCCGGGTGTGGAGGCGACCCCCTCCGCGCCCGGCCCGGCCGCGCGTCCGGTGCGGGCGGGGCTGATCGCGTGCCGTAACCGGTCGGTAAGGACGGCGGAGCGGGTGGGCCGACTACCATCCGATCATGCCCGATGCCCGTGCCGCCACTGTCCCGATCGCGACGCTGCTCACCGCTGCCGTCCTCGCTCTCGCGGCCTGCGGCGGTGCCGAGGAGCGGCCCACCGCCCCGAGCGAGGCGACAGCCACGTCGATCGACGCGGCACCGTCGACCGCGGTGGCGCCGAGCCCCGGCGCGACGGCCGGCGGGCTTCCGGAGACCATCTCGTTCAGCGCGCGGACGATCGACGGTGGGACGTTCGCGGGCAGCAGCCTCGCCGGCAAGCCGGCGGTGCTGTGGTTCTGGGCCGCGTGGTGCAGCCGGTGCCGAGGGGTGGCCGCCGAGGTGGCCGCCGTGCAGCGGGAGAATGCGGCCCGGGTCAACCTGATCGGTGTCGCCGGGCTGGGTAGTGGCGACGAGGCGATGCGGCGGTTCGCCCGGGACACCGGCATCGACGGGTTTCCCAATCTGGCCGACGACGACGGCCAGGTGTGGCGCCGGTTCAAGGTCACCAGCCAGGAACGCTACGTGCTGCTGGACTCCGCCGGCGCCGTCGTGTACTCCGGTCCGCTGTCGCAGGCGGAGCTGCGCAGCCGGGTCAGCGAGCTGAGCTGAGCATGCCGGACGCCCCGTACGGTCTCGCGCTGGGTGCCGGCCTCCTGGCCGCGGTGAACCCGTGCGGGTTCGCGCTCCTGCCCGCGTACCTGTCGGTGCTGGTCCTGGGCGACGGTCCGGCGGCAGGCCGGGCACCGCTCGCCCCGATCGGTCGGGCGCTCGCGCTCACCGGCGCGATGACCGTCGGTTTCGTCGCGGTGTTCGGCACGTTCGGGCTGCTCGCCGCGCCGGCGGCGGACGCCGTGGCCCGGCGGCTGCCGTGGGTGTCGATACTGATCGGACTCGCCCTGGTGGCCGCCGGGGGCTGGCTGCTCGCCGGACGGCAGCTACCCGCCTTCGCGCCCCGACTGGCCACCGGGCCGGCGGTCCGACGGCGGTTCACCTCGATGGTGCTGTTCGGCGCGGCCTACGCCATCGCCTCGCTCGGCTGCACCATCGGCCCGTTCCTGGCCGTCGTGGTCGCCGGCTTCCGCGCCGGCTCCCCCCTCTCCGGCGTCGGCCTGTTCCTGGCGTACGCGCTGGGCATGGGCCTCGCGGTCGGGCTCGCCGCGCTGGCCGTCGCGCTGGCCCGGGAGTCCCTGGTACGCCGCACCCGCCGCGCCGCGCCGCTGCTCGGCCGCCTCGCCGGCCTGCTCCTCGTGCTCACCGGCGGCTACGTGGCCTGGTACGGCTGGTACGAGATCCGACTCTTCGCCGGCGCCGGCGGCGTGGACGACCCGGTCGTCGACGCCGCCGGCACGATCCAGACCACGATCAGCGGTTGGCTGGCCCAGATCGGCCCGGGGACGGTCGCGGTGGTCGCTCTGGCGCTGCTCGCCCTGTCCGTCGGCACCGCTCTGCTCCGCCTGCGCCGCACGCCCGCCGACCCGGAGAAGAACGAGGCGGCCGACCGGGACCAGGGTCGGCAGCCCACGCGCTGACCATCCGCCACCGCACCGGCCGCGCTGCCACGGCGAGGAGTCGCTTGCCGATAAGGAGTGCGGCCGTAACCATCTCCGGTCGCGGTCGGCAATCCATGGGCCGGGAGCCGTACCCGCCACCCCCGCGCTCGCCGACGCGGCGACCGAGACCCTGCCCGAGGTGCGGCAGCGCCGGCCTCCCGCTGGTCGCCCGGGGCGCGGCGGAGCTACCCGCCCGCCCGGGGACCGGCCGTCCGGCTCACGCCGGCTGGGCGGCGGCCTGGTCGGGCTCGGCGGGCAGGCTGTCCATGAACGAACTGACCGAGAAGACCGCGTTGCCGGGGCCGGCCGGGCCGTACCCGGGCGGGCTGGACAGCCCGTGCGCCTCCATCGTCGCGCGGTACACCTCCAGCAGCCGGATGTGGTATTCGAGCGGGGCGCCCTGCGGGTTGGTGCGGCCCAGCGGGGTGGTCGGCTCCGGGCACCAGGTGGTGAACCGCGGGGTGATGCCGCGGGACATGAAGAACTCCAGCCCCTCGGCGGTCGAGGCGATCGCCTCGTCGACGCTGGTGAAGCCGAACGGCGCGGCCATCTCCACGCCCGCGACGAAGTTGGGGATCACGTTGCGGGGGCCGAAGACCTCAGCCGAGTCGAGGATCCGGCGGTGCCACTCCTCGCGGCCGACGTACCGCTCCTTGCCGGGGCAGTACAGCTCGAACAGCCGTTTGTCCCAGACCTCGTAGTTGGGGTGGTAGATGCGGATGCCGTAGTCGTGGAAGCGCTGCACGTCCGCCTTCGGCAGCGCCTGGGCGACCACCTTGCCGATCCACCGGCCCGGGAACCGCTCCTCGATCGCCTTGGCGTACCGGCCGTAGAAGTCGGCCTCGCCGAGCCCCTCGACGGTGGAGGTGACGCTGCCGCCGGTCAGCGTGTACGCCCGCGAGGCGCCGAGGGTGTCGTACCGGTCGATGATCTCCATCGCCTCCAGCACCTCGTCGACCGGCTTGACCCCCGTGTACGGACGCTTGGCCGCCTTGTGCTGGCGCCAGTTGTGGTTGATGTCGCAGTACTGGCACTCCTCCTTGGCGCCGAAGTACTGGCAGACCCGGAACACGGTCAGGTAGATCAGGTAGCCCCACTGGATGGTCGGGGCCACCTCCATCACCGACTTGCCGTTGGCCAGCGTGTGGCGGTAGTACTCCGGCATCGGCGGCAGGCCGACGTCGGCGATCGGGCGGTCGTCCAGGAACAGCCGCAGCACCCCGTCACCGCTGTCCTTGACCCGGTACGGCGAGTCGGGGTTGACCCGCACGGAGACGACCGTGCGGCGCAGCCCGTACGGGCCGCCGCTGAGCACGATCTCCTCCGGCGGCCGGCGGAGGGCGGCGGTGCCCAGCTCCGGCAGGGTGCGGTGGTCGAAGGAGAAGATGAAGTACGACTTCGGCTTGACCTCGCCGCCCTCGTTGTCGGTCAGCGCGGAGTCGTCGAACGCCATGCCCCCGCGCAGCAGGTCTTCCTTGATCACCGCTTCCCGCGGCACCTGCGGGAACCGCCCCATCAGATCCTCGATGAGATCAGTGCGGGTCTGCATGACTCATTCCCCCCGGTCCGCCGTCTACGTCGCCAGCGTCACCACATCACCTGCCGCCGACACCGCGTCGGCGGCGGGTGGTGATCGTGTCCCCCGTCACGCTACCGCTGCCCGCCGGCCGACCAGGAATCCACCGGCCGTCGGTCCGGTGGGGGAGGGTCAGCTGGTCCGGGCCAGCAGGGCGCGGGTGGCGGTGACGATGGCGCTCACGCCGATGCCGGCCTGGTCCATCAGCTCGGCGGGCGTCCCGGAGGTGGGCAGTCCGCGGACCGCCAGCCGGCACACCTGCGCCGGTACGGCGAGGTCGGCCAGTGCCTCCAGCACGGCGGAGCCGAGGCCGCCCTCCGGGTAGTGGTCCTCGACGACCACCAGCCGCCCGCCGGTGTCCCGGACGGCCTCGAGCAGCCGCTGGGAGTCCAGTGGCTTGACCGAGTACAGGTCGATGACCCGGGCCTCGATCCCCTCGCCGGCCAGCTGGTCGGCGGCGGCGAGGCAGTTGTGCGCGGTCACCCCGGCGCCGATGAGCGCGACGTGGTCGTGCGCGCTGCCGCGCAGCAGCTTGCTGCCGCCGATCGGGAAGGTCTCGTCGTTGTCGTAGAGCACCGGGTGCCCGCCCCGGGTGGTGCGCAGGTAGCTGATCCCCTCGCAGTCGACCATCTGCGCGACGAGGGCGGCGCAGGACACCGCGTCGCTCGGGTAGAGCACGGTCGAGCCGTGGATGGCGCGCATCGCGGCCAGGTCCTCCAGCCCCATCTGCGAGGGGCCGTCCGCCCCGATCTCCACCCCGGCGTGCGAGCCGCACAGGGCGATGTCGGCGCGGGAGATGGCGGCCATCCGGATGAAGTCGTACGCGCGGGAGAGGAACGCCGCGAAGGTCGAGGCGAAGGGCCGGTAGCCGCGCACCTGGAGGCCGACCGCCGCCGCGACCATCTGCTGTTCGGAGATGAACATCTCGAAGAACCGGTCGGGGTGGGCCTCGGCGAACCGGTCGGCCCGGGTGGAGTCGCTGACCTCGCCGTCCAGGGCGACCACGTCCGACCGGGCGCCCAGCGCGCGCAGCGCGTCCCCGTACGCGTCGCGGGTGGCGACCTTCGCCCCCTTGTCGTAGCGGGGCAGCTCGGGTGGCCGGCGGTCGGGGGCCTGGGCGGGCGGGACCGGCTCGGGTCGTGGCCCGGTGACCGGGATCTGGCGCACCCCGCCGAGCGCGTCGACGGCCCGCTCGGCCTGCTCCGGCTTGATCGGCTTGCCGTGCCAGCCCGGCTGGTTCTCGATGTCGGCCACCCCCTTGCCCTTGAGCGTGCGGGCGAGCACCACGGTGGGGCCGGTGGCCTGCCTGGCCCGGCCCAGCGCGTCGTCGATGGCGACCAGGTCGTGGCCGTCGATGACGATCGCCCGGCAGCCGAACGCCTCGACCCGGCGCCGGTAGGTGTCCAGGTCCCACTCCAGCTCGGTCTCGCCGCGCTGCCCGAACCGGTTCACGTCGACGATCGCGGTGAGGTTGCGCAGCCCGTAGTGGCCGGCCTTGTCCAGCGCCTCCCAGATGGAGCCCTCGGCGGTCTCGCTGTCTCCGCAGAGCACCCAGACGTGGATCGGCAGCCGGTCGAGGTGCTGGCCGGCCAGCGCGATGCCGACCCCGACCGGCAGCCCCTGGCCGAGCGAACCGGTGGCGACGTCGACCCAGGGCAGCGCCGGCGTGGGGTGGCCCTCCAGCCGCGAGCCGAACTGCCGGTAGGTGTCGACCAGCTCCTGGTCGGTGATCGCGCCGACGGCCTTGAAGACCGCGTACAGCAGCGGCGAGGCGTGACCCTTGGAGAAGATCAGGTGGTCGTTGCCGCGGTTGTCCGGGTCCGCCCAGTCGTAGCGCAGGTGCCGGGAGATCAGCACGGCGAGCAGGTCCGCGGCGGACAGGCTCGACGTCGGGTGCCCGGACCCGGCCTTCGTGCTGCACCTGATCGCGTCCACCCGCAGCTGGGCGGCGAGCTCGGCCAGTTGGCCGACCTCCTCCTCGCGCAGCACGCGCTCCGCTTCCATGGTCACCGGCATCGCCTCCAGCCATCGGTGTTCTCCACCAGCCCCGCGTTCCGGGGCCGTCCGGCCGCGCGGCTGGGGCAGCTCTCCGCTGACCGACTCGGGACCTACGGTAGACAAGAAAGCTCGGCGTCGTCCGGTAACACCCATTTGTGCTACTGCGCCCCGTCCGCGCCGGCGCGCCTGCGAAGCGGGGCCCGGCGAACCGACAGACCCGGCTCGCGCCACGCGGCCGTCGGTCAGATGACCTCCGCCCCGGGGTGTGCGACGTCCCACTCCCGGTGGGACTGCGCGATCGCGGCCTTGTTCGCCAGGGACCAGTCGGCCAACTGCCGGACGAGCTGGCTCAGGCTCCGGCCCCGGTCAGTCAGCTCATACGTCACCGTCACCGGGACGGTGGGGAACGCGGTCCGCAGCACGAGACCATCGCGTTCCAGCCGACGCAGGGTCAGGGTGAGCATCCGCTGGGAGATCCCATGGATGCCCCGCTGCAGTTCCCGGAAGCGCCGGGTGCCGGCGGACAGTTCAGCGACGGCCAGCACCGACCACTTGTCGCCGATGCGGTCCAGGACGTCGCGGATCCCGCAGTCCGGATGCTCGGGCAGCCCGCAGGGCTCCAGCAGGTCGGTTACCTGGGTGTTCGCTGCTGACACGAAAGTGCCTCCTTGCACTCGCCGAGGTGGTTTTCCACGATCGGGCTGGTCCCCAATGATCACCACCCCGGAAGGGTCTGCCCCATGCTGCTCGTCACCGGTGCCTCCGGGCACCTGGGTTCACTCATCCACGCCGGGCTGGTCGACCGGGGGCTGTCCCCGGCGGCCGGCACCCGGACCCCCGACCGCTTCGGCCTGCTGGGCCGGGCGATGGACTTCGACGATCCGGCTGGACTCGACCTCTCCGGGGTGCGCACCCTGGTGCTGGTCTCCGCCGGCTACGGCGAGGACGATCTGGTCACCGCCCGGCACGACCGGGTGATCAGCGCCGCGGAGCAGCAGGGCTTGGAACACGTGGTGTACACCAGCCTCACCGCGGCCGGTGACCACCTGGCCTTCGCCCTGGCCCACCGCTAGACGGAACGCCGCCTGCGCGACAGCCGGTTGAGCTGGACCATCCTGCGCAACGGGTTGTACGCGGAGCTGTTCGGTCAGTTGGCCGCTCCCGGCGCCGGTGCGATCAGGGCGCCCTTCGGCACGGGAGCGCTGGCCGCCGTGGCCCGGCAGGACCTGGCCGACGTCGCGGTGCAGGTGGCCGCGCAGCCGCACGCGCACCGCAACCGCACGTATGAGCTGACGGGCCCGGCCGCCCTCACCGCCGCCGACCTCGCCGACGCGCTCGGAGTGCCCTACCAGCCGGTGTCCCTCGCCGAGCAGCGCGCGGCACTGGCGGGCGCGGATCTGCTGCCGTTCCAACCGGCGATGCTGATGTCGATCTACTCCGCGACGGCGGCCGGCTTCCTCGATGGCACCGACAGCGACCTCGCCGATCTGCTGCCGCGTCCGCCTCGTGCCGCGCTGCCGATCGCGATGGCGGCGGCGAGCTGAAGCCTCGCCGGCGACCGCCAACGGCGTGAAGACCCGATGGCGGGGATGCCAGGCCACACACTGGTGGTCATGGCAGAAGGTCCGAGGGTGCCCGCTCGATCACCGCGACAACCGGGGGAGACGGGAGCGGGGGTGTGGACGCCGTTGTCCACACCCCCGCTCCGGGCTACCGGGTCAGCCCGCCCGGCACGAGGCCAGCGCGCCGACCACGCCGACGCCCGGGTCCCGCAGCGGCAGGCTGGTCGACGCCGCCGGGCAGCGCGGCACGGTGAGGTCGTGGATGCCCCGGCCGAACGTCGCCGCGGTCAGCTGCCGGGTCGGCTCGTGGTAGCGCAGGTACATCACGGCCGCCTCCGGCAGGTCCGCGCCGAGCGCGGCCCAGCCGCCGCCGTTCCACGCCGAGACGAACACCCCGACGTCGGTGCCGACCAGCAGCAGCCCGTCCGAGGTCGGCACCACCGAGTTGACCGGCGCGTCGGGTAGGCCCCGGCCGATGTCGGTCCAGGTACGGCCACCGTCGCGGGTCACCATCACGTGCGGGCGGTCGCTGCCGGAGCGGAACGCCGAGAAGGTGGCGTACGCGATGTCGGCGTCCTTCGGGTGCACCGCCACCCGGGTCACCCAGGTGCCGGGCAGCTGACCCGGGTCGACCTCGTTCCAGGTCTGCCCGAGGTTGTCGGTCCACCACAGCTTGCCGTCGTCGGTGCCGACGTACAGCTTGTCGCCGTCGGTGGGCGCGGCCGCGATCGTGGTGATGGTGCCCCACGGGTAGCCGTTCGGGTCGTTCGGACCGCCACCGGTGAGGTCCGGGCTGATCGCCGTCCAGGTGCGGCCGTTGTCGGTGGACCGGTTGACGATGTTCCCGGCGTAGTACATGACGTCCGGGTCGCTCGGGTCGAACTGCAGCGGAGTCTGCCAGTTGCGCCGGTCCGAGGTGGTCTGACCCGCGCCGATCGACTGGCGCGGGCTGCCGCCGGCGGTCTCCGACCGGTAGCAGGAGCCGTACTGGCTGCACCCGAAGACGATGTTCGGGTTCTCCGGGTGGATGATCACCTGCAGGCCGTCGCCGCAGCCGATGGGGTTCCACGGGCCGCCCGGGCCGTTGTAGCCGCGGTTGCAGCCGTTGTCCTGGGCGCCGCCGACCTTGAGCGCCGGGTCGGTCTGCGCCACGTCCACCGTGTAGAACTGGGTGTACGGCTCGTAGGTCGACTTGACCCAGTTGCTGACCCCGTTGTTCTCCGAGCGGTAGAAGCCGCCGTCGTTGCCCAGGTAGGCCCGGCCCGGGACCTTCGGGTCCCAGCGCATCACGTGCTGGTCGGCGTGCACGCCGCCGACGTTGCCGAAGCTCTGCCCGCCGTCGGTGGACCGGCGCAGGTTCACCCCCGCGAGGAAGACGTGCTCGGCGTCGGCGGGGTCGACCCACAGCTTGCCGAACCACCAGCTGAAGGTGGACTGGGACGCCTGGCTGGCGTTGACCGGGGTCTGCGTCCAGGAGTCACCGCCGTCGTCGGAGCGGTAGAAGGCGCGGAACGGGCCCAGCGCGGTGCCGACGTACGCGTACAGCCGGTCGGGGTCGCTCGGCGCGAGGGCGATGCCCCAGCGGCCCTGGTCGGCGTCGGTGGGCAGGCCGTTGGTCAGCCGCTGCCAGGTCTGACCGCCGTCGTCGGAGCGCCACAGGCTGGAGCCGGGGCCGCCGTAGGTGCGCTGGTGCGGCTCGCGCCGGTGGTCCCACATCGCCGCGTACACGCGGGCGGGGTTGCTCGGGTCGATGAGCACCTCGGTGGCGCCGGTGGTCGGGTTCGGCGGGGCGAGCACCTGCCGCCAGCTGTCGCCGCCGTCGTCGGAGAGGTAGACGCCCCGCTCGCCGCCGGGGACGAAGAGGTTGCCGGCGGCCGCGGCGAAGATCCGGTCCTGGTCGCTCGGGTCGATGGCGAACCGGGCGATGGCGTGGCTGTCGGCCAGGCCGACGTGCTGCCAGGTCTTGCCGCGGTCCCGGGAGCGGTAGATCCCGTCGCCGCCGAAGGTGATCGAGCCGCCGCCGGGCTGCGCCTCGCCGGTCCCGGCGAAGAGCACGCCGTCGGTGGTCATCGCGACCGCGCCCATGCTCTGCTGCCAGGTGTCCGGCCAGGCGGGCTCGAAGGTGGCCCCCGCGTTGGCGGAGCGCCAGAGGCCGCCGGACGCGGCGGCGATGAAGACCTGGTCGGGCACCTGCGGGTCGACGGCGATGTCCACCACCCGGCCGCCGATGTTGCTCGGGCCGGAGAAGTTCCACTCCTGCTCGGCGAGGTGCCGGTAGACGCTGCGGGTGTGCGCGGCGAGCTGGTTCGCCTCGCCCCGCGCCCGGGCGTACTTGGCGGCGGACAGGTCGGTGCCGCCGTCGCTGAGCCGCTGCGCGGTCATCCACTCGGCGGGCAGCTCCATCGGGCCGGTGGGGGTGCTGGTGGCCAGCGACTGCTCGCCGCTCGCCGACGGTGCGGAGGTGGTCAACGCGGCCGCGGTCAGCAGTGCGAGGACCGCCGCCACCGGCAGGATGCGTCTACCTCGGACGAGGCTGGGACTCATACGGCATCTCCCTGTCCACGTGCGGGTACGACCGGTGTCAGTCGTCTGTCGCACGCTAGAGGGCGGGGTGAGCCACGTCACCAGGCAACTGTTGGGATTCCGGCGGTCGGGTTAGGACACCTGTCGAGCCGGGCCGCCGGTGCCCGTGGCCCTGCCAGGCGCCCGCGCTCGTCAGGAGCTGCGCGGCAGCGCGAGCCAGTCCTGCCAGGTGATGTCGCGGCCCAGGCAACGGGGCTGCCGGAAGGGCCAGTCGGCGGCGATCCACTGCGGCACCAGCGCGTCGAGCGCGCGCTCCACCTCGCCGCCGACCAGGTCGTCGACCACCCACCAGGAGACCTCGCCGTCGGCGCCGGTGCGCTCCGGTGGGTCGATGTAGACGCAGCCGAGGATCGCCGTCTCATCCTCGTCCAGCAGCGCGTAGTTGAACGACTGGTGCGCGGCTATCTCCTTCTCGTGCCGCAACAGGTCGACGCGGTTCTCGTCGTAGGTCATCGTCTCCGTGGGCCAACCCCAGGCCGGACCGAAGATCTTCCACAGGCGCTCCCGGGAGCCCATTACGGCGGGGTAGTCGAGCGCGGCGTCCGCCTCCCGAATCGGCCGCAGGTGAAGCGCGGTGTCGGGCACGGGTACGTGGACCGGGTGAACGAAGTCGTCAGGTAGCCAGCTCATGACAGCCGAGGCTACCGTGGACCGGCGCGGGTTGATCATGCGGACCGGCGCGACCACGGGCCTCGACAGGACCCGCCTCCGCCGAGCCGCCCCTGCACATCACAGCGGTCGTCCTGCGGGCCAGGTGATCCGGCAGGCGGGTCCTAGCCGCTCTGGAACTCCGGCAGCCCCGCGTCCTCCGAGTCCGGCCCCACCACCGCGGTCAGCGTGGTGCCGTCGGCGCAGAGCGCGGCGGCCCGCAGGTACATCCGCCGCTGCTGCGCCCGGGTCAGCACCTCGGTCTCGAAGACCTCGTCCTCGACGCGCAGCAGTTCGAGGTCGGCGCGGCCCTCGTAGTGGGCGCGTACGTCCAGCGGGGTCATCCGGACGGTGGCCTCGACCGTCGTCAGGGCCCCCTGCTCCACCACCGAGGTGACCCGCGCGCCGTCGGGCAGCACCAGGCCGGTGACCCGGCCGTCGACCTCCGGCTCGGTGTCCAGCGCCACCCGGTCGCAGCTGGGCAGGTTCGCCAGCATCCCGGGGCCCCGGCCGGTCGCCTGCGGGGCGTCCGGTCCGCCGCAGGCGACGAGCAGCGGAACCATGGCGGCGACCGCGAGGACCCGGAGTCTCACCGCAGCAGGATGCCACCTCACCGCAGCACCCGCCAGCGGCGGACCATCAGCAGCAGCGCGGTGATGATGACGCCGGTGACCGCCATCAGCACCATCGAGATGAGCGCGCCGTAGGCGAAGCCGGAGAACTCGAACGCCTGGTCGAAGATGTAGACCGGCAGGTAGAGCGTGGCGTTGGCGGGCCGGCCGTCGGTCAGCACGTACGCCGGGACGAAGTTCACCTGGAGGGTGAGGATGGTGTCCCGGACGGCCAGCAGCACCAGCACCGGGGCCAGCAGCGGCAGGGTGAGCCGGCGCAGTTGCCCGAACGGCCCGCAGCCCTCCAGCGCCGCCGCCTCGTACAGCCGGCCGTCGAGCAGCCGGCGGGCGGCCAGCACGACGATGAACCCCTCGCCGATCGGGAAGGCCAGCATCAGCACCACCGCCAGCCGGGCGGTGCCCGGGTCGGCGAGCCAGGTGAAGCCGGGGTGGCCGAACAGGCCCAGCAGTTGGTTCAGCGGGCCGTACAACGGGTTGAGCACCCAGAGGAAGAGCACCGCCAGCGCCACGTCCGGCACGACGGTCGGCAGGTAGACCGCGACCCGGAACCAGCGCCCGCCCGGGCGGGGCGCGGCGAGCAGCAGCGCCAGCCCCACCGCGGCGAGCAGCCGCACCGGCACCGCCAGCGCCACGTGCAGCAGGGAGGCCCGCAGGCTGTCCAGCAGGAACGGGTCGTCGAGCAGCCGGCGCACGTTGGCCAGGCCGACGAACCGCGGGTCCCGGGTGAGCCCGGTGTGGTCGGTGAACGCGTAGCCGGCGTTGAGCAGCGCCGGCAGCGCCACCAGCAGCGCGACCGCCACCGCGTACGGGGCGAGGAACGCCCAGCCGGTCAGCGGCCGGCGACTCCGGCCGCCGCTCACCGGCGTCGCCCGGTGTCGGCGTCGAACCGGTGGATCCGGCCCGGGTCGGGGCGCAGCCGGACCCGGTCGCCCGCGCGCACGCCGGGACGCGGTCCGGTGCGGACGGTCAACCGGGTGCCGTCGGCGCACCGGGTCAGCAGCACCGCCTCGCTGCCCAGCGCCTCCACCGCGTCGACGGTGGCCTCGACCGGCCCGTCCGGGTCGAGCGCCAGGTCCTCCGGCCGGAGGCCGAGGGTCAGCCCGGCGGCGCCGCCGAGCACCCCGCCGCCGGGCACCAGGTTCATCGGCGGGCTGCCCAGGAAGCCGGCGACGAAGGTGTCCGCCGGCTCGTCGTAGACCTGCTGCGGCGGCCCGACCTGGCGGACCCGGCCCCGGTCCAGCACCGCCACCCGGTCGCCGAGGGTCATCGCCTCCGCCTGGTCGTGGGTGACGTGGACGGTGGTGGTGCCCAGGTCGCGGTGCAGGGCGAGCAGGTCGGCGCGGGTGGCGAAGCGCAGCGGCGCGTCCAGGCTGGCCAGCGGCTCGTCGAGCAGGTAGACACTGGGTTCGCGGAGCAGGGCGCGGGCCAGCGCGACCCGCTGCCGCTGCCCGCCGGACATCTCGTCCGGGTGGCGGTCGAGCAGGTCGGCGATGCCGAGCCGGTCGGCCGCCGCGCGGGCCCGCCGGTCGGCCTCGGCGCGGGGGACCCGGCGCACCCGCAGCCCGAAGGTCAGGTTGCCGAGCACTGTCAGGTGCGGATAGAGCGCGTAGTCCTGAAAGACCATCGCCACGGCCCGCCGGTGCGGCGGCACCCGGGCCACGTCCTGACCGTCGACCAGGACCCGGCCGCCGTCCGGCCGGTCCAGGCCGGCGATCAGCCGCAGCACCGTCGACTTCCCGGAGCCGGACGGCCCGACCAGGGTGAGCAGCTCACCGGCGCGTACCTCCAGATCGAGGCCGTCGACGGCGGTGGTCCGCCCGTACGACTTGGTCAGCTCCTCCAGCCGGATCGCGCCGCGCCCGCTCATCAGCCCCCTCCGACCGGCAGGGCGAACAGTTGCCGGCTCTGCTCCTCCAGCCGGCGCAGCCCCTCCTCCCGGTGGATCCGGCCGTAGAACAGCTCCGCCAGCAGGGTGCCGGTCTCCTTCTCCACCCGCGACCAGGTGGCGGTGCGTGGGGTGGCCCGCAGGTGCGGCTCGGCGTCGAGGTAGACCCGCGCCGACTTCGGCGGCGCGGCCGGGTCGAGGAAGACGGGGGAGTTGGCCACGTCGAGCCGGGACGGGACGGTGCGGCCGGACTCGGCGAGGATCTTCTGCCCCTGCGGGCCCATCGCGAACTCGATGAACCGCCAGGCGTCGCCGTGCTCGGGCAGCCCGGCGCTCATGCAGTACGCGTCGCTGTGCAGGATCGATGCCGGCACGCCGCCCGGTGCGACCGGCAGCGGCGCCACGTCCCAGGTGAAGCCCTCGATGGTGCGCAGCGTCGGCACGGCCACCCGGCTGTTCAGGTACATGCCCAGCGTGCCGCGCAGGAACCGGGCCTCGCTGGACTCGCTCTGCTCCTCGGCGTCCGAAGGCACCACCCGGTGTTTCAGTTGCAGGTCGAGGAACCAGTCGACGGCCGTCCGGGTGGCCGGGTCACCGCGCAGCGTCAGCGCGGTGGGGCGGGCCGGGTCGTCGACCAGCTCGCCCCGGTTGGACCAGACGAACGGCGCGAGCCGGGGCACGGACGGCTCCACGCCCAGCCCGTAGCGGCCGTCCCGGGTCAGCGCGCGGGCGGTGGCGAGGAAGTCGTCCCAGGTCCAGCCGGCCCTGGGCGGCGGCACACCGGCGGCGGCGAACAGGTCGGCGTTGTAGTAGACGACCAGTGAGGAGAGGTTCTGTGGCAGGCAGGTCAGCGCCTTGCCGTCGTACCGGAAGGCGTCCAGCGCCCGCGGGCTGAAGTCGCTCTCCTTGAGCACCGCGCTGCGCTCCAGGTAGGACTGGGCCGGTTCGATCGCCCCCTGGGCGGCGAACTGGCCGTACCGGCGGTAGTTGAGCAGGAACACGTCCGGCGGCCTGCCGCCGGCGAACGCGGTGGTCAGCCGGGCCATCAGCTCGTCCTGGCCGGCCACCGGGGAGAGGTTGACGTCGACGTCCGGGTTGGCCTGCTCGAAGGCGGTGACCATGGTGCGGTAGCCGGAGATCTCCTCGGCGTCGCCGAAGAGCACCACCGTGATGCCCGACGCGTCCCCGGCGCGGTCGTCGCCGCCGCAGCCGGCGGCGTAGCCGACCAGCAGGGTGGCCATGACCAGGCCCAGCCACCGTCGCGCCCGAGTGTTCGTCACCTGCGTCCTCCAGATCTCAGTGCGGCCAGTGGATCATCGTTCAGCAGCACCCGCTGCGCCAGCAGGAACACCAGCACGCACGGCACCGTCGCGACGACGCAGCCGGCCATCAGCAGCGGCCAGTCCGTGGGGTTCAGCAGGCGCAGGAACTGCAGGCCGAGCGGGTAGGTGTAGCGGTCGCCGCGATGCAGGTACAGCAGCGGGTCGATGAAGTTGGCCCAGTGGAAGGTGAAGGCGAGCACAGCCACCGCCAGGGTCGCCGGACGGACCTGGGGCAGGGCCACCCGCCGCCACACCGTCAGCCAGCCGGCCCCCTCCAGCCGGGCCGCCCACAACTGGCTGTCCGGCACCCCGCCGAAGCTCCAGGCGTAGAGCAGCACCAGGAACGGGCTGCCGGCCAGCGCCGCCGGGGCCAGCAGCGGCAGGTACGTGTCGACCACGCCGGCGAGCCGGAACAGCTCGAAGCGGGTGGCCCACACCGCGGTGACCGGCACCAGCAGCACCGCGAGCAGGCCGAGCACCACCCGCCGGCGGGCGGTCGGGGTGAGCAGCCGCAGCCCGAACCCGGTCAGCGAGGCGACGGCCACGGTCAGCGGCACGGCCAGCGCCACCACCAGCGCCGAGTTCGCCAGGTAGCGGAAGAGCGGGATCAGCTCGGGCAGCCGGGCGTACGCGGCCAGCGTCGGCTCGGGCGGGAGGACCTCGAGCGTCCGCGGCGGGGGCAGGCCGGCGGGGCGCAGCGAGCCGACCACCATGAACCACAGCGGGGCGGCGAACAGCGCCGCGAACAGGGCCGGCACCACGAAACGCCCGATGATCCGCGGGATCGTGGCCCGACCCGGCAACCGCACGCCGCCGAACCTATGACCGTCGGGCCGGCGAATCATCGGGCACCTGTTGGAATCGGGCCCCGTCGCCTCCTACGCCTGTCGTACCGGCCGGAACCGCGCGGACGCCGCCGGCGCCGGTGCCACCGGCCGTCGGGCCGGGTGCCGGGGCGGCATCGCCTGCGACAGACGTAGGAGTCGCCGACCGGCACCTCCCACACGTGTCCGATGACCGGCACCGCGCCCATTCGTAGGGTTCGATCACAGCACCGTGCTCACGGTGACCGCGTCCGGACCGGGCGTGGCGGCCCACGGCCGGTGCCGACAGGGAGGAGCACGATGCGAAGCAGGAGAACCTGGTGGCGGGCGGCGGTGGTGGTCGTGGCGACCACCGCCGTCGGCCTGCCCGCGGCCACCGCGACGGCGCAGCCGGCGGCCGAGCGCCTCGGGCCGGTCGTCGAGGATGGGGTGACCCAGCCGGTGTTCGGGTACGACGACGCGATCCGCGAGCGGGTCTTCGTCACCTCCGACGTGGACACCGACGCCGACGGCGCGGCCGACGTGGTGGCGATGGACATCATCCGGCCCCGGGCCAGCGACGACGGCCTGCGCGTCCCGGTGGTGATGGACGCCAGCCCGTACTACTCCACGGTCTGCCGGGGCAACGAGGGGGAGTGCAAGGGCGATCTCGACGGGGACGGCCTGAACGACCGGTGGCCGCTCTTCTACGACAACTACTTCGTGCCGCGCGGGTACGCGGTGGTGCTGCTGGACATGATCGGCACCAACAACTCGACCGGCTGCCCGGTCACCGGCGGACACGCCGACAACATCAGCGCGCCGACCGCGATCGACTGGCTCAACGGCCGCCGGCCGGGCCGGGACGCCGCCGGGCGCGAGGTCGTCGCCGACTGGCACAACGGCCGCACCGGCATGATCGGCAAGTCGTACGACGGCACCCTCGCGAACGCGGCCGCCGCCAGCGGCGTCGCCGGGCTGAGCACCATCGTGCCGATCTCCGCCATCTCCAGCTGGTACGACTACTCGCGCAGCAACGGCCTGGTCACCCGGGCCAACAACTACTCCGGCAGCCTGGCCAACACGGTCACCAACCCGGCCCGCCGGGCGTACTGCGCGCCGGTGCGGGAGCGCCTCGGCGAGCAGGTCGACGACGCCACCGGCGACTACAACGACTTCTGGGCCGAGCGGGACTACGTCCCGCACGCCGGCCAGGTGCGCGCCAGCGTCTTCGTGGTGCACGGCATCAACGACAACAACGTCCGGCCGGACCACTTCAGCACCTGGTGGAACGCGCTGGCCGAGCGGAACGTGCCGCGCAAGCTGTGGCTGACCGGCACCGGACACGTCGACCCGTTCGACTTCCGTCGGGGCGCCTGGGTGGACACCCTGCACCGGTGGTTCGACCACTGGCTGCACGGCATCGACAACGGCATCATGGCCGAGCCGATGGTCGACATCGAGCGGGCGCCGGACGTCTGGGAGACGCACTCCGACTGGCCGCTGCCCGCGGCCCGGCCGACCCAGGTGTTCCTCCAGCCCGGCACGGACGGGGCGGCCGGCGGGCTGTCGGTGCTCCCGTACCTTGGCAACGCACGGGTCAGCTTCCGCGACACCCCGTCGATGAGCCAGACCAATGCCATCCGGCACCCGTCGGACCCGCAGGCGAACACCGAGAACCGGCTGGTGTTCCTGTCCCGGCCGCTGCTGGCGCCGCTGCACGTCTCCGGCCCGCCGATCGTCAAGATCAACGCTTCGGTGGACGACGTGGACACCAGCTTCGCCGGGCTGCTCGTCGACTACGGGACCCGAGCCCGGTTCAGCACCTCCGGCGACGGCATCCGCACCCTCGCCGCCGAGGACTGCTGGGGCGGCACGGCCACCTGGGGCGGGCACGCCGAGGAGGCCTGCTACCGGCAGACCGAGAAGACGGTGGCCAGCAACCCGCAGGAACTGGTCACCAAGGGCATCCTCGACGGGCTCAACCTCGACTCGCTGAGCGTGTCGACGCCACTGGTGCCGGGCGAGAAGAACGCCGTCGACGTGCGGCTGCTGCCGGAGGACTACGTCTTCGAGGCCGGCCACCAGATCGGCGTGGTGCTGCTCGGCTCGTACTCCGGCTACAGCAGCCGGGCCAAGCAGAACCAGGCCGAGATCACCGTGCACTTCGACCGCAGCCGGATCGAGCTGCCGGTGGTCGGCGGCCGCACCGCCGCGGTCGCCGCGGGGCTGTAGCTGGTCCGCGGGCGGGGCGTCGACACCGGCGCCCCGCCCGCGCCGCGCTCGGCGGCCGGCGGTCGGCCGGCGCGCGACGGGCGGGGCTGGTCAGCCGTCGGGCCGGTAGCGGCCGGTGAGCCGGCCGAGCTTCAGCGCCAGGTGCAGGCAGAGTCGCTCGTTGCCGTCCTTCAGGTCGGTCTCGGCGAGCTCCTCGATCCGCTGCAACCGGTAGTAGAGGGTCGTACGGTGCAGCCGCAGCTGCTCCGCGGTGGCGTGCGCGTTACCGGCCAGGTCCAGGTACCGCTCCAGGGTCTCCAGCAGCACCGGATTCGACTGCTCGCGCAGCAGCCGGTCCAGCCCGGGGTGCACGTCGGAGATGTCCGGCTGTTGGCCGTCCAGCCGGGACAGCACCCGGTAGATGCCCAGCCCGGACCAGGACACCACCCGGCCCAGCGCGGGCAGGCGTACGCCCACCCGGGCCGAGCGCAGCGCCTCCCCGTACGACCCGACGGCGTCGACCAGCCCGGCGCGGGCCTGGCCGATCCCCACCACCGTGCGCTCGACGGCGCTCAGCCCGCGGGTGGCCTGCCGCAGGTTGTCGTCGAGGAGCTTGGCGGCGGCCTCGGGGGAGGGGCGCCCGGCGAACCGGCCACCGCAGAGCAGCAGCACCCCGTGGTCGTCACGCACCACGTGCAGCGCCTCCCGGGTGCCGATCCAGCGGCGGGTGGTCACCAGCGCCTGCTCCAACGCCAGCCGGGCAACCTCGTCGGGCGGCTGGCCGGCGGTCACCAGCTGCGCGACGAGCGCGGTGGCCGGGCCGTCACCGGCGATCAGGCCGGCCTCCCGCAGCGCCCGTACCGACCGGTCGCGGGTCGCCGCGCTGTCGGCGAGCAGGGTACGCGCCGCCTCGGTCTCCCGCTGCGAGGCCAGCTCGCCGAGCAGGTTCTCCCGGTACAGCGCCAGGGACAGCTCGCTGACCAGGCCGGTCGCCTCGAGGTCGGCGTCGGCCATGGTGCCGTCCGGGTCGATGAACCAGACGAAGCCGAGCAGCAGGTCCTGGTGACGGATGGGCACGCAGACCCGGGGCAGCAGGTCGAGTTCCGCCGACGCCGGGGTGCGCACCGGCTCCCGGGCCTCCATGATGCCGACGTCACGGAACCAGGCCATCACCTCGGGCGTGGTCTGCCGGCGCAGGATGGACGCCTTGCGTACGTCGTCCATCACGCCGGTGTGCTCGCTGTAGACCACGACCCGCTGCCGCCGGTCCTCGATCAACGCCGGCCGGCCGGCGTGGGCGGCGAGTGCGTCGACGATGCGTTGCAGCTCACCCTGCATGTGCTCCTCCGGTCGCCCGGACCGCGTCGCCCGCCTCCCGGACGGGCGGGTGGCCGGCTCGTGCGTCCTGCCTGCTGTCTCGGATCTCTTCCTCCCCGCTCGGACGGTGACCAAAGCTGATCATGCCCTTGTCCGGTGAGCGTGCCCGGGCATCGGTCGTGTTACGCGCCGTCCAATCCGCGGGACGACAGGGCCGGGGTCTGACCACGTGCCGCGGCCCGGCGTTGAAGTCCGGGATGGACGGACCTAGGCTGTGCCATCCCGGCAGTGACGACTTCGAGGAGCCCCGGTGACCGACGTGTCGAACCCCAGCGGCGGTGCGACGAGCGCCCTGGACACCAGCGTCCCGCACTCGGCCCGGCTGTGGAACTACCTGCTCGGCGGCAAGGACAACTTCGCCGCCGACCGGGAGGCCGCCGAGCAGGTGCTCGCCTTCCTGCCGGAGCTGGTGCAGTCCGCCCGCTTCAACCGGGAGTTCCTCGGCCGCGCGGTGCGCCACCTCGCCGGCGAGGCCGGCGTCCGGCAGTTCCTCGACATCGGCACCGGCCTGCCGACGGCGAACAACACCCACCAGGTCGCCCAGGCCGTCGCCCCCACCTCCCGGGTCGTCTACGTCGACAACGACCCGATGGTGCTGGTGCACGCCCGAGCGCTGCTGACCAGCAGTCCCGAGGGCGCGACCGACTACATCGAGGCCGACCTGCGCGACCCGGAGACCATCCTCGAGCAGGCCCGGCGCACCCTCGACCTCACCCGGCCGGTGGCGATCATGCTGCTGGGCATCCTGAACTTCGTGGTCGACGACGCCGCGGCGGCCGCGATCGTCCGGCGCCTGGTGGACGCGGTGCCCGCCGGCAGCTACCTGGTCATCTCCCACCCGACCCGGGAGGTCAGCCCGGAGGCCGTGGACCGGGCGGTGGAGATGTGGAACAGCGGCGGCGCCGCCCCCATGTGCGTCCGTACCCCGGAGCAGATCCTCCGGTTCTTCGACGGGCTGGACCTGCTCGAACCGGGGCTGGTCACCTGCTCGCGGTGGCGCCCGGACGGCAACGACACCACGCCCACCTCGGAGTACAGCGCGGTCGCCCGCAAGGGCTGAACGCTCCGGCCGGTTGCTCGGCCCGGGGTTTGGCCTGTCGTGCCCGGCTGGGCGTGGGTCGGGCTTGGTCCCTGCGCCCCGGTTCGCTTGCGATTGGGGTGGCGCCTCGTTCGTTTGCGGTGGGTGGGTGGTTGCGGTTTGGGAGTGTGGCCCAGCTCCGTTCGTGCCGTCACGGTGTCGTCGGGGGCCAGGCGTGTTGTCCGGGAGGGTGATACCTCTGAGTCATCGATATGCCGCTGAGGTATCCCGCTCGTTCCTCGGTGGCCCCCTCCCCGCTGACCCGGAGTTGATCACCTTGCCCAGCCTCCGGGGTGGGCGTTTGCTGGGATGCGGTCGGTGGGGTGTTTGTCGGGTTTGTGGGTGTGATCGGTGGCATCCGGGTGGTGGAATCGGGGCCTGGTCGGGGGCGTTACATCATGCGGACGATCGAGCAGGGGCACGCGGCCGGCAGGGCCGGCCCGGGGTCCTGGGTTCGCAGAATGATGGTGGGCGGCCGGTCGTTGCACACAGTCCGGCACCGCGAAGGGCGACCCCCTGCCCCGCAGGTCGGCCGGGCACCCGGCGCCACGGGTATCCCCCCGCCCGGTCAGAGTGCCACGTTTTCTCTCGAGTCTTTCTGAGCGCCTGATGGTGCTTGCGCCCTATCGGCCTGCCCCCCTTGGGCTGGTGGCGTTATCCCCCGGAAGGAGCTGTGTGATGAACACGATCATGCGGAAGAGCGTTCTGGGTATTGCTGGTCTGGCTTTCGCCGGTGGCATCGCCGCTGGCCCCGCCACCCACGCCGACACCGGCCCGGTCGAGGCCGTCAAGCCGGTCGCTGCGGTTGCGGTGCAGGCTGACAAGCCGGACATGGGCAAGCTGATCCCGCACGGTGTGCAGGGTGAGCAGTCGCGCATCGACCTCAACGACGAGCAGGTCGCGAATGTGAAGGCGATCATCGCGGCGACGAAGACGTCCGACATGGACGAGCGCGCCGCCGTGGTGGCCATCGCCACCAGCCTGCAGGAGTCGAAGCTGGAGAACCTGGGTCACCTGGGCGAGCGCAACGACCACGACTCGCAGGGCCTGTTCCAGCAGCGCCCGTCGAGCGGGTGGGGCACGGTGGAGCAGATCACCGACCCCGAGTACTCGACCACGGCGTTCCTGAAGGGCCTCAAGCAGGTCGACGGGTGGCAGGACATGCCCCTGACCAAGGCCGCGCAGACCGTGCAGGTGTCGGCCTACCCGGACCACTACGCCCAGTGGGAACAGCAGGCCGCCGACCTCGTCGCCGAGCACTGGAACAGCTGACCCAACCGAACAAACACTTTCCTCACAGGGGGACTGCTGGCCGGCACCCGTGGGTGCCGGCCAGCAGCATTACCAACCATCGGCAGGGCCGGCACCCACCACCGGGCGCCGGCCAGTGGCGTCTCGTCCGCCAGGACTCCGCGCCCGAGCGGGCACGACACGACACCTGCTTTGAGTACGGGGAGTGTCGGGGGGTCGGGTTAGCGTGCCGGGGTGAGTGCTCCCGCCGACGTCCCGCCCGAGTTCCTCGACCGGTTGCGACCGATCTGCCGCGGCCTACCGGAGGCCTACGAGGAACCGGCCTGGGTGGGCATCCGGTGGAGGGTTCGCAGGCGCACCTTCGCCCATGTGCTCACCGTCGACCCCGACCACCAGATGGAGTACGCGCGGGCCGTGGCCACCGACGAGCCGACGTGCGTGCTGACGTTCCGGGCGCCGGTCGACGAGGTGCATGCCCTGGTCGCCGGCGGCCACCCGTTCTACAAGCCCGACTGGGCCGCCGACGTGCTGGGCATGGTCCTCGACGATGGCGTCGACTGGGACGAGGTCGGCGAGCTGCTCACCGAGAGCTACTGCCGGCTCGCCCCCAAGAAGCTGGCCGTGCAGGTGCCCCGCCCCACCCCGGCGGACCGGTGACGCCGCGCTGACTGGCGGATCGGTGACGGTACTGACCAGGCGGTCCGCTCGGGTGCGGCGCCGCCCGGCGGCGGGCGGTGCGGCAGCGGCGGGCCACCCGACGGTCACCGCTGCGGCACCGGTGCCGGCGGTTGCGGCCCGAAGTGCACTCCGGTGATCTTCCCGCCGTCCGGCGGGAGGATGGACAGCATCCGCTGCCGTGCCTCCAGCCGTCGGTGACCAGCGAGGGCTGGTTGCAGGTGGCGCTGGTCGCCGACACCGAGTACCACGACGCGGCGGTGCCGGTGCGGGTGAGCTGCGTGCGGACGGTGAACGGGACGACGGTCGGGCTGGGCGGGCGCAACGGCGACGAGAGCCATTCCCTGATCCCGGTGCCGGAGGCGATCGAGTTGATCGGCAGCGGCCGGTTCGCGTTCTTCGTGCAGGAGCCGGGCACGGGGCGGGCCGCCATCCGGGTGGTCCGGCCGCGAACGGGCCGGCCGTACCTGCCGACGACGCCTCGCCGAACAACCTGGACAGCCTGCCGGAGTGCAACCACGTGCGGTGAGCCGGCCGGGTGGGGTGGCGCGTGGGCCACCCCACCAGGTCCGGTCACGGCAGCTGCGGGTAGAGCGCGGCCACGCCGCCGGCGAGCCCGGCCCGCACCTGCCGGCTGACGTCGTCGGCGAGGATCTCGTACGCGTCGGCCTCGATGCCGTCGACAGCGATCCGGGCGATGTCGGCCGGGTCGGACTTCGGCCCGGTGACCCCGGCGGCCATGTCGGTGTCCATGTACCCGACGTGCAGGCCGGCGACCCGGATGCCGCGGTCGGCGAGCTGGACGCGCAGCGTGTTGGTCATCGACCACTCGGCGGACTTCGCGGCGCTGTACGCGCCGACGTGCGGGAAGGCCACCCAGGACAGCGCGGACAGGATGTTGAGGATGGACCCGCCGCCGTTGCCGGCGATCACCGGGGTGAACGCCCGCACCACCGACAGCGTGCCGAAGTAGTGGGTGTCCATCTCCAGCCGGATCCGGTCGAGGTCGGCGTCGAGCAGGTCCGCCCCGGTGCCCGAGCCGGCGTTGTTGACCAGCAGCGTGACGTCCCGGGCGAGGTCGGCCGCGGCGGCGACCGAGGCGGGGTCGGTGATGTCCAGCCGCACCGGCGTGACGCCGGGCAGGTCGACCCGGTCCGGGTTGCGGGCGCCGGCGTACACGGTGGCGCCGCGGGCGAGCAGCTCGGCGGCGAGGTGTCGGCCGAAGCCCCGGTTGGCGCCGGTGACGAGGGCGGTGGTTCCGGCGATCTTCATGGGCGTACTCCTGGCTGTTTCGGCGCGTGGCTCTCACGCGACGGGGATGGGGGTTCAGGGCGCCGTCGGCGCGGCCGGGTCGCCGCGGCGCAGGCCGGGCCCCGGGCGTACGGCGATCTCGTCGGCGGCGACGTCGTGGCCGGCGTCGCAGCGCAGCCGCGCGTGCACGGCGGCGCCGCAGTCGTGGTGTTCGAGGCGGATGGCGGGCCCGGCCTCGTCGGCGGCCCAGGCGTCGCCCCACTGGCGCAGCGCGGTGAGCACCGGCAGCAGCTCGGCGCCCTTGCGGGTGAGGTGGTACTCGTCGCGGGTGCGCTGGCCCGGCTCCCGGTAGGGGTACCGCTCCAGCAGGCCGTCGGCCACGAGCTGCCGGAGCCGCGCGGCGGCGACCGGCTCGCTGACGCCGGCCCGGCGGGCGAACGCGTCGAAGCGGCGGGTGCCCAGCGACGCCTCCCGCAGCAGCAGGAGGGTGGTGCGGTTGCCGACCACGTCCAGGGCGCGGGCGATCGAGCAGGTGCTGGTCAGCCAGGAGTCCCGGTCGGCGAGCAGGTCGTCGGTCATGCCAGCGACGCTACCGTAGCTGACTTAGATAAACCAAAGCCAGCTAGGCCACGGGAGGCCCGGACACGACGACGCCGACCACCGGTCAGGTGGTCGGCATCGGTTCCGTCGCGGTTAGGCGGCGACCCGGGAGGCCGGCCGGCGCTGGGCGGGCGGCGTGGTGGACCAGCCGGTGGCCGGCTCGCGGTCCTCCGCGCCGGCGGGCGCCGCCGGGGCGCCGTCGGCCCGCGCCACGCTCAGCGCGTGCTGGGCGTTGTTCCAGGCCGCGCAGGGCCAGGGCTGGCCGGCGCAGAGCAGGTTGCGGCAGCCGCCGTCGCCGTCCGGCTCGTGGGCGTCGGCCACCTCCAGAGCCAACTTCCACAGCAGCGGGTCGGTCACCTCTTCGGGACGGTCGGCCTGCTGATCGGACCGGTCGAGGCTGGTTTCGGACACGAATGATCCCCCCTTGGGCGCAGGTGCTGGGCCCACCTTCACCAGTTTCCGCGCGGGTGAAACCTCCTACCGTTACGCCGCGCCGGTTATGAGGCTGTTTTCGCCCGAAAGTCCTGCTGTCCGACGAGAGTCTGGTCCGGACAGCCGGCGGTCGCTGTCCGCCCGGGCAGCCGCACCGGGGTCGTCCGGACCACACCGGCTCGGCCGTCAGGCCACCGAACCCGAGGCGGGCCCGGCCGAGGCAGGGCCCGCCGGATCAGCTCAGGTCGAGCTGCACCGTGGCGATCTCCCACGCCCGCATCGGCACCCGGACCAGCCCGTCACCGTCGACCTCCAGCGGCTTTCCCGGCCGGCCGAGCAGGTCGGCCCGGCACGCCGCGCGGAAGGCCGCGCCGCCGAGCACGGCGATGGTGTCCGCCGGCGTCTGCGCCACCAGCCGCACCTCGGTGCGGCCGGCGCGGTCCCGCACGCTGGTCAGCGCCACGCCGGGGCCGTCCACGGCGAGCCCGACCGCCGGCGCCGGCAGGTCGGTGGCCGGGTCGGCCGTGCCGGGGAAGGCCAGCAGCTCGTGCCGGTACGCCTCGGCAGCCGCCAGCACCCCGGCGGAGTGCCAATCGCCCCGGTACGGCAGCACCGCCAGCTCGACCGTGCGCAGGCCGCGGCACTGCGCCTCGGGCGTGGGCAGCTGTGGACCGGCCGGCTCGTCGCGCAGCGCGTGCCGGTTACGCGACAGCATGCCGATCGACCGCAGCAGGGTGACCGCCAGTTCCCGACCGGAGTCGGTCAGCTCGTACTCGGTGGGCTGGGTGAGCAGCACCGCGAGCGCGCCGTCCGGCCCGCCGGCGGCGACGAACCCGTTGGCCGGGAAGGTGGGCAGCGGCACCTCACCGCCGCCGCCCTCCGCGGTCAGCCCCCGCTCGACCACGGCGAACTGACCCTCGGCGGACGAGGTGTCGGCCGGGGCCGGCAGCGGCAGGTGCAGCCGGACCCGGTGGTCGTCGCAGCGGTTGTCGAACTCGACGCGCAGCCGGGCGAACGGCTCACCGCAGCGCAGCTCCACCCGGGTGGTGACGGTGACCGCCTCGTGGTCCACCGCGCGGGAACCGGCGTCGACGTCCGCCGCCACCGGCCAGCGGTACTCCCGCACCACGTCCAGGACGGCGACCAGCGGCCCGTCGTGGCGGACCACCGTGCGCACCGCGCGCGGCTTGTCGATGACCTCGTCGGCGGCCGGCGGGGCGTAGTTGTAGCTGTCACCCACGTCGCCGCCGTCGACCACCCGGCCGACGCCGTCCACCGTCACGCCGTCCGGGGTGGTCAGCGCCAGCGTGCCGTCCTCGGCGATGTCGACCCGCAGCAGCCCGTTGTCGACGCTGCGGCCGGCGACGGTCACCGGGGCGAAGCGCGGCTCCGCCGTCGCCGGCAGCGGCACCGGCCGCACCGCCGCCCGCCCGAGCGGCGGCACCTCGACCAGGGCGGCGACGGTGGCCCGGGGCGCGGCGAGGATGCGTACCCGCCACCGGTCGTGCCGCCCGGCCGCCGCCAGCGCCAGCCGCACGTCCGCCACGTCGAAGGCCGGGTCGCCGTGCCGGGCCACCTGGAAGGTCAGGGTGGCGTCGTCCGGCGACACCGACCAGGCGGCGACCTCCTGGCCGTACAGCTCGCGGCCGTGCACCCGGGTGAGCACGGCCGGCAGGTCGGCCGCCGGCACCACGTCGTCGGCGAGCAGCGTCCGGCCCCGGTCGAGCACCTGGGCGGCGACGCCGCGGCCGCCGGCGCCGGCCACCGCCACGGTGGCGTCGGCCGGCGCCGCCACGTCCAGGAAGACCAGCGCGGTGCGGGCCGCCGGGGTGGGGTTGAACACCAGGTAGCCGTCCCGGGGCACGGTCGCGGCCAGCCGCGCGCCGACCAGGTCGCAGACCGCCCGGCCGAGCTGGTCGGCCTCGGCGAGGCGGGCGGCGACCTGCTCGGCGGTCTCGTCGCACCCGCAGCCGGTCACCGAGTCGTGGCAGCTGGCGTCGATCAGCCGGGTCCAGGCCATGTCGAGAAAGCGCTGCACGGAGGCGTCGTGGGTGAGCGCGGCGAGCGGTTCGGCGTACCGCTCGACCCGCCGCTCGGCGCGGTTCATCGCCCGCTTCAGGTGGGCCCGGACCGAGATCACCCCGGGCAGGATGTTGGCCCGGGCGTGCGAGCGCAGCTCGCCCCGGACGACGGGCAGGCCGTCCACGGTGGTCGGTTGGGTGGCGAAGTACTCGGCGAGGGTGCCCAGCCGCAGCCGGGTGTCGGCGAGGTCGGCCGCGGCGAGCAGGTCGGGCGCGTCCGGCGCCGGGGCGGCGTGGTCGGTGCCGTACATCGCCAGCGCCGGGGTGTCCTCGCCGTCGAACCGCCAGTCGGCGAGCTTGCCGGCCAGGTCGGCGGCCCGGCGGGTGATCTGCGCGGGGTCCTCCATCAGCCCGGCCGCGTTGCCGTAGCCGCCGGGCAGGTACTCGGTGCGCACGGTGGTGCCGTCGGGCGCCTGCCAGGCGAACGCGTGGCGGTGCATCCGCTCCGGCACGCCGCGGAACACGCAGGCGTGGGCCAGCCCCGCGCCGGCCAGCAGCTGCGGCATCTGGGCGATGTGGCCGAACATGTCGGGCAGGTAGCCGACCGGCATGGCGCCGCCGAGCTCGGCGCTGCGGGCCAGTCCGCGTTCCAGGTTGCGGACGATGTTCTCGCCGGAGCAGAGGAACTCGTCCAGCAGGATCTGCCACGGGCCCACCGCCAGCCGGCCGGCGCGGACCAGGGCGATCACCTGCTCCCGCCGTTCCGGGCGGACCTCCAGGTAGTCGTCGACCGCGGCGAGCTGCCCGTCCAGGGTGAACCGCTGCCGCGGGTCGCGCTCCATCCGGTCGAACACCTCGTCGAGCAGCGCCACCAGCCGCAGCCGGAACCGCTGGAACGGCTCGTACCACTCCCGGTCCCAGTGGGTGTGTGGCACCACGATGATCTCGGTCGGTCGCGTCATCAGCTCGCCGCCTCTCCGCCGATCGCCGCCCCGGTCAGCTCCCCGTAGCGGCGTACCACCTGCTGGCTGGTCCGTACGTCGGTCGCGCCCTCGGCGATGCCGGTCAGCGGCGCGGTGCCCCCGGTGACCATCGCGTGGAACGCGACCAGCTCCTGCTCGAACGCCTCGGTCACCGACCGGAACGTGGCCCGCCGCTCGCCGCCGCCGTGCTCGTCCACCACGGTCAGCGTGGTGGGCGCGTTGAGCAGGTACGGCGAGGGGAACACCAGCTCCAGCGAGCCGCGGGCGTGGTGCAGGGTGACCGTCTCCCGGTAGGCCGGGTAGTCCGGCAGGTTGAGCCACCGGATGCCGTAGCGGGCCCCGCCGGGCAGCCGCCCGCTGATCTCCACCGACGGCTCGGCCGGGCCGGCCGGGGTGAGCGGCCAGGTGGCCACCTGCTCCACGCTGGCCGGTGCGCCGGTGAAGAGCCGCAGCAGGGACAGGTCGTGCGAGATGCTGTTGATCAGGATCTGGTAGAGGGTGCGGGCGTCCGGGTCCGTGCCGACGGCGGCGTCCAGCAGCGCCCGGTCGGCGGCGCTGAACCGGGCCGCCTCCTCGGCCGGCACGTCGCCGGGGGCCGGGGGCAGGTTGGCGAAGCGCAGCTGCCGGTCGCCGCCGGCGTGCAGCACGGTCACCTCCACCGCGTGCACCCGTTCCGCGCCGCCCAGCTCGGCCAGCAGCCGCGCGGCCTCGGCCACCGCCGGGTCGTACTGCTTCATGTAGCCGACCATCAGGGCGGTGCCGCCGCCGGCCAGCTCGGCCAGCCGGTCGGTCTCGGCGAGCGTGTACGCCAGCGGCTTCTCGCAGAGCACCGGCAGCCCGGCGCGCAGCGCCAGCGCGGCCAGCTCGCCGTGCGAGCCGGAGGTGGCCAGCAGCACCGCGTCGCAGCCGCCGTCGGTCACCATCCGGGTCGCGTCGGTGTACCGGCGGGCCGGTTCCACGCCGTACCGCTCGCCCAGCTCGGCGACCCGGCTCGGGGACAGGTCGGCCAACGCGACGATCTCGAACAGGTCGCCCCGGCGTTGCAGCAGCGGCAGGTGCACGGTGCGGGCGATGATGCCCAGCCCGGCCACCGCGATCCGGATCCGCTTGCCCGGCTCGGTCATCCCAGCGCCTCCCGCAGCCAGCGGAGGTTGGCGTGCTGGTCGGCGCGGATCCGGTCGAGGTCCCGGCCGTCCGCGGGGGCGTCCTGCTCGATGACCAGCCAGCCGGTGTAGCCGGTGGCGTCGAGGCCGGCGAGCACCCCGGCGAGGTCGACGTCGCCGCGGCCCAGGGCGCAGAAGCCGCCGGCGGCGACCACGTCCATCAGCCCGCCGCCGGCCGCCCGGACCCGGGCGTGCGCGGCCAGGTCGGCGTCCTTCAGGTGCACCTGGCCGATCCGCCCGGCCCAGCGGCGTACCGCGGCCACCGGGTCGCCGCCGGCCAGCGCCAGGTGCCCGGTGTCCAGGCAGACGGCGATGTCGGTGAGGTCGAGCAGCCGGTCGGCCTCCGCCTCGGTCTCCACGTCGGTGCCGAGGTGGTAGTGGAACACCGGTTCCAGGCCGCGGTCGCGGCACCGGTCGGCGGCCTGCTGCACCCGGGCGGCGAAGTCCGGCCAGGCGGCGGCGGGTAGCGCCGACGCCAGGTCGGTCGGGGTGCCGGGGCGGGCCATCCGGGCCGGGTTGCCGGGGCAGGCCAGGGTCGGCCGGGGCGCGAACCGGGGGTCGCCGGCCGGCGCGGCGGTGAACACGTCGAGCGCCGCGTCGAGCTGGGCCAGGTCCTCGGCGAAGCCGGCCGGGTCGGTGAAGCGCAGGTCGACCCAGCCGCCGGCGAGCGCGATGCCGGTCGTGTCCAGCCGGCGGGCGAGGGTCTCGCCGGTGCCGAGGTAGCCGATCGGGCCGGAGTCGATCCCGGTGTAGCCGTCGTCGGCCAGCGCCGCGAGCAGGTCGTCGGGGCCGACGGGTGCGCCGGTGGGCTGGTAGATGCCGTAGTTGACGGGGGCGCCGGCCACCCGTGTGCGTCCGGTCAGCTGCACAGTGCGATCACCTCCATGCGGTGGGACTCCAGGACGTGCAGCCCGTCGCCGGCCGGCAGCAGGCACCGGTCGCCGCGGACCAGCCGGTGCCGCCCGTCCGGGTAGGCCAGCAGCGCGCCGTCGGCGTCGAGCACCAGCAGCTCGTCGCCGAGGCGTAGCAGCAGCGGCCCGTCCGGGTCGGCGGAGATGGCGGTACGGCCGCCGCGCAGCGCGTCCAGCACGGCGTCCTCGGGTGCCGCGTCGCGGTCGGCGAGCACCCAGGTGGTGGGGGAGCCGGGCAGCGCGTCGGCGCCGGGGCGGTGGTAGTCGCTGCCGCCGACCGGTACGACGTCCGTCCGCCACGCCCGCGCCCAGGCCAGCGGGGCGCCCCAGGTGCGGTCCCACCAGCCGGAGTGCCACACCTCGACCAGCGGGGTGCGGTCGGCCAGCGGCTGCCGCCAGGCGCAGTCGCCGCCGAGCGGGTGGTTGACCGACATCAGCCCGCCGTCGCGCCGGGCGGTGGCGAGCCACTCGTCCGGTGGCCGGCGGAAGTCGACCCAGTCCACCGGGCCGAAGACGTTGGCGTGCCCCCGGTCGGTGGTCACCTCCTGGCCGGGCAGCAGGGTGATGCCGTAGCGGGTGGAGGCGGCCGGCAGCCAGGGGTGGTGGCTGACGGTGTTGTGGTCGGTGACGGCGAGGAAGTCCAGGCCGCGGGAGGCGGCGAGCGCGGCGAGTTCGTCGATGGTCTGCGCGCCGTCGCTGTGCACGGTGTGCGCGTGCAGGTCACCGGCGAGCCAGTGCCGGCCGTCGACGCCGGGCAGGTCCCGGCGGGGCGGCCGGTCCGGGCGCGGCGGCGCGGCCGGCGGCTCGGGTTCCGGTGGCGCGGTGCTGCTGGTGGTGGCGGTGACCTCGTACGCCAGCCCGTCGGGCGGGATGCGGTGCAGCCGTAGCAGCACCTGCCACTCGCCGGGTTCCAGTTCGCCGGGGAGGTATCCGGGGGTGGCCCAGTCGGCGGTGATCGTGTAGCCGTCCCGGGCGCCGCCGGACCAGCCGCGGAAGCCGGCCGGGCCGACGCAGCCGAGGTCGAGCACCCCGGCCGCGCGCGGGTAGTCCAGCCGGACGGTGAGCGCGGCGGTGCCGGGCGCGACGGTGACCGGCAGGGACCGCAGCACGTTGTCGGCCCGGTCCTGGAGGGTCCACCTGCCCCGGTGCGTGACCATGTTCAGCCCTGTACGCCGGCGCCGGCGCGTGGGGCCGGCACGGTGGCCGCCTCGCCGGCGGTGACCAGGTCGCCGTCGCGGTAGAGCAGTGACCGGCCGGGTCGGGGCACCACCCAGCCGGTGTCGCCCGGTTCGGGTTCGCCGCCCTCGGCGACCACCACCTGCACGCTGGTCCGCCCGCCGCCGTCCCCGGCCGTGCCGCCGTCGCCGGCCGTGCCGGCGTCGGCGGTCGCGTCGGCGGCGTCGTCGCTGGGCACGTCCAGCGAGACCAGGGAGACGCTGCCCAGGTTCTCCACCACCACGACCTGCCCGGTCAGCGCGCCGGGGACCGGGCTGGGGGAGTAGTCGAGGTATTCGGGCCGCACCCCGTACACCAGCCGCTCGCCGTCGGTGACCTGGCCGCGGGCGTCGTCGGGCAGCGGCAGCCGGGCCCGGCCCACGGCCAGTTCGTCGCCGTCCACCCGGGCGTCGACGAGGTTCATCGGGGTGGAGCCGATGAAGCCGGCGACGAAGGTGTTGGCGGGGCGGCGGAACACCTCGGTGGGGGTGCCGACCTGGCGGATCCGGCCGCCCTCCATGACCGCTATCCGGTCGGCCAGGGCGAGTGCCTCGGCCTGGTCGTGGGTGACGAAGACGGTGGTGACGCCGAGTTCGCGTTGCAGCCGCTTGAGGAAGGTGCGCGCCTCCAGCCGGAGCCGGGCGTCGAGGTTGGACAGTGGCTCGTCGAGCAGGAACACCTGCGGGTGGCAGGCCATCGCCCGGGCCAGCGCCACCCGCTGCTGCTGGCCGCCGGAGAGTTGCCCCGGACGGCGCGCCAGCAGCCCGGACAGGCCGAGCTCGTCGGCGGTCTCGGCGGCCTTGTCGGCGCGGGCGCGCCGGTCGACCTTCTTGATCCGCAGCGGGTAGGCGATGTTCTCCTGCACCGTCATGTGCGGGAAGAGGGCGTAGTCCTGGAAGACCATGGCCACGTCCCGCTTGCCCGGGGGCAGGTTGGTGACGTTGCGCTCGCCGATGTGCACGCTGCCGCCGGAGGCGACCTCCAACCCGGCGATGGTGCGCAGCAGCGTGGTCTTGCCGCAGCCGGACGGGCCGAGCAGGGCGAAGAACTCGCCGTCGGCGATCTCCAGGTCGAGGGCGTCCAGGGCGCGTACCCCGTTGGGGTAGACCTTGGTCAGTTCGCGCATGGTGATGGCGGACATCAGCGCTTGATCCCTCCGTGGAAGCGGAATCCGTACCGGCTGCTGACGAAGACGAACATGAGCGCCACCGGCAGCGAGTAGAGCAGCGAGAAGGTGGAGAGCAGCCGCAGGTCGGCCTGGCCGCCCTCGGTGTAGAGGGTGTACATGATCACCGCGGCGGGGGCCTTGTCCGGGCCGCGCAGCAGCAGGAACGGCACCAGGAAGTTGCCCCAGACGTTGGCCACCGCCCACACCCCGACGGTGGCCAGGCCGGGGCGGACCACCGGCACCACGATGTGCCGCATGATCTGCAACGGGCTGGCGCCGAAGACCCGGGCCGACTCCTCGTAGGACGTCGGGGTGGAGTCCATGAAGTCCTTGAGGATGAAGATGGCCGCGGGCAGCAGCCCGCCACTGAGGATCAGGATCACCCCGAGCCGGGAGTCGATCAGGTTGAGCCGGAAGGCCAGCTCGAACAGCGGCACCATGGTGGCGGTGCCGGTGACGATCGAGGACAGCAGCAGCAGCCCGTAGAGCAGGGCGTCGCGGCCGGGCACCCGGACCCGGCTCAGCGCGTACGCGGCGAGCGCGGCGAAGACCACCACCAGCGCCGCGGTGCCGCCGGCCAGGTAGACCGAGTTGAGCAGCGAGCTGAGCGCGTACGGGTTGTCCAGCAGGGCGCGGAAGTTGTCCAGGGTGAACTGCGGCAGCGACGCGGTGATCGTCGGGGTGTCGTCGAACGGGGCGGTGGCCAGCCACAGCAGCGGCAGCGCGAAGAACCCGAGCACGACGCAGAGGAACGTGTAGCGGCCGATCCGGGCGAGCACGTGCCGTATGGCGATGGTCGGGCCGTCGCCGGTCGGCTCGGTGGTGGGGGCGGACGGTGCGGTGGTGGTGGTCACGCCGGCTCCTTCCGCCGGCCCAGCATGCGCAGGTAGACCAGCGCGATGACCAGGTTGATCAGCAGCATGAGGAACGAGATGGCGGCGCCGAAGCCGAGTTCGCCGCCGGAGAGCGCCACCTTGTACACGTAGACCGGCAGGATCTCCGAGCGCTGCTCGGGGCCGCCGGCGGTGATCAGGAACGGCGCGAAGTCGTTGAACGTCCAGAGGCTGATCAGCAGCAGGTTGGTCAGCACGTGCCCGCGGATGCGGGGGAAGACCACGTCGCGCAACTGCTGCCAGGTCGACGCGCCGGCCAGCCGGGCGGTCTCCAGGTGCGAGCGGGGGACGTTCTCCAGCGCGGCGGCGTAGAGCATCATCGAGAACGCGGTGCCGCGCCAGGTGTTGAAGATGATGATCGACAGCATCGGGTAGTCGAGCAGCCAGGCCATCCCGGGGATGCCGAGCAGCGCGTTGAGCGTGCCGGCGTCCCGGTCGAGCAGGGCGATCCACAGGAACGCGACCACCGAGCTGGGCAGGATCCAGGAGAGCAGGACCAGCCCCTCGACCAGCCGGCGCAGCGGGCCGCGCCGGTCGCGCAGCGCGAACGCGATGGCGAAGCCGAGCCCGGCCTGGCCGATGACCGCCGAGCCGAGGACGAACTGGAGGGTCAGCAGCAGCGAGGTGCGGAACCGCTCATCGCCCAGCGCCTGGGTGTAGTTGTCCAGGCCGACGATCTCCGGGTTGGCGGCGGCCAGGCCGGTCAGCCGGTAGTTGGTGACGCCCAGGTAGATCGTCCACGCCGCCGGCACCACCAGGAAGACCAGGATCAGCACCATGGCGGGGACGAGGAACCCGGTGGCCCGGGCCCGGCCCAGCCCGGCGGCGTCGGGGGCCGCGGAGGCGCCCGTCGCCGGGCGCGCTCCCTCGACCACCTCGTCAGGAGGTGACGTTACCTGGACCACCGACGAACCCTTCGACCTTCTTCTGGTACGCGCTGGCCGCCTCGTCCACGCTCTTGCCCGCCGTGACCTCGGCGGTCGCCTCCTGCAGCGCCACCGAGACCTGCGGGTAGACCGCCAGCGGCGGCCGGTACGCGGTGATCGGCAGCACCTTCTCCGCGACGAAGTTCAGCATCGGGTCGGCCGCGAGCACCTCCTTGTTCACGTCGGTGCGGGCGGTGATCCGGGCGGCGCCGGCCAGTTCGGCCTTGACCGCCTCCGCCGAGTGCATGAACGACAGCAGCTCCCACGCCTGCGACGGGAACTTCGAGTTGGGGTTGAGCACCCGCACGCCGCCGCCGGACATGCTGACGAAGTCCTGGCCGCGGATGCCCGCGCCGGGCTGCTTGGCCGGGATCATCGCGTAGCCGACGGTGGTGTCCCGGTCGGCCATCTTGGCGATGCCGTCCTTCGGGTTGACCACGCTGCGCCAGAAGTAGTCGCCCTCGGCCAGGATGCCGATCTTGCCGGCGGCGAACTCCGCGAAGGACTTGTCCCGGCCCTTCGCCTCCTGCTGCAGCTTCGGGTCGCCCAGCCCGCCGCCGTAGACCTTGGCGTAGAAGTCGAGCATGTCCTTGACCGGCTGGCTGGCGCCGGCCCACTTGCCGCCCGCGTAGATCTCGCCGCCGGCGCCGACCAGCAACGGCAGCGCGCCCTGCATCGAGGTAGCCTCGCCCATCGCGGTGCCGGCATTGATCTGGATCGGGGTCACCCCGGGCAACGCCTTGAGCTTGGCGCCGGCGTCGAGGATCTCCTGCCAGCTCCTGGGTTGCCAGTCGGCGGGCAGGCCGGCCTGGGCGAAGAGCTTCTTGTTGTAGTAGAGGACCCGCCCGTCGGTGCCGAGCGGGATGCCGTAGCGCTTGTCCTCGAACGAGCCGAGGCCCTGCACGGTGTCCGGGATCTGCGACCAGCCCTCCCAGGAGTCCACCTGGTCACCGGCCACCTCGGACAGCGGCTTGAGGTAGCCGGCCTGGACGAACTCGCCCACCCAGATGCCGTCCACGGCGATCACGTCGGCGCCGCCCTTGGAGCGCAGGTCCAGGGCCAGCTTGGTCTTGTACTGCTCGTCGTCGACGCCGCTGGGCACGAACGTCACCTTCGCGGTGACGCCCTTGGCCTTCTGCGCCTCGACGAACTTGGGGATGACCCAGTTCTGGATCCACTCCGCACCGGCGGCGTTCTTGCCGCCGGCGATCGCGTTGGCGGAGATGGTGAGGGTGATGTTCTTGGCGTCCTTGCCGGCGGGCTCGTCCGAGCCGCCGCAGGCCGTGGCGGTGAGAGCGACGGCGGTGAGCGCGGCGAGCACGCCTGCTGCGTGTCTCGGCTTGGCTGACATGGGCTGCTTCCCTTCGCAAGGAGAGACTTCGAAGAGACTCGCGGGTCGCCCGCCGGGCCGCACGTCCGGCGCCGGCGGTGCTTGCGGCCACAATGTCATGACAGCTTGACGACGTAAATACCTGTCACTGAAATGAGCGCGAAACACTGACCGTCACCGCTCGGCGACCGTCACCTCCAGCGAGTACCGGCTGGCCCGGTAGATGTGCGCGCCGTGCTCGACGTAACGACCCTGGTCGTCGTACGCGGTGCGGGTCATGGTGAGCAGCGGCGCGCCACGCCGTTCGCCGAGCATCTGCGCCTCGGCGGCGGTGGCGGCCCGGGCACCGATCCGCTGGTGGGCGCCGCGGATCCGCCGGCCGCCACTGCGCAGGATCGCGTACAGGCCGTCGGCCTGCAGCGCCTCCATGGTCAGCTTGGGCAGGTCGACCGGGAGCCAGTTCTCCATCACCGCGAGGGGCTCGCCGTCGGAGAACCGCAGCCGGCGCAGGTGCTGCACCTCGCCGCCGGGCGGTAGGCCGAGCGCGGCGGCGACCGCCGGCGGGCAGGGCACGACGGCCAACTCCAGCACCGAGGTGGACGGGCGCTGGCCGGCCCGGACCAGGTCGTCGTGCAGGCTGGTCAGCTCCACCGCCCGGCGTACCTCGCCGCGCACCACCTGAGTGCCCACGCCGCGGCGGCGGACGATCAGTCCCTTGTCGACCAGATGCTGGATGGCCTGCCGCACGGTGGGCCGGGACAGGCCCAACCGGTCGGCCAGCTGCAACTCGCTGTCCAGGCGGTCACCAGGGGCCAGGTCACCGCGCTGGATCGCCGCGGCGAACTGCTCGGCGACCTGGAAGTAGAGCGGGACCGGGCTGCTGCGGTCGACCGCGATCTCGGGGCCGGTCACCGGAGTGCCGCCAGGATGTCCTGCCGTTCAGGGCGGGGAGGAATGGCAGATGCACTTTTAGCCACGATCGTTTCCTTTGGTAAGATTTGTGGCGTGAGGACGGCCTACAAGTGTCGGGCGTACCCGACGCCCGAGCAGGCTGCGGTGCTGAACCGCACGTTTGGCTGTGTGCGCATCGTCTGGAACCGCGCCCTCGCGGCGCGACACGCCCGCTGGCACACCGAACGCAAGTCCACCTCCTACGCGGAGACAGACCGGGCGCTGACGCAGATAAAGAAGCTGCCGGACCTGGCGTTCCTCAACGAGGTGTCGTCGGTGCCGCTGCAGCAGACGCTGCGCCACCAGCACAACGCCATGACCGCCTTCTTCGCCAAGCGCGCCCGCTACCCGCGGTTCAAGTCCCGCCACGGCCGCCAGTCCGCCAGCTTCACCCGTTCCGCCTTCCGGATGCGCGGCGGCGTCCTCAGCCTCGGCAAAACCCCCGGCACCCTCGCCTTCGTCTGGTCCTGGCCGGACGTCAACGTGACCACACTCAACCCGACCACAGTCACGGTGTCCCGCGACCCGGACGGCCGCTGGTTCATCACGCTCGCCGTCGATGTGCAGGCTCCGGCTACACCCGAGCCGACCGATCGGGCCGTCGGTGTCGACCTGGGGCTGACCGACTTCGCGGTCCTGTCCACCGGGCAGCGCATCCCGCACCCGAAGCACATGGAACGCCGCGAACGACGGCTGAAGCGGTACCAGCGGATGATGGCTCGCAAGAAGAAGGGCTCCGCGAACCGCGCCAAGGCCAAGCGGAAAGTGGCCCGCGCCCACTCCCGAGTCCGGGATGCGCGACGCGACTTCCTCCACAAGGCCTCGACCGAACTGGTCCGCCGGTTCGACGCCATTGCCGTCGAGGATCTGGCCGTGGCGAACATGGTGCGCAACCGCAGCCTCGCCAAGGCGATCTCCCGCTGCGGCTGGGCCGAGTTCCGAACCCTGCTGACGTACAAGGCGCACCGCGACGGCCGGCACCTCGCCGTGGTCGACCGCTGGTACCCGTCCAGCAAGACCTGCTCGGCGTGCGGACACCTGCTCGCCACGCTTACCCTCGGCACACGACGCTGGTCGTGCCCGAGTTGCGGCACCCGGCACGACCGGGACATCAACGCCGCTAAGAACATCGCCGTCGCCGCCGGGCTGGTGGAGACGAAAAACGCCTGCGGAGCGGACGTCAGACACGAGGTTTCTCCTTCCGTGCTGTCTGCGGTGAACCAGGAACTCGCGGGCGCGAGCCCGGGAATCCCTCACCTTTAGGCGGGGGAGAAAGTCAAGGAAACCTCCTCGCTGCGGCGGCGCGGCGGCTGCGCGGGGTCTGAGCGGGATCGGGGCGCATGATGGGCGCCACTGTACCGAAGCGGTCACCGAGCGCAGAGCGCGGATGTCATGACAACACATTGACACAACTCACACGGCACTGTTACCAATCAGGGACGGCAACGAGCCGGCGGGTACGCCGACGCCGGCCGGGACGGAGGGCGCCGCATGCTCGATGTGCTCACCATCGGCCGGGTCGGGGTGGACATCTATCCGTTGCAGGTCGGCACCCCGCTGGCCGAGGTCGAGAGGTTCGGCCGGTTCCTCGGCGGCAGCCCCACCAACGTGGCCGTCGCGGCCAGCCGGCAGGGGCTGCACGCGGGGGTGATCACCCGCACCGGCGCCGACGCCTTCGCCGACTACGTGCACCGGGCGCTGCGCGAGTACGGGGTGGACGACAGCCAGGTCCACCCGGTCGACGGGATGCCCACCCCGATCACCTTCTGCGAGATCTTCCCGCCGGACCACTTCCCGCTCTGGTTCTACCGCACCCCCACCGCGCCGGACCTGCAGATCCACCCCGACGAGCTGGACCTCGACGCGATCGTGGCCGCTCGCGTCTTCTGGCTCACCGGCACCGGCCTGTGCCAGCAACCCAGCCGCGCCGCGCACGCCGCCGCGCTGGCCGCCCGGGACTGCCGCCCGCACACCGTGCTGGACCTCGACTACCGGCCGATGTTCTGGCCCGACCCGGCCGCCGCGGCCGCGGCCGTCGCCGAGGTGCTGCCCCGGGTCACCGTCGCCGTCGGCAACCTCGACGAGGTGGAGGTCGCGGTCGGCACCCGCGACCCGGACCGGGCCGCTGACCTGCTGCTGGCCCGCGGGCCCCGGCTCGCCGTGGTCAAGCTCGGGCCCGCCGGGGTGCTCGCCCGCACCGGGCAGCAGAGCGTACGGGTGCCGCCGGTGCCGGTGGACGTGGTCAACGGGCTCGGCGCCGGCGACGCCTTCGGCGGGGCGCTCTGCCTCGGGCTGCTGCGCGGCTGGCCGCTGGAGCGGACCCTGCGCTTCGCCAACGCCGCCGGTGCCATCGTCGCCTCCCGGCTGGCCTGCTCCGCCGCCATGCCCGACTACGCCGAGACCGCGGCGCTGGCCGGGGACGTCACGCCGCCGCCCGCGCCGTCGACCGTCGTCCTGACAGGAGAAGACCGGTGAGCACCGAGTACGCCGCGCTGACCCGCACCCGCGCGCACCGGCCACAGGCGATCGCCGAAGCCGCCGCCCGCCGTACCCGCCGGCCCTGGCCCGAGCCCGGCCGCCCGCTGTTCGTCATCGCCGCCGACCACCCGGCCCGGGGCGCCCTCGGGGTACGGGACCGGCCGATGGCCATGGCCGGCCGCGCCGACCTGCTCGACCGGCTGCGCCTGGCGCTGTCCCGGCCCGGCGTCGACGGCGTGCTCGGCACCCCGGACATCCTGGAGGACCTGCTGCTGCTCGGCGCGCTGGAGAACCGGCTGGCCATCGGCTCGATGAACCGCGGCGGCCTCTCCGGCGCCAGCTTCGAACTCGACGACCGGTTCACCGCGTACGACGCCGACAGCATCGCCGCGATGCGCTACGACGGCGGCAAGATGCTCTGCCGCATCGACCCGGGCGACCCGGGCACCGCCTCCACACTGCAGGCCTGCGCCCAGGCGGTCACCGCGCTGGCCGCCCACCGAACCGTCGCCCTGGTCGAGCCGCTCTGGGTGGCCCGCACCAACGGCCGGGTCAGCGCCGACCTGCGCCCGGAGGCGGTCATCAAGGGCGTCAGCGTCGGGCAGGCGCTCGGCGCGACCAGCGCGTACACCTGGCTGAAGCTGCCGGCCATCGACGAGATGGAGGCGGTCATGGCGGCGACCACGCTGCCGGTCCTGCTGCTCGGCGGCGACCCGGTGGAGGCGCCGGACGTGGTGTACGCGCGCTGGCAGCGGGCGCTGCGGCTGCCCGGCGTGCGCGGCCTGGTGGTCGGTCGGGCGCTGCTCTACCCGCCGGACGACGACGTGGCCGCCGCGGTCGACCTGGCCGGCTCGCTGCTGCCCACTGGACAGGACGCGTGAGCGTGCGGCAGCGAGCGAATCATCATTACCGCTGGCGTACAGCCTCATGCCCGCCCGCAGCGAAGCGAGGGCGGGCATGAGGACGGCCGACGCCCACCTGCCCTGGGGCGGCACCGCCCGCGACCCGTGGGCGCTGGAGGTCACCCCGGAGCGGGCCGGCTGGCGGTACGCCGGCCTGCGGGTGCTCACCCTGCCCGCCGGCGGCGAGGTCAGCTTCGCCACCGGTGACGAGGAGATGCTGGTCCTGCCGCTGGCCGGCGCGGCCACCGTGCACTGCGACGGGCTGCGGCTCGACCTGGCCGGCCGCGAGTCGGTGTTCGCCGCAATCACCGACTTCGCCTACCTGCCCCGGGACGCCACCGCGACGATCCGCGGCGCGGGCCGCTTCGCCTTGCCCTCGGCGCGGGCCACCCGCCGGTTGTCGCCCCGCTACGGCGCGGCCCGGGACGTGCCGGTGGAACTGCGCGGCGCCGGGTCGGCCAGCCGGCAGGTCAACAACTTCTGCGCGCCGGACGCCTTCGACTGCGACCGGCTGGTCGCCGTCGAGGTGCTCACCCCCGGCGGGAACTGGTCGTCGTACCCGCCACACAAGCATGAGGAGGACCGCACCCACGCCGACGGGCGGGTGGAGGCGGCGCTGGAGGAGATCTACTACTTCGAGGTGGCCGGCGGCGCTCCCGGCGACGGGCCGGTCGGCTACCAGCGGGTCTACGGCACCGCCGAACGGCCGATCGACGTGCTGGCCGAGGTGCGCACCGGCGACGTGGTGCTCGTCCCGTACGGCTACCACGGGCCGTCGATGGCCGCGCCCGGCTACGACCTGTACTACCTCAACGTGCTGGCCGGGCCGGGCGCGGCGCGGACAATGGCCTGTGTGGACGATCCTCGGCACGGCTGGATCCGGAGCAGCTGGGCCGACCAGCCGGTCGACGCGCGGCTGCCGCTGACCCGGCCCGGAACGAAAGAGGCGTGATGCCCAGGTTGACGGTGGCGCAGGCGGTCGTGACGTTCCTCGCCCGGCAGTGGTCCGAACGCGACGGGCGGCGGCAACGGCTCATCCCGGCCTGCTTCGGCATCTTCGGCCACGGCAACGTCGCCGGCGTCGGCGAGGCCCTGGCCACCGCCGGGGCCGACCTGCCGTACCATCTGTGCCGCACCGAGCAGGGCATGGTGCACACCGCCGCGGCGTACGCCCGGATGACCGACCGGATGAGCACCCTGGCCTGTACCACGTCGATCGGGCCGGGAGCGACGAACCTGGTCACCGGCGCGGCGGGCGCCACCATCAATCGGCTGCCGGTGCTGCTGCTGCCCGGCGACATCTTCGCCACCCGGGTGGCCAACCCGGTGCTCCAGGAGTTGGAGGACCCGCGCTCCTACGATGTCAGCGTCACCGACGCGCTGCGGCCGGTCTCCCGCTACTGGGACCGGATCAACCGGCCGGAGCAGCTGCCGGCCGCGCTGCTGGCCGCGATGCGGGTGCTGACCGACCCGGCGGAGACCGGCGCGGTCACCCTCGCCCTGCCGCAGGACGTGCAGGCCGAGGCGTACGACTGGCCCGACGAGCTGTTCGCCGAGCGGGTCTGGCACGTGCCCCGGCCGCTACCGGACATCGCGGCGCTGGCCCGGGCGGCCGGGATCGTCCGGGCCGCCCGCCGGCCGCTGGTGGTGGCCGGCGGCGGGGCGATCTACAGCGGGGCCACCGAGGCGCTGCGCTGGTTCGCCGAGGAGCACGGGGTGCCGGTGGCCGAGACCCAGGCCGGCACCGGTGCGATGCCGCACGACCACCCGCTCGCCCTCGGCGCGGTCGGCGTCACCGGGACCACCGCGGCCAACGAGATCGCCGCCGGCGCGGACGTGGTGCTCGGCGTGGGCACCCGCTACAGCGACTTCACCACCGCCTCCGGCACCCTGTTCGGCGCCGACGTGCGCTTCGTCAACCTGAACATCACCGGCTTCGACGCGGCGAAGCTCTCCGGCACGCAGGTGGTCGGCGACGCCCGGGAGAGCCTCGCCGCGCTGGACGCGGCCTGCGCCGGCTGGGAGACCCCGCCGGAGTACCGGGAGCAGGTGACCCGGCTGCGCGAGCGGTGGGCGGCGGTGGCGGACACCGCCCGGCACGCCGCCCCGGACGCGGCGCCGACCCAGACCGCGGTGATCGGCGCGGTCAACGACGCCGCCGGCGACCGGGGCGTGGTGGTCTGCGCGGCCGGGTCGATGCCCGGCGACCTGCACCGGCTGTGGCGCAGCGCCGACCCGAAGAGCTACCACGTCGAGTACGGCTACTCGTGCATGGGCTACGAGATCCCCGGCGGCATCGGGGTGAAGCTCGCGGCGCCGGAGCGCGAGGTGTTCGTGCTCGTCGGCGACGGGTCCTACCTGATGCTGCCGAGCGAGCTGGCCACCGCGGTCGCCGAAGGCGTCAAGCTGGTCGTGGTGCTGGTCGACAACTCCGGCTTCGCCTCCATCGGGCGGCTGTCCGAGAGCGTCGGCGCGCACCGGCTCGGCACCGCCTACCTCGACCGGGCCGGAGCGCCGCTGCCGGTCGACCTCGGCGCCAACGCGGCCAGCCTCGGCGCGGAGCTGATCCGGGTGTCGACAATGGCGGAGCTGCGCGCCGCCCTGACCGCGGCGACGGCGGCGACGCGTACCACCGTGGTGCACGTGACCACCGACCGGTTCGAGGCCGGTCCGGACGCCGGCGCCTGGTGGGACGTCCCGGTCGCCGAGGTGTCGACGACGGAGCAGGGGCGGGCCGCCCGGACGGCGTACGAGACGGGGCGTAAGGGCCGGCACACCCACCTGCGGCCCGCCTGACTCCGGCCGCCGCGGCGTCGGACGTACGCGCCGGGATCGCCCGGCCGCCCGTTGCTCAGCCGTCCAGCCGCACGGCTGGGTAGCGGTGGCGATGCTGCGCGAAGAACCGATCGAACTGGCTCAGCGAGAGCGGCTCGGGGATCGGGTACCGGGCGGGTATGGCCCGCAGGGCCGACTGGAAGCGGAAGAAGGTCGACAGGTCACTCGGGTAGCGACGAGGATCCACTCCGGCGAACGAGCCCGCCACTGCCGCGCGTCGCAGCAGTGCGTGCCACCGGTCGACGGGTGCCAGTCCCACGGATTCCACCCCGTGACAGAACAGCGCGAGGTGGAGGTGGTCGTAGGTGTCCGACTGATCGAGGTGGCGGGCGAGGGCGTCGGCGGAGGACTGGACGGGGAAGGTGCTCCAGTAGGGCACGCAACCGGTCCGCAGCGCCCACCAGGGGTCGATCAGGATGAACGACTCCACCAGCAGTCGATCGGCCGGCAGGCCGCGTTGGCGGTACCACCAGCGGTACAGGTCGGCGACGAGTGGGCTGAGGTCCTCGGGATCGTCGAAGACGAGCCGCCGTACCTGGTAGCCGTGCCGGCGCGCGAACGCGATCGCGTCGTCCCGGAGCGCCGGTTCGAACCCCCACTCCGCCTCCGGGCTCTCGCCGTCGGGCGTCGGCGCCTCCCACCGGGTCCGCCCGGCTCCGTAGCGGCGCAGGTACGCGGCCGTTCGGCGATCGCCTTCGTGGTATTGCGAGGGCTCCAGCCCGCCGACGGCACCGAACTGGAAGACGTGCCGCTCGCCGACGCGGGTCGTCGGCCATCGCCGGGTGCACTCGGCGAGCAGCAGCACACCGCCGGCATCGAGCGTCCGGTTCAGGAATCGCTCGTACGCCGGGCCGAGCCGGGTGCGTTTGACCCGGAAGTAGGCCATCCGCCGTGACGTCAGCCGATCCTGGTTCGGATCATGCAAGTGGTGCAGGACGAAGTCGGGGTTGCGGGCCAACAGCGCCTGGGCGGTGGTGTCGAAGGCGTGCACGGCGCGCATCGGATCATCCGGGGGCACCTGCCGTTGTCGGAGCGGCAGCAGCAGCGTCTGGGGCAACCACGCGATACCGAGGGCCGCGCAGAGATGGACGAGCGCGCCGTTGGACGAGCCGACCACGACCGCCGGATATCGGCGCGGCGGGTAGAGATCCACGATCCGGGCGGCGACGTCCTCGATGTCGAGGGTGGCCATCCGCGCCGCCGGCCGCCCCTCGGCACCGCTGGCGAGGCTGTAGATCGTCTCCCGCAGCCGGACCGGAAGCCGGGTCGCCGTGGCGGCCACCGGGCGCAGCAAACGGCCGGTCGGCCGGCCCATCGGTGGCGTGTCGCGATCGCGCAGGAAGCGGGCAGTCGACATGACCATTGCGGAAGCGGAGTCGAAGGTGGCCACCGCACGGGGTAGTTTCATCTCACCTCCCGCGGGCGGGTACCCCGAAAGTCGCCCGGTACGCCCGATTCCGTCCGCAGCTGTCGGGTAACCCCGGGTATGCGGAGCAAGCCTCAGCCGTACGCGCCACCGTTCCCGACAAACGTCGCGACGTCGTACCACGACGGTCCGCTGGGTCGGATGCGCAGCCGGGCGGTCGGCGAGCCGCGATCCGACCTGCCCGAGCTGGTGCTCGTCCAGGGCATGGGAGTGGCCGACTACCTGATGCCGGGCCTTGGCGCCCTCGGCGAGTGGACCCGGGCACACCTCGTCGAGTTGCCCGGCTTTGCCGGCAGCGGCGACCCGCCGCACGAGCTCACCGTGCCGGAGTTCGGTCGTGCCGTCGGCGAGTGGCTCACCGCCCGACGACTCGGCCCGGTGGTGCTCGCCGGCCATTCCAGCGGCACCCAGGTCGCCGCGCAGGCCGCGGTGGGCCGGCCCGACGTGCACGGCGTCGTCCTTGCCAGCCCGACGGTGGACCCTGCCGCTCGCAGCCCACTGCGGCTGTTCGTCCGCTGGCGGCTGGACGGACGCCGCGAGCCACCGGGGCTGACCGAGTCGCACCGCCCCGAATGGAAGCGGGCCGGGCTGGGCCGCATGCTGCACCTGGCACGCGCGCACCTCGACCACCCGATCGAGGAACCGGTGGCCCGTCTCGAGGTTCCGCTGCTGGTCATCCGGGGTCGCGACGACGTGATCGGCACGTCCCGGTGGGGTCGCCGGCTGGCTGCTCTACCGCCTGCGGGCGAGTACGTCGAAGTCGCCGGCGCCCACACCTTCCCCTGGCGGGACCCGAAAGCGTGGTCGGAGCCGATCCGCCGCTTCGCGACCAGCGTCGGCTGATCCTCATCTGACGGGGCCCGCCGACCGGTTGGCGCCTGCGGCTACCCGGGCGGTGCCGGCAGCGCGGGCGGATGCCGACGGGCGCGGGCCGCGTCGGCGGCGGCGGCCCCGACGAGGACCGCGAGGGCCGCCGCGGCGACCAGCAGCGGCGGTGCGTGCAGCAGCGGCGGCGCCAGGGCGGCCAGCACGAGGATGCCGATCAGCCAGGCGCGGGGCGTCCGGGCGAAGACGGCGTACTCGAAGCCGGCCCGGCCGGCCAGGAACAGCGCGGGTCCGCCGAGGAGGGCGGCGACCCAGGCCGGCTGCGAATGCCCGAGCGGATGCTTGATGATGATCTCGTCGCCGACCGCGGTGGCCACGATGCCGGCCAGCATGACCAGGTGAGCGAGCGCGGCCCACCGGGCCAGGCTGTCCGGCTTGCGGGCCGCGGCGATGGCGGCGGGCAGCAGGTCACCGGCCCGGTAGACGTAGATCCGCCAGAACAGCACAGTGCCGGCGAACGCCACCACGAACGCCACGATCCGGTCGGCCGCGAAGCCGGTACCGCCCAGGGTCAACGAGGTGACCAGGATCAACTCGCCGAGCGCGATGATGAAGAGCTGCCGGTACCGCTCGGCCAGATGCTCGGCCAGGACCGGGAAGTCCGATTCGGGCGAGCGGCCCAGCCCCGGCGTGGGGAAGCGGAGGATCCCGCCGGTGTAATCGACCGCGACCGCCAGCGTCCAGAGGACCGGCCGCGCGGGACCCGCCATGAGCGCGCCGGCGAACCACGGCACCGCCGACACACCGAACCAGAACAGCAGTCGCAGGCTTCTGCGCTGCAACTGGTGACCGCGCAGGGCGAGGACGAAGTAGACCTGGCGGCCGACATGGATGGCCACGTACGCCCCGGCGAAGACCAGCCCGCGGGCCCCGAACGCGTCGGGCAGCGCGGCCACCATCAGCAGGCTGCCCAGCATGGTCGCGGTGACCAGGAACTGGATCTCCATGCGTTGCGGGTCGTACAGGTTGGTCGTCCAGGTGGTGATGCTCCAGGTCCACCACATGGCCAGCAGCAGCACCAGCGTCTGGAAAGCCCCGCCCCAGCTGAGGTCCCGCATCAGGCCCCGCGAGAGCTGCACGAGCGTGGCGACGAACACCAGGTCGAAGAAGAGCTCAAGGAAGATCGCCCGGCGCGGCCCCCGGGGCCCTCGCAGCAGCCTGGCCCCGCCCGTCGTCACCGGCCCGCCCGTTCTGCCGGCATCGTCGCACGTGCGGCATCCGTACGCGGTCCCGGCGGACGCGGAACTGCTAGGCGGGGGGAGAGCGACCGGCGCGGTGCAGCGTACGGCGGGCCGGCCGGCGAGCCGGAGCGCCGGCCGGGGGCGCGGTGGTCGCGCCCACGCCGGGTGCTCCGACGCGCCGAGGGACGGTTCATCGGTACGAGGACCGGTGCGACTGGTCGGGCGCGCTCAGCGCACCGATGGGAAGGCGGTGCGCAGCCCCGCGGTGCGGGTCCGCAGCGCCTGCAGGTCCACCTCGGGGATCTCCACCGTAAACCGCCGTATTCCGGCTGCGTCCACCCGCGCTTCGGTCTTGACCGCCATGGGGCCACCCTTCCAGTGCCGCGATGTTGGTCTCGCGCCCCCGGATACCACCTGACGTGCCCGCTACACCTGGGCTGACCTGGGGGTGGCGGTGACCGGCCGCGGCCGGCCGCGTCAGCCGGCGCTCTCCCCGCGCCGGGGCAGCTTCCACTCCGGCCGGACGAAGTGACAGGTGTATCCGCCGGGATTGCGCTCCAGGTAGTCCTGATGCTCCGGCTCGGCCTCCCAGAAGGGCCCGGCGGGGCTGACCTCGGTGACCACCTTTCCCGGCCACAGGCCGGAGGCGTCAACGTCGGCGATGGTGTCCTCCGCGACCCGCCGCTGCTGCTCGTCGGTGTAGAAGATGGCGGACCGTTGACGTTCTCCCCGCCCTAAAGGGCGGGGATTCCCTCCGCGTTGCGCGTGGAACAGCGCGTGGCGCTCGGGCGGATTCCTGTTTCACGGCGCGGTGCCGGCACGGATGCCGGTCTTACCTGCGCTCCACAGGCGTTTGAGTTGTCCCAGCGTCCCTGGGCCAACACGTTGATCGCCGCGTTCACGTCCCGGTCATGGGTCGCCCCGCATGGGCAGGTCCATGACCGGACGTTGAGCGGCTTGGGTCCGTCGATCCGGCCGCACGCTGAGCAGGTCTGCGACGTGGGTGCGAAACGGTTGACCTTTGCGAACCTCCGCCCGGCGCGGGCGGCCTTGTATTCCAGCATTGCGGTGAAGCTGGCCCACCCGGCGTCGTACACGGACTTCGCCAGCCGGGTACGGCCGAGACCAGCCACGCACAGGTCCTCGACGTACACCGCTTGGTTGTCGCGGATGATCGCCGTGGACAGCTTGTGCTGCCAGTCCCGCCGGGTGTCGGCCACCCGGGCGTGCGCCCGCGCCACTTTCTTGACGGCCTTCTTGCGGTTGCTGCTGCCCCGCTGCTTGCGGGACAGATCCTGCTGCAACCGCTTGAGCTTGCGGGCCGCACGGCGCAGAAACGTCGGTGCCGTGACCTTCGTGCCGTCCGAGAGGACCGCGAAGTGCGTCAGCCCCAGGTCGATACCCACCTCGGAGTCGACCGGCGGCAGCGGTTCGTCGGTGGTCTGCACGACGAACGACGCGAAGTACCGCCCAGATGCGTCCCGGATAATCGCCACGGACGACGGGTCCGCCGGAAGGTTGCGTGACCAGCGCACGGGCAGGTCGCCGACCTTCGGTAGGCGCAGGCGGCCATTGTCGAGGACCTTGAACCGGGAGTTCTTGGTGAACCGGATGGCCTGCCGGTTGTCCTTGCGCGACCGGAACCGCGGCGGCGCGACCGTGCGGCCCCTGCGTTTCCCAGACAGGGAGTTGAAGAAGTTCCGGTACGCGGTGTTCAAGTCCGCGAGTGCCTGCTGCAACACCACGGCCGAGACCTCGCCCAGCCATGCCCGCTGCGGGGTCAGCTTGGCCTCGGTGATCAGCCGTCGGGACAGCTCGGCGTCGCAGATGTACCTCTCGCCCTGCTCGCGTGCCTGCTGGCGCAGACGCAGCCCGTCGTTGAACACCACCCGCGCACACCCGAACGCCCGAGCCAGCTCGATCTGCTGGCCCGGCGTCGGGTAGACGCGGAAGTTGTAACGAAGCTGCACATCGGACAGTCTACCCTTGGTCTATGGCTGGCTCCCTGGATGTTCGCACCGGTAGACACTGCGTCTTCGTCCTGCACGCCCACTTGGTCTTCGTGACGAAGTTCCGGCACAGGGTGTTCACCGACCAGCACCTGACCCGCCTAGAAGAAATCATGCGGGCGGTGTGCGCCGACTTCGAGTGCGACCTGGTCGAGTTCACCGGCGAGGGCGAGCACGTGCACCTACTGGTCAACTTCCCGCCGAAGGTCGCCTTGTCGAAGCTGGTCAACAGTCTCAAGGGTGTGTCCTCACGACGGATACGGCAGGAGTTCCCCGACCTGGTACCCCACTACTACCAGACCAACAGGCTGTGGTCCGCCTCGTACTTCGCCGGGTCCCTCGACGGTGCCCCCCTGACCGATCTGCGCCAATACATCGAGCAGCAGAACAAGCCAACCTAGAGCACGCTCGGGCCTAGGCGGCCCTCCCGCGCCGGCCTTCACCCCCGCCCTAAAGGGCGGAACACTGGCCCGCATCTCGGTAGCTGAGGCCCACGTCGTTGCCCTGACGGTTCTTCGTGGTCGGGTCGTGGACCTGGAAGAAGAACTCGAGCAGGTCCCGGTAGGAGAGCTTCGCCGGGTCGTAGGCGATCTCGATCGCCTCGGCGTGGGTTCCGTGGTTGCGGTAGGTCGCGTTCGGCACGTCCCCGCCGGTGTATCCGACCCTGGTGTCCAGCACGCCGGGGCGTTTGCGGATGAGGTCCTGCATGCCCCAGAAGCAGCCGCCGGCCAGGATCGCCTTCTCGGTGGTCTCAGTCATCGCTTCCGCTCCCCGTCCGGGTGATCGAACAACGTGCGGTACTCGCCGTAGCCCTCGCGCTCCAGGTCGTCGCGCGGGATGAACCGGAGGGCCGCCGAGTTCATGCAGTACCGCAACCCGCCGGTCTCCACGGGACCGTCGTCGAAGACGTGCCCGAGGTGACTGTCCCCGTGCGCCGACCGAACCTCGATGCGGAACATGCCGAGGCTGGAGTCCTGCACCTCGACCACGTTCCGCCGATCGATCGGTTTGCTGAAGGTCGGCCAGCCGGTGCCGCTGTCGTACTTGTCCACTGAGGTGAACAGCGGTTCCCCGGACACCACGTCGACGTAGATGCCCGGCTCCTTGTTGTCCCAGTACGCGTTGTCGAAGGCCGGCTCCGTGCCGGCTTCCTGAGTGACCCGGTACTGGTCCGGCGACAGCCGGGAGATCGCCTCGGCGCTCTTGCGGTACTCGGACACCGTCGTTCCTCTCGGATCGGTCGTCGGCAGGAAGTGCCGGGTCAACGGGCCTGCACGCGCGCTCCGACGCGTACCCCGCCTGCGGTCGACTAACCGCCGTCCCGCCCGCGGCCGCCGGGTTGAGCGGGGCGAGGCCGATGTCCGGAATTTCCGTTCCTGAGACGGGCCGTCCCGGCGGCGCCGATAATCCTCCCGGGCGCGGCGCCCGGCTGGCCGTACGTCCGGCCGGCGGTCCGGCGCGCACCGCGGCGCCGGCATCGCCCGCGACCGGGTGGGACGGGCGGCGGGGAGGCCGGGCATGACGACCGGGGGCAGCACCGAGTTGGTGCGCCGGCCGAACGCGTCGAACCGGGCCACCCTGCTGGAACTGCTCTTCGACGTGGTCTTCGTGGCCGCCCTGGCGCTGATCTCGATGCTGATCGCCGAGCGGGACTCGTGGGCCGGCGTCGGGCCGGTCGTGCTGATGCTGATGGCGATCTGGTGGACCTGGTCGATCACCTCGACCACCACCGACTTCTACGACCCGGACCAGCGCCCGATCCAGGCCATCCTCATGGTGACGGCGCTCGGTGCCGTGGTGACGGCGGCGGCGCTCGGCTCCGCCGCGCACGCGTTGGTCTTCGCCGTCGGATACGTGACTCCCCACGTGGTCCGGGGCCTGGTCCTGGTGGGGTGCTGCACCAGCACCAGCACCAGCGCCGGCACCGGCACCGGCATCAGGCCAAGGGACGCGCGGCGCGCTTCGTCTTCTGGTTTCTGATCTCCGGCGTCTGCTGGATCGTCGGGGCGCTGCTGCCCGGCGCGCCGCGCTGGGAGTTCTGGACCATCGCGGTGGCGATCGACTACGTCTCGGCCGCGGCGCGTTACCCCACACCCTGGCTCGGCCGGGTACCGCTCGGGCAGTACGAGCAGACGACCGCGCACCTGGGCGAGCGGTACCAGCAGTTCGTCATCCTGGCGCTCGGCGACATCATCCTGGCGCCGACCCTGAAGATCAGCACCGCGGAGTTCACCCCCGCCCGGCTGGCCGCGTTCCTCGTCGCCTTCCTCACCATGCTGCTGCTCTGGCAGATCTACGTGCTGGGGTCCGGTGCCATCCTGCGGACGCTCGCCGCCCACCTGCTGCGGCGGGCGACCCGGCTGGCGCCGTACACCCATCTGGTGATGCTGGCGGGCACCGGGTGCTCGGGCTGCTGGTGCTGGCCGTCGCGGCACCGTGGGTGGGTGGCTGGCCACCGGTCCTGGTCAGCAGCCTCGCTCTGCTGGTGTTGGCCGCGGTGGTGGTCGGGGACGTGCTGGGCGAGCGGTGGACTCGGCCGGCGCTGTGCGGGCACCCCGGTTGATTCCGCCCCGGGGCGACGGGCGGGCCCCGGTCAGCGAAGACCGGGGCCCGTGGCGGATCAGGTGAGGTCGAACCGGTCCAGGTTCATCACCTTGACCCACGCCGCGATGAAGTCCCGGATGAACCTCTCCTGCCCGTCCGCGCCGGCGTACACCTCGGCGATGGCGCGGAGTTGGGAGTTCGCGCCGAAGACGAGGTCGACGGCGGTGGCGGTCCACCGGACCTCGCCGGTGGCGCGGTCCCGGCCCTCGAACACGTTCTCGGTCTCGCTGGAGACCTTCCACTCCGTGCCGGTGTCGAGCAGGTTGCGGAAGAAGTCGGTCGTCAACGTCTCCGGCTGGTCGGTGAGGACGCCGTGCGGGGCTTGTCCCGCGTTGGCGTTGAGGACCCGCATGCCGCCGATCAGGACGGTCATCTCGGGCGCGGTCAGCGTCAGTAGGTTGGCTCGGTCCAGCAGCAGGGTCTCCGGCGACAGCTTCTGCCCGGCGCGCAGGTAGTTGCGGAACCCGTCCGCCCTCGGTTCCAGCACGGTGAACGACTCGACGTCGGTCTGCTCCTGGGAGGCGTCGGTACGCCCGGGCGAGAACGGCACCGTCACGTCGTGCCCGGCGTTCCGGGCGGCCTGCTCGACGGCCGCGCAGCCGGCCAGGACGATCAGGTCGGCCAGCGAGACCCGCTTCCCGCCGGACTGGGCGCCGTTGAAGTCCTGCTGGATCCGCTCCAGGACCGGCAGCACCGTGGCCAGCTCGGCCGGATCGTTGACCTCCCAGTTCCGCTGCGGCTCGAGGCGGATCCGGGCCCCGTTCGCGCCGCCGCGCATGTCGGTGCCGCGGAAGCTCGCCGCCGACGCCCACGCGGTCCGGACGAGCTGGGGGATGGACAGTCCGGAGGCGAGGATCGTGCTCTTGAGGGCCGCGATGTCCGCGCCCGCGATCAGCTCGTGGTCGACCGCCGGTACCGGGTCCTGCCACAGCTGCGGCTCCGGCACCCACGGACCGAGGTAGCGCGAGACCGGTCCCATGTCGCGGTGCAGCAGCTTGTACCAGGCCCGGGCGAACGCGTCCGCGAACTGGTCCGGGTTCTCCAGGAAGCGCCGCGAGATCGGCTCGTAGGTCGGGTCGACGCGCAGCGCGATGTCGGTCGTCGCCATCATCGGGGCGTACCGGACGGAGGGGTCGTGCGCGGCGGGCACGGCGTCCGACCCGGCGCCGTCCTTCGGCCGCCACTGCTTGGCGCCGGCGGGGCTCTCGCAGACCTCCCACTCGAACCCGAACAGCGTCTCGAAGAAGCTGTTGTCCCAGGTGATCGGGGTGGGCGTCCAGGCGCCTTCGAGGCCGCTGGTGATCGTGTCGGGGCCCTTGCCGCTGCCGTAGCTGTTCTTCCAGCCCAGGCCCTGCGCCTCCAGCGGGGCGGCTTCGGGCTCCGGGCCGACGTACTGGTCGGCGCGGGCGGCGCCGTGGGTCTTGCCGAAGGTGTGGCCGCCGGCGATGAGTGCGACGGTCTCCTCGTCGTTCATCGCCATCCGGCGGAAGGTCTCCCGGATGTCCCGGGCGGCGGCGAGGGGATCCGGGGTGCCGTTGGGCCCCTCCGGGTTGACGTAGATCAGCCCCATCTGGACGGCGCCCAGCGGAGCGGCGAGTTCCCGGTCGCCGCTGTAGCGCTCGTCGCCGAGCCAGGTGTCCTCGGGCCCCCAGAAGATCTCCTCGGGCTCCCAGACGTCCTCGCGCCCGAAGCCGAAGCCGAACGTCTTGAACCCCATCGACTCCAGCGCGCAGTTGCCGGCGAAGACGAGCAGGTCGGCCCAGGAGATCTTCTGCCCGTACTTCTGCTTGACCGGCCAGAGCAGTCTGCGTGCCTTGTCGAGGTTCGCGTTGTCCGGCCAGCTGTTGAGCGGGGCGAAGCGCTGGGCACCGTCGCCGCCACCGCCGCGGCCGTCCTCGATGCGGTAGGTGCCGGCGGAGTGCCAGCTCATCCGGATGAACAGCGGCCCGTAGTGGCCGTAGTCCGCCGGCCACCAGTCCTGCGACGTCGTCATCACCTCGAAGACGTCCCGCTTGAGCGCCTCGACGTCGAGGGTCTTGAACTCCTCCGCGTAGGTGAATGACTCGCCCAGCGGGTTGGCCCGGGGTGAGTGCTGGTGGAGAACCTGCAGGTTCAGCTGGTTCGGCCACCAGTCCTGGTTGGCCCTCGGCCGACTCGGCTTCGGGGTGGGGGAGGGGATTGCCGGGTTCTCGCTCTCGCTGCCGCGCTCAGGCACGTCGGTCCTTCTCCTGTCGGTTGCGTTTCGGTCAACTGGTTGCTGGCGCCGCGACCCGGGACGCGCAGACCTCGCGGTCGGTGACCCCGGCCTGGTCGGCCGAGCAGCCCAGGTGGTCGGACGCGGTCGGCCAGGGTGCCCCGCCGACGGCGCAGTCGACGTCGGCGAAGACGACGCGCGACCGGCACACGATGTGGTGGTGGTCGTCGCCGACCCGTGACCTCGACACGAAGATCGGGACGCCGGCGGCGTGCGGATGCGCGCGCACCGCGGACAGCACGGCCAGCCGCGGACGGGTCCGGCGCAGCATGGCCCCGCGTCGCACGCGCTCGACGTCCGAGGTGGCCACGGTGCGCAGTATGCCCGACTTCTTACTTGACTGCATCCAGAAGCCGGATGACGGGCGCGGCGCGCCGCCGTTCCGGATACGACGACCTCCGGGCACCGCACGCGGTGCCCGGAGGTCGTCGCTCCGTCGGTCAGGCCTGGTCGCGTGCCGTGCGGCGCAGCCGGCTGACCCCGAGCAGGAGAGCGCCGGCGGCCAGCAGACCGCCGCCCAGGGACAGGACGCCGGTGCTGTCGTCGCCGGTGACCGGCAGCTCCGGGTCGTCCTTGCCGTCGTGCCGGTGGTCGAACTTGCCGCCCCGGATGCAGACGGTGGCGGTCGCCGGGTTGGAGACGACCTTCTTCTTGTCGTGCTCGCCGGTCGCGTAGGCGGTGTTGACGATCTTGCCGGCCTTGACGTCCTCCCAGGTGACCACGTGCGGCTCGACGGCGTGGCAGTCGGTGCTCGCGCCCGGGTGCAGCCAGGTCTTCTTGCAGACCACCGGTCCGGCCTTCTTGTCGTGGACGGCGATCTCCTTGATGGTCACCGTGCCGGTGTTGGTCACTCGGTAGCTGTAGAAGATCTTGTCACCCTTGGCGGCGTAGCCGTCCTTCTCGCATTTGCTGCGGCAGTCCGACTCGACGCGGGCCTTCTTGTCCAGCCACAGGCGGGCCTTCTCCCGCTCGTCCTTCGTCTTGACGGTGAAGTCGGCCTTGTTGGACATCACCTTCTTCCGGTGGAACCACCCCTTCGCCCAGGCGGTGTTGACCACCTTGCCGGCCTTGACGTCCTTCTTCGTGACCGTGTACCAGCCGGTGCAGGTGGCGCTCTCGCCCGGCTCGAGGTCGAGGCGCTTCGCGTCCTCGGCCGCCGGCCCGGAGTGACCCTTGCAGACGATGCCGGTGACCGTGTCGTCGGCGACGGTGATGCCGGTGATCGGGTGGTCCGTGCCGGTGCTCTTGTTCGTCACCGTGTAGGTGTAGGTGACCTTGTCGCCGGCCTCCAGGTCCTTGGCCGGCGTTCCGGTCTTGGTCAGCTCCAACTTCGGCTTCGGTTCCGGCTTCGGCCCGGCGACCGCGGGCGAGCCGGCCGTGAGCAGCAGGCCGCCGGCCAGCACCGCGACGGCGCCCAGTTGCGTGCCGATGCCCATCCGTCTGCGCGACGCAGATGTCGTGCTCATGTAGATCCCCCGTGTACGTGGATGGTTGGTACCGGGGGCAACGAACGCTGCCGGGACCCGTCACGTCGAGCGGGCGGGAATCCCTCGCATGGTGGACGGACCCGCCCTGGACAGCTGTCCACGGACTCAGTGATGCGCCGAATCCCGCACCCGACAGGGGATTCGCCGGTACGGTGCGCGGAGTAAGCGGTCAGTCAGCGCCCCGCCGCGGTGACCTCCGGTGGGTCGGCCCGCGGCTACCGTCCGGCCTGCTGGCGCTGGTAGTGGCGGGCGACCCGGGCGCGGTTGCCGCAGGACGGCTTGCACCACTGCTGGCGTGCGTGCTCCTTGACGAAGTACCGCACGCAGCGCGGGGCCGGGCAGGCGCGCAACTGTGCCCGCTCGGGCCCGGCGAGGAAGTCGATGGCGGCGCGGGCCAGGGTCGCGGTGAGCCGCAGCCGTGGCTCGGCCGGGCCCGAGTGCCGGGTGAGCGTCGGCGCCGCGTCGTCCGGCCAGTGCAGTCGGGGGCTGGTGGGCAGCCGGCCGGCGGCGGCGTTGAGCTCGCGCACCGCCTCGGCCGGCGTGAGCAGCGAGGCGCGGTCGGCCCGGCTGGGCGGTTCCGGCGCGACCGCCCGGGCGAGCAGCGTGCGGACGGCCCGGCGCAGCGCGACCACGTCGAGCCGGGTCTGCTCGTCGGGCAGGTCGGCCGGCGGCGCCAGGTCGTGGTCGTAGCCGCGCAGCGGTTCGGCCTGGTCGCGTAGCCAGCGGGCGAGCCCGGCGGTCTCGGCGAGGTCGTCGGTCACGCCGCCGTTGCCGTCGTGCCGGATGGTGCCGGCCAGGGCGAGCGTGAGCTGGACAGACATCGAACCTCCGTCGTCGCGTGCCGTCTTGTGGATCTTCAGAGGGCCAGTGTAGCGTCCCTAACGCCAAGAGCGCCGCAACCCATTAGGGGGCATCGTGCTGACCATCGCGCACCTCAGCGACACCCACCTCGACGACCACCCGCGCTCGGCGGAGCGGACCGCCCGGGTCATGGACCACCTGCACAATCTGGCCCGTCCGGTGGACGCCATCCTGATCACCGGGGACATCGCCGACCACGGGCAGGTGTCCGAGTACGAGCTGGCCGCCAAGCTCTTCGCCTCGCCGCGACCGGTGCTGGTCTGCCCGGGAAACCACGACGTGCGCGACGCGTACCGCAGGGGACTGCTGGGCGAGGCCGACGGCGGCGACGGGCCGATCAACAGCCGGCACGACGTCGGCGGCGCCACCTTCCTGCTCGCCGACTCCAGCATCCCCGGCCGCGACGACGGCCACCTGGACGAGGAGACCATGGGCTGGCTGCGCGAGCAGCTCGCCTCGGTGGCGGCCGACGTCCCGGTCTTCCTCGCCTTCCACCACCCGCCGGTCGCGCTGCACCACCCGGTCATCGACGACATGCGGCTGCTGCCCGCGGACCCGCTCGCCGAGCTGGTGGCCGCCCATCCGCAGATCGTCGCCGTGCTGACCGGCCACTTCCACACGGCCGCGGCGAGCACCTTCGCCGGCCGCCCGCTGCGGATCGCGCCCGGGGTGGTCTCCACCCTGCGGATGCCGTGGGAGGGCGAGGGGAGGCTGACCGACCAGCTCCAACCGCCCGGGATCGCCTTCCACGTGTACGACGACACCGGGCTGCTGACGACCCACTACCGGGTGGTGGTCTGACCGGTGACCGGGGTGGCCATGCTGGGCTTCGCGCTCGCCGTCGCGCCGATCACGCTCACCCCCGGCACCAGCTTCGCGCTGGTCGTCTCGCGGGTGGGCGCCGGCGGCCGGCGCCAGGGCTGGTGGGTGATCCTCGGTACGGTGACCGGGATCTACCTGCACGCGGCGCTGGCCGCGGCCGGGCTGGCGGCGCTGGTGCTGCGCTCGTCGCAGGCGTTCTGGGTCGTCAAGCTGGCCGGCGCCGGCTATCTCGTCGGGCTGGGCTGCTGGCTGCTGGTCTCCGCCGCCCGCCGGCGGCCCGCCGCGCCCGAACCGCCGACCACGCGGGCCGGATGGCGTCGGCTCGCCGGCCGGGTCCGCCATCCGTACCTGCAGGGCCTGCTCGGCAACGTGCTGAATCCGAAGGCGGCGGCCGTCTACCTGACGCTGGCCCCGCAGTTCCTCGACCCGTCGCGGCCGGTGCTGGTGCCGATGCTGCTGCTGGCCACCGCGCACGCCGTGCTGCACACCGGTTGGCTGGCCGGCTGGACGGCGGTCACCGGCGCGGCCGCGCGGCTGCTGCGTACCGAACGGGTGCGCCGCGCGCTGGACCGGGTCACCGGCGTCGTCCTCGTCGGGCTGGGCGTACGGTCCGCGCTGAACTGACCGGTACCCGGCGCCGGACCTTAACCGGAGGATTGACAGACCACTTTGTCGACACTGAGGATTGCCTCAGTCCACCGACTGCGACCGGAACAGCCACTCGTCCACCAGATCGACGGCGCTTCCGCAACTCGGCGATGCGGGCAGCGTCGGTCCGCCGCAACCGGACACCATCACCTTCCTTTCACCGGGTCGTGACGCCGCGGGCGCGGCGCGCGACCGACGGGGCGGAGCCGCGTACCCCGGGCGGGGCCCCTCGGCCAGCTCATTTCGGTCACCCGTGCCGAGAAACAGAAGGGTCGACAGATGCGTGATCCTCTAGGTCCCCGGTGGCGACGCCGCCTTCCGCTCCCCGCCGCGCTGGCCGGGGCCATGGCCGTGGTGCTGCTGGTCAGCCCGGCCTCGGCCACCGCGCCGCCGGCCGCTCCCTCGGTCGACCTGGTCCGGGTCGGCGACGAGGAGGCGAATGTCGTCGAGGTGCTGCTTGCCGACACCGACCAGCTGGACGCGCTCGTCGCGACCGGCGTCGACCTCGACCACCATGTCGCCCGCACCGAGGACGGCGTGGTCGCGCACGCGGTCGTCACGGCCAGCGAGGGCGCGGCGCTGACCGCCGCCGGGTTCCGGCTCGGCGAGGTGCTGCACCGGCCCGCCGACGCCCAGGCCCGGGTGGCCGAGCGGGCGGCGATCATCGCCGAGCACGCCGCGGACAACCGGCAGTTCGCCGCCGCCGCGTCCGACCCGACCGCGCCGGACGTTTCCGACGTCAAGATCATCCGGGCGGACTACTACACCTCCGGCACCAGCCAGATCCTGTCCGTGGAGGCGAAGTGGGCGCAGGGCCAGATGGCCAGCACGCCGCTCACCGTCGAGCGGGACAGCGGCCCGGGCACCGCGTTCGGCTCCGGCGGTACGCAGACCATCTCCCGCTTCGTCGACGCCGGTGTCTACCTGTATCACCGCGGCGCCGCGACGGTGACCACCCGGCCGGACCGCATCCGGATCACCAGCCCGACCGGGGAGGTGGCCATCGCCACCGTCAAGGAGTGGCTGCCGACCCCGGGCGACGGCCCGGAGGGGCCCGGCTACCAGAAGGACTTCGTCACCAGCTACCTGACCCCCACCGAGCTGTACGCGCGGATCCACCAGCTGGCCGCCGAGTTCCCGGACCTGGCCGAGATCGTCGAGCTGCCGTACAAGACCAACGGCTACCGGCGGCACGCGCAGGCGGTGCTCGGCACCGCCACCGCCAGCCGGGTCGCGGTCGACTCGCTGGCCTGGGGGCACGAGGGCGGCAACGCCGTCTCGGTGGAGCTCGCCGACCCGGGGGCGCCGAACACGCCGCTGTCGGTGAGCGTCACCGGCTCGGCGGTGCGGGTGACCCTGGGCACCGACTCCGCCGGCGCGGTGACCAGCACCGCCACGCAGGTGGTGGCGGCGCTCAACGCCGGCGCCGGTTCGCTGCTGCGGGCGTACACCTATCGGGGCAGCCCGGGCACCGGGGTGGTCGCGCCGGCCGCGCGGACCCAGCTCACCGACGGGTTGAGCGCGCCGGCCAGCGTCTCCCGGGAGCCGCACCCGGTGTACGCGATCCGGATCGGCAAGCACCGCGACGGATCCAAGCTCGGCGTGCTGGCCTACGCCCAGGAGCACGCCCGGGAGTGGGTGCCGCCGCTGGTCACCATCGAGACCGCCGAGCGGCTGCTGCGCAACTACGGCCACGACGGGCAGACCAAGCAGCTGTTGAACAACCTCGACATCTGGATCGCGCCGTCGATCAATCCGGACGGCGGGCACTACTCGTTCTACGACTTCAACTTGCAGCGCAAGAACATGACCAACCACTGCCCGCTGACCGGCTCGGCGGACTTCCTGGCCCGCAACTCGTGGGGTGTGGACAACAACCGCAACTACACCGAGTACAGCCTCTTCGACGGCTACTCGGGCGCGTCGTCGAGCTGCACCAGCGGCACCTACGCGGGCCCGAGCGAGCTGTCCGAGCCGGAGAACCGGAACCTGGACTGGCTGGCCGCCCGCCCGAACATCCGGTTCTCGATGAATCTGCACTCCTCGGGCAACTACTTCATGTGGTCGCCGGGTGCGTACGCGCTGCCGGGCCGGGTGTCGGCGCCGCGGCCGACGCTCGCCGAGGAGTCGGCGTTCTGGGGCGCCTCCGCCCGGATCCTGAGCGCCATCAAGCGGCACCGGAACATGGCGGTCACCCCGGCGCGCACCGGCCCGATCTCCGACGTGCTCTACTCGGCGGCCGGCAACTCCGGAGACATGCTCTGGTACAAGTACGGCATCTACGCGTGGAACTTCGAGGTCGGCACGTCCTTCCAGCCGGAGTGGGAGGAGGCGCACGCCGAGGCGATGGAGTTCGCCAACGGGCTGGTCGAGCTGATGCGGGTGGCCCGGGACTTCGCCAAGGACAAGCAGCGGCCGGAGAGCACCTTGACGGTCGCGCCCAGTTCCACGCCGGGCATGGTCAACGTGACCTTCGAGACCAGTGAACCGGCGGCGGTCTTCTACACCCTGGACCAGGCTGCCCCGACGTACGCCTCCACCCTGTACGGCTCCGCCGGCATCCGCGAGGGCGGGGAGACGCTGACCGTCCCGGCCGGCACCCAAGTGCACTGGTTCTCGGTGGACTCGGCGGGCAACGTCGAGAACAACTACCAGCCGGACGGCAACGGGAAGAACTACCGCAGGGGCACCGCGGTCCTGCCGTAGGCCGTGGACAGTCGAACATCGCGCACAGGGGGTGTGCGGGGGTTGCCGACCCCGCACACCCCCGCCGCGTCGTCGGCGCGGCGGGGGCGGCGCGGACGCCGATGCGGGTGAGTCGAGCCGATCAGGGAACCACGGCGTAGATGACGTTGTCGGCGCCGGGGAAGAGGAATCGGAACTGTTGCCAGCCGCCTTGGCCGATGACTTGGGGGTTGGAGACGTCGCCGCCGCCGGTTTGGGAGGCGTCGACGTAGCGGAGGAGGCGGCCGGCCTGGTCGACGGCGTAGATGACGTTGTCGGCGCCGGGGAAGAGGAATCGGAACTGCTGCCAGCCGCCGAGGCCGATGACCTGGGGGTTGGACACGTCGCCGCCGCCGGTTTGGGAGGCGTCGACGTAGCGGAGGAGGCGGCCGGCCTGGTCGACGGCGTAGATGACGTTGTCGGCGCCGGGGAAGAGGAATCGGAACTGTTGCCAGCCGCCTTGGCCGATGACTTGGGGGTTGGAGACGTCGCCGCCGCCGGTTTGGGAGGCGTCGACGTAGCGGAGGAGGCGGCCGGCCTGGTCGACGGCGTAGATGACGTTGTCGGCGCCGGGGAAGAGGAACTGGAACTGTTGCCAGCCGCCTTGGCCGATGACTTGGGGGTTGGAGACGTCGCCGCCGCCGGTTTGGGAGGCGTCGACGTAGCGGAGGAGGCGGCCGGCCTGGTCGACGGCGTAGATGACGTTGTCGGCGCCGGGGAAGAGGAATCGGAACTGCTGCCAGCCGCCGAGGCCGATGACCTGGGGGTTGGACACGTCGCCGCCGCCGGTCTGCGACGCGTCGACGTAGCGCAGCAGGCGGCCCGGGACCGTCGGGTCGGGGGCGTGGAACACCGAGACCGCGAAACCACCCGTGAGGTCGTCGGTGACGGTCACCCGCAGCCCCTCGTCGGGGTCGTCGTACGTCTGTCCCGTCGACAGCGCGGGGCCGGTCCGCAGGGTGACTTTGACGGTGTCGTTGACCTCGTAGACGAGGACCCCCTCGGCCGGCACCATCCCGTCGAACGGATCGGTCCGCAGCCGCCCCTCCACGAAGAAGAAGCGGTTGGTCGCGCGCCGGGACGGCACGCGGACCGCCGTGACCCGGTCCGGCGGCGGTGGTTGCACCAGGCCGATCGCGTGCAGGTTGGTGTCCAGCCGCCCCTCGGCGTGGTCGACGACGCCAGTGGGCAGCCAGCCGAACAGGCGCTTGGTCGTGGCGCTGGCGTGGGTGCTCCGGCGGGCGCCGTCGCCGTCCATCGGGTCGTATCCGGGCAGCCCCGGATGCTCCCAGAGATCGCACAGCAGGTGGAACAGCTCCTGCCCCCAGACGCCGATCGGCTGGCGCTGGTCGTCGCGGAGCAACGGGTTGCTGAACATCGCCACCCGGGCCCAACCTTTGATGCCGTTCACCGGGGAGATGCCGCCGAAGGCGTGCCCGCCGCGGTGCTCGCCGGCCTCGTGCGGCAGCACCGCGAGCAGCGCCTGGTAGCCGTGTCCGGGTGGCAGGGACCGCATCGCCGGGATGTTGACCTCGGCGTCCTCGGCCCACACCCGCGGGAACACCTCGCCGTCGAGGTGTGCCCTGCCGTACGAGAGGGCGTGCAGGTAGTGCTGGAACGAACGGTCCCTGCCGGTGCCCGGCTCCGGGTCGTAGAAGACGCGGCTGCGCACCTGGTACTCCCAGTCGGCAGGCGGCTCCCGGTCCACCTGACGGTTCAGCGCCGGAACGATGGCGATCCGGCGCACGCCCACCCACGGTGTCACGGCCACGCGCAGAGCGTAGTGCGCCGGTGGCGGTGGAGCGGTGGCTCAGTCGGCAACCGGACCGCCGGCGGAGGATTGGACCGGGCGCGGCGGCAGCACGCGGGAGCCGAAGACCTCCAGGAGACGGTCCTGGTCCCGGCAGCTGCTCCGCCCGCCGTCGGGGCTCCGCCGGGTGCGGGTGACCCGGGTTACCCGCACCTCTCGCCCGGAAACGACCCCCGCGCCGGGCTCGCCGCCTCACCGGCCGGGCAGGCTGCCGAGCAGGATGGCACGGCTGCTGCGCTGCGCCAGTTCCGCCGCCACGCTGCCCAGCAGTTTCTCGTCGAGCCCGGGTCCCCGCCGACCGATCACCAGCAGGTCCACGTCGCGGGCGTCGGCGACGGCCAGGATGGCGTCGGCGGGGTGGCCGGCCACGACCTCCGTGCTCGCGTCGGCCAGCCCGTCCGGCAGGGCGCTCGCTATCTCGTCCAGCATCCGGCGGGCCCGCTGGCGCTCCGCGTGCGCCTCGAGGTCGACCAGGTCCGGGTCGGTGACGGTGACCAGGACCAGCTCGCTGGTGGTGCCGGTCAGCGCGTTCGCGACGGCGCGCAGCGCCCGGTCGGAGTCGGGCGAGCCGTCCAGGCCGACCAGTACCCGCAGGCCGGGCCCGGTGGGTGCCGGGGCACGGGAGCGGACGTCGATCCGCTGCGGGGCGGCCCGACCACGCTCGACCGCGATCGGCACGAAGAGCGGGCCGAGCAGCCCACCGACGAGATACCAGAGCAGGTTGCGGTGCCCGCCGCGGGTGACGAAGACCGCCGCGGTGACCAGCCCCGTCGCCAGCCAGGCCACCAGCGCCAACAGGGCCCAGCCCAGCTCAGTCATGGCCGCTCCGGCAGGGTGGGCGGCGCGGGCGGCGTGGTCATGCCGGTGTCTACCCCCGGCGGCGGTGGCTACGCCACCGCAGCGGTCGGGCACGGTGGACACCGGCGTCCGCGGTGACGGGTTCGGCGACCGTCCGGACCGGGTATGCCCGGCCATGCGGTTCGCGGCGGGGGCACTGGCGCCGACGGCGCTGCGTGGCCGGGCGGTGCGCGCGGGCCGGGCGGGTCGCCGCCGGCTGCGGACCTATCTCATCGTGGCGGTGCAGGCCGGCCTGGCCGCGTCGCTGGCCTGGTTGGCGGCCCGGCTGGTGCTGGGCAACCAGGATCCGACCTTCGCCCCGGCCGCCGCGGTCGGGGTGATCGCCGCCGCGCTGGGCAACCGGACCCGGCGCACCGTCGAGCTGGTCGTCGGGGTGGTGCTCGGCATCTTCGTGGGCGATCTGCTGGTCGAGACCGTGGGTACCGGACCGTGGCAGACCGGTGTCATCGTCTTCCTGGCCGCGGCGCTGGCCGCGGCGGCCCGCGGCCCCGGGGCGCTGATGACCCAGGCCGGCGGTACCGCGGTGCTGGTTGCCACCGTCACCCCCAGCACGCCCGACCTGGCGTGGCCGCGGACCCTCAACGCGCTGGTCGGGGGAGGGGTGGGCCTGCTGGTGGTGCTGGTGCTCGCTCCCCTCAACCCGATGCGCACCGTACGCCGGGTCGCGGATCCCGCGCTGGACGCCTTCGCACGGCAGATGACCGCCACGGCGGAGGCCCTGGCCCGCGTCGACGTCCGCGGCGTGGACCTGGTCCTGGACCGGATGCGCGACGCCGAGCCGCAGCTGCGGCAGCTCAGCGATGCGGTGACCGCCGCCGAGGAGGTGGTCCGGTTCTCTCCGGTGCGCTGGCGCCGTCGCCGGACGCTGGCCGCCTACCGGCGGGGTGTCGTGCACATGGACCGGGCCTTGCGCAACAGCCGGGCCATGGTGCGCCGGATCGGCACCACCCTGCGCGACGAGGAGCCCGTCCCGGCCGACCTGCCGGCCGCCGTTGAGCGGTTCGGCGAGGCCGTGCGGGTGTTGCACCGCGAGTTCCTTGAGGCCGAGGAGCCGGTGCGGGCACGCGAGCGGGTGCTGCGGGCGGTGCGGCAGGCCGGCGCGGCGTGCCGGCAGGGCTTGGGTTTCTCCGGCACCATCGTGGTCTCCCAGCTGCGGACCGCCGCCAACGACCTGCTGCGCGCCACCGGGGTGCCCCGCGACGAGGCACGCCGGATGGTTCGGCGGGCCGCCGCCGGGTACTAGCGGACTGCCGGGCCTCCGCTGTACGCGTCCGCTCGGCCAGCGGATAACGTTGTGCCTCTGGTGTGCCGGGAAGTCTGGTCGGCGATGGATGACGCGACCCCTGCCGACGAGGAGATTTCGTGACCGACGCCACTCGGCGCCGTACCAGCCTGTTCGCCCGCCGTTCCTGGGCCGAGACCAGCCGCATCTCCGAGATCCTGCGGCGGGAGACCGTGGGCGGCGCGCTCCTGCTCGTCGGGGCGCTGCTGGCCCTGATCTGGTCGAACTCGCCCTGGACGGAGCAGTACCAGGCGTTGCGGGACCTCCGGCTCGGCCCGGCCGCGCTGCACCTCGACCTGAGCCTGGGCACCTGGGCGGCGGACGGTCTGCTGGCGATCTTCTTCTTCGTCGCCGGGCTGGAACTCAAGCGCGAGTTCGTCGCCGGTGACCTGCGGGACCCGCGGCGCGCGGCGGTGCCGGTGGCGGCGGCCTTCGGCGGGGTGCTGGTGCCGGCCCTGCTCTACGTCCTGATCGCCGGCGCCGACGCGGGCCGGGGGTGGGCGATCCCGACGGCCACCGACATCGCCTTCGCTCTGGCGGTGCTGGCCGTGGTCGGCCGCTTCCTGCCGCCGGCGTTGCGGACCTTCCTGCTCACCCTCGCGGTGGTCGACGACCTGATCGCCATCGTGATCATCGCCGTCTTCTACACCACCGACCTGTCGATCCTGCCGTTGCTCGGTGCGCTGGTGCCACTGGTGGTTTTCGGTCTGCTGGTCCAGCGGCGGGTCCGGTCCTGGTGGCTGCTGCTGCCGCTGGCGGCGGCCACCTGGGTGCTGATGCACGAGTCCGGCGTGCACGCCACCGTGGCCGGGGTGCTGCTGGCCTTCACCGTTCCGGTGATCCGCAGCGAGGCCGCCGGGGGACCGGCCGCCGGTCCGGGGCTGGCCGAGCACTTCGAGCACCGGTTCCGGCCGATCTCGGCCGGCGTCGCGGTGCCCGTCTTCGCGTTCTTCTCCGCCGGGGTCGCGGTGGGCGGCCTGACCGGCCTGACCACCGCGCTGACCGACCGGGTAGCGGTCGGCATCGTGGTCGGGCTGGTCGTCGGCAAGCCGATCGGCATCCTGGGCGCGACCTGGCTGGTCTCCCGGTTCACCCGGGCCGACCCCGAGGAGGGCCTCAACTGGCTCGACGCGCTGGGGCTCTCGCTGCTCGGCGGCATCGGTTTCACCGTCTCCCTGCTCGTCGGCGAGTTGGCGTTCGGGGCGGGCAGCGAACGCGACGACCAGGTCAAGGTCGCCGTGCTCGCCGGGTCCCTGCTCTCGGCCCTGCTCGCCTCGGTGGTGCTGCGCGCCCGCAGCCGGGTGCACCGGCAGGTGTGCGAGGCCGAGTCGGTCGACCGTGACCACGACGGGGTGCCGGACGTCTACGACCCGGACCCGGACCGGCCCGACATCCGCTGAGCCGAGGACGGCCGGGTCGCCGCGTCACGCGGCAGCCGTCACCGATCAGCGCGGCGCGGACGTCGCCACATCGCCCACCCGGTCGCCGCCAGCAGCGCCACGCCGCCGACCACGAGGATCCATCGCGTGCCGAGTGCGGTGCCGTCGTCGGCGTCGGCCACCCGGCCGGCCGGATCGTCCGGGTCGTAGCGCAGCCTGATCGGTGCTCCCACCTCCTGCCGGGTCGTCGTGCCGGGGTCGGTGACCTCGGCCGTGACCCGTTCGCCGGTGGCCGTCGTGAAGCGCACCGTCAGGTGGGTGGTCTTTCCGCCGCGGACCTCCACGATCTGACCGCTCGTCACCACGCCGCGGGCGTCGAGCACCCGATGGTCGTGCCAGGAGTCGATGCCGACGGCGAGCAGCGCGCCGCCCAGGGCGACCCCGAGCGCGGCGGCGAACCAGCCCGGCCGGTCGAAGTCGAGGCCCCGGGTCCGGCGTCCCGGCTTCGGCCCGCGCAGCGTCGGCCGGCCGAGGATCTCCCGCTGCTTCCCGGACGCCCACCGGCGCCGCCGCCGCTCCCGCCGACCAGCCACGGACCCAGTGTGCGGATCGACCCCGAGGACGACCACCCGGGGTGGTCCGAATCAGGGCCGCTGGGCCTTCGCCTTCTGCCGGGCGTAGTAGGCGCGGGCGCGGTTGCGGTCGCCACAGTCCTTCGTGTTGCACCAGCGGCGGTTCCGCCGCGGTGACGTGTCGAGATAGACCCAGCCGCACCTGGCGTCCTCGCACTGGTGCAGGCGGTCGAGGTCGTCACGCTGGGTGAGAGCCACGAGTCCGCGGACGATGCGATTGCGAGGCAGGTGGAGGTCGATTTCCCGGTCTCGCCATTGCCAGCGGTCGCCCGTGCGAACCAGGTCGGCCGCGGCGATCGCCGCCCGGTACATGTCCGCGAGGTCCGCGGCGGCTTCCGGGTCGTCCTCGAAGAGAGCCGCGTAGACCCGCTCGCGCGCTGCGATGACCTGTTGCCGCTCCCGCTCGGCCCGGGCGTCGTCCCGGCTGGCGAGGTCGCGCAGGGCCATGGCCTCTGCCTCGCTGATCAGGCCGGACTCGACGCACCAGTCCACGACGTCCGAGAAGGACTTCAGGTTCTCCGTGCGTTCGTACCCGCCGAGGCGCCAGTCGACGGTGTTCACCAGGTCGAGCATGGGGTCGCCCGCGATGTGGCCGAACCTCACCATCAGCTCCTCTCATGGTCAAAAGCATTGTTGCATGTGAGACACGCTCCCTGCATACTCACGCCCAATCAGCTAATCACCCATGAGAGGATCGCCCGGAGATGATCGTGCCTGCCGCCGCCCCACGCAGATCGTTCACGGCCCTGTGGGCGTCCCAGGCGTCCTCGAATCTCGCCGACGGGCTGCTACAAGCCGCGGCGCCGCTGCTCGTCGCCACGCTGACCCGTGACCCGCTCCTGGTGGCGGGCATGACGGTGGTGCAGTTCCTGCCCTGGCTGGTCGCAACCCTCCCCGCCGGCGCGTTGGCCGACCGGATGGACAGACGTCGGATACTTGTCGCTGGCAACTGCCTGCGCGCGGCAGGGTTCGCGCTGCTCGCCGTGGCCCTGGCGAACGGATGGCGGCACGTCGCACTGCTGTACGCCGCGGTGTTCCTGGCCGGTTGCGCCGAGACGATGGTCGACAACGCCGCCCTGACCATCCCGCCCCGCCTTCTGCCACGCGAGCAGCTCGAGCGCGCCAACGGCCGGTTGTTCGCGACCCAGTCCGTCATCAACACCTTCATCGGTCCGCCTGCCGGGGCGGCGTTGTTCGCGCTGGCGGCATCGGCGGCCTTCTACACCGGCGCGGCCGCGTTCGCCCTCGCCGGCCTGATGGCTCTGCTACTGCCCGCGCTGCGCCCCACCGGCGAGGAACACGAGCGCCGCCGCTCGACCCCGACCACCATCACCCAGGACATCCGCTCCGGATGGGCCCACTTCTGGCGCCACGACCTGCTGCGCCGAGTCGCGTTCATCTCGGCGGCGATCAACTTCTTCGGCGCGGCCACCGGCGGGTTGCTCGTTCTGCTGATCACCGGCCCCTACCAGCTGCCCATGGCGCACTACGGTCTGTTCATCGCGGTTCCCGCCGCCGGTGCGATCGCCGGCTCGCTGCTCGCCGAACACGTCGTGCCCCGCATCGGCGGCGGCCCGATCACCTGGCTCGCCGCCCTCGCCCCGGCCGCCAGCTACGCCATCCTCGGCCTGGGGCACACCACACCCCTCGCCCTTGCCAGCATGTTCTGCGCTGCCATCGCCACCTCGCTGAACCAGATCGTCGTCAGCACCCTGCGCCAAGCAGCGGTCCCCGACGTACTCCTCGGCCGCGTCACCGCCGCCTACCGCCTGGTCGTCCTGGGTGTCGTCCCCTTCGGCGCCCTCGCCGGCGGCCTGCTCGGGCGCAGCCTGGGGATCCGCGCACCCTTCATCGCGGCAGCCCTCGGCCTCGTGCTCGCCGCGCTCCTGCTCGCCTCCCGGGTCACCACCGGAGCCCTCCGGGACGCCGAAACAACCGCTGGCACCCGGGACCCCCGAGCACCGCGAATCCCTACACGTCGGCGGCGGCTGGCCGGAGCCAGCCGCCCGTCACGAGATTGACCAACGTCCCGGATGTGTACAGCTACGGACGCAGGTCTCGGCGGCGGTAGCCCCAGGCGCCGGCGACCAGGGCCGCGCCGGCGAGGGCGAGCATGACGGCCGCCGCCGGCCCGTTCGGCGCCACCTCCGGCACGGCCGCCAGATGGGCGTACGGGGACAGCCGGCTCACCCAGCCCGGCGCCGTCAGACTGTCCGCGACCACCTTGAGCAGGAACCCGCCGGCCGTCGGCAGCATGCCCAGGGCCGCCACCGCCCGGGTGCCCAGGCCGAGAGCGAGCACCGCGGCGCCTAGGCCGAGCAGCACCAGCGGGACCACGTTCCAGGTGCCGGCGAGCGCCGCGGCCAGCGGCAGGTCCGCGCCGACCGTGACCGCGCCGAGCCAGGTCGCCACCGCCGCGACGGTGACCAGGACGGCCACCCCGACGGTCGTGGTCACCGCCTCGGCGGCGAGCAGCCGGGTCCGGCCGCTCAGGCCGGCCTGGAGCAGGGTCAGCCGTCCGTCCGTCTCGGCGGCGGCGAACGCGGCGAGCCGGACCGCGGCGAACGCGCCGACCGGGACGGCGAGCAGGGCGAACAGGGTGGCGGCGTAGCCGCGGACGGTGCCGAGGCCGGTGAAGCCCGCCTGCGCGGCCAGGTCGGCGAAGCGGGGGTTCTCGGCCAGGAAGGCGGTCATCGAGTCGGCGAGCAGCCCGATCAGCAGGAAGTACGCGCCGATCCCGGCGGACCAGCCGGCGAGCGGCCGCAGCAGCCGCCGCACGGCGAAGGCCCCGACCGAGCCGAGCAGCCGCAGGCGGGGCGGCCGACCCGCAGGAGGGCTGAGCAGCCCGTCCCGGACGTCCCGCCGGCCGGCCAGGGCGAGCGCGCCGCCGGCCAGTGCGACGGTGGTGACGGCGACGACGGCCAGCGGCGCCCACCGGTCGTCCTGGTACGGGCGGGTCAGCGCGAGCGGGCCGTACGGGGGCAGCCAGCGCAGCCAACCGAGCGGGGCGACGCCGTCGCCCACCATCCGGGCCAGCAGGGCGACACCCAGCAGGGCCAGGGCACCGCCCGTGGCACCGGCCCGGGTGGGGAAGACCTGCGCGGCGAGGGCGGCGGCCGCGACGGCGTACGCACCGACCAGCGCCAGGCCGGTGGCGTGCAGGGCAGCCCCCCGAGCCGGCGTGCCGGCGGCGGTGAGCGCCGCGGCGAGCGCGATCCCGGTCCCGGCCAGGGTGCCCGCCAGCACCGCGAGGTGCCGGCCGAGCACCCCGGCCGGGGTCAGCCGGCCGGCGAGCAGCAGGTCCCAGCGGCCGGCCTCCTCCTCGCCGCGGGTGATCCGGGTGGTGGCGAGCAGGCCCCACACCGACAGCAGGACGGCCAGCACGGTGCCGGTGCGCCACGCGGTGAAGCCGCCGGCGGTGTCGAGGGCGACGGGTTCGCCGAACAGGGTGCGGACCGCCGGGTTGCGGGCCAGCGCGGCCAGCGAGGCGGTGTCGAGCCCGTCGTCGCCGACGGTGCTGGCGTAGGTGGTGGCGACCAGCGTCGACATGCCGACGGTCAGCGTCAGGACGACGAGCGCCGTCCGGCGGACCTGGCGTACCGCGAGCCGGGTGGCGGCGGCGCCGGCTCCGGTGGAGGTGCGACCGGGGTGGGTGGTGGCGGGTTGCGCGGTGGCGGTCACCGGTCCGCCTCGCCGTAGTAGTCGAGGAAGATCTCCTCCAGGCTGGGCTCGCGGACGGTGAGCGCGGTGACCTCGGCTGCCGCGAGGGCGCGCAGGGCCGGCGCGGGCGGCCCGGTCAGGGTGAGCCGGAGTAGCTCGGGATCCGCCGTGAGGATGTCGACGCCGGCGAGGCCGCGCAGGTCGGGCGCGGGGCCGGTGAAGCGGGCGGTCACCTCGGTGCGGTGCAGCCGGCGCAGCTCGGGCACGCCGGCCACGTCGACCAGCCGGCCGGCGCGCAGGATCGCCACCCGGTCGCAGACCGCCTCGACCTCGGCGAGCTGGTGCGAGCAGAGGAAGACGGTCTGGCCCCGGTCGCGGGCGTGCGCGACGGCCCGACGGAACTCCCGCTCCATCAGCGGGTCGAGGCCGCTGGTCGGTTCGTCGAGGACCAGCAGCGGCGCGCGGGTGGCGAACGCGGCGACCAGCGCGACCTTCTGCCGGTTCCCGGTCGAGTACGTCCGGCCGGGCTTGGCCGGGTCGAGGGCGAACCGGTCGATCAGTTCGTCGCGGTAGGCGCGGTCGACGCCGGGCCCGGTGGCGGCGAGCAGTTCGAGGGTCTCCGCGCCGGTGAGCTGCGGCCACAGCGCGACGTCGGCGGGCACGTAGGCCAACCGGCGGTGGGCGGCGACGTCACCGGCGTCGGTGTCGAAGATCCAGGCGCGGCCGGCGGTGGGCCGCGCCAGGCCGAGCAGCAGCCGGATGGTGGTGGACTTCCCGGCGCCGTTCGGGCCGAGGAACCCGAACACCTCGCCGGCCGGCACGGTGAGATCCAGCCCGTCGAGGGCGAGCAGCGACCCGTAGCGCTTGGTCAGATGTGCGGTGCGGACGGCAGGGGTGGCCATGCGGCGCCTCCGGTCGACGACGTGTCACGACTGCCGACCAGGCTTCCCGGCGCACCACCGGTCACCGTACTCCCGATGGTGCGCCGGGGGAAGCGGGGTGCTGCCGCGCCGGTGCGGGCTCAGGGGATGGTGAGGCCGTACGCGGCGAGGACCTCGGTGATCGGCTGGTAGTAGGTGGTGCCACCGGTGGTGCAGTTGCCGCTGCCGCCGGAGAGGATGCCGATGATCGTGCCGGTGGCAGCCACGTAGAGCGGGCCGCCGCTGTCGCCGGGCTCGGCGCAGATGTTGGTGCGGATCAGGCCGGACACGCTGCCCTGGGCGTAGTTCACCGTCTGGTTGAGGGCGGTGACCAGGCCGCACCGTACACCCGTGGTGGCGCCGCTGCGGCACACCGCCTGCCCGACGTACGCGTTGCCGGCGCTGTGGACGGTGAGCAGGCCGGGGTGGGTGTAGACGGCGCTGGGGTGGGCGATCCGGCCGGTGTAGCGCACCAGGCCGTAGTCGTTGGTCGGGAAGCTGCTGCCGACCCGGGAGCCGATCGCGGTGCTGTGCGCGGCGTCGGCGTACCAGGTCGCGGCCGTCGTGGTGCAGTGCCCGGCGGTGACGAAGTAGTAGGTGCTGCCGCTGCGCACGTTCGCGCCGAGCGAGCAGCGCCCGCCGCCGCTGCCGTAGACGGCCTGGCCGGCGGCGATGAGGATGCGCAACCGCCCTGGCTCGTGCCGGAGCGCGGCGCCGGCCCGGGCGGCGGTCGTGCGCAGCGCCGCGAGGTCGGTGCCGGTGACGGTGTCGTCGATGGTGACGGTCTGCCGGCCGGTGGCCGGGTCGACGCCCCAGGCGGTGCCGGGGGTGCGGATCCCGGCCAGCGCCGTTGCGGCGTCGCCGGCGGCAGGTGCGGGGGCGGGAGCGGCGGCGTGGGCGGCGGGTGGTCCGCCGAGCAGCAGGGTGGCCAGGACGAGGGCGACGATCGGCAGGCGGCGCATCCGACCCCTCCTATATTCGTGAACGTAGATGTATCCACAGCATCCGCCACCGGCGCGGCGCTTTCAACCACGAAGGGTCCCCCTGGCCCCGTCTGGGTCGCTCGCGAGCCGATCTTGTCACACAACTGTCATGGAACCGCAGGGTCGCCTCCACGATCGGCTCCGAGAGTGGTGGCCGCACAGTCGCGGCGTCGCGCTGGTCGCAGTCCAGCGAACGCCGCCCGCCGCGACTGCTTCCCGAGTGCCCGGGCCGCTCCGGTCGGCAGGGCCGAGACAGGGACGCGGGGACGGACGCGCGATCGCGCCCAGGCAGGTGGCCCGCGTCCCGTGAGACCACGGAGGGTCCACAGACCATGACCGTGTCTGCCAAACCGGCGACAACCGAGGACAACACCGAGCCAGGCGGTCCGCCCATCGGGCCGGACGGCGGCCAGCGAGGCATCGACCGGACCGTGCTCGGCGTGGCCGCCGCGGCGTCGGTGCTCTTCGTCCTGTGGGGCATCCTGGCGACCGACAACCTGGCGTCGGTCACCGGGACGGCGCTCGACTGGGTCGTCAGCGTGTTCGGCTGGGTCTTCGTACTGGGCAGCGCGGGCTTCGTGGCGCTGTCGATCTGGCTGGCGCTCAGCCGGTACGGCCGGATCAAGCTCGGCCGGGACGACGAGAAGCCCGAGTTCTCCACCGTGTCCTGGGTGGCGATGATGTTCAGCGCCGGCATGGGCATCGGCCTGATGTTCTGGGGCGCCGCCGAGCCGCTGTCCCACCTGGGCACCCCGCCGCGCGGGCTCACCGAGCCGAACTCCCAGCAGGCCGCCCGGGTGGCCATGGAGTACTCGTTCTTCCACTGGGCGCTGCACCCGTGGGCGATCTACGCCGTGGTCGGCCTGGCGATCGCCTACTTCACCTTCCGCAAGGGCCGGCGCGGCCTGATCAGCAGCGCCTTCTTCCCGCTCATCGGCGAGCGCGCCAACCGCGGTCCCGGCAAGGCCATCGACATCTTCGCGATCTTCGCGACGCTGTTCGGCTCCGCGGTCTCGCTCGGCCTGGGCGCCCTTCAGATCAACAGCGGGCTGACGAACCTGTGGGACGTGCCGAACTCCACCCCGTTGGCGATCGGCATCATCGCGGTGCTCACCGCGGCGTTCGTGGTCTCCGCCATCACCGGCGTCAAGCGCGGCATCCAGTTCCTGTCGAACACCAACATGGTGCTCGCGGTGGCGCTGCTGTTCTTCCTGCTCGTGGTGGGCCCGACCGTCTTCATCTTCAACACGCTCACCGCGTCGACCGGCGGCTACCTCTACGACCTCATCCCGATGAGCTTCCGCACCGGCGCCTTCGGCGGCGAGGAGTGGATGGCCGGCTGGACCATCTTCTACTGGGCGTGGTGGATCTCCTGGACGCCGTTCGTCGGCGCGTTCATCGCCCGGATCTCCCGGGGCCGCACGATCCGCCAGTTCGTCCTCGGCGTGGTGGCCATTCCGAGCCTGGTCAGCTTCGTCTGGTTCTCGGTGTTCGGTGGCACCGCCATCAACCTGCAGCTCGGCGGCACCGACCTGTCCGCCGCGGTGGCGGAGAGCCCGGAGGCGGCGCTCTTCGCGGTACTGCGGGAGTTCCCGCTCTTCACCGTCACCGCGATCGTGGTGATGGTGCTGGTGGCGCTCTTCTTCGTCAGCGGCGCGGACGCCGCCTCGGTGGTGATGGGCACGCTCTCCTCCCGCGGCGACATCGAGCCGAAGAACTGGCTGGTCGCCATGTGGGGGGTGCTGACCGGGCTGGTGGCCGCGGTGCTGCTGCTCGCCGGTGGGCTGTCCGCGCTGCAGTCGCTGACCATCCTCGCCGCCCTGCCGTTCCTGTTCGTGATGGTCGGCATGGTCGTCGGGTTGCTCCGTGAACTGCGTCGGGAACCCGCCACCGCGACGATGGCCCCGGAGTTGCGCGCCCTGACCCTCGCCGCCGAGCGGCAGGCGGCCACGAGCCCCGAGGCCTCCTGACCCGTACGACCGACGCGGGCCGGCCCCCGAGCGGGCCGGCCCGCGCCGCCCTACCTGCTGTCCGACGCGCCACCCGCCGCCCGGTCGCGCCCGCGTCCGTGGGAGCGTGGGCTGGTGACCCGGCCGCCGGCGCGAACGCCGGACCCCGGCCGCCGGACAGGAGGGATCGGCTCGGATGGTGACCGCGTTGGCGCTGGTGCTCGGCGGTCTGGTGGTGGTCATGGCCGTCAACGCGGTGGCCCACCGCAGCGGCGTGCCGGCCTCGGTGCTGCTGGTCCTCGCCGGCATCGGCTACGGCTACCTGCCCGGCCCGAACCTCACCCTCGACCCCGAGGCCGTGCTCTACCTGGTCATCCCGCCGCTGCTCTACGCCGCCGCGTTGCAGTCGAGCCTGACCGCGCTGCGCACCAACGCCCGTACGGTGGCCGGCCTGTCGGTGGCCCTGGTGCTGGTCACCGCGCTCGCCGTCGGGTTCGGGCTCAACGCGACGGTGGCCGCAGTGCCGTTGAGCGTCGGTATCGCGGTGGGCGCGGCGGTCTCGCCGCCGGACCCGGTCGCGGCGCTGTCGATCGGTCGGCGCGCCGGCCTGCCGCCCCGGCTGATCACGCTGGTCGAGGGGGAGGGGCTGCTCAACGACGCCACCGCCCTGACGATCCTGCAGGTCGCCGTCGCGGCGGCGGTCGGCGGGGCGTTCTCCGTCGGCCACGCGGTGGGGGACTTCCTCGTCGTGGCCACCGGCGGGCTGCTGGTCGGCCTGGTCCTCGCCGCGGCCATCGCCCAGGTCCGGAAGAAGGTCAGCGACCCGCTGATCGACAACGCGTTGTCACTGGGCACCCCGTTCGCCGCCTACCTGGCGGCCGAGAAGCTGCACGTGTCCGGGGTGCTCGCGGTCGTCGTGGCCGGCCTGTGGCTCGGCCACCGCAGCGCGTCGCTGCAGTCCAGCCGGGCGCGCCTGCAGACCCGCGCGGTGTGGCACCTGGTGGAGTTCCTCCTCGAGGGCTACGTGTTCCTGCTGATCGGCCAGCAACTGCCGGCGGTCGTCCGCGGCCTGCGTGACTACGACGTCAGCACGGTCGTCACCGCCGCCGCGGTCACCGTCGGCACGGTGCTGCTGGTACGGCCGCTGTGGCTGCTGCTGGCGGCGCACCTGCCCACGCGGATGCACGCCCGGCTGGGCGGCGACCCGCGCCCGGGCAACCCGCCGCTGTCCGGGCGGGAACTGCTCGCGCTGAGTTGGGCCGGCACCCGTGGGGTGATCACCCTGGCCGCGGCGTTCACCCTGCCCGCCGACACCCCCGCCCGGGACCTACTGCTCTTCTGCGCCTATCTGGTGGTGCTGGTGACCCTGATCGGCCAGGGGCTGACCTTCGCCCCGCTGCTGCGCCGGCTGCGGCTGCCGGGCACCGAGGTCAGTCGGGCGCTGACCCGCAACCAGGCGCGCGCCGCCGCCGTGCAGGCCGCCCTGCAGCGGCTGGAGTCGCTCGCCGCGGCCGACCCCACCGTCGGGAAGATCGCGGCGCCGCTGCGTCGCGCGGCCGAGGTCCGCCAGCAGCGGTACACCACCCGGGTCGAGCTGCTCTCCGCGGTCGAGGACCAGATGCTGCCGACCGACGAGGAGTACCGGGCCGCGCTGCGGGCCCGGCGGGAGATGATCGACGCCGAGCGGGAGGAACTGCTCGCCTGGCGGGACGCGGGCCGGCTCGCCGACGCCGACATGCGGGTGCTGGAACGCGAGCTGGACCATGTGGAGAGCGTCCTGCCGCTGCTGCCCCCGTCCTGAACCGGAGTTCAGGACGGCAGATCCAGCTGCACGCAGCAGGCCCCGGGGCGGGGCGCCAGCCGGGCCTCGGCGCCCGCCGCGCCGAGCCCGTCGAGCAACCCGGTGAGGAAGGCGTGGTTGAGCCCGCAGACCAGCGCGGTGTGCCGGGTGGCCAGGGCGTGGAACGGGCAGTTGTGCAGCAGCACCCGGCGCGACGCGTCGGGCCGCGGCTCGAAGCCGAGCCCGTCCAGCGCGGACAGGATCCCGCAGCCGTCCGCGGCCAGGCCGGCACCGAGGTCGCGGCCCCGCTGCCCGGCGAGGCGACGTGCGGCGTCGTCGGCGCGGGTCGGGTCCTCGGCGACCGCGTCGGCGAGGATCTCGGCGATCAACTCGTAGCGGCGTTCCGGGATCGTCACGGCGAGCCCGTCGCCGGCCGGCTCGTACACCTTGGGGCTGCGGCCCCGGCCCCGGGGCTGGTCCGGTGGCGCCTGGTAGTGGGCGCGCAGCAGGCCGGCGTCGACGAGCTTGTCGAGGTGGAAGGCGGCCAGCCCGCGGGTGATCCCGGTGGCGTCGGCGGCCTCCTCGCGGCTGACCGGGTGGTCCTGGTGACGGACGTGGTCGTACAGCGCCCGCCGGGACGGATCGGCGAGCGCGGCCACGGCGGTCCACCGGTCCGGCACCCCCCGAGATTATCACCAGCGCTCGCTATTGAAATTCCGCCGCGCCGGGTCCAGCATGAATAACGACAATGGTGGTTGGCGAAAACGGATGGGTGGCCGACATGGACCTGATGGACCCGGCGTCCACGACCGACGGTGCGTCGGTCGCCGAGGACGAGGCCGGACCGGGCCCGCTGCGGGTGCTGCGGCGTCGGCCCGGCCGGGACCTGGCCGCCGCCGAACGGGCCGCGGCCGCCTTCCTCGCGGCGCTCGGCGTCGACGTCGACGCCGACGGGCTGGCCGACACGCCGGGCCGGATGGCGCGCGCCTACGCCGAACTGCTCACCCCGCGCGAGTTCCGGCTCACCACCTTCGACAACGACGAGGGCTACGACGAACTCGTCGTCGCCCGCTCCATCCCGATCCGCTCGGTGTGCGAACACCACTTCCTGCCGTTCCTCGGCGTCGCCCACGTCGGCTACCTGCCCGGCCGGCGGATCCTCGGGCTGTCCAAGCTCGCCCGGGTGGTGGAGCTCTTCGCGCACGGCCCGCAGGTCCAGGAACGGCTGACCCGGCAGATCGCCGACTGGCTCGCCGCGCAGCTGCGGCCGAAGGGGGTCGGGGTGGTCGTCGAGGCCGAGCACCTCTGCATGAGCCTGCGCGGGGTGCGCGCGGTCGGCGCCACCACCGTCACCTCGACGCTGCTCGGCACGCTGCGCGACGACCCGCGCTCGCGCGCCGAGTTCTTCGCGCTGACCGGCGTCGGCGCCCGCCCGTGAATCCGTACGAGGAGGAACAGTGACCGAGCAAGGTCCGATCGTGATCGTGGGCGCCGGCCTGGCCGGCGCCCGGGCCGCCCAGACGCTGCGCGAGGAGGGGTACGACGGCGACGTCGTCCTGCTCGGCGAGGAGGCCGAGCGCCCGTACGAACGGCCGGCGCTGTCCAAGGGCCTGCTGCTGGGCACCGCCGAGCGGGACAGCGTCCACGTGCACGACGCCGGCTGGTATCCCGAACACGACGTCGACCTGCGCACCGGCACCCGGGTGACCGGGCTGGACCGGGTGTCGCGTGCGGTCGAGACGGCCGACGGGCAGCGCCTGCGCTACGGCGGGCTGCTGCTGGCCACCGGGGCGCGGGCGCGCACCCTGCCGGTACCCGGCGCGGACCTCGACGGGGTGCTGCGGCTGCGTACCCTCGCCGACAGCGACCGGGTCGGCCAGGCGCTGGTCGACGGCGCGAACGTGGTGGTGGTCGGCGCCGGGTGGATCGGCCTGGAGGTGGCGGCCGCCGCGCGCACCCGCGGCGCCACCGTCACCGTCGTCGAGGTCGCCGACCTGCCCCTGCACCGGGTGCTCGGCGACCGGCTCGCCACCGTCTTCGCCGACCTGCACCGCGACCACGGGGTCACCTTCCACTTCCGGGCGCAGGTGCAAGATTTCCAGGGGACGGGTCGGGTCAGTGCCGTCCGGCTGGCCGACGGCACCACCCTCCCGGCCGACCTCGTGGTCGTCGGCGTCGGGGTGCGGCCCGCCACCGAACTCGCCGAGCGGGCCGGCCTCGCGGTCGACGACGGCGTCCTCGTCGACCACACCCTGCGCACCGACGACCCGCACATCTGGGCCGCCGGCGACCTGGCCAACGCCCAGCACCCGCTGCTCGGCACCCGGGTCCGCGTCGAGCACTGGGCCAACGCCCTGCACTCCGGGCCGGCCGCCGCCCGCGGCCTGCTCGGCCGGCCGGTCAGCTACGACCGGCTGCCCTACTTCTACACCGACCAGTACGAGCTGGGCATGGAGTACACCGGCCACGCCCCGCCGGGCTCGTACGACCGGGTGGTCGTCCGCGGTGACCTCGACGGCGGCGCGTTCATCGCGTTCTGGACCTCCCGGGGGCGGGTGCTGGCGGGCATGAACGTCAACGTGTGGGACGTGACCCACCCGATCAAGGAGCTGATCCGCTCCCGGCAGCCGGTCGACCCCGACCGGCTGGCCGACCCCGGCGTCGCCCTCGACAGCCTGGTCACCCAAGAACCCGGCTGACCGCCCTCGGTCACTGGGCTTCGCAGATCCGCCCGCTGAAGGCCGGGTCGGCCTCGCGGTTCGCCGACCAGATGGGGTTGAGCCCGATGGCGAGGGGCGGCGCCTGCCAGGCGGCGCCGAGGTGCTGGAAGAGCCGGTACTCCCGGCGGGGCCGGTCGACCGGCTCGTTGGCCAGGAAGGCCATCACGGTCTCCTGCACCAGTGCCTGGTCGAGCGGGAACGCGTGCAGCCCGGGCACCTCGACGGTGGGGATCCGGGAGTACTCGCCCGGCGGTGCCTCGACGGCGGAGACGGTCGGTAGGTACGCGATCATGCGGACTCCGGCAACCGGGCACAGCGTGCGGTTGCGGTAGAAGGGCGCATCCGCGAGCACCGACCGGACGAACGGCTCGTCCGGGTCGCTGTCGACCTCCTTGGTGAGGTTGGACAGCGCCGCGACCAGCCGCAGTTCCCATCCGGCGACCACGCCCCAGCCGTCGTACCCGGCCGGCGGGTAGTAGACCCGGCCGGGGCGGGTCAGCGGGCTGAACATGATGACCGCGTCCACCGGTGACTCCGGCCACCGTTCCAGGTACATCCGGGCCACCATGGCACCCTCGCTCTCGCCGAGCAGCGCCACCGGCCGGCCGGTCCGGCGTTGCAGCGAGTCGATGTGCTGGGAGAGCAGCGCGGCGCTGGAGCCCACCGACTGGTGCGTGTCCTGCGGTTGGTAGGGCAGCGGGCGCTCCCGGTCGTCCAGGCCGCGGTAGGAGAACCGTTCCACCCGCGGGTCCACCGCGGGGCGGCCGTCGTAGCTGGAGTCGTGCCCGGCGATGGCGATCACGGCGTAGGGGATCCGCTCCTCGAGATGCTCCGTGAGCACCGGAGCCCGCCAGTCGCCCGACCCGCCGGCCGCGATGCCGACGCCGGCCTCGGCGAAGACCGAGCCGGCCATGGTGACGACGATCGCCAGCGGCGCCACGGGCACCCGTTGCAGGCGCACCGGCGCCTGGAACGCCGCGGCGGCGACCGTGCTTCGCCAGAGCAGCCCGTTGGCCGCGCCGGCTGCGGCGGCGATCGGCACGCCCCACCACAGCGGCACGGCCGACATGATCGCCCCGGCGGCGGTGAGGACCACGAAGTTGAGCAGCGACCAGCCGAACAGGGCCGCCGAGGGCAGGCCGCGCCACCACCGGCTGACCACGCCGCCGCGGGCCAGGAACGGCGCCAGCACGAGCATGGGCAGCAGCGACGCCAGCAGATACCACGACAGCGCGACCGCCGAGTACGCCACGGCGAGGGCGGCCCACGGCGAGATGATCACCGTGGCGAGGGCGGCCACCTCGATGTTGCGCCGGATCAGCCAGCGGTACGACGGGCGGGGCGTGTGCGCGGGCCACGCGAGGCCGGTCATCCACGCCGACAGCAGACCCCGCACCGCGGTCACCGCCAGCAGGCCGAGCAGGAACGTCGACCAGGAGTTGTGGTAGACCAGCAGCCAGCGTAGGTCGTGGTAGGAGTCGTACGGCCAGACGGCGGTGGCCTGCGGCGCGAGCCCGCTCGCGGAGTAGAAGCTGAGCGCCGCCAGCACGGCGGCCTCCAGCGCGGGCGGGACGGCGGCCAGCGTGAGCAGCGGGAGGGTCCTCCCGAGCCGTGGAGCCACCCCGGCCCCCTCGGACGTACGCACGTCAAGCAGCTCCTGCCGGCAACCGATCCTGCGTCGCGGGATCCCCGCGCGGCGCTGCTTACCCCGGTTGCCGCTGTTTGTGCTGCTCCGTTCGGTGTAAGTGGGCCGGCGGTCGCGGGCGGGCCGCGCGGACCGGGTGCCGCCCCGAGGCTGGTGTCGCCGGTCAGTCGGCCACGCCGTGCAGGACCATCGCCACCGTGCGGTCGACGAAGGCGTCGTCGATCGGCCGCCCCCGGAACACCGCGCGGCACCACACGGCTCCGGCGAGCGCGTCCATGATCGTCATGGGATCGGCGTCGGGGGTCAGCTCGCCCCGGCGGACGGCCCGTTCGAAGATGGGACGCTCGCGGGCCAGCCGGTCGGCGAAGAACCGCTGGGTGGCCGACGCCAGCTCGGCCCGGTGGGCGGAGGCGGCGAGCGCCGCGACGGCCACGTCCGATGAGGGCGGCGTGGTGAGGAGCGCGACGATGGCGCCCACGACCGCCGTCAGGTCACCGCGCAGGGTGCCGGTGTCCGGGGTGTGGAGGTCGAGCAGCGGCGCTTCGACGAGCGCGTCCGCCAGCAGCGCGGCCTTGGACGGCCACCACCGGTAGATCGTCGTCTTGTTCACCCCGGCGCGCTCGGCCACCGCCTCGATGGTGAGGCCGTCGTAGCCCTTCTCGGCCAGCAGCGTGAGCGTGCTGTCGAAGATCTCCTGCTGCCTGCGTGGTGCCACGCCGAGCAGGATAGCAACGCACCGTTGCGTTGTGTTCTACTGGTACCGCAACGCACCGTTGCGTTGCGGTTGAAAGGAGCGCAGATGGCCCTGCCCATCGTCCTCGTCCACGGCATCCGGGTCAGCCGCACCATGTGGGAGCCGGTGGTCGGCCAACTCGACCGGCCCGCGCACGCGGTCGATCTGCCCGGCCACGGCGCCCGCCGCGGCGAGCCCTTCACCATGGCCGCCGCCACCGAGGCGGTCGCCGCCGCGGTCGACCACGTCGGCGGGCGGGCGCTGGTCGCCGGCCTGTCGCTCGGCGGCTTCGTCGGCATCGCCGCCGCCGGCCGCTTCCCCGAGCGGGTGGCCGGGCTGGTCGCCATCGGCTGCACCGCACGGCCCACCCGGCTCGTCGGGCTCTACCGCGGGGCGGCCGCGCTCGCCGCGCGCTTCCCGGAGCAGGCCAACCAGCTCAGCGCGTACGCCTTCCGCCGCGCCCTGCCGCGCCCGGCGGCGGACGCCGTCGTGGCCGGCGGCCTGTCCAGCGAGGTGATGCCGGCGGTGGTCGCGGCGGTCGCCGGCCACGACCAGCTCGGCGCCCTGGCCGCCTATCCCGGCCCGGTCTGGCTGGTCAACGGCGACCGGGACCCGTTCCGCGCCGACGAGCGGTCGTACCTGGCCGCCTGCCGCGACGGTCGGCTGATCCGGCTGCCACGCACCGGCCACGTCACGGTGCTGGCCGACCCGATCCGGCTGGCCCGGCTGATCGAGGACGCGGCCGCCCACGCCGAGCGGCGCCATCCCGCCGCACGCTGAGCCGGGCCACCCCGCCCCGCCCGGCCCCGGGCCGCCGGTTCTTCCGTTCGCGGTACGTGGCCGCACCCGCTCGGCCACAGTGGGGGCGTGGTCGAGGAGACGGCATGACCGGGTTGCGGACCGACCTGTACGAGCTGCGGATGGCGGCCAGCTACCTGCGCCGCGGCCTGGTCGAGCCCGCCACCTTCAGCCTGTTCGCCCGCCGCCTGCCCGCGCGGCGCGGCTTCCTGGTGGCGGCCGGGCTGGCCGACGCGCTGACCTTCCTGGAGAGCTTCGCGTTCGACGACGACGACCTGGCCTACCTGCGCGACGTCGGCGGCTTCGACGAGCAGACCCTGACCGCGCTGGCCGGGATCCGGTTCACCGGCGACGTCCGGGCCGTGCCGGAGGGACGGGTGGTCTTCGCCGACGAGCCGTTGCTGGAGATCACCGCGCCGCTCGCCGAGGCGCAGCTCGTGGAGACCGGCGTGCTGAACCTGATCACCTTCCAGACCACCGTCGCCAGCAAGGCTGCCCGCTGCCGGCTCGCCGCCGGTGACGCCCAGCTGATCGACTTCGCCTTCCGCCGTACCCACGGCATCGAGGCGGGGGCGGGGGTGGCCCGCGCCTCGGCCATCGCCGGCTTCGCCGCCACCAGCCACGTCGAGGCCGCCCGGCGCTACGGGCTCAAGCCGTCCGGCACGATGGCCCACTCGTACGTCGAGGCGTTTCCGGACGAGCGGGCGGCGTTCCGGGCGTTCGCCACCGACTTCCCGACCAACCCGATCTTCCTGGTCGACACCTACGACACGCCGGCCGGCGTGCGGGCGGCCGTCGACGTGGTCGCCGAACTCGGCCTGACCGGGCCGCTCGGCGTCCGGCTCGACTCCGGCGACCTGGCCGCGCTGGCCAAGCAGACCCGGGCGATCCTGGACGACGCCGGGCTGCCCCGGGCGCAGATCGTGGCCAGCGGCAGCCTCGACGAGGACGTCATCGCCGCGCTCGTCGCCGCCGGCGCACCGATCGACGGGTACGGCGTGGGCACCCGGATGGGCGTCTCCTACGACGCGCCGTCGCTGGACAGCGCGTACAAGCTGGTGGCGGTCGGCGACCGGCCGGTGCTCAAGCTGTCCCCGGGCAAGGCCACCCTGCCCGGACCGAAGCAGGTCTTCCGCGATCCCACCGGCGCCAGCGGCGACGTGGTGGGGCTGCGCGACGAGCCGCCGCCGGGCGACCGGGAGCCGCTGCTGGTGCCGGTGATGCGCGGCGGCCGGCGCCTCGACCCGGCCGACCCGGCCGGTGAGGTCCGCGCCGCCCGCGCCCGCTTCGACGCCGACCTCGCCTGGCTGCCGGAGGCGGCGCGGCGGCTGGCCGACCCGACGCCGCTCACCGCCGCGGTGAGCCCGGCGCTGGCCGCGCTGCACGACCGGGTGGCCGCGCGGGTCGGCAGTGGCGGCCGGTACTGACCGGGCCGGTGCCGGCCGCGGCGGTCACCAGCCTGCCGGGGGAGGGCAGGGCCGCCGGGAAGCGCCTAGTCTCGGTGGATGGCGAGGTACTACGACGTGCACCCGGACAACCCCCAGCCCCGGGCCCTGCGGCAGGTCGTCGACCTGATCCGCGACGGCGGGCTGGTCGCCTACCCCACGGACTCCTGCTACGCCCTGGGCTGTCAGCTGGGCAACCGCGACGGGCTGGAGCGGATCCGGGAGATCCGGCACCTGGACGACCGGCACCACTTCACGCTGGTGTGCCGGGACTTCGCCCAGCTCGGCCAGCTCGTCAAGGTGAGCAACGCGGCCTTCCGGCTGGTGAAGGCGAGCACCCCGGGCAGCTACACGTTCATCCTGCCGGCGACCCGCGAGGTGCCGCGCCGGTTGCTGCATCCCCGCAAGCGCACCGTCGGCGTACGGGTGCCGGACCACACGGTCGCCCAGGCGCTGCTGGCCGAACTGGGCGAGCCGCTGCTGTCGAGCACCCTGGTGCTGCCGGGGGAGGACGAGCCGCTGACCCAGGGCTGGGAGATCAAGGAACGGCTCGACCACCTGGTCGACGCCGTGCTCGACGCCGGTGACTGCGGCAAGGAGCCGACGACCGTGGTCGACCTGTCGCAGCCGGAGCCGGAGATCCTGCGCCGGGGCGCCGGGGACCCGTCCCGCTTCGAGTGACTACCCCGGTCCATGTACCATCTGGTACATGGACTACGAGGAGACCATCACCACCGCCGCCGACCCCGCCCGCGCGTGGGCGGCGGTGCGGAACGTGACGGAATATCCCCGGTGGACGGCGTCGATGTCCTCGGTGGAGCCCCTCGACGGGCCGGCGCTCGTGACCGGCAGCCGGTTCCGGGTCCGGCAGCCCGGCCTCCCGACCACTGTGTGGCGGGTCTGCGACCTCCGGGAGGGCGCGTCGTTCGCCTGGGAGGCAACGGCGCCGGGCGTGCACACCGTCGCGTACCACCGCGTCGAACGCCAGCCGGACGGAGCCACCCGGATCACCGTGGGCATCCGGCAGACCGGTGCCCTCGCCGGGCTGGTCGCGCTGCTGACCGCGGCGAAGACCCGACGCTACCTGCGGATGGAGGCGGCCGGCCTCGCCGCGGCCGCCGAGGACCCGGCCGCTGCGGCGGCCGGCGACGGCGCGGCGCCCACCGGTGGCCGGTGACGCCCGCGCGGCGCTGCTCGACCGCTGCGTCGCCTTCCTGACCGAGGGCGGGTTCAGCCAGCTCAGCCTGCGCGAGATCGCCGTCGGTACGGGCACCAGCCACCGCATGCTGATCTACCACTTCGGCAGCCGGGAGGGCCTGCTCGCCGAGGTCGTCCGGCGGATCGAGGCCGAGCAGCGCGCGGCGCTCGCCGCACTTGCCGACGGGCTGGACGACCCGGTCGAGGTGAGCCGGCGGTTCTGGCGGCGCCTCGCGGATCCCGAACTGGCCCCGGCGGAGCGGCTGTTCTTCGAGATCTACGCGCAGGCACTGTTCGGTCGTAGCTGGACCGAGTCGTTCCGGGCCACCGTCATCGCCGCCTGGGCCGGTCCCGTCGAGGACCTGTTCGTGCGCCTCGGCTTCGACGCGGCGCAGGCCCGCCAGCGGGCCCGGCTCGCCCTCGCCGCCACCCGTGGCCTGCTGCTGGACCTGCTGGTCACCGGTGACCGGGAGGTGCTGGACGCGGCCGCCGACCTGTTCGCGCAGCTCGTCACGGCCCCGCGTCCGGACTGACCCGCGCGCTCGACGCTACGGCGCACCGGGTGCCGGGCTCGGTGCCGGATCCGGGGCGCGCGCCAGCCCGTCCTGCTTTCCGCGCCGGGCCTCCCGCGCGTGCCGGAACATCGCCTCGCCCTTGACGAACCACGCGATCCCGAAGGCGAGCACCGCGACCGCCTCGCACCAGAACAGCGGCCGCAGCGTGTCGCGAGTGGATTCCGGCAGCGCGTTGCTCGCCACGGCGAGCGCGATGGCGGCCAGGATGACCCCACCGCAGGCGCGGTACAGGCCATCGCGGACCCGGGTCCGCGCCTCACCGATACGCGGATCGGTGCGCGGGAACAGGACGATGCAGAAGATCGCGAGGAGCACGAACAGCGCCGCGGCCGAGACCTGGTGCACCCGACCGACCAGCACGTCGGTGGCGGTGACCGGGCCGCCCGGGTCGTGCGTCGCGGCCGGGAACAGCGCGACCGCGATGGCCAGCACCCCGGCGATCGTGCCGAGCAGGTCGTCGACCTTGCGCTGCCGGTAGGAGATGAGGAAGACCCCGACCGCGCACATGCTGCCGACGAAGACGTCCCGCAGTTCGGTGTAGTAGTAGGCGCTGATCGAGGTGAGCAGGGCCGGCGTGCCGGTGACCAGCGCGTGGCCGACGGTCAGCACGAACGGCAGCGCGATCCCGACCACCCCGACGCCGAGGCGCAGCCGGCGGATGGTCTGGGCGTCCTGCGGTGGCCTGACGGGCGAGGAGTCCATGATCCCTCCCAGGTGTCACAGCGGCGCCGCTGCGCGCCGGCTGACGTGGCCGGCCAACCGTCGCACCCGCTACCGGCGGGCTCGGGAGCCGCTCCCACCAGTGGAATCCCGGGGAGACGCCGGTGTCAATCCGCCACCCGGGGTCACCGCTTGGCAGCCGAACCCTTCGCCTCCTCGACCGGGTAGCGGGCGGCGGCCGCGTCCAGTTTGGCCAGGGCGGCCTCGGCCAGGTCGACGCCGAGCACGTCGGCGAGGCGGGTCAGGTAGATCATCACGTCGCCGATCTCCGCCCGCACCCGGGCGCCGGCCGCCGGGTCGGCGAGCACCTCGGCGGACTGTTCGGCGGTGAGCCACTGGAACTCGGCGAGCAGCTCACCCACCTCACCGGCGAGCGCCATGGCGAGGTTCTTCGGCGTGTGGAACGGCTGCCAGTCGCGGTCCTCGGCGAACCGGCGGACCCGTTCGCGGAGCAGGGCATGCGCGCAGCGTCCGGGCTCCTCGGGTTCGGCCGTCATGGTCGTCGAGGATACGGGCCCGGACGGCGGTCGAGGCACCAGCGGGCACGGAGGAATGTCGCCCGGTCGAACTACTCTCCCGCCATGAGTTCCACGTCTCCCGAGCGGCGCGGCGTCGACTCCGCGTTGGACCCCTCACCCGCAACGATCAGCGAGCTGGCCGGCCAGGCCGTGGAGTGGATGGCCGCCTACCACGCCTCGCTCCGCGACCTGCCCATCGCTCCGCGCGCCACTGCCGCCGCGGTGCGGGAGCAACTCGCCGAGCCGCTGCCCGTCGAGGGTCGCGACTTCGCCGACCTGCTCGAGGTCTTCCGCGAGGTGATCGTGCCGGGCAGCCGGCACAACGGGCATCCGCGCTTCTTCGGGTACGTCTCGGCGCCGGGCACGGCGGTCGCGTCGGTCGCGGACCTCCTCGCGTCGACGCTGAACGCGAATCTGCCCGCCTGGCGATCGGCGCCCGCGCCCACCGAGCTGGAGCACGTCACGATCGACTGGATCAAGGAAGCGCTCGGGTGTCACCCGAGCGCCGGCGGCCTCTTCACCAGCGGTGGCTCGATGGCCAACTTCACGGCGCTCGCCGCCGCCCGGCACCGCCACTGCGGCGACGAGGTCGCCACCCGTGGCGCGAGCGCCCACCCCGCACCGTTGCGCGTCTACGTCTCCACGGAGACCCACCACTCGGTGCACAAGGCTGCCGCGCTGCTCGGCATCGGCCGGGCGAACGTACGAGAGGTGGCGGTCGACGCCCGGTTCCGGATGGACGTCGACGACCTCGTACGCGCCATCGAGGCGGACCGGGCGGCGGGCGCGGAACCGTTCTGCGTGGTGGCGACCGCGGGCACGGTCGTCACCGGGGCGGTCGACCCGCTGCCGGAGATCGCGGCGGTCGCCCGCCGGTACGGGCTGTGGATGCACGTCGACGCGTGCTACGGCGGCTTCGCCCGGCTGGCCCCCTCGGCCCGCCCACTCTTCGACGGCCTGGCGGAGGCCGACTCGATCGCCCTCGATCCGCACAAGTGGCTCTACCTGCCCGCCGACTGCGGCTGCCTGATCTACCGCGATCCCGAGGCGGCGCGCGCCGCCTTCAGCCTGGACGCCGACTACACCCGGGTCACGCAGACCGAGCCCGCCGAGGCGTTCGCGTTCTGGGACTACGGCCTGGAGCTTTCCCGGCGCTTCCGGGCCCTCAAGGTGTGGATGCTGCTGGGGCACGCCGGTTCCCGGGCGATCGGGGAGGCGATCGAGGCCAACCTGGACTGTGCCCGCTACGTCGCGGAACTCGTCGAGGCGAGCGACGACTTCGAGCTGCTCGCCCCGGTCGGGCTCTCCATCTTCTGCTTCCGCTACCTGCCGCCGGCGGCGCGGACCGGGTCCCGGTCCGAGGCCGACGAGGAGGAGCTGGACCGCCTCAACGAGCGCATCATGGTGTCGTTGCAGCAGGCCGGCAGTTCGTACCTGTCGAACGCGACCGTCAACGGTCGCTTCGCGTTGCGCGGTTGTGTGCTCAACTACCGCACCACCCGGTCGGACATGGCGGTCCTGCTGGACGACGTACGCCGCGCCGCCGCGCTGTCCGGCGCCGAGTAGCAATCGAGGTCGTCGCCGCAGTGGCCGCGCGGCGGCTCCTACGGTCGGGTCCCGTCCCTCATCGCCCTGCGAACGCGAGGTTCGGCAGCCATCGACGAAGGTCTTGCGCCAGGCTTCGTATACAACATACGCTCCCCGAATCGCCCACTCGAGGAGCTCCCAATGACGAACCTCTCCGTCAGCGAAACGAGCCCGCGTTGGCTCCGTCCACTCCGGGCCACTGTGGCGGCGGTCGCTGTCGTCTGTGCCGTCGCGGCCTGCTCGCCGGTGTCGAACAGCGGGAGTGGCACGCAGTCCGGTGACGGCCAGCCGACCGGCCAGGACTTCTTCGGTGCACCGGCAGACCCGGCCGCGGTGAAGCAGGGCGGCAAGCTCGTCATCGCGCTCTCGGCGGAACCCGACGCGCTGGACCCGACCCTCTCCCGGAGCCTCTACTCGCGCTACGTCTTCCAGGCGATGTGCCAGAAGCTCTACGACGTCGACGAGCGGGCGCAGGTGGTGCCGCAACTGGCGACGGCACTACCCACCACCAGCAGCGACGGCCGATCAGTGACGATTCCGCTACGTCAGGGCGCGCGTTTCGCGGACGGCACGCCGTTCGACTCCGCCGCGGTCAAGGCCACGCTGCAACGACACCTGACCAACGCCCGGTCGGCGCGCAAGAGCGAACTCGGCCCGATCGAGAGCGTGGACACGCCCGACGCCCAGACCGTCGTCGTACGCCTGAAGCAGCCGTTCGCGCCGCTGCTCGGCGCGCTGGCGGACCGGGCCGGCATGATCATGAGCCCGAAGGCACTGCAGAGCCTGGGCGACGACTTCGCCTCGGCCCCGGTCTGCGTCGGGCCCTTCAAGTTCGCCAAGCGGGTGCCGCAGAACTCCATCGACGTCGTGAAGGACCCGAACTACTACGACGCCGCCAAGGTCCACCTCGACGCCATCTCGTGGCGCATCCTCAGCGATGCGAGCATCCGCGCGGCCAACCTGCGCTCCGGCGATGCCCAGGTCGCTGACAGCGTCTCCACCCAGGACGTCGCCGCGTTGCAGGCCGACAGCTCGCTCTCCGTCCTGCAGTCGCAGTCCCTCGGCTACCAGGGGCTCACCTTCAACATCGGCAACGTCGATGGCGTCGGTACCACACCCAAGCCCATCAACCGCCCCATCGCCCAGAACGCCAAGGTCCGGCAGGCCTTCGAGCACGCGATCGACCGGAAGGCGCTGGTCCAGGCGGTCTTCAACGGCATCCCCGCCGTCGCCTGTTCACCGATCTCGCCCGCGAGCCCGTTCTCGTCACCGGAGGCGCAGGCCTGCCCGGCGCACGACCCGGCGAAGGCCAAGCAACTGCTCGCCGAAGCGGGCGTCCAGACGCCGTACCCGGTGACGATGCTCGCGTCGAACACGCCCGACACGCTGCGTCTGGCGCAGGCGCTCCAGGCGATGGTCAAGGACGGCGGATTCGACCTCAAGATAAACCCGGTGGAGTACTCCTCCCTCCTCGACGAGCAGGACCGTGGCAACTTCGAGCTGCTGCAACTGGGCTGGAGCGGCCGGATCGACCCGGACGCCAACATCACGAACTTCGTGGGCACCGGCGGGAGCCAGAACGTCTCTGGCTACAGCAACCCCCAGCTCGACGCCGTGCTGACCCAGGCTCGTCAGTCCAACGACCTCGAGGAGCGCAAGAAGCTGTACGGCCAGGCGGTGACGATCCTCCAGCAGGATGACGCGCTGATCTATCTCTACCGGCAGCGGAACCTGACCGCCGTCTCCAAGACCGTCCAGGGCCTGCAGGTCTTCCCGGACGGCGTGATCCGTGCGGCCTTCGCCGGGTTCACCAAGTAGGTCTCGTGGCCCGGTATCTGATCACGCGCGCCTGGCACTCAGCGCTGACTCTGCTGCTGTCGACCGTCGTGGTGTTCCTCGGTGTGCGGGCCCTCCCCGGGGACCCGGCCCTCGCCCTCGCGGGGGAGGACCGGTCCCCGGAGGCGCTGGCGGCCATCCGTCACCACTACGGCCTGGACCAACCGTTGCCACTGCAGTTCGCGCAGTACGTCGAACGCGTCGTGCAGGGCGACTTCGGCGAGTCGATCCGAACCGGCATCCCGGTCTCGTCGATGCTCACCACCGCCCTGCCCGTCACGGCCGAGCTCTCCGTCCTGGCGATCCTCATCGCCGCGGCGCTGGGCGTCGGCGCCGGAGTGCTCGCGGCGGTGCGCCGCGGGCATCCGGCGGAGTGGCTCGCCAACGGGCTGGCCCTCGTCGGCCTGTCGGTGCCGCACTTCTGGCTCGGTCTGCTCGCGATCCTCTACCTCTCCGTGGCCACAGGGCTCTTTCCGGCCTCCGGATTCGTGCCGTTCCTGGAGGATCCGCTGGACAACCTGCACCACATCGTCCTGCCGGCCGTGATCCTCGGCACGGGCCTCGCCGCCATCATCATGCGACAGACGCGCTCGGCGATGCTCGACTCGCTCTCCTCCGACTACGTGCGTACGGCGAAGGCGAAGGGCCTTCGACCACGGGCCGTCATCACTCGGCATGCCCTACGGAACAGTCTGATCGTGGTGGTGACGATCGTGGGCCTCCAACTCGGAGGGCTGATCTCCGGAGCGGTCGTGACCGAGCAGATCTTCGGGCTCCCGGGCTTCGGCAAGATGACCATCGACGCGGTCTTCCAGCGGGACTACCCGGTCATCCAGGCCGTCGTCCTGCTCACCGCGACGGCCTACATCGTGATCAATTTCCTGGTGGATCTGCTCTACTCGGTCATCGACCCACGGATAAGGGTGACGGGGGACCCGGCATGAGCGTCCTCTCTGTTCCGATGGCGGAGACCGGCCCCGCCAGCATCACCCGGCGGACCCGGGTCCTGCGGCGGTTGCGGAGGAACCCGCTCGCCGTCGTGAGCTTCGTCGTCCTCGCGGTGGCGGCCGTCATCGCCCTGCTGTCGCCCTGGATCGCCCCCTACTCAGTCGAGCAGACCGACTTCGCCCACACGTTCTCGCCCCCGGGCACGCCGGGGCACGTGCTGGGAACCGACGACCTGGGTCGTGACGTCCTGTCCCGCATCATGCTCGGAGCGCGGGCCTCCCTGCAGGTGGCCCTCCTGGCGGTAGCCACCTCCCTGGCCATCGGGGTTCCGCTCGGGCTCGCGGCGGGCTACTTCCGGGCCTGGGACGCCGTGATCTCGCGCTTCACCGACCTGCTGCTCGCGTTCCCGTTCCTGATCATGGCGGTGGGGCTGGCCGCCATCCGGGGCGCCAGCCTCGGCAACGCCGCTGTGGCCATCGGGGTGGCCCAGATCCCGGGTGTGATCCGCGTGGTGCGTTCGGACACCCTGCGGCTCAAGTCGCTGGACTTCGTCGCGGCGGCCGTCGTGGACGGCGCGAGTGACCTGTGGGTGCTCGCCCGGCACATCATGCCCAACGCGACGTCGGTGATCCTGGTGCAGGCCACGGTCGCGATCCCGGCCGCGATCCTGGGCGAGGCGGTGCTGTCCTTCCTCGGCCTCGGCATCCAACCCCCGGCCCCCAGTCTCGGAACCATGCTGGCCACCGCCCAGCAGTTCGCGGCTCGCGCCCCGTGGGCAGCGGTCCTCCCCGGTGTCGTGATCATGGGGCTGGCGCTGGCGTTCAACGTCTTCGGCGACGCCCTGCGGGACGCGCTCGACCCGAAGGGAGACCGGTGATGACGACGGTTGAACGAGCCGGTGCCGGCGCCGCGGTCGGCACACCCGTGCTGGCGGTACGCGATCTCTCGATCGTGTTCACGACCGAGGGCGGAACCGTCTCGGCGGTGGACCGGGTGAACCTGGATCTTGTCTCCGGAGAGATCGTCGGAATGGTGGGCGAGTCGGGTTGCGGAAAGAGCGTCACGGCGATGAGCATCGCGGGCCTGCTCCCTGACAGCGCCCGAATCTCCGGCTCCGTGCGGCTGAACGGGACCGAGCTCGTCGGCAGCCGCGAGTCGGTGCTGCGCCGGGTGCGTGGCAAGGAGATCGCCTACATCTTCCAGGAACCGATGACGTCGTTGAATCCGGTGCTCACCGTCGGGCGCCAGATCGCAGAGGTGCTCCAGGTCCACGAGCGGATGTCCCGGCGCGCCGCCCGGGCCCGGGCCGTCGAACTGCTGTCGCTGGTCGGTATCCCGTCCGCCCCGACGCGAGTCGACAACTATCCCCATCAGCTCTCCGGGGGCATGCGCCAGCGGGTGATGATCGCGATGGCGGTGGCCTGCGGCCCGAAGGTGCTGGTGGCCGACGAGCCGACCACCGCCCTGGACGTCACGGTCCAGGCCGGCATTCTCCAGGTGCTCCGAGACCTGCGCGACCGGCTGGGCACGACCATCCTCATCATCACGCACGACCTCGGCGTGATCGCCGACATCGCGGACCGCGTCGTCGTCATGTACGCCGGGCGGGTGGTCGAACGAGCGCAGGTCACCGACCTGTTCGCGCACCCGTGCCACCGGTACACGGCCGGGCTCCTGTCGGCTTCGCCGACGCCCGGCAGGCACGCCGGCACCGAGCGCCTACAGGAAATACCCGGTCTCGTGCCGGTGCTGTCGGCCCAGCCCGATGCCTGCACGTTCGCGGACCGCTGCCCAACCGCGGACTCGCGGTGCCGCACCAACGCCCCGGCGCTCGAGGTCGTCCGGACCGGAACCACGCCCGCGGCGACGGACCACCTGGCGGCCTGCTGGCATCCCTGCCCGACGCCTCGGACGCAACCTGAGGAGACGAACACATGACGCCGCAGCCGAACGCCCTCGAACTCGAGGACCTGGTGATGCACTTCGGGCCGGTGCGGGCCGTGGACGGCGTCTCGCTCGCCATCCCCAAGGGTCGAGTCACCGCGTTGGTGGGGGAGAGCGGCTCCGGCAAGTCGACAGTCGGTCGATGCGTGGTGCGGCTCGTGGAGCCCACCGCGGGCGTGGTCAGGATAGCCGGAACGGACGTCACCCACCTGTCCCGGCGACAGCTGCGCCCGTACCGGAGCACCGTGTCGATCGTCTTCCAGGACCCCGCCGGCTCGCTCGACCCGCGGATGCTGGTGGGTGACATCGTGGCGGAGCCGCTACGCCTGTCCGGTGGGCGGTTCTCGCGACGTGACCGGGAGGCTCGCGTTGCCACGGAACTGGGCAGGGTCGGCCTCCGACCCGAGGTCGCCCGCCGATATCCCCACGAGCTTTCCGGAGGGCAACGCCAGCGCGTCAGCATCGCCCGGGCACTGATCTCCGAGCCCATGCTGCTCATCGCGGACGAACCCACCAGCGCGCTCGACGTGTCCGTGCAGGCGTCGGTGCTCAACCTCCTCGCCGACCTGCAGCGGGACATCGGATTCGCCTGCCTCTTCATCACCCACGACCTGTCCGCGGTGGAGTACCTGGCCGACGACATCGCCGTCATGTACCTCGGCCAGCTCGTCGAGAAAGGTTCCCGCGAGCAGATCTTCACGCGACCCGCTCACCCCTACACCCAGGCGCTGCTGGCGGCCGCACCGGTGGCCGATCCGGTCCGCCAACGCCGGCGTCAGCCGGTCCTGCTCGGCGACGACCTGCCGTCGGCGCTGGATCCTCCGTCCGGCTGCCGCTTCCGTACCCGGTGCCCGCTCGCGTTCGATCGGTGTGCGGCTGAGGTGCCGGAGCAGGTGGAGGTCGGTGGGGGCATGGCCGCCTGCCACCTGGTCCAGGCGGACGGCAGCCGGCCCGATGTCCGGGCCACCGACCCGAATGAGGTGTTGTCATGACGTTCACCACCAGGCCGACGTTGCAGGGAACCTTCGGGATGGTCTCCTCGACGCACTGGCTCGCCAGCCAGGCGGCCATGGGCATCCTCGAGCGCGGTGGGAACGCCTTCGACGCGGCCGTCGCCGCGGGATTCGTCCTGCACGTCGTCGAACCGCATCTCAACGGGCCCGGCGGTGAGGTGCCGGCGATCGTGGCGACGGCCCAGGACCCGGCGCCGAAGGTGCTGTGCGGGCAGGGGCCGGCGCCCGCCGGCGCCACCATCGCGCACTTCCGGTCGCTCGGGATGGAGCTCATTCCCGGGGCCGGCCCGCTCGCGGCGGCCGTGCCGGGTGCCGTGGACGCCTGGTTGCTTCTGCTGCGGGACCATGGCACGTCCTCCCTGGAGGAGGTGCTGGAACCGGCGATCGGTTACGCCGGCGCCGGTCACCCGCTGGTCGGCAGGGTCGGCGACACGGTCGCCGCCGTGCGCTCGTTGTTCGAGGAGCATTGGCCCACCTCCGCTCAGCTATGGCTGCGCAACGGCAAGCCGCCGACGGCGGGGAAGTTGTTCGCCAACCCGGCCTACGCGCGGACCCTGCGAAGACTGGTCGACGCCGGCCGGACGAGCGGCCCCGACCGCGAGGCACAGATCGAGGCCGCACGTCGCGCCTGGCGGGAAGGTTTCGTCGCTGAGGCGATCGACCGGTTCAGTCGGCAGCCGTTCCAGGACTCCAGCGGGCGTTCCCACGCCGGCCTCGTCACCGGCGCAGACATGGCCGCCTTCTCCGCCACCTGGGAGGAGCCGGTCACCCTCGACTGGCACGGTTACTCGGTGGCAAAGACCGGCTTCTGGGGCCAGGGCCCGGTACTGCTGGAGACGCTGTCCGTACTCGACGCGCTCGACGACCACCGGGTGTACGACCCGGCGACCGCGGCCGGCATCCACGCCCAGGCCGAAGCGCTCAAACTTGCCTTCGCCGACCGCGAGGCCTGGTACGGCGATGGTGACGTGCCCGCGAAGGCACTCCTGTCCCGGGAGTACGCCAGGGAGCGGGCAGCCCTGATCGGGCAACGGGCGTCGGCGGAGCTGCGGCCGGGGCGCCCCGACGGGGCAGATCCCGTTCTGCCGCGCCAGGTCTGCCGCGGTGCCGGACGTCGCGCCGACCCGGCGGATCCCACGACGGGGGAGCCGACGGTGAAGTCGGACGGCGTGACCCGCGGCGACACCTGTCACGTCGACGTGGTCGACAGCTGGGGGAACATGATCTCCGCGACGCCGAGCGGCGGCTGGCTGCAGAGCTCTCCCACCATTCCGGATCTCGGCTTCCCGCTCGGCAGCCGGCTGCAGATGTTCTGGCTGGAGGAAGGTGTCGCGTCGTCGCTCGCGCCGGGACGCCGACCGCGTACCACCCTGAGCCCGACGATGGTGCACCGCGACGGGGAGCCCGTACTGGCGTGCGGCACGCCCGGCGGCGATCAGCAGGACCAGTGGCAGCTGCTGTTCCTGCTCCGCCATCTCGCCGGGGGACAGTCCCTGCAGGAGGCCATCGACGCGCCCATGTGGCACACCGCCAGCCTGCCGGCGTCGTTCTACCCGCGCGACGTCGAACCCGGCGTCCTGGTGATGGAGGACCGCCTGGACCCGGAGGTGCTGGCGGCCCTGCGGGCATACGGGCACGAGGTGCGGCTGTCCGACCCGTGGAGCCTCGGCCGGCTCTGCGCCGTGACCCGCGACCCGACCAGCGGAGTGCTCGCAGCCGGAGCGAACCCCCGCGGCATGCAGGGCTACGCCTGCGGTCGGTAGCCGTCAGCGGGCCCCGTACCCGCCCTCGGCGTTCTCGTACGCCGCCGCGGACGCGGCGTCGAGGTGGGCGAGTGCGGCCCGTTCGGCCCGGTCGCCGTCGCCGGACTCGATCGCGTCGACCAGCTGGATGTGCTCGGCCCACGAGTGCGGCGCCCGTTGCGCGGCCCCCAGCCGGAAGACCCACTGCACATGGAGGTACAGCGCCTTGGCTATCGACGACAGCCAGGGGTTTCCGCTGATCTGGAGGATTCGCAGGTGCAGGGCGCTGTTCAGTTCGGCGACCCGGCGCAGATCCTGCCGTTGCGTCGCCTCGCGGCCCTGGTCCAGCAGGTTCCGCAGCGCGGCCACGTCCGCCGCGGTGGCCCGCTCGGCCGCCAACCGGGCGGCCAGCGCCTCCAGACGCTCGCGTACGGCGAACATGTCGGCGATGGTGCCGCTGCTCGGCGAGGCGACGACGGCCCCGCGGCGGGGCAGGATCACGACGAAACCCTCCGCCTCAGCGACGCGCAGCGCCTCCCGAACCGGGTTACGGGAGACACCGAAGTCCTCGGCCAACCGGTCTTCGGTCAGCCGCTCTCCGGGAAGGTAGTCGCCGTTGATGATGGCGGTCCGTAGTGCGGCGAGGACCTGGTCGCGTAGCGGCAGGTGTTGAGCGCCGAGCTTGTCCCGCAGGTCTTCAGTCAACCCGATCGCCTCTCCGTGAACCGTCCATGGCGAAGTGTATACGAAGAACAATCGGTCTAGGGATGGCTGACAGTGCTGAGAACAGTGCCACGAGTCATACGTTCACGAGTCATGCCGGGAGGGCAACCGGATCTGCTTCGGCGCCGGCACGCCCTCGTCGTCGTGCTCACCTTCCTGACCGGAAGCGCCGACGCACTCGGCTTCCTCTCCCTCGGTGGGGCCTTCGCGAGCGTCATGACGGGCAACATGGTGCTGCTCGGGCTCTCGGCGGGCCGCGGCGAGGCCGAGCTCGCCCTGACCTCGGGCAGCGCCATCGTCAGCTTCATCGCCGGTGTCCTCGCGGGCGCGCGGCTCGCCGGCGCGGCTCAACCTGACGATCCCGTGTGGCCACGGCGGGTCACCGGAGCGCTCGTGCTGGAGTTCCTGGTGTTCGTCGTGTTCCTCGTCGTCTGGGAGATCGACCTCTCCGACCGCTCGGAGCACGTCGATCTCACGCTCCTCATGCTGTCGGCAGCGGCGCTGGGAGTGCAGAGCAGCGCCATCCAGCGGTTCGGCGTCCCTGGCCTCTCCTCCACCTACCTGACCGGCACACTCACCAGTCTGATCGCCGGCGTCGCCGCTCGAAAGCCGTGGCACAGCCTTCGGCCGAAGACGCACGTCCTGCTGGCCCTGATGAGCGGAGCCGCTGTCGGTGCGTTGGTCGCCCTCCGCCTGCCGGCCTGGGCACCGGCACTGTTGATCGTGCCGCTCGGGTTCGTCATCGCCGTGTCCGCGCGAATGGCGAAGAAGCCTTCCTCCGATGTCAACGCGCGCCGGACCTGATCGGTGGGCGAGGGCTGGTGCTCGACGGGACGACGGCCGCAACCGGCGTCCGGCCCGGACGTCGGGTTCGACGTGGACGGCGTGGTTGGGCGTCAGGTCTCGGCTCAGCGGCGCCGCCAGCCCCAGCGGCGCGGCCGGGGCACCCCGCCCCGCTGCTGGGCCAGCATCTCGGCGGCGACGCGCAGCTTCAACGCCGGTTCGGCGCCGGCCGGCCCGAGCGTGCCGGTCAACCGGTTGCCCAGCTTCAGCACGGTGCCGGCCCGGTCGACGTCGCCGATGAGCACCAGGCACTGCGCGTACAGGCCGTAGGTGTTGGCCAGCTCCCAGCGGCTGAGCGGACGGGTCGGGTCGAGCAGACCCTGGCGCAGCTCGCAGGCGCGGGAGGCGGCCAGCGCCGCCTCCGCCAGGTCGCCGGTCGACCCGGTCAGGGCGCGGTGCAGCAGCGCAGTCGCCTGGTTGTGGTACGCCGTGCCGAGCGCCTCCCGGGTGCGGGGGCCGGCGGCCGTCGGGGAGCCGACCGTGAGCAGCCCCGCGGCGATCGCCCGCTCCAGCAACTGGACCCGGGCGGCGGGTTGCCCGGCCGCGAAGGCGATCTCGGCGACGTCGACCACGGCGGTGACCAGCTCGGCCAACGCCTCGTCGGGGCGGGGCGCGGCATGGTCCTGGCCGGTGCCCCGCGCCGCATCGTTGAGCTGCTCGAAGATCGCCACCGCCTCACGCCCGGGCACCATCCCGGGGCCGGGGCGGCCCAGCGCCGACAGCAGCATCGCCCGCCGCCACAGCGCCCGGGCCAGTTGTCGCCGGTCCTCGGAGTCGACCGGTCCGGGACGGCGGGTGGCGTCCCGGTAGGCGTCGATCACCTTGACCCAGAGGCGGTCCGCCTCCGTCCACATGTGCTGCCGGGTGGAGTACTCGCGCGCCTGCTCGAACAGCCGTTTCCGCTCGTCCGGCCCCATGCCCGCACCGCCCTCCGCCGTACCCGCCCGGGACGCCCCGGCCCGCGGGGCATGAACCGCCATCGATTCTATGGCGGCCCGGCCAGGTCCCTGCGCCGCCGCGGCGGGCGATTCGCGGCCGGTTCCTGTCCGGTGCGGGGTCAGTCGGCCGTGCCGACCCGCTCGAACGCGTGGGCCAGTCGAGCGAGGTCGAAGCCCTGGAAGTGGTCGAGGAACCGTCGCCGTACCGCGGCCAGGTGGCTCGGCCAGGAGCGCTCCAGCCGCGCGAGGCCGGCGTCGGTGAGGACGGCGTTCCAGCCCCGGGCGTCGTCGGCGCACTTGACCCGCTCGACCAGGCCCTGGCCCTCCAGGCGGTTGATGGTGCGGGTCATCCCGCTGAGCGAGAGTTCGCACGCCGCCGCCAGTTCGTTCATCCGCAGCTGCCGGTCGGGCGTCTCGGAGAGGTGCATCAGGGCGGTGTACTCGGTGAGTGGCAGCTGTCCGTCGCCGGTCATGTCGGCGTCGATGGCGCGGGGGAGGACGTACATCACCCGGCGCAGCGCACGGACCAACGCCTCCTCCTCCGGGTTCAGCGGCTGCGGACGCTCGTCGGCCATACCGACCAGCATAGTTGCTTGACCGAACAACCAGCCTGTGACCGGCGCCATGCCGGGAAGAAGTTGCTTGACGAAGCAAGTTCTGTATCGTGGGCCCAGCAGGGCTCGACCCCCATGTCAGAAAGGCACCACGATGACCAGGATCGGCATCATCCTCGGCAGCACCCGCCCCGGGCGGAACGGCGAAGCGGTGGCCCGCTGGGTCCTCGACGTCGCCAAGCAGCGCACCGACGCCGAGTTCGAGCTCGTCGACCTGCTCGACTACCAGCTGCCCCACCTCGACGAGAGCATCCCGCCCTCGCTGGGCCAGTACACCCAGCCACACACTCAGCGCTGGGCGAGCACCATCGCCTCGTTCGACGGCTTCGTGATGGTCACGCCCGAGTACAACCACTCCACCTCCGGCGCACTGAAGAACGCCATCGACTTCCTCTACGCGGAGTGGAACAACAAGGCGGTCGGGTTCGTCAGCTACGGCTCGGCCGGCGGCACCCGGGCGGTGGAGCACCTGCGGCTGATCGCCGGCGAGCTCCAGATGGCCGACGTACGCGCCCAGGTCGCGCTGTCGCTCTTTACCGACTTCGAGAACTTCAGCGTCTTCACGCCCAACGAGTTCCAGCGTGGCGCGCTCAACACCACCCTCGACCAGGTGGTGGCCTGGAGCGGCGCGCTCGCGCCGCTGCGCCACCGCTGACCCCGGTCAGCCCGGCGGAGTGACCGCCGGGCACCGGGAACGGCGCGGGGGAACGCACCGGCACGGATCCACGGTCAGCGTCGACCGCGGCCGGTGCGCCCCCCGCGTCACAGCCGGTGCCGGACCCAGACGTTGGGTTCGACGTAGACGGCGTGGCCGTGCGTCAGGTCGCACTGCACCGGCACCAGCGCGCCCGGCACGTGGACCGGCCCGTCGGTGTCGAAGGGCAGGCCGGTCCAGCCGCGCCAGTCGTCCAGCGTCCCGCTGATCACCATCGACCGGGGCGCCACCCGCTCGATACGACCGCCCGCGCGGACGTGCACCCGCAGCCACGGGTCGACCGGCAGGCCGTCCGCGCGGACCTGCGTGGCGTACTCGGTCATCGGCACGTCGGGCTGGTTGTGCTTGCCGTTCGGGCGGACCGGCGCGACCAGCGTGTCGTAACCCCGCTTCGCGACCGTCTGCCGCATGGCGTCGAGCATCCGCGCGGACAGGCCGGTGCCGCGCCGGTCGGGCCGGATGCAGATCTCCAGGGCCGACACGAGGTTCGGGGGGGCGCCGGTGAGCCGGTTGACGGTGGCCCGCTGGATCATCCGGTCCCAGCCGCCGTCGGGAAGCTCCGGCTCGGTCCAGCGCAGCGGCACGGCGTACGCCTTTGCGACGGCGCGTTCCGGCTCGTCCGAGTCGACGGCGGCGAACACGAACTCGGGGTACAGCTCGTGGGCGACGCTGTAGTACACCCCGCCCATCGGATCCCAGAGCATGAACGGCGGCCACGCCCCGGGGAAGTCCTCTTCCAGCAGCGGGGCCAGGTCCGGGCGGTCCGCCAGGCTCATGATGTCGATGGTCACCGCGGCACCCTAGGCCCCCGGGCCGTCAGCCGCACATCAATTACCCACGCGGGGTGGGGTGCGGCGGGGGGCTGCTTGGCACCCTCAAAGGTTAGGCTAACCTAAGCGCGTGTCCGACGACCGAGCGTTGCCCCGCGACGAGAGCCTGCGTGGTGTCGACCTGCACCTGGGTTACCACGGCGCCACCGTGGTGCGGGGTGCGTCCATCGCGCTGCGGCCGGGAGTGGTCACCGCGCTGGTCGGCCCGAACGGCAGCGGAAAGTCCACCCTGCTGCGGGCGCTGGCCCGGCTGCACCCGATCGGCGGCGGCTCGGTGCTGCTCGCCGACGGCATCGCCGCCGGGCTGCCGGCCCGGGAGTTCGCCCGGCGGGTCACCCTGCTGGCCCAGAGCCGGCCGGTGCCCAGCGGGGTCACCGTCCGGGACGTGGTCGGCTACGGCCGGCACCCGTACCGGGGGCGCTGGCGGGCCGACGACCCGGACGGGCCGGCCGCGGTCAGCCGCGCCATGGAGGTCACCGGCGTCACGGCGATGGCCGACCGTCCGGTGGACGAGCTCTCCGGCGGCGAACTCCAGCGGGTCTGGCTCGCCACCTGCCTGGCGCAGGACACCCCGGTGCTGCTCCTGGACGAGCCGACCACCTTCCTCGACCTGCGCTACCAGGTGGAGATCCTCGACCTGATGCGGGATCTCGCCGACGACCACCACGTCGCCGTGGGTGTCGTCCTGCACGACCTCAACCAGGCCGCCGCTGTCGCCGACGAGGTGGTGCTGCTGCACGACGGTCGGGTCCGCGCCGCCGGCGCTCCCGTCGACGTCCTCACCGAGGACGCCCTCACCGAGACGTACGGCATCCGGATCGAGGTGACCACCGATCCGGTCAGCGGAATCGTCACCACCCGCCCGGTGGGCCGGCACCTGACCCGGCTGCCGGCCTGACCCGTCAGTCCCGTTCGTACCCGAGAAAGATCACCATGACCCGTATCCGTGTCACCGCCCTGGTCGCCGCGACGGCCGCGCTGCTGCTCAGCGCCTGCGGCACCACCGAGAACGCCGCCAGCCCGGCGTCGTCCAGCTCCTCCGCCAGCGGCCCGGTGACCGTCACCGACAGCCGGGGCAAGCAGGTCACCCTCAAGGCTCCGGCGACCAAGGTCGTCGGCCTGGAGTGGGGCGAGGTCGAGATGCTCGTCAGCCTCGGCGTCATGCCGGTCGGCGTCGCCGACACCAAGGGCTACGCCACCTGGGTCACCGCGGCCAAGCTCGACGCCGGGGTGAAGGACGTCGGCACCCGGGCCGAGCCCAGTGTGGACTCCATCGTCGCCCTCCAGCCCGACCTGGTCGTGATGGAGGACGACCGGGGCGGTGCCCTGGTCACCCAGCTGGAGAAGTACGTCCCGGTGATCGTCACCAAGGGCAGCGACGCCAAGGACAATCTCGGCCGGATGCGGTCGGACCTCAACATGATCGCCCAGGCGGTCGGCCGGACCACCGAGGCGGAGAAGCTGCTCGCCGACTTCGACGCCGCCATCGCCGACGGGAAGAAGAAGATCGCCGACGCCGGGGCCGCCGGCCGGCCGTTCGCCATCGCCGACGGCTGGAAGGAGGGCAGCACGGTCAGCATCCGGATGTTCGGTCAGGGCGCGCTCGTCTCCCAGCTCGGCATCCAGTTGGGCCTCACCAACGCGTGGACCGGCAAGACCGACGAGGTGTGGGGCCTGGGCCAGACCGACGTCGAGGGCCTGACCGGGCTCAAGGACCCGAACCTGCACTTCTTCTACAACGCCTCCGACGGCGACGACGTCTTCGCCGACGGTCTCGCCAGCAACGCCATCTGGAAGTCGCTGCCCTTCGTCAAGCAGGGCAACCTGCACCGGATGCCGGACGGCATCTGGACCTTCGGCGGGCCGCTCTCCGGCAAGCAGTACATCGACCAGCTCGTGAAGACCTACACGGTGTGACCACGCTGACCGCGCCCCCGCGCCCGCGCCCGGAGCCGGCCACCCGGCCGGCTCCGGCCGGGCCGCTGTCCGCGCCCCGGGTGGTCGGGGCGCTCGTCGTCGGGGCGCTGCTGCTGCTCGTGGTCGCGGCGGTGCACCTGACCCAGGGCACTTCGACCGTCGGCGCCCTCGACCTGCTGCGGCTGGTCACCGGCGGCGAGGGCGAGGCGGCCCGGGTCCTGGTCGCCTCCCGGATCCCGCGCCTGCTCGCCGGGCTCGCCATCGGCGTCGCCCTCGGTTTCGCCGGCGTCGCCCTGCAGTCCATCGCCCGCAACCCGCTCGCCTCACCGGACACCCTCGCCGTCAACGCCGGCGCGCACCTGGCCATCGTGACGGTCGCCGCGTTCGGCATCTCGCTGCCCGTGCTGCCCGCGGGCGGGCTCGCCCTGTTCGGCGGGCTGGCCGCGGCTGCCCTGGTGATGGCGATGTCCGCCGGCGGCCAGTCGAACACCACCCGGCTCATCCTCGCCGGCTCCGCCACCGCGCTGGCGTTGAACTCGGCCACCATGCTGCTGCTGATCCTGTTCGATCAGGCCACCATCGGCCTGTTCGCCTGGGGCAACGGTTCGCTCGTGCAGAGCGACCTGGACGCGCTGACCCAGCTCGCCCCGGTGATCGGCATCGCCGTGGTCGCCCTGGTGCTGCTCGGGCACCGCCTCGACATCCTGGCCCTCGGCGACGACACCGCCACCGTGCTCGGTCTCGACGTACGGCGTACCCGGCTGATCGTCACCGTGCTGGCCGTCCTGCTCTCCGCCGCCGCGGTGACCCTGACCGGCCCGGTCGGCTTCGTCGGGCTCTGCGCGCCGGTCATCGTCCGGCTGCTCGGGCCGCTGGTGCCCGGCGTGCACCGGCACCGCGTGCTGCTGCCGCTCTCCGGCATCGCCGGCACCATCATCGTGCTCGGCTCCGACGTGCTGCTGCGCGCCGTGATGGGCGCGCAGGCCGGGGTGGACATCCCCACCGGCGTGGTCACCACGCTGTTCGGCGCGGCGATCCTGATCTGGCTGGCCCGCCGGCACCGCGACGCCGGGCCGACCCGCCGCCCGCCCGGCGGCCACGCGGCAGTGCGGTCCGCGACCTTCCACCGTGCCGTGGTCGCCTGCTGCGCCGTGCTCGCCGGCACCGCGGTCGTCGTCGGCATGCTGGCCGGCGACACCTGGGTGCTGCTCGGCGACATCGTCAACTGGATGCAGGGACGCACCGGGCCGGCGTACACCTTCGTGCTGGACCAGCGGTGGCCGCGGGTCGCCGCGGCGGTGCTGGCCGGCGCGGCGCTCGCGGTCGCCGGCACCACCGTGCAGGCGGTCTGTCGCAACCCGCTCGCCGAGCCGGGCATCCTCGGCATCACCGCCGGCGCCGGCCTCGGCGCGGTCTCGCTGCTCACCTTCGTGCCGTTGGCCGGCGTGTGGGCCGTCTCCGGCGTCGCCGGTGTCGGCGCGATCCTCGCCTTCGCGCTGGTCTACGGCGCGGCCTGGCGGGGTGGGCTGAGTTCCGACCGGCTGGTGCTGATCGGGTTCGGCGCCTGGTACGGCGGCATGGCGGTGATCACGTTCCTGATCGTCGTGTTCGACCCGTGGAACACCGGCAAGGCGCTGACCTGGCTCTCCGGCTCCACCTACAGTCGGACCGCGACGCAGGTGCTGCCGGTCGCGCTCGCGCTGGTGCTGCTCACCCCGGCGGTCGTGGCCGCCCGGCGGGAGCTGGATCTGCTCGCCCTCGACGACGACACGCCACGGGTGCTCGGCGTGCGGCTGGAACGCACCCGGCTGGTCGCGCTGGTCGCCGCGGCGCTGCTCACCTCCACCGCCGTGTCGGCGGTCGGCGTGATCGGCTTCGTCGGGCTGGTCGCCCCGCACGCCGCCCGCGCGCTGGTCGGTGGCCGGCACAGCCGGGTGCTGCCGGTCGCCGCGCTGCTCGGCGCGCTGCTGGTCAGCCTCGCCGACACCCTGGGCCGGACGGTCATCGCGCCCGCGCAGATCCCGGCGGGCCTGGTCACCGCGCTGATCGGCACGCCGTACTTCGTCTGGCTGCTGTGGCGCTCGCGCGCCGTGGTGTCGCCCTCGGCCCGCTGACGGGTCGCCGCTGCCCGCTCGTCCGCGCGTCCCGCCGTCCCACACTCGCCGCGTCAGCCCGGGTCGGGCGCCGTCAGTACCCACCTCGTGCCGGCCGGCAGGCGGTGCAGAAGCGGGTCGCCGGGCGGTGCGCGAGCTGCTCGATGGGGATGTCAGCGGCGCACCCCTCGCAACTGCCGTAGCCGTCCTGTTCCAGGTAGTGCAGGGCGCGGGCGATGTCACCCAGGGCCCGCCGCGACGCGGCGGTCAACGCGGCGGCGGCCGCCGGATCGGCGCCGGGCAGCTGGCTGGCCTGCCGGGCCAGCAGCGCGAGCTGGGTCGTGTGCCGCTCGTACTGCTCCTCCAGGACGATCCGCAGCACCCCCAGCTCGTCCTGCCTGCTCACGGCGTACACGTCGGCTTTCCCTCCGGTGGGCACATGGCAGAGCGGGCGGAGCGCCGCCGCGCTCCGCCCGCTCGTTGAGTGGTGGTCAGCGCAGCGGGTCGAAGGGGCGCAGCTCCGCCGGCTGCCGGCCGGTGGTGATCTGCTCGGCGAGTAGCGTGCCGGTCAGCGGGCCGAGGGTGATGCCCCACATGCCGTGGCCGCCGGCCGCGTAGACCCGCGGCGACCGGGTCCGGCCGATCAGCGGCAGGCCGTCCGGGGTGCAGGGGCGCGAGCCCACCCACTCGTCGGTACGGGCGTCCAGGTCGGCGTCGCGCAGCAGCGGCCGGGCGGCCTCGGCGATGGCGGTGATCCGGCGGCGGTCCAGCGGCGCCTCGGCGCGGCGGAACTCCATCATCCCGGCGACCCGCAGCCGGTCGCCGAGCGGCGTGCAGGCCACCCGCTGCGCCGGGAAGTACACCGGCCCGGCCGGCAGGTGCTCGATCGGGACGCTGAAGCTGTACCCGCGGCCCGCCTGCACGACGGTCCGGACGCCGAATCGCCGGGCCAGCTCACCGAACCAGGTGCCGGTGGCCAGCACCACCGCGTCGTACCGGTCGTCGGCGCCGGTCGCTGTCACCACCCGCACCCCGGCGCCCTCGTCGCGGACGTCCACCACGTCCGCCCCCGTCACGATCGAGGCGCCGCGGGCGCGGACGGAGTCGGCGAGCGCGTGCACGTACTGGCCGGGGTTGACGAAGCGCTGGCCGTGCAGGCGGATGGCGGCGCCGACGTGGTCGGAGAGGGAGGGCTCCACCTCGCGCGCCTCGGCGCCGGTCAGCACGTCGAACTCGATCTCCTGACCGGCGGCGTGGATGTGCCCCAGTTCGTCCAGCAGCACCGACCGCTCGGTCTCGGTCCGGTACGCCGCGATGAACGACTTCGCCTCGTTCGCCCGGGCGGTGACCCCGCCCGCCTCCAGCGCCTCGAACGTCTCCAGCGCGCGGCGGTTCATCGGGATGTAGGCCCGCATCGCGGTGCGCCACTTGGCGGCCGTGCTGTGCCGGGTGAAGCCGGCCAGGAACCGCAGCAGCTTGACGTCCGCGCGCGGCGGCACGTACACCGGCGACGACGGGCTGAGCACGGCGCGCAGCCCGTAGCGGAGCACCGCGGGCTCGGGCAGAGGAGTGGTGATGCCGGGGGTGAGCCAGCCGGCGTTGCCCCAGGACGCGCCAGCCGCCACCCCGGTCCGGTCGAGCACGGTGACCCGCACCCCCCGCTCCTGGAGGAACCAGGCGGTGGCCAGCCCGACCATCCCGGCGCCGATGACGGCGACGTGCTGGGGCGCGGGCCCGGACTCGGCGGCAGACATCGGTTCTCTCCTTCGGATCAACGGGGGATCGGGCCCAATCCTGGCCGCGCCGGGCCGCAACGTCATTGTCCGGCCAGGCCAACGATCGTTCCGGCCATTGGTCGGAACAGACAACGCCCAAGGCATAATCATCATCATGATCACCGTGGGTGGCGTGGTGGACGCCGTCGGTGCCGCGCTGCTCCAGGTCGTCGTCCGCGGCGCCGCGGCGGAGGTCCGCGACGTCACCTTCGCCGACCCCGACGACGCGACGACCGGCGAGCGGGGTGACCTCGTCCTCGGCGCCGGCATCGCGACCGGAGAGCAGGCCATCGGCGTGGTCACCTGGTGCGCGGAGACCGCCGCGGCCGGCCTCGTGCTGAAGCCGCCACTGGCCACCCACCCCGAGGTGACGGCGGCCGCCGCCGACCGCGACCTGACCCTGGTCGAGCTGCAGAGCCACGGCTCGTGGGCGCAACTCGTCTGGCTGCTCCGCGGGGTGATCGACCGGGCGGTCGCGCCCGGCCCGCCGGAGAGCGGCGAGGCCGGGGTGTACGACGAGCTGTTCGCCCTCGCCGACGCGACCGCCGCCATCGTCGACGCGCCGGTGACCATCGAGGACGCCCAGTCCCGGGTGCTCGCCTACTCGTCCCGCCAGGACCGCACCGACCCGGCGCGTGTCTCCACCATCGTCGGGCGGCGGGTGCCCGGCGAGGTGATCGCGCACTTCCGGTCCCGTGGCGTGTTCCGCAAGCTCGCCACCGGCAGCGACCTGATCTTCGTACCGCAGGGGCCGGACGGGACGTTGCCCCGGCTGGTGATCCCGATCCGGGCCGGCGGCGAGCTGCTCGGCTCGATCTGGGCGGTGGTCGACGGCCCGGTGCCGGACGAGCGACTGCGCGACCTCCAGGGCACCGCGTCCCAGCTGGCGCTGCACCTGCTCCGGCTGCGGGTGCAGGCCGACGTCGCCCGCCGCGCGGCGGCCGACCGGCTACGCGCCGCGCTGCGCGACCCCGGCCGGCTGGGCCGCGAGGAGCTGGGCCTGCCCGCCGGTCCGTGGCGGGTGGTCGCGCTCGGGGCCCACGGCGGTACGGCGGAGCTGGTGCACAACCTCGCCCTGTGGGAGTCGATCACCCGTCGGCACGGGTGGCGCCAACCGCTGATCGCCGACCTCGGCGAGGTGCTGTTCGCCGTGGTGGCCGCCGACGGCGAGGCGCCCGGTTCCTGGCTGTGGCTGGAGCGGCTGATCCACGACATCGCCCGGCACGACCCGGCGCTGTCCGCCGCCTCCGGCGGTGTCGCCCGCACCCTGCCGGACCTGCGGCGCTCCCGCGCCGAGGCGGCGGAACTGCTCGCCCTGCACGGCCCGGCCCGGCGTGGTCCGGTGCTGCGGTTCGAGGACGTCTGGGCGGACGTGGTCGTGCACCGGGTGGTCAGCACGGTGCCGAGGGCCGACCTGCTGGTCGGCGGGCCGCTGCCCGCCCTCGTCGCGCACGACCGGCAGCACGGCACCGACTACGTGGCCACGGTCGCCGCCTGGATCGAGGAGCAGGGTGACCCGACGCGGGCGGCCCGACGGCTGCACGTGCACCCCAACACGCTGCGGTACCGGATGCGCCGCCTCGCCGAGGTCGTCCCCGTCGACCTGGGCTCGGCGCGTACCCGGCTGGCGCTGCAGATCCAGCTCGCCGCGCTGCGCCGGGAGCCGCTAGCGCCGCCCGGGTGATTGACATCCTCTTCGCCCTAAAGGACGTCATCGCCGACTGGGAGAGGCGGACCTCGGGACTGAGCGGGCTGCTGACCGGCTACCTGCGTAGCGACCGAGCGGTGCCGGTCGGGGCGTGTTGATCATCGCTCAGGACGCCGAGCGTGGAGAGCAACTGCTGGATGACATGATCCGCGATCCGCTGCGATCGCAGATAGCGGTGACTACCAGGGAGATGGTGTATCGGCACTGGCCCAATGACCAGGTGCGGAGGCTGCCCGGGGATGCCAACGCCCGGCGACTGGCCGACCTCGGAGTCTGATCTTGCTTGCTGTCTCCGCGCTGACCGTAAGGCGGGCTCAGCCCTGATCGGTGCTCCTGGCAGGCACGCCGCTGGTCATCCGGGTCGCTGCTTCTAACGCCGCCGCCCAAGGAAACGCCCTTCGGCGACTACTGCCGCTGCCGGGCTGGTGAGGCTCCCATCCGTCGTCTGTCCCGAGGAAGATCCTTACGCGCTCGTCGCGGAGGTCCGCCACCGCGCGCTGAAAGGGCGCGCGGACTGCCAGGGCGGCGTTGACGAACGGGACGACCACTGTCGGGACCTGCCGGCCGATCAGCTCGGCGACTGTTGTCATCGCGTAGTTGTCGGCGATGCCGAGGGCGATCTTGTTGACGGAGTTGTAGGTGGCGGGGGCGACGATGAGCGCGTCCGCTGCGGGGAGCGAGCGGCGGGCGCCGGGAGACGACCGGTACGTGGAACGGACCGGGTGCCCGGTCAGCCGCTCTATCGCTTCAATGTCGATGAACTCGAGGGCGCTGGGGGTGGCGGTGACCGCCGTTGTCCACGACTGTTGCGTCGCGGTGGTGATCAGTTGAGTCACGTCTGCGGCGGGCCCGGCAGCGCAGACGACGATTTGCAGGTGGCGGCGAGTCATACGTGGATCCCGGCTTGCTGGGCGAAGTCGATGACGGCGGTACGGACGTGCCCGTGGGTGAGGACTGCCAGGTCGCTGGCGATGCGCTGCACCGCTGGCCGGCACCGGATCTCCTGTGGGGCCACCTCATACGCGCTGCGTAGCGCGTTCAGACCGTGCTCGTAGCGACCCCACTGCGTGTAGGCGCGTGCCACGTCGACGAACAGGGAGGCCTTGCGTTCGGCGAGGTCGATCCTGTCCAGCGGCACCTTGCGGGCGAGAGCAATCGCGGTGCCGGCGTCGCCCAGGGCCAGCGCGACGTTGACGCGGTGCAGCAGGACGTTTGTGGCACCGAACCCGGTCCACCGGTCGTTGCCGTCGTAGCCGAGTCGTCCTGCGGCGTGGGAGGCCTCGTCGAGCATGACTTGTGCGCTGTCTCGGTTGTCGTCACGGGCTGCGGCGATAGCACCGCGCAGCAGCAGCGCGCCGTAGACGGCGACCGCGTCGGTCGAGGCGAGCCGGGTGCCACGTTGAAGGGTCTCGGCCGCGTGTTCGGCAAGCTGCCGTGCCTGATTGCTGTGGCCGTTGCTCATAAGGGCGTGGGTCATGATCCGCGCGCTGGCGGCTATCGCCACCGGGTCTTGACTGATCAAGGCGGCGCGGTTGCTGCGTTCAGCGGCAACCAGAGCCATGCCCTTGTCACCGACCTTGAGCAGTACGCTGCCGACGACGTGGTACAGGTCGCTGGTCAGGGCGTCGACCTGCGCTCGCTGCTCGCGCTCGGCCTCCGCGCGAGTCGGTTCCAGGGCGGGCAACAGGGCCACGAGCCCGGCGAGAACCTGCTCGTACCGGCAGGCCTGGTAGTCCGTCTTGGCTGCGGCGACGTCTCGAGCGAACTGCCGGAGCGGTAGGGCAACTGGCTCGGTGTTTCGGAAGGGTGGTGCGACCAGTGCATTGAGCAGCGCTGCGACGTTCGGCAGGGCCATGCCGCTGATCGTCACGCCCGTCAAGAGGTCTCTGCGCCGCACGTCGCCGTCCGAGTCGATGTCGTGAATGCTGCCTTCGACAGTATGGACGTGCGTGGCGGCGACGGACGGCTTCGCGGGATCCGCAAGTGCACCGCCGGTACCTGCTCTCACCAGTGCTTCGAAGCGCTCGCGGACGTCCGGGGTAGCCCGCGCCAGCACGGTGTCCAGAGCAGCCTGCATATCGGCACGCAGGTAGATCTTGTCGCCCTGGCTGCTCCACTTGGCCACCGTCCGCCGGGCCGCGCCCAGGTGTTCCGCGAAGCCGGTGACACTCATCCGCAACGCCCGGCGCAGCGCGTTTGCTTCCCGGCCGGTCCAGGTCGTCACCGCGGCCATCGCGCGTCCTTCCCGTTGCGACAGTTGTCAGCCGGACGATCGTAACGGCACTCGGCGTGCTTTCAGGTGCACCGTGAGTGCACCGCCAGGACATCCCCATCGCCGTGCCCGCCGAGCGAACCTAATCGTGCCGGTGCGCCGCTCTTGGTGAGTAGGCGGCCGGCACCGAATCGCAGCCTCACGCCAGGGGACTCGAGATGAACGACGGGACCACCGGACGGCATGGGTATGCGTCGGCGCGTCGGCCGGCCCCATCGTGTGACGCCCTCTTACGCGTGCGGCTGAGGCCTCGCCTGCGTACCGCCATGAGAGCTGCGTGGGTGGGTGATCGGCGGTCTGCTCCCAGCCGCCGTGGTGCGGCGGTGGGCTCGCCTTTCCCCCGACGAGCCCACCGCCGGCCGTCTCGACCGGGGGTGCAGGCATGACCGTGTACGTCTCGCGTAACGCGACGGCCGACCAGCCCCGGCGGCCCGAGCCCTCGTGCTCGTCTTCGCAGTGGCAGCTGCGGCCTGCTGATCCGCCGTTGCTTACCCATGTGTGGCGTCAGCTGTTCGAACAGCAGACCACAAAGGGTGATCGGCGGTGACCGGCCAGCAGCGCCGCCTCACGGCCCACCGGACCGTGCCGGCACGGCTTGAGCATCTGCCAATGCGTCGGCTGTGGCTGTGCCGCCGGTGCGGGCAGCCCTGGCCCTGCGGGGCGGCGAAGGCGGCTCTGGTGGTCGAGTACCGGGACAGCCTGGTGAGCCTGTTCCTTTACCTGGCCGGCTGCCTGCACGACGCGATCGACGATCTGCACCGGCTGAACCCGAGCGTGACGGGCAGCGCGGCGGACATGTTCGACCGGTTCCTCGGCTGGCCCGCCCGCCATATCCACGCCTACCGCGTCCGTACCATCACGGCCGTAAGGAACGAGGAGGCCTCGTCGTGAACGGCATCGGCCTCATCAACGCCACCGGCCAGCCGGCGATCGCCGGCAGCTTCCACACCCTGGTCGTGCAGCCGACGAGCTTCTGCAACCTCGACTGCACCTACTGCTACCTGCCCGACCGGAGATCCCTGCGCCTGATGAGCGGCGCGGTCGCGCAGGCTTGCGCCGAGTCGATCGCCCAGCAGAACAGCGGTTATCCGGTGAGTGTCGTGTGGCACGGGGGCGAACCCACCGCCACACCCACCGGGCTGTTCCGGGATCTGCTGGCCCCGTTCGAAGAACTGCGGCGCGCGGGGATGGTGCGTCACGAGATCCAGACGAACGCGACGCTGATCAACCGCCAGTGGTGCGAGCTGTTCGCCAGCCACGGCTTCGAGGTCGGGGTCAGCATCGACGGACCGGGCGCGTTGAACCGGAACCGCCTCGACCGGGCCGGCACGTCGACGGACGCCCGCACCCTGCGCGGCATGCAGACCTTGGCCGACGCGGGGCTGGGGTATTCGGTGATCTGTGTTGTGACACCGGAAACCATCGGCCACGCGGAAGCCCTCGTCGATTTCTTCACCGGCCTGTCTGGTTGCCAGTCGGTGGGCTTCAACATCGAAGAGCAGGAGGGCACCGACCGGGCACCGGTGTCGGATGATGCCGCGTATCGGTTCTGGAAGCACCTCATCGCACGTCGCGTCGGCGGCAGCCCGCTGCGGATCCGCGACGTGGACCGGCTGGCCGACTATCTCGCCGTCACCCGCGCCGGGCGCGTCGACCACGCGCCGTACGAGCCGATCCCGACCGTCTCCTGGGATGGGCAGGTGGTGCTGCTGTCGCCGGAGCTGCTCGGCATCACCGAGCCGCGATACGGCGACTTCATCGCCGGCAACGTCCTCCATCAGCCCATCACCGCCATGCTCGCCGGCGCCGGCGACCTGGACTACGTCGCCGAGTTCATAGCGGCCCTCAACGACTGCGCCGACCACTGCGCCTTTTACGACTTCTGTCGGGGCGCGCAGGCCGGCAACCGCTACTTCGAGCACGGGACGTTCACCGCCCGAGAGACGACCTACTGCCGAACCACCCGACAGGCCCTCGTCCGCGCAGCCGCGGACCACCTCACCCCGCAAGGAGAAGCACCATGACCAACGCACTCGCGACCCTCGTCAACGCCGCACCCGAGCAACTCTCCCGCCTCGGCGTCGACCCGGAGCGGTCGGTAGCGTCGATCGACGCGGCGAAGTTCGACAACCGTCCCACCTGGGATAACAAGGGTAAGTTCGACAGCCGACCCGGCTGGGACAACTGGAACAAGAAGAAGTAGCCCCCACCACGGGACGCGCGGGGTGGTGCCCACCCCGCGCCCACACAGGTTGAGGACACATGCGTACCACCACGATCGGCGACGTGAAGGTCCTGCTGCCGGACCTCGACCCGGATGACCTCGACACCACGACGAACCTTGCCGACGCCCTCACCGAGGCCCTCGTCGAGGGCGCAGCTTGGCACGGCGCGCAACTTGAGGACGTCACCATCCGCAGCAGCCTGATCACCGGCGTGGACCTCAGCGAGAGCACCTGGGAAGCCGGCAGCCTCTACGGCTGCGAGATCACCCGCACCGACTTCTCCGGCGCGACCCTGACCGGCATCACCATCGAACGGTGCGCGATCACCGACTCCCGTTTCACCGGCACCAGACTCACCGACGTACGCCTCAAGGACGTCCTGTTCGACGGATGCCGCTTCGACTACGCCACCCTCGACCGCGTCACCGCCGCCGGCTCGGTCGCGTTCACCGACTGCACTCTCACCAACGGCGCATGGTCGTCCTGCCGACTACCGCGCATCGCACTGCGATCCTGTGACCTCGCCGGCCTGGAACTAGACTCCTGCCACCTCGACGGCACCGACCTGCGGGGCAGCCGCCTCCACGGCCTCAAGACGCCGCTGGACAACCTGCGCGGCGTCACCCTCGGCGAGGACCAGGTTCCCGACCTCACCCAGCTGACCGTCGCCGCCCTCGACCTCACCGTCCGCAACAACTGAAGCCGAGGACGCATCGTGCTCGCTGAACCCAACGGCAGCCCGGACACGATCCTCGTCTGCATCCGGGGCAACTCCGGCTCAGGCAAGAGCAGCATCGCCCGCGAGCTACGACGCCGGCACGGCCGGGGCTGCGCCTTGGTCGAGCAGGACTACCTGCGCCGCATCGTGCTGCGCGAGAGGGACCTGTCCGGCGGCACGGCACCGGCGTTGATCGCGCAGACCGTTCGGTTCGCGCTGAAACCACGGCTATCACGTCGTGCTGGAGGGCATCATGCACACCAGCCCCTACCGCAGCACGCTGATCGCCCTGCAGGACGGCCACCGGGGCCGGTCGCTGTTCTGCTACCTCGACGTGTCCCTGCCCGAGACCCTCCGCCGGCACCTCACCCGCCCGCAGACCACCGAGTTCACCGCCGAGCACATGAGCGGCTGGTACGCCGCCCACGACGTCCTGGGCTGGCCCGACGAACTCGTCCTCCCCGAGACCACCGGGCTGAACGAGGCGGTCAAGGCCATCGCCGCTGCCGCCGGGCTACCCCAGACCGGACGCGACGACGACGTGCTTCCGAATGTTCCGTTCCCGTAGAGCAGCCCAACCGGCTCAAGCACAGCGATTGCGACGGCAACCAGCTTGTTCTACCGCGCCTGCATGAGCCAGCTCTCGATGACAGTGAAGTCGTGCTCGGTCAGCCCCCGACGGGGGTCGACCCGATGCAGGAGGGCCGGACCGTGGTGATGAGTCGACACCCACTGCTGATCGGCGAGGGAGATCTCGTCGTCGACCCAGACGAAGGGGCGTCCCTGCGCCCACTCGACCAGCCCACGGGTCTTCCAGTGCATGAGCCCGACCTCGTCGGAGTCGGGCCAGTCCACCACGGGCAGAGGCGGTAGCCCGAGCAGCGGCGCGAGCACGTCGTTCGCGTCGCTCATCCAGGTCGTCGCCCACACAAGATCACACGGCAGGGCCTCCAGCCGGCGGCCGTGTTCCGGATCGACCTTGTGCAGCAGGGGATGGGCATCGGCCGGTAGAGCTGGCGCCTCGGGGTGGCCATGCGGCATGCCCGGCCCAGCCGCCCTGGGTGTGCCGAACGGGATAACGGTGCCGTCCACGTCAAGGAACAGCAACGGACGCGGTGCAGGGACGGACCTGACCCAAGAGGCTAGCCCTCACCCCGCCAACGAGTACCTCCGTGCGCCTGCCCCAAGGCTATTCGTCGCGCCGGTGTTCCCGGCGGTCGGCACTCATGCGCCGCTGACGGCGACCACGGCAGGGCCGGCGCCGGATGCGTCTCACCGGGCCCTTTCCGCTCCGGCAGCGCTGTCGTGCCCGGACCAGGCCACCAGCACCCCGTGCTGCCCCTACCCTCCGCGCGAGTCGGAGCCTCTACCTCTTCGCCAGTTCGCGGATCTTCTCCTGCCCCCGCACGGAGACGTTCAGCGCGGCGAGCGCGCTTACGATGACATCGACGTTGAGCAGACCATCGGTTCGGAGGTCGTCCAACACATTGCGGGCGCGATCCTGATCGAACTTCGGGCCGTAGCCGTTGTTGCCGTAGAACTTCAAGCGGTCCAGGTGCTCGCGCAGCCGTTCGTCGAGTACGTCGGTCTCCCCGGTGAGCAAGTTGACGGCACCGGTGACCATCGCCCAGCCGCGCATAGGATTGGAGACGCTCTCCACCACACACAGCGCCGACCCCTGCGCCCTGGCGATCGCCAGGGCGAGCACCTCACTAGTGGGAACGTACGCCAGGACCGGGCCGCGGACGCCGGGCAACGAGCTGGACCGCGTGGTGAGGTGGTTGCGACCGCGGGTGAACCGGCTGAGCACCTGGCTGCCCGCACCGTTGTCGAACGAGTGGGTCACCAGAACGACGGTGCCGCCCGAGTGGGATGCTTCCGCATCCAGCCACCGCAGGGCCAGCGCTGAGGCGGTGTCCCAATCTCGTTCCGGATCGTCGTCCGGCACCCATGCCGCGCGGTAGGGGATCGACACTCCGGGTTCTGCAGTCATCTGACCATGGTGCTCGCTCCGGCCCGTGAGGGCTGGCTTCGCCACGTGCGCTGTCCGGATGTTGAATGCTGTCCGAAAGTCAGCTGCGATTGCCGCCGATCGTCACTGCTGCTGGGGTGGACAGCGCTGGCAAGCGTAAGGCACTGCTCGGGCTTTGGCGACGCTCCCAAGACGGGCCTTCACGCCCGCCCTGAAGGGCGCAGCACTGGCCCGCATTCCGGTAGCTGGTCCGTCAGCCGCGCTGCCAGCGGATCTCGCCGCCGACGACAGTGGTCAGCACCCGGGTGCGCAGCACCGCCTCCGGTGACTCCCGCAGGGGATCGGTGTCGACGGCGATGAAGTCGGCGAGCATGCCGGGCGCGAGGACGCCCTTGCGCTCCTCCTCACCGGCGGCCCGGGCCGCGCCGAGGGTGTGCGCGGCGAGCGCCTCGGCCATGCTGAGTCGCTGCTCAGGCTGCCAGCCGCCGGCCGGGGTCCCGTCGGGGCGGGTGCGGGTCACCGCCGCGTAGAGCGCGGGGAACGGGTTGGGGTGCTCCACCGGGGCGTCGGAGCCGAAGGCGAGCGGCACGCCGGCGTCCAGCATCCCCCGCCAGGCGTACGAGGCCAGGTCGTGCCCGGCGAGCAGGGTGTCCACCAGGTCGATGTCGCTGGTGCAGTGCACCGGCTGCATCGAGGCGACGATGCCCAGCCGGGCCATCCGGGGCAGGTCGCCGGCCCGCAGGTGCTGGGCGTGTTCGATCCGGTGCCGCAGCCCCGGCGTACGCCCGATCGCCTGGTAGGCGTCGATCACCAGGTGGTTGGCCTGGTCGCCGATGGCGTGCGTGGCCACCGCGATGCCGGCCTCCGCGGCCCGGCCGAACAGTTTGACCAGATCCTCGTACGGGGTGACCGCGATGCCGACGTTGCCGTGCTCGCCGGCGAACGGCTCGCTCATGTGGCAGGTGTGCGAGCCCAGCGCGCCGTCGCTGAAGATCTTCACCGGCCCGGTGCGGAACCAGTCGTCGCCCTGCCCGGTGCGGCGGCCCTCGGCGATCGCGGCGTCCAGGTGGCTCATCGGGATCGCCTTGTGCACCCGCAGCTTCAACTCGCCGGCGGCGCGCAGCTCCAGGTAGGCCGCCCGGCAGTCCTCGCCGTCGATGTCGTGCACGCTGGTCAGGCCGAGCGCCAGCAACTCCTCCTGCGCGGCGCGGAGCTGGTCGCGCAGGTCGGGGGAGACCATCAGGTCGCGCAGCGGCCGGCAGGCGGACTCGCGCAGGATCCCGGTCGGTTCGCCCTGCTCGTCCCGCACGATCTCCCCGCCCACCGGGTCGAGGGTGTCGGCGTCGATGCCGACCAGCCGCAGCGCGGCCGAGTTGGCCCACACCGTGTGGCCGTCCACGCTGGGCAGCGCGACCGGCAGCTCGGGGCAGACCGAGTCCAGCGCGTACCGGTCCGGCTGGACCGGCGGAGCCCAGGTGTTGCTGTCCCACCGGCCCCCGAACAGCCACCCGCCGGGTCGCAGCCGCGCCGCGTGCGCGGCCACCCGGGCCAGCGCATCGTCCAGCGAGCGCGCGTCCCGTAGGTCCACCGCGTCCAGGCTCTGCGCGTACTGCGCGGTGTGGATGTGGGCGTCGTAGAGGCCGGGGAGCACCGCGGCGCCGGCCAGGTCGACCAGCTCCGCCCCCGGTCCGGCGGCCGCGCGCACCTCGGCCTCGGTGCCGACGGCCAGCAGCCGCTCGCCGTCCACGGCCATCGCCTGGGCCAACGGGTTGGCGCGGTCGCCGGTGCGGATCGCGGCGTTGCGGTACACGCGGATGCTCATGGCACCTTCCGGGGTCGAGGGACGGGTGGCCCTCACTGTAGGAGGGGGAGCGGACAGCGGAAAGATCGCGATCCTCGGCCGTGGCCCGGCGGAGGCGCTCCTGCGGCCCGGGTTCGACCTGCGCCGGCACGCCTCGCGAGCCGGGTGCAGGGGCCGAGTTCGACGCACCCCATGCCGCTGCTGTCTCTTTTATCCTCGGGTCATGCGAGACCGGCGGGTGGTGCTGCTCTGGGCCGCGTTCGCGGTGACCGCGCTGGTGTCCACGCTGCTCGTGCTGCGCCGCGAGGACCGCCTCTCCGACCTGCACATCTACTACGGAGCCCTGGCCGACCTGCGCGCCGGCCGCCCGCTCTACGGCTACGTCGCGGACAACGGCGGCCCGTTCACCTACCCGCCGTTCGCGGCGCTGGTGCTGTGGCCGATCACCGCCGTACCGGAGGGCGTGGCGCAGGGGGTCTGGCTGCTGGCCACGTACGCCGCGGTGGTCGCCGTCGCCGTGCCGGTCGGCGCCGCCCTGACCGCCGGCCGGTCCCGGCGGGCGCTGGTGGTCGCGGCGGTGGCGCTCGGGCTGCTGCTCTCCGCGCCGGTGCAGAGCAACCTGCGCTTCGGGCAGGTCAGCATCTTCATCGTGCTGGCGGCGTTGCTCGACGGGATGGGCGTCGTGCCGGCCCGGCTGCGCGGGATCCTGGTCGGGGTGGCCGCGGCGATCAAGCTGACGCCGCTGTTGTTCGTGGTCTACTTCCTGGCCACCGGCCGGTGGCGGGACGCTGCCCGCGCGCTGGCCGCCTTCGTCGCCTGCGCTGCGATCGCCGCGGTGGTGCTGCCGACGGAGAGCTGGACCTACTGGGCCGGCACCATGCTGGAGACGTCCCGGATCGGCAACCTGGCCTCGCTGGGCAACCAGTCGGTGCACGGCATGCTGCTGCGCGTCGGCGTCGACGAGGCCGCCCTGCCGCTGGTGTGGGCCGCCCTGGTGGCCGCGATCTGCGCGGTGGCGCTGCTGCGCGCCCGGCACCTGGCCGCGCACGGCCGGCCGGGGCACGCGGCGGTGCTCGTCGGCTGCGCGACAGTGGCCGCCTCCCCGGTGTCCTGGACCCACCACCAGATCTGGCCGGTGCTCGCCGCCATGCTGCTGATCGGGCTCTCCGGCGTCGCCCGCCGGGTGGCCGGCGTCGCGCTGCTGGTGACCATGGTGGTGTCGCTCGGTGCCGTGCTCAGCCCGATCTCGACCCGGCCGGGCGTGCAGTTCCTCTTCGAGAACGCGCGCACGCTCGGCGTGTGCCTGCTCTGCCTGGCCGGGTTCGGCGGGGTGGCGGTCGCCGCCACCCGCACCGCCCGCACGGCGGCGCCGCGCCGGGCCTGGCTGCGGGTCGGCGTCGCGGCCGCCGCCACGCTGGCGTTCTTCGCCGTGCAGCCGCTACCCGCCGGCGCCGACCCCACCTTCAAGGCGTACGACCTCGACGACGTGGTCAACCCGCGGTACTTCTTCGTCTGCCGCGGGCCGGCCGAGTGCGCCGCCTTCGGCACCGGCGCGCCGGTCACCTTCGGCACCCGGGTGGAGAAGACCAAGGTGCGGGTCAACGGGGTGGTCGCCCCGCGGGTGGCGCGGCTGGCCTACTACTCGGCACCGGGCGGGGCGCCCCGGGAGATCCCGCTGCTGGCCGCGTACCCGGGCAGCCGGACGTTCTCCTTCCGGTCGGCGACCATGGCGCACGGGCGGCTGGTCGCGTACGCCGCCGACGGCCAGCCGATCGCCACGTACGACGAGGAACTCGCCGCCGCCTTCCGCGCCGGCCGGCCGTAGGTCTTCGGTCAGGACCGCTGGTGGGGCGCGGCGACCGGCCGGGTGCGGTGCACCCCGTCGCGCAACTCCTCGTCGGTCATGACGAGGTAGACCAGCGGGCAGTCCTGCGGGCCGGTCACGTCGAGCTGGCACAGGGTGCACGGCTCGCCGGGGCGAAGCGGGCACCTGGCGTCCGGCCTGGCGATACGGCTGCTCACGGACGCCAGCGTCGCTCCGCCGGTGACCGTCCCGGCAGGGCCGTTGGTCCCCCGACCCTGGTCGTGCCGGTCACACCGCGCCGGGCCCTCGTCGACGGTGTGCGGTCCCCGAGCCCGGTGGCCGGCCGGGCCGGGGCGGTCTGTCTGACCTCTTGTCAATGTAGCGTTGACAGGTGACCTCGGAGCTGGCCCGGTTGGCCGACCTGCGCGCCACCCGCGTCCGGCTGGACGAGCAGGAGCTGGAACTGATCGACCGGGCGCGCTACGGCGGCGCGACCTGGGCGCAGGTCGCCGCCGCGCTGGGCCTGGCCAGCCGGCAGGCCGCGGAGCAGCGCCGGCAACGCCTGGCAGCCGCCCGGTCGGCGCGCCGGCGCAGCCTCGACCTGCACTACCCGGAGGCGATCGCCACCATCCGGAGCGCCGTGTCCGACCTGCGGCGATGGATCGACACGGACCGGCGGTGGGACTCCCGGTTCCGCCGGGCGGAGCTGGTGCGCCGAACCGCCGAGGCGGCCCTCGACGCCCCGCCGGGCTCGCTCTACGCGCTGGCGCTGCTGATCGCCGCCGACCTCGCCGAGGCGGGGCGGGATCGCCTGCCCGCACCCGTTCGGACGGTCGCGGCTGCCCTCGACGCCGCGCTGTCAACAGCTCATTGACGACCGCCGCCAATGTTGCCTGTATCGCGCTCAAGACCTGAGGATGTGAGTCGTCCCGGCTCAACCTTGGAGGGGTCATGCGCCGCAATGCGGGCCTGTTCGTGGCGATCTCGTTGCTGTCCGGCTTCGGCAGCACCGCCATGGCCCTGGTGGCCGGCATCTGGATCCTCGACCTCACCGGCTCCACCAGTCTCGCGGCCCTCGCCGGCCTGTGCGTGTACGCCCCGGTCCTCGCCGGCCCGTGGCTGGGCGCCCTGCTCGACCGGGCGCCTCGCCGACCCTTGGTCATCGGCGTCAACCTGGCGTTGGCCGCCGTCCTGCTGAGCCTCCTCGCCGTCCGGGGCCCCGGGCAGACCTGGCTGCTGTTCGCCGTGTCGTGCGCCTACGGCCTCAGCTACGTGCTCATCGACGCGGGCGAGACGGCGCTGCTGCCGGCCGCCCTGTCGCCCGCCGAACTCGGCGACGTCAACGGGTGGCGCTCCAGCGCCCAGGAGGGCATGAAGTTGGTAGCGCCCGCGGCCGGCGCCGGCCTGTACGCCTGGCACGGCGGCCACGCCGTCGCCGTGCTCAGCGCGGCCATGCCGGTCCTGGTCGCGGGCCTGTACCTGGCGGTGCGACTGGTCCACACCCCACCCGACTCCCCGGCGCCCGAGCGGGGCAACCTCCGCGCCGGGCTCGCCGTGCTGGCCGGGCAGCGGGTGACCCGCGTGCCGGTGGTGCTGGCCGCGGTGTCGATCGCCATGTCCGGCTTCTCCACCGCGGCGTTGTACGCGATCGTCGTCACCGAACTGGGCCTGCCGACGACGTTCCTCGGCGTGCTGGTCAGCGCGCAGGGGGCAGGGTCCCTGGTCGGCGGCCTGATCGTCGGTCGGCTCATCGCCCGGCGCGGCCCGGTCGCCGTCGCGGTCGCCGGCACCGTGCTCTTCGCGGTCGGCTGCCTGGCGCGGTGCCTGCCGTGGTGGCCGGTCACGGTGGCCGCGTCGGTCGCCGCCGGTGTCGGCCTGCCCTGGACGCTGGTCGCGGCGGTGACCGCGGTGCAGACGCACACGCCGGCGGCGCTGCTCGGCCGGGTGGCCGGGACGGCGACCACCGCGATGTTCGGGCCGATCGCCGTGGCCATCCCGCTCGGCTCCGCCGCCGTCCACCTCGGCGGGCGGCCGCCGCTCATCGCGGCGGCGGTGATCTGCCTGATGTCGGTGGCGGTAGCCCACCGGAGCCGTCGGGCCGAAAGTTTCGAGGCCTCGGTCGACGCTCGTGCCGGCAGGATGGCGGAGCCCTCCTTGTGAAACATCAGCGGTAAAGGGGTGTTCGGGTCCGGGCGCGAGCCGCTACGGTGAGCGGAATTCTGACGCTGCCCGGCGACGATTTCCGGAAAGCTGCCGGGAGGAAACCTGAAGGAGTCGAACATGTCGACCGAGATCGCAGAGGTAGTCACCACCCGGTCGATCCGCAACCCCGTCCTCACCGGCTTCCACCCGGACCCGTCGATCCTGCGCGTGGGCGACGACTACTACCTGGCCACCTCGACGTTCGAGTGGTACCCGGGAGTGCGCGTGCACCACTCCAGGGACCTCGTGCACTGGCGTGCGCTGGGCGGGATCATCACCGAGCGTCGCCTGCTGGACCTGCGCGGGTGCGGCGACTCCAACGGGGTGTGGGCACCCGACCTGTCCTATCACGACGGCCTGTTCCACCTGGTCTACAGCGACGTCGCCAGCTTCGCCAGCGGCTACTGGGACGCGCAGAACTTCCTCGCCACCGCCCCCGACATCACCGGCCCCTGGTCGGATCCGGTCGCGCTGCACGCGCACGGCTTCGACGCCTCGCTCTTCCACGACGAGGACGGCTCCACCTGGCTGCTGTCCATGAGCGCCGACTGGCGGCCGGGACGCGACCGGTTCGGCGGCATCGAGATCCAGCGTTACGACCGCGCCCGGCGACAGTTGGTGGGAGACGCGAAGATCATCTTCACCGGTACGGACGCCGGCCTGACGGAGGCGCCGCACATCTACCGCCACGAGGGCTGGTACTGGCTGGTCACCGCCGAGGGCGGCACCAGCTGGGAGCACCAGGTCACCGTCGCCCGGTCGCGGGATCTGCTCGGTCCCTACGAGGTCGATCCGGCCGGGCCGCTGCTCACCTCCGTCGGCCGGCCGGACCTCGCGCTGCAGAAGGCCGGTCACGGCAGCCTGGTACGCACCCAGCGGGGCGACTGGTACCTCGCCCACCTCGTTGGACGTCCCTACACTCCGCTGGGCAACTGCGTGCTGGGGCGGGAGACCGCCATCCAGAAGGTCGACTGGCCGCGCGGCGGCTGGCCCACCATTCCCGGCGGCGTGCCGGCCACCGAGATCCCCGCCCCGGACCTGCCCGCCCATCCGTGGCCCGACGAGCCCGCGACCGACCACTTCGACGCGCCGCGGCTGGCCACCTGGTGGTCCACGCTGCGCCGCCCGGCCACCGCCGACTGGGTCGACCTGCGGGCGCGCCCCTCGCACCTGCGCGTCCACGGTGGCCAGTCGCCGGTCGGCAAGCAGGCGCCGAGTCTGGTCGCCCGGCGGGTCGGTGCGGCCCGCTGCTCGCTGGAGACGGTCGTCGAGTTCGACCCGGTCGACCACCGGCAGCTGGCCGGGATCACCGCCTACTACAACACCCTGAACTGGTACTACCTCTACCTGACCCGGGCCGACGACGGCCGGGTGGTGCTGGAACTGCTCAGCTCGGACAGCGGCCGACGGACCGCCTACCCGGAGCTCACCGTCGACGTCGGCGCCGCCGCCCGCGTCGGGTTGCGCGTCGAGTTCGACGGGCCGGCGCTGCGGTTCGGCTACGACCTGGGCGACGGCTGGCGCCAACTCCCGGTCGAGCTGGACGCCACCATCCTCTCCGACGAGCACGCCGCCGTGATCGTCGACGGCGAGCCGGCCGCGTGGGGTTTCACCGGCGCGCTCCTGGGGCTGTGGGTGCAGGACCTCGGCGGCGACGGGGGGTACGCCGACTTCGACCAGGCGACGTACCGCGAGCACTGAACCGCCGGGTCACCGCCGGACCGGGCCGCCAGTCGTGGCCCGGTCCGCGGCGCTCCTTTCCGGAAATCTTCCGTGTTGACACACCCCACATCGACTCCTAACGTTTCCGACCAAGTTCCGGTCGGAGTTCCGAAACTTCCGGCGTCGCGGCCGAAACATCGCCACGCCGGCCACCCTCGCATCCTTTGATCGCCCCGTCCGGCACCAGCGCGGAGTCCGTGCCCTGTTCGTCGGCGCCGGTCGCCGGGTCAGCCCGAAAGGAACGCAGATGAAGCTGAGACGGTGGATAGCCACCGGCGTGGTCGCGGTCGCGACCGTCGCGACGCTCAACGTCCTGCCCGCCACGGCGGGCCGCCCGTACGACCCCGCCGAGCAGAGCCTGCGTACGCTCGGCCAGCGACACGGCCTCCACATCGGCACCGCCGTCGACATGGCCGTCCTCAACGACCCCGCCGACCCGCGGTACCGCCAGCTCGCCGCGTCGGAGTTCTCCTCCGTGACCGCCGAGAACGCCATGAAGTGGGAGAGCCTGGAACCCACCCGGGGCAGCTACAACTGGGGACCGGCCGACGAACTCGTGGACTTCGCCCGCCAGAACAACCAGCGGGTGCGCGGCCATGTGCTGGTCTGGCACAACCAGTTGCCCGGCTGGCTGACCGGCGGCGTCGCCGACGGCTCGATCAGCAAGGAGGAGCTGCGCGCCCTGCTGAAGAAGCACATCACCACCGTGGTGAGCCGCTACAAGGGCAAGATCTGGCAGTGGGACGTCGTCAACGAGGCCGTCAGCGACCCGTGGGACAACCCGCCGACCCTGCACTACAAGGGCTTCTGGGCCCAGCACCTCGGGCCCGACTACATCGCCGACGCCTTCCGCTGGGCGCGCGCGGCCGACCCGAAGGCGCTGCTGTTCTACAACGACTACAACATCGAGGCGTTCGGCTCGGGTGACCCGGCCAACGACAAGACGCAGTTCGTCTACGACATGGCCCGGCAGCTGCGGGCCTCGGGCGTGCCCATCGACGGCATCGGCAGCCAGGGTCACCTCGGCACCCAGTACGGCAACTACGACACCCTCCAGGTGGCGGCGGCACTGAAGAAGTTCTCCGGCCTGGGCCTGGCCACCGCGTTCACCGAGGTCGACGTGCGCAGCCAGTTGACCGAGGGCGTCCAGGCCGGCGACCCCGCGGAGATCAACCCGCGGCTGCAGGCGTCCGCGGCCAACTTCAGCGTGCTGCTGCGCGCCTGCCTGGCCGACCGGCACTGCCTGTCGTTCACCGTCTGGGGCTTCACCGACAAGCACTCCTGGGTGCCCGGTTGGTTCAGCGACCCGCCGGAGGGCCTGGCCACCATCTACGACGAGAACTACCAGCCCAAGCGGGCCTACCAGGAGATGAAGGCCGACCTGATCTACGCCGGCCCGCCGTACGTCCTGCCGCGCGTCCCGCACCAGCCGCGCCGGTGAATCACCGGCGGAGGCGGGGCCGCACGGACCTTCCTGCTGGTCGTACAGCAGCGGGCCGTGCGGTCCCGCCGCCACCTCGACCAGGCCGACGCGCGACGCCGGGGTGCCGGTCGTGACCGGGACCGACGGCTCAGCCGCCGGCCGTCGTGGCGTGGGACAGCGGCACGGCCGGGCCGGGGCGGTACGGGGCGCAGGAGGCGCGGACGACCAGTTCGGTGGGCAGCCGGACGTGCGTGTCGCGCTCGACGCCGGCGATCAGGTCGACGAGCAGGCGCAGCGCCTCGGCACCCATGCGCTGCAGCGGTTGCATGATCGTCGTCAGTGGCGGGTCGACCAGCGCCGACTCCGGGACGTTGTCGAAGCCGATCACCGACAGGTCGTCGGGCACCGTGAGGCCCATGCTCCGGGCGACGTCCACGGTGGAGATGGCCGAGAGGTCGTTGCCCGCGAAGATCGCGGTCGGCCGGTCGGGGAGCGCCAGCAGCTCCGCGGCCGTGCCGGCGGTGCTCTCGATCCGGAACCCGCCGACGCGTACGAGCCGCTCGTCGACCGGCACGCCGGCGTCGGCCATGGCCTTGCGGAAGCCCGCCTCGCGCAGGCGCGCCGACTCGAGGTCGGGGCGTCCGCTGATGTGCCCGATGCGGCGGTGGCCGAGCGACAGCAGGTGTTCGGTGGCGAGCACGGCGCCGGCGAAGTTGTCGGAGTCGACCGTGGGCAGGCCGGACGGGCCGGTGTGCGGGTCGACGGCGACGACGTGGAAGCCCGGCTTGGTCTCGACCACGGTCGGCGTGACGATCACGGCCCCGTCGATGAGGGTTCCGGACAGCCGGGCCAGCGACCGGCGCTCCCAGCCGATCGCCGCGCCGCCGCCGTCGCCGCCGGAGTAGGCCAGCAGCTGGTAGCCGGAGCCGGCGACCTCCCTGGACGCCCCCTTGAGCAGTTCGGTGGAGAACGGCTCGAACTCGGCCACCAGGATGCCCAGCACGTTCGTGCGGTGGCTGCGCAGGCTCTGCGCCCCCAGGCTGGCCTCGTAGCCGAGCTGGCGGATCACCTGCTGGACGCGCTCCACGGTCGCTTCTGCCACGCCGTACCGGCCGTTCACGACCTTGGACACGGTCGCCACCGAGACGCCGGCCGTACGAGCCACGTCCGACATCTTGACACGCTGGGGAAACGCCACGCCGACGATGATAGAGGGCCCTCCGGACGTCGTCACCGGAGATTCGAAAACGTTATCGATAACGATTGACACTGAGTTACACGGCTGTAAAACTCGGCCACCAGCCGAGTATCGCGACTGACCAGTCGAGGAGACACCGATGGCGATGAAGCGCCGTGCGGGCGCCGTCCTAGCGCTGTTCCTGACCAGCGCACTCCTTGTCACCGCCTGCAACGGCGGCGACGACGAAGCCCCCGCCGAGAGCGAGCTCTACAAGAACCCGGTAACCCTGACGTGGTGGCACAACGCCTCCCAGGACGGGCCCGGCAAGACGTACTGGGAGAAGGTCGCCAAGGACTTCTCCGCGCTGCACCCGACCGTCACGATCCAGATCGAGGCGATCGAGACCAACCAGCTCCAGCGCACCCGGCTCCCCGCCGCGCTGCTCACCAGCGACCCGCCGGACATCTTCCAGGCGTGGGGCGGCGGTGAGATGCGCGAGCAGGTGGAGGCCGACTACCTGAAGGACATCACCGACCAGGTCAAGACGGAGGTCGCCAACATCGGCAGCGCGGCCGAGATCTGGCAGGTGGACGGCAAGCAGTACGGCCTGCCGTTCCGGATGGGCATCGAGGGCATCTGGTACAACAAGGACATGTTCGCGAAGGCGGGCATCACCACCCCGCCGACCACGTTCGAGGAGCTCAACGACGCGGTCACGAAGCTCAAGGCGATCAACGTCGTCCCGATCGCCCTGGGCGCCGGTGACAAGTGGCCCGCCGCGCACTGGTGGTACAACTTCGCGCTGCGCGCCTGCTCGGTCGACACGCTGAAGAAGGCCTCGGTCGACCTCGTCTTCGACGACCCGTGCTTCGTCAAGGCCGGCCAGGACCTGAAGACCTTCATCGACACCAAGCCGTTCCAGGCCAACTTCATCGCCACGCCGGGGCAGAACGACCCGACCAGCGCGAACGGCCTGCTCGCCAACGGCAAGGCCGCGATGGAGCTGATGGGGGACTGGAACCGGGGCACCCTGGAGACCGTCTCCGAGGACCCGGAGGCGCTCAAGAAGTTCCTCGGCTGGTTCCCGGTGCCGGCGATCTCCGGTTCGGCGGGTGACCCGAAGGCGGCCCTCGGCGGCGGCGACGGGTTCGCCTGCGCCAAGAACGCCCCGGCCGAGTGCGTCGAGTTCCTCAAGTACATCGTCAGCCCCGAGGTGCAGAAGGGCTACGCCGAGACCGGCACCGGCCTGCCCGTCGCCAAGGGCGCGGAGGACGGGGTCGCCGACCCCGCCCTGAAGTCCATCCTGGAGGCCACCTCCGGCGCGACCTACGTGCAACTCTGGCTGGACACCGCCTTCGGCAGCACCGTCGGCAACGCGATGAACGACGCGATCGTCGCCATCTTCGCCGGCAACGGCAGCCCCGAGCAGGTCGTCTCGGCGATGAAGGCGGCCGCGAAGAAGTGACCTCCACCAACCCGACCCTGAACCCCGCCGGCGGCGCGCTCGCGCCGCCGGCGGGTCCCCCGGCGGCCCGCCGCTCGTCCCGCGCGGCCGAGACCAGGCGCAAGTGGTACGAGATCATCGGGCTCACCACGCCGGCGATCGTCGTGTACGTGATGTTCGTGCTCGTGCCGATGGGCTTCGCGGTCTACTACAGCCTGTTCCGCTGGCGTGGGGTCGGGCCGCCGACCGAGTACGTCGGTTTCGACAACTACGTGCTGGCCTTCCAGGACCCGATCTTCCTCGACGCGCTGCGCAACAACGCGATCATCGTGATCGGGTCGCTCGTGATCCAGGGCCCCCTCGCGCTGGGCATCGCCCTGCTGCTCAACCGTCGCTTCCGCGGCCGCACAGCGTTCCGTCTGCTGGTGTTCGTGCCCTACGTGCTCGCCGAGGTCACCGTCGGCATCATGTGGAAGCTGCTGCTGACCGACAACGGGACGGTCGACGCGCTGCTGCGGTCCCTGGGGCTGGGCGGCCTGGTGCAGGCGTGGCTCGCCGACCTCGACATCGTCATCTGGACGATGCTGTTCGTCCTCACCTGGAAGTACGTCGGCTTCGCCATCATCCTGCTGCTCGCCGGTCTGTCGAACGTCCCGCCCGAGCTGACCGAGGCCGCCGCCATCGACGGCGCGGGCTGGTGGCAGACCCAGCGCCACGTCACGCTCCCGCTGCTGGGCCCGACGATCCGGATCTGGATGTTCCTGTCGATGATCGGTTCGCTGCAGACCTTCGAGGTGATCTGGGTGACCTCGGTGCCCGCGGTGCGATCGCTCGGCGCCTCCGCCACCATGGCGACGTACATGGTGGACAACGGCTTCTTCGCCCGGCTGTGGGGCTACGGCAACGCGGTGGCCGTGATCCTGTTCGTCATCTCGTTCGTCGCGGCGCTGCTGTTCCAGCGCTTCCTGCTCCGCCGGGACATCGAGGGCGCCATCACCGGGAGGGTGAACTGACCGTGGTGGCCAATCCAACTCCCTCCTCGAGCCGCCGCCCGGTGGCGTGGGGCACCCCGCTCACCTACGTGCTGGCGCTCGCCGTCGCGGCCGTGTCGATCACTCCGGTGGTCTACGTGATCGTCGGCGGCTTCCGCACCACCCCGCAGATCATCGCGGACCCGGCCGGCCTGCCCGATCCGTGGGTCGCGGACAACTACGTCCGGGTGCTGACGCAGAGCGACTTCTGGCAGCAGGCGGTCAACAGCGCGGTGATCGCCCTGGGCACGACGCTCGGCGTCGTGGTGCTCGGCGTCGGCGCCGCGTTCGTGCTCGCCCGGTACACCTTCCGCGGGCGCGAGGGGCTCTACACCTTCTTCACCCTCGGTCTGCTCTTCCCGGCCGGGGCGGCGATCCTGCCGCTCTACCTGATGCTGCGCGACCTGAACCTGATCAACTCCTACTACGCGGTGATCCTCCCGCAGGTCGCCTTCCAGTTGCCGCTCACGATCGTGATCCTGCGTCCCTTCCTCTCCGCGGTGCCCCGCGAGCTGGAGGACGCCGCCGCGATCGACGGTACCGGCCGGCTCGGGTTCCTCTGGCGCATCATGCTGCCGTTGTCGCGGCCGGCGCTGGTCACCGTCGGGGTCCTCGCGTTCGTGGCGAGTTGGAACGCGTTCCTGCTGCCGCTGCTCGTCCTCGGCGACGCCGAGCTGCACACCCTGCCGCTGGGTGTCCAGAACTTCTCAAGTCAATACACCTCGGACACCGCGGGAATCCTCGCCTTCACGTCGCTGGCGATGCTGCCGGCCCTGCTCTTCTTCACGCTGGCTGAGAAGCAGATCGTCGGCGGCCTGCAGGGCGCGGTCAAGGGATGAGCGACAGCGGTACCAGCACAACGAAGGGGAAGCACATCATGACTGAGGTTCGCGGTGCGGTGGGTGGGTCGGTGCCGGCCCAGGCGGATCCGGACCACGACCTGCCGGACGGGCGCGACGGCGAGGCGCGCCTTCGCGAGCTGCTCGGCCGGATGACGATCGAGGAGAAGGTCGCCCAGCTGGTCGGCTTCTGGGAGAAGGAGGACGGCGAGGCCGTCGCACCGCTGCAGGGCGAGTTCGGCGACAGCAGCAAGCTGGAGGACTTCTCCCGGCACGGGCTCGGCCACCTCACCCGGCCGTACGGCACGCGTCCCGTCGACGCCGCCGCGCGTGCGTCCTGGCTGTGGAAGTTCCAGTCGGACCTGGTGACCGGCACCCGGCTCGGCATACCGGCGATCGTCCACGAGGAGTGCCTCACCGGGCTCTCGGCGTGGAAGGCCGCCACCTTCCCCACCCCGCTGGCCTGGGGAGCCGCCTTCGACCCCGAGCTGGTCACCGAGATGGCGGCGGCGGTCGGGGCGTCCATGGGGTCCCTGGGCATCCACCAGGGACTCGCCCCGGTGCTCGACGTGATCCGTGACCCGCGCTGGGGCCGGGTCGACGAGTGCATCGCCGAGGACCCCTACCTGGTCGGCACCCTCGGCACGTCGTACGTGCGTGGCCTGCAGTCGCAGGGGGTGCACGCCACCTTGAAGCACTTCGTCGGCTACTCCGCCTCGCGCGCCGGGCGCAACTTCGCCCCCGTGCACGCCGGTCCGCGGGAGGTCGCCGACGTGCTGCTTCCGCCGTTCGAGATGGCGATCCTCGACGGCAACGCACGCTCCGTCATGCACTCCTACGCCGAGATCGACGGCGTGCCCGTCGCCGCCGACCCGACGCTGCTCACCGGCGTGCTGCGGGACAGGTGGGGCTTCGACGGCACGGTGGTGGCCGACTACTACGGGGTGGCGTTCCTGAACCTGCTGCACCACGTGGCGGGCGACCACGCGGAGGCGGCCGTGCAGGCGTTGACCGCCGGTGTCGACGTCGAGCTGCCGACGGGCGACGCCTACCTCGCCCTGCGGGAGGCGGTGCGGGCCGGCACGCTGGACGAGGCGATCGTCGACCGGGCGGTGCTGCGGGTCCTGCGGCAGAAGCTGGAACTCGGGCTGCTGGACGCCACCTTCACGGACGAACCGCCTCAGGTGGTCGACCTCGACTCGCCGGAGCACCGGGCGATCGCCCGCCGCCTCGCCGAGGAGTCGATCATCCTGGTCGCCAACCGGGACGCGCTTCCGCTGCCCGCGGGCCGGCGCGTCGCGGTCATCGGCCCGAACGCCGACCGGCCCGGTGCGCTCTTCGGGTGCTACTCCTTCCTCAACCACGTCCTCGTCCAGCATTCCGACGTGGAGACCGGTATCGAGATCCCGACTGTCCTCGACGCGATGCGCACCGAGTTCGGCGCCGATCTCGTCACCTCCGCACGCGGCTGCGAGGTGGACGACGACGACCGGTCCGGTTTCGAGGAGGCCGTCGCGACGGCGGCCGCCGCGGACGTCGCCGTGCTCGTCGTCGGCGACCACGCCAGCCTCTTCGGGCGCGGCACGGTCGGCGAGGGCTGCGACCGGGACGACCTGGAGCTGCCGGGCGTCCAGCGCGAGCTCGTCGAGGCGGTGCTGGCGACCGGTACGCCGGTCGTCCTCGTGCTGCTCACCGGCCGGCCGTACGCGGTCGACTGGGCGCTGGCCCGCTGCGCGGCGGTGGTGCAGGCGTTCTTCCCGGGCGAGGAGGGCGCCGGGGCGATCACCGGGGTGCTGTCCGGGCGGGTCAACCCGTCGGGCAAGCTGCCGGTCAGCCTGCCCCGGTCGGCCGGGGCGCAGCCGTACTCGTACCTGCACCCCACGCTCGGCGAGGGCAGCGAGGTGACCAACCTGCCCACCACGCCCGCGGCGCCGTTCGGCCACGGCCTGTCCTACACGACGTTCGAGTACACCGACCTGACCGTGCCGGCCACGGTGCCGACCGACGGGGCGCTGCCCGTGACCGTACGCGTGACGAACACCGGCGCGGTGGCCGGCGACGACGTGGTCCAGCTCTACGGCCGTGACCTGGTGGCCTCGGTGACCCGGCCGGTGGCGCAGCTGCTGGGCTACCGGCGGGTCCGGCTGGCGCCGGGCCAGTCGGTCACTGTCGAGTTCACGGTGCCCACGACGCGGCTGGCCTTCTCGGACCGCACGCTCACCCGGGTCGTGGAGCCCGGTGACGTCGAGGTCTGGGTCGGTACGAGCGCGCGACGGGACGCCCAGGCGCTGACCACGCTGGTCGGTGACACCGTGCCGGTCACCACCGCGTCCGCGCGGTGGACGACGTCCGGGATCAGCTGAGGTCCGCCCGCCGGTCGTCCGTGACGGACGGCCGGCGGGCGCCGTCCGGGGATTTTTCCCGGGAGCAGCTGGGCGAGCCTTCCCGCGGTCGGCCGGCGACCGTGGCGCGCGGCCGAGTGGCACTGGTGTGCCCGCGACCGGCCAGATCCTCGCGGAACCTCGCCGGCGGTCGGTGATCTGACTCGACCGATGGCTTTACCTACCCGTCCCGGCGGCGGACGATGAGCCTTGCGAGACGTGAATGCGCTGCTCATCCCTTGTCTGCCCGGCATGGCGCCGGCGATAGCCGGCAGATACCTCCGCAGGGCGAGCCACGACCGGAGTCGGCCTGACGCGATCGCTACCGACGCTGCGCGGAGGTCACCATGGCCGAGATACTCGTCGTGCACGGCACAGTCCGGCCCCGGGCGACCGGAGGGTCGGTGGAGGGCTACCGCGTGCAGGTCGGTCTCCGGGCCGAACGGACGCTCGGCGACGAGGTGCTCCGGTTCCCCGTCGTCGGCTCGGCGCGGCTGCCCGCGGACGGCGAGTTCCGGATCGAGGTCAGGCCGGACGGCGTCCCGGTCGACCCGGTGGAGATTTCCGTGGCGGCCGCGACCGGTGTCGAGGTCCACCGGCTGCGCCGCTCGCTGGAGCAGTTGGCCAGACCACTCCGGTTGCGGGTCCAGACCGTCGACCGGGTCGAGGTCGTGCCCAGCGACGAGCCCAACCTGGGTGCCCGCACCCGGATCACCGGCCAGGTCGTCGACCAGGAGGGCCGGCGGGTTCCGCCCGACCTGCCGGTGGTGATCTGGGGCGTCGACCCGGCCGGCGAGCCCGACACCGCTGGTGACCGACCGGCCCGGCCCCTGGTCATCACCGCCACCCGGTCCGACGGCCGGTTCGGTGCGGACTGGGTCGACGACGTGCTGGTCTCGGCGTCCGGCAGCGTCGTCGGGGGAGTGCGGCAGCCTGTGCCACTGGCCGCCGACGGCCGGCTGCCGCAGGCGATCCTGCTGGTCGTCGACCTCGACGACGACGAACTGCCGGACGACGACTGCGGCTGCTCCGCGACGCCGCCCCGAGTGCCGGACCAGGCCGATCTGACCGGCAGCCCGGAGGCGTTCTCGCAGGACCTCGGCGGCGGCTGTGTCGATCTCACGATGCCGAACCGGGTCATCGAGGAGTTCGCCTACTTCCAGGTGGTACGGACCTCGGAGCCGCGGGTGGCCGGGCTGACCCTGAACCCGCGCCGGGCCGTACCGTCGGATCTGCTCGCCGACCTGCTCGGCGTGTCGATCGCGGCGCAGGCCCTCGGGCTGACCCGGCCGACGTCGGTGGCCCTGCAGACCACGAACCTCACCCTCGACGTGCACGCGGCGCGTTCGCTGGTTCGCACCGACCGGCCGCCGAGCGTCGCCGCGATCACCCGCGCGGCGTGGCTGTCGGAGGTGACCGCCACCACGGACATGATCGACGCCGGGCTGCGGACAGCGTCGGATCGGACGATCCTCGACGCCGAACACGCCATCGACTGGGACTACACGCCGCGGATCCACCCCGCGCTGGATATCGCCTACGGCCATCTGCTGCAGTTCCGCGAGGTCTGGCGCGCCGACGGGTACTCCCTCGGCGACCTGCTCTACTCGCTGCCGCTCGCGCCCGGACAGCGCCGCCAGGTCGCGGTGGTCGACTGGGACCGGCGCACGTCGTCGGCCCGGGAGGAGCGGCTGGAGTACGAGGAGCACCTCGACGCGCTGCTCAGCCGCGACCGGGCCGTGCTGGAGATGGTCGGCACCGACCTGCACGAGGAGATCTCGGCCGGCTCGCGCAACACCACCTGGGGGGTCGCCGGCGGGCTCGGCGCCGGCTTCATCGGCAGTGGTTTCGGCATCTTCGGCGGCGTCGCCGGCGGCACCAGCGGGTCCAGTTCCTCATCCTGGCAGGACGCCGCGCGGACGTTCGCCGGCGATTCCATGCAGCAGTTGCGGGACCGGGTGTCCCAGCGCAGTTCGGCGCTGCGCAGCCAGCGCTCGTCGGTGGTGCAGAGCGTCAGCCAGGGGGAAACGCTGCGGGCCGAGACCGAGGTGGTGGCCAACTACAACCGGTGCCACGCGATGACGGTCGAGTACTTCGAGGTGCTGCGGCACTTCCTCGTCACCCATGAGCTGGCGGACGTGCGCGAGTGCCTGTTCGTGCCGCTGCCGCTGGCGCCCTTCGACCGGGCGAAGGTGCTGCGCTGGCGCGAGGTGCTGGGACGATTCCTCCGCAGGGGCGAGCTGCGCGGCGGCTTCGACGCCATCGAGCGGATCGCCGACAACTGGGTGGGCTGGGACTTTCCGGTGGCCCGCTACAGCGAGGAGGCGCCCGAGTCGATCGAGGGCGAGTTGCGGATCAGTTTCCTGCTGCCCCGCCCGCGCGACGCCGCCGACGGTCGGTACCAGGTCGACATGTGGCGGCCGCTGGCGCCGTTCCTGAACGTCGACACCCTGGAACTGTTCACCGCCAAGCTGAACGAGCGGACCGCGCGCGAGCGGGACCGGATCTTCCGTACCGAGATCGCGCCCGGCATCGCCGAGCGGCTGGTGCAGCGGCTGCGGCTGGCGTTCGTCGGGCCCGACGGTGGCGAGTCCGAGGTGCCGGTCGACGCCACCCTGGTGTCGCGCTACGCCGAGAGCGTGCCGCTGTACGTCACTGTCAACCAGGCCGGGGCGGTGCCGGGCGTCCCGCGTGACGACATCGCGCACGTCAAGATCTGGTACGACGGACCGCCGCTGCCGCCGGACGCCCAGGTGATCGTGCACTCCGGCCGGTTGCGCTACCGGACGCCGCACCTGTCGGCCGTGCTCTTCGACGACGCCCGGATCATCGACGACATCAAGCTCGGCGACGCCGTCGTGGTCGCCGCGCCGCTGTCCCAGCGCGAGCTGCGGAACCCGCGGCAGGAGGACGTGAAGCTGGCCGACCTGCTGGTCGCCCACCTCAACGACCACCTCGAGTTCTACCACCAGGCGATCTGGATGAGCCTGGACGCGCAGCGCCGGTTCATGCTGCTCGACGCGGTCGAGGTGCCGGGGTTGGGTGGCCGCAGCGTGGCCAGCCTGTGCAGCAACCAGCTCATCGGCATCGTCGGCAACAGCCTGGTGCTGCCGGCGGCGCCCGGGCTGCGCCTCGACCCGACGCTCACCGAGGCCGGCGGCGACGTGGCCCCCGTGCCGCTGGTCAACGCGTACGCCGCCCCGCCGGCGCCGCCGCTGCGGGTCAGCGTGCCGACCCGTGGCGTCTTCGCCGAAGCCGTCGCCGGTTCGTGCAACGCCTGCGAGAGCGTCGACGACACCCGCTACTGGCGGTGGAGCACCGACGGTCAGCTCGAGCTGCCGGAGATTTCCCCCGTCTCCACCGAGAGCCGGGCCGGTACGGAGCCGGACCTCACCCCGACCCCGCTGCCGGCGCCGCTGGTGCAGATCCAGAACGCGCCCGCGGTGCCCGATCCGGTCGGCCTCCGGGCCGCCTTCGAGCTGCTCTCCACGCCGGGCCTGTTCCAGGACGTCACCGGACTGGAGGGCACCCAACGCAACGCCGCGGCCGCGTTCGAGGCGTCACTGTCAGCCGCTTCCGCGCTCGGCGACGAGGCGGCGAAGCTCGCCAGCCAGCAGGAGCTCGGTCGCAACGCGGAGCGGATGCTGGACCGCATCAACCAGGCGCGGGGCGACGGCCTGCTCAGCCAGAGCGAGGCGCAGGAGCTGGCCTCGTCCGCGCTGCGCGGCCTGGTCGGCGAGCCGCGGCCGGGCGCGCAGGGCCCGACCACGGACCCGGTCGTCGATGACGTGATCGACAAGGCGGCGCAGGGCGCGAAGGCCGACATCAAGGTGAGCAGCCCCAGCGAAACCGTGGAGGTCAGCTTCGCCGACGAGCGGGGCGTCGTCGGCGCCGGGCTCATCCCGTCGCCGCCCCTGGAGCTGTTCCACCAGATTCCGCAGGTGGTGGTCGTCGAGCCGTGGTGGGAAACCAGCATGACCCCCTTCGTGATCGACACGTACGACACCCTGAAGGCTCTCCTCGGCAACCACCTCGAGAAGCCGGAAGCGGCCGGGCTGATCGAGCAGGATCCGCTCGATCCGACGAAGTACCTCGTCGAGCGGCGGCTGCGGATCGTGTACCCGGCCGACGCCGCCACGCCGACCCGGGTGGCCGGGACCGGCCGGCTGCCGGTGGCGGTGATCCTGCACGGGCAGTCGGTCCCCGGCAGGCTCATCCCGAGTTTCAACGGATACCAGAAGCTGCAGGAGGAGTTGGCCCGGCACGGGATCATCTCGGTCTCGGTCGACACCAATGTCGCGAACCTCTTCGACTCGATGATCGAGATGCGGACGCAGATGGTGCTCGGTGCGCTGGACGCGTTGCGGACCCTGGATGCGAACCCGTCGTCGTCGCTGCACCAACGGGTGGATTTCGACCGGGTCGCGCTGATGGGGCATTCCCGCGGCGGCGACGCCGTTATCCGGGCCGCCCGGAGGAACAGCGTCCGCCCGCCGGCCACCCGGTACGGCATCCGGGCCGTGTGCGCGCTCGCCCCGACCGACCTCGCGTTCGGCAAGCCGGAGGAGGTGGCGCTCGGCAGGAGTGACACGCCCTTCTTCGCCGTCGTCTACGGCGCGCGCGACGGCGACGTGGCGGGCGGTCGAGGTGCGAGGTACTACGGGGGGACCGGGTTCCGTCACTACGATCGCGCCACCTGCGACAAGGCGATGGTCTTCATCGACAACTGCAACCACAACCGGTTCAACTCCGAATGGTTCAAAGCCGGCGATGACACGGGCCTGTTCCCGGATCTTCTCCTGTCCGCCGCGGATCACGAGAAGCTCGCCGACGAGTACATCGGCGGGCTGTTCCGGTGGCGACTGCTCGGCGATGCGAAGCCGAAGGGGCTCTTCGACGGCACCGCCGCCAACACGCTCGGCGCGGGGGTGTCGTTGCAGTGGTCGTTCGGCAGCCAGATCCAGGTCCTCGACGACATGGAGGACCCGGTCAAGCCGCGCACTCTCACCGGTGGCTCCATCGACCCGTTCCCGGACGTCCTGATCGGCGCCCGGTCACTGGACAAGGCGACCAACCACGTGACCACGATCCTCGTCCTTGAGCCACCCGGGCCGGCCGGCTCGGCCTACTCCATCGCCCTGCGGCCGGGGGAGTCGGACTGGTCGAGCTTCGACGCACTGACCTTCGGTGTGGGCGCCGACTACGACCTCAGCAGCCAGGACACCATCGACGCGGGGCAACTGCCGGCCTTCAGCGTGATCGTCACCGACGCGGACGGGGCCAGCACGACGATCAACGCGTCGGCCCTCAACGGACCGCTCGTTCCCCGACGACCCGTCTGGCACTGGACAACGGGGAACTCCTCCGTTCTGCGCCTGGAGACCATGACCCTCCCGGTGGACAAGCTCACCGGCATCAACCCCGCCCGGGTCGCACAGGTCGGCCTGAGAGCGGCGCCCGGCATGCTGCGGCACCTGTTCTTCGACTCCCTCCAGCTCGTGCGGCACTAGGAGCACGCCATGCAGGTCGACAGCGCCGACTTCGAAACAATCACCACGCCGCTGCCCACCGACTGGGTGATGCGGGTCGTCATCCACGGCAGCGGCCTCGTCTTCGGCGCGACCCCGATGCTCGCCAGGGTGGGTTCCCAGGCGGTGCAGGGCCTGATGCCGACCCTGGAGGAGGGGGTCGTGCTCGGCTTCCTGACCACTGTGCCGACCGACGGCGACGAGCTGCGGATCGGCTACGCCAACGGCGAGGACCTCGCCTCCACCGGCATCACGTACAGCGCTCCGGACGCGTAGGAGGACGAGATGACGACCCTGCTGCGCGGCACGCTCGACGCTACCGGCGTGCACGACTTCACCGGATACGCGGTCACCGCCAGGTTCGAGGAGCGGCTCACCGTCGACGCGGCCGAGGCCGTCTTCGTGGCCGGACGCCGCGACGCGGTCGTCGAGCGCGACGGCGCCTTCGCGCTGGACCTGCCCGATCCCGCCGACCGACGCGGGCCGGTGACCCTCACCGCATTCGCCCCTGACGGGCTGCCGGCCGGAGGCCGGGTCGTCTCCGCCGACCTGCCCACCGAACCGGTCGAGATCACCGTCGTGGCGCGGCCGGCCACCGAGGTGCCACCGAGCGAGGACCTCACCCTCGGCCAGCAGCTGAAGTACACCGGTCTGGCGATCGACCCGCGCGGGCGGGGGGTGCCCAGTGACCTGCTGCTGGTGATCTGGGCGCGGGCCGACGCGGAACCGGCCGCCCCGGTGTCGGTGACCCGGACGGCGGTGGGCGGCTACTTCTCCGGGCCGTGGCCGAGTCGCGGGTTCGCCGAGGCGTACGCGGTGCTGTCGGGTGGCCCGCCCATCCCGATCCCGTTGGAGGACGGGCTGCTGCCCCGACGGATCGTGCTGCAGGCGCCGGCGTTGCCGGCCCCGCCGCCGAAACCCGACGACTGCGACTGCCCGGACCCGACCGTCCCGCCCCGCTCCCCGGACCAGGTGGACGTCGCCGGCAACGTCGAGGCGTACGCGAGTGACGCGGTTCGCTGCGTCGACTTCACCGTCTCCAACCGCACCCTCGACGAGGTGACCTATCAGGCCGTCGTACGCACGACCCAACCGCGGCTCAAGGGTGTCACCCCGACAGGCCGGCCAACCATCCCCGGCGCCCTGGTCGACGAGTTGGTGCGGCTGGCCCGGGTGCGTCCGGTCGTGCTGGACCCGGTCCCGCCGGTCGCGCCGGCCCCGACCGCCGATCCCGTCGCGAACCTGCCGCGCACCGGCCCGTTCGCCCTCGGCGCCGGGGCCACCCGCGCGGCCGCCGGCCTCGCGTCCGGCGCACCGGAAGCCCGCTACACCGCCGGCGCCGCCCGGCAACCCGAGGTCGTGCCGCGCGCGCTCACCGCGGCGCAGCGCTTCGTGCCCGGCATCGAACTCGACGGCCGGTGGGCGTCGACCGCCCCCGACACCCTGGCCAGCCGGGTCCTCGAACAGCGGGCACTGGCGGGCGACCCGCTGCGGCTGGACGCCAGTGTGCTCGCGGACCTGGCCCGGGAGCCGCACGAGATCACGCCGCTGCGGCTGGTGGCCGCCGAACAGACCAGCGTCGTACGCCGCTTCCGCGCCGCCGTCGGGCTGCTCGCGCAGCCGGAGCCGGGCCGCTTCACCCTCGATCCGGACCGCCAGCTCGACTGGGACCAGATCCCGTACGGCTACCAGGCGGCCACCATCGCGCACGGCCACCTGTTGACGATCAAACAGGTGTGGCGGGCCGACGGCTACTCCCTCGGCGACCTGCTCTACTCGCTGCCGCTCGCGCCCGGGCAGCAGAAGCTCGTCTCCGTGCTCGACTGGAACCGGTCGGAGGTCACCAGCCGGCGGGCCGAGCGGACCGTGGCCGAGGAACTCGTCGCCGACCTGAGCCACGACAGCGACATCAGCGACGTCATCCGGTCCACCCTCACCGAGTCGATGCGCGGCAGCTCCTCGGCCGACGTCTCCTCCGTAGCGGCCGGTATCGGCGGGTTCATCGGGCCGTTGGTGTTCGGCGCCGCGGGCGGAGTCTCGTCCGCCGGCTCGACGGCCAACCAGACATCCGCCCGGGCGCTCACCGGCACCGCGCTCAACCAGGTCCGTGACCGCACCCTGCAGTCCGCCAGTGCCGTCCGCAGCCAGCGGTCCACCGTCGTGCAGACCGCCCGTCAGGGCGAGTCGGTGCGCGCGCAGACCGAGGTGGTGGCGAACTACAACCACTGCCACGCGCTCACCGTCGAATACTTCGAGGTGCTGCGCCACCTGCAGGTCAGCCAGGAACTCGCCGCGGTGCAGGAGTGCCTGTTCATCCCGTTCGCCATCTCGCCGTTCACCGCCGACAAGGCGCTGCGCTGGCGGGAACCACTGGAACGCGGGCTGCGCCGCCCCGAGCTGCGGGCCGCCTTCGACGCGCTGGCGCGGGTCCGCGCCAACTGGGCCGGCGCGGACGTGCCGCCCGCCCGGTACGCCGACGAGGCGCTGGTCGACCTCGACGGCGAGCTGATGGTGCGGGCCACCCTGCCGCGGCCGGCGGACGGCGAGTCCGGCGAGTTCGTCGAGGCGAACTGGGACGGCTACGCCGACCTGCTCTGGGACCAGCCGGCCAACATCTGGCAGCGGTATCTGGGCGTCGCCCTGCCGGCGTCCCGCGACGCCATCTGGGACAGCCGGATCGCGCCCGGGGTGGCCCAACGGTTGCTCGAGACGATGACCATGTCGCTGATCGAGGACGGGTCGGCCACCCGCACGGTGGTGGTCGACCCGGCGATGGTCGGACTGTTCGGGCAGGACCGTCCCATGCTGATCGGGTTGCAGGCCGGAATCCCGCTACCGACGGTGCTGCGCGCGCAGATCGACCGGGTCCGGCTGTCGCTGGCGATCAGCAACCTGCCGCCGGGTGCCCGGCTGGTGGTCGACTCGGGGTCGCTGCGCTACCGCACCGCGCATCTGAGCCACCACCTGTTCCTCAACCGGCGGATCCTCAACGACCTGAGCCTCGGCGACGATGTCGAGATCGCGGCGCCGCTGGACGCCGTCGAGAAGCGGAACCCGCGCGAGCGGGACCGCCGCCTGGCCGAGCGGCTGCTCGACCATCTCGACGAACACGTCGAGCACTACCACCGGGCGATCTGGCGCATGATGGATCCGAACCGCCGCTACCTGCTGCTGGACGGTTTCGTCGCGCCGGACGCCGGCGGGCGCAGCGTCGCGTCCGTGGTGGAGAACCGGGTCGTCGGCGTCGTCGGCAACAGCCTGGTGATGCCGGTCGCGCCGGGGTTGAAGCTCGACGCGACGTACGAGTTCGGCCGGTCGACCCCGGCGGACCTGCGTCACCTCTACGCCGCCGACCCGGCGCCGCCGATGCGGATCAGCCTGCCGACCTCCGGCGTCTTCGCCGAGGCCGTGTTGAGCAAGTGCAACAGCTGTGAGGTCATCGACGACACGAAGTTCTGGCGGTGGGAGGAGGCGCCCATCCCGGACCGTCCACCCGGCATTGACCCGCTCAGTACGGCCAGCCGGCGGACCACCCCGCCCAACCTGACGCCCGACGCGTTGCCGACGCCCGTCGTCGGCCTGCAACAGGCGCCGAGCGCTCCCGACCCGACCGGTCTGGCGGCGGCGATGACCGCGCTCGGCAGCGCGACCATCTTCAAGGACCTCACCGGCCTGGCCGTCAACCAGCAGAACGCCGCCGAGGCGCTCAAGACGTCGATGACCGCGGCGCAGGGCTTCGCCACCAAGGCGGGCGCCCTCGCCCAGCAGCGGTTCCTGAACAAGGAACTCGACCGCACCCTCGCGCACATCAAGGACGCGCGCGACAAGGGGCTCCTCTCCGACGACGAGGCGCGCGCGTTGACCCGGAGCACGCTGCGGGGAGCGATCGGCGAGGTACGGCCGGCGACCCCGAGCGCGACCCGCTCCGCGGCCGTGCGACGCGCGATCGACCGGGTGGCCACCTCCGATCAGGGCTCGCTGCGGGTCACCCGGCCCGAGGGCACGGTGTCGGTCAAGACCGGCGCCGTCGCCGGCCGACCGGCACTCGACGTCGCGGTCGACCCGCCGGTCGTACCGATCAAGCAGAAGTCGTCGCTGGTCTGCTGGGCCGCCGGTGGCGCGATGATGTCGAACTGGAAGACCGGCCGGTCGGCCACCGTCGAACAGGTCCTCGACGGTCTCGGGGGCTCGTGGCGCAGCAGGTACGACCTGAACCAGGGGGTGGGCGTCGCCGACTTGCGGGCCGTGCTCGCCGCGGTGGGGCTGACCGAGGACGGCCCGGCGAGCTACACGCCGGAGGGTCTCGCCCGGCTGATCGAGGCGGTCGGCCCGGTGCTCGACATCGGCGACGACGGGATCGAGAACAACCAGATCTCGCACGTACGGATCCTCACCGGTGTCCAGGGCGACGGCACCCCGGACGGGAGCACCGTGTCGCTGGTCGACCCGGCCAGCGGCACGGCGCTGACCATGGCCTTCCGGGCCTTCGACCAACTGCACACCGGCGCCGACCCGGTGGCGCTGCTCGTCGGCGTCTTCCACTTCTGACGGCGACCTGGCCGGCTGGTCCAGGCGGCCGGCGGCCACGACCGCCGCAACGAGGCCGGGTCAGTGGCTGGCCCTTGTGGGGCGGTCGAGCAGCAGGTCGGCGGCGCGGGCGAGGACCTGGGCCCGGGTGCGGTCGCGGTGGTCGGCGGCGAGGAAGTGCTCGCCGATCGCCAGGCAGAAGGCGAGCAGGCTGCGGGCCTCGATCTCGTCGGCATCGGGGCAGAAGGTGCCGATCATCTCGCGCAGCAGCGCCATCCGCCGGTTGTCCACCCGTCGCAGGCGCTCGGCGACCGCCTCGTCGCGCCGGGCCCAGTCGCGGATCGCGAGGTCGATCGGCAGCAGGCGCTCGCTGGAGAAGGTGAGCACACCCGCGCGCTGAATCTTGGTCTTCGGGTCACCGCCCTCGCGCTCGACGCGGTCGATCACCTCGTCGATGCTCTCCCGCTCCCAGGCGTCCAACATCGCCGTCAGCAGCGCGTCCCGGTCGGCGAAGGACCCGTAGAACCCGCCCTTCGTGACGCCGAGATTCTTCGCCAGTGCCTCGACGCGGACGGCGTCCGGGCCACCGGCGGCCAGCGCCCGCAGCCCTTCCTTGATCCACCTGTCCCGCGGCGTGCGAGTCGCGCCCACGATGTGCCTCACCCACCCTTCCTATATACGCCACCGTACAACTGGGTTAGCCTGCTTTATACGGCACCGTATATCTGATCGGGGGCAGTGAGATGACCATCGGCCTTGTCGACAGTGCCGTGGGGACGCACCATATCCCCGCGTCCGTCCGCGCGCTCAGCTCGTTACCCAGCATCGACTACGCCGACCGGTTCACCCTCCGCACGGAAGCGGACGCCACGCCGGAGCAGTGGGCCCGGGCGATGTTCGGCGACGTCCCCAGCGTCGCGGAACTGCTGATCTGGCGCGGTTTCCTCGGTCTGCGACTCAGCCGAGGACGATCGGCGGACACTGTGGCCGGATGGCGGATCGACGGCCGTGGCGACGACTGGATCCGGCTCCAGGCCACTTCCTGGTTCCTGACCGCCAACCTCCTGGTACAGACCGCCGACGAGCGGGTGGCACTCGGCACCTTCCTGCGCTACGAGCGGCGCCTGGGCCACGGCGTGTGGCCCCCGTTGTCCGCCATCCATCGCCGACTGGTGCCGGGGGTGCTCCGCGCCGCCGCCGCCCGCGTGACGACCGCATCCCGGCGCGCGGACCGGACGATCCCGTGAGGCGGCCCCAGCCGGGACGGGGCCGTGCTTCCACCGTCGTGAGGTGAGCGATGGCGTTGTCGACGGAGTTCACGGAGTTGCTCGGGGTGCGGCATCCGATCGTGCTGGCGCCGATGGGCGGGTCGGCCGGTGGCGCGTTGGCGGCGGCCGTCTCCCGCGGCGGGGGCCTCGGGATGCTCGGCGCAGCGGACGGGCAGCGGGAGTGGCTGGATCGTGAGGTGCGGATCGTCGCTTCGGGCACCGACCAACCGTGGGGAGTCGGCTTCCTGACCTGGGCGGTCGACGTCAGCGCGGTCGAGCGTGCGTTGGGGTACGGGCCCCGGGCGGTCATGTTCTCCTTCGGCGACCCGGGCCCGTTCGCGGACCGTGTCCGTCGCGCCGGGGCCGCCTTGATCATCCAGGTCACGGATCTGGCGGAGGCCCGCCGGGCCGTGGACCTGGGTGCCGATGTCATCGTGGCCCAGGGCACCGAAGCCGGCGGCCATGGCGCCCGGCGCGGGCGGTCCACGCTGCCGTTCGTACCCGTCGTGGTGGATCTCGCGGCGCCGGTGCCGGTGCTGGCGGCCGGCGGGATCGCCGACGGCCGCGGCCTCGCCGCGGCCCTGGCCCTGGGCGCGGCCGGAGCCCTGATCGGCACCCGCTTCCAGGCCACCGCCGAGGCCCTGGTCGATCCCCGGATCACCAGGGCGATCGTCGACGGACGGGGTGAGGACACTGAGCGCAGCAACGTGCTGGACATCGTCCGTGGCTCCCGATGGCCGTCGACGTACACCGCCCGTACCCTCGGCCACCCCTACCTCGACCGGTGGCGCGGTCGGGAGGCCGAACTCGCCGGCGACGCCCGGTCCAGACAGGACTATCAGGACGACGTGGCACGAGGGGCCGTACCTCCGCTACCGGTCTGGGCCGGCGAGGCCGTCGACCTCATCACCGACCTGCCCGCCGCGGCCGACCTCGTCGCCACCCTGGCCACCCAGGCCGAGGACGCCCTGTCCAGGGCCGGACGGCGCCGACCCGGGCGGGTCGGGCGCGGCGACGTGAAGTGACTCTGGCGGCGGGGCGGCTGACCGGGAATGATCGCGGTGGAGCACGAGACGTTCCGGATCATCCGATCGGGAGAGTGGTCGACGACGATGACCCCGACGCAGCTGCGCGCGTACGTCGCCGTGGTCCGGCTGGGGTCGGTCAAGCGGGCCGCCGCGCAGCTCGAGGTCTCCGAGTCGGCCGTCTCGCTGCTGATCGGGCAGTTGCGCAGGGAGTTCGGCGACCAACTGTTCACCCGGACGGCGGCGGGGCTCGCCTTCACCCCCGGCGGGCTGCGGCTGGCCAGCCGCGCGGCCGAGCTGCTGGGCCTGCAGGACCGTACGGTGCTGGAGGTGAGCGCGGCGGCCCGGGGCCGCCGGCTGCTGCGGGTCGCGGCGTCCAGCCTCTTCGCCGAGCTCGCCGCGCCGGGGTTGATCGAGCTGTTCGCGAAGCGCGCCGCGGACCTCGACGTGGAGTTGAGCGTGTGCAACCCGGCTTCGTTCGAGTCGCTGTTGCTGACCCGGGCCGCGGACATCGCGATCGGGCCGCAGCCGGTCGTCGACCCGGCGATCGCCTGCCGGCCGGTGATGAACTACCGGCTCGTGGTCGTCGTCGGCCCGGACCATCCGCTGGCCGGTGTGCCGGCGTCGCCGGCGCAGCTGCGCGAGCAGACCTGGCTGCTCGGGCCGTCGGCGGCCAGCGACCTGGGTGCGGTCCCGGCCATGCTGCGCCGGCTCGCCGTGCCCGAGGATCGGCAGCGGATCTTCCAGAGCCACGCGGCAGCGCTCGGCGAGGCGAAGCGCGGCAGGGGCGTCGCGCCGGCGCTGTCGTTCACCGTCGCGCCGGACGTCCGTACCGGTCAGCTTCGGCCGCTGGTCGGACCGCACGCGACCGTCGAGGCCGTCTGGCATTCGCTGGTGCTCGCCAACCCCGGCGCTCCGTCGGCCGCGACCGAGCTGTCCCGGTTCGCGTCCACGCCGCGGGCGATTCAGGCGATGATGCGCGGCGCGGGGGTCAGCGTGGGCCACTTCAAGCCGTCGGTGCACGTGACGCTCTGGAGCTGACCGGCGGCCGCCACCAGCTCCCGGAACGTGCCAGCCGGCAGCAGCCGGTCGCAGTAGGGCAGCGCGGCGGCCATCCCCGCCACCCGGGGCGCGAAGCCGGGGGCGCCGGCCCGCGGGTTCAACCAGACGATCCGGTACGCGCGGCGGCGCAGCCGGGCCATCACGGCGGCGAGGTCGCCGGGCGGGTCGCTGTCCCAGCCGTCCGAGCCGATCACCACCACCGCCCCGCGCACGGCGGCACCGTGGTGGGAGGCGAGCAGGGCGCGCAGGTTGGTGGCGATGCGGGTGCCGCCGAACCGGTCGGTGACGGCCGCGCTGGCCTGCGCGACGGCGGCGGTCGCCGAGGTGTGCCGCAGCGCGACGGTGAGCCGGGTCAGCGTCGTCGCGAACGCGAACACCTCGGCGTCGGCGGCCACCGCGAACGCCCGCATCAGGTGCAGGTACGCGGCCGCTTGCGCCCGCATCGACTCGCTGACGTCGCAGAGCAGCACCACCCGGCGGGGTCGCCGTACTGGCCGTTCGCGGACCACCTCGACGGGTTCCCACGCGGTGCGGCGGGCCCGCGCGATCGTCGGCCGCAGCGCGATCCGCCGTCCGGCCGGGGCGACGGCGTGGCGTCGGGTGCGTCGG
>NZ_JAAOYP010000006.1:0-45343 GCF_011759515.1 Micromonospora sp. CNZ280
AAGGGCCGTCAGGTTCAAAGACTCTGCGTGACCCCCTGTAACCCCGTTTCCGTCACGCAATGTGACGGCCGACCGGCCTGCGCAACGCAGCCCGAGAGGATGATCGACCATGCCGAAGGGCGGCGCACGCGCCCGCTCCGGCCCTGCGCCCGACCCTGCCGCCCTGCGCCGCGACCGGGACGCGGGCGAGTGGACGGTGCTACCTGCTGAAGGCCGACCGGGCAACGCCCCGGCCTTCCCTCTACTCAACCCCGACGACCGCGAGCTCGAGCTCTGGGCCGGCGAATGGAAGCGCCCGCAGGCCCTCGCCTGGGAGCGCCTCGGCCTCGAGCACGAGGTCGCGCTCTACGTGCGTAACCTCGCCCTCGCCGAGATACCCGGAGCGCCCGTGACGCTCTCGACGCTCGTCAAGCAGCTCCGCGACTCGCTCGGCCTGAGCGTCGCCGGAATGCGCGCGAACCGCTGGCGCATCGCCCGCGACGAAGCCGCGGAGAAGCGCGAGAGCGCCGCGCCCGGTCGAGCCCCGGCTCGCTCCTCGGTGCGAGGCCGCCTCGAGGTGATCGACGGTGGCGCATAACCCTGAGTACCGCGTCGACTTCCCGACGCTTTGGGTCGCCGCCGATTGGATCGAGTCGCACTGCGTCGTGCCCGACGGCTTCCGCAAGGGCGACCCCTTCGAGATGTACGACTGGCAGCTTTGGGCGACCGTCAACTTCTACCGCGTCAAGAAGGCCGCCCGTGCCGGGCAGCTCGCGACCGCCTTCCACTACCGGCGCGGTCAGGTCGTCGCGCCGCAGAAGACGGGCAAAGGGCCTTGGACGGCCGCTCTGTGCGCGTGCGAGGGCGTCGGCCCGAGCGTCTTCGTCGGCTTCGCCCAGGGCGGCGAGCTCTACGACTGCCGCGAGCACGGCTGCGGCTGCGGCTGGGCCTACGAGTATGCGCCCGGTGAGCCGATGGCGATCCCGCGCCCGACGCCTCTGATTCAGATAACGGCCTTCTCCGAGGAGCAGACCGACAACGTCTACCGGCCGCTGCAAAACATGATCCGCTACGGCCCGCTCGGCGAGACGATGCGCGTCGGCGAAGCGTTCATCCGCCTACCGAACGACGGCCGCATCGACGTCGTGACGAGCTCGGCGCAGAGCCGACTCGGTAACCCGGTGACCTTCGTCCTTCAGGACGAGACCGGCATTTGGACCGTCGCGAACAAGATGGACAAGGTCGCCACGACGCAGCGCCGCGGCGCGGCCGGCATGGGCGGTCGCACCTTCGAGACGACGAACGCGTGGGACCCGAGCGAAGACTCGGTCGCGCAGCGCACCGCAGAGTCGCGCGTAACCGACATCTTCCGCTTTCACCGCGTGCCGCCGGCTCACCTGAGCTATCGGAACAAGGCCGACCGCCGGAAGATTCACCGCTACGTCTACGCCGGCTCGACGCACGTCGACCTCGACGGCATCGAGGCCGAGGCCGCGGAACTGATGGAGAAGGACCCGGCGCAGGCCGAGCGCTTCTTCGGTAACCGCATCGTCTACGGTGCCGACGCCTTCATCGAGGGCGACTCCTGGGACGATCGCGCCTGGGCGAAGCGGCACGGCGCACCCCGCGAGGTGCCCACCGGGACGGCGATCGTCCTCGGCTTCGACGGCTCCGACGTCGACGACTGGACAGTGATCCGGGCCGAGACCGAAGACGGCTATCAATTCACGCCCGTCTATGGCCCCGACAAGCGGCCGACGGTATGGAATCCGGCCGAGTGGGGCGGGCAGGTGCCGCGCCTCGAGGTCGACGCAGCCGTCGACGAACTGTTTACGCGCTTCCGCGTCGTGCGTTGGTACGGCGACCCGCCCGGCTGGGAGACCGAACACGACCAGTGGGCGGCGAAGTACGGCGAGAAGCGCGTGCTGCGCTTCGAGACCTACCGGCCGGTGCAAATGCACGCCGCCTGCGAGCGGCTCCGCACCGACGCCCTGAAGGCCGACTCGACCTTCACGCACGACGGCTGCCCGACGGTCGCGACGCACGTCCGCAACGCGCGGAAGCTCGCCCGTCCGAACGGCCGATACGTGCTCGGCAAGCCCGCCCAGCACCAAAAGATCGACGCCTGCGTGACCTCGATCATCTGCCACGAAGCGGCAGGCGACGTCACCGCGGCGTCGCTCTGGCCGAAGCACCGCACCCGAAAGCTAGTCGTCATGAGGTAGGAGGAGCAGCCTTGACGACCCCTACCACCGACGCCGAATGGCTTGCGAGCCTCTCCCAGCTTCACGACCGCGAGTTGCCCGGCCTGAAGGCGCTCGACGCCTACTACGAAGGCACGCAGCCGCTCTCCTACATGCAGCCCGAGATCCTGCGCGAGGTAGAAGACCGCATCCGCCCGGTCATCATCGCGTGGCCACAGCTCGTCGTCGACGCCGTCGAAGAGCGCCTCGACCCGGAGGGCTTCCGGCTGCCGGACGAGGACGCCGCCGACGATGACTTCTGGCGCGTGTGGCAGGCGAACGACCTCGACGAGGAATCGCAGCTCGGCCGCGTCGACGCGCTCGTGATGAAGCGGTCGTATCTGGCCGTCGGCACGAACGAAGACGACACCGACACGCCGCTCGTCACCGTCGAGTCGCCGCTCGAGATGTTCGCGGCGATCGACCCGCGTACCCGCCGCGCCCGCGCCGCGCTGCGCCGGACGCAGGATCAGGACTCCTTCGCCCGCGTCACCGGCCGCTACGCGACGCTCTACCTGCCCGAGCGCACCGTTTGGTATGAGTGGCAGAAGGGCGCATGGAAGGAGACCGGCCGCGACGAGCACAACCTCGGCGAGGTGCCGGTCGTGCCGCTCACGAACCGTTCACGGCTCGCCGACCGCTACGGCCGCTCCGAGCTCTCGCGGTCGATGCTCTCGCTCTCCGATTCGGCGAACAAGATCGCGACCGACATGATGCTCGCGGCCGAGTTTGTCGCGCTGCCTCTGCGAGGGCTGCTCGGCATCGGCCCCGACGACCTCGTCGACGAGAACGGCAACGCCCTGAGCGCAACGCAGGTCATCATGGGCAAGCTGTTGACGGTGCCGCAGGGCGACCCCGGCTCCGAGGTCAAGCCGTTCCAATGGGATCCGGCGAGCCTGAGCAACTTTCACGACTCGATCAATCAGCTTGCGAAGCTCGTCGCGTCGATCTCAGGTATCCCGCCGCATTACCTCGGCTTCACGACGGACAACCCGGCGAGCGCCGACGCGATCCGCTCGGCCGAGTCGCGCCTCGTGAAGCGCGCCGAGCGTAAGCAGACTGCCTTCGGCGGCACCTACGAGCAGACGATGCGCCTCGTCCGTCGATTCCAGACCGGCGGCGAGCCGGTCGATCCGCGCCTGCGCCGCCTCGAGACGGTATGGCGCGACGCGTCGACGCCGACCCGCGCTCAGTCTGCCGACGCGGTCGTGAAGCTCCTCGAGAAGGGCGCGATCACGAAGCGGCAGGCGCGCGAAGACCTCCGCTACACGCAGGCGCAGATCGCCCGCATGGAGCGCGAAGACGTCGACGAGGCGGCGCTCGACCCGGTCGGCGCGCTCTCGCGCAGCGTCGGGCAGGGCGCACCGCCGCTCGAGGCCGAGTGATGAGCGCCGCCGAGGTCGCGCACGCGCACTACCGGCGGCAGAAGACGATCGCCGCACGCACGGCGAGAGCAGTCGCCCGGCTCTGGGCGCAGGTCGACCCGAACAACATCGCCCGATCCTGGGCCGAGATGCTGCCTCGGGCGACCTCGACGGTCGGAGCCGGGCAACTCCGCGCCGCGCAGACGAGCGACGACTACGTCGCCCGCGTGCTCGGCGAGCAGGACGTCGATGCCGACGCCGAGGGCGAGCTCCTGCCCGAGGGCTTCGCCGGCACCGCGTCGGACGGCCGGCCGCTCGCGACGCTGCTCTTCCGCCCGGTCGTGACGAGCCTCTCGGCGGTCAGGCAGGGCGAGAGCTCGCGTCGCGCGATGGCAGTCGGCCGGCTTCACCTCGACATGATCACGCGTACGCAGATCGCCGACGCCGGCCGCGTGGCCGACGGCGTCGCGGTCGTCGCCCGGCCGAAGGTCTCCGGCTACGTCCGGCTCCTGTCCCTGCCGAGCTGCTCGCGCTGCGTCGTGCTCGCCGGCCGCGTCTACCGATGGAACGCCGGATTTGAGCGGCACCCGCGCTGCGACTGCCGGCACATTCCGGCGGCCGAGGACACGGCCGACGACCTGCGCACCGACCCGAAGGCGTACTTCGAGAGCCTCTCGCCCGAGGAGCAGGATCGCATCTTCACGAAGGCGGGCGCGGAGGCGATCCGCGACGGGGCCGACATCGCCCAGGTCGTCAACGCCCGCAAGGGCGCACGCGGCCTCGCCCCGGCCGGAGCCCGGCTCACCGCCGAGGAGCTCCGCACCCTGCGCGGAGGCCGCGAGCGGGGCCGGCTCGAGACCGTGAACGTCTTCGGCCATGACCTCTTCGTGACAACCGAGGGCGTCACCTCGCGCGGTCTCGCGGGCGTCCGCCTGGGCGCGAAGCGCGACGGCGTGAAGGCCGAGGGCGCTCGCTACCGCTCGGCTCGCGGCGTGCGACTCATGCCCGAGTCGATCTATCAGATCGCCGGAGGCGACCGAGACGAGGCGATCCGCCTCCTCCGGCGCTACGGCTACATCCGCTGACCTCCTCGCGCGCAAGGCGCGAGGCCGACTCCGCAACGGAGGCGCAAGTGTCCGAGAAGGACGACAACCTGCCCGAGACCGACGTCGACACCGATCGGGTCGACGACGACACCGAGGGCGCACCGGAGGGTGCCGAGCACCTCGACGACCCCGGCAAGAAGGCGCTCGACTCCATGAAGAGCAAGTGGAAGACCGAGCGCGACCAGAGGAAGGCCCTCGAGGCGCGGATCGCCGAGCTCGAGGGCAAGGGCAAGGCCGGCACCGACGAGACCCCCGACGCCGACACCATCCGCGCCCAGGCGCGAGCCGAGGCCCAGGCCGAGGCCCTGCGCGAGCGCGCCCTCGACAAGATCGAGGCGAAGGCGGCGAAGCTCTTCGCCGACCCCGAGGACGCCCGCGCGCTCCTCGCCGGCAACGTCGACGAGTACGTCGACGGTGGGAAGGTCGACGTCGACGCCATCACCGAGGCGCTCGCCGAGCTGCTCGAGAAGAAGCCGCATCTCGCCGCCTCGCCCCCGAAGCGCACGCCCGCGCCCGACCCGACGCAGGGACGGCGCGGCTCGGGGCCGGCCGACCTCGACGCACTGATCGCCGAGGCCGAGGCGAAGGGCGACACGCGCGCCGCGATCTTGCTCAAGACGCGAAAGCTGACCAAGGCCAAGTAACCGGGTAGGGCACCCTGCCCACACATCAGGAGGAAACACATGGGCGCTGTCGCTGGGCAGGGCACTACCTACAACCTGCCGAACTACCACGGCGAGCTCTTCACCGTCACCCCGACCGAGACCCCCTTCCTGTCCGCCATCGGCGGTCTGTCCGGCGCGGTCTCGACGAAGGCGAAGGTCTTCGAGTGGCAGACCGTCGACCGGCGCAGCTCGAGCGCGAACAACGTCGCGACCGAGGGCGCGACCGCCCCGGCCGGCGTCGCCCGGTCGCGGAGCAACGTGACCAACGTCGTCGAGATCCACCACAGCGCCGTCGAGGTGAGCTACACGAAGCAGGCCGCGGGCGGCGAATACGCGGGCGTGAACCTGGGACTCGACGACAACCCGATCTCCGACGAGCTCGCGTGGCAGATCGCCGCCGAGCTGGAGTCGATGGCCGTCGACGTCGAGAAGTCCTTCCTGAGCGGCGTCTTCGCCAACCCGGCGAACAACTCGACCGCCCGGCAGACCCGCGGCATCCTGACCGCCATCACCACCAACGTCAACTCCGGGGGCGGCACCCCGCGCGCTCTGTCGAAGGCGATCGTCGACGCGACCCTGAGCACCATGTTCACCAACGGCGCGAAGCTGCCGCAGGCGTCTACCGTCTTCATGGTCGGCCCCGACCAGAAGGTGAACCTGACCGAGGTCTACTCGGCCGCAGGTCTCAACCAGCCGACCATGACCCGGAACGTCGGCGGCGTCGCGATCGACACGCTCGTGACCGACTTCGGAGTCTTCGGCGTGATGCTCAACCGCCACATGCCGGCCGGCGAGATCGCGATCGTCGACCTGAGCGTCTGCCGGGCGCGCTTCCTCGAGATTCCGGGCAAGGGCATGCTCTTCGCCGAGCCGCTCGCGAAGACCGGCGCGTCGGAGAAGTGGCAGCTCTACGGCGAGATCGGCCTCGAGTACGGCCCGGAGAACTTCCACGCCCGGATCACCGAGCTGAGCTGACCTACCGGGGCGGTCGGGCTGACGTCCGGCCGCCCCGCCTAGCCGTAAGGAGAGCCAACCTTGGCAACCTTCGAGCACCGATACGCCGCCCTGACCCTTCAGGACAACGCCGGAGTCTGGGCGCGCTTCACTCCGGCCGAGCGCATGGTCGACGGCCGCGAGGAGCGCTACGGCGTGCTCGAGACCGACGACGCCGACCTCGTGCGCCGACTGCGCGCCGCAACGGAGGCCGACCCGCACCTCGCCGAGGTCGGCGAGCAGGAGCCGGAGCCCGAGCAGGAGCCGGAGCCCGAGCCGCAGGCCGAACCGGAGCCGCAGCCGGAGCCCGAGGCCGAGACCGAGCCGGAGCCGCAGGCCGAGACCGAGCCGGAGCCGCAGGCCGAGGCCGAGCCGGAGCCGCAGGCCGAGGCCGAGCCGGAGGCCGAGCAGCCGAAGCCGCGTACCCGCGCTCGTTCCCGCGCGAAGTAAGGAGCACCGATGGCCGATCAGCTCGCGACGCCTGCCGACCTTGCGACGCTGCTCGGCGTCGGGGTCGACGACCGCGTGACGCTCCTCGTCGAGATCGGTACGGCGGTCGTGCAGGCGCACGTACGGCAGCGCATCGTCGAGGTCGTCAACGACTCCGTGACGCTCGCCGGCTCCGTCCGGTCGTGGCTCCGGCTGCCGCAGCGTCCCGTAACGGCGGTCGCCTCGATCAGCATCGACGGCGAGGCCGTGACTGACTACAAGCACTTCGGCTCCGCGCTCTGGCGGCGCTGCGGCTGGGCCGAGTGCAACGACGAGCCCTCCGAGGTCGAGGTCGTTTACACGCACGGCTACGCCACGGGTGCGCAAGAGCTACAGCTCGCACGCGGCGCGGTGCTCGCCCTCGTCCGAGGGTGGGCCGACAACACCGGAGGTCTGAAGAGCGAGCGGATCGACGACTACCAGGCCGTCTACGACGAGGTCGCCGCGCAGCTCGAGGCGTCGCCCTTCCTGCGCTCGGCGCTGCGCAAGCAGTACGGCAGCCGCGCCGGCCTCGCGCGGATCGGAGGCGGGCCGTGACCGTCGACCGCCTGCTCGCTCGCGGGCGCGCTGCCGCAGAGCGACTGATGACGGACGCCTGTGTGATCCGGCGCAAGACCGGCGAGACGACCGACCCCTTCTCCGGCGTCGTGACGCCCGTTTACACGACCCTCTACGCCGGCAAGTGCCGCGTGCAGCGCGTCGGCTCGGCGACGCCCGCGCAGCCGGGCGAGGCGTACCTCCTGATGTTGCGGCTCGAGCTTCAGCTACCGATGTCGGTCGCCGGCCTTAAGGTCGCCGACGAGGTGCGGCTCGACGCCTCGCCGCTCGACCCCGACCTCGCCGGCCGCGACTTCCTCGTGCGCGACCTCTTCCACAAGACGCACGCGACGATGCGCCGCGTCGGCGTCGAGGAGGCGACCTCGTGATCGAGATCGAGCACGGCGACGTCGACGCCTGGGCCGAGCTGCTCGGCGATGCCGCCGAGTCGGCACACGACGAGGCGAAGAAGGTCGTCGCGAAGGGCGCGCTCAACGTCAAGACCGGCGCGGCCGAGCGGATCGACGGCCTCGCGCACGCCCCGCACTACCCGAAGGCGATCACCTACGACGAGCTCGACGAGGCCGACGGCCCTGCCGCCGAGATCGGCCCCGACAAGGACCGCCGGCAAGGCGCGCTCGGGAACATCCTCGAGTACGGCGCGCCGGAGCAGAACACGCCGCCCAGGCCGCACCTCGCCCCCGCGGCCGACGAGGAGAGCCCTCGCTTCGAGAAGCAGCTCGAGGAGCTCTGCGCCCGCCTATTGGAGGGTCGATGATCGATGAACACGCGAGGGCGATCCTCGACCTCGCCGACGCCGACGACACTCCGCCCGCGCTCGTTGTGCTCGACGGCAAGGTGCCCGACGGCGTCAAGCCTCCGTACGTCCTCTTCTACTTCGCTGACTCCGACCCGCCCAACGCCGACGGTAGCTCGCTCGCGAATGAGTCGGCCCGCTACGTCGTGCGCGCCATCGCGCACTGTGTCGCCGAGAACGCAGCCGGGGCGCGGGCGGTCGCTCGGCGCGTGCGGGCGCGGCTGCTCGACGCCGTACCGACGGTCGCCGGCCGGCAGTGCTTCCCGATCCGGCGCGAGGAGGGGCGAGAGGCCGAGCGCGACGAGGCGACCCTCTCGCTAACCGTCGACAAGGTCGACGTCTACCGGCTCGAGAGCCTTCCGGCCTGAGCCTCCTCTTCACCTGACAGGAGCACACATGCCCGACGTGATCTCCGATGGCCGCACGAAGGTCACCTTCGTAGACACCATCGCCGACATCGCAGCGCCGACCGTGGCCGAGCTCGACGCCGGTACGGAGCTTCAGCGCTTCATCACCCCAGACGGTCTGATCGGCTTCGAGGCGTCGACGGCCGAGGTGCCGAACGACTCCCTCGCGAGCACCTTCGACACGAAGACGATCGGCCGCGACTCCTTCTCCGGCACCGCGCTGCGCCTGAAGAAGCAGAGCGGCGCGACCGACACGGCCTACACGACCCTCGTCAAGGGCACCGCCGGCTACCTCGTGATCCGGCGCGACAAGCCGGAGGGCGACGCCTGGGCGGCGTCCGACGAGGTCGAGGTCTACCCGATCACCTGCGGTCAGACCCGGCTCCTACCGCCGGAGGCGAACACCGTCCGGCGCTACGAGGTGCCGACGATGATCACCGACGAGCCGGAGCTCCGCGCGGTCGTGGCTGCCGGGGTCTGATCGCGTGAGGCGTACGCCTCGTGAGACGACCGACGGGGGCGAGGTCTTCAGCCCGCCTCGCCCCCGTTTACGCACCTGCTCGGGCTGACCTCACGAAGGGCTGACCAGTGGCAAAGGACGTCAAGGCGCTCATCCGGGGCGCAAAGCTGCCCGAGAAGACCGTGCCGATCTGCCTCGCGGCCGACCTCGTCGCCGCCTTCGAGCAGCTCGAGCGCGAGCTCGCCGAGGCCCGGCGCGAGGCCGGCTCCTCGCTCGCCGGGGGCAGCCGGGCGCGCGATGTCGCCGAGCAGATCGAGGCGACCCGGCAGGAGATGGCCGAGTCGACCGTCGACTTCCGGCTGCGCGCGATGCCGCGGCCCGAGTGGCGCGCCTTCGTCGCCGCGCACCCGCCCCGCAAGGTCGAGGGCGGAAAGGTGCACGAGGACGACGCGCACCTCGGCGTGAACGCCGAGACCTTCTTTCCTGACCTCGTGCGGCGCTCGGTCGTCTCGCCCGAGCTCGACGCCGAAGACTGGACGCTGCTGCTCGACGAGAAGCTGACCGACCGGCAATTCGACGAGCTGAGCTCGGCCGCCTGGGCGCTCAACAGGAGGGACGTCGACGTCCCTTTCTCGCACGCCGCCTCGCGGATTCTCCGGAGCTCCGGCACCGAGTAGAGGCGGCAGAGCGCCTCGGCATCTCGCCGCGCCGCCTCGACGGCTGGGAGCCGGCCGAGCGCACGCAGCACTTCTACAGCAAGAGCGGGCGACTCGTCCGCTCCGTGACGACCCGCGACCCGGAATGGTCCGAGGAAGACGTCGCATGGCTGCTCGCCCTCGCCGCGTACCGCGACAGCCGGTGCCCGGCCTGCGGAGGCGATATCGAGCTGTGCACCTCGCCCGACGCCGACGGCGACTTCGAGGTGCCGCCTCCGACGCGGTGCCACGCGAAGACGGCGATCGAGATCGCACAGTCCAATTACGCCGAGACGCCGCAGCCGGGCGCGCTGCTCTGGCGCGTGAAACAGAGGGGGTAGCTCGTGCGGACGGTCGGCGTACGCCTGAAGGCCCAGATATCCGAGTACGTGCGCGAGATGCGGACGTCGAAGGCCGAGACGAAGAGCTTCTCCGACGAGCTCGTCGACGCCGCGAAGAAGGGCGACGCGAGCGCGTCCGCCATCGTGCACGGCGCGAAGAAGGCCGAAGAGGCGCTCGACGACCTGGGCGACGCCGCCGACGAGGCAGGCGACGAGCTCGCCGATCTGCGCCGGAAGGCCGAGCAGCTCGACGGACAGATAACCGAGACTGCGCTCAGCGTGCGCAACCTCGCCCGCGAGATCGTCTCGACCTCCGACAAGGCCGCACGCGCGAAGCTGCTCGGCGACCTCACCGCGCAGCGCCGCGAGCTCCGCGAGCTCGTCGACCTGCGGAAGACGATCGACGTCGACACGGGCGGCTCCGGCTCGGGTATCGGCGAGGCGATCGCCGAGCAGGCGTCGGTCTCCTTCGTACAGCGCTTCGGCCCGCTCGTCGCTCGCGTGCCGATGTCCGGCGCGCTCATGAACCCGGCCGTAGCGGCGATCGGCGCGCCGCTCGCCGCCGGCCTCGTGACCCTCGTCGGTACGGCCGTCGGAGGCGCGATCGTCGGTGCGGTCGGCACGGGTGGCGTGGTCGGCGGTATCGCCCTCGCGTCACGGAGCCCGCTCGTCAAGGCGAAGGCGACCGCCCTCGGCACCGACCTGGGCCGGATGCTCGGTAGCTCCGCGTCGGCCTTCGTGCCAGAGACCCTCGACGCGATCGACACCGTACGCGACCGGATGCTCGCGATGGAGCCCGACTTCCGTCGCCTCTTCAATGCCTCGTCGCACTACGTCGACCCGCTCGTCGACGGCCTGCTCGACGCGACCGACAACGCGATGCCCGGCTTCATCGACGCGATGGAGCACGCCGAGCCGGTGATTCACGTCATCGCGAACGGTCTCGGCGACATTGGCGACGCGCTCGGCGACGGTCTCTCCGACCTCGCCCCGTACGCCGACGAGGGCGCGCGGGCGCTCGACATCCTCTTCTTCATCGTCGAGTACGGAGTGCGCGGAGTCTTCGAGCTCACGGAGCAGCTCGCGCGGCTCTACGGCATCGCCGAGATCCTGGGCGCTTTCCTCTCCGGCGACATGACGAAGGCTTACGGCCTGATCGTCTCGTCGCAGGGCGCGACCGCGGAGTCGGCCGGCGTTGCCGACCGCGCGCTCGGCGGTCTCCGTGGCCGCCTGGGCGACGTCGGCCGCGAGGCCGAGGAGACCGAAGAGAGCCTCGTCGACCTGAAGACCATCTTCGATGAAATCTTCGGCGCGCACATGGGTTACGACGAGGCGATCATCGCCTACAAGAACGGCCTCGTCGAGCTGCGCGAGGAGCTCGGAAACGGTAAGCGGACGCTCGACGAGAACACGCAAGCAGGCCGCGACAACCGCGAGGCGGTGCTCGACCAGATCGGCCGGATCAAGGAGCTCCGCGACGCGCGGATCAGAAACGGCGAGGCGGTCGACGTCGCGAACGGCAAGTACGAGGACGAGATCGCTGCGCTGAAGAAGACCATGCGCGAGATGGGTTTCACGCAGACCGAGATCGACGCGCTCGTCGCGAAGTACGAAACGATCCCGGACGAGGTTTCGACCGTGATCGTCGTCGAAGACTCCGAGGGCAATCGCCGCATCGCAGGCTTCGTAAAGAAGATCAACACGATCGACGGCCGCGTGATCACCGTAACGGCCCGATTCCAGCCCGATGGCGACCTCTACATACCCGGTCAGGGCACGCTCCTGAAGCGATGGGGCGGCATCACGGAGTACGCCCAGACGGGCAAGCTCCGCGACGCGCAGATCGCCTCGCCGATGGGACCGGCCCGCTACGGCTGGGCCGAGCCGGCGACCGGCGGCGAGCTCTTCGCGCCGAAGTACGGCGATATGAACCGCACGCGGGCGCTCGTGAGCTACGCCGTCGAGAACTGGTGGGGTGGCTGGCGCAACTTCGCCCCGCCGCAGCTCGTGCCCGTCGCGGCCGAGACGCCGTCCGCGCCGCCCGAGGTGCGTGTCTTCATCGGCGACCGCGAGCTGACAGACATCGTGCGCGTCGAGCTCTCCGACCATTCCCGCGACCTGAAGCGCCGCGCTACGGCCGGCGTAAGGAGGTAATACATGACTCGGCTGCTCGGCCCGGACGCCGGCTCTCGCTACTGCTACGACAGAGACTCGGGTGCTCCGGCGAAGGGCCGGCAGGCGGTGGTGTACGCCGACAGTGCCGGGACGGTGCCCGCGGACATCCGCACCTACGACGGAACGGAGACGCCCGGCGCGACGATCGCCGGGGCGCTCGTGACAACCGACGCCTACGGGCAACTGCCGCTCGTGTGGTTTCCCGAGGACGCGGACCGGCTTTACGTCAAGGTTGGCAACGGCCCGTTGTTCCCGATCGACGCGGACAATAACCGGCGGATCGATCGCCTCGGGCACGACCCGGCGCTGCGGAAGTGGTTTGCGACCCTCGGCGGTCGCTACGGCTCGGTTACGTCCGTCGTCGTCTTCGGCGACTCGATCTCCGAGGGGTACGGCGCGACATCGGTACTGCGACGCTGGCAGCACGTTCTACAAGCGGAGCTCCGGTCCCGGTTCCAGCCGGGCGGCGTGGCAGGCGCGGCAGTGCCGTACATCTGCGCGTCGCCGCGTGTGGTGCCGATCCCCGCGGACTACCCGCGCACGGCAACCGCCGGGGTCACGGCATCGGGGAACGGCCTCGGGCTGAGGGCGGCGATCATCCCGGCCGGCGAGAACGTCAGCTTCACGTTCACTGGCACCCGAGCGAAGCTGCTCGGCACGAAGAGCTCAAGCGCAGGGAAGTTCGGCATCATCTTGGACGGAGCCGCCGAAGTAGTAGTCGACGGCTTCGCAGCGTCGCTCACGAGCGGCGTGCTGATCTGGGACTCCGGCCCGCTCACGTCCGGCGAGCATACGGTGCGGGTACAGCGGTCGCCGACGACTACCGCGTCGCCGGGCAACGTCGTCCTAGAGGGCCTGATGACTTACGACGGCGACGAGTCCGCTGGGGTCCGCGTGATCGACGCCAGTAAGTCAGGTACGACCCTTAGCTCGTTCACCGCCTCGACGGCGTGGCAGGACGCATTCTCGGCAGTCGAAGGTAAGGGCCTGCTCGTGATGGCCTGGGGTGCGAACGACGCCACGGCAGGCACCTCGCCGACGGCGTTCCGCGCAGAGCTCGAGACGCTCATCGCGAACGCCCGCGCCGCCGGCTGGGACGGAAGTGTGCTGCTGCTCAAGATGCCGAAGCGTGGCTCCGCGAGCGAGACAACCTGGGCGGCCTACCTGGCAGAGATGGACGCTATCGCCGCCTCCGACCCCGACGTCGCGACGCTCGACCTGCGCTCGCGTATCCCTGATCAGGGCACCGCCGAGGCGACCGCGCTCGGCCTGTACGTCGACGAGGCCCATCACAGCGACAAGGGACAAGGGCTTATCGCCGGGCACGTCGCCTCGGCGATCATGCCCCGATGACCGGGAAGACGAAGGTGCGCAATGCCTATCCCTGCCGGTAGTGGCTCAAGCCCTGCCCCGGCCGGCCTGTCGTACGACCCGGTGCTCTCTCGGGTACGACTGTCGGCTCAGATTCCGTCGTCGGCCGCCTACGCCCAGATCGAGCGCTCCGCCGATCAGGTGCGATGGTCGACCGTGCGGGGCGCGACTGCGGTCGCCCCCGCCACGGGCGGGCGGGTATCGATCAGCGACTACGAGTTTGCGGCCGACACCGTCAACCATTACCGGATACGGGCCTTCCTCGCGAACGGCTGGGAGATCGGGCCGGCGAAGAACGCGAACCCGACCCTTGAAGCGGACGCGGCCGGATGGACAGGTAACGGCGGCACGGTCGTCCGGTCGACCGCCCAGGCACACGAGGGCGCGGCTTCGCTTCTCCTGACACCGGACGGCGTCTCCTCCGTCGTGCAGGCCCGCGCGACAAACGTGCCAGTCACCGCCGGAAACTTCTACGTCGCGTCGTCGTGGGTGCGGTCGGCGGTCGACCGCACCGCCGGAGTCAGCATCATTTGGAGGGACGCAGGCGGCGCGATCCTGTCTCAGACGATCGGGCCGACCGTGGCTCTGTCGGCAGACGTCTGGACATACCTCGAGGTGACCGGCGAGGCCCCGGTCGGGGCGACGCAAGCGACCTTCGTAGCGGCGTCGATGAGCGGCACTCCTCCGATCTCGCACACCCTGCACGTCGACGAGGCGTACTTCGTCGTGATCGGTGGTACCCCTGCGTACTCTGCCTCGATCACGCCGCAGCTCGACGGCGTATGGCTGAAGTCGGTAGCGCGCCCCTTCCTGAATAGGCGTGTAAACGTCCGCGACTTCTCGGACATCACGCGCCCGAGCCGGGCGGGCGTCTTCGAGGTCGTGAACCGGACATTCCCGGTCGCAGTGACCGACGTCCGCTCCTCGCGGCGATGGACGCTCGAGCTTAACGCGAACGACGCCGACGAGGCCCGCGACCTGGGCTTCGCGCTCGCCTCGGGCGACGTGCTCTTCCTGCACGTTCCGGCGACCGGCCGGCTCTCCGTCGTACCGTCCGGCTACGTCGCAGTCGGCGACGCCCGCGAGACGCTGCTCCCGACTCACGACCTGAAGCTTCGCGTCTTCGCCCTGCCGTGCACGGAGGTCGCCGCGCCTGGGCCTGACGTCGTCGGCGCGACGGTCACCTGTCAGGGCGTGCTCAACACCTATGCGACGTGCGCCGAGATGCTCGCGGCGCACCCGACGTGCCTCGACCTGCTCGAGCTCATCGGCGACCCGACGGACGTGATTGTCGAATGAGACCAGTCAGCGAAGCCTTCCTCCGCACCGTCCGAGGCCCGCACCGCATGGTCGCCGAGGTGCGGGTCGTCGCGCCGGGCCTGACCGGAGTCAACCCGGCCGGCACCCTCCTGTCTGTCACCCGCGGCGACGTCATGCTCGACGGCTCGGCGGACGTCCGCTCGACCGCCGAGGTCGTGATCTCCGATCAGCTATGGCCGACCCGCGCGAGCGACCTCCTCGCCCCGTACGGGAACGAGCTACACATCCGGCGCGGCATCCGCTACGGCAACGGCACGACGGAATGGGTAAGCCTCGGCTACCACCCGATCTATACGCCCGAGCAGCCCGACGCGCCGCGCGGGCCAATCCGCATCTCGGCGCGCGACCGGATGGCGAAGATCGTCGACGGCAAGCTGACTTCGCCCCGTGCCTTCCCTGCCGGGACGACGAAGGGCGCGATGCTGTCCGCCCTGATCACCGAGATTTACCCCTGGGCGACGATCGAATGGGACAGCGCGACCGTGCGCGACAGTGCGATCGGCCGGCAGATCATCGTCGAGCGCGACCGTTACGCCGCCTGTCACGAGCTCGTGACGAGCGTCGGCCGGATCTTCTTCTGGGATCACCGGGGCGTGCTCGTCGTCTGCACCCCGCCGGACGGCGACCCGGTATGGGACGTCTCGCACGGCGAGGGCGGCGTGCTCGTCCGCGTCGGTCGGCGACTGACCCGCGAGGGCGTCTACAACGGCGTTGTAGCGCTCGGCGAGGGTGCCGACACGACGACTCCCGCGCGGGCCGTCGTCGTCGACGCCAACCCGAGGAGCCCTACCTACTGGCACGGCGCTTTCGGCAAGGTGCCGCGCGAGTACGCGTCGCCGTTCATCACGACCGCCGATCAGGCGCGCTCGGCTGCCGCGGCGATGCTGACCCGTTCCCTGGGCCTGCCCTACGCGGTCGACTTCGCCACGGTGCCTAACCCGGCGCTCGAGCCCTTCGACCGTATCCGCATCCGGTATCCGGGGCGCTCCGAGACGCACGTGCTCGACCGCCTGCTCGTCCCGCTCAACGCCGAAGCGGCGATGACCGCGTCGACGCGCGAGCAGACCACCGTCTTGATCGGAGACATCTAAGGTGACCTACGCGACCGACGACCTCGCCCCGCTACTCACGCAGGAGCAGGCACCGGGCCTCGGCTTCCGGCAGGGCGTTGTCCTGTCATGGGATCAGACGACTGCCGAGAACACCGTCGACGTCGGGGGCGCGGTGCTCGTGAATCTGCCGATTCTCAACACCTCCGAGGCACAGTCGCTCAAGGCCGGCGACGTCGTCGGCGTGCTCACCTCGGGGCCGTCATGGTTCATCCTCGGCCGCGTCACCGTGCCGGGCACGCCGGCCGCGGCGTCGGCCCTGACGGCGATCTTCTCGCGGATTGTCGCCGCCCGCGACGACACCGCTGGCACGCGCTCATCCCAGGAGTACGGCGACCTGACCGGCTCGGCCGTCGGCCCGTCCGTAACGGTCAACATCTCGCCATCAGGGAAGGCCCTCGTGCTGTGGTCGGCACAGTGGGGCGGTACGGGCGACTGGGAGACGTATCAGGAAAGTAGCGTGTCGGTAGCGGTCTCCGGCGCGACGACCACCGCCGCGAATGAGAATTGGGCGCTGGGCTTCTCGCTCGAAAGCCTCTACACGCCAGGGCCGGCGGACGCTTCGCGCATACATCAGATCATGCAAGCAAGCATGATGCACCTATTCACCGGCCTGAATCCCGGCGAGACGACTTTTACGCTGAAGTATCGGAATAAGGAGAACGTCGACCCGGTCAGCTTCTCCACCCGAGAGATCGCCGTCTTCGCTATGTGAGGGCCGGCTCCGGCCATACGTTTAGCGTGCACGAGCGCAGGTCGAAATTGTGCGCCCGCATGAGCGGGGCCGGCCCCTCCTTAGTGCATTCCGTGTGATCGTGCCCGAGCATATGCCCGAGCTCGTGCAGCACAATCCACGCCCGCTGATCGTCGAGCGTGCCGCCTCGGGCCTCGAATTTCGGCCCGAGCGTCGTCCATGCCTCGTCGCTGATGACGACGAAGCCCTCGTCGACGTACGCACGGCCGATCGTCCCCGGCATCTTCTCAGTGCCGTACGTCCCGGCCGGCACGACACGCACTGTGAACGCCCCAAGGTCGGCGCGCCACCCGCGCGGGTCGTCGACGAGCGCATCGATGAAGGCGGCGACCTCGGCGCGGCTGACGTCGGCTCCGGGCAGCACCTCTACGACCGGCGGCGCGAAGTCGAGCGTCGCCGCCGGCTTCGCGGCGGCCGGTGCCTCCGGCTCGGTCAGCACGACTACCAACGCCGCGACCGCAGCCACGACTAGCGCGGTGACGAGCGCCCCGAGGGCCGCAACTCGCTTCATCGCTTCTTCCTTCCCGACGTCGGGCCGATTGTACGGCCTCGACTCACGCAAGGGGTATGACTTGGGACTCACGAACGTATATGGCCTGCCGTTCCTCGACCCCGAGGACGCCCCCGACATCGCCGGAGCAACGCAGGCTCTCGCCGAGGCGACCGAGGCCGAGATCGAGCGTATCGACCTCGCCTTCGAGACGACGGTCGGCTTCGAGGCGACGACCGAGACCACGCCGCAGTCAGTGGCCGCGTCGACTGTGATCGCCGTCCGATGGCAGCCCGCGAGCTCGAATGTAGGCGGCTTCGGCAAGCCGAGCGCCTTCGAGTGGACGGTGCCGACCGCGGGCGTCTACGCCGCGTCGATTCAGGGCGAGGTGAACAACGGGCAGACCGGCCGCGCCTACGTCGACCTCCTCCTCGACACGCGCCGCTACCGCGCCCCCTTCGGCGGCTTCTCCGAGAACGCCTTCGGCGTCACCGGCACGCGCCGGCTCGCCGCGAACGCGATCATCAAGGTCGAGCTCTTCTGCGCGACCGCGACGACGCTCCGCCCGTCGACGCTCGTCGTCTACAAGATCGGGGCCTGACGATGACGACCGCCCCGAAGAACCTGCTCGCCGTCCGCGAGCTGCTGCTCGAGCTGCTCAAGCCGTACGGCCTGAGCTCCGCCGAGGTCGGCATCGTCGGAGACTCCGCTCACCGCGGCGGGTATCACTGCGGCCGAGACCGCGTGATCTGGCGGAGCGGCCGGATCGACGATTACTCCGTCGACGAGTCGAAGCGCGACCGCGACGGCCTGAGCGACTACGCCTCGGCCCTCGACGTCGGCTCCTTCTCCGCGCGTGTAAACGGCCGGACGCACAACCTGCACACCTTCTCAGTCTGGCTCGTCGCGCAGTGCAAGGCCGGCACCGCCGATACCCGCAACATCCGCGAGGTCATCTACTCGCCCGACGGCCGCACCGTCCGGCGCTGGGACGACCTCGGCGTGCGCAGCTCCGGCGACTCCTCGCACCTCTGGCACACGCACATCTCCTTCTACCGCGACGCCACGAAGGACGGTCGCGGCCTGACGCCCGTCTTCCGGCGCTACTTCGCAGAGATTGGACTTCTCGACATGCCGATGACCGACGACGACCACCGCTTCCTCTTCGGCCGCGACCTCGTGCCGAACCCGTACAGCGACGCGGACACGAACCCGACCATCGCCTTCTCGACCTACATCCGCAACACGGCGCGGAGCATCGAGGAGACGAAGGCGGCCGTCGCCCGGCTCGAGGGCAAGGTCGCCACGCCCGCCCCGGTCGCCGTCGACGCCGCGGCCGTCGCCCGCGCGCTAGCCGCCGACGCCGACTTCGTCGCCGCCATCGCGAAGGCGGTCGCCGACGAGGAGGCCCGGAGGATGGCGGAATGACCGCCCCGTCGCCGTACGGGGGCGACGCTCCGCCCCCGGCGGTCGACGGCACGGCGTCACTCCTGATCATGATGGCGCGCCTCGAGGGCAAGGTCGACGCCGCCCTCGCCCAGCAGGGCGCGAAGGTCGACGAGCACGCCCGGCGCATCGACGCCATCGAGGGCGATCACGACGCCATCGACGCCCGCCTTCGGGCGGTCGAGCAGAAGGCGACCGTGACGCCGCGGGCGATGCTCGCCGCCCTCGCCGCCTTCGCCGCCATCGTCGCCGCCCTAACGCCATTCCTCGACCGCCTGTACTCCTGAGAGGTCATCGCCCATGACGCCACGCGCCGCCATCACGCGGGCGACCATCGCCGCAGCCGTCGCCCTGCTCGTCGCCCTGCTGAAGGTCTTCGGCGTCGACATGCCCGACGTCGTCGCCGACAACCTCGTCGAGGTCGCCGCCTTCGCACTGCCTATCGCCCTCGGCGCGTGGTACGCCCGGAAGGCGAAGCAGGCTGCCGCCCGCCCTACCGAGGGCGACGCCCCGCCGGTCACCGCGCCGGCCGAGGCGACGCCCTCCGACCCGGCCGCCATCGCCGAGGGCGACAACGCCCGCGCCTCGACTGGCACCGCCCTGCCGTCGCCCCTGCCGCCCTCGGGTGAGTAGGGCGACGCCATCGCCTGACGCCACGCACCGCCATCGCCCCGCCCTTCGGCCGCCATGCCGAGGGCGGGGCCTTTTCGTGTCTGTACACCTGCGCTCGCTCCGGCCGACTCGCTCTGTGACCGATTCACCGACACGAGGAGGCACCGTGCCGCCCCGCTCGCTCTACGACATCATCACTACCTACGGCACCGACCGGGCCTACACCTCGCGCTTTCGCCCGCGGCAGAAGGTCAAGCTGCCGGCCGAGCTCGGTGGCGCGACCGGCGAGGTCGTCGGCTCCTACGGACCCGCCCTCTGGGAGATCAAGGTCGGGGCGCGCGTCCTCGTCGTCTCCGAGGACGCTCTCGCGGTCGCCGCGCCGCAGTGGCGTCCGGGCGACGTCGTCGTCGTGACGTTCCCGAGCACCTCTGGCGTGTCCTTCACCTACGTCCGCGGACTGACCGACTGGCCCGGCGACCGGGGCGGGCGGAAGACGGACGCCTTCATGGACCGCCTCTACCTCCGCGGCCGGCTCAAGCCGGTCTTGCAGTCGGGCGGCGAGCCCTTCGACAAGGGCCGTCTCTGATGGCGCGCGTCAAGGTCGACGACCTCGTCGTCGCCGGCCGCGGCCTGGGCCGCGTGACCCGCGTCGGGAAGCACGCCGGAGCCGAGGGCGCGTGGGTCGTCTCGTCGACCGGCGACCCCGGCTCGACGACCGGCTACCCGACCTTCTCGCCCGACTTCTGCCTGAAGCTCGCCGTCGTCGGCGAGACCGTCTGCCCGAAGCCTCGCTTCGAGTGCTTCTGCGGCCTGACGCACGTCACCGCCGAGCAGCTCGGATGGCTGCCGAAGAAGGAGGCCAAGTGATCACCGTCCGCGAGCACTTCGCCGTCGACGCCCAGGGCACGGCCGCGGAGGTGCGCCAGCCCTTCTACCCTCGCCGGCCGATCGTCGGCATCATCGGGCGCAAGCGAGCGGGTAAGGACACCTTCGCCGCCCGGCTCGTCGAGGCGTGCGGCTTCCGGCGCTACGCCTTCGCCGACGCCCTGAAGCAGGCGGCGCTCGAGCTCGACCCGATCGTGACGCCGCTCGACACCGTGCAGAGCTCGCACCGTCTCTCCGAGGTCGTCGAGCTCATCGGCTGGGAGGGCGCGAAGGAGTACGCCGAGGTGCGCCGCACCCTTCAGCGCTACGGCGCGGCGATCCGCACGGTCGACCCCGGCTTCTGGCTGAGGCACGTCCTCGCCCAGGTCGAGGCCGATCACCCGACGCCGGCCGTCATCACCGATGTGCGCTACGCGAACGAAGCGCGGGCGATCCGCAACCGAGGCGGCTACCTCGTCCGCGTCTGCCGACCGAGCGCGGTCGACGAGACCGACCGGCACGAGAGCGAGACCGGCCTCGACGGCTACCCGACCGACGTCCTCGTGATGAACGACGGAACGGTCGGCGACCTGCACCGGAAGGCCGACGCAGTCGCGCAGCGATTGCAGAGCGTGTAAACACCCTGCCAAACGACAAGGCCCCGGCGGCGCATGGTATCGGCCATGCCTCGCCGGGGCCTTTCGGCGTTTGGGCGTAGGTATAGCAAACCTAAGACAGAATTAAGACAGGCCCGGTGCGAAAGGCGACTCACGCTTCGTATGATCACTGACGGCCTAGCCGACCCGCGGCAGCGCACGGAAAGGACGGGCAATCATGGAACGAACACGCACGCGGCAGGAGCTAGCGCGCGACCTCGTGCGCGAGCTGCGCCGCCTGAAGGCCCTCGACCCTAGCTCGCCCGAGCGTACCGAGGCGCTCCGCAGGGTGGCCGAGCTGAGCGTCGACCTCCGCGAGCACTTCCTCACTCCGAGCGGGCAACCTGACTGGGCGGCGCGTACGTGGGATTACCGGCACTTCATCATCGATCGCTACGCCGACGCCGGCTACTCGCCCGACGAGTCGCGCGCCACGCAGGCCGCAGTGCGCTACCACGTCTCGAAGTACGTCCGCGAGAAGCTCACGCCCGAGGAGGTCTCCGACCTGGGCCTGCGCACCGAATCGTCAGTCGACCGATCACGCGAGCAGCGCAACACGCGGCGAGCGCTGCTCAACGCCGCGAAACATCAGATAGCGCCGTCATCGTCGGGCGGGCCGGGGGGTGCCGACGTGCTCCGCGCCATCGCCGGAGCGCTGCTCGTCCTTCAGCACGTCGAGGCTGCGGCGCTCGCCGAGATGACGGAGACAGACCGCGTGCAGGCGCAAGCGGTGCTCGCGCGGATCGCGTCGCGGGCGGAGCAGCTCGGCGACGCGGCGGCGACGGCCGGCGAGTGACGAAGTGACGAAACAAACGTCACTCCATATCTAGTTCTATGTCTCCTCCTCCTCCTCCCTATAACAACTAATAGAGAGTGACGGTACTTCCGTCACTTCGTCACTCGAGGCCGCCCGCCTGCCCCGCGCAGCGCCCGCCGCCCTTCCGCCGCGGGCGCTTTTCGCGTGTGAACACTTAGACCCGCTCCGGCCGACTTGGGAGATGTCCCGTACATCTCACGAAAGGCCGGAAGCCTGCTGTGACGAGTCCAAAGGTAAGCACCATCAAGCGGGGCGGCTCCCGCTTCTACGTGCACCCCGAGAAGAAGACCAAAGTGCCGGGCGTGACGAGCATCCTCGACATGCTCCCGAAGCCCTTCCTGAAGCCCTGGGCGTCGAGGGTCGTCGCCGAGTACGCGATCGGCAACCTCGGCGAGATGGTCGGCCTCGCCCTGAAGGGTGACCCGCAGGGCGCGATCGACTACCTGAAGCGCGCCCCCGACCGCGACACGCGCAAGGCCGCCGACATCGGCACGGAGGCGCACGACTACTTCGAGACGATGGCGAAGGGCGAGACCGTCGGCCGCGTGCACCCTGAGATGAAGCCCTTCATCGAGCACTTCGATGCCTTCCTTCAGAAGGTGCAACCGCGCTTCGTCTTCATGGAGGAAACCGTCTGGTCGGAGACGCACGACTACGCCGGTAGCTTCGACGCCCTCGCCGAGATCGAGGGCGAGCTCGCGTGGCTCGACTGGAAGACCACGCGGAGCGGCGTGCACGAGGAGGTCGCCCTTCAGCTCAAGGCGTACGGGAAGGCCGACTACATCGTGCGCCCCGACGGCTCGCGCGTGCCGCTGCCGCAGGCCCAGGCGGCCGGCGTACTGCACGTCCGGCCGGAGGGCTGGGCGCTCTACCCGGTGCGGCACGACGACATCGTCTTCGAGCACTTCCTGCACCTGCGCGAGACGTTCCGATGGGAGCGCGAGCTCAAGGAGACTGTCTTCGGTGAGCCGATGGCCGGCTCGGACGTCGCGCCCCCGTCGCGGCACGCGACCTACTCGGGTCGGGTGACCCGATGACGCCGGAGCAGCTCGCCGAGGAGATCGCCTTTTGGGTTGACGGCGAGTACGCCGACGGCCTCGAGGCAAACCTAGACGCGAGCGCCGAGGGTGACTCAATCGTCTTCCGCGTCGGCGTCGTCGGACAGCCGACCCGGCGCTTCCGGGCGGTGCTCGTCGAGCTCGCGGAGCCGGACGACCCGAGCAGCGAGACGAAGGCGCTCTTCGACGCCGGCCGCGCCGACATGCTGCGCCGCGTGCTCGAGGAGGCCGAGACCTTCCGGGGCCTGATGAAGCGTCGGCGCTACGTCAACAACGCGAACGGCGTCGGCCGCTTCGTCGAGTACCTGCGGACGAAGCTCGCCGAGGAGGAGCGCTCGTGATCGAGGACGCCCCGGCCCTCGAGGTCGCATGGCTCGCCGGCCTGCTCGAGGGCGAGGGTGCCTTCGACCTGCACCGGGGGCGCTACCCGCGCATCCGACTCGCGATGACCGACCGCGACACCGTCGAGCACGCCGCCCGCCTGATGGGGGCGCACGTCCGAGTCGCGCTCAACGCCGCGCCCAACACCGCGACTTGGCACGCCGAGCTGAGCGGGCCGAAGGCCGAGGCCGTCATGCGGGCGCTCCTGCCGCTCATGCACACGCGGCGCTCGGCCCGCATCGCCTCGGTGCTCGGCCACGCCCCGGCGACGGACAAGTCGGCCCCGAAGGTCGCGTGAACACCTGACCGGCCTCCGGCCGACTTGCCCTTCGACCGACCCTGCGCGCTTCGGCGCGACGACACATCAGGAGACACCATTGGGACTCCGCATCTTCGAGACCGACCCGGAGGCCGCGCCGAAGGAGCGCACGCGCTTCGCCGACGACATCGTCGGGCGCTTCCGCTCCGGCTATCAGATCAACAACCGACCCGCGGCGCTCGAGAAGTGGCGCGTCACCACCGGCGACCCGGAGGTCGCCGACCGGATCGTCGAGCTCTTCGGTAGCGAGAACGGGCAGGAGCCGCAGAGCTGGGACACGCAGACCGAGGACAACCTCGAGGTCTTCACGACCTCCGAGCGCGTGACGATCATCCTCGACGGCCCCGACGCGATCCGGCAGGAGATGGTCCTCTGGGGCCGCGCGGGCGCGATCCGGCGCTGCGACGGCATCGAGCAGAAGGGCGTCGACAAGGACGATCAGGCGAAGGGCACGGGCTGCGTGTGCCCGCAGTCGTTCGCCGACCGGAAGGACGCGGCGAAGAAGGGCACCGGCTGTCAGCCCTCGATCACGGCCTACTTCCGGCTCGCCGACGACCCGGAGCTCGGCCGCTTCCGGTTCACCTCCGGCTCGTGGTCGCTCGTGAAGGACATCGTCTCCTTCGAGGAGCATCTCGCGAAGGCCGACGGCCCGGTGCGCGCGTGGCTGAGCCTCGAGGTCGTCGAGTACGGCGAGGGCCGCGACAAGAAGCGCTTCATCAAGCCGGTCTTCGAGATGCTGCCGGCGAAGGCCCAGGCGTCCGCCCGGCGCGCGACCGACGAGCCGCCCTACTGACGCGTGTAAACGCGTGAGTCGTCACTCCCGTTAGAAGCAGGCCCCGGTGCCGGTGCTGACATCCGTCCGCCGGCATCGGGGCCTTTCGACGTTTCAGGAGGAGCTATGCGAGACCCCTACCTTCCGCCGGTCATCTGGCGAGTCGTCGTGTCGGGCCGATCCGGCTATCAGACGACGCCCGCGAGCCGCAACTACACGAGCGAGACAGGCGCGCGGGACTACGCCGCAAGTCAGCGTGCGCGTGGCTACTCGGCGCGCATCTTCTGCGCGTTGCCGAGCTGGGAAGAGGTGACCGGGTGAGCAGCCGAACCCGGGGCTACGTCGGCCCCAGCGCTCCGATGTACCGGGCCGTCGCCTACGACGCCGAGGGCAACGCCGTCCGGTCGATCGGTCCATACGCGACGCGCAGGCCGGCGATGGCGGCACGCCGCAGCCTGACCCGGCGGGGCCTCGTCGTCCGTGTTGAGCAGGCATACCCCAACTGGATTCCGTTGCAGGGAACGGAGATCGAGGCGTGAGCAACCCGAACGGCGCGAAAGGCAGCCGGTGGGAGCGGGCGCTGCGCGTCTTCTTCCGCGCCGCCTCGATCAAGGCATTCAAGCCCTACGCCGAGGGCCGGCACGACGTCGGCGACCTGCACGGCCTCTCGCCCTTCATCGGTCAGGCGAAGGACTGGCGGTCGTGGGAAGACGCGATCCGGCTCGGCCTCGACGGCGCGGAAAAGCAGCGCGTGCACGCGGGCGAGCACTACGGCGTCACCTTCGTGAAGCGCGCCCGCCGCTCGACCGGCGACGGGTACGCGGTGATGCGGGTCGCGACGTTCGCCCGCGTGCTGCGCCGACTGCGGCGCGCTGAGGCGATCCTCGCCGAGATCGCCGGCCCGTCCGACCTCTACGAGGGGCACCTCGCCCAGGTCGAGCGCGACCTCGAGACCGACTTCGATGCCCTCGCTCGCGAGGCGAACAAGTGACGCCGGCCCGGCCGACTCGACCCGTGCCCGTGTCTCCGTCCCGAAAGGACATGATCTGTGACCCTCGATAGCTTCCTCGGCCGCTTCGCCGAGGTCGTCGACGAGCCCGACGGCTGGGTCGTTCCCTGCCCGGCGCACGCGGACTCGCGGCCGTCGCTCCGCGTCGCAGTCGGCGAGAGCGGCTCGCTCCTGCTGAAGTGCCGCGCCGGCTGCGCGACGCCGAAGGTGCTCGAGGCCCTCGACATGACCTTCGCCGACCTGGGCGCGATCGAGCTCGGCGAGGTGCAGGCCCGCGCCCGCTCGACCGACAAGCCGGCCGGCCCTGCGGAGGTCGCCCGGCTCGCGGCGCAGCTCGACAAGTACGCAGCGCATCTCGTCGGCGACGACCCGGTCGAGCCGACCGAGGGCATCCGCTACGCACACGACCGCTTCGGCGTCACGCTCGAAGACGCGCGCCGCCTCGGCCTGGGCCTCGCCCGCGACCTCGGCGGAGGCCCGCGCCTCGTCGTGCCCTTCCGCGACCGGGCCGGTGTGCCCCGCGGCTTCCAAGCCCGCGCCCTCGACCCAAAGGCGAAGGTGCGATGGCTCGGGCCGAAGTCGCCCGACGGTGCGAGCTGGGCGAAGGTCGGCTATCTGCCGGGCGAGTCCGGCTGGGCCGAGCTCATCGTCACCGAAGGCCCCGGCGACGGCCTGACCGCCTGCGCGGTCGGCTATGACGTCGCCTTCGTCCGCGGAGCTGGCCTCGCCGCGTCGGTCGCCGACGAGGTCGTCGAGCTCGCCGACGGCCGCCCGGTCGTGATCTGCGGTGACGCGGACGCGGCCGGCGACGGCTTCGCCCGGACGCTCGGCGCGGAGCTCGCGAAGCGCGGTCTGTCCGTCCGCAAGGTGCGCCCGCCGGCCGACGGCGACGACCTGACCGACTGGCGCGCCCACGACCCGGAAGGCTTCGCTACCGCCTTCATCCGGGCGGTGACCAATGCGCAAGACCCCGGCGGTCTGCGTACCCGGATGGCGGCGTGGACCGACGCCGACCTGACCGACGTCGCCGCGGCGCGCCGGCTGAAGCGGCACTTCGAGGACGCCGGCTCGGGCGTGCGCTACTCGCCCGAGGCTGGCTTCTTCCTGCTCCGCGACGGCGTATGGCGACCCGACCGACTCGACGACGTGCGCACGCACGCGCAGATCGTCGCCCGCTCGATCTGGGACGAGATCGGCGAGCTCGTCGACGCCCTCGAGGCCCTCGAGCAGGCCGGCGACCCGGACGGCGAGGCGGCGAAGCTGAAGCGTCGGATCGGGCAGCTCCGCTCCTTCGCGAAGCACGCCAACTCAACGAAGGGCATCGACGCGATGACGAAGGAGCTCCGCGCCCTTCAGGGCGTCGCGGCCGACCTGGGCGACTTCGACCGGCACCATCACCTGCTCGCGTGCCGGAACGGAGTTATCGACCTGCGGACGGGCGAGCTGCTCGAGCACGACCCGGCGCTTCTCCTGACCCGCCGCGTCGAGCTCGACTACGACCCCGAGGCGACCGCCCCGCGCTGGGAGCAATTCCTCCGCGAGGTCTTCCCGAGCCCGACGAAGCACGCCGGCTTGCCCGACTACATGCGTCGGCTCGTCGGCTACGGCATCACCGGGCAGACCGACGAGCAGTGTTTCGCGGTGCTCTGGGGCAAGGGCGCGAACGGAAAGAGCATCTTCACCGACACTCTGACGGAGGTCTTCCGGGAACACTCCGTTACGACGCCCTTCTCGACCTTCGAGGAGCGCCCGTCCGGCGGCATTCCGAACGACCTCGCGAGCCTGAAGGGTGCCCGGCTCGTCTTCGCCGCGGAGGGCGAGCAGGGCCGGCCGATGGCCGAAGCGATCCTGAAGCGGGTAACCGGGCGCGACCTGATCTCCGCGCGCTTCATGCGCAAGGAGTTTTTCGAGTTTCGGCCGACCTTCCTCCTGATGCTGGCGACTAACTTCCGGCCGCAGTTCCGAGGGCAGGACGAGGGCCTCTGGCGGCGCGTGAAGCTGATCCCCTTCGAGCGCTACTTCGCACCCGAGGAGCGCGATCACCGGCTCGGCGAGAAGCTCAAGGCCGAGGCGCAAGGCATCCTCGCCTGGGCCGTCCGGGGCGCGGTCGAGTGGTATCGGGACGGCCTCGCCGACCCGACGCCGATCGTCGACGCGACGAAGGAATACCGGCAGACCTCCGACGCCCTCGCCGGCCTCCTGCCGGGCGTGCTCACCTACGACGCCGAGGGTCGGATCACCGGGAAGCTAGCCTACGACGCCTATCTCGCGTGGGCGGACGAGGAGAACCTCCCGCCGAAGGAGCGATGGACGCGCCGGACGTTCTTCGGCGCGCTCGAGGAGCGCGGAGCCGAGAAGAAGAAGAGCAACACGGGCGTCTACTTCCTCGGCATCCGGCGGGCGAAGCAGAGCGACGCCCAGGGCGACGACGCCCCGGCCGGCGACCGTACACCCGAGCGCGCTCCGGCCGACTTGAAGAGGGAGAGCGAGACCCCGACGAGCGGACCGTCGCTCGAGAGCATCTTCGAGGAGGCACAGTGAAGCACTACCTGATCGAGATCGGAGACGTCGGGGCGCGCCTGACGCTGACCGCCGAGCAGGCCGACAACTACCGCTACCTCTTCGAGGTGCTCGAGGAGGCGAACGACGGCCTGCCGGTCGCCTCGATCGAGGAGGCCCCGTGACCGCCCCGGCCGACGACTGCGGCGTCGCCGCCGGCTGCGGCGCGTGCCCGCTCGGGCGGGCGGGCGTCTGCGGCGACCCGGTGCCCGGCGGCGTACAGCTCACCATCGAGGGCGCGCTCGCCGAGGCAGCCGACGCGTACGTCGACGAGGCGCTCGCCCGGATCGGTCGCGAGGTCGCCGACATGCCGGACGTCGACCCGGCCGAGCCGACGCCCGAGGGTGCTGGCTGCTGCGGCGGTCGCTGCGGCTCCGGCCTCGAGGTTGTCATCACCGACGAGGGCGACCCGGTGCTCACCAACTGAGCGACCCGACCCGCGAAGGGCCGGCTCTCCCGCGAGGAGGGTCGGCCCTTCCTCTGTCCGAAGGAGCTCATCTTGACCCGCCTCGTCTACTTCACCGCCGATTGGTGTGCGCCCTGCCGACGCTTCGGTCCGCTCCTGAAGGCGGAGGCCGAAGCCCGAGGGCTGCGCGTGCAGCGCCTCGACGTCGACGACTCGGCGAGCACCGCGCAGGCGTACGGCGTGCAGTCGGTACCGACCGTGATCGCCCTCCGCGACGGAGAGATCGTCGACCGCTTCGCCGCGCTCTCCGCGCCGCAGCTACGCGAGCGCCTCGACGCCCTGACCGCCTGACCTGAGAGAGGAGCGCCTCGCGGTGCTGACCCTGACACACGCCGTCGCCGGCACGCCCTGCGCGATTCACTTCCTCGAGCGCCGCGAGGAGCTGCGGCACTTCGAGGCGTTCCTCGCCCAGGGCGACAAGGTGCTCGCCTTCGACACGGAGACGACCGGCCTCGACGTTTACACGCCCCGCCACGGGCTGCGGCTCGCGCAGTTCGGCAACGCGCACGAAGCGTGGGTACTGCGCACCGATCTCTTCGGCGACGCGGTCGCCCGCGCCCTGCGGCAGCCGCGCGCCTTCGTAGTCCACAACGCCGCCTATGACCTGCTCGTCGCCGACCGGCACCTCGGCGTCACTGTCGAAGAGCTCGGCGGTCGCGTCTTCGACACGCGCATCTTGGCTCACCTGCTCGACCCGCGCGCCGAGAGCGAGGGTGGCATCGGCCTGGGCCTGAAGCCGCTCTCGGCGGTCTACGTCGACCCGGACGCCCCGGACACGCAAGCCGGCCTGACGTCGGTCTTCCGGTCGCTCGGCTTCACGAAGGAGACCGGCTGGCGCGGAATCCCGATCGATCACGAGACCTACGTGCGCTATGCCGGCCTCGACGTGCTCCTGACTCGCCGGCTGTTCGACGAGATCGGCGCGATCGTGCACGAGGTCGGCCTCGACCGGCTGAGCAAATTCGAGCATCACCTGCAAGTGCTGCTCTGCCTGCTTCAGCGCAAGGGAATGCTCCTCGACGTCCCCTACGTCGAGAAGCTCAGCACGCGACTCCGCGAGGAGGCCGAGCACTACCGGGCCGTCGCCGCCCGGTACGGCGTGAGCAACGTCAACTCGACCGCCCAGCTCGCCGAGGCGCTCGAAGCGATGGGCGAGAAGCTCACCGAGCGCACGCCGTCGGGCGCGCTGAAGGTCGACAAGAACGTGCTCCTACCGCTCGCCGATCTCAACCTTCAGTGGGAGCGGATCGAGGCCCGGACGCCGAACCCGCTCGCCGACGCGGCGCTGCGGTCGAAGCGCTCGGAGAAGTGGGCGACGTCCTACGCCGACGCCTTCCTCGACCTGAAGGACGCGGGCGACCGCCTGCACCCGATGATCGGCGGCTTGCAGGCCCGCACGGCGCGGATGAGCGTCTCGCGCCCGCCGCTTCAGCAGCTACCCTCCTCGGACTGGACGATCCGCCGGTCGTTCATCGCCGACCCGGGGCAGGTCGTCATCGCCGCGGACTATCAGGCGGTCGAGATGCGCGTGCTCGCGGCGCTCTCCGGCGACGAGACGATGAAGAAGGCCATCGCCGACGGCGTCGACCTGCACAGCTTCACGGCCGAGCGGGTCTTCGGCCCTGACTTCACGAAGCAGCACCGGAAGATCGCGAAGGCGGTCGGCTTCGGCAAGGTGTACGGGGGCGGCGCGGCGACGATCACGCGGCAGACCGGGGCCGACCTCGAGAGCGTGAAGAGCGCGCTCGCCGCGTACGACTCGACCTTCCCGGGCATCAAGCGCTACTCGCGCCGCCTGATGAACCGGGCCGAGTACGGCAAGAAGGAGGTCGTCACCGCCTCCGGCCGGCACCTGCCGCTCGACCGCGACCGGCTCTACGCGGCGACTAACTACGTCGTACAGAGCACCTCGCGCGACCTGCTCGCGCAGGCAATCGTCGACATCTTCGACGCCGGCCTCGGCGATCACCTGCTCTTGCCAGTGCACGACGAGCTCATCGCCCAGGCCCCGGCCGGCGACGCCGAGGAGGTGATCCGCGAGATCGGCCGCCTGATGGAGAGCACCTTCTACGGCGTCCGCATCGAGAGCGACCCCGAGGTGTACGGGCCGAGCTGGGGACACGGCTACGGGGCGACCGAGTGAGCGCCCCTCCGCTACTATCGAACACCTGTACGAAGGAGGCACTGTGAAGCCGGCCGACCTCGACGTCGACCCCGACGAGCTCCGACTCCGCGACCTGCTCGACGAGCTGCGGCAGGCCGTCGACGGCGTCGCGGAGCTCATCCCTGCGGCCATCGATGCGCAATGGTCGGCTGCGCCGGTCGCCCGTCCGAGGGAAGATACCTCCGAACGGGCGAAGGGCCTGCGGTCCGATCCGACCGCAGACATCGTTACCGACCCGGATCGCTTGTCGTTGCGTACTCACATACTTCACACTGTGCGCGTGGTCAGGGCCGCCGGAGTTGCCCTCCGAGACGCGCGATCGGGCCTTGCACAATCACTGGAACCGTGGCAAGGAGTGACGGGGGCATGACGAAAGGAGTCCCGCTTGCGGGACTGAAGCGGAGGGCGCGCGTCTACCTCGTCGCGCCCTCGACCGGCGAGCAGTGCATCAGGGTCGCGACGCACGGGCCGACCTTCGACGCGCTCGTCGAGCTCGGCTACGACGTCGTCGTGACTGCGGCCGTGCACGAGAACACCGGATGTGTCGACGACCTCCTCGCGGCCGTCGACCTCGACCTCGACACGCTCCGGCATAGCGACTACGTCGTCGTCGCCCCCGGCGGCGAGCACCTCCTCGAGACCCTCCTCGCCCCGGCTCTCGGCCTGCCGGTGCTGCACCTCGCCGACTTCGCGGAGCTCATCGCCGCCTAGATCGGCCCTCCTCGCTACGGCCCTCGGGACTACAACCCGAGGGCCGTAGTCGTATGTCTATACCTCGACATAGTGATCTAGGCCACACATGATCGCGGTACTTGCGTGTGTCGCCTTACGCGTGGATAGTTGATCGCACGCACGCCGTCTGGCCTGCGGATTGAAACGCCCGTACGAAGGGGCCGGTCGCGCCGGCCGGACCCCCTACGCCCGAGGAGGCCCTGCTATGTCCACCTTTGACATCCTTTGGTCCGTTCCGAAGCAGCCGATCGTCGACGCCGACGAGGAGACCGCGCTCATCATCAGGGCGAAGACCGGCGACGAGAAGGCCCTCGCGCGGCTCTTCGCCGCGTACGTGCCCGCGCTGCTCGACGTCGTCAGGCAGTACGCCGCGACGCTGCCGCTCGACGACGCCCGGCAGACCGCCTACCTCGGCTTCCTTCAGGCGATCCGCGACCACGACCCGCACCGGGCGTCGCGCCTCGCCGGCAAGCTCCGCTCGAAGGTGCAGGATGCTCTCTCCGAGGCCGCCTCCGACGGCTCCGACGGCTTCACCGTGCCCGCCCGGACGCTGCGCAAGTTTTACGCGCTGCTTCGGAAGGCCGACGGCAACATCGAGGCGGGCGCTCTCCTCGCGGCCGCGTCGGACTCGCGCGAGATGTCCGAGGAGACCTTCCGCGCCATCGCCGCCCGCCTGAAGGTCGGCTCGCTCGACGTCGAGCTCGAGACGAACGGCGACACGGGCGTCGCCCTGCTCGACGATCCGCGGTCGTCGCGTGAGACGTCCCACGTAGAGGACGCCCTCCTCTGCACGGTCGCCTTCGAGGCCGTCGACGACCTCGAGGAGAAGGTCTGCCGCATCCGCTACGGCTTCGACGACTACGACGAGGTGCCCGACGGCGAGGTCGGTCACCGCCTCGGCCTGGGCCGGATCAAGACCCTCCGCACCCGCGAGCGCGCCCTCTCGAAGATGCGCGCCGCCATCGGCGCTCTCGACGGCTGACCGATCTCCGTCGGTCGGGGCGTGAACACCTTCGCCCCGACCGGCCGACTTGCTCATCGCCAACAAACAACACCTCCCACAACCGAGACAGCCGAGGAGCTCCGACCATGTACGACGCCGACCTGATCACCCGTCGCGACTACGACCTCGTCGACTTCGAGGAGCGCGACGCCCGCGACGAGGCTGCCGCCGAGGGCCTGCGCGAGCTCGTCTACGACCTGCCGGCCCGTCCGGGCACGCGGCGGTGACCGTGCACACCGAGGAGACGACGACCTGCCCGATCCGGCTCGCGGGCGACTTCCACCTCGAGGCGCGGCGCTGTGAAGACTGCGACGTCGCCCGGCTCGCCCGGCTGAGCCTCGGCGAGGTCGGCCTCCTCTATCAGACCGGCCGCGCCACGCAGGACGCCTTCGAGGGCTACTCGCTCGCCTGGGCGATGCTCTCGCCGACCGGCGACCCGGAGCGCGTGACGCTGCCTGACTCGCCGGACGTCCGGCGTATCGCCCGGAAGCTCATCAGAGCGAAGGGCCTCGCGGTGCCCGCGCGGCTCGTCGAGGAGATCGGCCCGGCCGACTTCGCGCCGTACCGGGCCGAGATCGCCGACTGCCACTGCCTGACCTGCCGCGAGATCGCCTACGCCTCGAGCTCCGTACTCGACGGCCCCGGCTCCGCCCGGAGCCTCGCTGCCTGCCGCGCCCTGCTCGCTGAGCTCCGCGCCGGCACGCACAAGCCGATGACCCTCGCCGAGCGTGCCGCCCAGGCCCGCGAGGAGAAGGCCGAGCGCCTCGCCGCCCTCCGCGCGACCGGCGCACCGCAGACCGAGATCGACGCCGTCGAGCGTGGCTACGTCGCCGTGCCGATGGCTTTCATGCAGGAAGGCATCCTCCGGTGACCGCCATCAACCCGAACAACTTCCGGCGCTGGGCGTACGGCGTCGCCCGCGACATGCTCGCCTCAGCCCCGGCTTCGCGCTGGGAGATCGACGACCTCGTGCAAGAGGCGCTCGTCGCGATCTGGCAGGCCGCGCCGAAATGGGCGAACGACGGCCGCGCCTCGCACGCGACCTACGTCACGGCTGCCGCCCGTCGGCGCATGGCCGAGCTCGTCTACCGGGGCCGGCCGGCCCTGGGCGAGGGCGACCGCACGCGGGCGCACGGCAGTCGCGACGCCGGAGCCTGGCACCGCAGCGTCGAGCGCGAGCTCGAGCTCGTCGACATGGGCCTTCGCCGGATGCCGCGCGAGCTCACGGAGGAGCCGGCCGACATCTCGGCCGCCGAGGTCGTCGCGACCGTCCGCGCGGCGATCGACGCCCTGCCGGAGAAGGAGCGGCGCGCCGTCGTGGCCGTCGACCTCTGCGGCCTCTCGAGCTACGAGGCCGCGCCCTCCCTCGGCGTCACGGCGTCCCGCGTGCGGGCGCTGCGGACGCGGGCGCACGGCCGGCTGCGCGAGCAGCTCGGGCACCTGAAGGAGGCGGCGTGACGGCCTACGGCCCCGAGCAGCCCTGCGCCCGTACGGCGTGCGCCGACGAGCCTGCACACAAGGGCGGCGAGCACATCGACCCGCGCTCGCCCCGCTACGACGGCCCCGCCCTCACCTTCGGCGCTCTGCCGCACAACTGCCGGCGAGCCGCGTACGCCCTGAAGGAGGCGGGCGCTCCGGTGCCCGAGATCGTCGAGCTCGCCCGCGAGATCCTGCGGCTCCGCGAGCAGGTCGCGGCCGTCCGCGTCGACGCCGACCGGCAGGTGCGCGAGGCGTCGCGTCGGGCGCTCGACTGCACGGCACACGGCGAGCAGATCGCCGAGCTCGAGAAGCAGCTCGACCACGCCGACCGGCGCGCCGAGCGCAACGACCGCGGGCGCGTCGCACTGCTCGCCCTACCACACGCCCTCGAGGAGCTCCGCAGCGACGCGAAGGTCACCGTCACCGACCTGAAGCGGGCGGCGAAGAAGACGCTCGACGCGCACGGCCGAGCGTGGAAGGAGACGAAGTGAAGGCCCTCGACCTCTTCTCGGGCGCTGGTGGCTGGGACGTCGCCGCGACCGAGCTCGGCTGGGACGTCGACGGCGTCGAGATCATGCCGGAGGCGAAGCTCACGCGCTCGGCCGCCGGCCTGAAGACCGTTGCCGACGACGTGCGCGACGTCGACCCGGTGCCGGGCGAGTACGACGCCGAGATCGCCTCGCCGCCCTGCCAAACCTTCAGCCCTGCCGGCAACGGCGCGGGTCGCGCGGCGCTCGACGCGGTGCTGCTCGGCGTCGCGGCGTACCGCAACGGAGCGACTCCGCGCTTCGCCGACCTCGCGGCGCTGACCGGCGACGACCGGACGGCCCTCGTCCTCGAGCCGCTCCGCGTGGCTCTCGCCGCCCGGCCGACGTTCATCGCATGGGAGCAGGTGCCGACCGTCCTGCCGGTCTGGGAAGCATGCGCCGACGTGCTGCGGCAGGTCGGCTACTCCGTCGCAACGGGCAACCTGAACGCCGAGCAGTACGGCGTGCCGCAGACCCGGAAGCGTGCTCTCCTGGTCGCGCGGCGCGACGGCGCGACGGTCGAGCTGCCGACGCCGGCGCACTCGCGGTACTACCCGCGCACGCCTGAGCGGCTCGACGAGGGCGTGCGCCCGTGGGTCAGCATGGCCGAGGCGCTCGGGTGGGAGCGCGGGACCGAGGTGCGCCGCACGTTCGGTAAGCCGCGGTACGACTACCCCGGACGCGAGGCGTCGGTATGGAAGGAGGCCGGGCAGCCCGCGCCGACGGTCACGAGCAAAGCGCGGTCGTGGGTGCTGCGGACGACGAACGCCCGGCCGAACACCGCTCACCGGCCGGCGAGCGCGCCGGCTCCGACCCTCGCCTTCGGCAAGGCGCGTCCGGAGTGGGACTTGCCGGAGGGTGAGACGAGGCCGGTCACACTCGCGGAGGCCGCGACGCTTCAGACCTTCCCGGAGGGCTACCCGTTCCAAGGGTCGCGGTCGAAGCAGTTCTTGCAGGTCGGTAACGCCGTGCCGCCCCTGCTCGCTCGCGCGGTGCTCGCCGCGTGTGTCGCCTGACGCATGAGACGAAGGCCCCGACCTGGGAGACCGGGGCGGGGCCTTCGTCGTACACATGACACCGACCCTTGCCCGCCTCGTGCATCCTGAGCTCTGTCTTGCGTGTGCCTCAGAAGGAGAGTCTTACCCGTGAAGATCACCCGCCTCGTCGCCTACGTGGCCGGCGCTGTAATTCTCGTCGCAGGGGTCGCGCTGGGCGTGCTCATCGCTCGGCCCGGCGGCGATACCGCCGCCCCCGCGCCGGCTGCTGCCGTCTCGACGCCGGCCTTCCTGCCGTCGCCGACGCCGTCGGTCATCAGTTCGCGCGTCTTGTGCAACGGCGTGTTGCAGCTCGCCGAGGGTATGAATCTCGACCCGGTCGCCAACATCGTCACTGCTCAGGATGTCGCGGACGCGGCAGAGCCCGCCATCTCGGCTGCCGGCCTCCGTTTGCAAGCTGCCGCCGAAGAGGCCGAGGTCTCCGGCGATGAGGTCGACGACAACATCGCCATTCACCGAGCGCAGCTCGAGGTGCTCGACGCCTGCGGCGACGCCTTCGGTGACGGCCCTTGGTAGCTCGCTAGGCCCCGTCCGGCACAGTGCGGGCGGGGCCTTTCCGCAGCGATGCACGCGCGTCGCCTTGCGCGTGAGGCGTCTCGCGTGTTTAAATCTCCTTGCACCGCCCAACCGACGAAGGAGCCGAGATGACCGCCAAGATCGCCACCGGCAAGACCGCCATCGTCGTTGCTGGCTTCGCCGCCGGCATGACCGGCGAGGTCAAGGCTGCCGAGTTCGGCGAGGTGCTCGGCTGGCGCTACCTCGTCGCCCTGCCGGGCTACGGCCCGCGCTGGTTCGGCGAGTCCTTCGTCGAGCCCTTCGAGGGCTGACCCGCCCGACGGGGCCGGTCACTCCGGCCGGCCCCGTGTGGCGACTCACCCGTGAGAGGAGCTCCGATGACCGCCCAGACCTCGCCCCGCCTGATCGCCGCCTACGTCGGCCCCGCGTCCGGCCTCGCCGCCTACCTGCGCAGCCTGGGCGGTGCCCGGTGAGCCGCCCGCAGCGTGACGCGCTGCTCGCCGCGTCGTACGACCCGCGCGGCGTTGTCTACGCCGGCAGCATCCGGCCGGCCACCCTCGCCGCGCTCGCCCGGCGCGGTCTCGTGACGCTCTCCGGGGCGGGCACCGTAGCCACCCTGACGGACGCCGGTCGCGCTGCCGCCCGGCGGGCGGGCGGTGCCCGGTGAGCGCCCGCGAGCTCGCCGCCCAGGTGCGGCACGCTGCCGCCCTGCTCGAGCACCGCGCCCCGGAGCGTGCGGCCGACGCGCTCGTCGAGCTCCGCGCCGGGGTCTACCTCGCCGAGGCCGTCACGCGCGGCCTCGTCCGCGAGCTCTCGACCGCGGGCGTTGCCGCCCTCCGCTTCACCTTCGGCGAGCTCGAGCGTGAGCTCGCCGACGCCGCCCTCTTCGCCCGCCTGACCGAGATCGAGAAGGAGACCTCGAAGTGAAGACCGCCTTCGCCCTCGCCGCCCGCCTCGCCCGCTACGGCACGACCGGCCGCTTCTGGGCCTACGTCGGCCTCGTGCTCGGTGCGGCCGGCTCGCTCGCCGCGAACGTCCGGCACACCTACCTCGCGCCCGAGGGCGCTCCGGCCGACTGGGCACCCGGTGCCGACGCCCTCGCCGCGGCCGTCTTCTGGCCGATCGCGCTCTTCGTCGGCCTCGAAGTCATGGCGCGAAGCAACTTCGCCGCCGGATGGAAGGGCGTCGCCCTGCGTGCCCTCGGCGTCGGCCCGGTGACGCTCGTCGCCGGCATCGCGAGCTACCTGCACCTGTCCGGCCTGCTGCGACACCTCGGCGAGGTCGACGCGATCGTCTACCTCGGCCCGCTCGGCGTCGACGGCCTCATGCTCATGTGCTCGGCCATGCTGACCGCGACCGCGAAGCGCCCGGCGACCGTCGCCCCGGCTCGCCCGGCCGCTCGCCGCCCGTACGCCTGGGCGGTGCCGGCCGGTGCCCGGCTCCTGCCGATCGTCCCGAAGGCCGCCCCGGCTCCGGCCCGCCCGGCGCGCAAGCCGCACGTCTCGGGTTGGGTCAGCGCCCCGCGAGGAGCTCGTCGCCTGCCGATCGTGGCGAAGATGACTGCCCGCCCCGCTCCGGCTCGCCCGGCCGGATGGGTCCGCCCGGCGACCGGCGCGACGGTGCTCGCGATCGTCCCGAAGGCCGCCCCGACGCCCGCCCCGGCTCGCGGTCGCCGCCCGGTCGCCGGCAAGCGCCCGCTCGCGGAGACGAAGCGCCTCGCCGAGCAGCTCATCCGCGAGGCGGTCGACGCCGGCCGGCCGAAGCCGACGCAGAAGGAGCTCGCCGCCGAGCTCGGCATCTCGCGATGGACGCTGCGCGACGCGCTCGCCCTCGACCTCGACGTCGCCCCGGCGCTCGTCGCGTGACCTTCCGGCCTGCCTCGGGGCGATCCGGGGCCGGCCTCTTCCCTCTACCCTGAAGACCTCATGAAGGAGACCGAGAGATGACCGAGACCCCGAAGACCCCCGACGCCCCCTTCGCCGTCGGCGAGACCGTCGAGGTGCCGACCTTCGGCGGATGGCGGACCGAGAAGGTTACCTACGTCGGGCCGGATCGCCTGATCGCTGGCGGCTGGCAGGGTCACCCCGCGCAGGTCCGCCGGCCCGCCGTCGAGCAGGTGCCGGAGGTGACCCGCGAGGAGGCCCTCGCGACGATCGGCAAGGTCTGGGCCGGCAACGCGGGCGAGGAGCTCTGGCAGGCGTTCAACGCCGGGAACTACCCGCTCGCGAAGCAGGTCGCCGAGCAGAAGATTGCCGAGCAGGCCGAGTACTCGCGCGAGCTGACCCCCGATCAAGAGGCGATCCGCGACGCCGCCGAGGCGCTGCTCGAGACGCTGCGCCGTGTCGTCCCCGACAACGTCGCGCACTACGCCGTCGAGGAGGCTATGCAGGCCGCGCGGAAGCTCGCGCGGAAGGCTCGGACGGTGCGTACCCACGACGCGACCGACCCTCGCGTCGAGGCCGCCCGCGAGGAAGCCGAGGTGGGCGCGTACCTCGCGAAGGGACACTCGCCCCACGAGTTCTGACCGCCCACGACCGAGGCCCGCTCCCTGCTCAGGGGCGGGCCTCGGTCGTAACTAGGTCTCCTACGGCCCGCCGGAGTCGAGCTAGTTCCGTGTACGCTCTCGCGCATGACGTCTCACACGCGCAATCGATGGGTACTGTACCTCCGCCTGTCCGAGCAGGACGACGCCTCGACCGGCATCGGCCGGCAGGAGGCCGACCTACGCGCCCGAGCTGAGCGCGAAGGAGCCGTCATCGTCGCGGTGCTCGTCGACGACGGCCTCTCCGGTCGACGCCGCCGAGCGAAGGGCGACGAGGCCCTCGCGATGCTCGTCCGGGGCGAGGCCGACACGCTCGCCGTGTGGAAGTTTGACCGATGGAGTAGGCAGGGCCTCTCGGCGCTCGCCGACCTGATCGAGGTGCTCGACGACCGGCGCTACGCCCGCTTCATCGCCGACCGCGACGGCCTCTCCTCGGAGCAGCCCGCATGGCGCATCATCGCCGCAGTGCTCGCCGAGGTCGCCCGGATGGAGAGCGAGAACACCGCCGCCCGCGTCCGCTCGTCGATCGCCGCCCTCCGCTCCGCCCGGCGCTACTCCGGCGGGGCGGTGCCGTACGGCTACGTGCCGGCCGAGCGCCCCGACGGCCCCGGCCGCGTGCTCATCATCGACCCGGCCGAGGCCGCCATCGTCCGCGAGATGGCCGAGCGCGTGATCGACGGCGAGAGCGCGTGGCGGCTCGCCCTCGAGCTCAACGAGCGGGGCGTGCCGACGGGCAGGTCGGAGCGTCGCCGGCTCGCCCGCCTCGGCAAGGAGGGCGGCGACCCCGGCCGATGGAACGTGACGAGCCTGAAGAAGGTGCTCGCGGGCGACTCGGTGCTCGGCTACTACCGGCACGCAGGCGACCTCCTGCGCACCGACGACGGCCTGCCGCTCCGCGTCTGGGAGCCGATCCTGACCGACGCCCAGGCCGCGCAGCTCCGCGACCTCTTCGCGCCGCAGGCCGACGGCACGCCGAAGCCGCAGCGACGCCGCGCCGCCCGGCTGCTCTCCGGCCTTGTCTACTGCGCCGAGTGCGATCACAAGATGTACGTACGGACCGACCGCCTGAGCCGGGGCGGCGCGATGTACCGCTGCCCGGCGAAGTCTCGAGGGCACGCCTGCCCTGACGTCCGCATCGCCGCGGGCAGCCTCGAGGAGCACGTCGTCGGGTATCTCCTGCGCTACTTCGGCGACTGGCCGGTGACCCGCGAGGAAGTGCAGGTGACCGGAGCCGGCGAGAGCTCGCTCGCGGAGGTAGAGCAGGCGATCCGGGACACGACCGCCGCGCTCGGCCACGACGACGCCGACGTGCCGAAGCTGCTCGCCCGGCTCGAGGGCCTGAAGGCCCGGCGCTCCGAGCTGCGCGACGCGGGGCCGTCGAGGCGCGTCGTCGTCGTCGAGACCGGGCAGACGTACGCCGAGGCCCTCGACGAAGCCGGCGACGACCTCGACGCCCGGCGCGCCCTCGTCGTCGACCTGATCCCGGCCGTCCGCATCCGGCGCGCGACCGCCAAGAGCGGGCGCTTCGACCCTGCCCGCGTGATCATCGAGGAGCCGACGCACGACCCGGCGCACGCCTTCGACTGAGCGTTTACACGCCCTCGTCCGCCTCGCCCAGGTGCGGCCGGTGCTCGCGTATCCACGCTTCGACGTCGGCGATCCGCCATACCGCGCCCATGCCGAGCACGTCGTAGGGCGCAGGGAAGTCGGCCCGGTCGATGATCTCGGCCGCCCTCTGCCGGGACACTCCGAGCCGACGCGCGATCTCGCCTCGCCCGTAGAGATGCCTCGGCACGGCCGCAGGCTAGCCGGAGTTGACCTTGTCAAACCGCAGCCCGTCGCATTGCACCCTGTACCTTGACAAGGGCCGGCCCCGACGTGAGCATCGAGTGATGACCGCCTCACGCAAGGAGACGACATGATCGAGCTCGCGCCCGGTCAGATCATTCACGTAGCCGAGCCGCACTACGCCTTCGGCACCGGCACGCTGAAGATGAAGATCACCGAGCACCTCGGCGAGTACACCTTCGGCGGCGACCGCTGGGCCGAGCTGAAGGGACACGACGTGCGCCACGACGGCAAGCTCGACGCGAGGGAGCGCTACGCGAGCGTGCGCGTGCAGCGCGTGCGGGTCGTCGCCGAGGAGCGGAGCGCGGAGGGAGCGACCGTGACGAAGTGACGGTACTTACGTCACTCCCTATCCTGCTTCTATGTCTCCTCCTCCTCCTCCTTAAAGCTTCTATATAGAGTGACGCTCTTTCCGTCACTTCGTCACGCTCGGGGCCTTCTGGCCGAGCCGGCTCCCCGCCGCCGGCTCCGCTGGGAGGCCCCGACCCGTGTCTGCGACCGCCTCGAAGTTTCCGTGAACACCTCGCGCGCCTCCGGCCGACTTGCTCCTCGACCGAGCAACACCCCACCTCACGCGAGGAGCGCTTCACAGTGACGAGCATCTTCGAGCACATCGACCGCGAGGGCGACCGCCTGACCGTCCGCAAGTCCGATCACGTCGTGCCTGGCGCGGTCATCGTCGAGGCGTACGACAACTCCGACGGCGACCTCGGGAACGTCCGCCTCGCCCCGGCGCAGATCACCGAGCTGCGGTCGGCCCTCGAGCCGCTCGACCCGACCGCGAAGAAGGCCGAGGCGACGCCGGTCATCGTGTCGGGCCTCGAGTACCGGCTGCTGCCCGGTGCCCGGATCGAGGCCGACCCGACCGCGCCGCACTCCGAGGCGGTGCACGACCGTGTGACCCGCGTCCGCGTCGAGTCGGTGCACGGCGACGACACCTGCTCCGTGACCGGCCTCGACGGTCGGAACGCGCACGACCCCGGCCGCTACATCGTCGCCCGGAGCTTCCTCGCGCCGCTGCCGGCGAAGCCCGAGGTCGAGGCCGACAAGGAGTACCGCCTGCTGCCGTCGGCGACCTACTGCGGCGGCACGCGCTCGGACATGCCCAAGGAGGGCACGACCCGCGTCCGCGTGCTGCGCGCGAAGCCGGACATCGACGGCGACGTCTTCGTCGAGCCGCTCGACGGCCGGACGGCCGGCAAGCCGGGCAACGGGCGCTACGTGCACCCGGAGCACCTCGCGCCGATCCCCGACTTGAAGGTCGGCGACGTCGTCGCCATCCTGCCCAACGCGAAGACGGCCCTCGGGGGCGGCGTCTACTTCGCCGCCGACGTGACCCGCGTCAAGGTCGAGACCAACCCGGAGCCCGGCGGCGACTACCGCGTGAGCAACGTCGACGGCTCGGGCCTCGACCTCGGCCACGGCAAGGCGACCGGCCGGCTCGGCGAGAAGCAGTACGTCGGCCGCGCCTACCTGGGCGACCCGGAGCCGGCCCCGCGCATGGGCGCGACGCCGACCTTCTCGATCGTCGACGAGACGCACGCCTTCGCGGCGAGCGACGCCGCCGAGCCCGAGGAGCTCGACGACCTCCGCGTGCGGGCGGTCGAGAAGGCGCTCGAGCTGCTCGGCGCGAGCGACTTCGACGACGTCTCGGCGAGCGAGATCATCGCCGTCGCCGCCTACATCGCCGGTGAGATCGACGCCGACGAGGCCGACGCCTGATGGAGCGCCTCGCCCCGTACGCCCTCGGCGGTGCCCTGATCGGCACCGTCGGGGGCGTCGCCCTCGCCCTCGGCCTCTGGTGGCTCGTCTGGGCCGCCTGGGCGCTCTACTTCGTCATCGCGGAGGGCATCGCGCTCTTCCGCTCGCGCTCCGGCGACACGCTCTCCGAGCACGTCTGGGCGCTCTTCGCGATCAACCTGCCCGGCCGGCCTCACCGCGAGGTGACCGGCACCGTCCGACTCCGCCGCTTCCTTCTGCTCGCGGGCCTCGCGTGGCTCGTCGCGCACTTCCTGACTGGAGGGCTTTTCTGATGGACGAAGACTTCCCGCTCGAGCTCCTCGGCGGCGACCTCGAGGTCGCGGAGCGCTTCGACGGCGACGACGAGTTGAAGCTGCGCTTCCGCCGGAAGACCGAGCGCGCGTGGCTGAGCCGGTCGGAGGTCGAGCGCCTGCGCGATCACCTGACCGCGCTCCTCGGCGACGGCGCGCAGCCGTCGGGCGACCGGCCGGTCGAGCTCGTCGTCGGCCGCGAGTACCGGCTGCTGCCCGACTCGAAGTACGTCGCCGGCCCCGAGTCGATGTTCACCGAGGCGGGCACGACCCGCGTGCGCCTGATGAAGGTCCGCGCCGATGGCGACGTGATGTGTGCGGCGCTCGACGGCACCGAAAGCGGCCTCGTCGCGCACGTCGACCGGTGCTACCTCGCCCCGCTCGACCCGCTCGCCCGGCCGCTCGCCGAGGTGCTCACGGGCAAGGCGTCGGCCGCCGACGTCGCCCAGGCGGCGCGCGAGGTCTCGGATTGGTTCGGCCTCTCCGGCACCGACACGCACGACGCGATCGAGCACGCCTTCCGGCGCTTCGCCGAGAAGCTCGAAGGGAGCAGCAAGTGACCGAGGCCCGTGTGCACGCCCTCTCCGTCGCGATGGACGTCCTCACCGACGCGACCGAGGGCGTCGGCCCGAGGATGCGCGGGTCGGCCATCGAGCGCGCCGAGGCGACGCTCGAGATCGCCCGCTTCATCCTCGGCGAGGAGTACGTCGAGGAGGAGGCGACCGAGGAGGAGCCGGAGAGCTCGACGCCGGCCGAGGGCCGGATCGACATCGCCGAGTCCGTCACCGTCGGCCCGGCGCGCAAGGTGCAGTGCTCCGTCTCGCCCGGCGACTACGCCTACGTGCGCCCCGGCACGGGCAAGACCGACGGGAAGCCCTTCGTGCACGTCGAGGTCAACGCCGACGGCGACTCCGCCTCGGTCTTCCTCTCGGTCGCCGAGGCCCGGAAGTACGCCGCGGGCATCCTCGACGCCTGCGACGAGGCGGAGGGCGGCTCGCCGCTCCTGCACTTCATCAAGCCGGGGGCGTGATGGGGCAGCCGGAGATCGCGCCGGAGGTGCTCAACGACACGGTCGGCACCCTCGAGTGCTGGCTCGGCGGATACACCGATCCGAACGAGGACGGCGAGCAGTTCTACGTCGTGCTCCTGGGCACCGAGGACGGCACCCTGCACGTCGCCTACGGGCGCAACTACTACGAGGCCCGCGACCCGGAGGCCCGACGCGAGTACCGGATCACGGTCACGGTCGAGGAGGTGAGTTAGTGCACCGCTGCGGCCGGTGCCCGGCGCGATGGACGGGGGCGAACGTGTCGCACTGCGGCGCGTGTCACCACACCTTCTCGGCGGTCTCGACCTTCGACCGGCACCGCTCGAAGGGGCAGTGCCTCGACCCGGCGACGGTCGGACTCGAGAAGAACGCTCACGGCGTCTTCAGGACGCCTGACGCTCCGGGGGTACCCCGTACTACCCCGGACGCCTGAAAGCCCGCGAGAAGTCCTGTCCTGGCCCCTGCACGGCTACGTCTCGTCGAGGAGGGCGAGGCGTAGCCGTGCCGTCTGAAGGAGCACACATGATCCGTTCCATCCGTCGCCGGCTGCGCGCGGTCTGTATCTCGGTCGTGCTCGTCCTCGTCGGCCTGGGCGTGGCGGTGCCATGACCGACGAGCTCGAAGAGACCGAAGAGCAGATCGACCCTGACGAGCGCATCGCCCAGGCCGCCCGCGAGGTGGCACCGCGCTACGGCCTCGACCCCGAGGAGCTCGCGCGGCGCACCCTCGCCGCGAGAGACCGTCGGCTGCTACGGGCGGCGCAGCCGGTGAAGCGGTGCTCGGCCTGCGACGTGCGCAAGCCGGGGCGCGACTTCGCCGAGGACGCCCGCACCGCCGACGGCCTCGACTCGAGGTGCAAGGTGTGCAAGGCGGCGCAGGAGCGGGCACGCTACGCGAGTCGATCTTCTGGCGAAGGCCCGGCCGACTAGGAAAGTAGCGGGGCGAAGCATGCTGCGCCCTGCACCGCGACGAGGCCCTGCCGTGCGCGATCCGTGAGCCCGATGGGACGGACCGAACGGTAGGGTCGCGCCTGCGGCCGACCCTTGCGAAGGCTGGCCTGCCTCGGGCCGTGAGAACCGGGCCGCAGGGTCGGCCGCCCCTCGGGGCGGGTAGGTCTCGACGTCGACGAAAGCCGCACGCGGACCGTCGACGGACTCCGGGTTCGATTCCCGACCGCTCCACGCTCCCCCGACCGACGAGCAGGAGGCCCTATGGCACCCGAGGACATCGCCCACCGCTTCGCCTTCCACGCGGCGACGACCGAGGAGAAGCGCGACGCGCACACGAGCGTGCGGCAGGCGTGCCGCCGGCTCGCCGACGACCTGAACGAGCGCCTCCCCGAGGGTCGCGAGAAGTCGACGGCGATCACGAAGCTCGAAGAGGTCATGTTTTGGGCGAACGCTGCCCTCGCCCGCAACTCCTGATCCTGTCTCACCCTGCACGCCCCCGAGCGTGCGCTCCCCTGCTGCTGCCTCACGGCGAGCGCGGGTCGAGCGCCCTCGGGGGCATCTTCGTATCCGCCGGAGGTGACCAATGCCTAGCGCCCTGCTCCGACTGCGCGCGATCCGCTCCGCGTGCTATCGCTGCCAGGTACGCCGAGGCGGTCGCCCGTGCGGCGCGCCTGCCTCGCGCACCGTCGCCGATCCGGCCCGACCTGACGAGCTGCTCGCCGCATGTCTCGCCCACGCCGACTAAGGCCCTGCTCACGCCCCGGCTGCCCGGAGCTCGTCGACGCAGCGCAGAAGGACCGACGCTGCGACGACTGCAAGCGTGCGGCTGACCGTGCCCGAGGCACCGCGGCCGAGCGTGGCTACGACGCACGGTGGGCACGCAGGCGTGCGGCCTTCCTCGCGCGTCATCTCTTCTGCGTGCTGTGCAGCGCACCGTCTCGGGTGGCAGACCACTACCCGCACAGCAGGCGCGAGCTCGTAGCCGTGGGTGTGCCTGACCCGGACGCCGACGGCTACCTACGTGCGCTGTGCGTCTCGTGTCACTCGGCGGAGACGGCGCAGCACCAACCCGGAGGCTGGCACGCTCCGTGACTGCTCACTCTGTGTGACGCCCGACCGCCCGACCCCTGGGGAGTGACCCCCCTCCGGCCCCA